>JAQXDL010000010.1 GCA_029251375.1 Pseudomonadales bacterium | reverse complement strand
CGATTGAAAATCAAATGGTGACTAATCGACCGGAAGACATTTTTGCGTTGCCGCTTGAGGCGCAGCGTTTGTTAGACGTTGTTCCTGGTGGTTTTTCTGGGCTTGCTTAGCTTGCCATTTAGCCATTTGTCATTCGATAGCTAGTCATCTGATAATTTGACATGACACGACTTGGAGTGACAGCTGGCGATTTTTCCATAGTCGCCCATTTAAGGATGCGCTTTACATTACTAACGAGGGTGGACGATGGACATGATGACCGCGGTTAAGGTTTCCGAAAAAATCAGAACCAAAGCGTTGGGTTGTGAAGAATATATGACGTACGTGGTTGATCGTATTGATCGACTCAATCCAACGCTTAACGCGATTGTTGCGATGCTTGATGGTGACGATCTGATTGCCTTAGCAAGAAAAGCCGATACGGATCTGGCTAGAGGTCACTATCAAGGATGGCTTCATGGTATGCCCCACGCAGTCAAAGACCTTTCGAATGTGGCAGGCTTTGTCACCAGTTTTGGTTCGCCGATCTTTGCCGATACTGTTGCCCAAGCCGATGATGTTTTTGTGTCGCGAATTCGATCTGAAGGTGCGATCTTTATTGGTAAAACAAACGTGCCGGAGTTTGGGCTTGGCTCGCAAAGTTATAATCCGGTCTACGGTGCGACCGGTAATGCATTCGACGCCTCTCTAACCGCTGGCGGCAGTAGTGGTGGTGCAGCCGTTGCACTAGCGACAGGTATGCTGCCGGTCGCGGATGGCAGTGACATGATGGGCTCTTTGAGAAACCCTGCGGCTTACAACAATGTCGTTGGTTTTCGTCCGAGTCTCGGCCGTGTGCCGAAGGATAAGCAGGAATTATTTTTCGATCAGTTGCCGATTGAAGGACCGATGGGGCGAACCGTCGAAGATGTTATCTGTCTATTTGAGACGATGGCCGGCGCCGATGCTGGCTCACCGCTGAGTCAGCAACCGGCACCTGCATCATTATCTCAGTACAAAAAAGCTGACCTGTCAGATGTACGTATCGGCTGGTTGGGCAGCTACGATGGCCACCTCGCCTTTGATCCGGGCGTAATATCTTTGTGCGAAAAAGCCTTAGAGCAAACTGCTGCAGCAGGCGGTCGAGTCGAGGCGATACGTATTCCCTTTGATTACGATAGTTTATGGAAAACTTGGCTAACGCTGCGGCATTGGTTGGTTGCGAACTCTCGGCGCGGCCTATACGCCAACGAGAATCATCGCCGACAACTTAAGTCGGAACTTATCTGGGAAATTGAACAAGCTGCGAATGTCACTGCAGCCGACGTTTACGATGCCGGCGTTAATCGCTCTAATTGGTTTCGCGTGCTGAATGAAGCGTTTGTCAAATACGATATTTTAGCGTTACCGTCGGCGCAGGCTTTTCCTTTCTCCTTGGATCAGCATTGGCCGACAAGCGTTGGCGGCAGGACGATGGATACGTATCATCGCTGGATGGAGGTAACAATTGGAGCAACTTTAAGCGGCTGCCCGGTGATCTCCTTGCCTGCTGGTTTTGATGATTCTACTGCTTCCGATGGCGGTAAAGACGGTAATGCGAAGCGAGCCATGGGAATCCAATTCATTGCACCGATTGGTAAAGACCGTGAACTGCTCGAATTCGCACTAGCCTATCAGGACAGTAATAACTGGTTCGATGCTTATCCCGCAGATGACATTTTTTAGGTCGCTCAAACTCATTAAGAATATTTAGTCGAGAAGCTTACGTGTCAGAACATGAAATACTTATTCAGCGTGCCTATGAGCTAGCAATAGCAGCAGTAGAAAATGGTAACCACCCCTTCGGTGCTTTGTTAGCATCTGGCCCAACCAGACAGGATATTGTTATTGAATCGATGAATACGGTGCACACTAATAATGACGTAACCCGTCATGCTGAGATGGAATTGTTGCGTAAGGCTAGCAAGCAGCTCGGCGCAGAGAAAATGGCAGAGCTGACGCTATATACAAGCACAGAGCCATGCGCCATGTGTACCGGTGCTATTTATTGGAGTACAGTTAGTCGTGTCGTATTTGGTTGTTCAGCTGCATTGCTTGGGGAGATTGCTGGCGACTCGTTCACGATACCTTGTCGTGAGATTATCGCTCGCGGCGAAAGGGATATTGAAGTCGTCGGTCCCATTCTTGAAAGCCAGGGTGCAGCCGTCCATAAAAGCTACTGGTAGGCAATGATAGCTTTCACGTTATATTCAGCTAAGCCACTTTTCACTATCAAAGTCATTTTTTGTAGAAGGTAATCTTGTGAAGACAAACAGACTAGGTCGCAGCGGTATAGCTGTATCGGAAATATGTATGGGCACCATGACGTTTGGTACCGGCGCAGACGAGAAAACAGCCTTTGAGATTTTGGATCGTAGTTTTGACGCTGGCATCGACTTCTTTGACACGGCAGAAAACTACCCTGTACCGCCTGATGCAAAATACGCCGGCTTAACGGAAGAGATTGTTGGCCGCTGGATGAAAACAAAATCAAGGGACTCGTTGATCATTGCGACGAAAGTCTCCGGACCAAGTCATGGCTGGATTAAGGCGGCCGTTCGAGATGGTAAGACCGCTCTTGATCGACACAACATCATTCGCGCGGTTGAAGTTAGCTTGAAAAAATTGCAAACGGACTATATTGATCTTTATCAAACCCATTGGCCTGATCACGATACGCCCTATTTGGAGATTCTTGGTGCGCTTGATGATCTTGTGCAAGCAGGTAAGGTGAGGGTGCTCGGCTCGAGTAACGAAACCTGTTGGGGCGTGACAAAAGCTTCAATGGTGTCTGAAATGCATGGCCTAAGTCGATACGAGACCATCCAAAATAACTTTAGTTTAAACAATCGCCGTTTCGAAGATGAATTGGCGCAAGCTTGCCGGCAAGAGCAAGTCAGTTTGATTCCTTATTCGCCGTTAGCCGGTGGTGTCCTTTCAGGTAAATACAATGATGGCGCGCTACCCGAGGGTGCCAGGTTTACCAAGTACATGAATGTTGGGGCGCGCCAGGCCGCGATGGCGCGTCGCTTTGTGAATGATGCATCCCTTGCATCAACAGAAAGGTTCATGACAATTGCCGAGCAGGCAGGTATTGCGCCCGTCACGTTGGCGACGGCCTGGAGCAAGCAGCATGATTTTGTGGCCTCGACCATTGTTGGCGCAACGCACCCAGATCAGTTGACGGATATTTTTGCGGCAGCAGATTTAGTGCTTGATGACGATGTGATGAATGCGATTGATGTCGTATCTCGGGATATCCGCTACCCGATGGGGTAACGAACGAGAATGCTGAAGGCCGCTCATAAAGACGGCGGCTCTAGCTTGTTGGTGATTACTTACATACTACGCAGTACTTTAACCGTAGGAAGACTTTGAATTTTCCATACTTGCTAGATACTCGTCGTAGGTGCCTTGGAAATCGATCAACTTGTGATCTTTGATTTCCAATATCCTTGTTGCAAGGGACGATACAAACTCTCTATCGTGACTGACGAAGATGATCGTACCTTCGAAATTGTCGAGCGCAAGGTTCAATGATTCAATCGATTCCATGTCCAAGTGATTGGTAGGCTCGTCCATTAACAATACATTGGTTTCGGACATAATAAGCTTTCCAAACAGCAAGCGGTTCTTCTCGCCACCGGAGCAAACTTCCGTTTTCTTATCGAAGTCTTCCGTTGAGAAAAGCAGGCGACCTAAGGTGGCGCGAACAATTTGATCATCGTGCTCAGGCTTCTGCCACGTGCTCATCCATTCAAACAGATTTTTGCCCGTATTGAATACAGCGCCGGTGTCCTGCGGGCAATACCCAAGGCTAGCATTTTCTGCCCACTTAACGGTGCCTTCTTTTGCTGCCAAGTCGTCGACGAGGCATCGTAGGAAAGTCGATTTGCCCACGCCATTTTCACCAATGACAGCCAGTCGTGTACCCGCTTCAATAATCAAATTACCCTTATGAAACAGATCTTCATTATCGAAACTGTGACCCAGATCTTCGATGGTCACGGCAAGCCGATGCAGTGGCTTTTCCTGATTGAATCGTATGTAGGGGCTTACTCTGCTTGAAGGTTTGATTTCATGGAGTTCAATTTTCTCGAGTTGTCGAGCACGAGAAGTGGCTTGCTTTGCTTTTGATGCATTTGCCGAGAAGCGGCTAACAAACTGCTGTAGTTCAGATATTTGCGCTTTCTTCTTTGCGTTCTGAGACTGCAGGCGTTCGCGTGCTTGCGTCGAAGCGATCATAAAGTCATCGTAATTGCCCGGATAGACGACAAGCGCACCATAGTCAATGTCTGCCATGTGCGTGCAGACAGAGTTTAAGAAGTGACGGTCGTGAGAGATAATGATGATGGTGCTCTGACGATCATTCAGAATATCTTCAAGCCACTTAATAGTGTGGATGTCGAGGTTGTTGGTTGGTTCGTCGAGTAGCAGCACATCTGGATCTGAAAAAAGCGCTTGGGCAAGCAGCACTCGCAACTTCCAACCTGGTGCCACTTCACTCATGGGACCGTAATGCAGTGATTGTTCGATGCCGGCGCCCATTAATATTTCTTCGGCGCGGCTTTCAGCACTGTAGCCATCTAACTCTGCAAACTGAACTTCGAGATCAGCGACCTTCATGCCCTCATCTTCTGACATCTCGGCAAGGCCGTAAATTCGATCTCTTTCCTGCTTAATTTCCCACAGTTCTTTGTGGCCCATAATGACAGTATCGACAACACTAAATTCTTCAAAAGCAAACTGATCCTGACTTAGGACGCCAAGACGGGTGTTGGGCGAGATAGAGACATTTCCCGATGTTGCGGTGAGCTCGCCGGTCAAAATCTTCATAAACGTCGATTTTCCGCAGCCGTTTGCGCCAATCAGGCCGTATCGGTTGCCTTCGCCAAACTTGACAGAGATATTTTCAAAAAGCGGCTTAGAGCCGAATTGCATGGTGACATTTGCGGTAGTAATCAAGGGAATTTCCTGAAGTTTTACAAAGACATACTTAACGGGCGCGCACTATAAGTCGAAAGTCTCTTCAGGTCGAGCTTTCAAAGCGTGGTTTGCTATCGAAATTGTCAAAAATTAGTCGATTTATAGGCGGTTTTACCCATTGTTTGGGCGTTCACGGCTCGATCTCGTGCCTTTTTTGGACAACCTGTAATGATGGCTAAAGCCCGACCTATGGGCTGTAGAGGCCTAAAAGCCTGAGGTAACGGTTTTATTATGCGGTATTTTTGTTGACATTGGATTGAATCCGCCTAGAATGCGCGATAGCTAGAAAGAAAGTCTACTGTTTATTTGCTCCACTTCGTTCCGTTCATAACGCACCGTCCTGAAGTTCTTAAGTACAAGTCAATTTTTCCGCTACTAAATGCCCAAGGGCAAATTTTATTATTTTAGGATATTAGTTATGTCAAATACAGTTACAGGAACAGTTAAGTGGTTCGATGAATCAAAAGGTTTTGGTTTTATTGAGCAAGAAAATGGTCCAGACGTTTTTGCACACTTCAGTGCAATCGTTAGCGACGGTTTCAAGACTTTGGTCGAAGGCCAAAAAGTTGAGTTCACTGTTGGCCAAGGCCAAAAGGGACCACAAGCTGAAAACATTACTGCTCTATAAGTAATGCTTGAGTCTTCGTTGTGTGCGTCTTTAGGGATGTCCTTATAGCGTAAGAAATCAAGAAATTAAAAAGGCGTGTTCTTCGGAACGCGCCTTTTTTTTGCCTTTTTTTCGAGCGACCTATTAAACATCGTCTTTTAGCGGCATGGCCACATGTACTATGATCGCAAATCTAACAGTGACCGAAGCTGAAACATGCCAAAATTATCACGACAAGAACAGACGGAATTTCTAAACGAACGAGGTGTTATTCTTCGGCTGGCAGTAACGCGTCAGGACGGTAGCCCGTTGGTAACGCCGATTTGGTATCTCCACAAACAGGATAATATTTATTTCACGCCACGCCAAAGGTCCGAGTGGTTCGCATGTCTTCGTGCGGATAGTCGCGCTGCGCTTTGTATCGACGAGGCACGACTACCTTATCGCAAGGTATTGGTTGAAGGCTTAGCAGAACTTGTCCACGATGTGGGTCATGATGAGGCGTGGCGAGATACCTACCGCGAAATTGCAGAGCGCTATTTGCCAAAGCAGGGCGCAGAAGAATACATTCGAAACACCATCAATGAGCCACGCGGTTTGTATCGAGTCGCGTTGCCCTCAGCAAATGTTCGCAGTTGGCGCATGCCCCTTGAAACAGAGAAGGGCGAAGGTATATGGCATCAACGCTACTATCAGGATCCGGATATCAACTTCACTGAATAAGTTTTGATCGCCAAGGGTTTCTAAGTTTTGATGAAACCAAACCTCTACAGGAGCACCAATATGAAAGTGTTGTTAGCGATGATGAGTCATGAGACAAATACTTTTTCGCCGGTACCTACCGATATCACAAGATTTGGTGGAGGCAGGCAGCCTCTGCAGGGTGATGCAGCGCTGAATATGATTCGTGGTACGGGCACGACTATGGCAGGTTTGTTAGATGCTGCTGAACAGGCCGGCGCTAGCGTTAAGACATCTATAGCAGCAAGCGCGCCGCCGTCCGGACCTGTTCTGGAAGACGCCTATCGATATATAACCGATACAATTTGTGCTGATGCGAAAGGCTGTGACGCGATTCTACTAGAACTTCATGGCGCAATGGTGACGCAATCTATTGAGGACGGCGAAGGCGCACTGTTGAAACGGTTACGGGACGAAAATCCTAACATTCCGATTGCGGTTGGCCTTGATATGCATACCAATCTTTATCCCGCCATGGTCGACAATGCAACTGTCATCGCCGGTTTTCATACCTATCCGCATGTCGATATGTACGAAACGGGACAAAGAGTGGGCAAGGTGTTGTTTCAATCTCTCGCCGGAGGTGTGACACCTGTAATGGCGTCAGGCAATGCCAGAATGTTACCTCACGTCATGCGCCAGGGCACGGATGACTTCCCCAACAAAGAGTTGCAAGCGCGGTGTGTCGAGCTCGAGCAAGACGGCGCATTGCTGGTGAGCCTGTTCACCGGTTTTCCCCATGCGGATATTTACAACGCAGGCTTGAGTGTTGTTGTTGTCACTGATAACGATAAGGTTAAGGCGAAAGAAATTGTGGATGAGTTACTTGAGATGGCTTGGGCGGAGCGCAAAAAGTTTGTTTATGAACCCGTGCCCCTGCAAGACTCAATAGCTGCTGGCCAGGCCGCTGCTGAAAAATCAGGTGACGGGCCTGTCATTCTCTTAGATCATTATGATAACACTGCCTCCGGCGGAACGATGGATACGACCGAGGTATTGCGTGAAATATTGAATCAAGGTCTGCAGGATGTTGCCGCATTTGGCATCTATGATCCGCAGGCGGTAGATCTGATGGCGGCAGCCGGGGTTGGCAACACGGTTACGGTAACTCTGGGTGCCAAATTTCAGATGGATGCGTTAGATGTCCAGTCCGAACCGTTGCAGGTGACCGGTAATGTCAAAACAATATCTGATGGCCGTTTCACGATAAAGGGGCCGATGAGCACAGGCTCAACCATGAACATGGGTACGACCGTTGTATTAGATACTGGTAAGGTGCAGATCATTGTGATATCGCGGCATGTTGAGCCTTACGATCTGGGTTGTTTCTCCAGTTTAGGCATAGACCCGCTGCATAAAACCTACCTCATGTTGAAGAGTCGTATTCATTACCGTGCGACCTATCGGTCCATCGCAAAAGAGATCGTTGAGTGTGCAGGCGTCGGGGTTTGCACATCAGACTATTCTCAGTTGGACTTCAAAAACGTGCGGCGGCCAATTTTCCCGCTTGATGATCTTGAATCAAATAGTTACAAAGAAGTGGTCGAGGACTAAGCCTGCGCGTCGGCCTATCGTGATAAACCAGAAAACCTACCTAGGGTGAGTAGGTATCAAACTGGGATAGCAAAATAACTTCGAGCTCAAAAAAAGCACAAAAAAAAGCACAAAAAAACAGCAAAAGCGCAACAAAAGTTGCGCAAGGGTGCAGGAAAAAACCGATGTTACCCATCACAAGTTATGTATTAGTGGGCATCACTATTGTGTGTGCCGGAGTTTGTTTTTCAGTCGCTAAGAAAAAAGGTATTAATACCCGATTATGGGTGGTTCTGGGGGCATTATTCGGTCCGTTCGCATTGCCCTTTGTATTCCTAGCGAAGCCTCGGAATCGGCAAAGTCGTTACTAGCGCTGCCTTGCAAGCTGTTTTAGCTTAACGCCGCCTAAGCCGGTTGCGACAGCAACCGCTGTGAGAAAGTAAAGACCGGTATCGAAGTTGCCTGTTGCGTCATATAAAAGCCCCAACGTGACCGGTCCTAGCACACCGCCAACCTCTGCTGCAGAGAAAAAGAAACCGCTGGCTAAACCCGCGTAACGTTCGCCGATAGCTGGCAGCTCTACTAGTGTCAGAATTAACACTGTCATGAGCGAAGACCGAGCGATACCCTGCAGTAAAAGCCCAGAAAACAATAGCGGACCCTCTTGAAAATGTAGCAGCAGGCTTGCCGCTGCCGCACAGGCGCTCAGGCCAATCAAGATATTAAAGCGCCGCCCGGGTGTTGCGAGTCTGGGGATTAAGAGTGACCCTATAATGCCGATAACGGTGGGAATAGCAGCCCAGTAACCGGCCTCTATAAAGCTCATCCCATCATTGCGCAGCAATTCCGGTAGCCAGTTATTCAACCCATGATTAAACAAGAAGACGCCGACGCTCATCAGCAGCACTAAAATAACCGCAGGCTCACGCAGAATCGTTTTGAATGCTGCCAGCTGACCGCCACTACCTGCGCCACTGGGTATCTCAGAGGCTGCTTGTTCCGCACTGGGGTGGGATGAAATTAAAAGCCAGAGCAAGGATGCCACGAGGCTCAGCCCCGCCCACAGGAACATGATGTTACGCCAAGAATCTTCAAGGGCGGGTAGTAAGGTTGAGTGAGTCAACGTGAGACTAATGATGCCGCCGATTCCAGGTCCTGTCATATAGATCCCCATTGCTAGGCCTCTATCGGATCCTGTGAATCGAGCCGTTACGACCTTGGGCGCGCCTGCTGAGATGATTGGACCACCAATGCCAAAGATCATCACCGCCGCCAGTAGTTGTACGTAGTTGTCTGATAACCCTCGTGTCAGCAGAGAAAGCGCAATAATGATGCCGCCGATGGTTAAGCCCCAGCGGCTGCCAAGTTTGTCGAGCAAAATACCGCAGGGTATCGCGGAGCCGATGTACACCAGCTGCCAAATACCAAGAATAGTCCCCATCTGGCTGTGGCTTAGGGTCATGTCTTCTTTGATGTAGCCAACTAATGGCGCAAGACTTGTCGCAGCAAGACCAAATGCAGCGTACAAAAGCCAGACGCCGAACAGTAATAACCAGCGATATCTAGATTCTGGGTTGCTTACTGCGGGCTCGCTTGACGACCCGGATGAGGCGATAGTGGATGTTGGTGACATAAGGTGGTTTACAGCTTGGGTGGTCTGAGTTAATCGAGGCGTAAGACTGTCAGAGGATGCTCCTGAGGTCTAGTGCAGAGTCGACTATTCGCCGTGTTTTAGGGACTGGCACTGCCACCGGTCTCGGTGCTAAAGTTTCGCGGCTAAAAATGTATGTCAAAAAATTGACGCGGTGCTTATAAAGCCGCTGAGGGTCTGTGATGAGCTTGCATAAAGCACTAGTTCAGTGGGACGGAAAGTCTAAAGATACAATTATTGAGATCTATCATCGCTTCTATCAGGGGCGGGAATTTATTGCACAGCTACTCAAACTTTCGACCGATGTGACGACGAAGGCTGGTGCAACCTGGCTACTGAAACATCATCTTGAGAACAATCCGCGTTCTAAGGTTAATGAGAAAACTTTTTTTATGCAGCTATTTGCTGAACTGCAACCTCAAGCTAAGTTGCATTTGTTGCAGTGTCTGCCCTACGTCAACATTAGTAAGGCGCATAAAAAGCCACTAGAAGTTTGTTTAAAACAGGCCTTGGTTGATGATAGTAAGGACATGCGCGTTTGGGCTTATAACGGCTTTAATGAGCTGGCACTGTCACATCATGAATATCGACAACAAGCCGATGCGATCTTAGTTGATGCGCTTGGACAAGAATCAGCGTCGATAAAGACAAGGGTAAGAAATATTATTAAGGAACTGTCGATACTCGAACGAGATTAACGACTCAGTTATTGAATTAATTTGAAGGAACCAAAATGTTTAAACTTTCCATCGCTCGATTTCTAAATCGACTCACATTTCCGGCTTTGCCTGTCTTTGCGCTTTCGGTCGCCATGAGTGCCACGGCCGACGAATTTGAGATATCGCCGATGACATCGATGGTATTAGATGAAGCAAAAACCGTTTCCAGAATCGCCTTTGGTTCCTGCGCGGTATCGACTAACTCGCAGGAAATTTTTACAACAATTAAAAACACCGAATCTGATCTTTTCCTTTTTATCGGCGACAATGTCTATGCTAAGACCGAGAAAGATGACCCTCAATTAAAAAGTTTAAGAGCGAGCTACAAACAACTGAGTGAATCGAAACCGTTCCAACAACTTCGCGACACGACTCCCTTGTTGGTAACATGGGATGATCACGATTACGGCATAAATGATGGTGGTGGTAACTGGGATCACAAATTTTTTTCTCAACAGCTATATAACCATGTCTGGGGTATAACCGAGGACGATCCGAGAGCCAATCGCGATGGCGTTTACTTTTCGAAAATTACGGGAGAGGCTGGCAAAAGAATTCAATTTATCTTGTTAGACACGCGATTCTTCCGGTCTGATTTACAGGTTGCAGTGCCGCCAACGTCAAATGGTCGATATGCCATGAGTGATGCTGAAGATCAGCAGATGTTGGGTGAAACGCAATGGGCCTGGTTAGAGCAACAGCTTAACAAGCCAGCAGATGTGCGAGTTATAGCCACCTCAATACAGGTGATTGCTGATGGGCACAATTGGGAAGCCTGGCGCACGCTGCCGAAAGAGCGTAATCGATTCTATAAGCTACTCACTGACACACAAGCTAATGGTGTAGTACTGATATCAGGTGATCGGCATGCCTCAGCTATCTACCGTCAAACAGAACAGGTGCCTTACCCACTGTGGGAAGTCACAGCGTCATCTTTGAATCTTCCTTTAACGCAAATTCTGAAAAGAGATCCTGAACATGAATCGGGCCCCTTTCGGGTTGGAGTACCTTTCTATGAATCGAGTTTTGGGATTATCGAAGTCGATTGGGACAGGCAAAAGCTGATGCTGCAAATACGTGATGAACATGATCGTGTGGTCATAGCCAATACGGTTCGAATTGCTGATTTGAAACCATAGTTTGAAGACATAGTTTGAAGCTAAAGTTTGAAAGTAAAGTTTGAAAGTAAAGTTTGAAGCCAGATAGAGCGAGAATGTCCCTGCCGCACTTGTCGCCACTGAGGCCATTGTCAGTTAGTGCAGATGGTCGGCATAAGTCTTCTTCGCCAGACTAATAGGTTAAGTGTTTACCCAAACGCTTTCGTTGGTTAATCTGGGATGAACTTATGGGAGAAAATTATGACTATTCAATTGTGGTGTATCTTAGGGGGCATGATTTTGCCTTATATTTGGGCTAACTCAACGCTTCCCTTTCGAGCGAAGCAGTTTGGTAAACCCGATTTGGCAGAGCCAAGAGTTCAAGGCGAGCAACTTGAAGGCGCCGGTGCACGTGCTTGGGGTGCGCAATCGAATGCCTGGGAAGCGCTCATTATTTTCTCTGCAGCAAATTGTATGGCATTCATGGCCGGCGTCGATCCGTCCGGCAACTGGTCACTTGCAGCCATGATATGGCTTGGTGCAAGGGTTCTGCACGGTGTGATGTACGTCGCAGGTATCACCGCTCTTAGGATACTCGCTTTCGGAGTAGGCCTTGGCATGAGTTTTTGGATTGCAGCTATGGCGCTTTAGAGTTGATCATCAGCCGGCAAATCCGTATCTAACGACAATAACGTTCACAATGTATGATGGTTCCAACACTAAACAACCTTAGTCGTTGGAATCGATCATGAATGTGAGACGCCTAGCGGCACCCCTCGGTGCCGTCATTGAAAACCTCGATATTAAATCTGTTAGCCAGTCTGATTGGGAAGCGATAAATAATCTCTTCTGCCAATATCATGTGCTGGTATTCCCAAATCAGAATCTCGCACCCGCAGATCACATGACATTTGCCAAACATTGGGGCGAACTGGTGAAGTTTCCTTATGGTGGCCTTGAAGACTACCCGGATATTATTGAACTGCGTAATCGTGGCAAGCGTTCCGATGTCAATCAGCACTGGCACACCGATATGAGTTACAACCAAGCGCCGCCGAAGCTGACTATGCTTTACGCGCATGCAGCGCCTGCTTTTGGTGGTGATACTGCCTTTGCGAATCAACACCTTGCATACGAAGGTCTTACCGCTGGCTTCAAAGAGTCGATTAGCAAGCTCAAGGCGGTGCATAGTGCCGCCGGGCTGGCGCGATTATACGGGCAAAACGAAAAAGAAGCGGCTCGCGCCCTGCATCCCCTTGTGCGAAAACACGATGAGTCTGACATGCTGGCGCTGTTCGCATGCAGGTCTTTCACCGAGAAGATTGAAGGTTGGAGCCGTGAAGAGAGTAAGGCGCTGCTTGAGTTCCTTTTTAATCATTCAACTAAGATGGAGTATCAAGCTCGTCATCATTGGCAAGCGGGTGATCTCGTTATGTGGGACAACCGGTCTGTGCTTCACTACGCCGTGCATGATCACGGTGACGAAGCGCGTGTGATCCATCGGCTTCAAGTGGTTGGCGAGTCCACGCTCAGATAGTCGATGCAGACGTTTTTTCAAAGGGTATGAGGGATAGGCTCGACTCATGTATGCTTTATTTTTTTAAGATTTGGATAGCGCATGTCGAAGCAAGAGACACCGAAGTCAGAGAACGAGAAAGTTGAAGGCGAGAAGGTTCACCGTAACGATATTTATGGTGATATTGAAAACAAAGATGTCGATGCGGCCCCGCCGGCTATTCCGGCAGCGACTGTCGTGCTAATTCGTGAAGGCGCAGATGCTGAATCGGTTGAAGTCTTGATGCTGCAAAAAAACAAAAATATTAGTTTTGGCGGCATGTGGGTATTTCCTGGCGGCAAAATTGATGCCGAAGACTACGGAGATGACGGCGAACTTCAAAGCGCTGCGTTGACAGCTGCCAGTAGGGAAACTGAAGAAGAAACAGGCATTAAAGCTGCGTCTCACGAATTTATCTATTTTGCGCACTGGACGCCACCGCCAGGTACACCAAAGCGATTTACCACTTGGTTTTTTATCACAGATGTCAAACATGATGAGGTTGTAGAAGTTGACGGTGGCGAAATTCTTAACCACCGCTGGGTCTCGCCCGAAGAGGCGTTGGTTCACCACGGTGAAGGTAAGATAGATCTGGCTCCGCCAACATGGATTACCCTTTACCAATTGACCCTGCATGGTGGTCTAGATAGTACGCTTGAATTCTTTAGAAATAGCGATAGCAAAACCTACGAAACGCGGGTTGCAAAGTCGAGCGCGGGCGAACGTGTTGCTATGTGGCACGGCGATGCCGGTTACGAAAGCTGGGATAGTGATGTGAGTGGCGACAGGCATCGCTTGGTCATGTCGCAAGGCGGCTTCAATTTTGAGAATACCGTTGAAGTCTACTAGGACAAGTTCGTAAAAAGGCCGCTTATCCTCCTGTATTTAGCGAATCGATGGTTTTGTATAGATGTTTTTTAGATTTGTTAAGCGCGGTTAAAAAGTGGCATGGTGGTTCATAAGAAAAACAAGTCTTGTGTTGCGTTTGGTTAGCGGATGGCGACTCCAAAATTTACCCAAGACAAATCAACACAAGACAAAAAGAGGAAAGTGAAATGGCGATAGATTTTTCCGTAGAGCCCGAGTTTCAAAAACAAATCGATTGGGTCGAAAACCTTGTGAAAGAGGATATTGAGCCGTTGGATCAGTTCATGAGCGTCGGCACAGACAAAAACGGTAAGGCGCTTGATGCGGATGGTTGGGATGCCATTCGCGCTTATATCAAAGAATTGCAGCAGCGCGTGCGCGACCAAGGTTTATGGGGCTTTCACCTTGGTCCTGACCTCGGCGGTCCTGGGCTTGGGCAAGTGAAGCTATGCCTGTTGAATGAAAAGCTTGGTCGAACTTCTATGGGACCGACAATTTTCGGCTGTCAGGCACCTGATACCGGCAATATGGAATTGATCGCTCACAATGGTTCCGAAGAACAAAAAGAGAAATATTTGCAACCGCTGCTGAGGGGCGAAATACGTTCTGCTTATTCAATGACGGAACCCCATGCTGGCGGACCCGAGGAGTTTAAGTGCTCCGCGGTAAGAGACGGGGACGAATGGGTTATTAACGGAGAGAAATGGTATACGTCCAATGGTGCGGCTGCTGACTTCCTCATCGTCATGGCGATCACCGGTCCTGACAAACCGATGTTAGAGAAAGCGTCGATGTTTATCGTTGATTCAGATCTGGATGGTGTCGAGATAGTGCGTAATGTTCATAACCTCGGTACGCCACTCAAAGAAAATTACGATACCAGCCGCGGTCGAGGCGGCCATGCCTATATGCGTTATAACAATGTCCGAGTGCCGGCATCTGCCTTGCTGGGTGATGAAGGTGCGGGTTTTGTTGGTTCGCAGACGCGTTTAAGTGGCGGGCGAATACATCACGCAATGCGCGCAGTTGGCGTTTGTACCAAAGCTTTAGACATGGCCTGCGAGCGAGCGCTGAGTCGTCGCGCACGGGGTGATCGTCTGGCGGATTTGCAGATGGTGCAAGCGGATCTGGCAGATTCCTACATCCAGTTGAAACAATTCAGACTGCATGTGCTCTATACCGCTTGGATGATTGATGATATCGGTTCTTACACGAGAGAAATTCGTAAAGAAATTGCGTCAATTAAAATTAGTGCGGCTAAAGTTAATCACGACATTGTCTATCGTGCGATTCATCTGCATGGTGCATTAGGTATGTCTAACGAGACAGCGTTGGGGTCAATGTGGATGTCTGCGCCGCAAATGGGAATTATGGATGGTTCGACCGAGGTCCATAAGGCAAATCTTGCGAAATTGATGTTGCGTGATTACGAGCCGTCGGATGATTTATTTCCAACTTATCATTTGCCTAAATTAATCGCTAAAGCGCAGGATAAATTCAGCAAGATAGTTGACAGCTATCACGCTGCATAGTGCATACAGTGGCGATAACTCAGGTGGATCGTAAAAAAGACAAATCGTTTCTATGGATCTAAAGGGCTC
Source organism: Pseudomonadales bacterium (assembly GCA_029251375.1). GTDB lineage: Bacteria > Pseudomonadota > Gammaproteobacteria > Pseudomonadales > Azotimanducaceae > JAHRVQ01. Next base: position 328,446 of record JAQXDL010000010.1, on the reverse strand, counting down.
AAGTTGAGCCTTTTTTTTGTATGAATGGTTTTTTATATACAAGCTAATACAAAAGTTAATAAAAGTGTTAATAGAAAAGCTAACAAATGAGGACAAAAAATTGAATAAACAAATCATGATTCGAAGCCTGCCGCAGGGCAATCTTGCGCACGACAATTTTGAGCTAGTTCATGGTGAAATTCCCAAGGCGCAGGTTGGTCAGATTGTTGTCAGAACTATTTTGCTGAGTCAGGACGCGGCCAACCGCGCCTGGATGCAGGGCGCAACCTATAGAGATGCCATCGGTGCTGGCGAAGTTATGTCCAGTGGTGGTATTGGTGAGGTCATTGAGACCAACAGCGACAAATTCAAACTTGGTGACTTGATATCAGCGGATATCGGTTGGCAAGAATATGCCGCCGTGAATGCCGATGCAGCCGCGAAAATACCGGATTTCGACGGCCCACTGACCCATGCAATTTCGTTATTAGGGGTAGCTGGCAAGACCGCCTATCATGGCTTGATCAATGTGCCGGGTATACATGCCGGTGAAACCTTAGTCGTCTCCGCTGCGGCAGGTTCGGTTGGTTCCATCGTCGGACAAATAGGAAAAATTAGAGGCGCTCGCGTTGTTGGTATTGCTGGGGGCAGAGAAAAGTGTGATTGGTTGGTAGACGAGTTAGGTTTTGACGCTTGTCTTGATTACAAGGACGAGTCTGCGCCTTTAAGGCATTCCATGGGGAAAACCGTACCTGAGGGTGTTGATGTTTATTTCGATAATACCGGTGGCGATATTCTGCAAGCTGCGTTGTTCGCGATGAAGTTAAAGGGGCGAATTAGCTGCTGTGGTGCTGTGTCTATGTACGATGGTAAACCTAAGCAAGGACCTTTTGGAATCCCGGGTTTGTTGGTGACAAAGCGGTTGCGCATGGAAGGCTTTTTAGTGTCTGACTACAGTCACCTTGATGCTGACGCAAATCACGATCTTAGTCAGTGGGCGGCATCGGGACAACTCAAGGTGGTTGAAGATGTGCTACAGGGTATTGAATCGGCTCCCGGCGGCTTGATTGGTTTGTTAGCGGGTGAAAACCGTGGTAAGAGAATGATCCAGGTTGCGCCGGACCCCGTTAGGTAGCCTTTAATAGTGGGGGCTATAGTTTTAGCTTCCCACTAACGAATCACTTACAAGTTTTAGCCAAAATTCCCCAATCAAACGTTATAGTCATAAAGTAAAAGACCACGACTAGCCGATAGGTGACCTAATGGCACAACACCAAAGAAAACTCAGCAACATGTTTGTTCAGCCGAAATTTCAGTTGAAGCTGAGCCTGATCTATATGTTTGTAGGCGGTCTTATTCTATGCGCCGTTGGGCTTGTGGTCCTGCAAATAACCAGCGGTGTCGAAGATTTAATGAACAACAACCCAATTGTGGATTTTCGTGTCCAAGGCCAAATTAATGATTTGATGCTTCAGTGTGTTCAGACATCGCTTTTGGGTTTTGGCATCTTCATTTTATTCTCTTTTGTATTTGCGCTAGTCGTTAGCCATAGAATTGCGGGTCCACAAGTTGCTATTAGCGCTTATATTGAGGCGCTCAAGCAGGGTGACTACGATTATCATCGCAACCTTCGGCCTCGTGATGAGTTAAACGATATTATGGACGGGTTGAAAGCATTAGCGCCAATTCTGAAGGAGAGAGACAAAAACTTGGTAGAAAATCAAGAAAGCAAAAAGGCGAGTAATGAGCTTTAGCCGACACCAAGATGGCTTTTCGTTGATCGAGTTGGTGACAGCAGTGGCGATCATAACGATTGTTGCTGCAGTCGGTCTACCTGCTTACCGCTCCTACGTTGACATTGCTAATATGACCCAAGTCAACAGTGCCTATCAAAATGCGGTTCAAACAGTTCAAGGCGCTTACTCAAAAGATACGGCCAGAATTACCTTAGGGTTAACGTCTGACCTTCCAACCTCTGGTGCACAATGGGTTACTTTTCTCGATGACGACTCGACCCTCGCGCCCGGCCAATTTATATCTCTGTGGAATCAGGCAAGAAAGCTAAAAAGGGCAAAAAGAGTAAAAGCTCATCCGAACCGGATTATGGTGATCCAGACGATACCGGAGCGATTAAAATTAAGTTCGACACAAAAAAGCAAAGAGTTGAGATCACGCGTCCAGAGTATCTGAATCTGACGTCCTATAGAGCAAGAATTAGCCGTGATAATTTGGAAATAGCAGAAAAATAAAGTGATGTCTTTATGATATGAAATCTTACGTTGCTTTAAAAAAAGGCTTTTCTTTAATCGAGCTACTTATCGCTATTGCGATATTGGGCGTCGTTATGTCCGTTGGTATTCCAGCCTATCAGGGTTATCTTGAAACCGCGAAGATGACGAAGGTCAGCGCAGCTTATGATTTTTCTGTGCGACTTGCTCAACAAACCTATAGCAAAGACTCTGCACGAATAACGATGGGTTTGGTCTCTAAGTTGCCTGATTCCACCACCACTTGGCTTGAGCTGTTTGATGAAGATGACGAAAGTCTAGCGCCAGGTGGTGGGCCGCTTTTTATCAGTGGTCGGCCGAGAAATCGGCGGGTTATCTCGGCGACGGGCGCGATTAATGTGCGGTTCAATAAAAGGAAGCAGAGACTTGAAATTTATCGACCAAACTACAAGCGACTTAAGGGCTATCGAGCAATTGTTACAAGAGATGAGACCATACTGGAAGAGTGGTCACGTTGATCTGATCGTTTCGCTGTGGCCAAAGTGATACTCTTGTGAAGGTTTGAAATACTGGAAGCAATGATGAAACTATGGAACGAAAAGATGGAAACGCTGAGTCGCGACGATCTGCGTGCGCTTCAGCTAACGAAGTTACAAAGTCTAGTAAAAAAAGTGGATGAGCAGAGCCCGTATTATCGCGACAAATTTCAACAGGCGGGCGTTAGCCCCAATCAACTTAAAAGTCTAGAGCATTATCAGGACTTCCCCTTCTTTGATAAAGATGAAGAACGTTTGAGTCAGGAGCGATCTCGAACAGAGTTGGGACATTCGTTAGGCATGCACATCACCTGTGATCCCAAACAGGTTAATCGCATTTCGTCGTCTTCAGGCACCACGGGCTCGCCGACCTTCAGCGGTTTTACAGCTAACGATAGAGCCATAGCGGCGGAAAATTGTTCCCGTGGCATGGTGCGTATTGGTGTAGAGCCAGGTGATGTAGTGCTGCATGCGAGTGTATTGAGTATGTGGATTGCAGGGGTGCCCGCTGTTGATTCAATGATGGCCTATGGCGCCTGTGTGGTGCCAGTTGGCGCATTAAGTGGCGTGGAGCGCGTCGCTCAAATTGCACAAGCAACGCGTCCTAAAATGATACGCACGACGGTTTCGTTCGCCCGACATTTGGCGAAAACCATGCATGAGCGTAGTGGTATCGATCCTAAGAATCTAGGTATTGAAAAAGTTGTGGTGACGGGAGAGCCGGGCGGTAGTATTCCAGAGATCTACTCTGAGATTGAGGCGGGTTTCGGCGGTGCAACCTGTTACGACAATATGGGTGCGACAGGCTGCCACAGTCCAACCGGTGTTTCGTGCGAGGCTCATGCGGGTATACATTTTTATGCGGAGGACAACGCCTATTTTGAGATCGTTGATCCAAAAACGATGCAACCGCTACCGATCGAAGACGGTGTTGAAGGCGAGATTATTTTCACCGGGCTTGAACGTGAATGTGGTCCATTGCTGCGTTGGCGAGACAAAGACATTATTCGTCTTGATACAAAACCCTGTGAATGCGGTCGACCCGGTGTGCGTATGACATTTAAGGGACGTGTAGATGACATGTTGCTGGTTAAGGGCGTGAATGTTTTCCCCAACGCCGTACGTGATGTTGTAAACCGATATGGCGATACCACGACGGGTAATATTCGTTTGTTACTGCCGCAGGCAGGCCCTGTTATTGAACCCCCCGTTGTAGTCTTAGTTGAAACACCGTTGGGCATTGATGAGGCTCAACAGCAAAAGATGTGTCAGGAACTTGAGACAGCGATTCATCACCAAATACGATTTAGAGCCAAAGTTGTTTTACAAACTATGGGGCAGTTTGAAGTTCAAACCGGTGCGACCGGCAAGTCAAAATTACTTGAGATCAACGTAGAGAGCCATCGACTGGCGCTCGAGGGGAAATTGTAATGGTTGAATCCTTTCACGACAGAGTGTTGTTTGAAGCGGTTGGCAGGGTGGCTGTCATTACCTTAAACAGACCGCAGAAGATGAACGCGTTCGACGCGGATATGTATCTGGGTGTTAACGAGGCGCTGGTCCGATTTAGAGATGATGACTCACTATGGGCGGCTGTGATTCAAGCCAATGGTGAGCGGGCCTTTAGTGCCGGTGCGGATATGAATGCTTTGGGCGAAAATGCCCGTCAAGGTATCACCGCAGCTTTGGGTGGTTTGATACTAGATGATGACATGGTGACCAATAAGCCGATAATCGCGGCTGTACATGGACATTGTGTCGGTGAAGGCGTGAACCTGGTGCTTGGCTGCGATTTTGTGTTTGCGGATGTTGCCGCAAATTTTATTATCTCAGAGCCCAAGGTAGGTACTAACGCGGTGGATATCCCCATCAAGCTTGGGAAGAAGTTGGGTTACTCAAAAGCGTTTGCGTTTTTGACCCCTGGCGACGGCATGAGTGCGCAGTGGTGTCAGCAAGCGGGTCTGGTTGAGATCATCTCAGAGGCGGGCCAAGTGCAGGCAGACGCGCTGTCATTTGCAACAAGGTTGTGCCAAGAAAGTGGTCCCTTGGCGATTCAAGCGCAGAAAGAAACGCTATGGCGTAGTGTGTTTGAAAATGAAGATATCGCCAAAGAACGCGGTTTAGCGATGCGCCAAAATATTCGAAAATCACATGACTACACAGAAGGTCGTGAAGCTTTCCTTGAAAAGCGCCCACCGAATTTCAAGGGTGAATAGTCCCGTCAATGTTTTGGCAACGAAGCGAGGAGGTCGCTAATCTGCAGTGGCTAACGAGCGATCGATAGCTTCACAATGCCAACGAAGAGGTAAACAATGGGCAGCAATGTCTTTCGATACAGGTTTGTTTGAGCGGTCTGTTCGGTGAAGCTGCCAGCGAATGTCTCCCATGTAGGGGTGCAGCAATCCTTGCTGATACTGATTTAATGCGCTGCAGTGTGTCAAGAATTTGGACATAACGTTGACATCAATTGTTGCCCATCGCTATATTGCTTGCCATTCAACAGATCAATTTCAAAAGCCAAACCATAGCAGGGTGTCTGCAATCTAGGTAGGCTCAATTAAACAACAAAAACAGGTAATGAAATGACGAATTTGACGCGTCTTGAAGCGATCGCTCAGTTAACCGCTGTTGGTCAGGACTATGAACTCGAAACGATTGAGATGTACGGTCGAACGGTCAGAGGGTTCAAGAATGGACCTGCCACCCTGCGGCAACACTATGAAGCCGCGCGTTCCGATGAAACCTTTCTCGTATATGATCAGGAGCGTTATTCGTTTACCGAGGCCCATGAAAAAGCCGGTCTGCTCGCCGCGATACTGCAGCAAGAATATGGTATCGAAAAGGGCGATCGCGTTGCTATTTCAATGCGTAATTATCCGGAGTGGGTGTTGTCCTTTATGGCTGTCACATCAATGGGTGCCATTGCGGTTGCGATGAACTCCTTATGGACACCTGATGAGATGGCCTTTGGTCTTAACGATAGTGGCGCGAAGGTTTTATTTGCTGATCAAGAAAGGATCGATCGAATTGTCTCAATCATGCCTGAGCTTGATCTCCAGATAATTGCCGTGAGACCAACTAAAGCACTCGCTGAGAACATGACGTTAATCGATGATCTGGTTACGAAATACGCTGGTCAGACGATGCCCGATGTCGATGTCTCGCCACAAGATAACGCGACCATCTTGTATACCTCCGGTTCAACGGGGCATCCTAAAGGTGCTGTCTCCTGTCATCAGAACATCATGACGGCGCTGCTGTCATGGGAACTCGATCAGCACATTGCGCTTGTCATTAATAATCTGACCGCGCCGGAAGCTGAGTATCAAGCGTCAACTCTGCTGGCGGTGCCGCTGTTCCATGCAACGGGTTTACTAGCAGGATTACTGTCGTCCTATCGTATTCAACGCAAAGTTGTTTTGATGTACAAGTGGGATGCTGATTTGTCGACGGAAATCATAGAGGAAGAACGGATTACGTCGTTTATTGCCCCTGCAGCGATGACAGGTGACCTGGTTGAAAAGGCAAAATCAACGAATCGTGATCTAAGCTCTTTAGCTACGGTGGGCGGTGGCGGTGCGCCACGTGCACCCGAACAGGTAAAGAGTATTGCGGCCTCCTTTGCCAAGGCGATGCCAAATACTGGCTGGGGCATGACGGAGACTAATGCGATCGGTGCGGGTATCGGTGGTGAGGATTATCTCGAACACCCGAGTAGTTCCGGCCGATGTTCAGCGGCGCTGGACATTAAAGTGATAGACGAAGCTGGCGAGACACTGCCAGCAGGCGAACGGGGCGAACTACTTATTCGTGGTAGTTCGGTGATCAAAGGCTATTGGAATCGTCCTGAAGCAAATGCAGAAACCTTCGTTGATGGCTGGTTAAAAACCGGTGATGTTGCCTATATCGACGCAGAAGGTTATCTGTATATCGTTGATCGAATAAAGGATTTGGTGATTCGAGGTGGTGAGAATATTGGCTGTGCGGAGGTAGAGGCCGGCTTGTTGGTCCATCCTCAGGTACTCGAAGCTTCAGTCTATGCTGTGCCGGATGAACGATTAGGTGAAGAGGTGGGTGCCACAATCTACACAGAAGGTGAGGTTGATAAGGACGCTTTGAAGAAATTTCTGTTAGATCACATCGCCCGATTCAAGATTCCACGCTACATTGTTGTGAGCGAAGAACCGCTGTTAAGAATCGCGTCCGGCAAGATCGACAAAAGGCGTATACGCGAAATGGCAGTTGAGCAGTCGCTCGGCTAGACGGTCTAAGTTTCGACGCTACAAAGTAAATCAGCGCAACAATGACAAATAAGGACGATCCTATGGACGGTTTGCAAGTTTATTTATCGGGTGAAATTCACACAGCTTGGCGCGAGGAAATCTTCCGTGGTGCGGCTGCCGAGGATCTAGATATCGACTTTACCGGTCCTGTGACTAACCATGAGGCGAGCGATGCGGCTGGCGACATGCTTGGTGATGAAGATAAAGCGTTTTGGCGCGATCACAAATCGGCCAAGGTGAATAGTATCCGCACCAAAACCCTGATTGAAGCCAGCGATTTAGTTATTGTCAGATTTGGTGATCAATTTAAACAATGGAATGCTGCGTTTGATGCCGGAATGTGTGCCGCATTGGATACACCCTATATCACCTTGCACGATGAGAATATTATTCATCCGCTAAAAGAAGTGGATGCGGCGGCGATGGCTTGGGCAACAACGACAGATCAAGTTGTCGAGATACTTAAGTATATCTCACAAAATTAGTGTCCGCAGCAGGCGACCTAAAACCCAATCGACTTATTCTGGTTCGCTTCGATAACGCAGACACAGAAGCCATTATTGATCTTCATAGCGACCCAGAAGTGATGCGGTTTCTCAATGGAGGTGAGTCGACGCCACGCAATATTATTGTTGCTGAGACGATGCCATTGTTGACAGATTTTGACGTCGATGATGTCTTTGGTTTTTGGAAAGTTGTCGACAGCAACGGTACTTTTTTGGGTTGGTGTTCGCTGCGAGAGCCAAATTCTAGTATTGATCCAATGGCAGCTAAGGATGCAGAGATTGGCTATCGGTTCTGTCGAAAAAGTTGGGGTCAAGGTTATTGCAGTGAAGCAATGCTGTTGCTTATCAAAAACTGTTTCGAAACAACTTCCGTGCAAAGGCTCATAGCAACCACCTACGACGAGAACCTTGCTTCGATACGCGTTATGGAAAAGCTGGGAATGACCTACTCACGCAGCTTCAAATGGGATGCTAGCCTGTCCCCCGGCACGACGTATCAGACACAGCAAGTTCAATGGTCGGGCTTGGATGTCGAGTATGTGCTTGAAAGAAAGGATTGGATGGCGTTCAACCATTCAGATTCGAATGGTTAAACGCTCGTCGGTATAACAGAGATTCTATCGATCGCCATAAGACTTCAATCTTTAGCCAACAAATCCAAGACTGCCGATGTCATGGCTAGAGTCCCCGTAGTGATAGCGGGTTCAGGTTCGACTTTGAAATAGGGTGAATGATGTGACGGAAGTTGTGCGCCACTTTTCTTAGCCGCTTTAAGTTCTTCTAAAGGCGTGCCGCCAACAGAAAAATAAGCGCCGGGCACCTCGTGTTCAGTGACTAAAAAATAAGCAAAGTCTTCAGCGCCCATGCCTTTTTGTGTTTGTGGCACGACCTTATCCTCTCCTAAGACGTCCACTATGGCCGCTTCAACGCGATGGGCGAGTGCCGCATTATTATGTGTCGGCGGTGTTGATTCGATCGATAGATCAACTTTTGGATAAAGCGATTCTGGCAGGCCCGCTGTGATTGCAACGCCGGTGGCGATTCTTTCAATCGCGCTGAGTAAGGTCTGGCGTACCATCTCATCATTTGAGCGAACTGTGAGCTGTAATTTGACTCTGTCGGGGATGATATTGTGCTTTGAGCCGCCGTGAAATGAACCGACAGTAATGACACCCGGTTCGAGTGGACTGATCTCTCTGCTGACGACTGTTTGCAATGCAACAACAATCTGCGATGCGATTAAAATAGGATCTTTACCCGCATGGGGCGAGGCGCCATGTGCACCGATGCCATAAACGGTGATGTCGACGCTATCGGAAGAGGAATAGGCAAGCGCTTTAGGCACGCTGACTGTTCCTGCTTCTTTACCAGCGGCAACATGGAAGGCCAATGCGTAATCAGGCACGCCAAAGCGCTCATAAAGGTTGTCTTCAATCATCGCTTTAGCACCGCCGATGCGTTCCTCAGCGGGTTGACCAATGAACATGACGGTGCCTTGCCATTGATCGAGTGTGTTGACTAATTGTCTTGCGGTGCCAATGAGCGATGTCATATGCACATCGTGACCGCAGGCATGCATAACGGGTAGTCGTTCGCCGTTAATATCTTCTTGGGTCTTTTTTGATGCGTAAGCTAAGCCTGAGTCTTCCGTAATAGGCAGTCCGTCCATATCGGCTCGAACCATGACCACAGGTCCGTTGCCGTTTTGTAGCATGCCAACAATGCCCGTACCACCGACATTCTCCGTGACAGTGATGCCAAGATTTCTGAGTTCACTGGCGAGTCGTTTTGAAGTTTCAAACTCACGAAAAGACAATTCCGGGTTTTGGTGCAAGTGCTTAAAAAGACCTTCAAGGTTTGACGCATAATCATCTTCAATTGCCGCACGTAAGTCGGCAGCTGAAGTTGGATTGGCGATAACGGTGAGCATCATGGTTAAAATGATGGTTGGGAGCGCGCTCTTCGGTGCACGAATGTCGATGCCCGAGCGTAAAAAGCTGTAAATTACTTGAGTAAACTTCATGCTTCTAAAATCCCTATTAACTGATTCGAAATTCTTGTATAAGTTTCATGTCAGATAAAGCCAATGCTGCTGCATAACGACTTTAAGTAAGTGTCCTAGATAATTATTGTAGATAAGTATGCTAGGTAGTTACGCTGGTCAGTTATTTCGCATCTGTGCTGATTTTTTGATTTGCCTTCACAAGGCCCTGTCAAAGTAATATGACTTTTCGATATTGTGAAGGTTAGGTACCCAAGACGCAGCCTACTTTGACTTATTGCAGATGTCGACCTGTTACTATTAAGGCCAACAACGAGGCAGGGCATATTAAGTCCTGTCTTTCATCCGCGAAATGGCGAGGTAGATTTCGTGAAGACGGTTAACGTGAGGTCACCCATCGTCATTCATTACGTTATCGATATGGAACGAGGCATCGCCTTTTATAGATCAGTTTTCAATGTGGTACCTAGTTTTTAATCGGCGGGTTGGACAACCCTTGATTTCGGTGTGCCCGTTCGCGTCGCGGCGTTTAAAGATAGCGAAGGAAATGGCTTTGAGCTAAGACAAGAGCCGCATCTTGATTTTTGATATTGACCAACCGACCTTATAAAGGCAGTGAAAAAAGTAAGCGAATGTTTGTAGACCCTACAAAAAATTTCACGATTGGTGATTTGCCGCAACTAATAAAGTTTTGCATCAGATTTGTTGCACTTATCGCTGTGTTGTTGCTGTTCTCAAAGGCTATTGCAGCGGATGCACCGGTCGCCGTTGAGGGTATTATTGATCTTAGCGAATGGCGTTTTGATCGCGATGGAAGCATCAACCTTGATGGTGCGTGGGAATTCTATTGGTTGGACCTGCTCGATAGTCAGCAGTCTTCAGCTTTCAGTACGTCGGCTCAGCCGAATCACATTAATGTGCCTGGTTTTTGGAATGACCTATCACTCGACGGAGAAAAACTATCCGCCAGTGGTTATGCCACCTATCGACTAAATATTCTTGTTTTCGATGCAGCCCCCCTGGCACTAAAGCTACCTAGCATAGGGACTTCTTATCGGCTCATGGTTGACGGTGAAGTGCTGAGTACGGTTGGTTTGCCGGGGACGTCGAAGGAGCTTACTCGACCTGCTTATCAACCGTCTGTGGTCAGTTTTACGCCTGAATCAACGCGGGTAGAGGTGATCTTGCAAGTGGCGAATTTTCACCACAGGAATGCCGGCATATGGGAACCTGTGCGGCTTGGACTAACGAAGGCGCTACATCGCGAAAGAGAAAATGGGATTGCGGGGGACTTGCTGTTGTTTGGCGCGATCCTGATTATGGGCTTGTACAACCTGTGCACGTGGGCGTTTAGGCGAGAATCAAAATCGAGTTTGTTCTTAGGTGCTTTTTGTCTGTTGATTGGCACACGAACGCTCATTGTCGGAGAGCGCTATGTGTCGCACCTTGCGCCGAGTTTAGGCTGGGAATTTTTGACCCGCTTGGAATACCTATGCTGGGTGCTTGCCGCGCCGATGTTTATGGCTTTCATGCACAGCCTTTATCCTCGCGAAGCCATTCGCAATATAGCGACTAGTTTTTGGCTGGTTGCCTCGTTGTTCTCCCTCTGGGCACTGCTAACACCGATACAGTGGGCAACCCAATTGGTGCCCGCCTTTCAAATTGTTACAGTGCTGGTGATAGTTTATGGTCTTTATGTTATCTCGATGGTTGTCTATCGTAAGCGCGAAGGCAGTATTTTGCTGGGTATTGGTTCATTCGTACTGTTTGTTGCGGCCCTCAACGACATGGTGGCTCTTAATTTGACCCTGACCGGCGATAACACCTTTCATGCCGCATTATTTTTGTTCATTTTGTTGCAGAGCTTCCTTGTTTCAATTACTTACTCTAGAGCCTTTCGAACCATCGAGCGTCAAAGCAGTGAGCTGACGAAAACCAATCTTGAACTTCATATTCAGGAAAAGCTGCGCCGCACCGCAGAGGGCCAATCTATGGCGCTTTATGAGCAGGTCGATCAAACCAGCAAGATTAACCGTCTTGGCGTCATCGCCAATACCATCATTTCGGATTTGCGTGAGTCCGGTCTGGGTTCCGTCCCAGCCAGAGCCAATGCGGTGCTCGAAGATATGGTTCGGCTATTACAAAATGCAGGGGTTGAGAGAGCTGAAATAGATATTGTCGAACTTTTACGAAACCTCGAAGCGTCCACCGAATACCAAGAGTTGGTTGAGAGTTACCGCAATGCCGAACTCGTATCGGACGTGCAGCAGGGCGTTGGCCGAGTAAGAGGTTCAGCCTCGCACCTACAAACGCTTGTTATTAGTCTGGTTAGATATGTGCTTGAAACACAACCGGAGGGGCAGGTGGTGATATTAAGTGGCCGAGAGATCTCCGTTGAAGAGCTGCCGCTGTTTCATGATCGACTTCCCGCCGGGGATTATTATGTGTTGCGCATTGCTGATGAAGGCTTGGGTATTCGTCCAGAAGATTTGATCGAAGTATTTGATCCTGCGCAGAAATCGAGAGCCTACTCCGGCATCGATAGGCATTTGTTACATTTGGCTGTTGTTGCGTCAATACTTGAAGATCACGGCGGTAAGCTTGATATCTATAGCGCGCCTCAGGTTACACGTTTGGAATTGTATTTTCCTATTGGCAAAGATGACGAGAGCAATTCGCTGTCTCAGTAGGACTTATTGTCGAATATTTTGTGTGTCATTTTTTTGCAGGTCGAAAATTATGCAGCTACCCGATGATTACCAGCAGATGCTAGATCAGCAGTACGCCCGATTAGCGGCACCAGGTACCTGGTGGAACGGTGCAGAACGGGTCGCCATTGTTGCAACGATGCGACGAGCGCAACAGGGTGAACTTGAAATAGCCCAATGTTTGGGGGAGAAAATTAGCCGTTTTGTTCATAAAGTGTCGATTGCTGCGCATGAAATAGATGAGACCTACGTGAAAGCGGCAGGCTTATTTATGACGCCACTGCAAGTTGTTGAACTGACTGCTCTGGTTGCACAATTCTCAGCCCTGGATACTTTTCTATACGGCGCAGGACTTGCCGCAAGAGGATTGCCGCAACCCATCACGGGTGATCCAAGCGAATTAGAAGTTAAAGGTGCCAAGCTAATGCGAGGTTGGTTTCCAACGCGAGGCATCGCCGGCGCACCGAATTGCTTTTCGGCCGTGGCCGATGAACACAAGGCTTTGCACGACATTCATTCGATTATTTATCTCGGTATGGAAGAGATGGCTGATCTCAATATCGTCAAAGATTTGCATCGCAGCCAGATAGAATTATTGGCGGCAAGAACGTCAAACTACAACGATTGCTTTTACTGAACAATTGCTCACTCAGGCATGCTCCGTGCGAGCTGCGAAGAAAGTGGTATCGCTATTGATCTGTCTTGCATCGTTGACGACACCGCAAAATGTGATGTTGAACACGCTGCGTTGCTGTTGGCTTTCGCCGACTCGGTTCTAGCGACCGGTCCTGATGCAGAACCTACTTTAGAGAATGTTAGGGCTCAGCTGGTCGCAAACCTGGGTGAGGCTAGGATGTTCAGAGCAGCCGGCGTGGTGGCGAATTTTCAAATGATGAATCGAGCCTTGGATGTTCTGGGTGCGCAATTTGGACGGGAAGTGTCACCGAGTGTCGTTGAGTTGGCAGCAGTATTGGATATGCAGGTTCCGTCCCATTGGGGTAATCATTGATTGACACACAATATGACGGTCGGCACTCACGGGGAAAGCATTCATGAACGATGCACCCGCTTCACTCGGAAATGCGATAGCAACTCAAGATGCGTTCCTGCAAGGCTGGGTAATGGTGCTGGTAGGCACACATCTTCTGTCACTTTTGCTACTGGTCTACAAGCAGGATGGTAAGTTCAACGTTCGCTATGAAAGCCTTGCGATTGTAGGCAGTTTTTTCGTTGCTGGGGCGAGCATGTCATGGTTGTACGAGCAGGTTGGCTACGTGCGGTTACTTGGATTGGCGCACCTGATCTTCTGGACGCCCGCATTTGTTTGGGTGCTAAGTCGAGCACTTAAAAGGCAATATTCAACGCCTTTTAAACAATATGCATACCTATATTTAGCTGTCGCGGGCACATCCCTTGCGATCGACACACTTGATGTTGTTCGTTATCTGTTGGGTGATGTTTAACGGCTGGCGTTGGCTCTTGCCACTAGCATAAGACGCATGATGAGTTGAGCGCTCTTTATTATCTAAAGGCTCTAATCGGCTGAAGGCTCTAATCAGCTGAAGGCTCCGCAATAATAACTTTGCCGATAACCTTGCGGTCTATCAGTAGTTGGTAGGCTTGCTTTATGTCGTCCATTGGAAATACGTGCGAAACGAAGGGGTTAATCCGGCCGGTACCCAACCAGTCCAGTAAAGTCGCGGCATTGCGTTTGAGTAACTCTGGCTTGTACTTTGCGACGCCACCTAATGAATATCCGATCACAGATGCATCTTTGACCAATAGGTGATTCGTTTTTGCCAGGGCTGGGCGTCCGCTGGTAAACCCTACGATTAAGATACGTCCAAACGGCGCAACACACCGCATCGCTTCATCGAAGGTGTCACCGCCGACTGGGTCATAGATAACGTCTGCACCTAAGCCTTTGGTCATCGATTTGACCTGATCTTTAAAACCATCGCTATAGTTGACCGTTTCGTCTGCGCCCATGTTTGATACAACGGCGAGTTTTTCGTCTGTGCTGGCGGCACCAATGACACGTGCTCCAAACAGTTTGCCTAAATCCACCGCGGCGAGACTCACGCCACCACCGGCACCTAAAACAAGCAAAGTTTCTGCGGGTTGAAGTTGGGCCCGTTGTAACCCGTAATAAGCGGTCGCGTAATTATTCATAAAAGAAGCGGCTTTGATAAGGTCTATCCTTGCAGGTAGCTTGGTGACCTTGTTCGCCTCGATGTTGATCTGTTCAACGCAGCCACCGGTGCACAGTACCTGATCGCCTTCATTAAGATCATGGACATTATTACCCACTGCGGTAATGGTACCGGCAGCTTCGCCACCAACAATAAAGGGTAGTTCGGATTCGACCTGATAATTCCCTGCGAATCTAACGAGATCACTGAACTGGATACCCCGCGCCTCGAGTCTAACGCTTACTTGGTCTGGTAGCGGTGCGCCTGGCGCTGGAATATCTCGAATCTCGAGATCATGATGTGTTCCATACTTTACGCAATAAATGGCTTTCATGGTGACTCTCAATTGTTAAGTGATGAGGGTATCTAAACAAGATCGCCAGTTTGCCATAACAGGCTATTAAGATGTAATGGGATAAAGACACGGCCTTGTTCCCTGTGGCGCTCGATGGAAAAACTGCCTTTAAGGCATAGTCTGGTCGTTAGTCGACTTTGTCCTTTTGATTCGAGGATGCCCAGGTTTGTGCATTAACAGGGAATGTGTTCTCCTTGCCTACGCCTAAAAAACAATAATCAGCGAGAAAGCCTTGAGAGATGAAGTGCACGAAAAAATCGAAGTAGACTGGTTCATCTTCGGTGTGGGCTGCCTTATTCTGCTGGCGATTATCGTGCCGTTGGTTGTTGCTCCGCAATGGAGTAGCGATATGATTAACGCCACCTTCGACAAGGTTACCAGCGAACTCGGCGTGTTCTATGTCATCGCCGCTATCGCAACCTTAGGTTTTTTGCTCTGGATTGCAATTAGCCCTTACGGGCGAGTCAGACTGGGCGATATCGAAAATAGGACCTTCTCAAACTTTAGTTGGGCCTCCATGCTATTTTGCGCGGGCATTGGCGCGTCTCTAATTTATTGGGGTGCCGCTGAATGGGTCTACTACTATGTCGACCCACCCTTTGGCATCGAGCCAAAGTCAGAAGAGGCGCTCTTTTGGGCGGTCAGTTACGGTGCCTTTCACTGGGGTCCCGTAGGTTGGGCGTTATATTGCCTGCCCGCTGTCACGATCGGTTATTCCTACCACGTCAGGAAAGTTTCCTCGCTTAGGCTTAGCGCTGCATGCCATTCAGTGCTGGGAAAGCAGGAGAAAAAATGGCCTGGACGAATCGTTGACCTAATGTTCATCGTCGGACTCATGGCGACTTGCTCAACAGGGTTAGGGCTCGGGACGTCTGTTGTCTCTTCGGCTATTAACCGCTTAACAGGATTGGACGAAGGCACCACGCTACAATTTTCAATTATTGGTTTAGCCACACTTCTGATTGCGTTTAGCGTTTATCGAGATCTCGACAAAGGCATCAAGGTGTTGAGTCTGTTTAACGCTTGGCTAGCGGTCATTTTGGTAGCATTTGTCTTTATCGTCGGACCAACGACGTTTATTTTGGAAACGAGTCTTGTTGCAGTTGGCAAAATATCCCAGAACTTTTTTACGATGATTACATGGACAGATCCGCTTCAAAAATCTAACTTCGTCGAAAGTTGGACGGTCTTCTACTGGGCTTGGTGGCTTGCGCTGGGTCCGTTTGTCGGCATGTTTGTCTGTAAAATATCCGAAGGCAGAACGCTGCGGGAAATTATATTTGGCATGTTGGGCTGGGGTACCTTGGGCTGCGCGATGTTCTTCATGATACTTGGTAACTACGCGGTTTACCTTGAGCTAAATGGCCTGTATCCCGTGGTACAACAAGTCATGGATATCGGACCGTCCGCCGCGATTGCAGGCATGATTGAGATGTTACCCGGTGGATCATTGTGGCTGGTGTTTCTGGCTCTGATCGGTTTGATATTTATTGCCACCTCCTACGACTCGGCTTCTTATACCTTAGCCGCAGGTGCGACCAAAGCACTTGGTGAGCACGATCATCCGGCCCGATGGCATCGGGTTTTCTGGGCCTTCGGCTTAGGCGTGTTACCGATTTGCTTGATCTCACTTGGTGGTGTGAAGGCGCTGCAAACCGCGTCGATCGTTGCATCGGTGCCGATACTATTTGTCTATTTACTGTTAGCTGTGTCGACGGTCAAAATGTTGCGCGCGGACAGCTCTAGAAATAACTGGCTCGTCAACGCAGAAAGCCACTCTGCAGCGATTGCTAGGCGATCAATAGACAACAGCTAAACAATCGTCGCCAAAGCATCCAGCACTGCGTTGGGTTGCTCAGACAGCATTGAATGACCGCAGGGTGACAGTAGACACACTCTTGCATTGCCAATAGCGCTTGCCACTTTCTGGGCGCCAATTGCCGCGGTCATCTTGTCTTGTTTGCCGATGATAACCAATGTTTCAGCCTCGATTTTCTTCACTAGCTCGTCACCATCGACAAAGTCATTGCAGGCATTCAAGCCCGTGAAAAAAGCGTTTTCTTTTGAACGTTCTAAAAGACGTTGTCCAGATACCATCATGCACATGCCCGGATTTTCGCTACCACCAATTTGACCGAAGCTGCTGTGACTCCACGTGTTCGTCATGTCGATTGCGTCATGATTGTTGTCTTTTGCTGCATCCAGTAATAACGGCGTCACAGGCATGGGTGTTGATGTGCCCAATAACGCCATGACTCGAGTTTTTTCCGGATAACGGGCGGCGAAGTTAATCGATACCAAGGATCCCATGGAATGACCAACGATCGCCGCTTGATCAATTTCCAACACCTTCATGAATTCTGCCAGCCAATCTGACAGCGCCTCGATCGTTGTCAACGGTGCACCTTCCGAACGCCCATTGCCTGGGAAGTCTAGAGAAAACACATTGTAATTATGCCTTGCAAAATAGCGTGCCGGTAAAACCCAAACGGTGTGATCCATGCCAGCACCATGTAAAAAGATGACGCTCGGCTGATCCTTTGCAATGGTGCCGTTGCCGACACTGTAGAAGGTTTGTAGATTGTTAACGGTTGCGTACATCTCTTTATCCCTTCTTCTTTTGGCGAGGTTGTGATGCTCTTAAGCCGCGACGTAGGTCGGCTGTTAGATCATTTTTGTCTTCTAGACCAATAGAGAGCCTAATCAATCCTTCTGAAATGCCCGACGCTTCGAGTGAATCACTATCCATACGATGGTGCGTGGTACTAGCTGGATGAATAACCAACGATTTTGCATCACCTACGTTTGCTAGGTGAGAAAATATTTCTAGGTTTTCTATGAATTTGATACCAGCTTCGCGGCCGCCTTTTATACCAAAGCTAAAAACGGCACTAACACCCTTAGGCATAAGCTGTTTTGCTAAGGCGTGATCAGGGTGATCCGGTAGAAGCGGGTGATTAACCCACTCGACCTGCTCTTGTTCGGTGAGGAATTCGACGACCGCTTTGGTATTTTCGATGTGCCGATCCATGCGCAGCGATAGCGTTTCGATGCCCTGCAGTACATGGAAGGCCGTTGTGGGGCTCATACATGCGCCAAAGTCCCTTAATCCTTCGCGCCTTGCTCGTGTGATATAGGCAGCAGGTCCAAACTCTTCGGCAAAATTGAGATTGTGAAAACCCTCATAAGGCTCCGTCATTGTTGGAAACTTACCGGACGCGGCCCAATTGAATGTACCGCCATCGACAAGCAGCCCGCCAATGACAATGCCATGCCCAGAGAGAAACTTGGTTGCCGAATGCATCACCAGGTCTGCGCCGAAATCGATCGGCCGACACAGGTAAGGTGTTGTAAACGTGGCATCAACTAATAATGGCAAACCTGCAGCATGGGCAACATCTGAAACCGCCGGGATGTCGAGCACTTCAAGTCCGGGGTTGCCAACAATCTCGGAGAAGACAAGTTTTGTATTGGGTTGAATTGCAGCTTTGAATGCGGCGGGGTCACGAGGGTCAACAAACGTTGTCTCGATACCAAAGCGTCTTAATGTGTAGTCCAACAGATTATGACTGCCGCCATAGATACTTCGTGATGCAACAATATGATCGCCCGCGCTTAAGATTGTGGTGATCGCCAAATGTAATGCCGCCTGACCGCTGGCCGTGGCAATTGCGCCAACGCCGTTATCTAACGTGGCAATGCGCTCTTCTAGCACGGCATTAGTAGGGTTAGAAATACGCGAGTAGACGTGGCCGGCCCGCTCAATATTGAATAAGCCCACAGCCGTATCAGTATCTTTAAAAACAAAAGAAGCTGATTGATAGATCGGCGTCGCCCGAGCGCCGGTGGCGGGATCGGGTTGTTGACCTGCATGTAGGCTCAGGGTGTCAAAGTTGTGAGTGGGTGGTTGGGCCATCTGGCTCTCCGGCTAATTTTGTGTACGTTGATATTTATTTGTTCCATACGTGGAGCACAATCTAATGCACAGTATACTTATTCCACAATTCTGTTGTCGTCAATTCGTTCAAAGTGTCTGGCAGTCAGCAAACTAATCCGGTTCAACACAGTGAAAGGTGTCATATGACAACTACAATACGCCCAGAGAGTGAAACTGATCGAGACGCCATCTGGCATCTGACCAAAGCTGCGTTCGAAGGTAAACCTTATGCCGGTGGCGATGAACAAGATCTCGTTAATAGCTTACGCGCCTGTGGAGCGCTAACAGTTTCACTTGTGGCAACCGACGTTGATGAGGTGGTTGGCCAAATTACGTTCTCACCTGCAACAATATCCAGCGATGTTGGTCATTGGTTCGCCTTGGGGCCCGTCTCAGTGATGCCTGCACGTCAGAGAGAAGGCATCGGTGCAATGTTGATTGAAGCGGGCATGAAAGTCATCACAGAACAAGGTGCTTGGGGCTGCATACTGACAGGCAATCCACTTTACTACAGCCGGCATGGGTTTGAGCCAGCCGCCGAGCATTGCCCAGATAATGAACCAAAGGAATACTTCATGCTAAGGCTGGTCGGCGAAACTAAACCGGTCGGTCAGTTTGCATTTCACGAAGCTTTTTATGCTGGTAGCTAGCGTGGAGTTGAAACCTTCTAATCAGCAGCCAAAGCGTAAGCACTAATGCCAATGAGCAACGTTCAGCTGTTGATAACAGGCGGTCCCGGTTCAGGTGCCACAACCACAGCTGAAGCGCTAGCTCGAAGACTGGGTGTTGCCTGCTTTGACTCGGACGATTTTTTCCATAAACCGTCCGACCCGCCCTTTGTTGAACAATATTCCAAAGACGAACGAAACCAGCGAATCATCGACGTTGTTCAATCACACGACGCATGGATACTTAGCGGCTCTGTCTGTTCGTGGGAGTTGTCTGATCTTAATTTTACCCATGCGGTACTTTTGAATGTTGGCGCCTCACTCAGATTGAATAGATTAATGCCGCGCGAGCGTCAACGGTTTGGCGACCGAATTGATCCTGGTGGCGATATGCACGAAGAGAACACAGGCTTTATGAAGTGGGCGGCCTCTTATGAAACAGGGGAGCTTGCAGGCCGCAGCTTGCCTACGGAACGCGGTTTTATCGACAAATACTGCGCGGCATTATTGGAGATAAAAGAAGAACGGCCCGTGGACGATTTGGTCGACGTAATCGCCGAATTTTTGAAAACGCAAGCGCCTGCTTAACGGTGTAAAGACCGACTCTCTTGACGATACTGTAACCAGTCCGTAGATTGATGCTCAATCGAAAAGTCTTGAGCAAACCATTATGCGCAATGATCCGGAACTCCTTGATCATATCCTCAGTCACATTGATAACGGCACAACCGATCTGGGTGAAGAAGACTGGTACGAGCCGGTGGAAAACTATAGTTCGCAAGCGCGCTTTGACGCCGAGCGTCGGCTCATGCGACGACTACCCATTGCATTTTGCCCCGTTGCGGCATTGCCTGAACTGGGCTCCTACGTGGCAAGAAACTCTGCCGGTGTACCGATTGTGGTTGTTCGAGATTTAGAGGGTAATATCCGTGCGTTTCGTAACGCCTGTCGACACCGCGGTATGCAATTGGCGGAAGGTTCCGGCTGTACCAAAATATTTCGTTGTACTTATCATGGCTGGGCCTACCGACTAGATGGTCGCCTTGAATATGTGCCGCACGAACATGGCTTCCCTGATCTTGATAAAGATGAAAATGGCTTGGTGCCGGTTCATTCGGTCGATATTCAAGGTGGTCTAGTGTTTGTCACCCAAGACGAACCCGTTGGCCCTGGCGCGTTGGAGTCTTTGCCAGCGTTATTGACCGACGATCAGGTGCTGTTTGATTCAAGCGAGTCAGAAGACGACATCAACTGGAAGCTGACGGCGGAAGGTACGCTAGAGGGCTATCACATTAAGCCGACCCATCCTGAAACCTTCTTTCCCTACGGTTATGACAATCTAAATGTGGTTGAAATGCAGGGGCCGAACGCCCGTGTTTGTTATCCCTTTCGGCGTATTGAAAAACTGCGCGATGCGCCGCGCAAAAATCTGTCACTTGATCGAATGGTGACACTGGTTAATCGTATCTTTCCCTTCGCTTCTGTTAACAGGCTTTCGCAGCACTATGACGTCACCCTCGCGGAACCCGAATCGCCGACGAAAACGCGTTACTTTCATTACAAGCTTACATTGCCATTACCTGATGGCGCGGCATTAACCGATGAGATATTAGCCCGCGCTAAAAAAGACGTTGCCTTCCTGACGGAGACCGGCAACAAAGAAGATGCAAAAGTGGTCACTGATATTCAAGCCGCCATTGGTTCAGGTGCGAACACACATTATCGATTTGGCCGTTTTGAGTCGGCGATCGGTCATCTGCATAAAAATTTGGCGCGCTATCTTAAGAAGCTGGATGAGCTTGAAACGGATGTGATTAAGATAGTGAATTGAGCATGATTTAGATGCTACGCCTTTGCCGTTCTGCGATCCTAGTGACAGAATATAGCGCTAATGCGTCTTGGCTTAACTGATGTCTGATCTAACACTTTACAGCGCTAATCCTTCATAGCATTTATAAGCGAGCGTTATATTGAAGACTGCAGGAACAAAAACCGCTTTCAGCAAAGAAGGGCAACGTGAACAAAAGCGTCTTGCTGTTCTGCAGATTGGCGCGAGGCTATTTAGTGAGCGCGGGTTTGATCGAACCTCTCTGGACGATATCGCAACAGAGTTGAAGGTCTCCAAGCGTACGCTGTACTACTACATTAGTAGTAAGGATGAGATTCTATTCGAATGTTCCCAGCTAGCGTTCCAATACCTGAATACGGCGATGCAGGATGCTGAGCACGCAAACGTCGAACGTCCGCCCTTGGATAGACTTGAGGCCTTCTTCCGTTTAAATGCACAGGTACTCTCTAATGATTTTGGCGCGTGTTTAGTGCGCTGCCAAAACGATGTGCTATCACAAGAGAGTCGGGCAGTTCTTCACGAAGGCTATAAGAAAGTTGATTTTGCTATTCGGCAATTGCTTAAAGAAGGTGTCGAAGAGGGCTCTATTAAGCCTTGCGACCCCAAGTTCACCGCAGCTGCTATTTTTGGTGCGTTCAATTGGTTGCCCTATTGGCACCGAGACGGCAGAAAAGGGAGCTATTCTGAAATAGCCGAGCAATTTCTTACGACTCTTGTAGATGGTCTGGGTCAGCGAAACTAGTTGGAAACTGGAAAAATACGAGTACGATAAACGCTGGCTTGTGTCGCCCAAGCGTGCTTCTGGTATCGTACTACTGAGACCGCGGATGATTGTGTAAACGCGGTCTACCTTGCTGAAATGCGTATACTGGGTACTTAACCGAATCGAATTTAATGCGTTAGTTTTCAACGGAGACGAGAATAAATGAGCAATACACAGAGCAATATCGAGATTGTACGAAATTTTGTTCAGGCTTGGAGCCGCCTTGATGTTGAAGAGTTGGTAAGTTTTTTTGCTGAAGACGGCATATATCACAACATGCCAACAGGGCCTGTTCAAGGCCACGACGCGCTCGGTAAGTTTATTGCTGGTTTCTCTGCAAATTGGCAGAGTACGGAATGGGAACTACTTAATATTGTTGGTGATGGTAACGTCGTCATTGCCGAACGGTTGGACAAAACGCGCATTGCTGACAAGGCTGTCGATCTTCCCTGTACCGGCGTTTTTGAAATGGAAGGTGGAAAAATAAAGGTATGGCGCGACTATTTTGATTTGGCGACTTATACCACCGCGATTTCTGGCTAGAACATTTCTGGCAAGGAGATACATATCTTGAAGGTATAGCTAAATTTGAAGTAGATAGAGTTGATCCGAAACTTAAGTGGTTAGACCGGCTCGCTCGACTTCACTTGCCAGAACACGCCGACTCCAAATAACGGCGACCGTCCCAATGAGAATATTGGCTAGCGCTGTGGCGATGAAGATACCGATATAGCCCCAGTACATATTCATCAATATCGCCAACGGCAGATGAATAATAAACATGCGCATTAATGCCAGTATGGTTGTTGGCATCGGTCTGCCAAGTGCAACAAATAGTGAGCCCGATATCATTCCGACACCAAGTGTGCCGAACGTCAATGGCACGATGAGTAGATACCAACTTGCGGACTCGACGAGCAGAGGGTCATCGTTGATTAAGCCGACGAGTGGCGCGCCGAATGGTGCTAGCAGCAGAAAGCTCAGGAGTCCCCAGGCTAAGCAGAATTTGTAGGCAATCATTAGGCTTTTGTATATTCGGTCTATCTGTTTTGCGCCCCAATTTTGCCCTACGAAAGGTCCGACGCTTGATGACAACGACATCAATATCATTGTTAGTAACATCTCAAAGCGGGAAGTAATGCCAAAGCCAGCGACAACTTCTGGTCCATGGCTGGCAAGTAGCCAAAGTATGACCGCCATTGATACCGGCCCAATAAGGCTGTTTAACATCGAAGGTATGCCAATATAGAGAATCTCGCGACTTGATTGAATCAATTTTTCCAAAGCGCTGAAGTTAAACAACACGAGGTTTTCGCCTGAGATCAGTACCCAAAACATTGCAAGTGTTCTGATAAGACCAACAACAATACTCGCCCATGCTGCACCTTCAAAACCAAGTTCTGGATGCCCGAGCAAGCCAAAAATCATAATCGGCGAAACGATGACCTGAAGCACCGACGTGCTCGTCATAATAAACCCGGGCACCCGTGCGTTACCGACCGATCTTAGAACCGTGGAAGCCACCATAGGCCACGTAAACAGAGCGAGCCCAATGACCCAGATATCAGTATAGGATTCGATCAGCGTCAAAACACGGCCAGAGGCGCCCATCGCGATGAACAGGTCCTCTTTGGTGGCAAAGCCAACAATCATCAAAATGACCAGTAGCATTGTTGTCAGAATCATTGAGTGAGTACTCAGCATACGGACTCTGTCTCGGTCGCCGCTACCCTGAGCGCGCGCAATCAGTGACGCCGCGCCCGTGCCGATGCCCATCGATACGCTGGAAAGCCCCATCAAAAGTGGCAAAGTGAAGCTAAAGGCTGCGAGTTCTTCAGCGCCGAGTACACCGATATAGATGGTCTCGATCATTGAGGCGACGATCATCGAGGAGATGCCGAGAAACATCGGTATCGTGAGCCGTGTGAGATGACCGCTAATTGAACCCTGCGTCAGGTCTTGGCTATTGATCACCTGCGAGGCCTTTGAATCGGCGACCGGATTTGATGCAGATTCACGCTGAGGTTTGATTGCTGGCATATCGACATAATTTCACTGCCGCCCCATCGGGTCTACTGTTATTGATTCAATGAATGCCAAACAACGTTTCAGCTCGTTTTACTCCTTTGTACCTTGTTGTGCCTTGTTGTACCTCGTTGTGTCCCGTCGTACTGAATTTTACTGCGTTGCACCACGTCACAAATGTTTTGCTGGTTTTATCAAGAGCATCATCAAGTCACTGATAGTAATTTATTAGGTTGAATGAGTTTATTGCGTGCTTTCAATCAAAGGGTATTATGGGATGCATAATAAGAATAAACGGGAATATCAGTGCTTAACCAGCTTCTTTTTGATTTGGCTCTCTGGCTCGACGCGCAGCAGTGGTCCACTGATCTGCATGAATCCTACTATGTCTACAACTGGGTTGAATCGACTCACGTACTGACCTTAATAATATTTCTTGGCATGTTGGTGGTGATTGATCTACGCATGCTTGGTTACATCTTCAAAGATGTGCCCGTGTCAAAGGTTGCTGAACGGCTAGATAAGCCAATGATGTTTGGCTTCGCTGTCATGGTTGTGACGGGTTTCCTGCTTTACTACGCGATCCCGGTTCGCACTACCACCAGCATTTGGTTCAGAATTAAAGTCGTGCTGTTAATCGCAGCGGGTATCAATGCGCTATTGCTGCGTAACATCACCAAACAAGAAAATTTGTCATGGGACAATGATCCGGTACCGCCGAGGCGGGTTCGCATTAGTGGTGGCTTGTCGATTGCCTTTTGGGCAGGCGTCATCATGACGGGCCGAATGATTGCCTACGACTGGTGGGATTGTCACAAGGCGATGCCCGGCTTTATGTATTGGGCGGCGGGCTGTGTCAATGAACTGGCTGAACTGGATTAGGAGATAGACGTGGATCTTTTATTTTTGTTCGAGTGGATAGACACCTCAATGTTAGCTGAGATATCCAAAGCCTACGGTGGTGTATTTGCGGTGGTGCAGACATTTCATCTTGGCGCGATGGTTCTATTGGGCGGCATGATTTTGGTTGGCGATCTTCGCTTGTTGAACATTACGATGTCTGATATCCCCGCACCGGTCGTTTTAAAAAATACCGAGAGGTGGGTTGGCTATGCGCTCGTCGCAATCGTACTTTCTGGCATATTTATGATGTCAGCGGTTGCCATTAAGCTTTACTACAATGTGTTCTTCTTATCGAAGATGGTGGGTTTGTTCATGGGTGTCTGTTTCTTTTACTTGATCAGGAAACCTTTGTTGAATGGCGACCATAGTGAGTTGAATCCCTGGTCGATCAAAATTATTGCAGTAACGAGCATCCTTATTTGGTTTAGCGTCGCCGCATCCGGTCGCTGGATTGGTTTCTCGTAGGACATTGGAAACAGGTGAATAGGAGCACGATATGAACAAAAAACTATTAGAACGAATGTCGGTTCTAGTTTCCGTCGCAATCGTTGTTGGTTGGGGAATCTTCTGGGGCACGCAAGTAGTTGCTGTACAGGAAATGCTCAAGTTAGCCTACGGTTGAGGTCCATTCAGGCTCACATTTTGGCGCTTTCAATACAAGCACCATATACAAATCAACGGATTGAGTCTCATCAATTCAAAACATAAAACGATGGACTTCAAAAAAACATGTCAGTAGATACGATAATTAAATTCGGCACATTAGGCGCGGCAAGAATTACTCCGCCAGCGTTGATCGATCCTTGCCAGAATGATGAGCGTGCAACTGTAGCGATGATCGCCGCGCGATCCAAGCGCCGCGCCGAGGCTTTTGCGCAGGAGCATGGCATTGCGACTGTATTGGATAGCTATGACGAGATCATTAACGCCGAAGAAGTGAATGCTATCTACAACCCATTGCCCATTACGCATCATCACGAATGGACGATTAAGGCGCTGCGCGCTGGTAAACATGTGCTGTGCGAAAAGTCATTTGCCAGTAATGCGGCCGAAGCACAGGAAATGCTGACGATTGCCAACGAGACAGGGTTCGTGCTTATGGACGCATTCCATTATCGCTATCATCCTATTTTTTTGAAAGCTAAGGAGATCGTTGATAGCGGTATGCTTGGAAAGATCCGTAGTATCGCCTCGACCTTCTCGGTTCCGATAGCGGATGCGGGGGATATTCGAATGAATTATGAGACTGGCGGTGGCGTGACAATGGATATTGGTTGTTACCCTCTGTCCT
Source organism: Pseudomonadales bacterium (assembly GCA_029251375.1). Classification (GTDB taxonomy): domain Bacteria; phylum Pseudomonadota; class Gammaproteobacteria; order Pseudomonadales; family Azotimanducaceae; genus JAHRVQ01. The sequence continues at coordinate 302,221 of JAQXDL010000010.1, read as the reverse complement.
GGGTCAGGCATATCATTGGCATGGAACCTGAGCATGTTCAAGCAACAGCCGAGACAGGTCCGTCAAACGTCGATGTTTATCTGGCGACCAAGATGGTTTTTCCGGGCGATATCAAAGTAACTACGGTCGGTGACATGCGCCCGACAGCGAAGTTTAAAGCGGATATTATTGTTGAAGGCGACGCGGGCAAAATGATTGTTAAGAATCCAATTGCACCGCAGGCGGGTAATGCGATTGATTTAGTTATTGATGGTACGGTCACAACGCAGACGTTTAGTCGACGACCGACCTACCGATATCAATTGGATGCGTTTATTGACGCAGTGCTGACTGGCAGCGCCTTGTTCACTGATGCGGACGATGCGGTCAAGCAGATGCAGTTAGTTGATAGGTGTTATCTCGCAGCGGGCTTGCCGTTAAGAGGCTTGTCACTGTAGGCATTTGATAAGCGAAGTTGACTAGACGATTTGAGCAATACAAATAGCGGGTAAGTCCTGCAAACTAAAGTCTGCATTGACCCTTTGCAAGGACGTCTCTGTGACCTGCTCGCTAGGGTCAACGCGTGGTGATGTTGCTGCGTCCAGACAAGCAACCGATAGCGTGTAGTTCTTCTTCTGGCGCATTGTTTTATTCCATGTGGCGTTGTGATGATCAGGACTAGGATCAGGACTAGGATCAGGTCTAGGATCAGGTCTAGGATCAGGACTAGGACTAGGATCATGGCTAGGATGAGAGCTATGCTCACCATCAAATCGCCAACACCCTGCTGAATGAATGTTTTGATCACTGGTAATAGTTAATGTTGGCGAAATAGATTCGACCTGTAACTTAGATATTGATGCGAATATACCCGCGCCGGTTGCCTTGGCGTAAGCCTCCTTAAGCGTCCACAGGCTCGCAAAGGTCAAGTTGAAGTTATCATCGGCTGAAAGAATCGAATTTTCTTGTTGGTGAAAGTAACGTTTTGCGAGGCGGGGGTTAAATTTTCTCTCGCTATGTTCAATGTCTATGCCAACAGGGCGAGTTGAAACTGCTAAAGCAATCAACTCATCAGTATGGGTCAAACTGAAGTGACGCAGATGATTTTGTAAGAACGGTTTGCCTGTTTCTTCTCTGCCAAAATGTAGTTCAGCCACGTCGCAGGCAATCACATCAGCGAGTATTTTTCTACGAAGCACCCGTGATGCAAAATAGGTTTTTCGTCTTCGCGGCTGGGTAATACTGTTAGCGCGTTCAAGCTCTCTCGCGCTGAGCACAGCCGTGTACTGAAGGGCAAGGTCATCTATTGTTAAGTCAGCGCAGTTAAAAACAAATACGTTAATGAGTTAGACCTTTTTCATTGGTGGCATATCCAACGCTTTTCGATAGTCGTTAGGATAGTGATGCAGTGCCGGCGTGTTGAGTTGTCTGCGGCGCTCAGTACTGCTGTCTGCATAGTAACCCGCCGTGGTTCATCAATAAATGAATTAGAAAATTGCGGCTAAACTAAAAGAAAATACATGCAGGGTTTTTGTTGCCACGCACCAGCAATATTACAGCCAACGCGCGACGTCGATCAATCTTGGTTGGCTTCTACTTCACTTTGACATTTTAGACACATGGCAGCTTCTGGGTAGGCTTTAAGGCGGTTGAAGGCAACGTTTTCGTCGCAGGTCGTGCAATAGCCATACTGTTCCTTGTCGATTCTGGCTTGGGCAACCAATACTTGCCGAAGTCGATTCTTAGTAACGTTACGGTTGGCTAGCAAAATGCTCTGATTGTGCATTTCGTCCATTCGGCTTAAGCGACCGGCGTTGTCTTTGAGTTTGACTGGCTGGGCGTTCGCTTCCGTAATGTTAAGAAGCTCTTCAAGGTCGAGTTTGAGTTGAACAAGATCAGCTTCAAGCTCTGTGCGTTGTAAAGTGGTCAAGTCCGGATTCGGTGTGGATTTTTTTACCATGGGTTTATCATAGCCTAATTAGAAACGATGAAAAGAGAAGAGAGGGCGCTTTCGTGAATTTGAGAAAAGCTGGTCATCCTTATATTGATCAAATCAAGCGGTACTACGACGGTTGCAACACAGCGCACGTTGAGCTGATGATGTCGACGTTTACTGACGATGTGGTGCACTACTTTGTTGATCACTCTAAGGTGGTTGGTGCGTCTGGATTAGCCAACTATTGGGCTAAAGTCGCGCCAAAAACACAGGCTAACTGGCAGCTTGACCATGCGATCGTGCAGGACAATGAAGCAGTGATTGAGTGGAGTATGAAATGGCAGCCGTTTGAAACTCAGACGCCAGAGATACTTAGGGGCAGCGAGTGGTACGTGTTTGTTGGCGATAAAATTGCGGAGATTCGTTCATACCACAACAACTACTATTTGGCAGAACCGAAAAATCGGGCGTTATGGGACTTTGACTATGAGGCGCGAGGCTATCGACAGTTATAGTGTTGGCTCGGCTTTGCACGAGCCTTTATTTAAGCTACTTCCCTTGCCAGACCGGCGCGCGTTTCTCTGTAAAGGCCTTCGGTCCTTCCTGCGCATCTTCACTGTCGCGCCGAATCAGCTCTGATTCGTAGGGCTGGTAGTAAGCCTCGGCGAGGGTTGAATCTAAACCGCGCATTGATGCTTGTTTCGTTGCGCGCACAGCAAGTGGCGCGCAACGCAAGATGTCCGCAACATAACCATCAACCGTGTCTTTAAGTTGATCCATCGGCACAACCTCATTGACCAGACCTAGTTCATAGGCACGTTGGGCTGTCATATGGCGACCGGTTAGCAAGTAGCCCATCGCTGGCTTTAGCCCGATTTGCCGTGGCAGCCGATGCACACCGGCTGAACCTGCAATCAAGCCCCGTCTAGGCTCTGGTAAACCGAACTCCGCATGATCCGCACTCACAATAATGTCACAGGCCATTGCCACTTCTAGGCCGCCGCCTAGGGCAAAGCCGTTCACCATGGCGATGATGGGCTTCGAAAAGTGCCAGCGCTCGATGATATGTGTTGTCTCGGTTGTCAGTTTTTGCCATTGGGCCCGTTGTTCATTGGTAGCGTCGCGCTCGCGGGCGCGATGTTTCAAATCAGCACCGGCACAGAATGCCCTTTCCCCAGCGCCGGTAATGACCACCAACCAAATATCATCGTTGCGTTCGACTTCGTTCATGTGTTCAGAGAGTTGCCAGCGTAATTCCGGGTTGAGCGAGTTCATTGCTTCGGGACGATTTAGTGTGATCCAAGCGACACGGTCTTTGACTTCAAAAATCGTTGTGTCTGTCGCCATCGGACCATCTGCTTGGTTTGCATTAGTTACCATCATTTCTCCTGTGCATTAATTACGCTACTCAACAATGGCCTGATTCACCGTCGAGATGAAATCAGCCCGAACATTGAGATGGGTGTAAGGGCGTAGCTGACTCATAAAGACGGCAACAAGCTCTTCCTCAGGATCGATCCAGAAAATTGTGTTAAATGCGCCACCCCAGCTTGCCGACCCTTCAGTTTGCGTAGTGATTGCGTCTGCACTATTGGTGACAACGGAGTAACCTAAGCCAAAGCCGTGGCCCGGTCCCCTGAGCCAAATGGGTAAATCGCCGGTATGGTTCTTCAACATAAGCTCGACCGTTTTTGGTCCTAATATCCTTACCCCGTCTAGCTCGCCTTTGTTAAGCATCATCTGTTGGAATCTGACGTAATCAGTTGCGGTTGACATCAAACCGCCGCTGCCTGAAAAGTAGCTGTGAGGTTGTTTGACAAATCGGCTGTCTTTGGTGGGCGCATCGGCAAGCTTGATGCGATTATCGTTAGCCTCATCAGGAGCGTATTGGGCAGCGAACCTATCAAGCTTTGATGTTGGCAGATAGAAATGTGTGTCTGTCATTTCAAGTGGTGCAAAAATTCTCTCTTGAAAAAATTCATCCAACGTTAAACCGGACATGACCTCAACCAATCTGGCCACAACGTTTGTTGCCGATGAGTATTGCCACTCGTCGCCTGGCTGGAATGCCAACGGAAGTTTTGCCATGCTCTTTATAGAATCTTCGAGGTTAAAGCCAGGTGCTAGCGTCTCTCGGTTTTGGTACAGCGCTAGATGCCCTTGTCTATAGGGGTTCATCAGCCCTGCCGTGTGGGTTAAGACATGTTTGATTGAAATCGCATTGTTCGCATCGACAAGTTTGTAAGGCGGCCCCGCTGTTTCTCCGGGTGCCGTCTGCACCATAACCTTCATCTGTTCGAATTCAGGTAGCCATTTGCTAACGGGATCGTTTAACTGAAACAAACCCTCTTCGTAAAGCATCATCAGTGCGACTGAGGTGATCGGTTTAGTCATGGAGGCAATTCTGAAGATTGTATCTGTGCGCATCGGTTTGGCATTCTCAACATCGCGCATCCCTTGCGCCTGCAGATGAACCACATGCCCTTTACGGGCGACGATTGAGACTGTACCTGCCAATTCGTTTCTTTCTATGTACCGCGCCAAGTTTGTCTCTATTCTTGCCAATCGCTCCGAGGAGATTCCCACTGTTTCCGGCTTTGCCAGCTTTAAGCCACTTTTCGGTGCTGCGATCGAACTCTGTGCTGCGAGCAGTATAGTGATGCACAGGCAGAGAGTTCTGAGTTTTGTAGTGTATAAGTTAATGCGATTGAACATAGTCTGTCTCCTCGGGTGTCGTGATGCTACAGCAACATATCAATGGCAATAAAATACTACAATCCATCTTTGTTGTATTCACGACGGCGCCTTCGAAAATTGAAAAGATGTCTGGGTAATTTTGAGATGATTTTTACTCTTGGCACAATATCTAGTATGTTTGCCGATCTTGAAGTTGTAATAGAATTTGGAGTAGTAAATGACGCAGAGTAGACAGGTCCACCTAAAGACTCGACCACAGGGTAACCCTGTTGCGGGGGATTTCGACATCGTTGAAGTCAATATTGAAGATCCTGCTGCTGGCCAGATCTTGGTAAAAAACATTTACATGTCTGTAGACCCATATATGCGAGGTCGAATGCGATTTGCTAAGCCCAACGAATTGTTGATAGGTGGTGCGGTAGGCAAGGTTGTAGCGTCAAATCACCCAGATTTCAGTGAAGGCGATTGTGTCAGCAACGGTTCGGGCTGGCGCGAATACTTCCTGTCAGACGGTAGCGACTTAAGTAAAGTTGATCCGAGCCTGGCGCCACTTAGTGCATATCTTGGAGTGATGGGTATGCCGGGTTTGACAGCATACGGCGGTTTGTTGGTCACCGGTGAAATGAAAGACGGTGAAACTGTGTTTGTTTCTGCTGCATCCGGTGCGGTGGGCAGTGTTGTTGGTCAAATAGCAAAAATTAAAGGCGGTATCGCCATTGGTAGTGCCGGTAGTGACGACAAGGTACAGCAGTTGACGCAAGAGTTTGGTTTCGATCATGCCTTCAACTATAAGACTGCGGACCCGCTCGCCGAGTTAAGACGTGGCGCGCCCGACGGCATCGATATCTATTTTGAAAATGTCGGTGGTGCGCAACTCGAGGCAGCGTTGACGCATATTAAACTGAACGGTCGAATTCCTGTTTGCGGCATGATTGCACATTACAATGACGGCGATACGATGACTGCCGGTCCGCGTAACCTAACGGAAATGATTTATAAGTTTGTTCAAATGAAAGGCTTCGTTGTTTCAGCGTTCGAAGACTTACGCGGACAGTTTGTCACTGATATGTCAGGCTGGATAAGCTCTGGTCAAATGAAGTATCACGAAACGATACACGAAGGTATTGATAACGCTCCTGGCGCGTTTATGGGACTCTTTACGGGTTCTAACAACGGCAAGATGTTAGTGAAACTGGCTGACGACTAGCGTTAATAGCAGATAGAGATCCTATGAGTCTGGTTTGTGAAGTCAGTCTCTAGGATCCATATTTGAGACCAATATCTGAGCACGAGAGCTAGGCTCGATCTTTTTGAAAATCTAAAGGCTTCACCAAAACGACGACCGTTAAAAAGTTTCTCTGGTGGGGTTTTTCTCCGACAAGCGAATCGCTTTGATTGCTGCGTCAACTCGCTGACACAATAATGATCGTGTGAAAGGTTTAGTCAATACAGCCATTGCCCCTTGTGCAATAAGTTCACGATGCTGCTCTGATGTTCACCCTGTCATAATCAGCCGCTTTGCCTTTTTGTTGAGTGTCCGTAGTGCATGAAGTCTGATCGCTTCGGCCCCGTCTGCTGCCAACAGCGTCCTGTAAACAGCTTCCTCAATGGTTGCTGGCGTCATCAATCTCATCTTTTGTCGGGTGAAGGTCTATTGAGGACGGAAAGGACAAGCTCACTGTTGTGCTTTGTCCGAGCGAAGACTCAATCGACATTGCACCTTGGTGAGATTTCACGGTGCCGCAGACGAAGAATAATCCGAGCCCCGTGCCTTCGATAATGCAGCAGTGAAATGACGTAACCCTGTTTACGAGCGTTCAAATGTGGCATCGAACACTGTGGCGATTAACAACCCAACAGAGGTGTTGTTGCCAAGTACAAGTGTGGACCCGGTGAAATATTCAAGCAGGGCAGCACAGCCGACGATTGCCAACAATGCACAATGTGGCAGAGTCCATTTAGGATGTTCGGAAGTATCTGATGTATGGTTCATGTTTGGGCCGGTTGAGGGCCAATGTTACAACAGTTGATAAACAGCACTTTCATTTGAGTGCGTTACTCGGTTCTTTTCGTGAGTGCCGAGGCATATCTCACATGCTAAAAAGGCTAATGCGAAGGTTTCGCTGCCCAGAAGTTCCATCGGACATTGTTTAGATCGTCAAGAATGATGTACAGACAAGGGATTAAAATCAGCGTGATAACCGTAGCAAACAAAATTCCGAAACCTAAAGATACCGCCATTGGTATGACCATCTGAGCGCTGAAACTTGTTTCGAGTAGAATTGGTAATAATCCAAAAAAGGTTGTCAGTGACGTAAGCATGATGGCTCTGAATCTCTCTGTACCGGCTTTAATAGCCGCGTCTGCAATCGGATCTCCCTCTTCAACGGATTTGTTGACGAAATCCACCATGATGATGCTGTCATTGACGACGACCCCTGCTAAAGCAACGATGCCGCAAAGTGATAGAGCGCTAAAGTCGATGCCGACGATCAGGTGTCCGATCATGGCGCCGATCATACCAAAGGGAATAACGCCCATAATAATAAGTGGTTGTAGGTAAGACTTTAGCGGTATCGCCATCAGCGCATAGATACCAAATAGCGCAAGCAGTGATGTGTAAAGCATACGCGTCTGTAACTCGGCTTGCTCCTGGCTTGCGCCGCCAAGCTCTAATCGCACCCCCGGAAACTCCAGTTCCAGTTGCTGACTGAAGTCGCCGTTAACGATTTCTTTGACGACGATGCCAGGTTCAATAATCGTTTGTTCAACATTTGCAGATATGTGGACCGATCGCTTACCCCAAGTTCGTGCAATCAAGCTCGGGCTCATACGTTCTTCCATCTCAGCAACCGAACCGAACGGGACTTCATCGCCGGATTCTGTCCTGATGTACATTGAGTCTAGATTGCCTCTCGACTCTCTATCAGATTTTGGATAGCGAACCATGACTTTGACTTCTTCTCTGCCCCGTTGAATACGTTGTGCTTCGACTCCGTAAAACGCAGCGCGGACCTGATCAGCAAGGTCTCGTAGTGATAGTCCAAGCGCTTCTGCCGAAGGTTTGATTTGAAGATTTATCTCAGGTGTCGTTCCCTTGTCAGAATTCTCGATATCGTAAACCCCGACATATCCCTTAAGGGCTTGTTCCAGTGCTTGCGCCGCACGGTTTAGCTCCTCCTCATTTTGGCCGACTAATTTGAATTCAACGTCGCTGTCGTTGCCGTGACTTTTCTCTGAGCCCGATATTTCAAGCTTCTTTGTGCCGGCTATTTCACCGATCTTCGCTCGCCATTCTGATGCGATTTTCTCTGGATTTTTTGTCAGTTCACCATTCTTTTTCATTTCAACCATCACCATGCCAGTCTTGTTAGATGTGTAGGCGGCAAAATTGACGAGGAACTGTTCATCCTCTGGTAATGATTGGTTGTAATCAGTAAGTGACTCTGAAACTTCTTTAATAACGCGAGTTGTCAGCTCCGTTGATGCGCCGTCCACCATTTCCAGTTGAGCTCGCAGGTAGTCAGAATTCATATTAGGAAAGAACACCGTGCGAACATAAGGACCCATGACGAAGCCGATCGCAAGTACCAGCATGGCAACGAATATCGCAACGGTAATATAGCGTTGCTTAATGGCTTTTTCTAACAGAGGTTGGTAGCGATTGTAGATGAAGGACTTTAGCGCGGCGGCAAACTTTGATTGAAATCGATGCCAACGTGACACTGGCTTTGTTCTGTCGATGACAATGGGGGCCATGCTGGCCAAATGAGCCGGCAGGATAAGTTTCGATTCAATGATGGAAAACAGTAAGCAGAGTATGACGACAACGCCGATTGCTTCAGGTAGAGCGCCAAATGTACCCGGCACCAGAAGCAGGGGAATGAAAGTCATGATAGTTGTCAGTACCCCAAAGGTTGCGGGAGTAGCGACGCGTTTTGCGCCGATGATGACGTTGTCGATACCTGGACCGAGCTTTTCGGTGGTGCTTTGAACACTCTCTCCAATAATAATTGCGTCATCGACAACAATGCCCAAAACGAGAATAAAGCCGAACAAACTAATCATATTAATTGATCCGCCGACGAGAGGGAGCAAAGCGAAGGCGCCTAAGAATGCGATTGGCATGCCTAACATGACCCAAAAAGCCAACTGAAGTCTTAGAAAAACCCCAAGCACGATGAGTACAAGTAGCACACCGGTTAGCATGTTGGAGACCATCATGCCCATGGTGCCGCTAAGATAAGCCGTACTATCGGCCCATGCCTCGAGGTTAATGCCGTCAGGCAACCTATCTTTGCGTTTTTCAACGTACTGCTGGACCTCTTTGGAGATGTCGATTTGATTTTGATCCGATACGGCGTAGACGGTGATGCCGATGCTCGGTTTGCCATTAAATAGTGAGTGAAACTGCTGTTCGACAAAGCCGTCAGAGACGTTGGCGATATCCCCGAGGGTAAGCCGAGTGCCGTCACTTTCAGAGACGAGGACGATACGTTCGAAATCGTTCTTGTCGTATGCGAGGCCCTCGGTTCGTAGCAGAATGTCACCGGATTCGCTTTGAATGATGCCGGCGGGCAGGTCTAAAGAAGAACGTTGCACCGCCCGTGCGACCTCGTTCAGTGTTAAGCCGTACTGGCGTAATTTCTCTTCTTTGAGTTCAATGGCAATTTCATAGGGGCGCGAACCCCTCATTTCTGCTTTAGTGATGGACGGTAGGCTAAGAATTTCTTCTCTGATCTTTTCTGTGAATGCCTTCATAGAGCGTTCATCTAGGTCACCGTAAACCTGAACGTTTATCGCGCCAACTTGAGGCTGGGCTCGATAGATTATGGGTTTTTCGATGGAGCCGGGAAAGCTGGAAATACGGTCGACCGCCATCTTGACGTCATCCATGACAACCTGCAGGTCAGCGTCGGACTCAATATTCAAGCGCATCGAGCCCATGCCTTTACGGGAGTAGGTTCGCATCAGATCGATACCTTCGATATCGCGAATGGCCTCCTCGAGGCGCGTGATCACACCGGATTCGACTTCGCCGGGAGAGGCGCCTGGAAAAGGGATGTCGATGGTTATTCTGTCAGCTTCAAGGTCAGGGGTGATTTGCGTGCGGATTGTCAGCGCTGAAATAATGCCGGTCAGTACAATGACGAGCATGAGTAAATTGGCTGCGACATGGTTGCGCGCGAACCAAGCGATAATGCCTTTGTGAGTGTCAATCGTCTTCACTAGCGATGACCTTTAGTTGTTGCTGCGTTTTCTTTTGAAATTGTTGCTGAGATGGCTGCTCGCTGGAGCCGAATCTGACCCGTGTGCCCGGCAGAGGATTATCCAAAGCGGAGAGGCAGACAAGGTCACCGTCATTGATGCCACTAGTGACGTAGATATGAGACTCATCACTGCGCAGCAGATTCACTTTGCTAAGATTTAGGAGGTTATCCGCCGCCACGGTCCAAACTCGATCGTCGCCCTGCAATACTTTTCTAGGCAGTTTTATGATGTTGTCGACTAGCCGTCCCTTGATTTTTGCCTCGACGAACGTACCAATACGCAATGGCGCCGGCCAACGCTCGGCGAATTGATTGTAAGGATCTTTGATCTGAGCAACGAGGTACAAAACCCGGCTCTTTTCATCAAAGACCCCTTCGGTGCGGACAATGTGTCCATCCCAAGAACTCTGTACGCCACCGATCTCGGCGAATAAGGTCACTGCGGGACCCGAGCCTGCGCTGTGATTCAGCGACCCGAGATCAAGGTAGGGCAGTTCTTTATCGGGCAAGGGTAAACGTATTTCTGCGATGTCCGTTGCAAAGGTGACGGCGAGTTGCGTGCCAGCGGCGACGTACTGCCCGATGTCGGCGCGTTTCTCTCGCACTAAACCGTCGTAGGGTGCTCGGATAACGGTGCGATCAAGGTCCCCCTGGCGTTTTGCCAGATCTGCTTCTGCAAATTCTAGGTTCGCTCGCGCTTCCGCTAATTGCGGCTTTCGTAAAGCGAGGTCTGTTGCCGCTTTACTGTTCGAGAGTATCGGTTTCGCTTTTTGCCAATCCGATTCTGCATAATCTGCTAAACCCGTTTCTCGCGTGACTAACGTTTGTGCGGTGGCGACGCTTGCTTGTGCACGTTTGACATCGGCACGATAATTTCGGTCGTCGATCCGTATCAACACATCACCTTTTTTGAAAAAGCCGCCTGCTACAAATGCCGGAGATACATCCGTGATTAAACCTGAGACTTCGGAAACGAGCACAGTTTGTGTGCGAGGGCTGACGCTACCTTGTGCTTCTATGGTGATCTGAACTTGCTCAGAGCGCGCCTGCATGACATCTACTAGCATAGAGGGTGGTGCAGGCTTGATCAGTTCCGGGTCAGTCTGTTGGGCCGACATCCAAACCGCAGCGGCTATGCTGCAAAGGATAATGACGACCGGTATTAAGAGTTTGTTTATCATCTCTAGCCTGTGATTGCCCTCAGCGAGCGTTTCAATCGGGTCTGTTTGCAGAAGGGTTCATCGAGTGGTGAATGGAGACGTTGTAAATGAAGCCCGGTCGTCTCTCACCACAGTTATAGCTTTCAAGAGGTTTTCAGCAACACCGAATAATGAGGCGAAGGATATTAACACTCCAGAAAAGCAATACGAAGGGCGTGAAGCTCCAAAATTGTTAGCCACTAACTCTTTATACGAAGCAATAGGAGAAAACCGTCACATTTTGAACCCATTGATTTCATTGCTTCCCAACATTGTGGCTCAATTAGTCTGGTCTAGACTGCTCGACCGCCACCTTAGCCATCATAAAAATGATTGGGATGAATCCCAATCACCGTGCGTTGCCTAGGCTGCAGCGCATTATTGATGGTCCGTTCATCAACATGGTTGGTTTCGCTGGTAGGTTTTATTCGTTGTGCAATATCACGTCGTCCGTAGTGGATTTGGACGAAAAAACGACCGGATTGGTGCGCGCTTGCGGGGAGGCGTCTGTGCCAGACATCTGAGACAAACATAATTGCATCACCCGCTTTCGCTATGAGAGGGACGACGGTGTTGTCATGATAGGCAAGATCCACATCAAACAGTCGCGCTCTTGGTGGAAACCTACCTGAAAGATGGCTGTAGGGGATGACGCCAGTTGGGCCGTCATCAAGCAGGCAATCTTTCAAGAAGACGTGGATGCCGATAGCAAATACTGGATGCGGAATATCAGCCGGCCATTCAACACCTTCAGGTAAAGGCACATGGGGGCCTGCATCAATGTGCCAGGCTTGTCCTTCATCGGCGCCTTTGTGACCAATTGGGTTGCGCCAACCTGTGTTGGCGATCACATGGCAGTCTTCCCCTAGCAGTGGCTCAATGGTCGAGAGGATTGTTTCGTTGGCGACTAACGCTTGGCATAGGCTACTGCGATTCAGTAGTTCATAGCGGTACATTTCGTCCTCTTGTTCGGTGCGTATACCGACCGCGCGACCGTCCGGCGGCAGATTATCGAACACTTCCGATACCTCTGAGAACAGCGCGGAAACTTCTTGCGGTGTGATGATCGCTGGAATATGCGTGTAACCTTTCGTCTCTAGCTCAAGACTGGCCTCACGGGTCGAAGCGGGTAGGGTGTCTACTCTTCGATCGGTAAAGTAATTCGCCGTCCGTTTTAACATAGTGATACCTGACTATTTAGCTTAGCTGTTTCGCTCAAATGTGCGGACCAATACAGAAAATTAGTATGCAGCAATTATCGAATTATGTCTGCTTCTGGTACATTTCCTTATCGAATTTTTATCGGAATTAAGTATGCCCACCGTTGTTGATTGCGATTCCCACGTTATGGAACCTGCTGATTTATGGCAGAAATACTTAGAGCCAAAGTATCGAGATCGTGCCATTCGTATTGAAGAAATCGATGGGGTTGAAACCTTAATTATTGGCGAACAACCGATGCTTGCTGGCCGGCTTGCAGGTTTAGGCGGTGCGCACTTAGATCGGTTGCAGGCATTGACGGCGCCCGGGAAATACATAGATGGTTGTGAGCTAGCGAGTTATGAGCCTCTTGCTCGCTGTCGAATGCTGGATGAGTGGCAAGTCGATAGCGGTGTATTGTTTCCAACCATCGGCATCCTCCCTTTCCCGCTCGATGACATGGATCTCAATACAGCTTATTGCCGCGCCTATAACCGTTGGCAGCTCGATTTTTTTCAACAAGCAGGCAATCGGGTTGTACCCATCGCTATTGTGAATTGGCACGACGTCGATGCTGCCGCCGCTGAGCTCGCACATTGCATTAAGGCCGGCTTTAAAGGTGTGTTTGTGCCGCCGGAAATCGTCAACGATCAACGACCTGGTCAGCCGGCATTTGATCCTATTTGGCGACTCTGTGCGGAAGCAGGTATACCCGCATGTTTTCATGTGATCGTCAGGTTTGGCGGTGCTGCTGTGCCGTTTGTTGATTGGATGATGACAAGTCCTGGCTTGACCTTCTCTTTCGGTTTGGGTGCAACCGGTCAAATGATACCTGCGCTAACTTCCGTTATCATGGATGGCCTGTTAGATCGTTTCCCGACTTTAAAACTTGTTTCGGTTGAAGCAGGTTGTGGCTACGCGGCCTATCTGATGGATCGGCTGGATGAAAAACATAATTTTTTTAAAGACCTGACCTTGACGCCATTGAAGATGAAGCCGAGTGAATACATCAAACGTAATTGCTACTTTGTTGCAGAACCCGAAGAACGTACGATCGACGCAATGCTGACATTGGTTGGAGAAGAAAATATTATGTGGGGCTCGGATTATCCGCACATCGATTCAACCCTTACGGCGCCAAAATTGATTCGTGCGTCAATACAAAATTTGAGCGAAGATAGGCGCAATGCCGTGCTAGGCAAAAATGCTGTTAAAGCATTTAACCTTTAGTCTTTATGGTGGTTGTAAGGATGGCCATTAGGGTCGTCGTTCTCTGTTTTGAATGGCCGCGCCGACGGATACACTTGCGTTGATAAAGTCGTTTGATTGGCATGCTTTTTACTTGGCCATGCCGATTGAAGAAGTTTTCATGGCCAAGCCTACTTTTCGTAGTCTCTCCGCAGTCTCCCGCCGCTTTCTCCAGTAACAACCATTCTTGGTGGTTGGGGCGCTCGGATGCACCCCACAAAATATTTGTTGCCGGCGTAATACCATTTTGCATCAGCGCCTTAATACTATCGTCTGCACACATCATGCGGTAATAAATAGCAACGATAGGATTAAGATCTTTAGCCCATGCATGTTCATCAAACGTCGTCGAGATCAGTGCCATGCGTTTCTGTCAGCATGATTACGCAAACCAGCGTGATCAGTGATGCTGCGGCAATATACATAGATATATAAATGGTGCCAAAGTCTTTCCACAAGGCAGTTGCAACAATTGGTGCGAAACCGCCGCCGACGATGGCGCCGAGTTGATAGCCTAGTGAAGCGCCGGAGTAACGCACTTCTGTGCTAAACATTTCAGCGAGGAAAGCTGCCTGTGGGCCATACATCATTGAGAGGAAAATTTGGCCGCCAGACATGGCCAATACAATTAGCCAAAAGTTACCGGTGTCGATGAGTGGGAACATAACGAACGCCCAAATCCCGCCTAATACAGCACCGAGCATGTAGACACCTTTGCGGCCATGTTTGTCTGACCATGCAGAGGCGATGAATAGACCGGGTATCTGCATAGCCGCCGATATCAGGACAGCGGCTAACATTAGATCGCGATCTAATCCTAATCCTGCGGGGTTGCTTCCGTAGGCGATAAGAAAGGCGATCAGTATATAAAAAGTTACTTGCACAGCTAAGAAGGCGCCGGCCCCTAACAGAATTTGCTTGGGGTATTTCTTGATGGCCATTAGAACAGGCGATTCGGTTTTGCTTGTGGCAACGGGTTTTTCGCTTGCCTGTTTCGTCGATTGTTGCGCCGTTGCCAGATTCGGCGATTCTTGAGCTTCTTTGAGCTCCCTAAAGGCGGGTGTGTCCTCAAGCGTTAGTTGAACGTAGAGGCTTAAACCAATCAGCGCAACACTGAGTAAGAAAGGTATGCGCCATCCCCAATCCATAAATTGCTCGTCACTACATAGCGCGCTGACGGCTAGAAAGGCGAGATTAGCGAGAATGATGCCGACAGGCGCGCCTGCTTGTGCGAAGGCGCCATAGAAGCCTCGCTTGTGTTTCGGTGCACTCTCGGTCACCAGCAGCATAGCACCTCCCCATTGACCGCCCACGGCAAGTCCCTGCGAGAATCTGAACAGGGTCAGTAGCAGAGGCGCAGCAGGGCCGATCAAAGCGTAGGTTGGCAATAGACCAATAAGTGTCGTCGCAAAGCCCATTAATAGCAGCGCGGTAACAAGTGCCGCTTTGCGGCCGACCTTGTCACCGAAGTGTCCAAACACAACGCCGCCAATCGGTCGGGCAATGAAACCCACCGCAAACGTGCTAAAGGCCGCAATAAGGCCAACCATTGGAGGCATATCCTCAGGAAAGAAAGCCGTTGGAAACACCAGAGCAGCTGCTGTCCCATATATAAAGAAGTCATACCATTCGATGCTGGTGCCTGCCAGTGAGGTCATGGCGACCTTGCGCATACTTTTTTCTGAGACAGGAGTGTTTGTGGTGTCTTGAGTCGACATAGATGCCCTTTGATTTTGAAAGCAAGTTTTTGTTATTTTTGTTGGTGCAAAATAATGCCTGTAAATGCCGTTAGATGCCAATCATGCTAGACCTCGGGATCTCGCGGTTCGTCAACATTTCGATACAGAGCTGTTATTATTTCACGAAGTTTTGTTTGTTAACAAAATACTCACCGATCACGACACCTGAGCGCTGACTTAGCCGTGTGTCTAATGAGTCGGGTAATCTGTCTGCGTAAATCGAAGACATCACAAATGAATACAAAATTGGAAAACGATTTAATGGATATTAAAGATAAGGTCATTGTTATCACTGGTGGTGCGCAAGGTTTGGGTTTGGCGATGGCAAAAGAATTTGCGGCTAAGGGCGCCAAACTGGCGTTAGTCGATCTGAATGAAGAGCCGATGGCAGCGGCTGTTGCGACCTGCGTTGCAATTGGTGGCGACGCAAAGGCCTACAAGGCCAACATAGCCAGTGAAGACGAAGTTGTGGCTGTGTTCGATCAGATTGTTGCGGATTTCGGTGGCATTGATGGTGTTATCAATAATGCCGGAATTCTTCGGGATGGTTTGCTTGTCAAAGTAAAGGATGGCGAAATTTCCAAGCGTATGTCGCTTGCTGAGTGGCAGGCTGTCATCGACGTTAACTTAACAGGTGTGTTTCTGTGTGGACGAGAAGCCGCAACGAGGATGATTGAAGGCAAGCGTGCTGGCGTCATTATCAATATATCGAGCATCTCAAAGGCAGGCAACATGGGTCAAAGTAACTACTCAGCAGCCAAGGCAGGTGTTGCTTCTATGGCTGTCGTTTGGGCCAAAGAATTATCCCGTTATGGCATTCGAGCAGCGGCTATTGCACCAGGGTTTATCGAAACAGAGATGGTTGCAAGTATGAAGCCAGAGGCGCTTGAGAAGATGGCGGCGGGTATACCACTGAAGCGTTTGGGTCAGCCCGAAGAGATAGGTCGTACCGCAGTCTATATTTTCGAAAATGATTATCTAACCGGGCGCGTACTCGAAGTTGATGGTGGTATCCGGATCTAGAGTGGTATCGAGTTTAAATAATGTTTGGGTCATAGGCGCAGTCGGTTCGCTGCGCTAATTCAAACCACGCTTGTAGTGACAATTTAAGGAGCATGCATGACATATGATAAGGGCAGCTTGGCAGGCATTACGGTGCTTGATCTTGGCCAAATATATAACGGTCCATACGCGACGTTTCTAATGGCCATGGCGGGTGCGCGAGTCATCAAGGTTGAATCCTTAATGGGCGAGACGTTGCGAGGGCGAGGTGAAACTAGCGCTGCCGCCTATCCTTTTATGTTACTAAATCAAAACAAGGAATCCCTGTCGGTTGATCTTAAGTCTGAACAAGGCAAGGATATTTTTCGGCAGCTCGTCAAAAAAGCTGACGTTGTGCTAGAGAATTTTTCCCCCGATACAATGGAGAAATTAGGTCTATCGGCGACGAACTTGCTCGAATTGAATCCGGCTTTGATTTATGCGGCTGGCTCCGGATATGGTCGAAGTGGACCACATCGGGATTTTCAAGCTATGGACCTGACGGTTCAGGCCATGTCGGGTGTTATGAGCACGACGGGCTATGAGGGGACGCCGCCGCTCAAAGCGGGGGTGCCTCTGTGCGACTTTTTCGGCGGCGTCCATCTCTACGGCGCAATTGTGACAGCTTTGTTTGAGCGAACAAAAACCGGCAAAGGCGCGATTATTGATATGGCCATGCAAGACACAGTATTGCCAAATCTAGCTTCTGTGCTGGGCGCCTATTACTATTTCGATCAACAGGTTCCGGCAAGAACTGATAATCAACATTCTGCTCTGACGATGTCGCCCTACAATGTTTATGAAGCGGCTGATGGTCACGTGTCGATTATTTGTATACGCGATGGGCACTGGCGTGGCTTACTGAGGGCGATCGGTCGCGCCGAACTTCTTGAGGATGCGAGTTTAGCTAAGATGTCGCAGCGATCAGAACGTATCGCCGAGGTTGATGCAATCGTCTCCGAGTTTACGCAAGCTCACACGCGTCAAGAAATTTTGGATGCTTTGCAGGGTGAAGGTGTGCCCACAGCGATGGTTCGCGATGTGAAGGAGGTATTGGCAGACGAGCATATGCATGAAAGAGGTACATTGCGCGATATCGAGCATCCGGTACTTGGCAATGTGACCTTGATGAACTCCGCCATTAACGTTGCGACCGGATCACGTATCGAACCAAAGCTACCGGCGCAATTAGGAGAGCAAAATGATTTGGTGCTGAGCGAGCTGCTCGATATGGATGAGTCAACAATTCAACAGTTGCGGTCGACCGGTGTGATCAGTCGGTAACTAATACGCTCTTTTTTCTATGTGCCCTTCAGTATTAAGTGTCGACGCCGCATCTATCCAGAATCGACTGACGCGTCGCCTAGTTTCAACGAGGAAGTAACGACATGCACTATGCCGACCTAAGACCTTTCGAAAGTTTTGCGATACTGGGCAGCCTTGTTTTGCTGCTCAGTAGCTGCGAGTTGGGGGTTGATCAAAGTACCTTGGTAAAACCAAATTATGATTTGCTTGCACCTTGTGGCCGACCTGAGCAGGCACAGGCAACCAGTATTGTGTTGGAAAGCCTGTGCGGCACTATCTCGGTTTATGAGGATCGGGCATCCAATACCGGTCGAAAAATTGACCTTAATATTATGTTGATACCGGCCGCTTCCTCGGTAGTAAAACCTGACCCTATTTTTTTTCTTGCCGGTGGACCAGGCCAGGCGGCGGTTGAGGTGGGCCCCTTACTTTTCTCTAGGCTATCTAAACTAAGGCGTGAAAGAGATGTTGTGCTGGTTGATCAGCGAGGTACTGGCTTGTCGAATTCACTTGCCTGCGAGCCTGATGAAGCTGCGCCGGTGCTGGATGAGCTGAGCTACGAAGAGATCCTTTTAACGCAACAAGCTTTGCTACAAACTTGTTTGAGTCAATACGAGGCGAACCCGGCTCTGTATACAACGCCGATCGCCATGGATGATCTCAATGAAGTTCGGACAACGCTTGGTTACCGTGACATTAATCTATACGGCATATCTTATGGCACCCGTGCGGCACTTGTGTATCTTCGTCGCCATGAGTCGTCAGTGCGAAGTGTCATTCTCGACAGCGTCGTACCTATGTCTATGAAAGTAGGCGAGATGGTTGCAGTTGATGCACAAGCATCGTTTCAGATGCTGCTGGCCGACTGTCAATCGCAGGCGCACTGTGCGGAGGCTTTTCCAACGCTTGAGCAACACTTTAACGAGCTGCTTGGTCGCCTTAAAGCGCAATCGGAAGATGTCACCATTGTTCACCCACGGACAGGCGAGTTTATCTCGGGAAAGGTCACGCAAAACCATGTAACGCAAATGCTGAGGGGTATTTTGTACGATCGTGACCTTTCAAGTTTGGTGCCTCTGGCGATTGAAGAAGCTTACTTAGGCAATTACCAACCGTTGGTGACCTCCAATTTTGTTTTCTCAGGCGGTGACGACAATGAAGGTTCTGGCATGAGTATTGGCATGATGGCATCAGTGCTCTGTTCAGAAGACTTGAGCTTGGTCAGTGCACCGGGGCAAGCGAAGCATTTTGATAATCCAATGTTCCGTTCGCTTAAGCCTGTCTGTGAATTTTGGCCTACAAGGAGCATTCCGTTGGACTACTTTGAACCTGTATCGTCAGATAAACCGGTACTGTTACTGTCGGGTAAGTTTGATCCTATTACGCCACCAAAATATGGCTGGCAGGCTGCAGCAACGTTGTCTAATTCGGAACATGTTGTTGTGCCCGGGGTCGGACACGCTGCGTCGCTGCGGGGTTGTGTGCCTGAAATCATGCGGGACTTCATTGAAACTATCGAACCATCGAAGATCGATACCAGTTGCGTTATGAACCTTGATCGGCCGCCATTTTTTACAACTTTTGCAGGTGCCCTAAGTCCGGATGATGCAGCGGCAACGGAGGACGAATTGTGATTGAGGTTAACGGTTTAGCGAAGAGTTTTGGTGATGTACAGGCGTTGTCTGATGTCACGTTTCGTGCAGAAAACGGTCAAATTACCGGTTTGCTTGGCCCAAACGGTGCCGGCAAATCTACCAGCCTGCGAGTGCTTTATGGTCTGGTAAAGCCAGATGCCGGCAGTGCCATCATTGATGGCATCGACGTGATTGCCGAGCCGCGATCTGCGCAAAGTAAAATAGGTGTGTTACCGGATAATCAGGGTTTGTATGTACGCTTAACAGCGCGGGACCACATTAACTATTTTGGTCGGTTACATGGCATTGATGAGAATGTACTCGAAGCTAAAGCGAACGAACTCATTAGATTGTTGGACATGGAGTCGATTGCCGATCGACGTGTTGACGGTTTTTCGCAAGGCGAAAAGACCAAAGTATGTTTGGCACGCGCGCTGATTCACGATCCCCCCAATGTCATGCTCGATGAGCCGACCAACGGTTTGGATGTTATGACGGCGAGGGCGGTTAGAGATCTTATCGTTGAGCTTAAACGTCGTGACATTGCCGTATTGTTTTCTAGTCACGTGATGCATGAAGTTGCGAGGCTTTGTGATCAGATTGTCATCATTTCCGATGGCAGGGTAGTTGCTCAGGGAACAACTGACGAAATTCGAAGCCAAGCATCGGAAGATAACCTAGAAGAAGCCTTCATTAAATTAGTGGAGGCGGTCTGATGCACCCGATTCGTGTTGTACTTGGTAAAGAGTTACTCGATGGCCGGCGTGACCGACGTGCGCTCATGTCGGCCTTTATATTTCCTTTTATGGCGCCGATCTTGGTCTACGCCATGATGACAGCAATGGTCAATCTGCGTTCGCAAGCCGAACAGACGATTATTCCGATCGTTGGAATTGAACATGCGCCACACTTGATCGCTTGGCTAAAAGAACAGAATGTCAGTATCGAAGCTTTTAAGGGGGATCCCCAAGCGGCGGTTAGAAATAAGAAAAAGGATCTGGTCGTGATCATCCCGCAGGACTACGCGCAAAGAATGGCGAAGGCCAAGCCTGTGGCTGTTGAACTGGTAAGTGATGGTTCAAGAACCGACGCTCGTCCTGCGGTGAGTCATTTCGAAGGTTTGATTCGGCGTTACAACAATAACTTGGCTTCGCTTCGCCTGATTGCGCGGGGTGTCGCGCCGGAGGTGATGAGCATTGTCGTTGTCGAAGATGTTGATGTTGCCAGCAAACAGCAAAGAGCCGCCGCTGCGCTGAACTTCATTCCCCTTTACATTATTTTAGCTGCGTTCGTATCAGGCATGGGTATTGCGGTTGATAGTACAGCTGGAGAACGTGAGAGAAAGACGATTGAGCCTTTGTTGATTAATCCTATAGAGCGGTACGATATCGTTATTGGTAAGTGGCTTGCTGCATCGATGTTTTCCTGCCTTGGCATGGTGTTAACCTTGGTGCTGTGCGTGTTGGCGATGTCCCAAGTGCCGTTGGAAGAAATAGGCTTAAACTTCCATGTGACCGGCAACCAGATTGTGTTGATGATTATTGCAACGCTGCCATTAGGGTTTCTTGCCAGTAGTATGCAAATGTTGCTGGGGATTTTCGCGAAGTCTTTCAAGGACGCGCAAAGTTATATCGGTATTCTAACGATGTTACCCATGTTGCCTTTTCTGTATCTTACCTTTTCGCCGATAGCATCCCAGGATTGGATGTATCTTGTGCCGTTGCTGGGGCAACAGATTTTACTTTCAGAAGTGCTTGGTGCTAAAGCGGTGCCGTTGATTGCCTACTTCTACTCGGCAGTGTCCGGCCTCGTCGCCGGCTTGGGTCTTGTAATGATTACCGCTAGATTGTTCCAAAAAGAAACGATCATTCGTGGCTAGTGAGGAAGCTACAATTGGACCACTTTAGTTTGTCCGATGTGATCGTGAAGACAACGTCGATCTTTGCCAAAGATGAACAAAGGATCGATGATTAGTAGTAGTCCCAAGAAGTTATATGGGAAGGGTATAAGGGCTA
Organism: Pseudomonadales bacterium; assembly: GCA_029251375.1. Lineage (GTDB taxonomy): Bacteria > Pseudomonadota > Gammaproteobacteria > Pseudomonadales > Azotimanducaceae > JAHRVQ01. The sequence goes on along the minus strand of JAQXDL010000010.1, from coordinate 280,958 downwards.
TACTGATTAACACGAAGGTGCGAGTAAAAAGATTGAATGCTGAGGCGGGCGTGCCGTCAAGACTGACGATCTTGATGCCAACAAGAAGTTTGCCGACTGTCTGGCCTCGAGTGAATAGCGGAAATCCCTGTAATAATAGGTAGCTTAAGATCAGTAAGCCCCATATGCGCAAATAGAACCATGGCATCACATAGGCGTCCGCATCTTCGATAAGACCGGTTACCAACATAACCAGTAGACCGAGGGGCGGTAGGATTAGAAAATCGACGCAGGTTGCAATGAAACGTTGTGAGAGGGTTGATTGCTGGCTCACTTTTGACCTCCCAGCTTGAAAACGATCAAGGCGTTGCCGCCCATTTGTCCGAAAGAATTGTAGCCACTTTGAATCAGCAACAAGTCGCCTGCGACAACTGGACCGTGCACATCGATTGCGCCGCCTTTGGTTTCAATGCCATTAATGCTGTCGTAGGGACGCCAAGTATCGTAACTCCACAGGACTTCCCCCGAGCTAGCCGCAAAGGCATGTAATCCTCCGTCGAGCCCGGTCGCAAAAACTAGATCGTCAGTTGCGGTAATCGCCGCTGACATACCCGAGCGACAGCCCTCGCGATCTGCGCAATCGGCAACATAGGGCGCTGACCACTTAACTTCGCCGGTATCGATGTCGAGCGCGTTTAAGCCGGGTTCCGGGTTGCCGGTAAAAGGTCCGGTGGGCACATCGCTGATCGGCGCAAAAACAAGACCTAATAGTTCGTTAACCGCGATACCCCAGTGAACACCACCAAGATAACCGCCTCGACCAAACTGTTGTTCCCAAAGACGTTCGCCATTGCTGGGATTAATGCCATAGACACCGCCGGATTTCTGACCCGCCACGATGATCGGTTGACCCAAGCGAGTTTTCGTAATAATGGGGGACGCGCCAAAATCCAGGTCCGGTCCGGCATTTTTGGGGCAGTTAGGATGATCCATTGAGATGGTGCATGACATGTTAAATGCATCCTTCGATGTGTATTGCTGCACCCATCGAATGCTGCCGTCATCCAGATCTATGGCAATAATTGAGTCACTGGTGTTGGACGCAGGGGCTGTGTAGTTCTCCCCGGTACCAAATACAATCTGGTTCCGCTCGATATCGATGGTTGGTGAAGACCATATAGGTGCGCCTGAAGGGCCCCATTTTTCGACAAAGATAAAGTTACTGCCGGTCACTTTTGGCAGGTCAGGTATGGTTTTTGTACGCCAGTTAATATCGCCGGTATCGGCATTGAGGGACAAAATAGAGCCTTGAAATTGGCAGCAGGCAAAAAACGGGTTGACCGCAAGAACAAGCTCGCCGGAGGACACGGGTACAATAAGTTTTCCATCAAAGAAGCTCGGGGTGCCAGTGATCATTGCGTAAGCATGATCCTGAACGTTCTTTCGCCAAATTTGCTTGCCGGTTTGCGCATCAACAGCAAACACCTCGCCACTAAAGGTGCCGAAGAAAAGTGCAGTGCGATCTGTGTTATCGACGTTAACTTGGCCGGGTACAACGCCGGTCCTAATAGGTGAGTCGATCGCGTAGACCCAGCGAATACAGCCACTTAGCTTATCGAGCGCGTACAGGTTGCCGTCGGTGGTACCAATAAAGATGCTGTCTTCAGTGACCAATGGGTAAGAATGAGGCGCTTCGTTCTCATCAAGGCCGAAAACCCACTGCACTTCAAGTGAAGTAACGTTATTTGCATTGATATCAGATTCGGGTTGGAAGCGAGTATTTCTTTCATCGATGCCCCAACTGGTGGCATAGAAATGTTCAGTGCCTGGTGTTGATGCGCAGGTTTGCGCATTGCTGGTTAGACAGACTGCGCTTAGTATCAGACCGATGAAGCCGGTCAGTGCCCTGTAGTTAGTTGACATAAACCTGTTACTCGGTGAAGTTTTGTACTGACTATTATTGCTCGCTTTTACATGAATTGTCACCTTGGTAGGCAGGCATGCAACCACTGCTATGCATGTGATATAAAAGCGATAGCAATTAGTGTTCTGATAAAAACAAACAAGAACAACAACAAAAAGAGAGCATAAAATGGATTGGCACTTCGCGACAGCTTTTGAAATTATCGCCGATGAAATTGGCGACAGTCCCGCATTAATCTGTGATGGCGTGACCCGCACGTGGACTCAGTACGATGACCGAGCGGCGAAGATTGCAGCCATTTTAGTTGCACACGGGCTGGGTCCTGACAGTAAGGTCGGTATCTATCTGCACAACAGTAATGAGTATCTAGAGGCGCATCATGGTGTGATGAAGCTTCGCGGCTGTCCGATTAATGTTAACTATCGCTACAGAGAGGAAGAGCTTGTTTATTTACTCAATAATGCTGATGCGCAGGCCGTCATATTTCAAAGTGACTATGCTGACAGAATTGAGGCGATCAAAAGTAAGCTAACAGGTGTACGTTGTTTTATTCAGGTAGGCATCAATGGCTCTCGGCGACATATTGATGGCGGGCTAAACTACGAGGATGCCATCAGCGCTGCGGATCCTATGCCGCGAATAGCGCGCTCGGAAGATGACCTTTACATGCTGTACACAGGTGGCACGACAGGCATGCCGAAAGGTGTCATGTACTCAAATGGTGGCCACTGTAGCGGTTTGTCAGCCTACACCGCGCTGATCGGCGCGCCCCCGGTTGGCGAAAGTGTCACCGATCTGGCGGAGCAAGCCCGACAATTGAAGGCGGCGAATGGGCTGCCGATTGGCTTGGTTTGTTGTCCTTTAATGCATGGTACCGGTATGTGGGTTGGCGCAATGATTACGCAATTGGCGGGCGGTGCAGCGTTGACAGTTAATCATCTCGGCCTTGATGCTGATTTAATATGGTCGCAGGCGCAACAACATCAGGCAAGTTTGTTGACGATTGTCGGTGATGCTTTTGCGCGCCCCCTGCTAGCCGCGTTAGATAATGCTGCCGATAAAGGCTCGCCCTATGATGTTTCAAGTGTGAAAACGATGATTTCCTCCGGTGTTATGTGGTCGCAGGAAATTAAACAAGGTTTGCTGAAGCACGCTGATATGACCTTGATCGATGCGATGGGTTCAACCGAAGGTGGCATGGGTACGTCTGTTTCTACGCGGGAGTCAGCCGCCTTGACTGCGAAGTTTGAACTTAACGAGGATGTGAAAGTCTTTACCGAGGACGATAAAGAAGTGACGCCAGGTAGCGGTGAAATGGGCATGATCGCGACGGAAAGCGCCATGATGGGCTATTACAAGGATCCCGAGAAAACCGCTAAGACCGTCAGGGTAATTGATGGCGTCCGGTATGTTTTCCCGGGCGACTTTGCGACAGTCGAGTCTGACGGTAGTTTGACGCTGTTGGGCCGTGGCTCAATGTGTATCAACACCGCTGGCGAAAAAGTTTTTCCTGAAGAAGTGGAAGAGATTACCAAGGGCCATGATGACGTAGAGGACTGTTTAGTTGTTGGTGTGCCTGATGAGAAGTTTGGCGAACGGGTTGTTGCGGTCGTTTCTCGAAAAGCTCAGGCAACAGCTATCGACAGTGAAGCGCAAAGCGGTTTTGAGGTGGATGTTCAAAACCATTGTCGATCGCATCTGGCGGGTTATAAAACCCCGAAAAATGTTCTGCTGGTGGATACAGTGCAACGCGCGCCGAATGGCAAGGCAGATTACAAGTGGGCGAAGGCAACGGCGCTTGACCGTTTAGGGTTAGGTTAGGATTGCGTTAGGTTAATGTACAGTTTGCAATGTCTATCTGGTGAGTAATCGGCAACCTTTATCAGGTGATAATTTCAAACTGCTCATTGATCTGCTCAGCGTTATATCCAAGGGTGTGACCTAACGCATAGATATGATCTTTTTCGGTATCAATCATGAACGTATCTGCTCTGCCGATCATAATGCAGGTTTTTAAAATCATCAGTTTGAAAGCATCTTCCATGTCAGGCACAGTTGCGGTGAGGTTTGCTTGGAACTCTGCAGGTTCTTCAGTGACGGTAGACGCCGCAAGCACCATTTCATCTGCGCTGACTTGGCAACCGGTAACCTGCTCAACGGTGGCAAGCATTGTCGCAATTTCTCGAGCGTCCAGATCGCCATCAGCCATGCTGACTGACGCCAAACAGTGGCAGAGTATGCGTTTACCGGCTTCATCATTTGCGTTCAAAATTGGCACCCTTTAATTGCTAGAAAAGTTGTAAACAATGGAACAGACTAAGCGGTTCTTGGTTCATTATCCAGCGTAAATGCAATGGTGCATAAGGCTCGCATAAGACCTTTAATGTTTCGGATAATTGTCCTGATAGGCAATGAAGTTGCATGCAGATGCATCACTGAAGATATGACATTGAAGATATGACTTGGAAGACATGACATTGAAATTACAATATTTAAAATACGACCGAGATGACAATGAAACTAACCGCCGAGCAAATTAGTTTTTTTAAAGACAACGGCTATCTGCTGCTAAAAAACGTATTGGACCTGGCTCAATGTGAGGCGGTCATGGATCGCGTTTGGGATTCACTGCCTGATACAAATCATTTGAAGAAAAATGATCCAAGCACCCATACGGGTCCTTTTGCGCCGGATGAAGAGCAAGACAGTAGCCTCAACCTACGTATGGGGTATCGCTGGCAGGTGCGCGAATTCAGCACTGAGCCGCAACTGCTGGATCTCGTGTTTAGTGAGAAGCTTGTTGGTGTCGCTGAGCAATTGCTCGGTGAGGATATGGTTGAAGCACCGGTCCCTTATGGTAAGCCGATGGGGCACGCCGGCCCTGCTTGGCCAGGTGGCCCAGTCGACCCGGCAAACACGCAAGGCATTCGAGGTGTTTACTGCACGCTACCTTACGGCGATCGGCCTAAAGAACCTGATGCCAGCCACACCGATGGCCATCCTTTTAACCTGGGTATTGTTGGTTTGCTGGCTGATGTACCCAAGCAGGGCGGAGCGTTTAAAGTTTGGCCGAGATCACATCGTCGATTGTATCCAACATTTCAGATGCAGTATGACCAGCCCAGAATACCCTTCTATGAACACCTACCGAGTCATAAAGGTATCATTCATTCGCAAGCCTATCTGGACGAGCTTGAGGCGGTGATGTCTGATACCTCGCCGGTAGACTGTTATGGCGAGGCGGGTGATGTGGTTCTGTGGCACCATCGTTTGGCACATATGGCAGGGCATAATTACTCAAACGTCATGCGACAGGCCGTCTTGTCTGATTTTGTTCGAAAAGATTTGGATACCTGTCGCCTTGATCCGCCGCAAAAAAACATGTGGCGAGATTGGTCAACGCAGGTGCAAGGCTGCAACGCCGGCTACTCAAAAACATTTGCCCTACAGCAGCGTCTGCCTAACGAGTTGTTGGCAGTTGCTGCCGAGGTCAACTTATGATTTTTCTCATCCGTAGGCAGACGTTAGCATCAGTTAGGAGTTAGTGAATGTCAGAAAAGCAGAACCAACCTAGTAGTTTTTCGATTCATGAAGAGTCAGATGTCGGTTGGGACATTCATACGCCGGTCAACGAAACAGTTGATGCGCAGGGTCATCCGTTTCCTGACAAAGTATTCTTTGGTGTGCCGGATCCTCGCGCGCCAAAACGGCGCGCTTATGACGACCCTGAGGTTGAGGCGCTGCGACAACGTCTGAAGCAGAATAATGGTATTCGAGGCTTGGATATTTGCGAACCCGACCAGCTTGATCAAATCGCACGCATCTTCCATCGTGATGGATTTGTGGTTGTCCGTAATTTACTCAACGCAGAACAGCTTGATCGTTTTCGCGTTGGGTGTGTGCAGCGCTTGCAGCAAATACTTAACATTGTGGGTGAAGGTGAGCGAAAATATGTCACGGAAAGCTACCGCCTGCCGCATCGCTACAGCTTAGGTACTTCGTCTGCGTCCCGAGAGCTGTTGCATGATCCGATCTGGGCGTCAATGGTGGACCTGCCGACAACCACGCCGATCTTAGAAAAAATCTTTGGCTCACTGGACTACCGTGTTCGTGGCGCCGGCGGTGACCTGTGTTTACCCGGTGCGGTTGAGTATCAACATTTGCATTCGGATGTCGAAGACGAACAGGTTATTCCAGCAGGTCGAATTGAGCAGGCTATTGCTTCAGGTGTTGATGTAAAGCTGGACGAACGCGGTGAGCCGGATTTGTTGTCAAAACGACTTATCATGGAAATGGCGCCTGGCTACATCACGATTAATTTTTTGATGTCTGATCTAACTTGGGAAAATGGTCCGATCAGACAGGTACCCGGTACACATATCACGCGTCAATTGCCCCCGACGCCTGAACAAGAGCCGGAATGGATGCGCCTCTCAACGCTTGTTGGCGCGAAGGCGGGTGACGGTGTTATTCGTGACCTTCGGGCTTGGCATGGAGCAACGCCAAATCTTAGTCGATCTATAAGGGCGATGCCAAACGTTGAATATGTTTCACCTTGGGTTCCCGAAACCTTAAGCAGGCAAACGATGCCCGATGAAATTTGGCAGTCGCTCACAGCTCACGGTAAAAGAATATGTCGCTTGGTCAAAGCTGATCCCGGTGTGTGGCCTGCAGGTGCTGGTGAGATGCACCCGATTGCCTCAAGCCGTAAGGCTTTAAAACAGCAGTCAAAGCTGAGCGCGAAAGCAACAAAACAAGATGATTAACGAGGATGCTATTTAGTTGATTCCCTCGATAAGATGCGAAACAGCAAGCGAGACAACAAGCGAGACAACATAGGTAAGGTGCGATGAGTGAACAAATGTGGCATGAGCCCGTCGATGGTTTTGAATTTTCAGCGGGGCAAGTGATTGTCGAGGCAGACTACCAGGTAGAGAAACTGCAAGCCTGTGGGTTGCCTGCGGACAGATTGAATAACTGTGTTGATGCCTCGTTCTATATTGGGATTGGCATTCGACATGGCATCGCAAATGGCATTAGCGCAGAGGGTAATGTCAATATGGTGCAACGCCTAGTGCAATACGAACCGGTCAAGTTGGGGGAGTCATTGACGGTGAAAGGTTTTATAGAAAAGGTCACGCAAGTGCCGAGGGGTAAGACGGTACAAACACAGATTTGGTTTGAGAACGCGGCGGGTAAGAAGGTGATTGATGCATCCCGTGTGTCGCTAAAACCTGATCCAGCTAAAGCGGGGGTGCGTGGTGCGGGTGAACGTCCGGCTGCAGTGATTGAAAATCCAAGCGCTCTCGAGCCGATTGAGAACTGGACCTTGACGCCTGAACAAGTCAGAGCCTACAGCACAGAAGGTAACAGCATTCATTATGAAATGGCGTCAGCGGTCGAGGCGGGTTTCAGAGCGCCGATTATTGGTGGCGGTATGGGTGTGCACTATCTCATCGCGGCATTGATCGATCGAACCGCCTGCGCCACATTTGATCTTGAAATCTATTTTAGACGACCCATTTTTTGGGATCACCAGTTTGATGTACTGGTGTCCGATGACAACAGCGGCATGTGCCTGGCCAGTGACAATAAAGTGCTGACCGAAGCGAGAATCAATGCAGTCTCCTAAGCGAATAGCGGTCATTGGTGCAGGGGCGGCGGGACTGGCAACTGCAAGGGAAATTCTCAGGCACGGCATGCAGGTTGTCGTCTTAGAGCAATCTCAGGGTGTCGGTGGTACATGGTTATATGAGCCAGACACTGAAGATGATTTGATGGGCGTCGATACAAGTCGGCATGTTCATTCGTCACTGTACGACTCGTTGCGAACGAACTTGCCCCGGGACCTGATGGCGTTTCTCGATTATAGCTTCGACTCTAAAGGTGGTGGCGACGATTATGATTTGAGGTATCCGCACCATTCTAGCGTTTTGACATACCTTGAACGCTTTGCGGCCGAATTCGACCTGTTGCCGCATATTGCATTTGGTCAATCCGTTACGTCGATCAAACGACGTAACGATTTAGCGCTTGATGTTAAAACGCCCGAGCTGTCAGGCTGTTGGTCCGTGACAACCTTGTCCGCAAGTGGCGAGGTGCGACAGGAGGACTTCGATGCCGTTGCGGTATGTAATGGACACTATTCAAAAACCCGAGTGCCGGTTATTGAGGGCCAGTTCGAAGGGATGACGTTACATAGCCATAACTATCGAAACCCAGAGTTTTGTCGTGACAAAACCGTCGTGGTGTTAGGGGCGGGTGCCTCAGGTTCAGATATTTCAAGGGAGATAGCGCAAGTCGCAAAGCGTGTTGTGTGGTGTGCGCAGTCGTTTACATTACCCATCACCAAGACGCCCGCCGGGGTTGAGCTGCATCCATGGCCGAAACACTTTCATGGGCAGGGTCCGGTATTTGATGATGATCAATTAATTGATGCCGATATCGTCATGTATTGCACTGGATACGAATATCAGTTTCCGTTTTTGGGTGGCGACGTTAATGAAATAAACAATGTGGATAAAGCGCCGACCGAAGTTGTGGTTGATGACAATTGGGTGCATCCGCTTTACATGGATATCGTTTCGCCAACACAGCCGACTTTAGGTTTTATTGGCTTACCTTTTTTGGTGATTCCTTTTCCATTATTTCAAATTCAAGCAGAGTGGTTTGCAAAGTCACTTTGCGGTGAATTGGTGTTGCCTTCACCGACGCTGATGCTGCAATCAATTGACGCAAAGATTGATGAACTCACCGCCTCTGATGTCAAAAAGCGGCACTTCCATCGGTTGGCGGAGAAGCAGACGGACTATATCAATCTGCTTGCGAGCCACTATGGCCGTGCTCCGTTGCCATCATGGTTTGGCAAATTAGCGTTGTATGCGCAGCAGTCTCGTATGATTGATTCGGAACACTTTCGTGATTTACCTTTCGAGGCGAAAGACTGTCCCGGTCCGACGACGGTGAAGTTACCCAAACGTCGCGGACAAGAACGAGCCATATAAAGCCGCGAGCCTTACCTTTCAACTTAGCTAAAGGCTGGGCGCGCGGTTACTTCTGCATGCCAGCGCGCAATATTCTCAGAGCCGAGTAAATCTTGGCCGACATTTTTTGCAAAGCCTAGGGTAATCGCCAATGTCATATCTGAAATACAGTATCGATCGCCAAGGATAAACTGGTTGTTTGCGAGATGAGCGTCAAAGATTGCAACAGCGCGCACGGCATCAGCAGCGGCGACCTCGCCCCATTCTTTTACAACGGTTTCTCGGTCCTTGAAAAAACCGGTTAGATTACGGAAACCCTGCGCAACAGGCATGAGAACATTAAGTTCGACGCGTCGGTTCCACATTTCGATTTTTGCTTTTTCTTCCGGCGAGTTGCCAAACATATTCGGTTCTGGGTAGAGGCCTTCGAGCAGCAAGCAGATTGCCTGGCTTTCAGCTAAGAAAGTGCCATCGTCCATTTCTAACACAGGCACACGACCAAACGGGTTGCGATTTTTATGCTCGTCAGCGAGGTTTTCTGCGCCACGGAGATCGATTTCAGTTAGCGGGATATCGACGCCTTTTTCTTTCATAAAGACGGCGACACGTTGGCCATTCGGGGATTGAGATTGGGTGTATAGGTGCATGTCTATTTCCTGGTTGGTTGTTGTACGGCTGTTTGATGCTGGCGTTACCCGTTTGGGTTACTTCGCTATCTAATTATCTATTTGTCCTTTTATCTACTTGTCTTTGCCGCTATCGAGCTACCGATTAAAAGCGCTGAGATTGATTTGAAATTTTGCGCCTTCTGCGGTTTCGATATCAATATTAAATGCCCGGTCGCTTGGTCGGCTGTAGGCAAGTGTTTTTAATCCGCCTTCGCCGGTTGATTTGAACGCCACTCGATTTTCGCCGATGCTATCCAGTGCCATTACCTGTGGACCCGGCGTGCGCGGCGTAAACCCTGGGTTCCACTGTTGAAGTCTCAGTACGATTGAATCGTTTTCTTCTTCAATAACGATCAGTTCAATCATGCTGGTTTTACCCTCGCCTCTGGAGCGAACTAATGCTGAGATAGAACCGTCGAGTGGTCGACTCCAATTTTCCTCGAGCGTGTTCGGTCCGATCGGGCCCTCCCAGGAGCCTGTCATCCAAGCCAGTTGTTTAACACCGACGGTTTCAGCAAATGTACTTGATGCCATGCAAGCAAGCGCCATGAGTGAAACCACCTTGAGTGTCTGTACTAATTGATTCCTGTTGTTGTGCATAGTCAGTTGCTCATTTTTATAGTTGAAAGGGTTCGAGCATATTGGCTCGCTTTGATTAGTTGAAAAAGGGTACTGATTGGGTTGCTTGTCCGGCGGTAATGTACCAACAAATAAAAATGCCATTCACAAACGCACCGGGATAGACGCTGCCAGTCCGATAGAAGCACCAGGTGGATACCATACCTATAAGAATCATTAGAGGGATGAATTGCAATGCGACTATTGTCAGCAGCGGTTGTGACGCAATGAGTAGTGTGCCGCCAGCGAATAGTGGGACATATTGAGCGACCAGCAGCACAACGAAACCGATCGTTAAGACCGTGCTGTTGATCATCATCATTGATGCGGTAGACGCTTCACGTTTTCCGAGCTGGCTATGCAGTGTAGCCCCGAGTAGTACAAAGAAGCCCAGAATGAAGGGTAGGTAAGCGAGGAACTGAAAGAATTGCATCTTGGACATGGGCTTGAGCGCGACCACCCAAAATCGAGGATCGATGGTAAAGAAAAAGTCTATTGCACTAACGAGTAGATAAAGGGTAAGGACAACGGAGCTGGCGAAAAACAATGATCTGATGAGTTCATCAAAATCACCGAGCCCACACTGGCTTGCGAATCGAATGTTGCTCTGAAAGAACTTCAGCCAGATTAGAAATAGCACCAAACTAATCGCGCCGGTTACCATCATCCAGCCGACAATACCGGTCGTTATTGATTGGCTCCAAAATAGGTTGGGTGGCAACAATAAAGGTGCAATAGTCTGAACCGGGAAGAACGTCAGTATGGGAATCGCTGCGGTTATAAATGCAATGATGAACCAACTACTTCTGGTAACGTCATAAATAGGCGGCGCAGCAACCACGACAGAAGCGAAAGTGCTTTTTAACAATACATCGCAGATCGGTAGGATAATCATCAAAACACCGATAAGCGCGATGAGTGTGCCAAGTTCTTTCCAGTACCAGGTCTGGTTGGTCTTTGAATAGCTTGCATCTGGCGTAAGAGTTTCGTTAAACCAATCAACCGCATCACCAATTGCCTCAGTTGACAGATGATCGCCCGGGTGTGTGACAGGCGGCATACTGAGTTCTCTGGCGGTGCCTGCTGTTGTTGAGCCGTAACGCGTGCCAATTTCGATGGGCGAATCGCTGCCAAACAGCGTTTTCAATTTTTCGGTTTCAATAATGTTGTCGGCAATCGGGCTTTCCCACATGAGTGCCGAAAATTCATCATAGCGACTAAACACAAGTTTAAGGTTGCGCGGAAAGGTTGGGGTGCCTTCATTGGTGCCGAAAGTGCCCGTTGATGATCCTTCGAGTACCATGCTCTCGTATCCATCTGGGTTGGCTGCCGCCGCCATTAACACTGTCCAACCACCCATTGAATGACCTTCAAGCCCTACTCGTTGCTGATCGACAAAGGCGAGGCTGCGTAAATAAGCGAGCCCGTCAGGACCGCCAAAGCCGTGCGCAAAAGCCGGTGCATCGGAATATCCGTGGCCTGTTTGGTCCAGTGCTAGAACGACGATGCCGCGTCGAGCCAACTCAATGGCGAAGCCGGATTGAGTCTCGCGAGAGTTGATATAACCGTGGACGGCAAGCACTGCCGGTTGTGGATTGTCGACGGTGGCATTCTGAGGCCGGTAAAGTAGTGCGCTCATCGTTTGACCTGCGCTACCGACGAATCGAATATCGCTCACCTGAACTTGACCATTGTCCGTTTGAATTAGGCTGGCTAGCCACGAACCCAAAATGATCATTGTGAGCGCAATAAATGTTGTTCTGCTCATCGTCTTTGTCATGCTGCTGCCCCTTAGCGGTAATAGTGTCGGGTTGTTCTTATTATGGTTGTTCTTATTATGGTCGTTCTTATTATAGTCGTTGTTACTATAGGTGTCGGTATTCTAGGAGCATTAATCATGAAGGCCCTTGTGTTTGAAGTTGTCGGCGCCGGTTAAACTGGAACGCCAGCTACACAATAGTTGAGCCCTGCCTTTAAAATAAAAACGAGTCACGATGTCGACTGCGTCGCGACACAATCTTTAATCACTATACCATTACGGAACTCGACAACAATCGCTTCTTAGTAACTTATTCACTTGCCTAGATCGGTATTGCCATGCAACACCGACATGCTTGTATACTCATGCCAATCAGGGATGGCGAGGGCAGGTTAATTGATGAGCAAGCAAAGCAATGCGATAAACAAGCAGTGGGTATTGGCAAGAACACCAATAGCCGGTTGGCCAAGCGATGGTGACTTTAGGTTGGATAGTAACAAGATCCTTGAGCCCGCCGATGGTCAATTCGCCAGTCGAACGATCTATCTTTCATTGGACCCCTATCAGTGGGGGAGAAGACGTTCGGGTGTGGAGACGATCGGTGAAGTTTGCCATGGCAGAACCGTATCGCAAGTCACACACAGTCGCCATGTGGCCTATAACGAGGGGGATCTGGTTTTTAATACGAATGGCTGGCAGCAATATGGTCTGACAGGAAAGGACATATCTGTTTTTAACTACATGCTGCCAAGAAAGCTCGACGATTCTATTGCTCCGATATCGACTGCCATAGGCGTATTGGGGATGTTGGGATTAACGGCATACTCAGGTGTTTATCTTCAGTGCCAACCGAAGCCGGGTGAAACGGTTGTTGTTTCTGCCGCCTCCGGTGGGGTTGGTCAAAATGCTGGCCAGATCGCAAAGATTAAAGGTTGTCGGGTTGTTGGTATTGCAGGTTCAAGTGAGAAGTGTCGATTTGTAGAGGATGTGCTTGGCTTTTCTGCCTGCTTGAATCGACGCGACGAAGACTTTGCCGATCAATTGGCGCAAGCATGCCCCGATGGTATCGACATATATTTTGAAAATGTCGGTGGTGAAGTTTATGAGACTGTTTTGCCGTTACTTAACATGCGCGCCAGAATTAGTTTGTGCGGTATGATTTCTCAATATGGCAACGAGGATGGTTTGTCTCCCCAGGAGGTTTGGCAGCAACAAGGTGCGGCATTCTTTGAGCGCAAACAGGTACAGGTGCATGGGTTGTTTGTCGGTAACTTTGTTGACGAATACCAAGAACAATTTCTAAGTGAGATGGGCGAGTGGGTAAATCAGGGCTTAATCAAATATAAGGAAGATGTTTGGCAAGGCATCGAACGTACCCCAGAGGCTTTTAGTGCCATGCTGACTGGGCAAAATTTTGGTAAGACCATTGTGCAAATAGGCGAGGATCCAACTGCCAGTGAAACTATTCGTCAACAACGCGAAGGGGTAAATGTGTTGGGGAGCTAGCCTGACGCTTCAAAGCTGTTCATAAAAACGATTTTCCAAACAAGCGTGAGGCGCGTTTAAGCTTCTTCAGTAAGTTTGTCTCGAACTGCCATGAGCACTTCGCCGTATTTGTTTTCACCGCGGCGGTCGCGGCCGCAACCCCAGTAGTAATCGTATTGTGAATTCTCAACTAGGCGCTTGTCGCCGGTCGCCAGCAGTGCTTCTGCAACTTGGTTGTGTTGTTTGCACTTGGTGTAGATAGCACGTGTCATATAGACGATTTGGCGGATTTGCCAGTCACGTTGCTTCTGCCAAAAAAATCGATTTAACCAATTGTTACCAAGCCTTTGTGCCTTCGCCGGTGTTGGCGCATGCCTTACCTTTTCTTGGTATGAGCTATTAGTGAACCTCATCGCGTTGAAGTAGTGTTCGACGGTAGGCCAAGTTTTTTCTTCGAGGATGAAGCTGTGTGGACTGAAGCTGCTAAATATTTCATCGACATCGTGTCGTGAAATATACAGCGTGTTTTCATCTTCGGCTTTAAACAACATGTGAATGGCGGGCCTGTTTGGTGCGAGAGGTTTGCTGAATTTGTTTACAAAATGTGTTCGATCAATCAAATGAGGCGTCAGCTGGATCAATGATGATATGAGGTAATGCTTTTTAGCGTGAACCCCATAACTTTGCCACGGCACGATTTTTCCCTAATAGACCTGTGATAAGACCTGTAAGCCCAGCGCAACCAAACACAACAACCGGAAACCAATAGCCTGGATCAGTTTGCGGCATAAAGACATAAACACTGATTGCCAGGCCTAGAAATAGGCAGCTCATGAAAATCAGAATAAATCGGTGTGATGGCTTATAAACGTAGAGGCCATCACCCGCTTCTAATTTATTAAGAAGCGGGGAGAAGAGTGCTCGAAGCGGACCAGTGAAGGGGTTGGAGGGCAACTTTCTAGTTTAAGATTCGTCTTCTTCGGTTTCAGTCGTGAAAGGTTTCAGAACCGTTTCATCAAGCTCTGGTACGCTCTTGAGTGATTCTTCATCTTTACTTAACTCTTTAAGCTCAGTGTACTGCTCGTTAGAGAAGGTATGTAGTTCGCGATGCTGATCAGCAAGTTTTGAAGCAAGTTCCTTGTCTGCCTCAAGTCCTTTTACGTTCTTTTCAAGATCTTGTTTCTCTTTCTTCAAGGTCTTGGCGATGGCTTCGGCGCTCTTTCTAGCGGTTGATTCATCGAATTTCTTCTTGTTCAACTGCTTCATCTTCTTGACAACATTTTCTGGCGTGTCGGCAAGTGCAGTGTTGATCGCCTTTAGTGCTCGATTCTTTTCTTCAAGCTGAGTCGCAGTCTTTTCAATGTCTTTTAGACTTTGTAGACGATTAACTTCAACTTGGTTTATCAGAGCCGCGTTTTGATCTTCTAGGCTTTTATTTTTGGCTTCGACATCCTTAAGTATTTTTTGAGTTGCCTCAAGCTTGTCACGAATGTCAGCAACGATGCCGGCGTTAATCGCATTAGCTTTGGTCACTTGCGAGTCAGCATCTTTAATCTGCTGCATGGCTTTTTCGAGCTCAACTTTTAGTTCGTCATCATTGCACTCTGGGTCAAGTCCCAACGTATCTGTTGCTGTCTTGATAAGTATCTGTTTTGCGATTGCAATTTCTTTCCAAACGTTCAAGTCTAAAGCGCTTTGAGCCACATAATCCTCCGGGACCGGTGTGTATGAGTAAGGACGAGCCTTGGTGTGATGTCGTTTTTTGCGATGAGGAAGACCTGTTTGAACCAGTATTCGCTCTCGGGAGTCTCTCAATAAGAATTTTTTCCTGAAACACAACACTATCTGAGGCGCGCATTGTAATAATTCTGGGCGAAAGTACAAATAAAGTTTTACCTTCTTTTGCAAAATATCGCTTGGTTTTGATGTTTTCCAGTAAATACAGGTCAAAAGTATCGCTGCAATGTAGCCATACCGGCGTAACTTGATTGTTTGCCTAAAAATGAATTTTTGTCATTTGGCCGTCATTCATCGTTGAAAAACTGTATCGGACTACGTCGGTGCCAACACGCAGCCACCCCTATTATGTCTCCAGATGAAAACTAATAAGGGCTCAGAGCCACTGTTGACAGGGTCTGCATCGATTGCGAACGTGTTTAAATCAGATTTTCGTCAGTGCGCAGGCTAAATAGTGGCCTGGTACTTTTATTGTCAGCAAACGATCTCAATTGAGGGCCGGTTTTAATCGTAGATCAGACCATGCGGATTTCTTAACCTGTGATAGCCGAGCTTAATGGCTTTGAGATGACCATTGCTCCTACTTATGGTGATGTATTTACAGATTGCGGACGGCGAATTCGACGGCCAATTGACGGTTTTGTCCAAGATTCGAATGGCAATCTAGGCTTTGTCGGCATGAAGGTAGGCTAGCACTTCTGCAATGTCGTCATCGTTGAGCGTAGGAGCGGTAAAAGCGCTGCGATCGACAATATCGCCGAACCGTTGCAGCATTTCAGCAGCAACCTCGTTCGGGCTGCCGATGAGAGTGAACTCGTTGAGAATTTCATCGCTGATCAAAGCTGCCATTTCTTCGCTGCGATGTTGTTTCATGAGGAAGTTGAGTTCGGGTTGGAGTTCACCCCAGCCATGCGCGTCAAGCACCATCTTGTAACCTGGTGTTGATCCGTAAAATGCAATTCGACCTCTTGCTAATTCTTTCGCTGCGTTGATCTCTTCATCACTTTTACCTGTCGCAATCAGTGGCGCGAAGTCGATCGTAAAGTCTTGTCGGCTCAAGTCGCTGTTTTGCAAGCCCGCTTCGATCGCGGGGATATTAACTTCTCGAATAAATTTCTCGGTTGAGAAGGGATGCATGATGAGTCCATCTGCTGTTTCTGCGGCGACCTTAGTCATTAATGGTCCGGTTGCAGAAAGAAGAACCTTCGGTCGATCGGCAGCAATGTTCTTCGGTGTAAATGTCTTTGGCATGAGCGTGTGTTGATAGTATTCACCGTCAAATTCGAGATCATAGCCGTCATACCAACAATCAAAAATGTTATGCATTGCGTTAATGAACTCTCGCATCTGTCGTGGCCCTTTATGCCAAGGCATACCGAACCGCCTGGTAATATGCGGCTTTACCTGTGTGCCAAGGCCAAGAATGAATCTGCCATCACTAAAAGCGTTCAGATCATGGGCCAGATGCGCCATGCTCATTGGGTTGCGGGCGAAGGCAACGGCAACCGAGGTAATCAACTCAATTTTATTGGTGTACTCTGCAGCGAGCGTTAATGGCAAGAACGGGTCATGTTCTAGCTCAGCAACCTTAATACCATCGTAGCCAATGGCCTCTAATCGTCTCGCTTGGTCAGCTACGTTTTTTAAATCTGCGCCAATGGTTGCATCAATTTTCATGTCGATAAACTCGCGTTGTCTTAACAGTTTCTTTGGTCTTAATCATATCGGAATCTAATCTTGATGATTGCAGGCTGTCATCAATAATAGTCCAGCGTCCAGCGGTTAAACACTACCATAGTGACTTTCAAAGTATGTGTGAAAGCCAAATTTTTGATCAAATAGGTACATCGATCCAAAAAGCCTTTAGAAATCGCTATACTCAATGATCGAAAGTAAC
This sequence comes from Pseudomonadales bacterium, assembly GCA_029251375.1. Lineage (GTDB taxonomy): Bacteria > Pseudomonadota > Gammaproteobacteria > Pseudomonadales > Azotimanducaceae > JAHRVQ01. The sequence continues at coordinate 263,908 of JAQXDL010000010.1, read as the reverse complement.
GAAAAGCCGCCAACAAGAGTGCGAGGTTGCAGCAATATCAACTGAAACGTTGCGGTTCAAATAATGGAAGATTATAGGCAAAAAACATGGAACAGATGACGAAAGCAAACGGTATTGATATCTGCTATGAAACATTTGGTGATAGCAGCAACCCAACGGTGTTGTTTGTGATGGGTTTAGGCGCACAAATGATTGCGTGGCCAGAGCTTTTACTCGCCGGTCTAGTAGATGCTGGCTTCCATGTGGTTCGCTACGATAATCGCGATGTCGGCTTGAGTACAAAATTTGAGGCAGCCGGCATGCCAGATTTCGAAGTGTTATTCGCTGACTTGATGGCGGGTAAAGCCCCTGCAGTGCCTTATAAACTCGCGGATATGGCACAGGATGGTATTGGGCTTTTGGATGCATTAGAGATTGAAAAAGCGCATGTAATTGGTGCTTCGATGGGTGGCATGATTGCCCAGCAAATGGCCATAGACGATGCTCATAGATTGCTTAGCATGGTGTCTATTATGTCAACAACGGGTGATCCGTCTTTACCGTCGGCAACCCAAGCGGCGATAGATGTGCTGACACAACCAGGACCGGCTGCAGATGAGATAGATTTGCTGGTCGATCATAACTTAAAGAATCGACGAATCATTGGCGGCGACGGTTTCTCTGATGATCAAGAAGCCAGAGATCAGACCCGGGCGATAATTGAGCGACAGTTCTATCCAATCGGTGCCGCAAGACAGCGAGCTGGCATTATGGCAAGCGGTTCTCGTGCTGAAAGTTTAAAAACGGTAACCGTACCGACTCTGGTCATACATGGCGACAAGGACCCATTAGTGCCAGTCGAGGGTGGAATCCACACCGCAGAAGTGATCCCCGGCGCTAAGCTAGAAATACAAAAAGGTATGGGGCACGCGCTGTTTCCGCAATACCAAGCACCTGTGCTCGAACTGATTAAGGCGCATATTAGCGCCTAAACCGACATGCGGTGGTTTTGACGAGAGTGACTAAACCGCTCTCTCAAATAGCGCCGCAATTCCTTGCCCGCCACCGATACACATGGTTTCTAGTGCATAGCGACCCTCGCGTCGGTGTAACTCGTTCAGCATGGTCGCCATGATGCGGCCACCAGTGGCGCCAATAGGGTGTCCGAGAGATATGCCAGAACCGTTCACGTTCAGCTTGTCCATATCTTGCCAGCCCCAACCTTTTAAGACCGCCAGTACCTGACAGGCGAAGGCTTCATTTAACTCAACCAGATCAATGTCTTTCCAGCTGATGTTATTGCGGGCAAATAGTTTCTCAACAGCGGGTACTGGACCAATACCCATGGTCGCAGGATGACAACCGCTGGCAGCCCAAGAGACAAACCAAGCGCTGGGGTCAAGATTGAGCTCCTCGAGCTTGTCCTCGGCAACAACCAGACATGCCGCGGCGGCATCGTTCTGCTGGGACGCATTACCTGCGGTGACAATGCCGCCTTCGTTAAGAGCTCGCAATTTTCCTAACGATTCCATTGATGTTGAACCACGTACACCCTCGTCGCGATCGAAAATGAGGTCGTCTTGCTTCTTTTGGGGTACTGAAATCGTCACTAGCTCGTTGTCGAACTTGCCTTCATCCCATGCCGCCTGCGCACGTTGTTGTGATTGCATGGCGTAAGCATCTGCTTGCTCACGCGTGATTTGGTATTCGTTGGCGAGGTTTTCTGCGGTTTCGATCATGCCGGAGATATGACCAAAACGTGCTTCTGGTTGAGATCTGACACGACCACGTTCTAATCTGTCGTGCAGCGTGACTGAACCGCTGCGTGCTCCACCGCGCATGTCTGTTGTGTAGTACTCGACGTTACTCATGCTTTCTGCACCACCGGCTATGACGACATCCGCCGCGCCGGTTTGTATCATCATTGCGGCATTGGCAACCGCTTGTAGACCACTGCCGCAGCGTCGATCGATTTGTGTGCCTGAAACATGCAACGGCAAGTCGGCAGCAAGCGCTGCCCAACGACCTATACAAGGTGCTTCGCCGCTTGGATAGCCCTGTGCAAAAATAACTTCTTCAATGCGCTCAGGATCAATGCCTGATCTATCAACCAATGCGCGAATGACAAGTGCCCCTAAATCCTCTGCATTAAATGATTGTAACGAGCCCTGATATTTTCCAACCGGGGTTCGCAATGGACTGACAATAGCAGCTCTTCTCATGATATTTCCTATCGAGTATGTCGTTACTTATGTTGCGACTAATTTTTTTGTTAGAAAAATTCTATAGCGTTATTTCTCTGCAGATCATATATCAAGTACACATCGTGTTGTGATTAGCGGCTGATATTTTCGCAAATTGCCAAATATGTTTAGTTGTGGCGCATTGTGACTCCGCCAAGGCCAACGGTTTCAGCGGCTAGGTAGATGCAATAAGGTCCCTTTGACGATCAGAATGAGTCAGGCTAATCTAGATAATCAATAATACAAAATAGAAAGGATGAAGATGACATACGATATCGTAATTCGAGGTGGGTCCATTGTTGATGGATCTGGTGCGGAACCTGTCAAAGGTGATGTGGCAATCCAGGATGGCCTTATTGCCGCAGTTGGCTTCATTGACGGAACGGCAAAGACGGAAATTGACGCTACCGGACAAATGGTGACACCCGGCTTCGTTGATATACATACGCATCTTGACGCTCAGATTGGTTGGGACCCGGATATGACGCCGGTCAGCTGGCATGGCGTGACCACCGCCTTGATTGGTAACTGCGGTGTTACTTTCGCACCCTGTAAACCCGAAGATCGTGAACTGCTTGCAGGTATGATGGAAACAGTAGAAGACATACCCAAACAGGCGATTTTGACAGGCCTAGCTTGGGACTGGGAACAATATGGTGAGTATCTCGATTCAATCCAGAAGCTTGGTACCGCAGTAAACGTTGCAGGTTTAGTCGGTCATAGTGCAATTCGCTACTACGTCATGGGCGAACGGTCGGTAGAAGAACAAGCGACGGAAGCTGAAAAACAGCAGATGGCGGATATTGTCGCCACCGCAATTGACGCAGGTGCATTTGGATTTTCCACCAATCGATACGAGCCCCATAAGGGACCAGATGGAAGGTCAATTCCCGGTACCTTTGCCGATGTCAGTGAACTAGAAGCGATTGCTAGAGCAGTTGGACCAAAGAATGCTTTGGTTCAGGCGGTTGGTGCTGATTTCGAAGTGCTCAGTAAGATTGCTGATACTGAAAATTCTCGCGTTCTATTTAGTTACGGTACTGGCCCAGATAAAGGTAACGGCAAAATGTCAGCCGATGCTCTCGATAAGCTGTGTGAGAATCGTAATATCACAGCAATATCCCACGTGCGTGGTTCAGGATATATGTTTGGACTGCAAGCAGGATTACCTTTTAAGGGTGAGGCGTGGCGTGAACTTTCAAGTAAAGATTTTGATGCAAGACTCGCATCCATTTTGGATGATGAGTTTGCAGCCAAATTGATCGAAGAGGCGAAACGACCGAAGGCATCCCGTGTGCCGATCAAGTCTGTTTTCTTTCTCGGTTCTGATGAACGCCCATTGTATACCTCGACCCAGAATCTGCTCGACCAAGCAGACGCGGCGGGTGAGCACTGGTCCGAGACTTTCGTGCGGTTAGCCCGAGAAACCAATGGCCGCGCCTTGTTTAACTTTCGCATGTTCGCAACGAACCTTGAGGAGCAGGCTGATCTGTTTAAGAGTGACAATGTCTACCCAGGCTTAGGTGATGCAGGCGCCCACGTATCGCAAATTTGCGACGCCGGTTGGTCCAGTTTTGTCTTGTCTCACTGGCACCGCGATACCGGTTATTTTTCGATGGGTGAAGCAATCAAAAAGATGACCTCGGGCCCAGCTCGCGTGATTGGTTTGCAAGACAGAGGCTTAATAAAGCAGGGCATGCGTGCTGATATTAATGTTTTTGATGCTGATGTTGTCGGTGAATGCCAACCTGAACTTGTTCACGACTTCCCGCAGGGCGCATCGCGTTATATTCAGCGTGCGAAAGGCTTCAAGGCGACGATTGTTAATGGGCAGATAAGCCTGATTGATGGTGAGCTAACAGGTACTCGGGCGGGCCAAGTACTTCGACATGGCACCTAACCGTTGAATAGACCTAGACGGTGAAAACCAAATGCGGTGGTTATCTTCGATAGTTACCGCATTTTTAATTTTAGATGGATAGTAAAGCTTGTATGTTAATCAAATAGTGCGCGCGCACATCGATGGCTGGACTTTTCTGCATTCATCTTAGTCATCATTTTCGCAGGCGAAGTTTCCGAAGAGCCGAGAGCCTTAACTTAAGTTTTTAGAATAAAAGGAGCTTGAAGTGACGAATACAAATTTCACAGTGGAGCCTTTATTAAATAAGAGCTTTGGTGCACGACTAACCAATCTGACTCTCGACAAGCTCGATGAGGAAAGCTTTGCACAGATTTACGCCTGTTGGTTAGAGTTCGGTTTGTTGGTTTTCCCCGGGCAGCATCTAACAAATGAACAGCAAGTCACTTTCGCTCGTCGTTTTGGTGAGCTTGAATTTGACCTCGCACCTATTTCCAATATTCGCAAGGATGGTTCTGTTCGTCCGAAAAATGATGATGTCGTTAAGGTACTAAAAGGCAATATGGGTTGGCATGCTGACAGTACATATATGCCTATTCAAGCCAAGGGCGCGGTCTTCACTGCACACATCGTTCCCCCCGATGGCGGCGAGACCGGTTGGGCAGATATGCGAGCTGCTTACGACTGTCTGAATGCGGACATGAAAGAAAAATTACAAGGGTTGTCTGCCTACCATTCGTTACACTACAGCCAAATGAAGCTGGGTCATGATCCGAAGAAAGACAAAGGTGGTTACAGCGGTTATGGTTTTCACGATCAAGAGCCGCCCCTTCGACCACTCGTTAAGACGCATCCGGAAACCGGTAGGAAATCGTTGTTGATTGGCCGACACGCTTACGGCATACCCGGTTTAAGTGAATCTGAATCTGAGGCTTTGTTGGATGAGCTAATGGCACATGCCTGCCAAGCACCACGTATTTATCATCATAGCTGGACACCCGGTGATGCCGTGATCTGGGATAACCGTTGCCTATTGCACCAGGCTTGCCCTTGGGATCTTTCTATACCTCGACTTATGTTCCATGCGCGTATTGCGGGCGATAAAGCTTCGGAATTTGCCGCTAGCAACTAACCAACACTCAACTGTTTCAATTGTGTGTATTATGTTCCAGCAGAACGCAGGCCTTGAACAGAAACATTTTGAATAAGGCCGTTGATGGCGTGCCGAACAGCCTCAAATTTTCACTCGCTGATAATTTTCAGCCACATATTTAATTGGAAGTATTAATGGCAACAATAATTATTGTTGGCTATCTAGTCGGCTTTGCCCTGATTGGGCTCTACATCGACAGACGCCAGAAAAGCTCGGGTGATTGGGCGACCGGTGGTGGCACTATGGGCGTCATCATGTTGGCTGCGGGTGTTGCTGGCACGCGAATCGGTGGGGCGGGTACCTATGGTGTTGCCGGTGATGTTATGAACAATGGCGTTGGAGTGCTTTGGTACGGTGTAAACTCTTTTACTGCGCTGTTATTAGTCGGACTATTTTTTGCCGTTCCGTATAGGAGGCTTGCTCTTAGTAGTGTTGGTCAGATTTTTGAAAAACGCTTTGGTTCGAAGCGCTGCCAAGCATTAACCAGCCTTTGTGTGCAGGCTGAATATTTCATCGTTAACATTATTGAACCCTTCATTATCGGCACAATTATTAGTGGCGTGACCGGTCTACCTTTTGTTTACGGTGTCTACATTGGTGGTTTGGTTATTCTCATTTTTACCGTTATGGGTGGATTGCGGGGTACGGCGATCACCAATGTGATCCATTGTGGCGTGATTATCGGTGGTTTGGCGCTGGTTGCCTGGGTTGTCATGCAGGATATGGGTGGCTGGTCAGCAACGGTGATGCGTGTAGACGATGCCCTGGCTGTTGCGGATAAGGATGAAATGAGTTGGTGGAGTTATGCGGGTATTGGTTGGGCATCTATCATAGCGCTGTTTTTTTCCGCAACATTGCACACGCCAGCCGCGTCGGTTTATGCGAATTTTTCAAGTGCTGCGAAATCCGAATCGACACTGCTACCTGCCTTTTTTGTTGCCGGTTTACTTGCGGCTACCATGCCCTTTTTAGCGGGTTTGGTTGGGCTCGAAGCATTGGCAAAATATGGCGCTGAGAGTGGTCTTAAGGGTTACATCACGATTACGCAATTGGCCACGGATGCGGGGCCGATCATTGGAGGCATTGCATTAGCAGCGGTGCTGGCGGCGTTGATTTCATCAGGTGCACCCATCTTGCTGGGTAGTGCAACGATGTTCGTGAATGATTGGGTGCCAGGTTCAAGTAGTTTTACGCCGGCAACCAAAGTTAGGGCTTATAAAATCACCACGGTTGTCTATGGCTTAACCGCGACAACCATTGCCTGGTTGGTTGAGGATTCTCTGGGTTCGGTTCTGAAGCTATTGCTGCTGGGCTTTGCGTTGGTGGTACCGCCAGCGATCGCAATTACCTTCTTATTTTATGTGAAGCGAACAAGCGAACACGCGGCTTTCTGGGGGATGGCGATTGGCTTCTTCGGTGGCTTGCTGCACTGGGGTCTGAATACGCTGTTTGATAAGACCTATGCAAGCAGCGGCGGCTTTCCTCAAGCGTGGTACGAGTTGACCTTGTATCTAGGCGAGTGGAAGGACCCGACCTTTTCGGCAACCCTATTGCCGATTATCGTCATCTTACTGTTCATAATACTTGCGCCAGAGAAGACTGAGACCGAACGCGGTAGGCTTTTCTATCGTCAGTTAGCGGGCACAGCGAGCAGTTAGAGCTAACATTTAGAGCTAGCAATTTAAGCTAGCAATATTGTCAGCACTAGGTTCGGACAAAAAAGTATGCAGTGGCTTTGTTTTAGGGGTCGACGTTGCAAAGATCGTTGTTTGAGGTTTTGAGGTTTTGAGGTTTTGAGGTTTTGAGGTTTTGAGGTTTTGATGGTTTGATGTTGCTATTTTCTGCGCCAAGCTTTTTGCTTAAACTCATATCCGTCACTGCCAATGAACTGAATAATGATGAAGCCGATCTTCTTTATGGTTCCTCTTATTTAATGATCGAGTGGATACCAAGTCACTGACGCACTCCAGTTGACGGCCGCCAAGCCGTCGAGAGTTGAGAGCGCTATCGGTCGTTAGCGACGAAGCGCTAGATGGTGTCTAAATCAACCAGATTACGCATAGCTGTGCTGTTCAGATAGTTGTCGAGGTTCTCAAAGAATAGCTCGTCACCGCGCTGCTGACGACCTGACCCTGCGTTAGATGCATGTGCAGAAATTAAAATTCGATCATCTAGCCAAAATCGATGATCTGCAGGTAACGGCTCTTGCTGAAACACATCCAGTACCGCGTAACTTACTTGCCCGTTATCGAGAGCTTCGCTTAAAGCGGTTTCGTCGACCATTGAGCCGCGTGCAATATTGATGAAGATAGTGCCGGGTTTAAAGCGCTGAAACATTGCCTGATCAAAGAGTTGATCGGTGTCATCGTTTAGTGCGGCGGCGGCGATTACGACATCCACATCACCCAACATACTTGGCAAGTTGGAAATGGTGCCTGTTTTTGCGATGCCATCAATATCAGTTGTGTTTCGTCTGATGACCGATACTTTGCTCTCGAAGGCTCTTAATCGGTCGGCAATTCTTGAGCCGATATTGCCGTAGCCAAGTACGAGGCAGTGACATTCTGCGAGTTCGCGAAACACAAACTCTTGCCAGTCCTTATTGTGTTGTAGTGCTATGCGTTGATCGATTCGCTGTAAACGAAAAAGTAAGCTCGAAACAACATACTCTGCGATTGAGAGAGCCTGTGCATCGCTGTTACATAACTGAATTGGCTTGCTAGCCAACTGTTTAAAAAACACGTTGTCGAGTCCGGCGGATGCCGTTTGAACAAACTCTAAAGCCTGTGACTTAACCTGCAAACTACAAAAAGTCGGCAGTAGTTCTCTTGGTCCTTCGAAGCTTAGCCAGCTGGCATGGATTGGCAAGTCAAACATCGCCTCACCCTTAACTTCAGTGTCGCCATTTCTAATCGTGCCTTGATTGGTGAAAGCTAACAGGTTCAATCCATCATAGGATGCGAAACGGGACTTGAGACGCTCAAGCGATGCTTCAAATATCAGTAGGTTTTTCAAAAATTTAGTCTCTAAAATTGTGAGTGTTTAGTTGTTTGGTGATTACCGAGCCGAACGGGCAGGTTGCTGCTGCTCAGGGATGCTCCTGTTCATGTGGGTTGCTTCAAAGGCTAATGTTGCGCCTTCTGTCCGTAAGCCAGATTTAGCCGCGTGAGTCATCGCTGGCGATGCGAAACAAACAAATATGAAGGCTGCGTTAACAAAGCGTGCGATTTGTGACGACGTGCTAAGAGAGGACAATTTCATCGTTAGGTCTTCCTGATGATGAGCTGACAAAGTTCAACCATGATTTGAACGCATGATAATGTTCTCTTGCGGCAGCGTTGATTATCGAAATGTTACCACAACGCTAAGAGTCAACGAATATCTGATCGAGCATTGGCTGTGATCAAGGAGCTTCGTGGTCGACCGCCAGTCGACAACAAAAAATGGCAGCGACAAACGTGACCGGCGTGAATAATATGGCTTCAAGGCTGTTTAGGGAAAACAAATTGCCGACCGTGTTTAGGCTGAAGAGAATGACTAATAGCCAAAGAAAAGCGGTGATGACTTTGTTGTTAATAATTGTCGGAATGTAGTTCACTCTCATGCCGACGATCCACAAAACGGCTAGGTTGATAGTGAGAGAAAACGATTCAAATATGTACATTTGATCTGCATTCTCTAACCGACCTCCCCAGACAATATTGAAAGGGATGACGCCAAGCAATACCAATAAGTGGAAAACAGTTGTGCCGAAAAAAAGAGCCAGAAGTGAATTGGCCGCTAACATGATCGAGATTTTCTTAATGTGCCGCATATGGCTCGTCCTTTTTTTGGATATTTGTTAACCGTTGATGCCGCCTTGAGTAACTGCCAAGTAATCGGGTCGAAAATGGTATTTGCAAAAGTATTATCAAACAAAAGTGACAATATCTCGTTTGCATTTGCAGTACAGATATCTATGTGCCTCTTCAGTCGGTGGGCACCAGGGGAGGTTAGCGCTACATTCTGACCTTTTCTACATCATCTAATCTTCATGTTTTTTAGAAAACTTCGCCCTGTGGCCCCAAAAGCGAAACAGTGAAAAGCAGCCCGAAAATACCGATGGTTATCGTAGAAGATTCTTACCAATTAGAGGCATTATGAAGATCCATATTGGTAGATTATTTTTCGCTGAGAAAGAGGCCCTTCTGGTCACGCTAACTTTGACAGTTGGATGGGTGTGCCTGTGCTGTCAACGGCGAATTCCAGTTTGCCATACTGGACTGTAGCAATGGCTACATGGCAACTCATGGGCCAGTGATCAGCCTCAAAATCGAAGGTCGCCAGTCCGCTGATTATGCCTGAAGGCTTCAAGCCTTCTTTGATCAGCACTTCTTGAAATTTTTCTCGCAGAGCCGCAGCAGCTAAGCTGAGTTCCGTTGATGGGTCACTAATCACAGGTTGAAAGCGTGCGTAAATGAGGTCGACTTCGACGTAACTTAAGTCATGTTGTGCGCAACACTCGCCAAGACACGGGTGCATGCAGGAGAAGCCACTAACGGCATGCATTGCCATCCTTTGTGCAACCCGAGTTAATCGTTTAACGCTCACTAATACGCATCCATCTAGTCATTGAGAAAGGTCTATTTTGATAGGTTAGGTAGTTTACCCGTTTATGCACGTCGACGGTTATGAGTTGGTCTCAAATTGCATCTTCTCATGTTGCTTTTGAATTCTGTCGATCTGTTTTTGAACATAAACGCGATAGGATGGCACGAAAACATCTTGGATTTCCTGCCAGCGCGCTACAACCTTGGGTAGTTCTAGTCTGCCGTTTATCGCTGCCATCACCGACCGTAGTCGCTCTTTCGTGATTGCACCCTGTTCATATTGAAAGAAAGCCATGTCGCTATGACGGAACAGTATCCACAAAAATGAGTTTAGCTTTCGTGTGTCATGCTCTGTGGGTGATTCGATCGCAACAAGACTCTCTATTGTGGTCGACTCCTCTATGCCAATGGCGTTGATTTCGACGATGCGGCCGACGAGGTCTTGGTAGGCCGTAATCTGCAGCGCTCTTGTGTTTTGTTCTACTTGCTCTGAGCTATTTCTGATCTTGAAAGCAACGAAGATGAGCGACAGTATCACCGCAACTGCCGAGATGACTTCCAGTAGGGTAGACGTGCGCTGTGACATATTTAACAAAGCCTTTTAGGTGGTTTCTTGGTGTCAGTAAGCTGCATGCCTGCTGGGTAAAATCATGTTAGCTAATCTTGTTGTCCGACGTTTGCCTACGCATGAGGTTGGACTCGCGGGACTTTAGTTAAACACTCTAACGCTTTGTAACGTCGAGATAGATCTAATTTCGCAAGATAGTCTCATTGTTAGAATAAGGATATCCGAGCATTGGGCCGTATGCTGCAATCACAGCAATACTTTGTCTTTGACACAAAGTGCTATAGTCTATGTGTTAACTCGTTTTGTCTTTTATCTATCTCACTATCGATTTATCGATAAATAGCTGGCTTAGCGCCCAATTTTTTGAGGCCGCTTAATGACAAACTTACGACTGCGCTACCAGACCGTCGAATTTGGTAATCTTGACATTCACCTCTGCACACTTCGCGATAAACAAGAGTTTCACGACCCCGCTGGTATTGCGGAAGATCTTGGTATTTCCTCTGCAACCTGGCCAATATTTGGCGTGCTTTGGTCGTCGAGTTTGGTGCTCGCTCATTTTATGGATGATTTTGAGGCAGGTAAAAAGCGCATATTAGAAGTTGGCTGTGGTATGGGACTCTCGAGTTTGTTGCTTAATAAGCAAAGCGCCGATATCACCGCGACTGACTATCATCCTGAGGCGCAAAAATTCTTACAGCGAAACGCACGGCTCAACGAAGGTGATGAGATTGCTTTCGAACAAGTCGATTGGGCTGACAAAAAAGAGAGCCTGGGGTTGTTTGATGTGATTATTGGCAGCGATCTGTTGTACGAAGATGAGCATATTGAATTATTGGCCAACTTTATTGATAACCATGCAAATCCTAATTGCGAGGTGATTATTGTTGATCCAGGCCGTGGTAGGAAAGCTAAGTTGAGTGACCGAATGATCGAGTTTGGTTTTAGCTCGGTACACGAGAAGCCGATAAATACTGACTATCTCGATGAAAAATTTAAAGGCTACATACTGAAGTTTAAGCGTTTGAAGCATTAAAGAAGCACTGACGAGGCACCAGCGCAGCACCGAAATAGGCATGTAAAGAGCGAGCCGGGTTCATCAGCTGCTAGCCTTTAAGATAAGTGCTGATGTAAATTTAGATTGCTTACTTCCAGCCTTGCAGCCATTTCTTGTTGTTTTTCAGCGTCTGCCAGGCAATTGATTCTGACCGATTTGATATAACCGCTTCTAGCTGACAAAGGCTAACGTCACCTTGCTCATCGAACTCAAGCTCTGATATTAAGAAGTGTTTCTCCTTATTAATCGGGCTCACGGCGGTCCATTTACTGCGTAGCAGTTTTTTTGGGTTAATCCTGTTCACTATCAAGGCCTAGGTGATTTGCATTGTCTATCGATCATGTCGGTGCTTGCGCATGGTAAAAAAGCTGAGGCAAGCATTCATCTCTGGTTACGACCAACCTGTGTTTTAAGATCACCCGGTGAAGTTAAGGCGCTCGTCATTGCGTGCCTCTGCGTGTCCGTTAGTTGTGTCGTTGACATGAAAAATCTGCCGGTTAGGCGAATTTCACTCGGCTTTCACGACTTTCAGCCATCGTAAGCATATTGCCATGGCGACCAGCTCAAGTAATAGATAGATAAACATCAGGGCATTAGGTTCGCCATCAACAACCATGCCGATAACGCGAGTTGATGCCATGCAGGTCATCAGCAAGCACAACGCAACGATGCCCGAGCGAAGCGTTTCTTTTCTCATTGCAAACATTGCAAGCAATATCCCGACGGCAATCGACATGCCGCCATAGGTCGCGCGCATATCAGTTAGCGCCGTTGCAGTTGTCGGTACGCCGTCAGTGACTAAGCTTGCAAAGGTGGCTGGTAGGATGGTGAACAGGCAGCCATAAATAACAAAGAAGCCGGCGCCGAGTAGACATAACCATTTCCCAAATTTCATTTCCTGTGTCCTCCTGTCATGCTTTTATCGATGTGTCGTCTTCATAGGGCTGAAACTCTAAGCAATCACCTATGGTTAAAGTGCCGGGTTTGTTAATCGTCATGTAGTTGCCGAAAACAATACCACTGCCAAACTTGCCTTGCGTCTTAGCGCGAATTTTACTGAGTTCTTAGGAGCCCTGTTCTCTGGACATGTGTGTGAGCTATAAGAGAGTCACGTTTTGTGCAGCCTGTCGGCATCACAGGGCCTAGCTTGCGCTGCTGCGGCTTTATTGATTAAGTTCATCAGCGTGTGCCCGAGCTTTCGCCCTTGAAGTGTAGAGTGTAATAAGTTCGCATCCGCCAAACTTCTTCGTTAACTCTTTCTCGACCAGAGGATTATTACCCATTCGATATCTCTCGCCGATCGCCTCGGCTGGCAGTTTCCAAACGCCCCAAGTTTTCGGCATGGTCCAATTAGGGTTGGTTGGATGACGTTTAACGTCTTTGCGGGTTACTTCATGTTCTTTCATTAGCGTGCGAGTCCTGAGAGCTAGTCATAGCTCGCATGATATAGGTATTTGACGGCCTTTATCTTAAAAACGTAACGTCTATCGCCAGTGACAATTTTGTATAGTCGGGCAGGATTGGAAACCCCCTCAGATTCGCACTCGATGTTATTTCACTTTAGTTTCGAAGTTCTCGCCATCGCGTCAAACGACCAAGCTAGACCATTGGTAATCGACGCCATAAAAAGATCCTCAGGCGATTACTAATTGCCGGGTCCGCCAAACTGACTGGGTGGATTAACGGAAATATCTGGTAGGCAATCAGTACGGACCGTCAAGTTGATTGTACCTCTCGTCCCGACTGCTAAGGAATACATGTGGCGGTAAGTCTTTCATTTATATTGCTTCCCAGTTAAGTTTTGAAGACGTTTAATAATAGGCGCCGCGGCTTCCGCCTAGCATCATTTCGCCTGGCACCAGTGAGGCGGTAGTTTACGAAGTGCCCGGTCTTGTTAGTAACTAGAGTAGATATCGTTATTTTAGTGGCTACCGGTCGTTGAACCCTGCGGTGGAATTTTTAGCAGCAATGTAATCTTAAGACCTTCGTGGTTTCATATTGTGTAGGTTTATTGCATCAGCTGACCTTTAATGCGCTGTTCTCTAGACACATGCCAGATGCGTTTTAACAACATAGCTGGATACGATCGAGTTAAAGAGCGGGCGACAAGTAAAGTAAATTACTCAACCAATGAGTCGGCTCTCGGAGGAGAAATTGCATGGCTGATAAATTTTCAGAGGAGCGAGCAAAGGTCATGCGGCGCGACTGGTTTTTGTTCTTGGACGAAGTAGCGCCATTCCACAGTCTGCTCTATTCCTATTGTTTAAAACTAACGGGCAATGTTTGGGCTGCTGAGGATCTACTGCAGGATGCTCAGTTGAAATGTTTCGGCATGGTCGCTCGCGGTGATTTTCATGCTGAGCAAAGTCCCGTTTCGAGCTTGAAAATCTATTTGTTTCGGACCGCAACCGATCATTGGCTAGGTCTACAACGAAACAGACAATGGATGTCACCGCATTGGGATGAGGAGCAATTGGTAGAGGCGCAAGGGTTGGACGTCCGCAATGTCAGTTCGGCAATGGAGAAGGCTTTGGCCGTGACCTCCGCCGAAGTGTTTGCGGCCGTTTTATTTCATGAGATCTACGGTTTTACATTTTTGGAAATAGCGGACTTCATCGCTGATAGCGAAGATGCAGTGCAATCAGCTTTGATCCAAGCCGAGGCCATGGCAGTAACTGTATCCTCGGCTGGATACCCAAATACGCCTGTTGACCTTCAGGCACGGTTATTGGCGCAAGCCTTTGTTGACGCAATGAACAGTGGAGAAGTCTCAGAGTTGAAAGATCTGATGGCTGAGTATGTGCAAATCACGGTATGTAATGTTGGCGGTGGCCGTGGCCGAGAGGGTATTTGGAGCGAGCAAGCAGGACCTGGTCTTGTTGCCGAATATGGCGAGTATCACGGTCAAGGCTTTATTGCGCTGTATCGCATGGATACCAGTGAATTTCACAGTGTGGTGGTGCACGGTATTGTGGATCGAGTGATGCGTATCAAGGACTATAGTTTTGCTAAAGATACCCTGGCGCGCATTGCTGCCGAGCTCGGCGTCATATCGCCCCAGCGGGGTTATCATCAGCCCTGGGAATCCATTGAAAACATGGTTGCAACGACCGCGTTGCCTTGGCGTTAGAGCCCATTTGGGTCGTTTTATGCACCGTACAATTTTGACCCTTTGACTAAAACGTGGTTTATTAGCGGGTTAGGAAAACCTGTCTTATATAGAGTCGAAAGATAGGGTCAATTTGTCAGGGGGAAGCATGTCAGAAGCACGAGCAGAACAGACTGATTTGGATAAAAAAATGTCTAACGACGCCATCGATTACCAGGACGTCATTATCGTCGGCGCAGGACTATCCGGTATCGGTGCTGCAGTACACCTAATTCAAAACTGTCCGGGTAAAACTTACACCCTGTTGGAAAGTCGAAAGGCTGTCGGTGGTACCTGGGATCTGTTTCGCTATCCAGGTATACGATCTGACAGTGATATGCATACTCTTGGTTACAATTTCAAACCTTGGCGCGAGGCCAAGTCAATTGCTGATGGTCCTTCTATTCGTAAATACGTTAATGAGACGGCAGACGAATACGACATTCGAGACAAGATTCGATTTGAGCACAGTGTCAAGAGTGCAGCCTGGTCATCGGAAGATGCCTGCTGGTATGTTGACGTTGAAACCGCTGACGGCTCTGTAAAAACAATTGCAGGCAACATGCTGTTTATGTGCGGCGGATATTACAATTATGAAGAAGCTTTTACGCCAGAATTTAAAGGAATCGATGATTATAAGGGTGAGGTCATTCATCCTCAGTTCTGGCCAGAGAATCTCGAGTACAAAAACAAAAAGGTCATCATTATCGGCAGCGGCGCTACAGCAATGACGTTAGTGCCGTCGATGGCTGATCGAGGCGCCGACGTAACAATGGTGCAACGTTCACCAACCTACGTCGTTTCTGCCCCTGATAAAGACAAGATTGCTAATGCCTTGCGCAAGATTTTGCCAGAAAAATGGGCCTACGCCATTACGCGATTCAAGAACATTAAACTGCAACGGTTCATGTACGACAGAACGCGGATCGCACCAGAGAAAGTTAAAGCGATGCTATTGAAAATGGTTAGAAAGGAACTAGGGCCTGACTATGACGTTGATAAACATTTCACGCCATCTTACAACCCGTGGGATCAGCGAATGTGTCTGGTACCTAACTCCGATTTGTTTCAATCCATTAAGTCCGGTAGTGCCAAAGTAGTGACAGAACATATTGAATGTTTTACCGAGAAAGGATTAAAGCTTGCTAATGGTGATGAGCTTGAGGCTGATATTATAGTGACTGCTACTGGTTTGAAGCTGACGGTTATGTCTGGTGTCGACTTTCTTGTTGATGGTAAAAAAGTTCACTTCCCAGATACCTTTAGCTACAAAGGTATGATGTATTCTGATGTGCCCAACATGGTTCATACCTTCGGTTACGTTAATGCGTCCTGGACGTTGCGTGCCGACCTGACGGCTGAATATGCCTGCAAGCTAGTAAATCGTATGGATGAATTAGGTATGCGTCAATGCACCGCTGTGTTGCCAGTTGAAGACTCCAACATGCCAAGTAAACCTTGGATTGATGACTTTACCGCCGGTTACATGGCGCGCGTGATGCACCTGTTTCCAAAGCAGGGAGAGAAGGCGCCATGGGTAAATACACAGAATTACATCTTAGATAAAAAGATGATTCGAAATACAGCATTGGAAGACGGTGTGCTGACCTTTGATAATCCCAAGGGGGCTGACGCAGGTTCTAAAGCTGCTGCCAGCTAACATCCCAGGCTGATAAAGTGCGTCCGTAAAACATCGGTGCCTAAGCCCAAGGCGGCCGCAGGCGCAGTTTGAAATTAAACAGGGAGACTCCAGTTTGAAGAAGACTTACATCATCGCGCTAATCATCGCGGTGGTTTTAGGTGCGTGGTTGTATTCAGGTGTGTTCAATGCTGATAGCTCCGCTGATGAAGTCGTTGTCGATGAGATTAGGTCGGAGCAGATGACGCCCCGCGTTCGTGTTGCTTCAAGCCAAGCGCAGCCCTACACAGCCCAAGTGATTGCGAACGGTCGTACGCAAGCCAAGCGCACCGTGCAGGTTCGCTCTGAAACCAGTGGACGAGTCATTGAATTGCCACGCGAGAAGGGCGCGACGGTAGAGGTTAATGATCTGCTATGTAAACTTTCTTTGGAAGACAGCGAAATTCAACTGGATAAAGCAAAGGCTGCGCTGCGGCATGCAATACTTGAGCATAAAGGTTTGTCCCAATTGAACCAAAGTGGGTATCAAGGCGAAGTCAGCATGGCAAATGTCGACGTAACGCTGGCGAACGCCCGCGCTGAACTTAAACGCCGCGAACTGGACGTGCAATATCGAAATATTCGCTCACCCTTTAAAGGCTTAGTTCAAGATCGGCCGGTGAATATAGGTGATGTACTGCAACCGGGCAGCATTTGCGCTGAGATACTCGATCCAGATCCATTGCTGATCGTTGCGCATATCTCCGAAGGTCAAATTTATAGTATTGGTGAAGGAGCGGCAGCAACAGCTAAGTTGAAGTCTGGCGAAACCGTAAATGGCGTAGTGACATACATCAGTCATGCGGCCGACCCTATAACGAGCACATACCGGGTTGAAATTGAGATAGCTAATACCGACTTCGCGCTGCGGCAGGGTTTGTCGGCAGATGTATATTTACCGCTGTATGCAGTACCTGCGCATCGAGTTTCACCTGCAGCCTTGTCATTGAGTGACCAGGGTAAGGTTGGAATTAAAATTGTTAATAGTGATAACCAGGTCGAATTTGTCGAAGTGACGATAATCAGCGATACCATTGATGGTGTTTGGTTAACGGGATTGCCTGCGCAGGTTCAGATCATTGTTCTTGGACAAGAAAACGTCTTCCATAGTCAAACCGTTGAACCGGTCGCTGTTAGTGTGAAGGTCGTGGGCGATATCAGTCGTAAAGATAGTCGCGCGGACAGGGGCTAACCGATATGCAGCGTATATTAGATGCGGTGATCGACAATAGCAGAGTTACCCTGTGCGTCTTATTAATGGTCGTGCTGGCTGGCTCTGTTGCTCGAAGCACGATCAATGTTGAAGCTGATGCCGACATAACGATTCCGTTAGTCATGGTGATTATCCCACATATCGGTATTTCGCCTGAGGACGCGGACAGATTGATCGTACGACCAATGGAAAGTGAAGTGCGCTCCATCGAAGGCGTTAAAGAGGTTAGCGCATTCGCGACAGAAGGTGCTGCGACATTAATGTTGGAGTTTGATATTGATTTCGATTCTGATGATGCGATTGCGGAAGTGCGCGCCGCAGTTGATAGAGGTCAATCGGAGATCCCGGGCACCGCTGAAGAACCGATTATCAAGGGTATTACCATATCGGACTTTCCCGTCATCGCTATTAGTTTGACTTCTGATACGGTGCCGGAGCGAGTGCGGTACAACCTGGCGGTTGATTTGAAGTACGAGCTGGAAACCTTGCCGGAAGTGTTGGAGGCAAGATTATCAGGTCATCGAGAAGAGTTGCTTGAAGCGGTGATTGATCCGCTGCAGTTAGAGCACTATGCCGTCTCACAGCAGGAAATGTTTGCGGCAGTACGCAACAACAATAGCCTTATCGCAGCTGGCGCTATGGATACCGGTCAAGGGCGATTCGCTATTAAGGTGCCTGGTTTGATCGAATCCAGTGCCGATGTCTTTAACCTGCCTATTAAATCCAATGGTGACATTGTTGTTACGCTAGACAAGATTGCCGAAGTGCGCAGAACTTTCAAGGATCGCGACAGCTATACCCGCGTTAATGGTAAACCGGCGCTAACTGTTGAAGTACTGCGTCGACCTGGCGCAAACGTCATCGATCTAAATGAGCAGGTGCGTGAGCTTGTTGCAGAGAAGGCGAAAGATTACCCGCAGGATTTAATGGTTATTTTTAGTCAGGATCAATCTGGTTTTGCAAAAGAGCAGGTGTCGGAATTGCAGGGCAATATCGTCACGGCAATGGCGTTGGTTATGGTAATGGTCGTTGCAGCAATGGGATTGCGATCGGGTATTTTAGTTGGCGCAGCTGTGCCGGTTTCGTTTTTGTTTGGACTGCTGGTGTTGAACTCATTGGGCTACTCGTTCAACTTTATGGTGATGTTTGGCATGTTGTTAGGTTTAGGCATGCTGATCGATGGCGCGATTGTTGTGACTGAATACGCCGATCGAAAAATGGCAGATGGCATACCTAAGAAAGATGCCTATAAGGCAGCGTCAAAGCGGATGTTCTGGCCTGTCATAGCTTCCACCGCAACAACTTTAGCCGCTTTTTTGCCGTTGTTTTTTTGGCCCGGTACGTCAGGTCAATTCATGATGTATTTGCCCATTACTGTGTTTGCAGTACTAGTAGGTTCATTACTTTATGCGCTTTTCTTTGGTCCAACGCTGGGTGCGTTATTTGGTAAGGCCGGTAGTACAGATGAAAAGTCGATGGCACAACTACGCATCCTTGAGCATGGAGATGTGCTCACTTTAAGTGGTGTCACCGGTGTCTATGCACGCTTTTTGAAAAAGGTTGTGAGTTACCCTTTCACGGTTTTGGCGCTTGTGCTCGGTGTGCTCTATGTCATTTATAGTTCCTATGGTGCAAACAACCCTGGCTTCATCTACTTCACCAAGACAGATCCTACTTTTGGTCGTGTCAGTATTAGCGCGCGTGGTAACTATTCTAAAGAAGAGCTGGGCAATTTGATGCTCGAGGCAGAGCAAACACTTATGCCGCTTGACGGTGTGCAAAGCTATTTCACCAGCACGGCGGCAGGCCAGCAAGGCGGTATGCGAGGCGGCAACAGTACACCTGTTGACCAGATCGGCATGATCTTTATGGAAATGGATGGCAAAGCTGCCGGTACAACAGGTTGGGAGATTCTGGAGGAGGCGCGCCGTAAGTTAGCGCCGGTGGCAGGAATCACCACCGAGATTGCCGAGCAGGAATATGGGCCGCCGGTGGGCAAGGATATTCAGATTCAGGTGGCCTCCAAGTACAGGGAGGATCTCGAACCGACAGTTGCCAAGATTCGAGATTATCTTGAGAACATGGATGGGTTGCGAGACATCGAAGATACCCGAGAGCTGCCAGGTATTGAATGGGTGCTCGAGGTTAATCGAGCCAAGGCGGCTCAATTTAACGTTAACATCAACGAAGTCGGTGCGGCGGTGCAGCTGGTCACCAATGGCATATATCTGGGCGAATATAGACCGGATGATGCTGAAGAGGAGGTTGAGATACGCCTTCGCTATCCTGACTCTGAACGTAATACGAATACGCTCGATCAGTTGCGGGTAATGACGGTCAATGGCCCCGTGCCTCTAAGTAATTTTGTTACCCGTAAAGCGAAGAATAAATTGAATTCAATCGAGCGGGTAGACGGTGAGTACATCATGGATGTCCGGGCGAATGTGAACCCAGGTATCGTTGCTGATAAGAAGGTAATGCAAGTTCAACAGTGGGTGCAGGAGGCTGGGTTTGCCAACCGAATCAAAATCAAATTTCGGGGAGCTTCGGAAGAACAAACTGAATCATTGCAGTTTATTGGCTTCGCTTTCTTGATGGCGTTGCTGCTGATGTTTGTATTGTTGGTTGCTCAATTCAACAGTTTTTATCAAGCCGCGCTAATTTTGTCCTCGGTAGCGATGTCGACGGCCGGTGTATTGTTGGGCTTGTTGATTTTTAATCAAACCTTTAGTGCGATCTTGACCGGCATCGGTATCGTTGCTTTGGCGGGTATCGTTGTGAATAACAATATTGTACTCATCGATACCTATAATGAGTTACGTCGATCGGGCATTGAATCTATTGATGCCATCGTAAAGACTGGAGCACAGCGCTTGCGGCCGGTTTTCCTGACGACAGTGACGACGATTCTTGGGCTGCTGCCACTGGCAAGTAATGTGAGTATCGATATTATTAATCGCGAGATTGTGTACGGAGGTCAAGTGTCTGCCTACTGGGTCAAACTGGCCAGTAGCATCGTTTATGGTCTGTCTTTTGCGACGGTATTGACCTTAGTCGTTACGCCGGTGATGCTGGCATTGCCAACTACGTTGAGAAAACTTGATCTGCGTTCGAATCTGAAGCGACGATTTTTTTCGTTCCAAAAAGCCCCGGGTTAGAAATTTGGAATCACCTTGATGGCAGTGCTTACCTAAGCTGGAGCTCTGATTGGTTTTTTTTAACATGTCTGTTTATCAGTATGTTGTAATTAAACCCCTAAAAATCAGCGTTTAACCCGAAGTGACAGGTCTTGAATATTGGTTGAACGTTCGGTTAGGATGAACTCGGTTCATGGATGGACTCGTCGTAAAATATCGGGAAAGCTCGAATGTCACTATCCGTCAATATTGATAAGAATCAAAAGCTGATTTGTCTCACGTGTAGCGACATCATCTCTGTACATGATTTGATCGAATACGAACATGAGTATTGGGCAGACCCTGAAATGCTTAGTTTTAATCAAATTATCGATTTTTCAAATGCGCTGTGGGATGTTGAGTTTTCCGAACTATTTTTATTGGCAACGAATGCGACCGCGCAAGATGATTCCATAACAGGGCTTAAAACCTATCTTGTGGTCGCTGATTCTATACAAGCTGAGTTAGCGGAATTCTATCGCGATACTCGACATGAGATTTGTCCTGCTCACATTCGTGAAATCGTTGTCAGTCTTGATATTGAAGAAGCGCTGTCTGCATTGACATAAACTGGTGCCTGTATTCTCCCCTGTGGCAAGTTGCCCTCTTCGTGGATCAACTGTAGAGTTGTTCGACTAACGAGTAATTGAGTTTTGTTATTGGTGTGCCTACTTAAGGATATTCGCAGGGCTGGTCGAAGCATGTTGCCAACGCTGTTGGTACAAAGTTTGGGAGACGTTCTTGTCTGAGCCGTCGTCTGAACAGCTATTAGAGGGTCAGCCTAAGCCGCAAGCAGAGCATCGTCTGTCGCTGCCAACCATGATGTCATATGGTTTTGGCCAAGTTTCTGAAGCTATAAAGAACTCTGGTTTCAACACATTTCTGTTGTTCTACTATAATCAGGTGCTGCATGTTTCGGCGACGGCAACGAGTATAGCGCTGGCGCTCGCGCTAGTTTTTGATGCGCTCACTGATCCAATAGCGGGTAGTCTTTCAGATAAAATGCGCAGTCGCTGGGGGCGTCGTCATCCCTTTATTGTGGCCGCTGCGATACCGCTGTCGATCACGTTTTACTTTCTTTTTAATCCGCCGGAATTAAATTCCGAGCTTGGATATGTCTTTTGGTTGCTGATATTTGCCGTGCTGGTGCGAGGATCCCTAACCTTCTTTCAGGTGCCTCACCTCGCGCTTGGTGCCGAGCTGGCGAGAGACTACCACCAACGCTCAACGCTGTACTCCTTTAATACCTTTTTTGGCGTGATGGGTGCTGCGTTGTTTATACCCGCTTCATACATATTCTTTTTCCCGACAACCGAAAAATTTAATCCGGCTCTATTGAACGAAGCAGCTTATTCATCTTGGGCTTTGTTTGGCAGTGGACTGATTATTTTTGCCATAGTCGTTTGTGTCGTAGGTACATACCGCGAGATTCCTAATCTGCAAGAGCTGACATCAGAGAATCAACAGACGCGTTTCAGTTTCAAACAGCTTTTTGTTGAGATGGGTGAGGCACTGAATAACAAGTCTTTCCGGGCGATCTTTTTCGGCATGATGCTAACCACGTTTATTCTTTCCGTCGAAGGTGTGTTCAATCCGTTTATGGGCTTTCACTTCTGGGGCATGACGACTGAGCAGTTGAAGTTTGTGCCTATAGGCAGCTTTGTCGGTTTGTTTCTGTCGGTCATTGCGATTCCTTTCGTGACGAAACGTTTTGATAAAAAGCCGACACTCATTGGTAGCGCGTTCATTATATTGTTCAATGTTAACTTGCCGATAGTATTAGCTTTAAGCGGCGTCGGCTGGTTTCCAGTCCAAGGTTCGACTGCCTTGCTGACTGTGTTAATCGTAAGCGCGTCAATCACCGCATTTTTTGCGGTTATGGTGTTTGCGTGTTTGAACTCTATGTTTGCTGACATTGCCGATGAGCATGAGCTTGAAGTTGGGGAGCGTCGAGAAGGAGTCTTATTTTCAGCAAGGGCATTCGCGGTGAAACTGACTGCGTCGCTTGGATTGATCTTTGGCGGCATCCTGTTAGATTTCATTGCGTTTCCAAGGGGTGCGTCGCTTGGCGAAGTGAGTAGTGACGTTGTTTGGCAACTCGGTTTTATTGTTGGTCCTGCAACCTCGGTGTTTTCAGTTATCGGCATGTTTATGTATTTCGGCTACGCCATCGATGAAAAGCGGCATACCGAAATTATCGAAGAGTTAAGGCTTCGCAAAGCATCTAAAAAAGATAAGCAGTAAAATACGTCCAAGGTAGTCCCTATTCGGTAATGGAGTCGCTCTGAGCGCCCGTGCGAGGAGCAAGTTAAGCATTCGGTAACGATGCGACATCTCGCTTCGCCGCTTCTTCCCAGCGTTTGGTCAACGTAATCAGATCCTTGCCAATCACGCCGAGTGCTAGTTCGGCTTGACGATACTTCGCCCCCACCATCTTGGCCTACCGCTGATCCTAAGTTGCAATGACGAAATTTTGCCTGGCTGCAGTCGCAGTTGTTTGCTGGAAACAGAATAATGTGCCGAGATTCTGCCGGGTTGGTGCTCGCCGGTTTTGCGCCGTCGATCAGCCCGACTTTTAGGTCTGCGACAAGATGTTGGTATACACGTGTGTTTTTGTGAAAATTTTGCCTAAAAGATACGACGCTAACATGAGCGTAAGGTTCGAGCCGTGTATTGTATCTTGAACAATTTTCACGTCATCGCTAAAGCTACTTTTTTGCGCAAAAGCATATCACTGCGCTTCTATCTGTTTTGCGGTCTGCCATTGATGGTCCTGCTTTAGTCGAATCCTCCTTCACTCTGCTGTTGTTGCAAACCGATCTTCGCTCAAGTCGACCAAGCTGCCGTCATCATTGAGCTGTATCTCGCGGCCATCATCCGAGATAGCGAAGGCGGGCTCGGCTTGAATGTTTTCCGGCGATAAAAGTGACGAGAAAACTAGAAACAAAAAGTTGCGTAAAAGGGGTGTAGTAGTTGTTACACAATAAGGTTTTGAGTGTGCGTTAACGTCTGTGTTTTGAGCTGGTCTATCGGGGCCGTAAAGAGAGTGCGGTATCTATTCAATTCGGTTCCAGCTCGATTGAGTGTTTAGCCGCCAGGCCGTCGCAGTGGCTAGATCTTGTTGATTGAGCACCCGCTTATTTTTAGTCGTCGAATTGCTGGGACATACACCCTTATTTTGTCAAAACCGAAAGATCATCGGATGATTGCCCGACGGTTTTATTGTGAAGCATCTGAATGGTTTATGGGGCGTCGATTGAGGTTTTCGTCTTTGGATTTGTGCTATCTTATTTAGGTTGTAAAAATTTATGCAGGAGACAGTTTGTCGGTGAGTGATCTAAAAAAATTTAGACAAGAGACCCGTGATTGGTTAACAGAAAATTGTCCAGAGGGCGCGCGTGGACCAGGGCAAATACCGTTCGGCAGTCGATCGATTGAATTGGAGCCAGATACGGCTTTGTGGTTGGCTCGCATGGCTGACAAAGGCTGGACGGTACCAACTTGGCCGAAGCAATATGGTGGCGCCGAGCTCGACCGAGATCAGTACACAATTTTGATTGATGAATTGAAGCGCATCGAAGCTCGCACGCCGTTAACCGGTCGGGGTGTCAATTATATAGGACCAACTATTCTTGAATTAGGCACTGATGATCAAAAACAACGCTGGTTACCACAGATAGCACGTGGTGATGGCGCTTGGGCGATGGGATATTCAGAGCCAGGTGCCGGGTCTGATTTAGCAAGTTTATCCACCAAGGCGGAAAAGTCAGGCGACAACTATATTGTTAATGGGCGTAAGTCATGGACCAGTGACGCGACGAATTGTGATTACATTTTTGTCCTAGTGAGGACCTCGCCTGACAAACCTAAACATGAAGGTATTTCCCTTGTGTTGGTGGATATGAGCCAACAGGGTGTGCAGGTTGAGCCAATTCGTTTGATCTCAGGTGTTTCGCCTTTTTGCGAAACGACCTTTGATAATGCTCTTGTGCCGGTCAACGACGTGGTCGGTGGTGTTGATCGTGGATGGACTGTGGGTAAGCGCTTACTTCAGTTCGAGCGCTCTACACACGCGGGTATAAATATATCGGGTTCCCAAGGTGGGCGTACCGAAGAGAGTAAAATTCCGCAAACTGTGCAATCCTATGTGGGTATGACAGCGGGTAGGCTGGCGGACTCTGCTCTCAGAGATCGTCTTGTTCGTCATGATATGAATAGCCATGCGCAGCGTGTGACGCAACGTCGAGCAATCGAAGAATCGCAGACGCGCGCACCAGGATTTACATCATCAGCGGTCAAGTTGACGAACGCGCTCAATATACAAGAAGGCGATGAGCTCGTCATGGCTGCGATGGGTAGTCGAGGAATGGCTTGGACTGAAAGTCAAACCGCTACCGAAAGTGAAATAAAAACAACTCAGAGTTTTTTGTACAACAAATCATTAACGATAGCTGGAGGCACTAAAGAAGTGCAGCTCAATATCATTGCGAAGCGGGTGTTGGGGCTACCGGATTGAGGGGACGTGGGAGAAAAAACTTTGTGAGAGTGGCAGTTCGGGAGGAAGGATCAGTGATGAATGGAAAAAGCGTTTAACTGGTATCCCAAGGAAGTGACAAAGGCGAAGAGTTCCTGTCTCTTCTGCGAGGAGATGTTCGTGTTACGAGACATGATCCAAGCGAAATCTTTCTTGTTCCTCGCGATAATGGTGTACTGATAGTCATCATCAAGATAAACGATGCGGTAGTCGGCTCTGATAGGCCAGAAAAATTGCATGCCCCAAACGGCGTTTGTTTGTTGATTACGAATGTATCCCTTGGCGGTTTGCTCTTTGCGGGGCCCGATATCTAACGCGGTCTTGGCAGACGAGGGACTGGTTGCGGCATCTGCACCAATAGTCTTTGTTCGAAAACTGTAGGTCGTCTGGATCGTGCCGTCGGCGTTTCTAGAATAGGTTTCGATGGGATCAACGGCGTGTTTGTCGAAGATGGTAGGT
The DNA here is from genome assembly GCA_029251375.1 of Pseudomonadales bacterium. GTDB lineage: Bacteria > Pseudomonadota > Gammaproteobacteria > Pseudomonadales > Azotimanducaceae > JAHRVQ01. The sequence continues at coordinate 238,253 of JAQXDL010000010.1, read as the reverse complement.
ATGCTGGCAATAACATGCCAATCTCCCATAAACCTGTCTAGGTCGACATAGTCGACTGTCTGCATGTTGGGCACCGCGGCGCAGCCGTTAAGCATCATAATAGTCATAATAAGGATGAGTCTGTTGATGGATAAGCCTAATTAACGATTCAAAAATTCTGATCGTAGTGCAGAATTCTTCTTGAATTGACCACCAAGCGCGAGCGTTTCGGTGGAGGAGTCTGTATCCATGACGCCTCTAGATTTCACGCAGTAGTGTGTAGCCTCGATAAATATAGCAACATCTTGCGTATCCAAGAGTGTTTGCATAGCGACCATCAGCTGCCGAGTAAGCCGCTCCTGTACCTGCGGACGCTGTGCAAAAAAGCGCACTAGTCGGTTAATTTTTGATAAGCCGATGACCTTATCCTTCGGAATGTAGGCCACGGTTGCATAACCATCGATGGTGATAAAGTGGTGTTCGCATGTGCTAGTAAGGTTAATATTCTTGACTCTTACCGTTTCATCGGAGCCCATCTGATTCTCGATGGTGGTGATTTTCGGGAAGCTACTGTAATCCAAGCCTGAAAAGATCTCATTGAGATACATTTTGGTGATTCGATGAGGTGTTTCTTGCAAACTGTCGTTGCTCAGGTCCAAGCCCAGCGTCGAAACGATGTCGGTGAACGAAGCTCTGATGCGTTGATACTTTTCTTCGGCGGAGAAACCGTTATCTACCATGGGTGTCTCGAGCCCAGCATCTATAAGTGCTTGGCGCACTTTTATGGCTTCCGGGCTAAAATTATCGTTGGCTGTTTCCACGACTGCCGGTTCACCGGTGTTTGAGGAAAGGGTTAAGTTGGTCTTTGCAGCGCTGGCACTCATAGTGGAGATCCATATAATCAAATTGTTTGTAGGTAATCTTACGCTGTTTCCCCGACAGTGGATTATTCGATAAATCGCGTTGTCAAAAAATAGCGCTTTTGGGACAAAGGTTTTTGCTGAATAGGTGAGTGAAATGAGGTTTTTGTTAGCGGTCGAGCGTTTAAGTTCGCGGCGAGTTTACATTTTTTTGATGGCAGTGCTAGGTTTTTTAATGCTGCAAGGTTGCACATCAACACCTCAGTATTTTGAGCCAACGCCGATTGTCAGCGCAGGAAATAGTATGCTCTACCTTTACCGGCCCGCCGCATCTAACCCGGGTTCTAAGCCTTTGCTGGGGAGTTATCCGGAAGTGATGATTAACGGCGTGAGTCACGGTGTCATTCGGTATAACGAATATCGATCGATTGAATTAGCGCCCGGCGCAACGGAAGTGCGATTGACGGGCAACAGTGCAAATGCGAAATGGAAGCCTCGAGATACGCTCTACAGCCTGATGTTGCAGCCCGGCAAAGCGGCCTACCTAAAGTTTCGAGTCGAGTACAACATGAAAAACATGCGATTGATCGATCCGAGTCCAAAATATCAAATAGGCATGAGTTTGACGCCCGCGAGTCAAGCAACGCAAGAGCTTAGGTTTATAGATAAAGGCGTTTGATGCGTTGTATTTCCGGTAGCTTGGCGAATCTTCTTAACCAGATTGCTTTGCAAGGGATACTGAGCGACCGGCTTATGCTAATTCTTGACGCAGTTCACAGTTGCGTAAAGGTCGGAAGTTGTAAGTGTTGTCCTGTTTAAATGCTGCTAATCATCAATTTATTCCTTTAATACAGTGACTTAGGGTTATTTTGGTCTATCCGCAGCCGTTCCTCTGGTGAATCGCCCATATCTGTTAAAGAGATCCGACAGAGTGTTGCGGTGGATCAGCGTAAATAGGTGTGAGCTGGGTTTTGTTCTGTGACACCCAGGTGGAATATGGCTGTGTTTTTTCAATAAATTCCAGTGTACGACGACGTTTCTCCGGGTGTATAAAATTTATAATAGGTTGTAGCAAATCGTTGCTGAAAAGGACTCACGTAATGTCGCGGGCGTTTTTGAAGGTCATCATAAGTTGATTCAGGGTTGGTTTAATGAAGGCAAGTTACCAGAGTCAGCCACCGAGTTTTGCAGTCAGTCGAGCTGATTGATCATACGAATGACGGGTACGCTGACGTCGAGCCTGGAACTGCGTTAAGGTCCGCATGGTAAAAAATCAAGACCGAGAACGTCGAATTGATTTGCGAAGCCCGCTATATGTTAACGCGCTTTATCAACAGCGCCTGATCGCCTCGATGGACTGGACTCATAAGTGCTGTTCTCGCTTTTATCAGTTGCTGACTATCATCAGGCAACTCAGTGGACATATCGATTAAGAAAGCATCGACGACTGGCTCTGATGAGTTAAAAGTTAGCGTGAAGCTGACAGGTCGATAATAGACGCCAATAAATTTCAAATAGTAAGACTGATCAAATACGCCAGAATCTAATATTTGGGGTTCATATATCTGGGTACCAAGTTTCAATTCGGTTAGCTTTGCAGTCTGCGGAATCACGAGTCCAATTGAATCGGCACCGCGGTTACTTTGCACTGTCATTGCAACGGTTCTGATGCCGTTGCTAATTTGGTCTGAATCGATTGTAAGCTCTGGTCCCATCCAGCCACTCAATTCACTATAGCTCCAATTTGTTTCTCTCGAGTCGCCAAAGGGTAAGAGCTCTCGTGTCTCAGGATGCAGTATTTTTGCAGATGCGAGAGGTTCGGTGATTGGGTTTTTGCTAGCCAGTTGGTTATAGGCAATTTGCGTATCGAGATCTTCGAAGTAATTAATATTGACCTGCTGTGGGCGCCACTCGGAATAAAGCGGTGTGAGCGCGCAGGCTGCGATAGATAACGAGGTGGCTAAATAGGTGAGCAGCAATCCATGGCGCAAATTGATACCGGACACAAATGGAGCAAACGCGAGCATGAACAGCCCGATACTTGGCATTGTCGCTGCGATGAGTGTGTAACCCTGAGTTTGTTCAAGAGCATAGACTGTGCCTAACGTTGTTGGGATTGCGCCAACCAATACAAGGCAGAATACCCAGGGTCGCCAGATTATAGGTAGAAAGCTTATAACGAAGAGCAACAGACAGGCAAACAGGGTCGGTATAAGAAATGTGTTTGTCGCATCGGGAAGATAGATGACAACTAACGTACAAATGCCAAGCCAAACAAGCCAGCCCGCAAACATCATGGCGATCTGACTCGAAAAACGGTTTGCTAAAGTTGTCATGGTCAGGCCGCCGGCCGCCGTTGAAAATATCAGTGTGGCGCGATAAGGGCGGTCGTCTGCTGGCCAATTAACGGTTGTGCCTAGCATCAAATTAATAAGTTGAAAGGCAGCGACACCAACGGCGATGGTTCCGATGAGAATACCGATGCTTGTTGGTATCCCGATTAACAGCTGTTTTGTCGGTGGTTTGACACGAAACAAGGCGATCAAAAACAACAGCGCACAGGCGATTATCAGATAAGCGCTGTAGGAAGATACCCACTGTATCCACTTTCCGTACATGCCGCCATAGACAACATGCTCGCCAAGGTCGTCTAAATCGTCGTTGGCGAGCAAACGAACCAAGGGCAGCATGTTCTCGCCGTGATGCTGGATTGTGTTGAGATCTATGTTGTCAACGCTGTCATTGGGCGTGTGGTAGTGACTGCGTTCGCCGGCAAAAGCGAAATCGATACCGGCAATACCTGACCGTTGAACGACACTAAAATCAGTATCGTTTGGCATGCGTTTGAAAATCTCGTTCGCGAACGAAAAGCCAAAAGGATTCGAAGTTTCAGATACTAATGCGTCCAACATAAGTTTGTTTGCATCAGTGGTTCGAAGGATCATGCTTTGACCTGTTGTACCGGTACCTTCAAAATTAAGTGAAAGCTTTATTTGTTTAGCGAGTGGATGTTGTTTGTAGAAACCTTCGGCGCCGATAAGACCCATCTCTTCAGCATCGGTGAACAGCAACATAATGGAGTGCTGAAAAGGGGCTTCGAGTGCTAGCGCCCGAGCACTCTCAAGGATTGCTGCAACACCGGCACCATCGTCGCCGGCCCCAGGAGACATAGGGACCGAATCGTAATGCGCCATTAGCGCTATGTAACTATCGCTAGAGTTGCCGGGTATCGTTGCGATAATGTTTTCGACGAAGGCGCAACCGTTATATTTATGTGCACAGGCCCAGGTGGCTTGTTCCTGCCAGGCAATGTTGAGCCGATCAAGTTCGGCGGTAATACGATTCTTAACGATTTTGTTCTGCTGCGAACCGACGGGGTGAGGCTTGTTCTCAGCTAACAGGACCTTTAACAAGTTGTGTGCTCGTGTTGCTGAAAATTCGTTGGCGGCGGCCGACACTGGTTTAGCGCTAGGGGATTGTTGCGAAAGATGATTGCCGATGAACGACACGACGGTGATTATTAGTGCAAAGCAGGCAATGAGAAAATTCTTTCGCATAGTAATTGCTCCAAAATGTACCTGCTATACTACAACAACGCTGCTAATTGCGATACGAACAAGTCTGCTGATGTGGGTGCAAAAAAGTTGTTTATTTGACTAAGTTCACTAACAGCTCTGTAGGGCCGCCAAGTAAGCTCTCTTCGCCAATCTGTGTATCGACTAAGCTAATGCCGTTGAAGGCTTGAGTAAGCGCTGCCACCGCGATTTCTCCTTCTAGTCGCGCAAGATGAGCGCCAAGACAGAAGTGAATGCCAAAGCCAAAAGCCAAATGCGGGTTTGGGTTACGATCAATAACAAATGACTCTGCGTTATCAAAAACGGACTCGTCTCGATTTGCTGAAGCAATCATAGGAATGACTAATTCCCCTTTGGCAATCTTCACGCCCGAGATTTCCGTGTCGCAGCTAGTACGACGTACCGTGCCTGAGAAAGGTGAGTAAAAACGTAAAGCCTCTTCAACAAAGGTCGGAATCAATGATGGGTCTTGCTTAACTTGCTGAAAGGTTTCCGGGTATTTATCGAAGACTCGAACAGAGGCTGTGATCAGTCCAGTTGTTGTTTCATTGCCGGCGATAAGCAGCAGCGCGCAGAAACTTAACAGTTCTTCGTTCGTCAGCATGCCCTCGTCAGTCTCAGTTTCAACGAGTCGACCAAGTAAGTGATCGGCAGGATTCAGGCGTAGCGCTTCAATTCTCTCGATAAAGTAAGCATTCATCTCTTCGCTTGCTTTGGCGGCTTCAGGGCTAGGCTCGGCAAACAAAATGTCCGCGATATTGCTAAAGATTGCATCGGACCAATACTTAAATGTGTCCATGTCGCCGTCTTCAACGCCCAACATATAAGCGATAACGGTGACAGGTAATGGTGCGGCGAGGGCTTTGACGAGGTCGACCTGAGTTTCTTCACTCATTTTGCTAACCAACATATCGCATTTAGCTTGGATCAGACCCCGCTGGCTTTCAATATGCGACGGTTTGAATGCGCGGCTCACCAGTTTTCGCAATCGGTGATGCATAGGCGGGTCACTGAACAGCATGCTGGGTGCGCCTCTTTCCTCAATCGTCCGCACGGATACGTCCGATGAAAAGGTCGTATGGTCTCTGAGAATTGCGTTGACATCTGCGTGCTTGGTAACTTGCCATGGTCCACCATCTTCCATGCGTGAAACCGGTGCATTCTGTCGCAGGTGCTGGAAATATTGGTACGGGTCGATCGCTGGTTGAGTGTCGCTCATCTGTAGTCGCCTGTGGCTTATGCGCTTGCGTGTAGCCGGAAAGTATATCGCTTTTGTCTCTTCAACAAGAAGCTTCGATTCGAGAGTGGATTTTGATTATCACTTTTATTGATAACGTACAATTTTAGTCAGGTGCTTACCTATGGTTATTCGGTTAGGAATCGGTCTATTCTTACGCTTTTTGCGGGCGACCTAAAGCGAACCCGATAAACGAATGCGAAGTGCCGAGTAAACAACGTGTTAGATTTCAATTCGGCTAACCGCAAAGGTGCAGCGCAAGAACAAACCATAAGAACAAACCATAAGAACAAACCACAAGAACAAACCAATGAGAAAATTACTATGCCCGATTTAGACAGCGATTTATTTCAACTGGCCATGTCCGCAAAGGCACAGCCTTTAATGGACGGGGTGAAGAAACACATTCAAGAGAATGTCGTACCAATCTCGGAAGAGTTCTTTGCACTTGAGAAAGATAAGGAGGATCGCTGGTCTTGGCATCCGCGCCAGTTGGAACTACTCGACGGTGCAAAAGAAAAGGCTAAACAATCAGGTCTATGGAATTTCTTTCTACCGGATTCTGAATTGGGTGAGGGGCTAACAAATTTGGACTATGCCTACATTGCAACAGAGCTAGGTAAAGTGCCTTTAGCTTCTGAAACCTTGAACTGTAGTGCGCCAGACACAGGCAACATGGAAGTACTAGAGCGGGTCGGTACAGAAGCACAAAAGGAGCAGTGGTTGAAGCCCTTGCTCAATGGAGAAATTCGTTCTGCCTACGCCATGACAGAGCCAGGTATACCTTCGTCGGATGCAAAAAATATCAGAACACAGGCAGTCCTGGACGGTGATGAGTGGGTTATCAATGGTGAGAAGTTCTATATCTCCGGTGCCGGTGATCCTCGCTGTAAAATTATGATTACCATGGTACAGACAGACCCAGATGCTGCGCCAAGTCGTCAACAGTCACAAATCTTAGTGCCAACAGATACACCAGGCGTTGAGATTCTTGAAGGCATGCAGGTGTTCGGTCAAGATCATGCGCCCCGTGGTCACATGCATATTAAATTCACAGATGTTCGTGTACCGAAGGACAATATCCTTTTAGGAGAGGGCCGTGGCTTCGAGATTTCACAGGTTCGGTTAGGACCTGGTCGTATTCACCATTGTATGCGTTCTATTGGTAAAGCCGAAAAGGCATTGGAATTGATGTGCAAGCGTGCCGGTACGCGTGTTGCGTTTGGCAAGCCAATTGCCCGTCTTGGTAAGAATCTTGAGTGGATCTCACGTGCTCGAATCGAAATTGACGCAATGCGCTTAATGGTTCTGCAAGCGGCGAAGGCGATGGATGTGCTCGGTAACAAAGAAGCGCGCGTATACGTCAGCGCCGTCAAAGCAATGGTGCCTGAGAAAGTTTGCCTTATCATTGATCAGGCGATTCAGATTCACGGTGCCACAGGTATATCTCAATGGTCGCCGCTGGCTGGCATGTATGCTGACTTACGTCATCTGCGATTTGCAGATGGTCCTGATGAAGTACATCACATGGTTGTAGGTCGTGCTGAAATGCAAAAGTACGATTTATGGTAGACGCAGTAAATAACAATGCTTTAAAGCGGCTTTGACTAATAAAAAAGGAACCTTAAATCAGGTTCCTTTTTTTTGCCTAAAAGTTAAAGGCTCTGTTTGCGTTATGCTTCAATGCCAAGCAACTTCTTATAACCTGCTCTTGATTCCTGAAAGTGTTCAAAGGGAAACTTGATAGGTACTCCTTCAATGGCGGCCTGCAACATGGTTAGGTGAGCTTCCCAGCCCGCGCAGGACCGATCAACAACTTCGTCTTCAGGAATTTTGATCGTTAAGGTCAGTTTAGTGCCGCTCGACTCCGGTTCGAGAGACCAGCGAATGGGGCGACGTGGTTCATTCTTGGAGTTGCTCCAAGAATACTCTAGCAACTGGTTGGTTTCACATTCGGACACCTCGCTGTCGATTATAATGCCGCTATCACCAAAGTTAAGTTTAGCTCGTCCGCCTTTTGTTAACTCAATCTCACCTGGTGCAAGCCAATCTTTAATATGTGAAGACTCGGTGAGCATTGCCCAAACTTTTACCGCTGGGTGATCGAGACGTCGCGTTAGTGTCGCTTTAACATAGCCGGTGATCTGCTCAATATGACCAAGGTCTTCGTTGGCAATCTGTACGTCATTCATTTTGCTTTCCTATGTTTGAAGCTCATGCCCTCAGCTAAATTTTTAGTACAGGGTAATAGCATTCATATTCCAAGTTTGAAATATGAATGTTATTTGAACATAGGATTGTAGGGCTATTGACTGCTAAGTATTGTTGGCTTGACCTGAATCAATATTTTGCTGCAGTAATTGCTGCCGAATTTTATCGTGAGCAGCGCGATCAAGCGGATAGCCTATCAAAGGCACAAACGCGAGAAATAACCCAGCAGCCGTGCCAACGCAGTAGGTGATAAGCAGGCCATCAAGAGATGTCTGATGATTACTGCCACCGGGGATGAAATCAAACATAACCTCGAGCAATGCGAAACTTGCACCAACAGCCAACGCTGCACCGAGTTTGTTAGTGGTCGTAAGAAGCGCGAAAAATAAACCCGAACGGTTACTGCCTGAGCGTAACTCATCCTCATCGGTTAGATCGGCCATCATTGAGCGCAGCAGTGCCGGCGCTGCACCGAAGGCCACACCATAACTTATGGTGAACCCCCAAAGTATTAACACATTGCCTGATTCGGCTAGCACGAGCAGTAACAGGTTTAACACCACGCCGTATAGCAAGGCGATTTTTAAAGTGGTGTCTTTACCTTTGTGGTAGGCGAGCTTTAGCCAAAGCGGCATAGCAACAAAGCTGGCGAGAAAGTAAAATAGTAAAGCAATGCTGGCATGTTCGGGTAGGGCGAAATAGGAGCTGGCGATGAATATATACAGTGCGCCGGAAACGCCAACGCCGAACCCAGATGCAAGATCTGCCGCCAGCAGGCGCCATAGAAGTTTGTTCTCAGCAAACAGTTTTAATGACTGTTTCCAATCAATTTTAGTTTGCGGTTTGCTATGACTGTCCGGCACCATCATGAGTGTTGGAAAGATAAATATCGGGAATAGGATCAGACAAAACCATCCCATACTGGCGACCTTTGACGCTTGATCATTCATGCCGGTTAGTTCTAAACCCGCAGGTAGTGCTAGTACGCATGTCATGCCGGCGATGATGAATATTTCCCGATAGCCGAACAGCCGTGATCGATCATCGTAACTCTTTGACAGTTCCGCGCCCCAGGATTGGTGGGCGATTGCGAGCATGGTATAGCCCACATAAAGTGCGATCAGCCAAAATAGTAAATACAGACCTGAGACGTTTTCTTTATTAGGTATAAACACCATCCAGACGGAGATGAGTAAGATTGGAATCGAGATGGCGATCCAATGTTTGCGGCGACCCCAGCGCGTATCGTAGCGATCGATGACCATGCCCATGATGGGGTCTGTGACAACATCCCAGATTCGCGCGATGGTGAAGATTAAGCCGACTGTGACCAAGGAAAGGCCCATGCCCTCGGTGTAAAAGCGGGGCAAATAAACGGCGATTGGCATGCCCATCGCCGCCATAGGTATCGTAATGCCGGAGTAGGCAATGAGGACTCTTGACGTGAGAGGTTTCTGACTAATGCTAGATCTCCAGATTTTTCTTATTCGCCTAGAGTAACAGTGAACTTGCACGTCTGGCAAAGCTGGCCGGTATATCGTTTCATCTACTTTTCAAATATAAAAGTGAGGCCGTCAGTTGCGGTGTCAGGTGCTAATGCTGAGTTGATTCTACTTGTGCAGTTGGTTTACTTTGGAGGCATTAGGTTCGCTGTATCGAGTATCAAAACATTACAAGATGAGCCGAGATGTCATTAATTATTGCCAGGCCTCGCAGAGTTAACGTGCACTTTTGACGGTTTGGCGTGGCTTTAAAACTGGAGTTGAGAGAATGTCAGAGGAAGATTGGAAAAGTAATGGTGTGAAAGTAATCAGTGGTGATCATCTTGATACCAATACACTTCAAACACCGGGCATGAATCGGGCTGCAGCTGTTACCGCTGCGACTGCAGGTGCGCAAAAGCTTTGGGCGGGCACCGTCAATATTCACCCTGATGCGAAAACAGGCGCGCATCACCACGGTGAGTTGGAGAGCATCATCTACATCGTTAGTGGTAATGCAAGAATGCGCTGGGGCGAGAAGTTAGAGTTTGTTGCAGAAGCGGGACCCGGTGATTTTATATTTGTACCACCCTTTGTGCCTCATCAAGAGATTAACGCGAATAGTGACGAACCATTGCAGTGCGTGCTGGTAAGAAGTGATCAGGATCCTGTCGTCGTGAACTTGGATATTCCTGTGATAGAAGATCCGGACGGATTACATTGGATAGATCCAATACATGCGGCTCCGGCGAAATAGGTTTTACTGTTTGCTCATTTCAAAGTTCACTGCTAAGTCCTAAGTCCTAAGTGCTAAGTACAAAAATGGCCGTTAGATTTGTAACCGGTGTCTTATCTCCTGGCAGATATCTGTGGGAGACTGTTCAATACTGACTTTGATGCCTTGGGTCGCAGTTTCGAGAGTTTCAAATTGGCTAGTGAGTAGATCTTTGTTCATGAATTCGTGCTGCCGCATTTCAAGGCGTTGTTGTATGACTTGTTGGTCGGCATAAAGTAATACAGATTTAATGTTGTTCTCGTTTATACCAAGCAGATCTCGATAAGACTCTTTTAGTGCGGAGCATGCCAGTGTTGCGCTTCCGCCAGCGGTGTTGATGTTCGTTAACTGCGCAGCGACGTCATTGAGCCAAGGCTTTCTATCCTCGTCGTTGAGCGGCTGACCTTCGCTCATCTTTTTGATATTTTGGGGCGAATGAAAATCATCGGCATCCAAAAATTGCCAATCCAGATGCTTTGCCAACAACTTTGCAATGGTAGTTTTGCCGCAGCCGCTAACGCCCCAGACAACGATTATCATCTATTGATCCCAGTCGGTTTTGTATTGCCCTTCTTTATCATTGCGTTGATAGCTGTGGGCGCCAAAGTAATCTCGTTGGGCTTGAATCAGGTTGGTGGGCAGAGGGTCGGTAATGGAGGAGTCGAAATAGGCGAGTGTGCTGCACAGCGCTGGGGCTGAAACACCGCTGGCGATAGACGTTGATGCTAGATGACGTAGGCATGATAGGTGCTTTGACATAATTTCGACAGTCCAGCCTTGGCGGATTAACGGCGCAGATGAATCGAGCAATGCTTTTTCGATAGGCGCCAAAAGATCGGCTCGTATGATGCAGCCGTCCCGCCACACGCGGATGACATCGACGCTCGAAATGTGCCATTGGTAATGTTCGGAGGCTGCATGGATTAGCGCGATGCCTTGCTCGTAGGTGAGCAGAATGCTGGCCAACAGCGCGCCATAGATATCGTTAACATCTATGTTTGCCTTCATGTTAATTGCGTTTGTGCCATAAACAGCATGGTTTTTTGTACGCTGGGTTTTTTGTGCAGAGACGTTGCGCTCCGTCACTGCGGCGACAATTGTTGGAATCGGTACACCTAATTGCATCGCTGCTGTAACGGTCCATTGGCCCGTACCTTTTTGTGCGGCTTGATCGGAAATCATATCGACAAGACTTGCGTCAGTGATATCATCCTGTTTGCGTAGCACCTTGGCGGTGATGTCGATTAGATAGGATCGTAGTAACGTCGTATTTAAGTCGCCGAAAATTTCAGCGATCTCAAGGTTGGAACTCTGCTGTCTAAGCAGTCCGTAGGTCTCTGCAAGGATCTGCATGATGCCGTATTCGATTCCATTGTGAACCATTTTCACAAAATGACCGGAGCCTCCCGGACCAATGTGTGTATAACAAGGCGTATCAGGACCCTTGGCTGCCAAAGCACTAAAAAGGGATTCTGTATCTGTGAAGGCCTGATGATTTCCGCCAGCCATAATTGATGCGCCGTGACGCGCGCCCATCGCACCGCCTGAAACTCCGGTACCTAAATAGTGTATGCCGTCGTTTTTTAATTTGGCTTCGCGACGCTGCGTGTCTTCGAAATGCGAATTGCCCGCATCGATGATGATATCGTCTTCATCCAGTAGGTCCTTAATGTCGTCAATGACAAGATCGACCGCTGCGCCAGCGGTCACCATCAACAAAACCTTTTTGGGTTTAGATAATGAAGCGATAAAATCCTCGAGATTTTCACAGACGTCGATGTTCGGGAAGTCGGATTGAAGTTGTGTGAAACCGCCCAGCTCTTTCGCTTGATAACTATAGACGCTGACAGGAATGTCTTGGTGTATGAGGTTTAAGGCAAGGTTTTTACCCATTGCGCCTAAGCCGATAATGCCAATGCTCGATGCCATGATCAGTTCACCGCATCAAAGTATGGCTGCATATCCCAATTGGGCCATCGCGCCTGTGTCAATTTCAGTGTGCGCTGGCTCCAAAAGGCGTCACCTGGCTTTGGAATACCTAAACATTGAAGTTGCTGCGGCGTGGCGTTGTTGAATATGTTGTCCCAAGGTTTCTCTGCGGAATCCTGCCATGTGGAATAACCGATCATGTCATTGCCTGCAGCCTTGTAGCCAACCGTCATGGTATATCGATAGCCTTGCGGTAGCGTTAGATTAGTGCCGCGATGAAACGTATCAATACTGTGGGCGACGAGTGTGCCTGCCGTTCCCGCTGCTGATCGTTCCTTTGAGCGAAGTTGGATTTGTTGTTCAGGTTCAGGCGCCCATATTGCGCCGTCCCTAAGTACTTCGCTAGCGTCAGTTTTGGTGACATAGTGCAGGGCGCCATGGGCATCTGTCACGTCAGTGTAGTAAATAACGATGTCGACACTTCGTTGACTTGGTGAGTCGGCGGGAACCGTTAATGTATGGTTGCTGAAGTCGCAGTGATGCGCTTGATCATAGTCAGCTTCGCCCGTGTACTTTGCCCAAGTATGGGATTGGTATAGATGCACTTCGTCCGTGCTGAGTACTTGTTTAGCGAATTCGATTAAAGCGGGATGAAGTGAAATGAGATTCATCTCCACTGATCCTTCATAGGGCAGAATATCGATGTTCTTGAATTGGTTATTTCTGAATTCCCCGACGCCGTCTTCTTGTTTCAGGTTTAGCTCCGTGCCGGCAAAATCACCGGCCCCCTTCTTTCCGTACATTCGTTCATAGTCGGTGACTATCGGCGCAATCTCTTGCGCAGTAAAGAAATCTGGGATGATAACGAATCCTTCTTGTCGCCATTGCTCAACGTGGGCATGGGTAAATCTATCTTTGTTCATTGATATTGACTCGTTTGGTCGTTTCGCTTGGGTTGATAATGGCACGCATGCTGAAAGCAAAATTTATAGCAGCAATGAGTGTACTCGATTGCGATTAATTTGTGTGAATAGCAGAAAAATTTGCCAAATTGATGTAACTAAGGACGCTTAAGGTTCGTGTAGTATTGAGTTTGGTCGTCAATCACTTATTTAAATTTGGATTTTTAATGGAAGACATTCTAGCCGAACGATTTGCAACAGTACCGTTTCAGCAACATCTTGGTATGACGCTGGACAGTATCGAAGGCTCGACGATTCATGCCCGTATTAAGAACCGCCCGGAACTCATGGGCAACGAGCTGACGCGTATTTTACATGGCGGTGCAATTGCATCTTGCATAGATGCTGTTGGTGGATTTGTTGCAGCGCAGGCGGCGAGACTGCATTTGGAAAGTAAAGGTGAAGCGGTTGAGCGAATCCAAAAAATGGCGACTATCGATATGCGGGTGGATTATCTGTCGCCTGGCCGAGGCGAGCAATTCACTATTAAAGGTGAGGCACTTAAGGTCGGTTCGAAAATGGTCTCAACGCGTATGGCGCTGCACAATGATAACGGTCTATTGATTGCAGTGGGCAGTGCAAACTTCCTCTACTGACTTTACGCAAGTTCGGTTGTCAAAAGTGTTCGTTATTTAGCCCATATCCATCGGAGTGTGTCGGCAAATATAGCGCCTGCATGATCGAGATTGTGGCCGCCCGTACCAAACTCAAACTTATAATCGTAGCCCGCCCAATCAAATGCACTTGCCATAGCTTTGTTTGCTAATGACCAGTTACCGAAGGGGGTGTTGGCATCGTTTTCGCCGCTTTGAAGAAAGACCCGAATAGGTTTTTTAGGGTTTTGACGAATCACTGATGGTGTGTTGTGTCCGCCCCAAATGTCCGTATAAGAACCGCAGTGGCTAATAACCCGAGAACACTGGTCGCTGTGATGCCAGGCTGCGGTAAAGGCAGCGATGCCGCCACTACTGATACCGCAGAGGGTTCGATGATCGGGCTGTCTGCTGATGCTCACGTCAAAGTGACTTTCAACAAAAGGTATCACCTCTTTGAAAACAAAGTTACCGTAGTTGGGTGAAAGTAGATCGTATTCAAGGCTGCGTTGGGCGGTGATATCGTTGTACGAGGCGATAGGCGGTCGAACGTAATGATCGGGCCGTCCTGAATTGATAAATACGGCAATCGTCGGTTCGATTTCCTTTTGATGCAGTAGTACATCCAATACCGCAGTGGCCCTAACGGGACCTTTTCTGCCCAAGTACCATGCGCCGTCGTTAAAGATCACAACGCGGTATTGATCAGATTTTGTTGCCGGTAGATAAACCCACATGTCGCGTTGGGTACCTGCATAAATTTCTGTTTTCGCCCAGTTCTCGAAGTGTGTAACCTCACCTGTCGGCACGTTATCGGCAGGATAGGCTTCGGTGCAGGGATGATAGGCAGCATCCCATTCAGGCTTATTCTCGGCGCCGTTTACTCTGCCATTAACCGATGCTTCGATGGTTCGATCGAGTCCCAATTGGGTGATTGTGTCTGGATCTATTGGCATGCTGAACCTTCGTTTATTTTTGTTAAAAATAGTTTGCTCGAAACATCGCTTAAAAGATTGCTTAACGTACGGAGAACGAAAGCATCAAGCAGCAATTGTGTTGTTAACCAAGCGAATGTATCACGAACTTGTTATCAAGCCACAGCGGTGAGTCGAGGAATTAGCACTGCAGGCAGATTTGCTCGTTTACGATGAATAGTTCAACATGACTTTTATATGCGAGATTTTGTGTCAGACAAAAAAGGTTCAAGCTGTTGTATTGATGCCCGTGTATTGAAGCTCTTGTAATGAAGTGATTATGTTAAAGCTCTTATGTTGAAGCTCTTATGTTGAAGCCCTTATGTTGAAGCCCTTATGTTGAAAGATAGTTTGTTTAAACGACGGCTGTATCTCGGGCTTGGTTTTGTCGCGTTAGCGCTGGGGATCATCGGAATTCCCATGCCGGTATTGCCTACCACCCCCTTTTTGTTGCTGTCAGCTTGGTGCTTTGCAAGATCCTCTGAACGTTGGCATCAGTGGTTACTCGCTAATGACACCTTTGGTCCGGTTATCGCAAGTTGGGAACAAAGTCGTTGCATCAGTATTCGAACAAAGGTCATGGCGATCTCGAGCATGGTACTTGTTGGAGGGTCGTCAGTGGTGTTCGCCATTGACGATGACACTTACCGGTTTGTAGCGCTTGGACTAATGGCTATTGGTGCAATCGTTGTTTTGCGGTTAAAAACCTGTGAAAAAAATACTGCGGACATCGCGGATCAAACGTGATGGTCACATGTGCACAAGCATGAGAAATGTAGCGTCAAATGGATGAGGGTCAATCGTTATTACTATGGGTGAAAAGATAAAAGAAACTGCACAAGAAGCTGCAAGCGAAGCTACACAAGAAGAGAAGCAGACAACAAATGAAGAAACGCTGTATGCCCGTATCGGTGGCGAGGCTGGTGTAAGGCAATTGGTTACGTTGTTCTATGACAATATGGAAGTGAGCGCCGAAGCGAAACATGTTCTTTCTTTGCATCCAGCGGATTTGACCAGTTCGCGCTTGAAGCTATTGCAATATTTTTCGGGTTGGTTTGGCGGCCCACCACTGTATACAGATTTGTACGGACACCCTCGATTGCGGGCACGTCATATCCATGTGCCGGTCACCATCGCCGATAGAGATGCTTGGCTAAAGTGTTTATACCTCGCCTTGGAAACAATGTCGCTGCCGAGTGATGTGCATCAGGATCTATTGGAAAAAATTGTGCCGATGGCAGACCACATGCGCAACGTCGAAGAGGAGCCAGAAGCTTCTTGAATTGGGCCGGTCGAGATTGTGCAGTTTAAATCACATAGCGGTGCAATGATGGCAGCCACTGTAAGTGTTTATACCAGCGCCTACACGAGTGCTTTTCAAGGTGTGGTCATCATAGTGGTTAAAACAAATTAGGTAAGTCGCTTGCCCGTATCCGGGTCAAAAAGATGGCAAGATTCCGCGCGGGCATACAGTTGATCGCCGGCCTTAATGTTTGTCATGCCTGCTGTCTTAATTCTCACCGCATCATCTGTTTCATTCAGCACGCAGTGTAATATTGATTCGGCACCGAGTATTTCAACAGATTTCACGCGGCAAGCCAGGTTGGCATCGGCCGCGTCACAAAGGCTGATATTTTCTGGACGAATCCCTAAGATTACGTTGATCGCTTTAGCTGACGTGTTGACCAGTGAGGTGGGTAAGTCAGCCTCGGCAATGAGCGTTGACATGGCGATTTGCTGCGAGCCCGAAAACTCAATGCTGGCGGCTTCTGGAGATACCGTCGCCTTAAGCAGGTTGATCTGGGGTGTGCCAATGAAACTGGCGACGTGCAACGTTGCTGGGTTTTCGTAGATCCGTTGCGGTGTATCAATTTGTTCAATGTTGCCTTGATCCAAAATGACCAGACGATCAGCCAAGGTCATCGCTTCGACCTGATCGTGAGTAACGTACAAGCTGGTTACTTTTAGGCGTTGTTGTAAAGCCTTGATCTCCATCCTCATTTCTGTGCGAAGCTTTGCGTCAAGATTAGACAAGGGTTCGTCGAACAAGAATACGGCTGGTTCACGCACGATGGCACGTCCCATTGCAACACGTTGACGTTGTCCACCGGATAACTCTGATGGTCTTCTATGTAACAGGTTTTCGAGCTGAAGTAATGATGCGGTTTCATTAACGCGTTTGGTTATGTCGTCCTTGTTCATACCTTTCAGTTTGAGAGAGTAGGCCATGTTCTTGAAAACAGTCATGTGTGGATACAGTGCATAGTTTTGGAACACCATGGCAATATTACGATCCTTTGGTTCGACTTCATTAACTCTCTGATCGTTGATATAAATATCGCCCGACGTAACAGCCTCTAAACCAGCAATCATTCTCAGCAGGCTTGATTTACCGCAACCTGATGGGCCAACAATGACAATAAATTCGCCTTCTTTCACATCAATGTTGATGTCGGAGAGGACTTTGGTGGCGCCGTAATTCTTGGCGGCATTCTCAACTCTTACAGTTGCCATATTACTTCTCTGCCTCGATGAGTCCTGTGACAAAAAGTTTCTGCATTAACAGGACAATAAGTATTGGCGGTAACATTGCCAACAATGCGGTGGTCATAATGATGTGCCATTGCGGATCCCCTTCAGCGGTTTCGAGCAAATTCTTGATGCCCATGACGATGGTGTACATCGATTCATCTGTGGTGATCAGAAGCGGCCAAAGATATTGATTCCAGCCAAAGATAAACAGAATGACAAATAGCGCGGCAATACTGGTACGCGACATGGGCAGTAGAATGTCAAAGAAAAAACGCATGGGGCCGGCGCCATCCATTCTTGCAGCTTCCAGCAGTTCGTCAGGAATCGTCAGGAAAGTTTGTCGAAACAGGAAGGTCGCCGTCGCACTTGCGATAAGAGGAATCGTCAGCCCCCAGTAAGAGTTGAGCATATTCAAGCTTGCAACGACTTCATAGGTCGGCAGAATTCGCACCTCTACTGGCAACATAAGGGTGATAAAGATCATCCAGAAAAAGAACATGCGAAAAGGAAACCGAAAATAGACGATGGCAAACGCTGACAGAAGCGAGATCGAAATTTTGCCAAGGGCGATCGTCAGCGCCATGACCAATGAGTTCAGCATCATCAAACCTATTGGCAAATCAAGGGATGAATCTTGGGTAGCAAATAGCGTGGCCTTTAAATTAACGAGTAATTGATCGCTGGGCAACAGTGGAAAAGGTACCTGTGTCACTCGCATCGCATCATGGGTTGCGGCAACAAAGGTAATCCACACAGGGAAAGCAATAATCGCAACACCGAGTAACAAAATAGCGTGGGCAATCATGGTTGCTATTGGTCGAGACTCAATCATTGATAGTCTACCCTGCGCTCGATAAAGCGAAACTGGATGACCGTGATGATCACGACCATCGCCATTAGAATGGTTGACTGTGCGGCTGAGCTGCCTAAGTCCAGTCCAATGAAACCATCGTTGTAAGCTTTATAAACCAGGATCTCGGTCGATTTTGCGGGGCCGCCGCCGGTAACAACATGAATGATGCCGAAGGTTTCGAAAAACGCGTAGACCAGGTTAACCACTAGTAGGAAAAAGGTGGTGGGTGTAATTAATGGAAAGATAATGCTCCAAAAACGTCGTGATGGGCTGGCACCGTCGATCGCCGCCGCTTCGATAAGAGACTTAGGAATCGACTGCATTGCAGCAAGAAAAAACAAGAAGTTATAGCTTATCTGCTTCCATGTTGCGGCCATGATAACCAGTGCCATTGCTTCGCCACCATTGAGCTTATGATTCCAATCCCAGCCGAACCGGTCGAGAAAATGTGTAATAACACCGAGGGTTGGGTCGAACATAAAAACCCACAGAGCACCTGCGATTGCCGGGGCGACTGCGTAGGGCCAAATCAACATGGTTCTGTAGGTGACTGAGCCTTTAATAATGTTGTCTGCCATCGCTGCCAAAAGCAGTGCGATGCCAAGTGAGAAGCTTGCGACAAAGATTGAAAAGAAGAATGTTCTACCGAAGGTGTCATAATACAACTCGTCATCAAGAAGCATTTCATAGTTTTCAAGGAAGACGAATTCTGTCGATAATCCGAAAGGGTCTTGAATCAGAAATGACTGATAGATGGATTGTCCTGCTGGCCAAAGAAAAAACACCAGGGTAATCGCAACCTGCGGCAAGACGAGCGCGTAGGGTAACCATGAGGGTCCAAAATGGACTCGCTTCAGCATGAGCTTAGCGGCTGTTGGCGCGTTCGAAGCGGCGTAATAGTTTGTTACCTCGAATCACAGCATTGTCCAGTGCATCACTGGCAGATTTTCTGCCGCCCCAAACCAGTTCGAGCTCTTCGTTGATAACCGTTCTAATTTGAACCATGTTGCCAAACCGCAAGCCTTTGGAGTTTATCGTTGGTTTATTGAGGTTGAGTTGCTTGATCGCTATGTCAGCACCCGGGTGTTTTTCGTAATAGCCTTGCGCCCGTGAGACCTGCTCTGCCTCTAACGTGATGGGCACATAACCAGTCGATTGATGCCACCAGGCCTGAACGTCAGCGCGTGAAAGATAGGTCATAAACTTAGCGACACCTTTGTAGGCATCGTCTTTATGACCTTTCATAATCCACAGTGTCGCGCCGCCAATAATAGAGTTCTGAGCGGTATCTGCGACGTCAGTATCTAGCGGCAGGAAGGTGCGACCATAGTCGAAGTCCGCCTGGCTATCTAGGGCTGCTGTGTTAGCGGAGGAGCTTATCCACATGCCGCATTCAGCATTGGTAAACATCGGTAGGCTGCTGTCTTCTCGACCACCGTAGACAAACTCTCGATTTTTCTGTGAGTCAGCAATTGCCTTGATGCGTTTCTTCAAAGGTTTTGTATTAAAGGCGAGTTCAGTGTCGAAACCCGCAAAACCATTTTCTTTGGTGCCGATTGATTGATTATGCCAGGCGGAATAGTTTTCAATCATCGTCCATGATTGCCAGCCGAAGGTGAATCCGCAACTCATGCCGCTCTTTCTCAATGCTTTTGCTGTCTGATGCATCTCTTTCCATGTTGTTGGAGGCGATTCGATACCGGCCCCTTTGAATGCGTCTTTGTTATACCAAAGAACCGGTGTCGACGAGTTGAATGGCATGGACAGAAGTTGACCGGTGGGTGTTTGGTAGTAAGAGATGACAGCTGGCAGGTAGACAGACTTATCAAATGGCTCGTTGGCAGCTGCCATGACCTCTTCTAAAGGATAAACAGCGCCTTTTGCTGCCATCATTGTGGCAGTGCCCACCTCGAAGACCTGTACGATGTGGGGTTGTTTTTTTGCCCGAAAAGCTGCGATAGATGCTGTCATCGTATCTGTGTAATTGCCCTTATAGCTCGGCTCGACTTCGTATTGATCCTGACTGTTGTTGAAGTCTCTGGCTATTTTGTTGACTCGCTCGCCATTCTCCGCGCCCATTGCGTGCCACCAGCTAATTTTAGTTTTGGCGTAAGCGGCATTGATCGGCATAAGCACAAAGAAGCAAAGTATGAGGTAGGCTTTCAGCTGGCTGTTCATGTTGGGTCTCTTTCAAAAAAGGCAATAATGATCGGGTATCTTGTCGCGTAACCTTAAGAGTTACGGCGTATTAAAACTCACTAGGTATCATGTGTTGACAGTTTAGCTGGCCAATTTTTTACCCAGCATTCGACGCAAGGTACCATCTTTATCGATCAAATGATGTTTAAGCGCGCCGGCAATGTGCAATGCGATGGCCAATATAAATACTTTGCCCAATATTTCATGGATCTCGTGGGCGATGCCAGCCATTGTTTCGTTTAAAGCAATAACATTGCTCGAATCGAGTGGGTCCGGGTTGAGAGGATACACTTCGAGGCCAAATATCGCCAAACCATGCCCCGCTGCACCTGACATGATCATGCCGGAGATTGGAAAGATGATCGTGCCGATCAGCAATGTCCAATGTACGACCACTGCAAGATTATGCTCCCACTTTTTGTAGTTCGCAGCGGGCGCCGGCCAGCCGTTAATTAATCGCCAGGCTACTCTACCAAGAATAATGACAAAGATGAGCATGCCGATCGACTTATGGATCGGATATAAATTGTAGGCTTCGAATTCTTCCATATAGGTGCCAACGGCCAACAGAGAAATGATAATGAGCCCAACGATCCAGTGAAGACAGACGGTGGTGTAGGAAAACCTCTCTTTAGTATCTCTCATGGTGCATCCTTGCGGGGTTCAATTCTTGGTCGACATCAGTGAGCTAATTGAGGGTAGGGTTAGTTGTGCTTCAACGCGGTTAAATGCTATCGCTTTCGATTCTACCTTTTCTACCATATATAAAAGTTACCCTTGGGAATGCACAGATATGGATGACAAACGTCGCTACTACAGTTTGGATGCCCTGCGCGGAAGCATGATGATGTTGGGAATTGTGCGACACGGATCTCAATGGTACATATCTGAGCCCTCGGGCGGGTTACCTGTGCCGACAGATCCTTCTACCGCTTATGTGTTTGATGTCATCGTACATTTTATTCGTAGCTTTAGAATGCCGCTGTTTATTGTGCTCGCAGGGTTCTTTACATTTTTACTTGATTCATATGCCAATTGTGACGACGATTGCATGATTGCTGCTGCCGTTTGATTAACATGCATTGATCAAATTTCCGATTGTAGTGCTGACCACAACGCTCATCTGTTTTGCTTCTTATCATTACTGGGTTCAGGCCTCATGGGTCAGTCAGTTGTTGAACGGGATTCGCTTTAATCATCTTTGGCCCTGGCAGGAAAGCGCTGCCAGGAGAATTGCTAAATAAACATGGCGTTTTAGGTAAAGGTGTTCGATTTAGGTGAGTAGTGGATTAACGTTACGGCTCAATGTCATTTCGGCGTGGGGTCTGTTTTTACTAAAGACGTCACCCGCCCGTGACGTCTTTAGGGCTAAAGTGAAATCCTAGTTTTTACCTGCAAGTTTTTCCGTCCGTTGTTTGTGCCCCTGTCGGCTGATGGTGTAAAACGTGATGCAGAAAAGTGCTGTTGCATAGAAGGCCATCAACGTCGGGCCATAGACAACCCCCAGATCAAACAGGACTTCTTCAGGCACCTCGCCGGGTGAGGCACCTTGTGGAAAATCGATTAAGGTTAGAACAATACCCGCGATAAACGTGCCGACGCCTGAAGTCGCTTTTTGCGCGAAAGTCCTGGAGGCGAAAAACAATCCTTCCTCCCGCCTGCCTGTTTTCTCTTGGCTATGCTCAACGACATCCGCAAGCATTGACGACTGAATGATGCCAAAGATGATGATCATGGTGACGTCAATAATGATATGTATACACATAAATGGGTACAGCAAGGGGCTGTCGTTGCTCGGCCACAGATCCATGAGCCTGAGAATAATGGGTGACGCACTCCAGAAAATCAGCACAGAGTAGACTCGAATGGCGGCTTCGCGCTTGTCCCATCGGCGAGTAATGAGGGGCGTTAGAATATTGGCAGCGGCGGGCGCAAGGAATAGCCCGCCCGTCATGGCTGCCACCTGCCCAGGTGTAAACTCCCAGAAATACGTATTGATGTACGCATTAAAGTTCGTGCTTATACCTGCACCGATTGCGGCGAACAGTCCCGCTAGAAACAAGACCAAAAAGTTTCGGTTGGACAATGTTTCTTTTAATTCAGAGAAGATTGAGGTGATCGTTTTGTTGGTTTTTATCGCAGCTTTCGGCAAGAAGGGTATGTACCGATGCAATGAAGCGGATGAAAGAATAATCGACAGGAATATGACCACCGAGCCAGTGATGGAATAGCCGATATAGCCGCTTGGCTCTACGATGCCCAGTTCCGTGCGATTGAAAAAATAACCCCACCCTAGAACCGCCATGACCAAACCACCGTACCAGCCAAACATGTAGCGATAGCCGAGTAGTCTTGTTCTCTCGTCATAGTCGTCGGTCAGTTCCGCAACAATACTGGTGCTTGGAATTTCGTATAGGGTAATAAAAAACCTAACCAATATCGCGGTGCAGGTGAGATAGGCGAATAATTCAATTTGCTCAAGGTCTTGCCATATAGGGTTCCACAAAAAATAATAACTGATGGCGACAGGTATGGCGGAAAAATACATAAACGGATGGCGCCGACCCCATCGAGAGTGTGTATTGTCGGACCAGTAACCAACAAGAGGGTCTGATATTGCGTCAAAAATCAACGCGACCATAATCGCGAGGCCAGCAAGATATCCTTCCAAACCGAGCACTTGGTTGTAGAAGATCATTAGAAAGAATGAAAAGCCGTTATCTTTGACGCCATAGGCGGCCGAGCCAAAACCGTACATCCAACGAATGCGGGGCGTGATGTCTAACGAAGTCTTTTCTTCCATGACGATACACCGTGATTGTCTTTCAAAAATCTGGAGACGAAATAATTACGTGCCTCTGGATAGTAGCAAGGCTTCGTGAAAAGAGACAATTGATCGACGGCGCTAATAGTGGACGGGACAGCTTTAATAATAGCACCGAGGCTTGGCGAGGGTAATTATCGAGGCGTTTTTGTGCAGCTCAGTTGTGAGGTCTAGCTTAAGCTAGACGTTGACGGGAGGATCGCTGGGTACTGAGTTTAAAACCTCTTCATCAGTGCGGCTTAAAATAAAGGGATAAATTTCCGCTGGATAATTCATGTGTGGTCCGGGCGCATCAACACCAGGCTGAGCGACAGCGCCGGATTTGTCGCTGTAGGCTGCCGGTGATTTGTAAGCGGACAATTCGATATCGGTGATGCCAAGCAGTGCGACAACTTCGGGATCGACCCAAGCTTCGTTGTTTATCGGCTCGTTTGAATAAGACAATTCCAGCGTCATGTTTTCCAAACCAGCAAAGTAGATTGATTTACACATGCCGTGTTCAATTGGGCCCATGACAGGTACACCTTTTGACCTAAGGCGATCACGCATGGCGTAAATCTCCGCATCATTTTTCACCTTTAGTGCCAGATGTTGCATCGTGCCGGGTGCACTATTTGAACCGGCGTTGCCAGAGTGGGTCTCACCGAGAGTTGTCTTCACATTTTTGATGTCGGGGTTATGAACGAAAGCGATTGAGCTCTCATCGTTGAGTCGTAGGAAAGCGTGAAAGGTATTCTCAACACCATGCATCCAATACAGGGCTTGAAGTTCCATACCAAGCTTGTCGGTAAAGTACTCGATTTGAGATTTCATATCAGCGGTGCAAATGGCGAGGTGGTGCAGACCTTCTACCTTGTTCATGATACTTTCCTGTGGCTACGCTTAAGTGTTAAAGATGAAACCACTTTGCCAGCAGCTGCGCAAGCATCATTGATCGCGGCAAAATTGTTTAAAATGCTGGTCCATGATTCTGATTAACTCAATTATTCAATGGGCCGCAGGCCTGATTGGCAGGAACCGCGATGTCCGTCAATTTAGGGTGCGGCAAATCGAGATTGTCCATAAGTGAAACATGATGCTCGGGAGTGCGCAGAACAGTTAGGTCAACCTTGCCGATAGTTAATACATCGCCGTCTTTGAAATGTGTCGTCACTCATTCGGCAACTGCCTCCTGCCCCATAAGTGTCGAGCAGCCTGTGGCTTCTGTAAGCTGACCTATGACTGTTACATGATTGGCATGGGCGTCGAGTGCATATTTTAATGTGAGGTTAAACTAACCTAGCAGCTGTAAGTGGTCAGAAGTTTTCTTAAGCACGGGGTTGATAATCAATGCTTGCCGATCATCTGCCAACAGATAACTGTAGGCGCTCGACTCGGTATCGAATAATTGTCTTAAAAACATTTTCGAAGCCCCCTAATTAGTCTCAGCGTTTACATGGTTCCATGGCATTTTGGTCAGTAGTAGCGCCATACCACAATTGTCGGTTACACCAGCGAAGACCAGTCCAGCGCCAACAAATGCCGAAAGCAAGAGAAACGTTGGGCTGATGGTGGCGAGTAAGATGCCGACAAGAACAAGGCTGCCTGCGGCAATTCGGACTTGTCGCTCAAGTGAGATAACACCGCCACTTTGTTTAGTGATCGTGATGGGCAAGAGCTTTAATGCGCTGATGCCACCCTCGATAACAACCAGTTGTTGAGACGTAGATTCAGCCATTATTTGGCGGGCTTTTTCTGCCCGCATTCCCGAACCGCAAAGAAGATAGATAGTGTCTTGTTCGGCAATGCCATTTTTCGAAATACAGTCTCGAATCGCCGTTGGCGTGAGAGATTGCAATGGTAAGTAAATCGAGTGCGGAAGTCGTTCGCTAGCGATTTCTGCTGGCGTTCTAACATCGATTACTTTGATGTTTTGTTCCGCATCGGACTTTGCAGCATCAGTGTCGTTCAAGAGGTTCGAAAACTCATTAGCAGATATTCGGTCTAGAGTGGTCATATTGATTCCTTTGAATTTTTTTAGACTCAGCAATAAATCTTGTGCAGTACTTCGATAATTTGAATCGCTTCCTCTCCATCAAGACTGTAGTAGATTGATTGAGATTCTCGGCGTGTTTTCACTAAACCTGCATCGCGTAGTGAGCCTAGATGCTGGGAGAGTGAGGACTGGCTCAAGTCGGTTTGCTTATGGATATCACCAACGGAGAGTTCTGTGTCCATTAGCAGGCATAGGATTAACAGGCGGTGCTGATTTGATAGCTGTTTCAACAGAGCTGCTGCCGCACGTGCATTGTCTGCCATCTCTGTTATGTCGAAATGTGTTGTTTCCTGAGCTTTCATTTTCGTAACCGCCGGGGTTTTGTTTTGTGTTGTCATGTGTAGATGCTGATGGAGACTGGTTAAGTTCGGAGTAATTATATTAGAATTATATTAATTAGAAATATATAAATTAGCAATAACTAATATATAGGGTTGAAGTTAGTCCAAATGTATCCGGAGCGATAAAACTCGCTAAGTCTGCATAACGCTAATTTAATAAAGCTGACGCTGAGATCTGCGCCTGTTTTGTGCCCGCATATTTGCTGTCCGCCACTCGGACAAGGGTTTCAAAACTTTGCTTCACAACGGGCCAAGCGTTATCTTGGCCCACTGATGAAATAGTGAGTGCAATATTATGGAAATGAAAGACAGAGTCGTTGTGATTACCGGCGGCAGCGGTGGTATTGGAAAGGCGATGGCGAGCGCGTTCTTAGCGGAAGGCGCCAAGAGTATTGTTTTAGCTGACCTACATGAGGACTCAGTAAAAGCTGCAGCGGCCGAAATTGGCTGCATCGGCATGGTCTGCGACGTGACCAAAGAGGCGGACATCATCTCGGTGGTCGAACAAACGTTAGCAAATGAAGGTCAAATTGACCTTTTTTGTTCAAACGCAGGGGCAGGGGGTAACGGTCTATTAACTGAAGCGGCAAATGAAGTGTGGCAGGGTCAATGGGACTTGCATGTTATGTCGCATCTTTACGCGGCGCGGGCTGTGCTGCCGTCAATGATCGAGCGTGGTGAAGGCTATCTATTAAATACGGCGAGTGCAGCTGGGTTGCTCGCCGCGATTGGCTCTGGACCCTACACTGTAACGAAAGCGGCAGCGGTTAAATTGGCGGAGTTTTTGGCCATCACGCATGGCGACGATGGTATCGGTGTTTCTGTGCTTTGCCCGCAGGGCGTTAATACCGCAATGGCTCCCAAGAGTCTGGGCGATGGACAAACCGATGGCATTATCGAGCCTGAGCAGCTGGCTCAAACTGTCGTTGAATGCATAAGGCAGGGCCGCTTTCACGTCTTGCCTCATCCCGAGGTAGAGGACTATGTGCGTCGCAAAGGTGATGATGTTGACCGATGGTTGCTGGGTATGCGGCGCTTGCGCAGAAAGTCGCAGGATTAAGTTTTTGAGCATGCTGGGTTTGCGATGCAGATTGATCGGTTCAGTTCGCCAGGCTGAACCAGTCAGCTTGTTAGCTCATCAATTTCAGTGACAATTGGCTCAATAAAAACAGGCTTGATGTTGCAAAACCGAGCTTGGGTAGCCATGTCGGATAGGCTTTGACGCCAACCGGCGTCGGATCCCTGCGTTTAATTTTGATCAGCGATAGGTTTACAAGGGAAAAAACCGTTAACACCAGGTAGCTCGTTAGCTCCGCGAGTGATACGAGGGGTAGCAGAAAGCAAAAAAGCATGATCAGTAGCGCAACGACGATAGTTGCATTTACTGGGGTGCGAGTTCTAGGGTTAATCAGCCCCAAGAATTTGCTGACGAAACTGGGTAATAGGCCTTTCGTCGCCATACCGTAAGCAAGCCGTGATGCCATAATGATTTGTATCAATGCGCCATTAACTACGGCGAACAAACCAATGATGGTAATGATAACTGGTGAGCGTCCTGTGGCTGTGCTGTACACATCAGCAAGGGGAGCTGATGAAACCGACAGGCTAGTTGGATCCAGTACAGTGATCGCTACCCAAGCGACAATGGCATATAACGTACTTGAGATGACTAGACACCACATGATCGCCTTTGGCATGGTGGACTCTGGGTGTTTGACTTCTTCTGCAATATTCACCATGTCCTCGAAGCCTATATAGGCGTAAAACGCTAAAAATGCTCCGGAACTGATGCCGACCCAGGCCGCCATACTCGTCAGGTTTGGTGCGGCGGCTACTCCACTAGTTGCGCTGTTTGCGGCTAGGCGGCCATCTAAACCTGCGTCAATGCTTGTGAAGAAAATTAACAATAGCCCTGCAACTTCAAGTACGGTGAGGATTGCTGCCGCTGTGACGGATTCCTGTATGCCCCATGCGGCGATGAATGCCAAAGCAGTGATTAAGCCGATGATGACGTGGGCGGCGGGCAGATCAAAAAACACAATCATGTAGCCGTAAAACCCGTGTGCAATTGCCGCGCTAGATGCTATACCGGCAAATATAATGAGAATTCCAACAATCTGAGAGAGTGTCTTTTTTTGAAAGCCTTCAAATATATACACTGCCTCACCCGCACTAACAGGATAACGTGCGGAAAGTTCTGCGTAGCTGAAGGCTGATAGTGCAGCGATCACAGAGGCCACTATAAAAGCCATCGGCGCGTAGAAACCTGCCTCCCCAGCAACTTTGCCGATTAACACATAGACGCCTGCGCCCAGAATATTGCCGAGTCCGTACAAAACGACTAAGGGCAGATTTAAGCTGCGTTTTAGTGACCCTGGTTCATGCATGCTTACTATCACTTTTTGGATCAAGAGGTGATGAAAATATTTGTAACGATGCGGATGAAAAGGACTCAGCCATAATCTGCTAACAATAAATTTCGCGATACCGACAAGACGACAATATTGCACATTTTTCGAAAAAATAAATCAAAATCGAAGAGGGTCTTGATTGAGATCAAGAGTGCAAAACATTCTAGCTAATAAACTGTCTCTTACCGTTAGTGCATGGTTGGTGCAAAGGGATAACTTAATAGCAAGGAATGGAAATGGATCTTACACAGCGTAAAAAACAACTTCAGGACCTGCGACAAGAGATAGCGTTAAGGGTTGCGAGAACCCACAAACATCTATTTGAGAAAGATACCGCCGTAAGTGCCAACTTTTCAGAGCAGGCGGTTGATCTTGCCAATGAGGATGTCGTCGCAGCTCTTGATGAGGAAGGGCACCGGGAGCTCGATTTGATTGACAAAGCACAATTAAGAATTAATGAAGATGTATATGGTACTTGCTTAAGTTGTGGTGAAAGAATCCTCGAGCAACGATTAGATGCACTACCCTTTACCCCAAATTGTGTCATTTGTGCTGAAAAGGCCGGTTAACGTGTAGTAAACCCATGAAATTGAACAGAGTGTTGGTCGTCATAGATCCGGATCGGGAGGATCAACCTGCGTTAAATAAGACTCTGGCGCTTGTTAACGCTTCGAGTTCTTGGGCCGATGTAGAGATTACTCTGTTGTCCTGCGAGCACACGCAATATTTGGTCGACGGCTATTATTTTAATCAGCCAGAGCTGGATAGTCTAAGGCAGGAATATCTGCTCGAGCGGGCGGCTTTGGTCGATTCAATTGCTGAGCCCATCATCAATGCCGGCTTCAATGTAAAAACCTCTGTTGTTTGGGGCTTTCCCGGTTACGAGGTGATCGCAACACAAGCTGAAAGTTTAGATGTAGATCTAGTTGTGCACTCCGTTGGAAAGCACGGTCCCCTGGCACGCGCTTTTATGTCTCACAGCGATTGGCAGCTTGTGAAAAATTTGACCAGACCACTGTTACTCGTAAAGGAGACAAACTGGCGTGACAATATGCCAGTTATCGCTGCAGTAGATCCGAAACACGCACGCCATAAGCCGGTTGGTCTTGATCATAGGATTCTTGCAGCAACGGTAGATATCGCTGAGCTGTTAGATGTTAAGCCTTACGTATTACATGCCTGTCGACCCGTTCCGATGAGCGGCAGTTATCCTGAAAGGATAAGGGTAGAGCATCAAGTGGCTTTGGATAATTTAATGGGCGATTTTAAGTCAACCAGCATGGTTCAGTTGTTGGTTGAAGAATCACCTGAGTATGCGCTTGAGTTAAAAGAGCGAGAGTTTGGTGCCGGTCTTGTTGTTATGGGGGCAATATCTCGCAGCGTACTTCCTGATACTATTATCGGCAGTACAACAGAAAAAATAATCGACTATTTGAAATCAGACGTCTTAGTAATTAAAGCCTGATATTTTTCGGCTCGATTTCAACATAGCTATCATAGTGCTACCAGTAGTCAGCTGCTGGCTGACTCGGAAATAAATATGTGCTATCTCCATAGCACGCAAATAGAAATTTTAGGAGAAAGAAAATGGCTCGATATAAAAAAATACTACTAGCCCTAGATTTTCATAACGACAATGAGGAAGTTGTTAGTCGTGGTATTGAATTGGCAAAAGATCACGGTGCTGATCTCTTTTTGATCCATGTTAACGAGCCTATGGCGGCCGCTTATGGTTTAGATACCGCAGCTTGGAGTGCGCAGATTGTAGATGTTGAAGTTGCAATCAGAAAAGAGGCGCAAGCGAAGATGGCTGAAATCGCCAAGTCGCTGTCTGTACCCGCTGAACGATGCGTGATTCGAGAAGGACGTGCGGCGCACGAGATACACGAGATCGCTAAAGAAAATGACATCGACTGTATCGTACTGGGTACACATGGGCAGGCGGGTATTCAGCTGCTGCTCGGTTCCACCGCTAATGGTGTTCTACACGGCGTCAGCTGTGACGTGTTGACCGTTAGAGTCGGTAAGTCCTAACCGTTTCTGTCAGCCAGCATGTCGGTATTCGATATGCTGGTAACGGATTTTTTCTGTCGCTGCGACACGGGTTGATCCGTTCTGATCTGTTATCTGATTAAAACGCTCACCAAATTTTTTTGCTCATTACCTTACGACGTCTGATTCGTCTTATCTGTACAATTTCACGAGTAAAGCCGGCAACAACGTCAGGTTGGCGATAAGCGCGAGCAGCATTGCTAGGGCAGTCAATAAACCAAAATATACGGTTGGTAAGAAGTTCGAAAATGCCAGAATAGAAAAACCAACCATGATGATCATCGATGTGAAATACATCGCTCTACCAATCGTTTGGTGTGCTCTTTCAATGGCAGTGCGAATATTCGCCGACTGCCGATACTCCGCGTTGAAGCGGTGTAAATAGTGGATTGCGTCGTCCACGCCAATCCCAATGCTGATAGCTGCGATGGTAATCGTCATCATATCTAGTGGTATGCCTGCAAAGCCCATAAATGCCATCACAGCAGTTGCCGCGATAATGTTAGGAATAATTGCCAACAAGGCGAGTAGTAGAGATCGCAATAGTAATGAAAACATCACAAAGGTGGCTAGGACAACATAAGCAAGCGTGCGAAGTTGCGAGTCAGCAAGCTGTTTCAGCATGTCGTTAAATAGCACCATCATTCCCGTGACCACAATACTATCTTGTTTAAGTTCTAATTCTGACGTTGCGTATTGTTGCAGGTCAGCAATCATTATGTCCTTGGAAAATCGTGGACCGGTCTCGCTAATGCGGGTGTTAATACGAACAATACCCTCACTGGGCTTCGCATAGGGGTTGAGAATCTGTTGTCTGACAGTTTCCGGCAGTTCCCCTAGTACAAATGCAAGCTCTGTTTGGTTTAAGGGTTCGCCGTCGTTGAGCTCTTTCGTAATCGCTTGCAATGTATGCAAAGAAATAACTTTGCCCGTGCTCGGATGCTGCTCAATCTTGTCATGCAGTGCCTCAATCTTGTCGAGCATATCCAATGTGAACCAGTAACGTTCCGGGAAATCATCGTCACTGAAAAAATCGTCTTCGTCGTCAATCGGCTCGAATGGTTCAAATTTTAGATAAACGTCCATCGGTATCGTGCCGCCAAGATGTCGATCGATGTATTGCATACCCTTATGTATATCGGTGTTTGAGTCGAAGTAATCAGTAAACCGATTGTCAAAAGTGATTTTGGTAACACCGAAGACAGATACGGCAAATATGAAAGCCGATATGCCGATGACAACTTTGGGCCGCTGCTTAACGATATCGCTGAATACCGCGGTTGCGGCGATCGGTTTGAGTGCCGTATTGCTGATTTGGCCAGTTGGTAAAAGCATTAAGACGCTTGGGAACACGCTATAGGTAACAAAGAATGAAACGATAATGCCTAGGCACATCATTAAACCAAAATCTTCAACAGGTACTATCCGGCTGCCCATCATCGCGCCGAATGCAAGGATTGTTGTCAATGCAGTGTACAGGCAGGGCGCAAATTTGCTGCGCATGGTTTGTTCCACTAGGTCGACTTGGGAGATAGCGGGGCTGCCTTTAAGAATCTCTCGATACCGAACAATGAGATGAATTGAAAAAGAAATGCAGATGATGGCCAGTAGTGAAATAAAATTCGATGAAACAACGGTGACCGGCTTTTGTGCGAAGGACAGGATGCCCATCGTCAATAGAATTGAAATGCCGCTAACTAATATAGGGAGGACGATCCAGCGAGGTTTGCGAAAAAAGAAAAACAGCAGAGTCAAAATGCAGACAAAAATCAGCGAGCCAAAAAGTGCTAGATCAGATTTAACAAAGCTGATCATATCTGCAGCAATCATGGGTATACCGCTGATGTAGATGGTTGCATCGGATTGATAAGCATTGGCAATGCGTCTAACCGCTTCTATTAAAATATTTCTATCTGCCAAATACTGTTTACGTGCAGCCAGATGCGCGGCTTCCGCTTGCTGGAGTTGATGCTTGTCTATAATGGTTGGCAACGAGGTCTGGGTAGAGGATGCTTGTGAAGACAATGCTTGTGAAGACAATGTCGCGGTAGATAAAGACGGGGCAGTTGTGCCGCTATGGTAAGCGATTCGATATTCGTCCCGAAGATTACGCGCGTCTTCAAGTTTTTGCGCTTTCTTAAGGTCAATTCGAATTGCGCTAGAGGTGCCGTCTATAGAAACGAGAAACTCTCTGAACAGCGGGCTGGTTGTTAGCTCAATCAGCGCAAGATCTTTGTCCGTTTGTGGTTTGCGCAAGGTGTTGAAACTCGTTGCCATTGCCGTGAAATCAATAGCAGGGCTTTTGATTAAAGGTGCATCAAGAATTGAAAAAACTTGCCTAACACCGTCTAGGTTCTCGAGTTGCTGTTGGATGCTAGTGAGTGTTTTTAAAGATTGGTCAGAAACTAAGCTACCTTTGTTCGGGCTGTAGGTCATGACGAGGAACTCGTCGCCGCCAAACAGGTCTGACATCGACAGATAGTCTTGGAGCTTCGGGTCGCCCTCTACAACGAGTGTGTCAGAGGATGCATCGAACATGAAGTTCGTTGACTGCCACGCAGCAATAACGCATAAAAACGCTGTCAGCACTAGCACAAGTCCTGGATGACGGAGCATCTGTTGGTAATGTTGTTGAGTCGGCTTTTTGAATGAGGTCAGCATGGTGGCTATTCTATAGATGCTTTGTCTTCCCGTCAGTGCTGTGACGGGTTAATTGATTAGAGTTTTTGCGCCATTGTGATTAGCTGAAGAAAACTTGCCATGGGTCAAGATTATCAAGTTAAAATTCAATCAAACTGTAGATACAGAGGCTGGCAGAAAAACGCTGATAAAGATGCAAATGAAACGCGCCATTTAGATCCTCAACGGAAGAGCCTGCAATTTAGAATTTATGTGATGCTGCGGTAATGAATTTGAGAACGATAAAAGGAGTTCGACCATGTTACTTCGATTGTTGAAGTGGTTCAGTCCGGTCATATTGCTGACTGCCCTGACGGCTTGTCATTACAATCCAACCGATGACTATGCCATCGTCGAGCCCGTCACCCTGATGAGTGGTCAGCAGGTTAACAAGACCGACTCGAAAGAAATTGCTCACGGCCAATATCTTGTCACACTGCTCGCCTGCGGCACCTGTCATACCGATGGTGCTTTGGTTGGCAAACCTGACATGGCGCATTACTTTGCTGGTTCGAGTATTGGTGTCGCTTATTCAAACCCCTTCGTCGAATCTAATCCTGGTGTCTTATATCCGCCGAATATTACCCCTGACGAGTTGACGGGTATTGGCAGCTGGAGCGAGGAGGATCTTAGGAATGCGATTCGCTCTGGGATTGATCGGCACGGCAAACGATTAATCTCTGTGATGCCGTGGCCTGGTTATGCAACACTCAGCGATGAAGACGTTGACGACATTGTGATGTATCTGCGTAGTTTAAAAGCCGTGCGACATGCAGTGCCTGAGAAAGTCGAAACCGGCACTAAAGCGAGCGCGCCTTATGTTCACTTTGGGGTTTATCAGAGTAAAAAGAACCTGCAGACGAATAGGTAGTTTGATTTTGTGCCAGGTTGTACGAAAGCAATTAAAAAAATCAATTAATACAAAAAACGGAGATTAATCGAATGAGGACAAGCGTTTTAAGAAAATTTGGATACCTCGGTTTAGTTTCAGTCGCTTTATTGCTGCAAGGCTGTAATCCGGAAAGCAGGGGTTTTAATTTGCCAAAGGGTGATGTCGAGCAGGGTCGTGCGACTTTCGTACTGATGCAATGTAACGATTGTCATGTCGTAAAAGGTGTGCCTTTTAATGGCGAAGATACAGACTCAGCGATTCGCGTTAATCTTGGTGGCAAGACAACCCAGATTAAGACCTATGGGGATTTGGTGACGTCTATCATTCACCCTTCGCATAAACTTTCGCGTCGATATATTCCCGAGACCATGACCGAGGCCGGTGAGTCCACTATGCGAAACTATAACGAGGTAATGTCGGTTCAAGAATTGATTGATTTGGTTCAGTTTCTGCAATCTAAGTACGAAATATGGGTGCCTGACTACTATACGTACGGTATCTGATCTTTTGCTAGGTTAGCGAATTGGAGTGCTGCTTCAGCTCTCCAACGCGCGTTAATCTGTAGCTAACATCAACAGTGACAATCACAAAATTGGTAGTTTCTTTTTTTTTGATCAACTTGCTAGAATGCACCCGTTCCTTAGGGGTGGCATTTTGCCTGAGATTCTTGACTCATACTGAGTGAGGTGACCCTAGAACCTGATCCGGTTAGTACCGGCGTAGGAAAAGGATGAAGTCCATCTATGGTCCACGTCATACCGGGTCTCTTGATTTTTAGGAGAGACTCATGAAATTCGCACGATATTTCCATCTAGCCATTGCGGTAACTCGGCAATCCTTTCTGTTATCGAACCTGTCATTCAGCTTGTTGTGCGTCAGCATGGCGAGCTATGCGGTCGAACTACCTGAAGTCGTTGTTACGGCTCAATTGCGTCAATCTGATGAGTTAAGTGTGCCGTCTAGTATGAGCGTGTTGTCTGAGCAGGTCATCACCGCTCGTGCGGCGCAACACTTTGAGGAAGTCATCAATACCATTCCCAACGTGAATTTCTCAAGTGGCTCGAACCGAGCCCGGTACTTTCAGATTCGCGGCATTGGCGAGCGCAGTCAGTTTGTCAGCCCCTTGAATGCATCCGTTGGTCTGCTTGTTGACGGTGTCGATTTCAGTGGTGTTGGTTCCATTGCAACAATGCTGGACGTTGACCAGGTTGAAGTTTTGCGTGGGCCGCAAGGTACGATCTACGGGGCTAACGCGTTAGCAGGTTTGATCAACATAAAGACCAAGGACCCCCATGATGAGTTCGAAGCAGGCATAAGATTGACAGCAGGTGAATACGGACACGAGACGCTTTCAGCGGTTCTCAATGGTGCTCTAACCGATAAGATAAAAGCACGCGTTGCGGTCGAACAGCATGAATCAGATGGTTACTATGAGAACGAATTTCTCGGCAGCGATGATAACAATGCGCGTGATGAGCTAACGATACGCGGCAAGTTTGCAGTTGATGTTACAGACGCTTGGGATATCAACCTGGCGTTGTCTCACGTTGATATTGATAACGGCTACGATGCTTTCACGCTAGATAATAGTCGTAATACGCTATCCGACGAGCCTGGCCATGATAGGCAAGAATCCAATAGTCTCGCGCTTGAAAGTATTTGGAAATTGAATAACTTTGATCTTGAGCTTACCCTTGGTTTAGCTCGATCAGATATCGAATACGGTTACGATGAAGATTGGACGTTTGTTGGCATTCACCCATTTGGTTACAGCTCCAAAGACAATTATTTGCGTGACAGGGATACAGAAAGTCTTGAGGTGCGAATGATCTCAAACGATCAAAGTAAGTTGTTTGCCGATTCTACTGATTGGCTGGTTGGTATTTACGCAATTTCAAGTTCAGAGGACCTAACTCGAATATACACCTTCGCAGCCGCTAACTTTTCCAGCCAGTATAAGTTCGATACCCTGGCGATGTTTCTCCAGCTTGATACGAGCTTCACACAAAAATTGTCGTTATCCACGGGTTTGCGTTTTGAACAGCGTGATTCCAGTTATGACAATTCCGATGCGGTTGACTTTAACCGGAGTGAAGATCTTTGGGGCGGACGTATCGCCCTTCAGTATTTCCTGTCGGATCAGGCCATGAGTTATGTAAGTGTTGCGAGAGGTTACAAAGCTGGCGGTGTTAATGCTGATGGGACCTTGCCGGCTGACCTGCGAGAATTTGATGAGGAATATTTGATCGAATATGAAGTAGGTATAAAGGCACGCATGCTCAACAATCGGCTGCATGTAAGAGCGGCGATGTTCCTCGACGACCGACATGACCAGCAGGTGAAGAGTTCCCTCACAAGGCCAATTGCTGGTTCTGGTGGTACCGAGTTTATTGATTTTATTGGCAACGCGGCCGAAGGCACCAACAAAGGCATAGAAGTCGAAATTGACTGGTTTGCATTTGATAACCTTAAGCTATCCGCTAATGTTGGTTTACTTGAGGCGCAGTTTGACGAGTTTATCAATGAGTTTGGTGAGGATTTGTCCGGCCGAGACCAGGCCCACGCACCGGCCTACACCTACCACGTTGCTGGCGAGTATAGTCTCAATCGTTTGTCGCTTCAGCTGTCAGTTGATGGCAAGGATGAATTCTACTTCTCTGATCGTCATGCGTTGCAAA
Organism: Pseudomonadales bacterium; assembly: GCA_029251375.1. Classification (GTDB taxonomy): domain Bacteria; phylum Pseudomonadota; class Gammaproteobacteria; order Pseudomonadales; family Azotimanducaceae; genus JAHRVQ01. Next base: position 202,181 of record JAQXDL010000010.1, on the reverse strand, counting down.
GCGACAGCTATGCGCTGCTCAATGCCAATATTACTTATGCAACGGATACTTGGACGTTAAGCCTATGGGGCCGCAACCTTACCGACGAAGACGTTCAGGTACGTGCTTTTGGCAGCTTTGGTAACGATCCTCGTAAGGGCTATGTGACCGAACCCTACCTTCAATATGGCGAACCCTCAATTGTCGGGCTTACATTTGGTTATGAGTTTTAGATGATGAAAACTTCTGTTGATATCAGTTTGTATCCATTGAATAGTGACTATATACCTGCGATACAGGATTTTATTGATCGCGTTCAACTGGACCCGAATGTGGCTGTAAAACGAAACGACCTGACGACGCAAATTTATGGTGACTATGACCATGTGATGGATTTGCTCAAAGTGGAGATTCGTCACAGCTGGCAGGTTTATGGCAGTGGTGTATTCACTGTGAAAATCCTAATGGGCGATTTGAGAGGGTTGTCTGATGAATAGATCTAATTGGAGGGTCTGATGATTGTCTGCTGGAGAAAACAGAAAGGATTAAATGGCTGAACTTATTACGAGTCTCAGCCAGATTTTTTCGCTCGGTCTAACGCAGGCTTTGCAAAGCTCTTTGCTTGAAGCGATAGCCGTTGTTTTTGCTGTCGCTTATCTGTTGTTAGCGGTGAAGGAGAATAGCTGGTGCTGGGCGGCTGCTATTGTTTCCAGCGCCATATACCTAGTGATTTTTTGGGACGTCAATCTGTACATGGAATCGGGGTTGCAGTGCTTCTATATTGGTATGGCTGTGTTTGGTTTAAAGCAGTGGCAAGGCGCGGGCACCGCAGCGCCTGTGGGCACGCAAGTGACACGGCAGTCAATACCGGCAGCTCGCATTCAACGTTGGAGCTTGAAATCTCATTTCATCGTACTGTTGTCCATCCTACTGTTAAGTTTGTTGTCAGGTTATGTCCTTAACAGTGGCACAGATGCAAGGCTGCCTTATATTGATGCATTCACCACCTGGGGTAGTATTTTTACAACCTATATGGTGGCGAAGAAAGTATTGGAGAACTGGATTTATTGGCTGGTGATTGATGTGGTATCGATCGCCTTATATCTGGATCGAGAGCTATACTTTACTGCTGCATTGTTCGCGATATACATCGTTATCATCTTCTTTGGTTGGTTCGCATGGCTCAAGAGTTATCAGAAAACGTCCAACAACTAGACCCGCGTCTTCGAGTTCGACTATCGACAGCCTTGTCGACTTGGCAACGGTGGTCTCCAGCGCCTGTCGCGCAGCCTTCATTCGTCGCGAAATTGTGTGGCATTACCAACGCAAGCATACGAGTTTCCGACGGTAGTAATCATTGGGTGATACGTTTTAACCAGGCCGTTGCCGACCCAGGTATTCACCGTGCTTCTGAATTCGCCGCAATGAGACTCGCCGCAGACAAGGGTATCTGTCCTGCGCCGGTCTACATTCAGGACGACATATTGGTGACGCCTTATTGGTCGGGTGAGCAGCCTGGCTTTGGTCAGCTGGAATTGATCGGCGAAACATTTGCAACGATTCATCAGCTCGACCCTCGTCTATATTCCGATAGCGAACAGCTAAAAATGATAGACGAACTGGAATTGTCATCTTATTTGATGACCTGTTTCCGCTCGGCAGGCGAACCTAAAAGTTTGCAGACTCAACTTCAAAGGCTCATTGAGATTCTGCCAAGTGAGCCGAAGGTGCTGTGCCACAATGATATGTTGTTCGAGAACTTACTTTATTCACCTGCTGAGCAGCGAATCCATGTCCTAGACTGGGAGTATGCAAAGGTTGCACCACCGAGTTTTGATATCGCTACATTCAGCAGCCACTATTGCCTGAGTGACGATCATCTGCAGTTGTTATTGAGGGGTTATGGCGTTGGCGGTAACACCGGTGCGAGTAGTGACCATGTGAATGTTGCATCAGTTCGATCTTTTGAGGCGGCGGCAGCGTTAATCGAAAAACTTTGGTATCTGGTCAAGGCGGCACATTAGAAGATTGCCTGTCGGTTAGATTTTGAATCAACTTCAAATCAAGCTATGGTTGGTCATTCTAGTTAGCGGTTACAAGGTCAGTCGATGTTTGAATTACCCGCCAAAGCAATTGCAGTCAGAGACGAAGTCGAAGCATTCTTCAATGCGCGAGTGCTACCCAATAATAAGGTTTGGCTACAGCAAGCGCACGCAGGTCAGAGTACGCCTGAAATTGAACAAACTCTGCGTGCCGAAGCTCGTGAGCTAGGGCTTTGGAATATGGCGCTGCCGCGACTATCCGAGAACGAGCCAGGCACAAAATTAAGCAATCTTGAGTTCGCCGCTGTGGCGGAGGTTTTGGGCAGGTTGGAATGGGCGTCCCGGGTTTTTAATTGTCACGCGCCGGATGTGCCTAACATGGAGTTGCTGCAGCTCTTCGCGACGCAGCAACAAACAGAACAATGGCTTAATCCACTACTGGAAGGTGAGTTCGGTTCGGCTTTTGCCATGACCGAGCCTGGTGTTGCCTCTTCAGATCCCGTTAATTTGGAAACAACAATTGTTCGTGATGGTGATGAATATGTCATCAATGGCCGCAAGTGGTTTGCATCTAACGCGTCTCATGCAAATACGGAGCTTATCATTCTTGTTGGCGTGACCGATGCGAAAGAGAAGAAGTCAAAACGCCAGTCAATGATTCTGATTCCTCGTCATGCTGCGGGGGTTGAGGTTGTGCGTAACCTGCCGGTGTTCGAACATCAATCTGTGACTAATTTACATCCTGAGCTCACCTTTACCGACGTGCGAGTGCCGGTTGAAAATTTGTTGGGGCAACCCGGCGAAGGTTTTGCAATGGGTCAAGCGCGGCTGGGCCCTGCACGCCTGCACCATTGTATGCGGGCGATTGGCGAGTGCGAAGTGCTGATCTCGCTGATGTTGAAGCGCTCCACGGAAAGAACAACCTTTGGCAAGCGAGTAGATGAATACAGCTCAACCCAGGAAGCGATTAGCCTGTCGAGAATTGAGATTGATCAGTGTCGTCTGCTGGTTATGCAGGCGGCGCATCTGATCGATACGGTAGGTAACAAAGTTGCTCGAAAACAGATTTCGATGATTAAAGTTGCAGTTGCTCGTGTTTATCAACAGATTGCCGATCGCGCTGTACAACTCTATGGCGCTAAGGGTGTTACTGATGATACGCCAGCAGCCAGAGCTTTTGCTAAAGCGCGAGCCTTTCGTATTTATGACGGTCCTGATGAGGTGCATTTGCAAACTATCGCAAGACTTGAAGCGGGCGAGCAAAGTTTGGATAACTTGCAGCATTACCTTTATGAGTAATTGAGTCATCTCGGTAATCATAGTGTATAAGTGATGTTGTATTTTCTAACAAGTATTAACGATAAGGATTAACAATGATTGGATCGGTCATCCCTGAAAGTGTCGGATTATCATCGGACAGATTGGAACGTATTACCGAATGGTTGCAGCAGCAAGTTTCTTCCGAGCGTCTGGCGGGTTGTAGTGTATTGGTCGGTCGAAATGGTGGCATTCCGTATTTTCATGCTGTTGGTAAGGCAGATGTTGAAAACGACAAATCCTTTGAACGAGACACCATTGTTCGCATCTTTTCAATGTCTAAGGCTGTCACAACTGTTGCTGCGATGATGTTGTACGAGCAAGGTGCTTTCCAGCTTGACGATCCAGTGTCTAAGTACCTGCCGGCATTCGCGGATACACCAGTCTGGCTTGGTGGTGAATTAAGCAATACGGAACCACAGCGCGAGCTAATGTTGGTGCGGCATATCATGACCCACACTTCCGGTTTGACCTATGGTTTTATGCATACAAATGTTGTCGACGAGGCATATCGTGACGGTTCGATAGAATTTGGTTTGAAGGAAGGCTTACTTGAAGATCAAGTTAACAAGTTGGCAAAAATTCCACTCATATGTCAGCCCGGAAGCCAGTGGAATTACAGTGTGTCATCGGACGTGCTCGGACGTTTAGTGGAAGTATGGTCCGGTCAGTCGCTAGCGGCCTTCTTCGAAACGGCGATATTCAAACCATTGGGCATGAAGTCGAGCGCCTTCCACGTGGCTGCTCGAAACCACGATCGCTTTTCTGCGCTATACGCACCCGCGTCAGGTGGAGACATGAGTAGTGTGAGTAAGGCTGCCAGTGCTGATGAGCAGGCCTCTCGTGGTGGTTTAAAGCTACAAGAACCTTATGACAAAAGTCGCTATTGTGAGCCTGTCGCAATGTACTCCGGTGGTGGCGGTCTAACATCGAGCATTGACGATTATGGTCGCTTTTGTCAGATGCTGACAAACAAAGGTGAACTAGATGGCGTTAGGTTGTTGGGTCGAAAAACAGTAGAACATATGCGCAAAAACCATTTGCCGGATAACAAAGATATGGCGGCCATGGGGCAACCGGTTTGGAGTGAAACCAGCTACGATGGCATCGGCTTTGGTTTAGGTTTTGCCGTTGTGATTGACCCTGTCAAAGCCAGTATCGTGACATCTGAGGGTGAGTACCACTGGGGCGGAGCAGCCAGTACATTTTTCTGGATAGATCCCGAAGAGGATTTGTGGGTTGTGTTTTTTACACAACTTATGCCCTCGTCAACTTACCCTATTCGGCGTGAGTTACGAAGTCGCGTTTACCAAACATTAGTTTAGGCTGGATCTTAACATCTGGCATTAACCGCAACTGCATCAGCCTAAAAATCGACATCTACATCGGAGAATAAAATTGTCTACTGACGCCGATTCCATGAAGTCGATCATCTATGCGTTGACGGCGAATTTTGCGATCGCTGTCGCCAAAATGGGCGCTGCCGTGACAACCGGTTCAGGAGCGATGCTGGCAGAAAGCATTCACTCCTTTGCTGATTGTGGCAATCAGCTGCTTTTGCTATTGGGTTTGCGCTCGGCAAAACGACCACCTTCCCTAGACCATCCATTGGGGTACGGTAAAAGTATTTATTTCTGGTCCTTCATTGTAGCGATTATGCTTTTTAGTATGGGTGGATTGTTTTCGATCTACGAAGGTGTGCACAAGCTGGATTCAACCGAGCCACTCAATCAACCTCTGATTGCTGTTGGTGTATTGGTATTTGCGATCGCGGCGGAAGGTCTTTCTTTGATGGGTTGTATCAAGGAGGTCAACAAGGTAAGAGATGGTCGAAGTTTCTGGCAGTGGTTCCAAGACACAAGACAGAGTGAGTTGCTGGTTATTTTCGGAGAAGACTTAGCGGCGTTGTTTGGGCTCGTGTTCGCTTTGGCCGCGGTCAGTCTGGCAATGATCACGGGCAATCCCATGTACGACGCCGTGGGCAGTATTGGCATTGGGGTGCTGTTGATTATTATTGCCATTTTCATCGGCATCGAGATCAAAGCGTTAATAATTGGCCAAGGGGTTGAACCAAAAACCCTTGAATCAATGAGGCGTTTTCTAGCGGAGCAAGAAGAAGTCGAGGAGGTTTATAATCTGCTCACGTTACAAATGGGCAGTGATGTGATGGTGGCTGTCAAAGCCAAGATGACTTCAAGCTCTTCAGCGCAAGTTCTAATCGCCGATATTAATAAAACGGAAGTTAACTTCAAAGCAGCGTACCCACAAGTTCTTTGGTTGTTTTTCGAGCCCGACATAAAAGATTAAGTGATCAACACTTACGTCCCCTAAATAAAAGGAAATCACGTGGCAACCTTACCAAACTGTGTTTCATGTGACTCAGAGTTTACCTATCTCGATGGTGGCAACTTTGTTTGCCCGGAATGTGGACACGAATGGCAAGAGGGTGACTCGGCTGAGGAGCATCGCATCATCAAGGATGCCAATGGCAACACTTTGGCTGACGGTGATTCAGTGACCGTTATAAAAGACCTTAAGGTCAAGGGCAGTTCATTGACTGTAAAGGTTGGCACTAAGGTAAAGAACATTCGATTGGTCGATGGTGATCATGACATCGATTGTAAAATTGATGGCATCGGCGCAATGAAATTAAAATCGATTTTTGTGAAGAAGGCCTAGGTCCTGTTGGGATAAACTGAAACGCACCTAACTGTAAAATGTCAATATGATAGACACTGAAGGCTACATCTATTTTTTTGCAACGGTCTACGTGTTGGGCGTGATTTCTGCCTTTCACGCCATCTTTACCGCAAGAACACCGCAAGGCGCCAGTGCCTGGAGTGTTTCGCTCATTGCCATGCCGTATCTCAGTGTGCCGCTGTATTTAGTCTTCGGTCGCAGTCGCTTTCAGGGTTATGTGCATGCCCGTAAAAACCAAATATCAGTTGTGACTGATGCGCTGCAGGATGCTCGTAATAAAATTGTTGCCGATAGCGATAACACATGGCTGACGAAAGAGGCGATCCGCGGTATTGAGCGGTTGTCACGGCTACCTCTCGCGGGCGGCAACCAAGTCAAGTTGTTGGTTGATGGTGAAACAACCTATAAAAGCATGATTGATGGCATCGAGGCGGCGGAATCCTATGTGTTGATCCAGTTTTATATTTTTCGCGCAGACCAGTCCGGGAGACGATTCGCCGATGCATTGAAGGCAAAAGCGCAAGAGGGTGTGACGGTAAGGTTTTTGTATGACGAAGTGGGTTGTTATCAATTACCGAATGAGTTTGTTGTATCACTAGCGCAATCTGGCATAGAGGTTTATCCCTTCAACACACGCAAAGGTTCACGTAACAGAACTCAAATGAACTTTCGTAACCATCGCAAGGTCATTGTCGTCGATGGTAAAAAATCTTGGGTTGGTGGGCTGAATATCGGCGATGAGCATTTGGGGTTTAATGCGGAATTTGGTCCGTGGCGTGATACTCATCTTTGTATTGACGGCCCGGCAACGTTGGGCGTGCAGGTTTCGTTTGTCGAAGACTGGCATTGGTCCGCGGATGAAATAATACAAGGGCTCAATTGGGAGGTACCGATGAGTCGAGGTGACTCCGGTGTTGTCGTTGTGCCCAGCGGTCCTGCGGACAGTTTTGAAACAGCCAAACTGATGTATCTGCAGCTCATTAATGGCGCACAGAAGCGGCTTTGGATCGCCAGCCCGTATTTCGTGCCAGATGAGGGCATTGTCTCGGCCTTGCAACTGGCGGCTTTAAGAGGCGTCGATGTGCGAATTTTAGTGCCTAACAAACCCGACCATATGATGGTTGGATACGCGACCTTTGCATATTTCGACGAAGTACATAAGGCGGGCATCAGAATGTACCGCTACACAGAAGGCTTTCTTCACCAGAAAGTAACCTTGGTTGATAACAAACTTGCGCTAGTGGGTACTGCGAATTTTGATAACCGTTCATTTCGTCTCAACTTTGAAATCTCTGCGATTTGTTTGGGTGATGAAATCGTCAGGCAGGTCGAAGAGATGCTTGAGAAGGATTTTGCAGTAAGTTACGAGATGGGTGCCGCGGCTTTTTCTCACCGCGGCTGGTTCTTCAGGCTGGCGGCGTACGTTTCCCGATTAGCTGCGCCGATACTATAAGGCGCTTATGTTTGCCTCATAGAACCCGTTGGTTTAACAACAACATTGTAGACGAGTCATAAATAATTATTGAGGTAAGTGTGACAAAGACAGTTGGATTAGCGCTGGGCGGCGGCGGTGCAAAGGGGCTGGCCCATATCGCCATTTTGGAAACGTTAGAGTCGATGGGTGTGGTACCCAAGGTCATTTCGGGTACCAGTATTGGCGCCATGGTAGGCTCGCTCTATGCGTCCGGCATGACGGCAAAACAGGTCCGTTCTGCGGTTGATGAGTTGCTCGAAATGCCGGGCTCGATTGGTGAGGCTTTTGATGCAAAGAGGGCTTTTGGCTGGCTAGAACTGCTTAGTTTGCAGGTGCGAAGAAGTCACCTATTTGATGCTCAAGCTTTGATTGAAGAGCTCGATCAACTGATGGGGGTGAGTCAATTTGAACAGCTTAAGATACCGATGAAAGTTATCGCGGCGGATTTTTGGCAACGAAAAGAAGTCGTGTTTGAAACCGGCGACTTATTGCCGGCTATCGCGGCGAGCTTTTGTTTGCCGGGTATATTCGAGCCGGTTGTCATTGGTGACAAGGTGTTGGTTGATGGTGGCATGGTTAACCCTGTTCCCTTCGATGTCATACGGCAAGACTGCGATATTGTGGTAGCCGTTGATGTGCTTGGTAAGCGTTACCCTGATGGCGATCAGCTGCCAACCTACTTCGAAGCGCTGTTTAATTCCTTTCAGATTGCGGAGAAGTCGATTTCGATGGAGAAGATGAAACACAACGCACCCGACATTTTTATCGAACCTGAAATCGTTGATGTGAAAATGCTCGAATTTCATAAATCAGAGCAAATCTATCAGCAGTGCGCCCCCGCTTGTCGCCACCTCGAAAGTGAGCTGACGAGACTTTTAGCGTAAAGTCCGGTTGTGGATCGATATTATTTTTGGCTGGCTAGCCAGTTGACGTAATTCAACGTAATACCAGCCAAAGGCGTTATATTATTGATACAAAAGCGAGCGGTTTTGTGTCCGTTGAGGTTTGAAGGTATTTATTCATGCAAGCTAGGTAGCTCAAACTAACAAAGTAACGAGTACTATTAGGAAAAGTTCATGATTGATTTAGCAAAATATGAGTTCGCCGACGCTGATGTTATTGCGCCCGAAGTTTATGTGGAAAAGGGGCATCCCCATGAAGCGTTTGCCTGGCTGAGAGAAAATGATCCGCTACGCTTAGTTGAACCAGAAGGTTATCAACCGTTTTGGGTTGTCACTAAACATGCGGACATTATTGAAATTGAGAAACTAGCTGAGCAGTTCACGAATCAGCCGAGACCGATTCTTATGCGCGAAACCGCCGCGCCGGAAATGCGAGAGGAAATTGTTGCGGAACTTTTTAAACGTCTACAAGACTCCCCCAAGTTGTTGGAGGTGATGGCCTCTGCCGGTGAAGGTGGTTTGATTCGCTCACTTGTTCAAATGGATGCGCCGGATCATCAGAAATATCGCGGTCTCGTTCAACCCTGGTTTAAACCGACAAATATCAAAGCGCTCGAAGAGCGTTTAGATACGGTGATTCAAGATGTGTTAGATAAAATGATGGGAGATGGTTCTGAGCAAACCGTCGATTTTGCGCAAGATATCGCTGTCTATCCGCCATTACGACTCATCACTGAATTGTTGGGTGTGCCCGAGGAAGATGAGTGGCGAATACTGAAACTGACGAACGAATTGTTTGCTGGCGATGATCCGGAGATGCAGCGGATGGCGGATGACCCCCTGTCAATCTTCGACACCATTAAAGAAATTTATGATTACTTCGACAAGATTACCGAGCAGTTTCGAGCCCAACCTAATGAGCAACTCGCGTCCTACATTGCTAACGGTAAGATAGATGGCGAGTACCTGCCCTTCAAAGAGCTGATCTCCTATTACACCATTGTCGCCACGGCGGGCCACGATACGACCCGTAATGCTATTACCGGCGGCTTGCATGCGCTGATTACGAATCCGGATCAGCTTAAAAAACTACAGGACGATCCGAGCGAAAACGCAATAAAACTGGCGGTCGAAGAAATGATTCGATGGTCGACGCCTGTTGTACAATTTGCAAGGACGGCGCAGCAAGATTGTGAAATTCGCGGCAAGCAGATTAAGAAAGGTGATTGTCTCGGCTTGATGTATGCTTCTGCAAACTTCGATGAGGAGAAATTTGAAAACCCTTTCAGCTTTGATGTGGCGCGTAAACCGAATCATCATTTGGCGTTTGGTACGGGTCCACATCAATGTTTGGGTCTGCTGTTAGCCAGGCTCGAGATGCGCATTTTCTTTCAGCAATTGATTCCTAGAATTGAATCCATTGAGCTCGATGGTGGTCCTGAACGATTGCGGGCAAGTTTCGTGCATGGATTAAAGCACTTGAATATTCGATACAAACTTAAGCCGCGTAGTTAACGCGGTTTTGTGTTTTTTAAAACGACTGACTTGCCTGAGTGATTAACGGCTAAGCGGCAACAAGTTTTGCAGGTTGTCGCTTGGAGCGAATCCTGAAAAAGAAGCAGGTCAATATGACTAAATTGATGACGCCCATGCCAGATGCAAAGGCAAATGACAGATCGTAGTTGCCATAGATATCGAATAGTTTACCGCCGAAAAACCCTCCTAACCCCATGCCTGTCCAACCGAAGAAGGACGTGATGCTCATCGCTCGGGCGGCGAAGTTCGCGCCGACCATCATGCGCGTGCAAACCAAAATACTCGACATTACGCCTGAGTAAGTAAAGCCGAATAGAATGGCCAGAATATAAAGGCTGGTCATGCCCTCAACATGGGGAAACCAGAATACGAAAAAAGTCTGACCTGCGGACATCAACATATAGGTAGGCAGTGCGCCGATCATATCGCCGAGCTTGCCGCCTGAGATGCGGCCAACGGCGCCAGAAAACATTAGTACCATGAGTACGCTGGTGGCGCTCGAAAGTGAAATGCCATCATCGGTCAGCAACGGTACGAGATGTACAATCGGCACGGACATGCAGTTGCAACAAAAAATCACGGCAACACTGATCCAAACAACCACTTCTATTTCGGATAGCGGGAATGTCCGCTCTTCGTTGGTTCCCTCGAGCCGAGCTTTCTGGCGCCAAGGTGATTCACGAACAAGTAGACCTAAAGGCAACGCAATAGCGAGATAAACGCCCGCCATGATGATGTAGGTTGACTGCCAGCCATAGGCATCCAAAGAAATGCCGACGCAATAGGGCACAATGCCTTGACCAACAGCGCCACCGGATGCGGTCACACCAATGGCCAGCCCCGGGTTTTTACGGAACCAGAAGCCAACATTGGCGAACAGTGGTGTGCTCGCCAACGCGTTGCCGAGCGCACCGAACAAAAAGTAGTAGAGGTAAAATTCGAACAGGCTTGATTGTGTGCTCATTAGGTACAAGGTAATGGCCATCGTGAAAGCGGCGATAACGCCAAACCACCGGGTTCCAAACTTGTCAGCGACGTAACCCCAAAGTACCCCAAATAAGGCTGATGAGAAGGCGGCGGCTGTGTAACCAAGGCTTGTATCGCCTCGTCCCCAGCCAAACTCAGCGGACAATGGCTTCAAAAACACCGAAATAGAGCCAACAACGCCAAATGACAGTGCGCTGAGCGAGAAGACGACAAAAACCATCAGCCAGCCGTAGGGGGGGTCTTTTTCGAGATTTTCTGGCTGACTATTCAATAGATTGCTCTTGATAAAGCCACGTTACCGGCATGGATTTCAGGAACAGCTATGGGAACACAATATGCGGTCAGGTTCATCTGTTTTAACCTGCACAACGGCGTCAATCTGGAACTACTGCCCTCGCCGGAGCGTTTTAGGGAAAACACGGATAGACGAGTTCTGTGTCATGTCTCTGACGGAACGTGCATAAAAAATAATCAATTTGGTGGCGGTCCTATCCAGAATGTCACCGATGATGCGGTCTGGGGTACAAATCACAAGAAGGTCGCGAAAGTCGATAGCAGTAAGAATCGCGGCAAAGTAACCGCAGAGAGTGAAGGCTTGACTCAAATCACAGCAGGATACGAAGACAGTAATGGTCTATTTACGGCTGCGTCAGATATAACGGTTACGGCCGAGTGTACCAAAACAGGCGGTAACGATATTGAATCGTTGACCATCACCACAGATCCCTCTAACCCTGATGCAGACCCACCGGTAATGACGGTCGGTGGTGTGGTTCAGTTGCATGCCATTGTGACCTATGTCGACGGCTGCTCCGCGATATTCTTCGAGAAGAACGGCTTGAACTGGACGTCACTTGATAAGGATGTTGTTGATGTATCCAAAGAAGGTGAAGTCACGGGCTTAGAGGTTGGTGCCGGTGATGTTGAAGCTAAGATTAAAGGTGAGACGACGATAATCACGATCACGGTAGTAGACCCATAGCCTTAAAGCGATGTGAGTTATGCAGGTTTGTAATTGTCTTGTAGGGTGATGCGGGAAGGCGGATCTTATTCGACTGAAAGTATCACAAACAAGCGAGCAACAAACTTGTTTTGTATCTCTGTTGTTATGCTTGTTTTGAACCTTTACAGGTCTATATAGGCGCAGTATAGATGCTGTATAACAAGGGTAGCGTTTGAGTTGTTGCCAGTGACTCAATAAGAGCGCGCTGGCAACACCTCAGAAGCAAATCACGTTAACTGTTAGAAACGGTAAACAACCGTTACTGTTGATTCAGTGTCTGTCTTCTCTTTACCCGGGAGAACGTCAGAATTGTGCTTCACGTTGATGGCGAGCTTCATTGCTAGATTGCCAACAATCGTTGCTTCTAAAGACGTCTCGCTTCGCGTTGTGGTGAGTTCATCGCCAAGTTCAAAACCAATAAACTGTTTGAATAGCGCATTCTCACTAATATTCCATTCGTAAAAGCCCGCCAATCGAATCAGCGCTTCGGTGTTGTCTTCGCCTGTTTCAAATTCTGTAAAACGCGCACCAATACCGGCTTCAGCCGTTAGGAACCAGTTTTCTTCTTGGAACAAGGTGCGGTTATAACCGGTCGTGGCGTCTATTTGTGTGTCAAAGCCGCTGAATTCATCGTCTTCATAGGCAAGTCGACCAAAAATACGCTGCTTCTCATCGAGGCTGTAATCGTACCGATAGAATAAGTAGGTTCTGTTGGCTGTCTTATCGCCATCGGTTTCTGCGCTAAACGTGTCTGCATGGAACGAGTGTTTAGTTTTACCTTCTTCTCTAGCGAAATCGGTGCGTAGTTTAAAATTGCTTTGTTCGGTGTTACCAGAGGTGAATACGGCACCAACTTCAATGTCGCCAGACCAAAAAGATGATGCGCCTTCTGTGGCCGCGTTACTTATGAGACTGACGAATAAAAGTGGGATGAGATAGAGCTGTTTGTACATAGCAGTTTTTTTCCCTAATATTATTTCGAATCTTTTCTGGGCCGCAACACTACATCAACAGCACAAATTATTGGAGTGGCAATTGTAAGTATTGTGTAATTTCGCAACCAAAATGCTACGTAAAAGATAAATTAGTGGGTGCGTGGTTGTCACAGGCATTCACACTTTAATTACAGCCTGAAGTGCTAATTCAGTTTATAATCTTGCCCGTAATGTTATAAAAACTTTTTTTAAAAGGAAATTGATATGGAAACGACCGATTACACAGATTTGGCGATGGGATATGTCATGTCTTACGGACCGGGTTTAGTCTTAGCGATAGTCACACTCGTTGTTGGTCTTTGGGTGATTGGTGCAGTCGTTAGCGGTACAGAAAAAGCGTTAGAAAAAGGCGGTATGGAGCCAACATTACGAAAGTTTCTGTTGAGCCTGACCAGCATTGGCTTAAAGGCTCTGTTATTAATCAGTGTCGCTTCAATGGTAGGCATAGAAACAACATCCTTCATCGCTGTCTTGGGTGCTGCAGGTCTTGCTATTGGTTTAGCACTTCAAGGTTCATTGGCAAACTTCGCAGGTGGCGTGCTGCTACTGATCTTCAAGCCTTATAAGGTTGGTGATTTTGTTGAAGCTGCTGGCGTAGCAGGTGTTGTCAGAGGTATTGAGATATTCAACACTGTAATTACGACAGGCGATAATAAAACTGTCATCGTTCCAAATGGTGCGGTATCAAATAGTCCGATTACTAACTACTCTACCCAAGCAACAAGACGTGTAGATATCGTTTTTGGTATTGGTTATGACGATGACTTAAAGAAAGCCAAGAGTGTACTTGAGTCGCTCATCGCAGCTGATGAGCGTATTTTAAAAGACCCAGCGCCAATGGTTGTGATCTCTAACCTTGGTGATAGCAGTGTCGACATCACGACACGCTCTTGGGTAAATGCGGCTGACTATTGGGGTGTTTACTTCGACCTTGTTGAAAATGTGAAACTAACCTTTGACGAGCAAGGCATTTCTTTCCCTTTCCCTCAGCAAGATGTGCACCTATACAAGTCTGCGGATTAATCGCTAGATTAAATCGAGCGGTAGTTTCTATCGCTCGATTTTCCTTAGGACTTTTCTATTTTAAAAGTATCAAAGATCATCTGTGATCTTTCTGATCCCTTCTCCCAAATTTGCTAATGCGGTTCGATAGATGAACCTATCCCAACCAATGCAGAAGTGTCGTACGCCTAAGTCTACATAGCGTTGTGCCTGCTCAACCGAACCGATTTCAATTCTCGGCGGAATGCCGTACTCGAGTGATTTCTTGATGACGAACTCTTCGAAGGGGAGAATTTCCGGTGTGCTGGAAAGCCCAGGTTGGCCACGCGAGAAACCAAAATCGGAAGGCCCCCATTGTGTTAAATCGACACCTTTTTCTTTGGCGCGGTTTAGAATTGAATCGATGTTGTCCAGCGCAATATCTTTTTCTAACATCACGCAAAAAACAACAGACTTAAGTTCTTCTAAGTATTGTTTCGTGTCATAGCTTGCGAGTGCCGGTCGGCGTAGTTTCACTCCCATGCGACCGCCGTCTTGCGGTGTGTCCGGACGGATCGACGAATGGCATTCATCAATGTCGTCCGCGGTTCGAATGTCTGTGAATAGTACAGCTCTAAAACCTGCACCCAGTGCGGCTTGTGACCAAAACGCCTGATTGTCCTGGTCCGGTTTGATCATCAGTGGCAGGTTGCCGCATTGGGCTGAACGCGCCATGTTGTAAAGCATTGGCATATCAAAGGCGGAATACTCCGCGGTAAACTCGCCATAATCAAAAAAACCTGTATCGCCAATAATCTCAGGAATGTCAGGATCAGTGAACATGAAGTGGGTACCGACGGTTGCAGCACCCGCATCGAGTTTGGTGCGAAAAGTATTGTCTTGAATCATGGCTATTCTCTCGTTGGCTTACTGTATCTAGGCTTCGTATCGTGCACTTTCATCAACGGGCCATAAGGGTTCCGGCGCATGCTGTCGAGGGAATATCTCAACATGGTGAGTTGTTAAACCGGGCGGGTCTGCGGTAATGATCTTCGCAGCAAGTTCTGTGAAACCGGCTCTGAAGTGATTGCTGGACTTGAGTGCGATGTAATCAAAACGAGTAACATCGATACCTACAGCAAGAAACGGCTCCGTATCAAATGTTTGCGATCGCCGTGAGCCGACAATAATGTCCATACCGTCAACCTGTAGCCGCGCTAGTTTGCCGTAGTTGATGCGTGCTCCACGTCCCATTGCCTGCATAGTGAGGCGACCGTCGTGCAGGGCTTTAATATAGACGGAAAGGCTGAGGGGTTCACCGTGAAGGTCATCAGTCTTGCTGCCAAGACTAATATTGATCGATGCGCCAACACCGGCGCGGTGGGCCTGTTCAGCAACGTCCGCATCTACAATGAATCCGAAGCAAGCGTGTTCAAGTTTCGCATTTAGCATGGCCCGCAGCAGGTGGGTGCCATCACCCGGTGTACCACCGCCGCAGTTATCCGACGTCTCATTTATCACGACCGGTTTTTTGTCCTTATGTTGTTTGTTGACTTCGATTGACGCAGCTTCGACAGCCTCCTCTGCGGTTAGGCTGACAGCGCGGAAGTCCTCTCTTTTTTGCCAAAGCTGTGTGGCAATCTTTTTTGCCAGAGACTCGGCTTGCTGGCGATCGTTGCGATGGGTAACGCAAATGTGTGTGCCGACGTGTTCGATATCGGTATAGGGAAAACCATGAAACCAGCTAACGTCGATGATATCTTTGGCTTGTTCTTCGCCCAGAATATACTCAAGCATCGACTTACCCTGACCTTCAAAGGTGGTTGTAGTTGGCATCAGTAGTGGCAAGGATTCAACATGTAGTACAGGTCGATAGCTTTCCTCCAACATGTTCGCGATTAGCCCTATCGCTTCTTCCGCTCGAAGATGTAGGTCAATGTGTGGGTATTGGTGACAGGCAAATACACCATCTAAGGCATCGGCCATTTGTTGTGAAATGTTTCCATGTAAATCAAAGGTCGCGCAAATAGGCACTGCCTCGCCAACTAAGGCGCGAATCGCCGAGGTTAGATCACCTTCGAGATCTTGCAGTCCGTCGACGACACCGGCACCGTGCAGATCTAAAAAAACACCATCGATTGGTTGTGCTGATTGGATGCCGCTCAGAATTTCAGACTTGAGGCTGTCGTACGCGTCTGCTGCGATGATGCCTGAGGGTTGAGTGCTGGCGACAATAATGGGTATCGGTTCTATGTCCAATTGCCGACAGGTTTTTATTGCGCCACCAATGGACGTGTCCGTGCCTTCTTGTTTGAACACCTTATTACCCCGAAACACATAGAAGTCTTCCAGTTGGGTTTGTCCCTGACAATAGGTGTTTGTTTCGTGATTGAGCCCGGCAATCGCAATTTTCATTGAGTCCCTCTACAGTTTGAACCTCAGTGTGGCGTTTATGATCCGAATCAGTTTGTGAGCCTACGAAAAACGAGCGGGTGACAATTTATCTGCTAGTTTTTTGATCCGTTGTTCTGACATTAATCCACAGTCTCCAGTGATTTGAAAGCAGCCGATATCAGCCATACCTGCACAAGACTGTACACCATAGCCACCTTGCCCAGCTTGCCAATAGAAGCTTTCACAGCTTGTGTCGAAACCCGACACAAATGTGTTGTCGGTCGCAAATGTGCGTAAACCCGCCCAGCTATGGTTGACCTTTTCGACGGGTAAGCTACAAATTCTTTGAATGCGATCAATGGCCACGGCGATATCGAATTCTTCAGGGTGGGTGTCGCAGGCCTCAGAGAGTGTTTCATCTGCGGGAGACAGAAGTATTTGGCCGGCATCGGGTTTCAGATAGAACTGCTCGTCAACATCGATAACCATTGGCCAATCGGTACTGTTGAGGTGCAAGGGTGTATCAACCAACATCGCCGTTCTTCGTTTAGGTTGCAGTAATAAAGGTTTAATGCCCGCAAGGATAGCGATTTGATCTGCCCATGCGCCAGCAGCATTAACAACGGTTTTAGCCTGATAGCTGTCGTTGGTTGTGGTTACACGCCAAAAGGCAGAGGATTTTTGTAGCGCGACGACAGTCGAATTGGTGCTGATTTCACCTTTACGTTGTTTGAATAAGCGTTGGTATCCTTGCATGAGGCCATCAACATCTAGGTCGCCGCCGGTATAATCGATGGCGCCTTGTGTAATGATGCCTTTATCAATGATCGGAACACTTGATTCAATCGCGTCTCGATCGATCAACTCTAAATGGCTTGAAGCGTTCAGTGTTTTTTGCAAGCTTTGCTGTTGTTGTTTGGTTGCGACAAACAATGCCGGACGATTGTTCACTAGTGGGTGGTCAGTGAACCCCGCTGGTGGCTCGTAAAAAAATGCGCCGCTGGCAACCGTGATTTCACGAACAACATCATTGCCATAAGCGGGCGCATAGTAGGCTGCTGAACGTCCCGTCGAGTGGTAGCCGGGTTGTGACTCCATTTCTAGTAGCAGTGTCCTGCCTTTAGCTGACAATTCGCAGGCGAGCGACATCCCGGCTATACCAGCACCAATGACGATGAAGTCATATTCGCCCATCACACTTTCCCAAAAAACGTCAGATATCGATCAAACACGACATTTACAGGCGTGGCAATAACATTTTTGATCTCGATGCGTTGTCACGCAGTCGTCTTGCTATCATTTTCGTAAGCGATTGATCGTCATGGAAAAGCAGGCGACCCAAGGTACGGGCGCCGCGGATTATCGTTGCTTAGCTCAGCTGAGTTTGGCCGGCGGTCGCATTCATGTTTTACATGTGCAATAGATGTTGGCTCTGGCGACAGTGACTCATCGGCCGGCAAGATGCAGGCATCGCCGTCGGCGCGATATCGTGGCGACATGCTAAGGGTTTCTTGGGTAGCGGCTGAGGCCATGCGCCCCTTGATGATCAATTTAAGGGGCGTCGATTTCTTCTATAATTATAATGCCTTGTCCTAACGATTGTTGTAGTGGAAACGAACATGGATGTTGCGCCCCACGCCCGGCAATCTTTCGCCCAAGCCTACATCAGAATTGCGTACGCGATTGTAACCTCCAAGGTGGTTTTCATATTCCTTGTCGAACACATTTTCAACGCCAGCGCTGAATGTGATTTTGGGATTGAACCGCCAAGTCGCAAAGAGATTAAAAAGTTCGTAGCCGTCTGTGGCAATTTCACTATTGGTGTCAGAAACACGATCTTGATCAGCAATGAATATCGTTTCAGCAGAAGCCGACCACGTCGATTGCTCAAAGACTAAAGACATAGAAAACTTGTCGGGGGTAATACGATAGAGATCATCGTTGATATCGCGACGCTCGCCTCGAACGACAGAGACGACACCTTGCAGGCGCCAGTGACTAGACAGGTAGTAGCCATAGTCGGCATCTATGCCATAAATCTCAGCGTCAACATTGGTAAAGCGTAGCGGGGTGGAATCGCCATTACCGGTCGAGACAATTTCGATTAAAGAAATAATTTCACGGGGCTGGCTACTCACAGGCGTGCCTTGGATGTAGTCATCGATCTGTTGATAGTAAACCGTTGGCTTGATCCAGCCTCGGTCGGATTCAAAATCGAAACCAACTTCCAGGCTGTTTGCGGTTTCAGGCTTTAAGGCTAAATCACCAACATAGTTGTTGCCGTCTGCGAGACCTGCACTTGCTGCAGTTGGAAGCCAAGCGTAACGCTCGAGGTAGCCAGGTGTTCTATTTTTACTGGCAAGGCTGAAGCGGTAAGTGAATGCGCCGTATTTCTTCCACATACGTGCGACGACATCAAAGGTTTCGCCATCCCAGTCCCTGTCAGATTGATTGAATGCAATTGCGAGCAGTTGCGCGCCTAAGGGTACGGCGGGACCTTTAGATGCATTACCTGCACTTGATTCGTGACTATCGACTCTGGCACCAAGGGAGTAATTCCAGCTTAAGACTTCACTTGCGAGGTCTGCATAAATACCGGCACGCTTAATGTTGATGTCGGGTAGATTGTTAACAAAAAAGCCTGAGTTAAGTGGGTTGGTTATGACCACGTTCATATCAGCATTATTAAAATCGACACCAACTTCAAGGTTTGCACTGTGCAATGGGAACTCAAGTGCGAGGCTTGCACTGCGAGTTTCTGCAGCGGCATGCGTTTCTCTGTATCGCGTATTACTTGGGGGTGCAGGGCGGTATTGGTTGTTGTTCATTTCGTGGTAGATATCGCTGTAGCCAAGCGCGAGTTTCAACGTCGCGTCGCCCAACTGTCGTCGGTAATTGGTTGTAAAAAAATCAGATTCAACCAGTTGGATATCCATCGCGAATGGCGGATTTCCAGTTGGGTCCGTTTCGTGCCGACGAACTGAAATCGATAATTCGCTCAGGTCTGTTTGATATCCAGCGGACAGTCCAAACACAGCCCGCTCGTGAAATGTATTGTCAATATCACCGTCGGCAAACCGTTGATCGGAACCTTCCTCCTGTGAAAACAAGGCGGAGATTTTGAATTGATCATTTGTGATGCCAACGATACCGCCAACCGCATAACTATCATCGGCACTTCTGCCTATCGCGGTTAGATCGTACTGGGGCTTGAAGGTTGAACCGGTCGTAAAGTCTAGATCCTTTAAGTTGGTGTTCAGGCCGCCGACCAGAGACGGACCAAAATCAACCGAGCTTGTGCCACGGTGCACTGTGATCGAATCGATCAGCGTGGGTGGCGCGTAGTGCATTGGTGGATCCATCAGGTTCGGTCCGCCGGAGTGAAAACTTTGGTTGTTTATTTTGGTGCTGACGCGGCTGCCAAATGCGCCACGATACTGAACCTGACCAGACAGACTGCCATTGTTGATAAGGCCGGCGCCTGGAAGGCGGGCGACCAGGCTTGCGGCATCAGGTGCTACGAGTGCCTCATTGTCTGGGTGAATCTGATTGCTGATTGAGCCTTCACGTATCCCTGTGACGACAATAACGTCTTCAAAGACAGTGTTGGATGCCTCAGCTAGAACAGGGGCGTGGGGCAGAAATTGTAGTCCGATTAGACTTGTGCACAATAGTGCTTTGCGTGCAGGATTTACCCGCAGCGGTAAATAGGTTTTCATAAATCATTGTCCGTGGGATCACAAATATCGGATTTGGAAACTCCTGTTTGCGATCTAATAATTAGCTATCACCAATCCTGTGCAGAAATTAACGGCACAGGTAAGCAACGTTCTGAATTTGGCGTCTTAGCTAAGCAGGGGAGGGCCACGGGCTGGCAGGGATGGATGTTTTGTCTCATCAAAGCGCAGTGTGATGACCTGTAACAGGGCACGATTAGCGGGTTGATGAGTGGCTAAAAATTGAAGTTCGGGTGTGAGTACTTGATCGGCTGTTGCCTGAGAAAATGGGCAAAGTTCATTTTGAAAATTCGGCCATTCACTGGGATCTTTCGATCTAGATTGTTCAGCTAAAGTTGTCGCGATCATCATAGATGCATCAGCCTGAGCATCAATATCAACGACCGCGCCTGTATCAAGATTCATCAAAACCTTGCGGTGATTGGTTGCAGAACAGACCGTTAGCTCAACAAAATTGCCTTCGCTGTCCCTTGCCAGCATAAAGCCGGCAGGCATCAGCGTGGGCAAGATTAAACTGGCGAAGAAATATAACTGAACAATACCAAGAGTCGCAGTCTTTAAGTGCTTTGTGATTGTGTGGTTGGCGTACTGCATCAATTTTTTTAGAACGACTATGTTTACTATATTTGCTACGTTTATGAAGCGTGAATGATAAGGGCAGTTTAACACGATGTTGGTCGACAACCGATGCTTAGCAAGCCTCAGATCGCGTCGTATAAATTGTAATTATGGCATCAACAACGAAAAAACCTGCGATCAAAAGTTGATGGCAGGTTTGTTCGGACCAAGATGTCGCGCGTTAAGGGAATAGATTAGCCCAGCGATACCGATTGACGCGCTACGCACCAACCTTCGGTTTACCCGTGATCGGATCTATTCGATCCATCGAAGGTCCGGCATAGGTGCCCTTGATTAACTCGATGGCTTGTTCGCCATATTGCTCGAACCAAAAATCACCCAGGCTTTTCAAGCGCTTGATGTTCTTCCTGCTAACATCATCCATTGCGTCATCAGGTGGTGTCTGGAAACCAGGTTGGGTCTGCAGTTCAGCGTTGACGCGAATGTAGGCGCCACGGTTCAAAATTGCCATAGCCTGATAGGCAACGACGCGTTCATCCGACAGTACATCTAATATATGACCGTGGGTCATCCACTGAGCGGCGCCCCACTTTTTCGAGTCAGGGCCGTTTATCTTGCGTGTCATGAAGCCAGTGCCGATTGATAGAACGCGAATTTGTTCCATTTCGATATGCGGCCAAATATTCCGAACCTCACTTACAGCACACATGGTTGGGTTGTTAGCAATTACGCCGCCATCTATCAGGAAGCAGTCGTCCTCGGATTGGGCGGGGATATCCATTTCATGGGTTGGAAAATAGGTTGGTGCAGCGCTAGAAGCATCAGCGACATCACTGGCGCGTAAGCTGCGATGGGCTTTGACGGTTGATTTAATCACCATCGGTGTTCGTTTCTCGATGGCGTAGCTAACGGCAAGCACATGCTTGTTTTGACCAACATTGTGCAGCGTCGCGTCGCCCATACTTTTTTTGAGTAGGTTGGTTTTACCGTTAGCCTCATATTTGGGCGCGTTGATTCCATCAATTTCAAACAGGCCTTTGTTTGGGTCGAAAATTTCCTGTGCGTTTTGAAAGTTGTATAGATCGTTAATCTCGCTCATGGAGAGATCTGTTGTGGCGAGGGCTAGTGCAATAATGCTGCCGGTGCTAGTGCCTGCATAAAAATCGACATGGTCTCGAATAGACTGGTTCTGTTGCTTCAGTTCGTCTTCAATATGCGATAGGAATTGTGTGGTCGCTGCGCCGCGGATGCCACCGCCGTCTAACGAAAGAATCAGTTTGCTCATCAGTGTGTCCATAGAGATTGATATTGATGACATTGATACGCTAATTTTTCGTTTGAACCAACCGCTAATTTCATAAACTAAAAATCAAATAAGTAATTTGGCCGTCAAATGATAATAGTGGGTTTAAGGTGAAGCTGAGTCTAGTGGCTAATTAGTACCCACCGTCACTCATTCCTCGTTAAGGATAGGAAAATCGCAAATTCAAAATGGCTCCTGCTATTTGAAAGTGATGAATGAGACGATGTTAGAGAGGTGTGCCACGATAGTGAGGTTTCACTTTAGAGCCGCGCGAGGTTTGGCATGAAACGCGTGTTGCTCATGTCTATTTTTGGTGCGCAGTGTAACGACCCGCCGTGGGGCGAACTTATTGCCGTGGATTTGGCTGACGGGATTGATACGTGGCGTAGTGTTCTTGGTACGACAGAGGTGATGATAGGCTTGCCATTTCCTTGGGGTACATCAAGTTTTGGTGGGGCCATGATGACGTCGAGTGGATTGATGTTTACCGGCGCTGCGATGGGTGACTATATTTGTGCTTTTGATAATCGCTCTGGTGAAGAGATTTGGAATGCGGCTTTACCTGCCGGCGGTCAGGCAACACCCATGAGTTATAAATGGCAGGGTAAGCAATATGTGC
This sequence comes from Pseudomonadales bacterium, assembly GCA_029251375.1. Classification (GTDB taxonomy): domain Bacteria; phylum Pseudomonadota; class Gammaproteobacteria; order Pseudomonadales; family Azotimanducaceae; genus JAHRVQ01. The sequence goes on along the minus strand of JAQXDL010000010.1, from coordinate 179,633 downwards.
CTATCGTTGCTGGGGTCACAGCAGCTCTGGGACGACACAGGGAGACTATGTCGTCAGTTTTGCTTTGCCAGGTTAATCGTTTTTTTAGACGCTAGACCTGACGAATCAGGGCTGTTCAGCTAAATCCTGATTAGGAAATTGTGTTCTCGTTGTCATTAGATTATGTTCGCATAGGTGATGAATTTCCGATGAGAGAGTGACATGAGTTTAAAGTCTGAAATTGAGGCTTCACAACATCAAGCGATGGCTGGCATTGATATACCGTGGATGTTGAATGAATGGGCGACTCGTCAAGCCGACAAGCCTGCCTTGGTCTGGGAGCCTTTCGAAGGTGCTTCAAAAAGTTGGAGTTACTCTCAACTGCAGTCGGATGCAAAATCTGTTGCGGCCGGTTTAGCTGGTCGTGGCGTCAAAGAGGGCGATTTTGTTTTAATCCATTTGGATAACAGCCCAGAATTTGTTATCGCGTGGTATGCCTGCGCAATACTCGGTGCGGTGGCTGTGTCGACTAACACGCACAGTGTTGCGAGAGATCTTGAATACTTTACCGATCATACCAATGCCGTTTGTGCTATTACGCAACCGTGTTTTGCCAAATTGATATCCCAGTCCTGTCAATCGCTGAAGTTTATTGCGGTGACGGATAATGACGCGGGTGCACCGGTAGAGACAAATATATTGTTGTCTGAGCTTGATGCTGCTTCATTTGCGTCTTTGTTTGTATCGGACAATGTGCCGGCTCTGAAGCCAGATCCGATGCGTGATCTGAGCGTGCAGTTTACTTCCGGCACAACCTCGAGACCCAAAGCAGTACTTTGGACCCACGCAAATGGGCTATGGGCAGGCAAAATTTCCGCGGTTCACATGCGATTACAACGTGATGATGTGACACTCGTCTATATGCCACTGTTTCATACCAATGCTCAGGGTTATTCAATGCTGGCAACGCATTGGTCCGGTGGCACGATCGTATTACAACCGAAGTTCTCAGCCTCAAGGTTTTGGGCGATATCGGAAAAGCATCAAATAACGTGGGTATCGATGATCCCGTTTGCTTTCAAAGCACTCATGTCGCAACCGGTACCCAAACACACGCATCGGTTTTGGGGAGGTCCGGCAAGCTTGCCTGCGATTGGCCAACATTTCGGTATCGAGACGATCGGTTGGTGGGGTATGACGGAAACGCTAACGCAAGGCATTGTCACGGATCATGATCACCCGGGGCCCCATGGCAGTATTGGTCGAGTCGCACCAGAGTATGAAATTCAGATTAGAGATGCACAAGGTGATTTAAGTGCGATTGGTGACAAAGGTTTGTTGTTTATCCGCGGCGTGCGTGGCGTGTCGCTATTCAAAGAATATTATAAAAATGACGAGGCGAACGATTCTGCCTTTGATGAAAATGGTTGGTTTGATACCGGTGATCTGGTTAGAGCCGACGACGCAGGTTGGCTATTTTTTAGTGATAGAGAAAAGGATATGTTAAAGGTTGGTGCCGAGAACGTGGCAGCCTCCGAGATTGAATCGGTGATCCAGCAAACGGGATTGATTGATGAGTGTGCGGTAGTGGCGCAGAAGCACTTTATGTTAGATGAGGTGCCGGTAGTGTTTGTTATCCCAAATGCGAAGGGCCTTGGTATCGATGCGAATGAGTTTAAGGCGAAGATATTCGCTCATTGCGAAGAAAATTTGGGAAGTTTCAAGGTTGTTAAAGACATTCATCTGGTTGCAGAACTGCCGCGCTCGACGCTGGAGAAAATTGCAAAAAATGAACTGCGTGCTCGGCTTGAGCCTATCACCGCCTAGGAATCGCGTTCGTCACGCATGGCGATTCCCACGACGGTGTTAAGAGTTTAGATGCTTTTAGTTAAGCATTTTTCTCCATCCGTTTTCGAATCGCAGTCCAACCTTCCTTAGCTTCACTCATATCGAGTAATTGATCTTTTTTGGCAACCAGGTCTTCGTAAGTTACATCAGCGCCAAACTCCAGCTCTGCATTGTTAAAGATTGCACAGGTCGAGAACCGGCCGTTACCCGCCTGAATGACCTTGTTAGTTGGCGCATCCTCGGCGCACATCAATAAAACCGCTGGTGTCACGAGTTTGGGGTGTCGCATTGGATCCGGGTTGTCTAAGTCTTCGTCCCTGCCAGGGATTGTGTTAATTAGTCTGGTAGAGGCGGCGGGTGCAAGGACATTACAGGTCACGTTTTTGCTTCGTCCTTCTATCGCTAAAACATTAGCTAAGCCGAGCATACCCATTTTCGCCGCGCCGTAATTCGCTTGACCAAAATTGCCGTAAATTCCAGAGGTAGAGCTGGTCATCACAATGCGACCGTAATTTTTGTCATACATGATGGGCCATGCCGCCGCTGTGACATATGCCGAACCATTCAAATGGACATCCATGACAATGTCCCAATCCTGCAGCGTCATCTTCTTAAAGCTTTTGTCTCTAAGAATGCCGGCGTTGTTAACTAGAATGTCTACTGTACCGTAGGCTGAAACCGCATCATCAACGATTGATTGGGCGCCTTCCTTGCTGGAAACCGATGCCTTGTTGGCAATGGCTTCGCCACCGGCCGCTTTGATTTCGTCAACAACCATATCGGCTGCATCGCCTGAACCTGTTCCATCACCGCTACCGCCAAGGTCATTGACAACAATTTTAGCGCCGCGACTGGCGAACTCTAACGCGTGCGATTTTCCTAGCCCACCGCCAGCGCCGGTAATAATTACAACCTTGTCTTTAAATTCACTCATGAGAGATTCCTTTTTCTTGTTGGAAATTTGAATAGTCTATTTTGAAATTAATGCTGAACTGAGGCTAGCGTGTTGCTGACGAAGCCTACGTCTATGATTTAGTCGCCAGCCAAAACTGTAATGCCTTGTCTCTTGCGACGCTAACAATTTCTTCCGCCTCCATGCTAACACCCGCTTCTCGTTCCATCATGAGAGGTAAAACATCCATAATAGAGGTGACGCAATACAGAGCGAAACTGCCCTTATCAACCGCTTCAACGATATCCTCTCGAAGCATTAGATCTCCGACGTTGGACTCAGGGATGACGACACCGTGATCTGCATCGACACCCAGCGATGAACAAGCATCATAGAAGCCTTCAATTTTTTCGGTCGCACCACCGATCGGCAAAATATTACCATGCTGATCAACGGCGCCTGTGATTGCCATTGATTGTTTGATAGGAATACCCGTAAGGGCACTCAATAGGCAGCAGAATTCCGCCGCGGAAGCAGAGTCCCCATCGATACCACCGTAGGTTTGTTCAAAGGCGATAGAAACAGCAAAGGCCAAAGGATGTTGCAGATTGAGTATTTTCTGAATCAGACCTTTGAGAATTAGGAAGCCCTTCGTGTGGACGCTGCCCGAAAGAGACGCTTCTCTTTCAATATTGATTGCGCCGTCTTTCCCAGGGCCAATTGACGCTGTGATTCTGGTGGGAAAACCGAAAGTAAGTGGACCCTCGGAGGTCACCGCTAAACCGTTAATTTGACCGACAACGCTGTCTTCGAGATCGATGCGAAGCACCCTGTCGGCGATTAATCTGCGGAACCTGCGGGCTGGAATGTCGGCTCGGCGCCTCGTGTTTGCGATGGCAGTGGTTACGTGGAGGCCTTGCACCTGTTTGAGCATTTCACCACTATTGGACTTTTCAGCTATGAACGACGCTTCGCGAGCGATATCAGCTATTCGGCCGAAGCGGCTTGTTAGCTGTCCTTTTTGTGCACAAATGCGGGCGCCGTGTTCGATCAGTCTTGCGACTGCCTCGTTTGAAAAAGGGCTCAGTCTGTCACTTTCAACAAGGTTGCTAATGACGTTCGCGTAGGCAACGAAGCCGGCTGCGCCTGGGTCGATCGTATCTGCAAAATCTGCTAAGACTTTAAATAGAGATGCGAAACGCGATTCATATTGATTGAGTAAATAATAAGACTCCGGGTCGCCAACCAGTATAACTTTGATGTCTACCGGAATTGGTTTAGGGCGAAGCTTCGGTCCGCCCCAAAGCCCGAGTAAATCCCCCATACCCATTTCGAAAGAGCCGGTTTTGAGGGTTCGCAATAGTGCTGCCCATGAACCGGGTTCCGTCAGAATATCTTGCGCCTCGATGATAAGAAAGCCGCCGTCGGCCTCGAGTAGAGCGCCGGGCTTAATCATCAAGTGATCTGAGCGAACAAGCGCCCCGTTACTCGCAAACTCCTGATCGATGCGGCCGACAAGGTTAGCCAGATTAGGATTGCTAACAGAAATGACAGGTCTTGGTGTGTCTGCTGCTCTTGATCGGATTAAGTTAACGCGGTAGTTCACTGTAAAATCAACATTTGGAACAGCGTGACGCAATTCGACATTGATTAAATCTTCATTGATTTCATCAAGAAACGTTTTGACTGAGTCACAATCAAATTGTTGCTTTAGCGCCTCGATTCTAGAACTGATGAACTGCTTGGCTTCTTCTACCGTGAGATCCTGTAGTGCCTCACGATGTTTGATTTGGCTGTTGTTGATCGTTTGGCCGAGATCGTTGAATTTCTTCTCGAAGGAGGCGATTTTTTCGTCTATCTCAGCAAATGCCTGTTCAGAAATCTCATCGGTTAGGCGCCGTTGCTGTAGTTCTTCAAGGGGCACGGGTTTACCGTCTATGATGGGTAAAATCGTCGGCAACATATTCTGACCGATCTGCACCGGTACAATAGCAAGGCCAGCCAATCGAAGTTCGTCATCGAAGGGGCTGCCAATTTCTTGGATCTCTTCCTGCGTGCGTTGATTAAGTTGCCGTTGCTTGGATTTTACAATGTCGGAATCAAGATATTGCGGCAGATCAACTTTAATAAACTCGGCGAAGCGATCCATTGCCAGCTGGAAGCTTCGGCCAACACCTGCAGCCAACTCCAGTAGTTTCGGTTGATCTGGCTCCGAAAAGTTATAAACGTAACAACGGTCCGGTAGAGTGACGGTGCCAATCGACGACTGTGTCACCACCTGGTTTATTAGGGGCATGCGGCCGAAACCTGATAGCCCGCGAACAAATACATTACTGCCGGGTGCCCGTGTCTCTATGCGATACTGTAATGCTTCGATCGCATCTGGTTGACCAAGGATGCCGATGGATACATCAAGTTCGCTGGTACTTTTGAAGCCAAGTTTCGAGGGGTCACAGTGCCATCTTGCCTGATCTCGATCTAATTTCACGATGGTCATCGATGGCTATTCTGTTAGCCGATCCTTGATGCGTTTGTAAGCGTCAGAAAGTTCCTCCAAAACGATATGTGAGGCGTGCTTGAATTCAGTGAAAGCCTCGCCGGCTTCCTGACGAACTTCGTCAGCACGTGACTCTAACTTTTGCCAACGCTCTTCAATCTCTTCGATTTCATCTTTTACTTCTGCTTTTGCGAGGTGAGCTTGAACTCGCAGTTCGTCTCGCTGAGTTTTGATATCTTCCCATAGGTCGTCAAAATCTTTGCTCAGGATTGCTCCTGATTTTTATGTTTTCAATTTTTGGATTGAATAAAATTTAAACATAACGTTCTGTAAATTACCTTGTTTTAGATCAATATTGTTGATGTATTTTGAAGGTCAATGAGGTGTTGTCTGAGTAATGTCTAAATGACGCCTGAATGTTGCTCACGCCATTCTAGATTGCAGCTTTGGCGCTAGAAAAATTTCTTCTGCGATTTGGTCAGCAATGACACTGGTAGGTATCTGAGAAGATTGCGCCCGACAAAAAATTGACTCTAACGTTTCACCAATAGCGGTTACCTGCTGTCTTACCTGTTCCACATTTCGGTTGCCGGTTTGTTGATGATGGATGTCGATGATGCCGCCGGCATTAATAACGTAGTCAGGTGCATAGAGAATACCCTGCTGTCTTGCGGTCTCCGCGATATCTGGCGTACTCAATTGATTGTTTGCTGCGCCTGCGATGATGCTGGCGCGTATTTCTTGAATCGACATGCTATTGATTGTCCCACCCATTGCACACGGCGCGAAGACATCTACATCAAGTCGATGTATTTTTGTTGTGCCAACGATAATCGCGCCATAACGATCTTTCGCTCGAGTTAGATTGTCCTCGTTAACATCGGCAACATAAACCCGTGCATCTGCTTGCGATAACAATTTGGTAAGTTCCATGCCGACATTGCCAACACCCTGCACAGCAACCGAAATACCTGCCAAGTCCGATTTTTTCAGTTGATGTTTCACAGCGGCCTTGATGCCTTCGAAGGTGCCGAGTGCGGTGTAAGGCGATGGGTCACCATTGAACTCATGGTCTCGGTGAATGCCGGACACCCATCGGGTTGTCTCGCCCATGATGGCAAGGTCACTGACATTTGTACCGGAGTCTTCCGCAGAGATGTAGTTGCCTTGTAACGAATCGATGAAGCTTCCCATGGCAAGAAACAATTCTCTCGACTTATCTTTTCGTGGATTGCCAACGATGACTGCTTTGCCGCCACCCAAGGGCAAGCCAGCTAGGGCTGATTTATAAGTCATGCCTCGAGAAAGGCGCAGCACATCAGACAGTGCATCATTCTGCGTGGCGTACGGAAACATTCTGCAGCCGCCGAGAGCGGGTCCCAGGTTTTGATTGTGAATCGCAATGATCGCTCGCAAACCGGTAGCTGTATCTTCGTGATAGGCGACCGTTTGGTGTTGATCATAATCCGGATGTTGTTGCGCAACTGAATCAGTTTTCTGCGCCATAATTTGGTGTTTCACCTAGTGCTTACTCCAGCGTTCTATATTTTATGGTTTTATTGAAGCAGCCTGTCTTCATGCTGCATTAATGATGTTGACGACAGTCACTGTTTCGCCCTTGATTTGCTGTCTAAGTCTTTGCCGCCTTTGACATAGATCATTAACATGTCGGCGCCTGACATGGCCGTAGCCGCGAATCTGTTCAGGTAGATTGAGTAGTTCAATCGCCGTCTCACAATTTTGATGAGAGACATGTTCAAGAACAGTTTTAATATCCTGCTCAAAATCCGCTAGTATTTTTCGGTCTAGCTTCCTGTCAGTGCTCAGTGCAAATAAGTCAAATGACGTGCCTCGCAGAAATTTCAAGGGTGCAAGAAACTGGAACGCATATTTCATGGCGGAAGGCATACGTCTTTTGACCGGTTGTCCATTGCCGTCGACTTTTGACAGCATTGGCGGCGCAAGGTGGTATTCAATTTTGTAATCACCTTCGAACACATGATCTATTTCCTGCTGGAAACGCGCGTCAGTATGCAATCGTGCAACCTCATATTCGTCTTTGTAGGCCATTACTTTGAACAAATATTTAGCAGCCGCGATCGTGAGTTGATCTTCTGCGCCAACGGCCGAGTCTCGTTGCGCGATTTCATGGCAAACAGTTCGATAGTGGTTGGCGTACGATGCATTCTGATAAGCGGTGAGGCGGCGTGCTCTGTCCTCAATAATATCCGCAACTTTCTGCAGCGGCGTTTCTAAAGGGATAACCTTGGCAATCTGGTTAACTTCGAGCAGATTCGCTTTGGCTCTGCGACCCCAGTTGAAAGCTGCTCGGTTAAAATCGATCGCGACATCATTTAACGCGATAGCCTCCTCAATCGCTTCAGCAGAAACCGGTATCAGGCTTGATTGGTAAGCGTAGCCAAGTAGGAATAGATTGCTGGCAATTGTGTCACCCAGCAAGTTGGTCGCAATTGCAGATGCGTCAATGAAGCTGACTTTGTCTTTGCCAACCTCTTGATTGATCGTTTGCTTCATCTCACTAGCAGGGAAAACGGTATCAGGGTTATTGATAAACTCTGCAGTGACCGACTCCGTTGCGTTGATGATTGCATAGGATCGCTCTACGTTCACTTTTGCCATCGCCTCATCGCCGGCCGCGACAACAAGGTCACAACCGAGTAGAAGATCCGCATCGCCGGCGGGTATTCTCACGGCGTTTATTGCCTGTTGATTGAGTCCAACTCGAACGTGACTCACTACAGAGCCAAACTTTTGCGCGAGACCGGTCTGATTCATGGTCGAGCAACCCTTGCCTTCAATGTGAGCGGCCATTGCCACCAATGCTGTTACGGTGAGCACGCCGGTGCCGCCAATACCGGTTACTACAACATTCCAAGGCCGCTGGCTGATATCCGGTAAAGTTGGCTCAGGTAGCGCGGTGAGGTTGTCCTGATCAAAATTAGGGGCAGGTTTCTTCAAATTGCCACCTGTGACGGTAATGAAACTAGGACAAAAACCCTTCAGACAGGAATAGTCTTTGTTGCAGGCGCTTTGGTCTATCAGCCGTTTTCGGCCGAGCTCTGTTTCAACCGGTACGACCGATAAACAATTGGATTGAATACTGCAATCGCCGCAGCCTTCACAAACAGCTTTGTTGATAAAAACTCTCACGTTTGGATCTTCTAATTGTCCTTTCTTGCGTCTTCTCCGTTTCTCTGCGGCGCAGGTCTGTTCGAAAATGAGAATCGTTGTGCCAGGGATCTCTCTTAATTCTTTTTCAACTCTAATCAGGTCGTCACGGTGATCGAGTGAATAACCCTGAAATGGACGAATGTCTTTGTGGCGGTTCGGCTCGTCTGAAATAAGGGCGATTCTGGTAATGCCCTCGCCGCGCAGTTGCATGATCATTTGTTCGACAGTAAGGCTGCCATCGATAGGTTGACCGCCGGTCATCGCAACCGCGTCGTTGTATAGAATTTTGTAAGTTATGTTTGCGTCAGATGCAACCGCTTGGCGTATCGCGAGTAATCCTGAATGAAAATAGGTACCGTCACCGAGATTCTGAAAAACGTGTTCTGTATCGGTAAACGCCGACTGGCCTATCCATGTGACGCCTTCTCCTCCCATTTGGGTGAAGGTCTCTGCGCGACGATCGCCTTCTTCCCATGTGCCCATGTAATGACAGCCAATACCACCGAGTGTTCGGCTCCCTTTCGGCACTCGCGTTGATGTGCTGTGCGGGCAGCCGGAGCAATAATGGGGCGTGCGGTCGAGCTTGATGCGGGGTGAGTCGAGCACCATTTCTTTGTGATCATAAAAGGCGAGCTTCTTCGCGATTGTGTTGTCATCCGTATCGTCGTTATAGAAACGTTTTATTCTTGCGGCGATAGCCCGGGCGACCATGGCGGGTGTCAACTCGGATATATTCGGTAAAAGGTCGTGTCCTTCTTCATCGAATTCCCCTATGACTTTAGGGCGTCTATCAACCGGCCAGTTGTAGAGTTGGCCTGTTAATTGGTCTTCTATGATTGAGCGCTTCTCTTCAACAACCAGAATTTCTTGCAGTCCATTGGCAAACTCGTGGGTTGAAACTGGTTCTAAAGGCCAGCTCATACCGACTTTCAAAACTCTCAGTCCAATTGCACCCGCCTTACGCTCATCAATGCCTAGATCTTCCAATGCTTGCATCACGTCTAGATAGGCTTTGCCTGTGGTAATAATGCCAAGGCGCGGTTTATTGCTATCAATGACAATGCGATTGAGTTTGTTCACTCTGGCGAACTCTCTGGCTGCATAAATCTTAAACTTATTTAGGCGAAGCTCTTGCTCAAGAGCGGTGTCTGGCCACCGGCCATGCACGCCGTCAGTGGGTAACTGGAAGTCCTCAGGAATCGTAATATTGACTCGTCCTGGATCGATTTCCGCAGAAATAGCGGAATCCATGTTTTCGGTGATTGCCTTGAGTGCAACCCACGCGCCGGTATATCGAGACATCTCCCAGCCGAAAATACCGAGATCAAGCACCTCTTGCACATTTGCTGGATTCAATACGGGGATTGAGGCACCGATAAACATGTGCTCAGATTGGTGCGGCAGCGTTGAGGATTTGGCCGCATGGTCATCGCCAGCGACGGCTAATACGCCGCCGTACTTGGAAGTGCCGAAGGCGTTTGCATGTTTGATTACGTCCATGCTGCGATCAACACCGGGGCCCTTGCCGTACCACATGCCGAACACCCCGTCGTACTTCGCACCGGGAAAAAGATTGACCTGCTGGCTGCCCCAGACGGCGGTTGCGGCGAGGTCTTCATTTACGCCGGGTACAAATTTGATGTTGTGTTGTTTGAGGTAGTCGGCCGCTTTCCACATCGCTTGATCGACCCCGCCTAAGGGTGAGCCGCGATAGCCGGATATAAAGCCAGCCGTATTGATGCCGCGTTCCAGATCGCGCTGATGCTGCAGCATAGGCAGGCGAACCAGCGCTTCAATGCCGGTCATGTAAGCGCGGGTCGTATCCAAGGCGTATTTATCGTCTAGGGAAACCTTGCGATTGGTTCTTTTTACGACGGTCTCGTTCATTGGCGACTTCAACGGTTCCACTCCGGCATATGAAGACGACATTGTAAGTGGCGTTGATAAGAAAATTTATGCTTTGTAATTCGCTAAACTGTTAAATATTGCATTAAAAATCTACCTAATCCGTTATAAACGCATATATCATGCCTTAATAGTTAATACGGGGGTAATTAGTGTCAAAGTCTTCGACGGAGTTATCTAAAATCGACTTGCAGATCCTGACGCTTATTCAGCAGGATGCGAGCCTGACAACACAAGAAATAGCTGATCGCATTAATATTTCTCAATCTCCTTGCTGGCGACGGATTAGTCGATTGCAGGAAAAGGGTCTCATCACTCGGCGTGTCTCTTTGTTGGCGAGAGAGAAGCTTGGTATGGATGTTGTTGTATTTGCAACGGTCAACCTAAGCGTTCAAGGTAGAAATAGTCTTGAAGAATTTGAGGAAGAGGTGAGTGTCTTGCCAGAGGTGCTCGAGTGTTACACCATGGCTGGTACTTGGGACTACATGTTAAAAATTGTCACCCGAGATATAAGGCACTACGAAATTTTCGTTCGTGAAAAGCTGACAAAGCTAAAACATATCGGCGAGGTGCATTCTCATATTGCTGTCACTGAAATAAAGAACACAACTGAGTTGCCACTCTCTTCGCAGATTTAAATCGGTTTTTGTAATGGTGGTTTTTTTTACAGTAGCGTAAAGCTAAACATTTGATGGAGTCATTATGAGTAATGGAAATATTGAAAGTATTGTCAGCGCAGGTGGGCAGTTTGCCTACGATAGAATGCATTTTTCGGAAGCCATGAAGTCCAATGGTTTTGTCTATTGCTCTGGTGTCATTGGTTTTGATGCCAAAGGCAAGCTACCTGAATCGTTAGAGCAAGAGTTTCATGCTGCCTGGGAAAAGGTTGGCGTGGTCCTACAGGAAGCGGGCGCAAGTTACGCTGATATTGTCGAGTACACCACTTATCATGTTGGTCTGCAGGATCATATTGGTGTCTTTTCTGCCGTGCGGGATGAATACCTGCATGAGCCTTGGCCGGCATGGACGGCAATTGGTATTACAGAGCTCGCGGTACCCAATGCGCACGTCGAAGTGAAAGTTGTCGCACGGGTACCTAACTAGATAACTCGTCTGGCCATTGAGCTGGTTTGTTAGTTATTTTTTTAGTGCTTTAGCCAAGGCGTCTGCCATCGCGGAATTGACGGGTCTACCGCCGCCCTTTGGCGCGCCGCCGCTATTTGAACGGCTATTTGAGCCGTTATTTGAACCACTGTTGCGGCCGCCACCATTTTGTTTTCGAGACTGCCCCTTAGTAGGTCTGTCTTTTTGTATGTCCGTACTTTGGTCTTTCGCTTCATCTTCAAGTCGCATCGTTAAACCGATGCGCCGTCTCTGAACATCTACCTGCATGACCTTCACTTTAACGACGTCGCCGACCTTAACAATGGTGCGTGGGTCTTTAACAAACGTATTGGACAGTGCGGAGATGTGAACGAGCCCATCTTGATGGACACCAACATCAACGAACGCGCCAAAATTAGCAACGTTGGTGACAACGCCCTCTAAAATCATGTCATCCTTTAAATCTTTAATGTCTTCAACGCCGTCAATGAATGATGCTGTTTTGAATTCCGGTCTTGGATCTCGCCCTGGTTTTTCCAGTTCAGTCAAAATGTCATTAACGGTGATGAGGCCAAATTGCTCGTCAGTAAAGTCAGCGGCATTGAGACTTTTTACAAAGCCTGAATCGCCCATGATGCTGGCGATCTTGCGATCACATTTTTTAATGATCTTTTCGACAACGGGATAGGTTTCAGGGTGTACCGCCGATTGATCCAGTGGGTTATCACCATCTCTAATTCTGAGAAAGCCAGCGGCCTGTTCAAATGCTTTTGGGCCCAGTCTGGGTACATTTAATACTTTCTTGCGGTTTGTGTAGGGGCCATGTTCATCACGATAGGCAACGATATTTTCCGCCATGACTTTCGATAGACCTGACACTTGAGATAAAAGCGGTACCGACGCCATGTTCAAATCTACGCCAACCGCGTTCACGCAATCTTCGACAACCGCATCAAGAGATCGCGACAGTTGTGTTTGACTGACATCGTGCTGATATTGGCCGACACCAATGGATTTCGGTTCGATTTTTACGAGTTCTGATAACGGGTCCTGTAATCGACGTGCGATCGATACGGCGCCGCGAATAGAGACATCTAGATCAGGGAACTCATTGGCCGCTAATTCTGAGGCAGAGTAAACAGAGGCGCCTGCCTCTGAGACGACAAGCGCTGTGGTTCCCAATTCTGGATATTTGCTGGCGAGTTCCTTGGCAAGTTTGTCTGTCTCCCTCGATGCAGTTCCGTTGCCAATGCTGATTAATCGCACTTTGTTTTTCGCACACATGGCGGCCAACACCGCGATTGATTGGTCCCATTGATTCTGAGGCGCATGCGGATAAATTGTCGCTGTATCTACCAGTTTTCCGGTTTCATCAACGACGGCGATTTTAGTGCCCGTTCGTAGTCCAGGGTCTAGTCCCAGTGTAACTTTTGGACCTGCCGGTGCAGCAAGTAAAAGGTCTCCAAGGTTGGTCGCGAAGACTTTGATTGCTTCCAGTTCGGCGCCACTTTTAAGGTCCATTTTTAATTCTAGATCAAGGTGTGTAAATATTTTCACTTTCCATGCCCAGCGTACCGTCTCCTGCATCCATGCATCACCTGCGCGACCTAGTTTTTCGAGATTGAACTTACGGGCAATGATGCCTTCGCAAGGGTGCGTTTCGAGTTCATCTTCACCGGCGACCTTGAGGCTGACCTGAAGAATGGATTCGTTTCGACCCCGAAAAAGTGCTAAAGCTCGGTGTGACGGGATCTTGGCTAGTTCTTCAGTGTATTCAAAATAGTCAGAAAACTTTGCGCCTTCCTGTTCTTTTCCTGCCGCCACCTTGGAATCAATAACCGCATAAGACTTTAGATAGTCTCGCAGTGCCGCGAGAAGGTCTGCATCCTCAGCGAAGGTCTCCATGAGTATTTGTCGGGCACCATCCAGTGCGGCCTTAGTGTCTTCAACGTCCTTATTAATGTAATCGGCAGCGACAACGATCGGGTCGAGGCTAGCATCGCCGAGCAAGGCCATAGCGAGAGGCTCTAGGCCTGCTTCTCGAGCTATCTGTGCTTTTGTGCGGCGTTTTTGTTTATAAGGAAGATACAGGTCTTCGAGGCGAGTCTTAGTGTCAGCAGACATGATTGATGCTTTTAGCGAGTCTGTCATCTTGCCCTGTTCGTCAATGCTTTTTAGGACCGCTGCGCGGCGATCATCCAACTCTCGCAAATATCTTAGACGTTCTTCTAAATTCCGTAGTTGGGTATCGTCGAGTCCTTCGGTAACTTCTTTTCTATAGCGTGCAATGAAGGGTACGGTGGAGCCATCATCAAGCAATGCGATGGCAGCCTTGACCTGTCGCTCGTTGACGACAAGTTCTTCAGCAATACGCTGTGAAACAGAATTCATAGAGTTACATCCTGGAGGAAGAGAAGAGTAAGTCGGTGCTTTGGGACGGTTCAAACGTCGGGCAGGAATGTATCGAATCCGAGGTTGAATTACTACGGATGAGGACACAAAAAACTAAGGATTGCGCTCAAGTGTCGTTAAGCCATCCTCGAAACGACCGTTTAGGCAAAATACCTCACAGTAGCATTCAAGCATACCGATTTTCATGTCATGCTATGTTTTGCGAAAAAGCCACTTTTCATATCTTGAGGTTATACTCAAGTTGGAGAGTGAAAAATAAGATCGACTACGGAGAATCCCTAATGCGATACCTACTAGCTATACTGTTACCACCTGTGGCTGTGTTTATTTGCGGCAAGCCTATTCAAGGCATTATCAATATTATTCTTACCTTGTGTTTTTTCGTGCCAGGCGTGATTCATGCGCTGTTTGTTGTTCACACCTATCTTGCTGATAAGCGTATCGATAGGATCGTCGACGCGCTGGACAAGGAAGGCTAATGAGATATTTTGTTCTCGGTTTGTCCCTGCTGCTCGTTGCTGGCTGCGAGAGTGCATATTACAGCGCGATGGAACAGGTTGGCGTTCACAAACGTGAAATCATGATCGATCGTATTGAAGCGGCGCAGGTTGCTCAGGAAGAAGGTCAAGAACAGTTCAAAGATGCGCTTGAGCAGTTTCGATCTGTGATTGAATTCGATGGTGGCGATCTTGCTGATATTTACGATCGACTTAATGACGAATACGAGGACAGTGTTGCCGTCGCAGAAAACATAAGCGAGCGTATTGACGGTGTTGAAGATGTTTCAGATGCGCTGTTCGACGAATGGGAAGCGGAGCTGGCGGAATACTCCAGCGCAAGCTTGCGTCGTGATAGCGAACGCAAGTTGCAACAAACCCGGCGTCAGTATGAGCGGCTGATTACATCCATGCGAAAAGCGGAGAAGACGATCGACCCTGTTTTAGCAAGCCTGAAAGATAATGTGTTGTACCTTAAACACAACCTCAATGCGCGTGCGATAGCGTCATTGAAGGGCGAGTTAGGCAATGTTAATCAAGATGTCACGCGACTTCTTGATGCGATGCAGTCGGCTATAAAAGAGTCCGATACATTCATCGCTCAGTTAAGAGACGAGTAGATAACGGCAAGCTGTTTGGGACAACCCTGTCTCGAACAGCCTGGCGCCTGTGCAGTCTCTTGTAGTTCTTTTCCCTTAGTCCTTCGCTTAGCTCTTCTCTTAGCTCTTCTTTTAGTTCCTCTTTAAGATCCTCTTTTCTGAGTTTAAGCGGTTTAATCCGGGTAAGTCTCTAGACATAGCGCTGCTCAGCTTTTGTTGATAAACCGTTTCGCTGACATATTTTACCGGCAAGCGTCGCACACTTCCTCTCCAATGCTTGCGATGGCACCTGTTGGATTATCGAAGTATAGCGATGCTTATTGTCTCTGAAAGAGTGGATCGATTTCCTGTCTCATCCTGTGTTAAAGCTTATCTAATTTCTGATTATTCTAGCTGTGTTAACCTGAGCGCTTTTTTTGGATAAGTGAATGTTGTTGGCAAAACGTATTGATAGCCTCGTCGTCGAAGAAAAGTTTAGGGGGCCACCAATGTCTGGAAATGGTGGTTATGTTGGTGGGTTGTTCTCGACGGTGATCGATGATGCAGGTACCGGTAATATAGAGGTAACACTCAGATCGCCTATTCCTTTGGATCAAACGTTGCAGGTGATCTATCAGTCGGACACGCATGCAACCATTGTGCAGCAAGAAACCCTCATCGCGGAGGTGCGCGTTGATCATTTCGACCTGCAGGTGCCGAGCCCACCCGATTGGGATGTCGTTGAAGCCGCCGCAGCTGACTCATTTTCTTTCGGCGAAAATTTGAATGATTTATTGATTGGCCGTCAGGGCTTTCATCCGATTTGTTTTTGTTGTGGCGTCGAACATGAGGATGGCTTGGGAGTCTATGCTGCGCCTGTCGAGACGAGTGCCGTTGGCGTGTCGTCGGACGATAATATGAATGCGATGGTTGCTGCAATCTGGCCAACTAAACAAGTATGGGCCGACGAAAATGGATATGTTCCGATTGAATACCTTTGGACTGCAATGGATTGTCCTAGTCAGTTTGCTTACCTAGCGGGAGGCATTCGAACCGGTTTGCTTGGCAGGATTAGTGCGCGGGTGCATGCACGGCCTATGTCGGGAGAGACCCTAATGGTAGTTGCTTGGACGATTGAGGTGCAAGGCAAGAAGCATTTTGCGGGCTCGGCGATCTTTGATCATGCAGGTAAATGCTACAGTGAAGCGAAGACTGTTTGGATCGGTACCCAATAATCATGTAAGTTTTACTGTGAATGAACAAATTTGAGCTCTTCCCTAACGAAGTCGGAATGTTTTAGTATTTCTAGTACTAAGAAATACGAGCTCAGCGGGTTTCGGCATAGTAACTAACGATAGGAGTCTCTATGAGTACGCAGGAAAACTACGATGACCTAGATTTTGACCCAGTCGCGCTTCGTGAAAAATATCGAATAGAGCGTGAAAAAAGGCTACGCGAAGATGGCAACGAGCAGTACGTCGAAGTCAAAGGTGAGTATTCTCACTATCTAGATGATCCCTATGTTGCGCCAATAAAACGCGAGCCCGTGTCAGATGACGTCGATGTGTTGGTGATTGGTGGCGGCTTTGGCGGTCTTCTGGCGGGTGCAAGGCTCAAAGAGGCGGGCATAAAAGATGTCAGGATTGTTGAGAAAGGTGGCGACTTCGGTGGCACCTGGTATTGGAATCGGTACCCGGGTGCTCAATGTGATATTGAATCCTATGTTTATTTACCCTTACTTGAAGAGCTGAATTACGTACCAAAAGAGAAATATTCCCACGCGCCGGAGATACTCGCCCACAGTTCTGCAATCGGTAAACACTACGACCTTTATGAAAAAGCGCTGTTTCAAACCCAGGTCACCAACATGCTATGGGATGACGATGCAGCGCGATGGACGGTCGATACCAATAAAGGTGACAAGGTGCGAGCGCGGTTTGTTGCGATGGCAAACGGTCCCCTCGATCGCCCTAAATTGCCAGGCATCGCTGGCATAGACACTTATAAAGGGCATACCTTTCACACGAGCCGCTGGGACTACGATTATACCGGTGGCTCGCCTGAAGGTGGCTTAACCAAACTGAAGGACAAGCGTGTTGCCATTATTGGTACCGGTGCCACTTCTGTCCAATGCGTGCCTCATGTTGGTGAAATGGCGAAACAACTTTATGTCTTCCAACGAACACCATCCGGTGTTGATATTCGCGGCAACTCGCCGACCGATGAAACTTGGGCTGCTTCTTTGAAGCCGGGTTGGCAAAAAGAGCGTATGGAAAACTTCAATGCGCTAGTCTCCGGCGTACCCCAGGCGGAGGATCTGGTTAACGATGGATGGACAGATCTGATCGGCAAGATGTTAGAGATGTTCCGTAAAGGTGAGGCCGGGGATGGTACCGGTCGTTCACTTCCCGAGATCGTTGAGCTGGCTAATTTTGAAAAAATGAACGAGATTCGAGCTCGAGCAGAAGCGCTCGTGAATGACCCCAATACCGCTGAAGAGTTAAAGCCTTACTACGCAATGTTCTGTAAACGACCGTGTTTCCATGATGATTATTTGCCAACGTTTAATCGGCCGAGCGTTGAGCTGGTTGATACGAAAGGCCAAGGTGTTGATCGTATTACAGAAAAGGGTGTTGTGGTTGACGGCAAGGAATACGAAGTTGACTGCATTATTTTTGGTACTGGCTTTGAAGTGGGTACCGATTACACGCGTCGTGCCGGTTATGACATCGTTGGTAAGCAAGGACAAAAGTTATCAGACAAATGGCAAGAGGGCATGAGGACTTTCCATGGTATGCAATCGAATGGTTTTCCTAATTGCTTCCTAATGAGTGCGCAACAAGGTGGTTTTTCTGCCAATTATCCACATCTGCTAAATGAAATTTCCATACATCTCGCTCACATCGTTTCTTACATGCAAGCCAACGATTTGTCGAAGGTTGAAGCGAGTAAGGGGGCAGAAGCTGCGTGGGTTGAAGGCATTATCGGTGGCGAAGGCCCAGCAATGCAGATAGGCGGTGAAGGTTGTACGCCCGGTTACTACAACAATGAAGGCAAGCCTAATCCGAAGCTTAAATATGGTGCCTTTTATAGTGGCGGTTCGATCGCTTTTTGGGATTTGCTAGAGAAATGGCGGGAAGCGGGAGATTTTGACGGTTTGGAGTTTTCGTCCTAGCCAAATTTTATTTAAATGATGGCTATATCTAAAAAATTAACCGGCGATTGAGCTGCGTGCTCGTTCGTCGGTTTTTTGTAAACGTGTCTGATGTGTGATGATGAGAGAAGTCTGAGATTCGTCAATGCAGGCCTTCATGCGATTTATCCTGCCGATGCTAATTAGACTAAAGCAAAAATTCTTCATCTATAGGGACATAGTGGGTACTTGAGTCGATAAGACTTTTCGATGTTAAGCCCTCAACGCCATATACAGTTGCCGTGACACCCTTGTCACGTCTAATTTTTTCAAGTAACAAGTCGAAGTCGCCATCACCTGAGAGCAAAACGATTTCATCGACGTTGTCGGCCATATCAAGCACATCAATACAAATCCCCACATCCCAATCCCCCTTTGCAGAGCCGTCGCTGCGCTGAATGTAAGGTTTAAGTTTCACAGTGAAACCGATCTGCTTGAGTGCATTTTGAAACTTGAGTTGTCGCTCGTCGCCTCGATGGATTGCGTAAGCAAACGCTTGCACCACAATTGCCTGCGATTGGATTTTTTCCATCAAGGTCCTGTAGTTGAACTGGCGTGAATACCGATCCCTGCAGGTGTAGTAGATGTTCTGAACATCGACGAAAATGGCGGTTTTCTTGATAGGTGCGGTCACGTCTTTGTTTTCAGGCTCTATACGTTGCCCGATTTCCCTGAGGTCGACCTGTTACCGGAACGGTTCGGGCTGCGTCTGCGCTGATTACCATTGCCGCCTGTATTACCGCCAGTATTGCCGCTTTCGGATCGATTACCCGATCGATTACCCGATCGGTTACCAGAGCGATTGCTGGATCTGGGGCTTGAACTTCTTGATGAAGAATTTCCGGATGATTGTCCGGTCGACTGGCTTCTTGGCTTCTTCGCACGCTTTGGTTTGGAGGCTGATATAGCGCGAGAGGCGGGTAATTCATGAGCGGGTTCAAAACCTGGCTCATATTCTCGTGGAACATGTTTTTGAATCAGGTTTTCAATGTCACACAACTGTTTGTGCTCATCTGCGGAAACCAGGCTAATCGCCTCGCCGGTCGAGCCGGCTCGACCTGTGCGACCAATCCGATGGACGTAATCTTCAGGTACGTTTGGCAGATCAAAATTAACGACAAAGGGTAGCTGATCTATGTCGATGCCGCGCGCGGCAATATCTGTCGCCACAAGCACGTGTACGCTACCTTCCTTGAAGCTTGCCAGCGCGCGGGTTCTTGCGCCCTGACTTTTATTGCCATGAATTGCCACAGCACCGATGTTATGTTTGCCTAACTGGGTCGCAAGCTTATTGGCGCCATGTTTGGTGCGACTGAAAACAAGCACCTGATGCCAGCCATGTTCTTTGATCATGTGAATGAGCAGTGCTGTCTTACTCTTCTTATCAACGGGCACGAGCGATTGCTTAACCGTATCGACCGTTGAGTTGCGAGGTGTGACTGATATTTCAATTGGGTCATTGACGATTGTTTTAGCAAGTGTGCGTATCTCGTCGGAAAAGGTGGCAGAGAACATCAAGTTCTGACGCTTTTCCGGCAATAAAGCGATGATTTTACGAATATCGTGAATGAAGCCCATGTCGAGCATACGGTCTGCTTCATCTAGAACTAAAACCTCTATGTCATCAAACTTAACTGCTTTCTGGTTGTATAAATCTAACAGTCGACCGGGGGTGGCAACTAGAATATCGACGCCGCGACGCAGCTGAATCATCTGCGGGTTAATTTTCACACCGCCGAACACGACGGTTGAATTCAGGCTCAGGTGCTTACCGTAGGTTTGAATGCTTTCGTTAACCTGCGCTGCTAGCTCTCGAGTTGGCGTGAGTACGAGTACTCTGGCTCGATTTGGCTTTGCCTTCTCGCCGGTAGACAATTTTTCCAATATAGGCAGTGTGAAACCAGCCGTTTTACCAGTGCCTGTTTGCGCGGCAGCCATAACGTCTTGGCCTGCAAGAACAGCCGGAATCGCTTGTGCTTGAATAGGCGTAGGAGAATCGTAGCCATGGTCTGACAAGGCTTGCAGAATGGGTTTTGATAACCCGAGTGAATCAAACGACATAGAAACCTGATGGGAGGGTAAGAAAGTGGGCGCACCTTACAGCAAATGCTGGCCAAGTGCATTTGTTTTAGTTGCCGTCAAACCGATACACTTGCCTTTTGGCGCCTGTTTATTAGGCTGCCTTAGCGCGAAGTCGGTTAGCAAGGTCATTCCCTTAGTCGTTAAATAGTCCTTAACATGATTGTTTATCTGATCTTTGACGTGTCACATTCCGTGATGGTTTTTGTAGCGTTCATTTGTAAACTTATCGGCAGGCTCAAATCAATGATGACGATAGTGGGGTAGATACAGTGATTGATCTTTACACGTGGGCGACACCTAATGGTCGAAAGGTATCGATCCTGTTGGAGGAGTTGGGACTAGACTATCGTGTTCACGCTGTTGATATCGGTGCGGGAGATCAATTCAAGCCTGAGTTTCTGGCGGTATCGCCTAACAATCGCATACCTGCGATAGCCGACGGAGACATTACGCTGATGGAGTCGGGCGCGATCATGCTCTATTTGGCGACTAAAGCAGATCGACTGTTACCAAAGCTGTTGTCGGCGCCATTGTCATCTGAGTCCGTACAAACGTTAACCGAATCGAATAGTTATTGGCACGTCATGGAATGGTTGATGTGGCAGATGGGTGGGCTGGGTCCGATGTTGGGCCAAACCCATCACTTTGTTAAATACAATCAAGGCAAGAGTCCGTACGCTGAAGAACGATATTTGAAAGAAACTCACAGGCTCTATGGCGTATTGGAAAAACGGTTGGAGTCCCGAGCATACATCGTCGATGAATATTCGATTGCTGATATTGCTGTTTGGCCGTGGATATCCAGATTTGAATGGCAAACAATCGATCTTGACAGGTATCCCAACGTGAAGCGCTGGTACTGCGAGATTGCCAGACGTCCAGCGGTGCAAAAGGGCTATCAAGTGCCCATGTTTGTTAACGACGTGCCTATGCCCTGAAGCACCGAACACTGATGGTTACCAAGGTCCCAGATTTACTGAATCAATAAAGGCTGTCAAAGGAGCGATGCTCATTGCTCGTTCTTGCTTGTTTGATCGCATCGGCAAGTATTGGAATGCCCTCTTGTATTAGATGATCTTGGACATGGCCAAAGGCAAGTCTGATGTACGGCACATCTTTGTAGTCGACATGAAAGCCTTTGCCGTTGGCAAAGTAAAAATTTTTATCGTTGGCGATTTGAGTAAGCTTTTTGATATCGACGTCCTCTGGCATGCGCAACCATAAGAACAGTCCGCCTACGGGTACTGACCAGATACAAATATCGTCCAGAGTGTCTTCGAGTGCAGCCATGAGAAGGTCTCGTTTATGCTTTAGTACAGGATTGGTTGCATCGCAATGTTCTTCGATACCATTACGATAAAACTCCGCAACGACAGCTGAAGCAAAGTAATTGCTGCCGGCATCATATCTCTTGCTAACGATCTTGCTAAGCATTGGTTCGCGGGCGAGAAGATAGCCGAGTCGAACGCCAGGTGCTAGAATTTTTGACAATGAACCAATGTAAATTTGGTTTGGGCTGTCATCGAGTGCAAAGGCGCAGGGAACCTTGTCGCCATCAAAGTGAACGTCACCGTAGCAGTTATCTTCTACGAGCGGTATGTCATAGCAAGTCGCAATTTCGATCAGTTCCCTTTTTCGCTCCAGTGGCATATTTGCACCAGTGGGGTTTTGGTAAGTGGTCAAGCTATAAATAAATTTGGGCTTACGACCTTGTTGTTTTAACGCCGCCAATTTTGACTCGAGGCAATCCATACGCATGCCGTGCTCATCCATAGCGATGCCTATTATGGTGAGTCCGATGCCTTTGTAAGCCGCGATAGTGCCGCTGTAGGTGAATTCTTCTGTGATAACAATGTCGTCATTGCCATCCATTAGTGCCTGTCCGACAAGCGTGACGGATTGCATGGAGCCATTCGTAATAGCGAGTTGATCTGCATCGACAAACACACCCTCGCGCTGTGATTCTCTTTCTGCCATGAGTTCGCGTAACCGGGCATGGCCAAGGGCGCCATGGTACTTGTTGAACATTTCGTGTTCATTGTCGATTGCTCGAATGCTGGCTTGTTTGAATGCTTCTACTGGAAATGTTTCTGGGTTCGTCTGCCCGACCGCGAAATCATAAATATTCATATCCGTCTCACTCTCGTATTGTTCTTGTACTGTTCTTGTATTGTTCTTGTACTGTTTTGGTGTTGCTCTGCTTTAAGCTATAAATATAAAGGCATACTCAATCCTGGTCTTTATCGCCTTCTAAAGCCGCCGGGTAGTCCTCGGCTTTAATAACACCGGGTCCATTAGCAACCAGCTGTTGGTCATTCTTGGGTAGGACATCTTGCATGGCATCAATGCGTTTCCATGCGGGCAGCGGGGTCTGTTTACCTGAATCCGGTATAAATTTCGAATCCGCTTGTTTTGTCATGATGGGAATATAACGGGGGCAATTGACCCACATTTTTGTCAGGGAAACTCGAACGATGAGTTGAGCTTCTGGGTACTCAGCAAGAAGAGGGTCGTCAGCTTTAACGGTTGCTTTACCGTGGAAGCGTACGCGATGCGGATTTTCAAAATCGAGAAAAAGCATGCCTATCTTTTCATCGCCGCGCATATTGCCGAGCGAGTAATACATGCCGTTACCATCGTAGCTCGGGAAAGCTATTGTGGTTTCATCAATGACTTTCACAAACCCTGCTGCGCCTCCCTTAAAGGAAACGGTGGGTTGACCTTCATGGTCGACGGAGCTTAAAAAAAAGAATTGTCTGGATTGTATGAAGGCAGCATCGGCTTCATTGATTGATGTGAGCACAATCATTTGTTCTAAGCGGTCAGCTAAAGAGCGTGAATCGAATGCATCTTGCAGATCTCTATGGTTGTCGTTGAATAAACTCATTTTGTGATTCCTGTTAGCCCGAGTTGATTTGTGCTTAGTGGGTCACTTTGTCGTTCTTATATGCGAGCTGTATTGCCTAGCTTATCAAGTTTGTGCTGTTAATATGATGCTCAATATTGTGATGCCGTGCCTTTGTGAAAATGCAGCGCTGGCGTCTTGTTGAATTTGTTTAGGAGTAAAGACATGGATCTTGGTGTAGAAGGCAAGGTGGCAATTATTACTGGCGGCAGTGATGGTATCGGGCGGGCTGCAGCAGAGCGTTTATCTGCGGAAGGAGCGTTCGTCGCAATAGTGGCGCGTACGCAATCTGCGCTTGATGTCACAGCCAAGGAAATATGGGCTCAAACGGGTAATGAGGTGATGGGGATTGCTGCAGATGTGCGTAGCGAAGAGGCTGTCAAAGCAATGGTGGCTAAAGTTGCCTCAAAGTGGGGCGGTATCGACATTCTTATTAACAACGCCGGCACGTCTTCCTTCGCGAACTTTGAGGATATGACCAACGATATGGTCGAAGAAGATTTTACGCTAAAGGTGATGGGCGCAATTTACTGTACACGGTATGCCTTACCCTATTTAAAACGCAGTAAAGGTGCGATCTGCAATACCACGACACCGGGTGGCAAGACGCCGGGTCCAGGTAGTCAGCCAACCTCATTGTCTCGAGCAGCGGGTATTTCTCTGACAAAAACTTGGTCTCAAGAATTTGCAGCAGAGGGTGTGAGAGTCAATACAGTCTGCGTCGGTTTACTTAAGAGTAGGCAGCATATGCGACGCTGGGAATCTGCAAAGGATAAAGGTGCAAGTCACAGTCTCGATGATCAATATGACAAGATGGGTACAATGGTACCGATGGGACGTGTTGGTGAAGCCGCCGAGGCGGGTGATGTGATAGCGTTTATCTGTTCGGCTCGCGGTAGCTATATTACCGGTACAGCAATTAATGTTGATGGTGGTATGTCGCCGGTTATCTAGTTTTGCCATTTTGACGAGTAAGGTGTTTTGTTCAGCCTTGTGTCGAGACAATAATTTAGGAGCTAAGCATTGGAAATGCTGGTTGAGTCGTTTGTTGGTTACTGCGCAACAATGCCAGATTGGCATAAGGTGGCGTGGGCGGCTATTTGCTTATCTGCAAGTTGGTTTTTTGAATTCGCCTCACCGTCTTACATTTTTGACTATAAAAAGCTCAAGCATGTTGGCGTTAATTTGGTCTTTTTGTTTACCAGCGGTGTGACCGGGATCGCCTTTGCATTACTGACTGCGAGTGTTGTTGTTTGGGCAGGTGAGCAGCGAATTGGTCTGTTGTACAGTTTAAACCTACCGCAATGGTTACATTTTCTGACAGCGATCATGCTACTCGATGTTATCGCTCAGTATGGTGTGCACTTCTTGCTGCATAAGGTTAAGTGGATGTGGCGACTTCACATGGTGCATCACAGCGATACGCATGTTGATGCCACGACTGGAACCCGACACCATCCCGGCGACTATCTGACACGCGAAATCGCAGCTCTATTCGCCATTGTCCTGTTTGGTATTCCGATTGAGTTCTATCTTGGCTATCGCATGATTACTATTTTCTTTGCCTATTTTACCCATGCGAATATTCATCTAGGTCGGTTAGATCGCATTCTCAGTTATATAATCGTGACGCCGGATATGCATAAGTTTCATCATCACATCGAACGTCCGTGGACGGATTCAAACTTTGGCAACATCCTTTCCGTTTGGGATCGAATGTTCGGCACCCTGGTATACGAAAACCCGCAGGATGTCAGGTTTGGTCTGGATGTTTTGGACGGTAGCAAGGATATGGACCTTGTTTATCAATACAAGCTTCCCTTCGATAGCACAATCAAAACCGATACAAGATCTGGACTATTTTCTATTCGCTAGAACGTTGTTTTTCTTGAAGAATTATTCTTTGTATCCATTTCTAAATATCGCTTTGAGGGGGCGCCCTGGAAAATCTTCGTGAGCAACCCATTTGTCATCCAGCATGAAGCCCCAGTTTCTTATCGTTTTCTCGGTGAAAATCATTGTCCAAGTATTGGGTTCGACATGACGAATGTAGTGCAAGTCGGTCGCTTCTTTATCGTAGACATCGCCAGCATTTCGATGAAATTCGGCCTCTGGGGTGACCTCGATGTATCCGCCCGTAAGAATCATTGACCGAAAGTTCCAAGGGTGGTCATGCAAGATGGGTTCATCGGCAGACAAAATATTGTGTAAGTATTGGTT
Organism: Pseudomonadales bacterium; assembly: GCA_029251375.1. Lineage (GTDB taxonomy): Bacteria > Pseudomonadota > Gammaproteobacteria > Pseudomonadales > Azotimanducaceae > JAHRVQ01. The sequence goes on along the minus strand of JAQXDL010000010.1, from coordinate 154,329 downwards.
GGCTAGTTTAGAACGTTTTTTCATACTCCAGCGGCGCAGATAGCCAACCAGCTCCATATCAGCTAATCGATTCGGCCTGATGAGTTCTGCGCTTGCTGATATTGTTTCGTTCACGTTAGCTGATGTCATTTTTTATCTACAGAAAGCGAAGTATATCAATGCTAGGTGAGGTGTGGAGAATCTTTTCTATCAAGACATTCGGGCTATAAATAATATCGTGATGACCTCCGCAGGCATACGTCTATAGCTTTACTGGGCGTTGTTTGGGTGTAACACTTGCACCCGGCTGAAAATTGTTGAGGGAATAGTTGGAAAATGAAAAAGTATATTCAGTTAGCGTCATTAATTTGGGTCTTAGCGCTGTCTAGTAATGTGGTTGCAGAAAATCTTTTAGATAAGGTTCGTGCTTACGATCTAAACAATTACGCGCTAGGCTTCAGCTTAAGTAGCTCGGCTAACATATACAAAGGGGCAGAGGACTCTACAATTGTCTATCCGTTCCTGACGACAATGCAAGAGTCAAAGCTAACAAACGATTGGCTAGTAGTCGGCGAAGGTGATGTTGGTTTTCGATTTATTCGAGGCGACTGGACCTTTGGCGCTGTGGGACGCATTCAAACGCTTGGGTTCGATCAGAGCGATGATCTAGTTGGTATCGATCAACGCCGTTGGGCGCTTGAGTTAGCGCCCGCGGTCAACTATCGGGCCTGGCCAATACAAGTATCTTTCAAACCTTACTTCGAAGTTTCAGACCGACACGACGGGTTTGTTGGTCAGCTAGAATTCTCCTATCCAAGACAGTTTGAACGAGGCTATATGACCGCGGGTATTGAATTTGACTATATGTCTGATGATTACAGCAGTTACTATTTTGGCATTCGGCCAGTTGAGTCATCGCCATCTTTACCAGCCTACGAGCCGGGTTCGGTAGTCAACACAGAGCTTAAGTTTGCTTGGGGTTATATATTATCTGAACATTGGTTACTCAATGGTCGCGTCGGTTGGTTGTTTTTAGATGACGATGTCAAAAACAGCCCATTGATTGATGATGATCAAGGTTGGAGCGCGAGCATTGGTCTGGCCTACAACGCGGATGTTTTTAAAGCCCGCGATGGCAGTGAGCGATATTCGGGCGCGCCAAATTTCCGCATAAAATACACCGCACTGCGTGATGAATTAAATACAAAGATCGTCCGAGATGCATCGGCAACGGCACCAGGCACTATAATTGATGTTGAAGATTTACTGGGTCTCTCCAGCAAAGAAACAGTTGGACAACTCGACGTCCTTTATCGCTTTGGCGGATTTCATCGACTGGAATTTGGTTACTCGTCTGTAGAACGCTCGGGGTCAGTGACAACAGCGTCCGATATTACCGTGGGTAATCAATTTGTGCCTGCGGGCACGGCCATTGATTCCTCCAATGACTCGCAGACAATGAGGCTAAGCTATGGTTATTCTCTGCTTCGCGATGAGCAAAAAGAGCTAGGTTTCACGGCGGGTTTACACCGAACGAGACTTGAGACGAAAATACTTTCGACCATCACTGGCGAAGTTGAGTCGAATAGACCGGATCCTATCTTGCCTACCATTGGCGCCTACGGGTCTGTTGGTTTGAGTTCAAGACTAACAATCAATGCCGAAGGGCAGTTCTTTCGTTTAGATTTTGATCGCTACGAAGGATCTCTTAACTATTTGCGTGTTGAAGCGATGTATCAGTTGGGGCGGGTTGGATTGGGCCTTGGTTACTCCTATTACTCGGTGAAGCTAGATTCGACCAACAATGATTTTTTAGGCTCGGTTGAGTTCAAGCATCAAGGACCGAGTGCTTCGATCGCGGTAGCATTCTAAAGCTGAATAGGCGCCCTATTTAGTTTTTAGAAAAGGGCCGCTCGGCCCCTTTACGCAGGTGTTAGCAGTTCGGCGAGAAAAGTCAGTCTTTCCCCAGGTTGACGCATTTCGAGAATGTCTTGCATCACGTCGGCATCAAGGTGGAGAAATTGAAAAATCCTGAATGAGAATGTTTCTGGGGTAAGTTCGCTCCAGTCCTTGTGCTTCAAAATCGCAACTAAGCCGGGGTTCTGATCACCGATGATGACGAGTAGCCGTTCAGTAATGAGTGCCTGTAAGGCAGCGTAGTCAATATCGGGTGAGTTTGGTGCCTGCTCGAGTTCGAGTTCCGCCCTAGTTTTGTCATTGTAAGGTGTCGAATTGTTGATTCTATAAGGCAGTGTTTGTATCTCATCACCCAGTTGAAATCGCTGTTCCATGACGATGTTTGCAAAGATTCGACCATCTTCAGATGTTTCCGTCACGTGACAGTAGCCGGCAGAAAACACAGTTTGTGGAAGGTAGGTCGCTTGGTTTGTGCTCAGCGCTTCAACTTGAGTCATATTGCTTTTAGCTGCCCGAATCTGCTTCCTCGTATGACAGACACCTATCATCATATTGCGCTCGACCGCGTCATGGATCATCTGCCGATAGCGTGGTTCAAACACGTGCAGGGGCACGACGGTGCCTGGGAAGGTGACAATATCGGGGATGGGAAAAAGAGCAACTTCCATGAAACTATCCAGCTAGATCTTGTGTGTGAGTTACCTGGGCGAGGCCGAAGTTGTAACGGTGGCCTGCACGATAATTTTAGGTTTTATTGAATCCTTATACTGAGCTTTCGATCTGTTGGATCAGACTTCTTCCTAGCTGTTTGGGGTTAATATCCCTTTCCCTTTGCTCATGCGGATAATTCTTGGGGAAGTTTAACCGCATTCTCCCTGCAACGAAGCAACCCAGTCTTCGATTAGACTAATACCTTCTGGGTGAGCAAGGCTGCGCCCCAATTCAGGCATCATCGCACCTGGGTCTTCCGCCTGCATACGATAGACCAATATAGACTTATCTGGTTTGCCGGGCACAATAGAATATTTGTTGCCACCGGTACCTTGGCCTGCCGCGATCGGTAGTTTGCAAACACCCAGTCGAGTCAGATTCTCCGTCGCGATATCAAGGAACAACCCTGAGGTGTCTGCCGGACCTTTTTCATTGTGACAATGAGCACAGTTCACGTCTAGATACGCCCGTGCCCGTGACTCGATATCAACACCACTGTCAGCCCAGTCGGCCATCGCAGGGAGATTTTCTGGGGATGAATCGAGTTGTATTAGGCCTAAGTTTTGCCAGTGCTCGAGTTGATTAACGGCGGCCGTATGGTAGTCATAGTTCCTGTTTAGGTTGTTGATTCGCGGTCCGATTGGGTTGATATCCCGGGTCGTTGCATTGGTGCCGTGGCAACCTGCACATTGATTCTTGTCAGGAACAATATAAGTGAAGTCGTATTGCTGGGTTTCGTCTTTGATACGCAGGACTTTTGCGTCCCCAGTTATTTCTAATGTTGCTTCGGTTTGTTCGTCATTCCACACATAAGGTAAGGCGACCCAACCGCTCTGACGATGAACTAACAGGCGTGTTTCGATCAGGGTCACGTGACTGAGATCAATGCCGCCGTGTGAGCCGATGGTGTTAGTAAAATGGCTACCTTTGTCATCGCTCTTAAGGAGTTGCGATGAGGATCTAGGGTAGAAAAATGTCTTGCTGAGAATGGTGCCAACAGGGAAGTTGATTGTACCGTCTTGGTTTGCTGTCGCGCTCAAACCCAGAGGCAGCGTGACGGTTCTTAATTTGTGTGCATAGTCAGTAAAAAGGGTTGAATTAAGTTGATAAGGCAAGACGTTCTCAGACAATGTGAAACTCTTGCCATTAGCGTCCATGAGACCCCATGTCGACAGGCGAGGTACATCTGTTTCTTGAAATGCCACCTGAGTTTGATTGCAGCCTAGTAGGCAAAGGGAAGCGAATGCCACCCAGAAGAGCGTGGCAACTGTCCTTAAATTTCGCATTAAAACTAATCCGCTAGTGCGAGTTCAATCGCCGGCAAAGGCGCGTGCTTGCATTGGTGTTCGACATCGCCAAGTTTGGGTGAAGCAAACTCGTTAGGTGCATCTATGTTAAATACTTCGCTGGACGCCTCATTGTAAATACAGATTTGGTATTCAGGTTTAAGTACGCCGTCAACAACGTTGTCCTTGTTAACGAAGCCATCCCAGATGACGTTTGGAAAGCTGCCATCCTCACCAAAGGCGGCAATTTTTAGTTGCGCAAGGTATTCTGTGTCGGGATTGTTGCCGCCACCTTCGTAACGATTGTCATGAATGGAAATTGTTTCAGGGTAGGGGTCGAATACGGTGGCGGTCTCGCGCGTATTGTAATTAGTAGAAAACACGCTCGAAATAACGATATGTGCTGTTTGATTGTCTTTCAGGTCGTTGTCGAATATTTCAATTGAGTCATTCGAATTGATTGATACCCCTGAGCCGGCTGGTACGCCAGCAACAGCGCCGCCAGCTGGTGCGAAGTTAGGTGTATTATTTGAGAAGATCTGATTCCTGAAAACCCGTGTGTTTTTACCCTCCATCGACAGATTTGGCATATTGAATACCAGCACTCCTCCTGTATTGTTGGTGGCGACATTGTCATAGACGTCAGCGTCGACCGTGTTTTCAATTTCTATGCCAGCAACGTTATATTCAGCACGGCTGTTACGCACAACAACATTGCGAGATTGACCAACATATATGCCTGCGTCTGACGCACCAATAGCGACGGCACCATCAATGAGGGTGTTTTCAGTTTGAACCGGGTAAATACCGTACGCACCATTTTCTGTTGCGGGTCCGTTGGTCCATTCTGTGCGAACGCGTCGGATGATAATGTTTTTACCTTCCATTATTTTAAGTGCATCACCTTTTGCATCTTCGATTGCAAGATCTTCGATAGTGAAATCACTGGCTGTCACCAATAAACCTTCGGCGCCTGAAATCTGATTCTTAAAGTCGAGCACAGTCTTGTCCATGCCGGCACCCTTAATCGTTACGCCATCCACTTTTAGAGAAAGTCCCCGCATCATCTCAAATCGACCTTCGGGAATAGTGATGACATCACCGGGCTTAGCGTTTAGCAGCTGTGTCATTACTTGTTTTTGCATGTCCACGGTTGTTGTGGCTGTTGCTGTGTCTGATTCGGGCTGGGAGCATGCTGCCAAAAAAACGATGCAGATTGTGGCCATGATTGTGCGCATTGCAGATGTCCGATGTTGGTGAGGGTGTTAATAGTAGCGGAAAAGTAAGTTACAGAAAAGATAGGGTGAGCATGTCAGTTGTGTAACAAATTAAGTGTCGTAACTTGCCCGCACTTGTCAGAGTTAACGTAGTTGTTTAACTAGGCGCTAGCAGTCGACGGTGTGATTAATGTACAAATAGGGTTGTCGGTGTTCGTCTATTAAACGCTACTAGCGCTGTATAAAGTCTCTCAGGGCAAGAACAGATCAAGCCACCTTTCAACAAATGCGCCGCCAAAAATCGAGCACAAAGGTATCAATAGGTACAGCGCGAAGCGAGCGAGGGTGGTGCTGTCGAAAGGCCAGTTGCGAATGCTCTCAATGAGAGCTTTGTAGGCAACAACCTCAGTGATGCTATGACTTTTTCCGGCGTCGCTTTTTATCGAATTTCTCGCGTTCTGCAATGCTTCAGTGCACCAGGCTAGTTCTTGCTTTTTTGCTTTATCTATTTTTCTTCGGATACCTCTTAATGGCAGCATAAGACCAATCCATGCAAATATGGAAAATAAAATTGAAAGCTGAAAAAGTAGTGTATCGAAGCCGGGTTCAAGCAAGAATAGTGAAACGATTGAGGCGATACCTACAACTAGCAGCACGTTGGTCAATCCCTGTCTTATAAGCGGTTTGTAGGGCTGTAAATCTAGCAGGTCGATTGAAGTTATGCTGTTCGATAAAGACGACAAGCGCGATGATTCTATGACCAACACATAAAAAAGGCAGCCCATCCAGCTGCAGAACGTAGGACCAAGTATTCGCATCCATTTCGTATCAAAGTTCTGCTCTTGCCAAACCCAGGGGTCTGAACCGACGGTTGTCAGAGTTGTTGCGTACAGATTGACTAACACACCCACTAAGGCGGCTAGCAAGAGTTTCCACCAGTTGTATTTGCCAATATCAGTCAATGCTTTTTTGATATCGGCGTCTTGGCCAAACACTGGTTGCATCGCAACCGCGACTTCTTTTGTTACGGATATTAGATAGACATATGCGCAAGGCACAAATGCCGTCAGTAGAATATGGATTAGCGATAGCCTGAAATCACCATCGGTCGTTTCAGGGTCGTTCGCGATAAACCTGGTTAGTAGGAAAATGGATACAAGCACAATGGCAACGCTAACGCCTATTACAGTAGGGTTGCCTGGAAGCCAACGATAAACGCTTACGGTCCAAGGCGTAATGGCATTAGATTGTGTTGTTTTGCGGTGTTTTTCAGCGGGTGACATGCGTTGACAGTAGGGGAATAAAAAGTGGTCTGAAGTGTTCACCAACTTTGCGGCAATATGGCCGCAAAGCGTATCGGAGAGTTTTTGTCACCTTCACAATATTTATAAAACTATAGGCGACTACATTCATGTATGCGCTTTAGGGTCGATTGAGCTTGTTGTTGATTTGCCGGCAACAGGCGATTCGAAGCTAGATGGTTTAACAACAAAAACATCGCAGTCAGCATTTTCGATCAGAGACTCAGCTGTATTGCCAATAAATAGTCCTGCTATACCCGATCGAGCGACTGTTCCGACAACGATAATACCCGCGCCCAATTTTTCCGCGAACTTGTTGATGACTCTATCCGCTGGGCCCTCGGATAAATGCACCTGAGTATCTGGAATATCGTGTGCCTTCGCCATTGCGCCAGCGTCTTTTGAGTGTTCCGCGCGATTGTTCTGAACCATCTGATATGCCGCGGGATCAGGCATTGGTCCGCCAATCGCGCCTGTCATCATGTCGTAGGCATTAGCTAAGTGGACGTCAGCGTTGATTAAGCTAGCAATTACCTTCGATTGGTTGATGACGATCTCGTTGAGTTCTTTGTGGTCTTTGTCGTTATTGGCAACATCGACCGAAGCCAATACAGGCAGTTTGTTTACGCTAGGTTGTTGAGAAATAAACAATGTTGGGCAGGGGCACATACGCACCAAATTCCAGTCTGTTGGTGTGAACAGTGAGCGAGATACTGCACCATGATGACGTAAAGGTTTGAACACATAGTCCGCTTTGCAGGCTGCCGCGCGCTCGATAATTGCCTCATAGAGTCGGTCAAATAGCATGATTTGGGTTTCGATGTTGTAGCCTAAATGGATCAGCGGCTTAACGAGCATATTGAGCGTTCTGCTAATCTCACCCATCTCCTTTGTGAAACCTGTCGCATCCTGTGCCGAGAAGTTTTTTGGCATGAAGAACTCAATCTGAAATTCAAAGCCTTCTGTAGGCAGTTCTTTGATTCGTGTCAGAGCCAAGTGTTCTGTGTGTTCTGGATCAATTACGGCGAGAATTTTAGGCATTGTCTTGCTCCTACATCAGGTCATGTTCAGTGGCTTAATTTTAGACCAAACACCCCATATGGGAATTGACCTGTATCAAGAAAGCCCTGCCTATCAAAAACGCCCTCTAAACGGATCTTTGACTAGGGGCTAGATAGTGCTTGTGGCAAACGGAATCGGCATTGAAAGCGGATGTTATGGGGACCTGTTCAAACTGCTTAAATCTACTGTTTCAAAATATAGGGGTTTATCATCGACGTTCCACTGTGGGTGCTTGGTCATGATCTTTTTGAAAAGATAACTGTCGAGTAATGATGCTAACCATCGTTGCAGGTTGGGATAGGGCTGTGTCGCGAACCAATCTGCATCGACATTGGCAAACTGGCGTATGAACGGAAAGATAGCAATGTCGGCGTAGCTGAGTCGTTCTGCGAACAGGTGCTCGTGTGAAATCAGTTTTGCCTCTAATGTATTTAAAAACGTCAGCGCTAAACTTCGATAGTGAGACTCAGGCGAATAAGGATATCTGTCTGCGTACTTATAATGATCTAGATGCGGTTTGAATTCTGTGTCGCACAAATTAACGAGGCTATGCATCTGGTCAAGTTGGCTATCTGAAAAGCCTAGCCAGCCCAATGGATCATTGCGTTTGAGGGCCCAAATCAGTATGTCTAAGCTTTCATCTATTACTATGTCACCGGCTAACAAAACTGGAACTGTTGCCTTAGCCGACGCTTCGAGCATTGCTGCTGGCTTATCGCGCAGCACCACTTCTCTTATTTCAAACTTTAATTGAGACGCCGCTAAACCCATTCTTGCCCTCATGGCGTAGGGGCAGCGCCGAAAGGTATAAAGAATTATCGATTCATCAGTCGATGGCATAGCTTTGTCGGTCATAATCTTGATCGATTGTGCATGTTAATTTTCGGCTTCGATACAGCATCAAGGGATTACTGTTAAACGCATTATGATAGTCTCTACAGCTCGAAGGAAGAGGCAAAATGATGCAAACGAAACAATGTCAGTCTTGGTCAGCGCAAGCTTTTAATCAATCTCCGGATTCCGACAATCAGATACACGGCGATGAGATGGCCAAGCAGTATGGCTTCCAGGGTGGCCTAGTGCCTGGTGTGACAGTCTCGGCCTATTTAACGCACCCTGCTGTGGCTGCATGGGGTCTGAAATGGCTCGAATCTGGCCGCGCTCATGTCACGGTCAGTTCGCCCTTGTACGATGAAGAGGCGTTTGATGTTGAGGTATCAAATACATCAGAGTTTGAGTACAACGCAAAATTGATTAGGCCTGGCGGTGTTGTCAGCGCAACCGCCGAGGTGTCTATACCCAACGTCGTCAAAGCCATGCCAAAGAAACGTGGCGATCCTTTGTTGGAGGCCGGCTATGAGCCGCCAAAAGCATTGCCCGCTGCCATTCGCCAACTCCAGATGCAAGGCTGTTTTGCGATGCCTTATGCCTGGGGTGGTCCGCATAATATGCAGACATACCTAAGGCAGCATTCGGCTATGCCTGAATTGCTTGACCCGGCTCAAGGGGGCTACGCCAACATGAGTTTTATACTTGGTTTGTCGAATTGGGTGCTAGCTGCTAACACTTATATGAACCCTTGGATTCATCTTGAGACGACTTCGCAGAATTATGCCGCGATACCTGCTGGAACGGAGCTTGTCGTTGAAATGCAGGTCCTTGATCTATTCTCGAAGAAAGGTCATGAATTTCTAGATGTGGAAGTCAATGTGTTTGAAAACAATGTGTCTGAAAAAAATGGTGGAGCAGCTGAAGCTGTTTGCTTCAGTAGTATCGACTTGCGTGCAATTTATAAACTAAGGGGGCAATAAAAAAGATGGCATTAGTTGATATTTTCAAACTGACAGCGGCGCTTAAGGCTGATATTGAAAACCTTTCAGTCGATGATTTGAAAGCGGAACAGGCAGCCGATGCTGATCTGCTTGTCATTGATATCCGCGAGATCCAAGAACTGATTGAGCTGGGTACGATACCTGAATCGACGCATTGCTCAAGAGGTATGCTGGAATTCTGGGCAAGCCCGGCAAGCCCGTACTATCGAGATTACTTTCAAGAGGATCGACGCACCGTTGTGTTTTGTGCCGGTGGTGGTCGAAGTGTACTTGCGGTTAAAGCATTAAAGGATATGGGCTTCAAAAATGTTGCTCACCTCGAGGCTGGCTTCGGCGGTTGGAAGGAAGCTGGTGAGCCGCTTGAGGACGTCAGTAAAACCAGTCGTTGGATGCGTAGACCCAAAGATTAAATGCGAACCGTTTTAGTTAGCAAGGAAATACAATCGTGAACTTTGAAACTCTTGTCGTTACAAATAAAGAAGGTGTACTCATCGTCGAGCTTTGCAGGCCGCAGGCACTAAACGCTTTTACGATCCAAATGGGTAGCGAGCTTGTCCACTTGTTCGAAGCAGCGAGTGAGGATGATGACGTGGGCGCCATTATCCTGACCGGCAATGGCAAAGCATTTTGTGCTGGTATGGATCTTTCCGCCGAGGGTAATGTGTTTGGTTTAGACGAAAGTCTTAATCCTTCGCTGGCCGACCTCAACAGTCACTATGATGAACCTGCATATGTGGGCGGTGTCAGAGATTCAGGTGGGCGTGTGACGTTAAGCATGTACGACTGTAAAAAGCCGATCATTGTTGCGCTCAACGGGGCCGCTGTGGGTATCGGTGCAACTATGACGCTGGCTGCGGACATCCGACTCGCTTCGACTAAAGCTCGCATAGGCTTCGTCTTTGGGAAAATTGGGGTCACTCCGGAGGCTTGCTCAACATGGTTTCTGCCGCGTATTGTTGGTATGTCTACAGCGTTAGAGTGGGTTTACAGTGGCGATATATTGTCAGCAGAAGATGCCATGCAGGGCGGCTTAGTGTCGAAAATATACGAACCCGATAACCTGATGCTTGAAGCTGAGACGCTTGCGAGAAAGTTTATTGCTAATCGATCGCCAGTGGCTATCGCGCTCGCGCGGCAGATGATGTACAGAAACTCAGCTATGGATCACCCCCGTGAAGCTCACAAAGTTGATTCACTGGCGATTTACTATTGCAGCCTTGATGATGGTAAAGAGGGCGTAAGCGCTTTCCTTGAGAAGCGGGATCCTCAGTTCAAGGATAAAGCGTCAGCAATGCCTGATTTTTATCCTTGGTGGGATTAGATTTTTTGTACTAACGGATACTTAGAGGTTTGACGAAAATAGGCATTTGGCTATGGACTTTACTCTTTGTTGGATTTAAAAAATATCATTTGGAAGAGCCTATCTGGCTCGCAAAAAAATATTGCTCTTGGTGGTGAAGATGTCCGTCGTTTTAAAAGGGGGGTATCTGAGTTGGTTGGATTTGTTGACAATGTAAGCCCTAACTTTGATGAGCTGGCAGAGCTTTCTAAGCCCGGCGACAGTTCATACAGTGTCGACTGGAGTGGTCCTGTCCCGTCAGGTTGGGGGGTGCTGGAGGAAATGCGAGCCGACCAAATGATGTGGCGATTGGATATGGTGGACACACCGCAAATCGATATCGTGCCCCTTAATGAAAATTACCTGGTTCAGATGTTAGATTTGATTGAGCTGACCCGACCCGGCCCTTTTCAACCTGGGACGATCGAAATGGGCGATTACTTTGGCGTATTCGATCAAGGTGAACTTGTTGCCATGGCGGGTGAGCGACTTTTTGCAAACCCCTTTCGAGAAATTAGTGGTGTCTGTACCCGGCCTGGCTATGAAGGCAGAGGTTTGGCTCGTAGTCTTATGCAATTGCTTATCGGCAGACAGTTACAGCGAAATGAAGTGCCTTTCTTGCACGTTGTTGAAGCAAATATAAATGCCAAACGTATCTACGAGAAAATGGGTTTCGAAAGCGTTAGAAAGACAATCATCAGGCAAATCGTTAGGACCTGATTATTGTTGGGTATTGCGCAGGTGTGATTGCGCTAAGCGCTAAATCAACTTGGTTAACTGTTCGCCAACCCAAGCTGGAAACTGATCCTGTTGACTTGATGTCATACCAAGCGTGCCCATCAATGTTGGCCCACAGATTCCCCACCCAACAGCCGCCGACAGGGCAAGAAAAATAAGGTTGCGTGCAAGATTGACGTCTTTGCCTTTGATTCGTTCAGCGACCCGCTCGACAATATCCTCGATCAGGTGCATTGAAGGAATCTCGTCTTTGGAGACAGTGTCGCTATCCTCCTCGAGAGCTCGCCATGCAAGAAGTTTGGTTTGACCTGTTTGCGACATGAGACGAAACAGTTCGACAAAGACGATCTCTGGTGCCGCGTCTGAATTTAGAATATTGGACATATCGGTGATTAGCTCTTCAGACAGCTTTGCTAAAAGCGCGCGTCGCATACCCTCGGCGCTGCCGAAATGATGCAATAGTGTGCCATGTTTAATGCCGCTGTCGTCGGCCACATCTTTAATGTTTAGCCCGCGTAATCCGTGCTCTTCCAAGCGTTTTCCGGCAGCCGTGAGTATCAGCGAGCGCGCCTCTTCTGGGTTTCTGCGAATACGTGGTTTAGTGGTCATAAGGTGTTCATAGCCGTTTTGGAGTTCGACGATACCCATGCGTCACTGACAGCGCAACCGAAGGCTCGAGCTTTGTGTTGGAATTTAAATTGCCGATACTATTGACATTAATGTCTACAAGTATATTATTGACATCATTGTTAATAAGAGGTGTATTCCTGTGACCAATCGTATTCAACCACGTGTCGCATTCAAAGCCATTAAAGCGCTAATCCAGAACCCTGAGGAGACCGAGCAGGTGTTTGTTTTCGTTGATGCCATGGCGGGCGACGCGACAAAAAAGTGTGCTCGACGCTTTGAAGCGACGGCCGCCGGAAAGCGCATTTTTTCAACGGACGCGACTCTGCTCGATACCTTAGTACAACGTGAAAAGTTAGAGTCGATGGACGAAGGTAGCTTGGGTCGTGCCTATCTCGCTTTCCTTGACTCTGGCAACTTAACCCCGGATGGTCTCTTAGAGGCGAGTGATTCAGCGGATATGTCAATGAACGAGGATAGAAATACCCATCGTTTGGCCATTCGTTTGCGTGACCAACACGATTTGTGGCACGTCACGACAGGTTATAGGCGGGATGTTGCGGGTGAAGCATCATTGCTCGCGTTTACCTACGCACAAACGAAGAATCGTGGTTTGGGCTTGATATCAATAATTGGTGGGCTAAAGCTTTTTAGGCATTATGGTTTCTCTATATTTAAGTCTTTGTGGGAAGGCTATCGACTCGGCAAACGATCTGCTTGGTTGCCACAACAGGAATGGGAAACATTGTTGCTGCTGCCGCTTGCTCAGGTCAGAGATCTGCTTAACGTTGGCAGGCCAGATTTCTACTCACAGTTGAGTCCTAAAGCGCTAGAAAACCATAGCGAAGAAGTCGCAGCATAAAGGCGGAATAAGTCCTAGTTGGCGTTAAGGCAACTGGGACTGCGCACCACCCTCTCGAGTCAAAACCTCAGCGACCTGCTTGCCTAGAAATTCAGCGGCGATTATTTTATTGCCTGTACCTGAAAAAAATAAAATAGTAATGGTCTTTATCCTAACCGCCCTAATTAACGCACTTGAATTGGGTGTGATTAATTGTCCCGTTTACTCATGCGACCTTTCTTGCTTTTACGATGCGAGTAAATTTCAGGTCCGATTATGATCTTGTTATTTTTCCTGCTGTTGCTGCAAGCTGTTGCTATCTGGAACCTTGGTCACGGGCAGCGATGGACTTTTTATATTACCTGCAACATATCGATATGCGCTCGAAAGCGAAACCTGACTTTTCAACTTTGTTCTTGGAGCCGGACGTATTAGACAATCTTGTTAAAGATCTGGCGAAGCCCTTTAAAAAAGCTGACGTGGATAAAATCGTAGCTCCAGAATCAATGGGTTTTATTCTAGGCTCCGGCATGGCATTAAAATTAAAGAAAGGCTTTGTGCCGGTCAGGAAAAGCGGCAAGTTACCAACCATAAAAAAGCATATTATTAGCAGTAGCTTTATCGACTATACAAAACAGAAAAGTACATTTGAGATGAACGAAAGCCTTATTAAAGCGGGTGACAAGGTTCTAATTGTCGATGATTGGATTGAGACCGTTGGCCAGGTCAAAGGCATTATAAAATTGTTAGAAAAACAAGGTGCAGAAATAGTCGGCGTCTCTGTGCTCGGTTATAACCAAACAAAGCGTACTAAATCGCTAGCCGATAATTATGTCGTTAAAGGCATATTAGAATATACCGATGAAAGGGAAAGAGATTTGAATGCAAGGCTCGATGCAGATCTGTAGCTGCTAATCTGCTGGATAAAGTGAGTTTAAGTTGATAATTTTAAAGCGAACAAAGAGGGTGATTTAATCTGATGTACTGTTAAAAGAGCAATTGCCAACAGAGCAATCGCAAAAAAAAGGGGGTAGAAGATCATGGAAGTAAAAAATAGCGTGGTGCCTAACAAATCACAAATGGCTGGCTTTGCTGATGTCGGTCCAGATGGGCCTATTTATATGGTCAATTTGCTTAAGTTTAAAGACAAGGCGCAATATGAAGATGGCCGTAACACAGATCTAACCGGTGAACAGGCCTATGCGCTGTATGGCGAGTCTGTGACAGAGTTGTTGAAAGAGTTTGGCGGCGAAGCGATCTTTGGTGCAGATGTTGAGCGACTCATGCTAGGCGAAGTCGAAGAGCTTTGGGATAAGGTTGCAATCGCAATGTACCCCTCAAGGAATGCTATGTTACAGATGATGATGTCGCCAACTATGCAAGAGATTGGTCAACATCGTGCAGCCGGACTTGCGGGTCAACTCAATATAGAAACTGTTATTCCTACTAACTCAAAACTGCTGGGCTAAAAATATGATCAAGAATTTATTTGACTTAAGTGGTCGAGTCGCCGTGATAACCGGCGGTAATGGTGGTATCGGTTTGGGTATGGCCGAAGGCTTGGTATCGCAGGGTTGTGAGGTCAGTATTTGGGGCACTAATGATGACAAGAATGCGGCTGCTCTCGAAAAATTGCTGGCTTACGGACCGAAGGTATCGGCGCTTAACTGCAATGTTGCTGATGAAACCGCAGTTCAGGCTGCCTTTGCTGAAACTCTAAAGATTCATGGTCGGGTTGATGGCTGTTTCGCCAATGCTGGCATTGGTGGATCGGGCACTCGATTTGATGACACCAGCGCAGAGGAATGGCATCGGGTCATAGATGTGAATTTAAATGGCGTTTTTTACACTTTTAAATATGCCGCCAAACACATGAGAGAACGATCAGATGTTGGCGATAGTTTTGGACGACTTATCGGTACGGCCAGCTTAGCGGCTATTTCAGGCCAAGCCAGAGGTCAACATTACGCGGCGACCAAGGGTGGCTTAATATCTATGGTTAAAGCACTTGCCGTTGAGTATGCGCGATATGGCGTCACCGCTCACACGATTTTACCAGGCTGGATTGAAACGGCGATGACGGAAAACAGCTTCGGCTGGGGTACCTTTGTCGAAAAGGTTAAGCCTCGTGTACCGATGCGTCGGTGGGGTGAGCCTGAGGACTTCGCGGCCGTGGCTGTTTATATCATGAGCAAAGGTAGCAGTTATCATACCGCCGAGACATTTCTAGTTGATGGTGGTTACGCAAACTTTTAGTCGATCGACTTATTTAAAAGGTCACACAACCGTGTGGCTCAATAGAGTGTCTTTGTAGCACGCATTGACCTAATATTTTTCTATGATTGACTAAATATGCTCGATTTCGACGTCTGTGTCACATCATTTTCTCGCCATTTCTATGTCGTTAGTCAGTGTTTTGCCTGCCATAAAATAGTGGAAGGCACACCAGATGTTAACGAGTGAGAAAATCATTAAGGAATAACGTAGTGACTCCTTGCCGTATTCATCCGAGAGTATATCGCTGAGAATTCCGACACCCTGTGGGCCAAGACCAAGACCAATAATGTTGAGTAAGAACAGACAGATTGCGGCGGCGACCGCACGCATTTCAGGTTTGACCAGAGACTGCACCATTGCGAAGGTTGGCGCGAGATAGAAGCCGCCAAGAAACGCGGGTACTAAATAGATCACCAATGCTGACGTGAAATCCCCCATCAGAAAGAACATGACAATAAACGGCACGAGGGCTATTTTTGCGATCGCAACAATCCATGTGAACCAACGTGGATCGCGTTTGCCCAACATGTCAGCGAATTTGCCTGCTAGGAATGTTCCCGTACCACCAACAACACCTGACATGAGGGCGAGTGTAAACCCCACCTCAGTTTGCGACAGTCCGTGGGATCGAACAAAGAAAGCAGGTAACCAAAGCACCATACCATAGCCTACGAAACCGGCTAATGCGCTACCGAAAACAACATGTCGAGCTGATGGTGTTGACCACATGTAATTGGCAACATCACGAAAGGGTGGTGCTGCGGCGACGGTTTGGGTGTTGTCGGAGGCGCCACGAACAGGTTCGCTCACCGTAAATCGTACAATCAATGCGATCAGTAATCCCGGTACACCGACGATAATAAATGTTGCGCGCCAACCGTAATGTTCACTTAACCAGCCGCCGGCTAGATAAGCGATGAGCAAACCGATATTGACGCCCATGGCATAAATGCCCATGGCAGTGCCACGTTCTTTGAGAGGAAACATGTCTGAGATCATGGAGTGCGACGGCGGGCTTGACCCCGCTTCACCGATGCCAACGCCTATGCGTGCCAGAGCAAGCTGAGCAAATGACTGGGCGAATCCGCAGGCTACGGTCATAAAGCTCCAGATCGCCACAGCCCAAGTGATGATGTTGCGCCGGTTGCCGCGGTCCGCCAACATCGCGATAGGCATACCCAATGTCGCATAGAAAAGAGCGAAGGTAAGTCCAATCAGAAAACCCATCTGAGTATCGCTAGCGCCCAGATCATTCTTGATCGGCTCCAATAGGATACCCATGATTTGTCGGTCAACGTGGCTAGAGGTGAACACGAGCACGAGCACGGCGAGTGCGTACCAACGGTTTTTCAAAGGTGCTACGCTGATCTGGCCGGTCTCTGCTGAGTCGTTAGTGTTTGCTTTATCCATCTCTGACACAATTAGTCCTTTCGTATAATTATTATCTAATGCAAGTGCAATGAGTGGTGAGCTTAGGTCTGAGCCCTAGACGTACATCGGTCCTAGCTATTTTTTACCAAAATTTGCCAGCCGCTCTTTCATGTCAGGTCCAGCACCGGGACTGTTTGCTCGCTCCCACGCGAGTCCGTCTGTGAGGTGCAGGTCGAGCCCCTGGTTTACTAAGACTTTATCAGCTTTCAGTGTGTGCCAGGAGTTGGCGACGATTTGCTGAGCTAAATTGATCGTGTGAGAGATAAGGTCGTCATCCGCGACACATTCATTTGCTAGACCTAAGTCGACACTCTCTGGCCCTGAAACAATACGACCAGTAAACATCATCTCCTTAGCCTTTAACAAGCCAATACGTCGTGGTAGCCGTTGTGACATACCCCAAGTAGGTGTCATGCCCCATTTGCCATGTGTATCGGCAAATTTTGCGGATTCAGAGGCGATTAGCAGGTCGCAGGCAAGTGCCAATTCGAGTGAGCCGGTATAACAGTGTCCCTGTACTGATGCGATCACAGGTTGTGGCAGGCTGGCGATAAGGTCGAGTGTTTCAGCCTGAAAATGTCTTGAAGGCGCCACATCGCCTGACGTTATTGCATTGAGATCATTGCCGGCAGAGAAGGACCGGCCCTTGCCCCTAAGGATCAGGCAGCCAATCTGATCGGACTCGGCAATACTTTCTATGTGCGCGCGCAGTTCAACGAACAAGCTTGGACTCAACGAATTCAAGGCCTTTGGTCTGTTTAATGTAAGTATGGCAATGCCGTTGTTATCTTCTCTTTCAACCAATGCGTCGGTCATAAATAGCTCCTAGTGGCGTTTTCTAATGACGGATGTTGATAATAGCGAATGCGAGTAGTTCCCGCATTCTGCGTCAGGCATAAGCGTCCTGTCCAGACGCCTTAGTTAGCCACTATAAGTAATATTGGCCCAATCGATGCAAGGATGACTTGCTGAGTCTAAATCGTGCGATGTGCGACACGATGCCGAGTGATAGTCTCAGGCTCGGGTCGTAAATTCCTCAGGCTGATGTTGGTGCGTTGCGAATTGACTCGGCCAAGCCTCAATGCAAATATTCAGACTTCAAATTCGTCAATGTAATCAAGCCTCTATTGGAGTCCCAATGACCGTTACTGCAATTGATAAAGAAGCGATTCGCCAAAAGTACGCAGAGGAAAGAAACAAACGTCTGCGACCGGACGGTATTGCACAGTATTTGCAAGTTAAGGATCAATTGGCGCATTACCTTGCTGACACTTACACAGAATTGCAGGACCGTGCAGCGCTAACTGACCATGTCACGGTTGCGTTTATTGGCGGTGGCTTTGCCGGTTTGGTGACGGGTGCCCGATTGGTCGAGCAAGGCATCACGGACGTCCGCATTATTGAGAAAGGCGGCGACTTCGGTGGTACTTGGTACTGGAACCGTTATCCCGGCGCGCAATGTGACACGGCGTCGTTCATCTACATGCCTTTGTTGGAAGAGACCGGTCATATGCCAACGGAAAAGTATGCGCATGCCCCCGAGATACTGGCGCAGTGCCAAAGAATCGGTAAACAATACAAGCTCTACGACAACGCGCTGTTCCATACTGAGGTTGAAGATCTTAGTTGGGATGACGCTCAATCCCGTTGGCTAATCAAAACAAATCGAGGTGATGCATTCACAGCATCATTCCTCGCCATGGGAACGGGTCCGCTGCATGTGCCGAAGCTGCCTGGCATTGCCGGCATTGAATCTTTTAATGGACACTCCTTTCATACCAGTCGGTGGGACTATGACTACACAGGGGGTGATCCAAGCGGTGCGCCAATGGATAAGCTTGCTGATAAACGGGTTGGTATTATAGGCACCGGTGCAACCTCTGTTCAATGTGTGCCGCATCTTGCTAAGGCGTGTAAAGAGCTATATGTATTTCAACGAACGCCCTCATCAATCGACGTTCGAGCCAATAAGCCAACGGATGTAGATTGGTTTAATGAGATGGCGACGCCGGGGTGGCAACAGCGCTGGTTGGAAAACTTCACCGCTAATCAGACGGGCGGAATGGCAAGTGAGGATTTGGTGATGGATGGTTGGACCGACTTGTCGCGCCGAATTCGCACCAAAGTGATGAGCCTATCACCGGAGAATATGACAGCTGAGAAAATCATGGAGGCTGTTGAAGATTCTGACTTCGAAAAGATGGAGCAGATCCGCGCGCGCGTCGATACCCTGGTGGAGGATCCGCAAACTGCCGAAAAACTCAAAGCTTGGTATCGACAGCTCTGTAAACGGCCCTGTTTTCATGATCAATATCTGCAAGCATTCAATACACCTGCAACGGTGCTTGTTGATACGGACGGAAAAGGTGTGCAGCAGATTACCGAACAAGGTGTCATGGTTGATGGTAGAGAGTACGAACTTGACTGTTTGATCTATGCATCCGGCTTTGAAGTGGGTACCGAATATAAGCGGCGTGCGGGCTACGATATGGTCGGTCGAGATGGATTGAAGCTGTCGGAAAAATGGCGCGAGGGAATGAAAACCAAACACGGCACTCATGTGCATGGTTTTCCAAATGCGTTTATCGTGCAGCCGACACAGGGTGCGAACTTAATTTCGAATGTACCGCACAATCTCACTGAATCGGGTCGAACCATCGCTATGATAATCAAACATGCTTTGGACAATGATAAAAAGCAGGTTGAGGTCACGCAACAAGCTGAAGACGAGTGGATCGAACTCTTGTTGGCAGGTGCTGCCGCTGCGGGCGGTGGGGTCATAGGCTCGCCTGACTGCACCCCCGGTTACTATAATAATGAAGGTCAGGACCCAGGTCCTGCCGCGAAACTCAACGTTGGATATCCCAGTGGCGCGACGGCCTATTTTGAATATCTGGATGAATGGCGAAACAATGGTCACTTCGAAGGTCTGGAGTTTCGTTAGCGATGTCTCTTGCTGATAGACGATAGCTTCGGCATTGTGCAAAGTGTCGCGAGGGTCCTTCACAAAAAAATGTTCGGGTTCGGTGCTCTGGCGGAGTGCTCGAATTCGAAACGCATAAATATAGAGAGCGTAATATGAGTAATGCAGATTTGATCGTGAGCATCTTGCAGAAAGAAGGTGTCGAGTTTTTAGCGGGTTATCCAAATAACAGATTGTTTAACTCAGCAGCGACCCA
Organism: Pseudomonadales bacterium; assembly: GCA_029251375.1. GTDB lineage: Bacteria > Pseudomonadota > Gammaproteobacteria > Pseudomonadales > Azotimanducaceae > JAHRVQ01. The sequence continues at coordinate 134,592 of JAQXDL010000010.1, read as the reverse complement.
TTCAATTAGACCTATCATTGCTCGCACGGAACGTGTCGCGATCAACATGGCTGATGCATATACCCGTATGAACAATGGCAAAAAATTTGGTGTCGTAGCGGTTCAGGACGGTCCGGGTATTGAAGCAAGCTTCGCCGCGGTTGCCCAAGCCTACGGTGACAATACGCCGATTCTTATGCTGCCAGGTGCTCATCAGCCTGCAATGCAAGACTATGATCCACAATTTATGGCGTCACGGTCTTTTCGCGACATAACGAAGTTGGCAGGTTTGATTAATGACCCCCGTACGATTAATAGGAAGTTCGAACACGCTTTCGCAAACTTAAAAAACGGTAAAACAGGTCCGGTGTTATTAGAAACCGCGGCGAATTTACTTTGGGGTAAATACCCTGACGAAACACTGCCTGAATATCATGTGCCCAAGCGGCATCGGTCGGCGGCTGATGAAAGTGATGTTATTGACGTGCTCGATCGATTATTGGCGGCTAAGCGACCCGTGTTGATGGTTGGCCATGGTGTGCTCTACGCAGAGGCCTGGGATGAGCTCGAAGTCTTTGCAGAATTTCTGCAAATTCCCGTTATGACGAGTCTACTAGGTAAAAGTGCATTTCCAGAAAGCCATGAATTGTCGCTTGGTACGGCGGGGCGAACCCTTAATAAAGCAGTGGGACATTTCGCTAACGAATCCGATTTTATTTTGGGTATTGGCACAAGTTTCACCATCAATGATTTTTCTGCCCGAATGCCTAAAGGCGCCGTGCTCGGTCAGATTACTAACGAAGCATCGGATATCGGTAAATGCAGGCCGGTTGTTTGTGGCGCTGTAGGCGATGCGAAGCTAGTTCTGCAGCAGCTAATTGCATTGGCGAAGCTGCGGCTGGGTCAGGCCGGTCAAGCGAAAGCTACCGCAACAATAGCGGAAATTGCCCAGCTTAAAGCAGAATTTAAAGCCGAGTGGGACGAGCGTCTACGTTGCAATGATGATGGTGCTATCTCGCCTTATCGCGTCATCCATGAGATGAACACTCTGTTCGATAAGTCTAAGAGTGTAGTGACCCACGACGCAGGTAATCCCCGTGATCAAATTATACCGTTCTATGATGTTGAGACGCCGCGTGGTTATCTTGGCTGGGGTAAGTCAACGCACCTAGGTTCAAGTTTAGGTATGGCTTTGGGCGCAAAATTGGCAAGACCAGATTGGCTCTCTGTTAACTTTGTGGGTGATGCTGGTTTTGGTATGTCTGGTATGGACTTCGAAACTGCCGTGAGGGCGAAGCTGCCAATTATGACGGTACTTGTAAATAACCATGTGATGGGCGGGTACGATGCTTATATGCCCGATGCCAATGAGAAGTATAAATCGAGTACTCTTGGCGGCGATTACACCGGCGTCGCAAAAGCGCTAGGTGGTTATGCCGAACGTGTTGAGAAAGCATCCGACGTTAGAGCTGCACTGAGTCGCGGTATTGAGCAAACGCAAGCGGGTAACCCTGTGCTGCTGGAGTTTATGACGAGGGAAGAGCCTGTGCTCGCGATGGCGAATAAATGGGGTATGTAGTTATCTGTGGTGTAGTTACCCTTGGTCATCACCTTTCTTCTATCTAAAGCGTTATGTGTATAGTTTGAGTTTTGTCGATAAACATATCGTGTACCGATATGTATGATCTGTTGGGTTTGGCGGTGTGAGAAATATTGAACAATAAAATTAGTATTACGCTGATTAGCTTTCTAGCCTACTTCGTTATGTCGGGTATGTTGTCTTCTATTGGCATCATTACAGGACCGATGGCGAGCTACTTTGATCTGCCCGTAACTGAAGTGACCGCGCGCTTTAGTTGGTTGACCCTTGGTATATTAGTGGGCTCTATACTTGCGTTGGTCGTGTTCGATTGGCTCTCCTTAAAGAAAATTATGATCCTGCTCTATGGCTTGATTACTTGCAGCCTTGTTAGCTTGTTGTTTGCGCAAAGTATTGAATTCATTGGTTATGCGTTGGGTATTGTGGGTGTTTGCTGCGGTGTCGGCCTGGCTGGTGCGGCAACGATTATCTCGATCACTTACGAACAAGAACGGCGCGCTTCAATGCTGGTCATTACGGACGGCTCTTTTAGCGTTGCTGGTATCGCTTGTTCCTCGATTGCGCTTTATCTTTTGTCATTAGAATTCCATTGGTCTGGTTCGTATTTGTTCGTCGCATTTGTGGCTACGATAATTGTTGTACTGGCTATTTTTTCCACTTTCCCTGATGCCGGAAATACCGCACGTGATGCCCCTGAAGATGACCGTCAGAACGAAACTTCTGAATCGCGGGTTCGGTGGCCGTTTGGTGTTTGGATCTGCATCGTCTGTTTGTTTCTTTACACATTAGGACAATACTCGATGCTTTGGTGGTTACCGAATCATCTTCAAACCGCATTGGGCATAGAGGCAAGTGCTGCCGGTGAAGTTGTAGGTCGATTCTGGACCGGCATGTTTGTGGCGCAACTGTTTGTCGCCTGGTGGGTGCTTAAAGTTGGCGTGCAACGATTGCTGTTAATCGCAACGCTATCAACCTGCGTGTGTTCAATTCCGCTTTGGTTAGTTAATAGTATTGATACGTTGGTGATGTTGGCGTTTTTATGGGGGTTTGCAAACTTAGGTCTACTCAAGATTTTGATTTCTTACGCGACCTTGCAAGTTGCCAAACCGGGTCCTCGGCTCATTTCCGGTTTGCTGTTGGGCGCGACCCTCGGCACGGCACTGAGCCCTTGGGTGACCAGCAATATCGTAGAAATGTCGAGTAGCTATTTTGTACTGCAGTTCTCGACGTTTTGTTATGCGCTGCTAACAATTATGCTGTGGGGTTTGAGCTTCTATAGAATGAGATCAACCGCTTGATTGCGATCTTGGCTCGAGTTTGAGTCATGTTGCCCTGCTTGCGACAAGGTTAGTTTGATTAACCTTTGTCGCCAGCTGAAAGAGTCTCAACGAACAGCGTCAGTACTTCTTTAGCATTAACTTCATAGCAGACATTGCACGCAGGCAAACCATTCCATGCGTCAGTCGCATAGCCGTTGGGCTCTTGTCCCAAAATGGTCTGACCTAAAGCCACGCCTTTCGTTGCGACTCTGACCGGTCCCTGCTTGGTCGTAAAAAGGTCTGGCCTGATCAGGTAGGCAACCGCAGTCGAATCGTGGATAGGGCAGGTTGCTGATCCGTTAATACGCTCATGGAATGCAAAATAGAATTGATTGGTATCGTAGATCAACTGTCCCGCGCGGCCCGCGGTGGATCTAAGTAGTTCGAGATAGTCTGTGTCCATGATGATTTCGTGGGTAACGTCGAGGCCTACAATGGTCGTCGGCATGCCGCTAGTAAAGACCACATCCGCGGCGGTCGGATCGCCCGCTATGTTAGCTTCTGCAACCGGTGAAACATTGCCCTGATGTTCCCTGAAGCCGAACACCCCGCCCATCACTATGAGTTCTTTAACCAAAGAGGGTAACTCGGGGCAGAGAATCAAAGCATCTGCGATGTTGGTCATGCGACCGACAGCAACGATTGAAATTTCGCCAGGTTGCTTCGTTACCATCTCGACGATTGCCTGAGCGGCGGGTATTGCCTCGGCCTGTATTGTGGGTTCGATAATGGGGATGTCACCAAGGCCATTTTTACCGTGTACAAAGTCCGGAAAGCCTTCTCCGAGAGGTTCGCCCATGGACTCGTTCGCGCCAGCATAAACCGGTGCTGATATGCCGAACTGCTCCTTAACAAAAAGTGCGTTTCGGGTGGTGTTGGCAAGGCTCGCGTTACCAAAACAAGTGGTTATCGCAATCATGTTTACCGTTGGTGCATAGTGCAAAATTAGCATGGCCATCGCATCGTCAATACCAATATCTGTGTCGAAAATCACCTGCTTCATCTGCCGTCCCCTTGCCTAATTCGCTGCGTATTAGACCAGCGAAGGGCGTTAATAGCAAAAACCTACAGATCTCAAAAACGCACAAGCTTACGACCGGTGTCCCGGTCAACGGTAATTCGTTGCTTGATCAATCAAGGCAGCATCAAGTACTCTAAAAGCCATTGAAAATAACCTTCGGAATCGAAAATGGCTGACTATGATCTGATTGTTCGTAACGGTAGTGTGATTGATGGTAGCGGTGCGCCGATGCGCGTAGCGGATGTCGCTGTCCTTGATGGAAAGATAGCGACTGTCGAAACCAATATTATTGGCACAGCGACGAAAGAGGTTGATGCCACCGGCAAGATCGTCACGCCAGGTTTTGTCGACGTACACACCCACTATGACGGCCAGGCTACCTGGGACTCACATCTTAATCCATCTTCAAGCCTTGGTACGACGACGGTTGTGATGGGTAACTGTGGCGTTGGTTTTGCGCCTTGTCGGTCTGAGGATCGTGACGTCCTGATTAAGTTAATGGAGGGTGTAGAAGAGATTCCTGAAACAGTCATGAATGAAGGCTTGCCTTGGGCATGGGAGAGTTTTAGTGAGTTTCTAGATTTCGTTGAGAGCAAGCCGCACGACATCGATGTTGCCGCGTTGGTGCCTCACGGTCCCTTGCGCGTCTATGTAATGGGTGAGCGTGGCGTGAACAGAGAAACGGCAACGGCTGAAGACATTGCTCAGATGAAAGTGCTCTTGGCGGAGAGCGTAGACGCTGGTGGTGTCGGTTTTTCGACATCGAGAACGTTGGTGCATAGATCCAGTACCGGTGCGTTTGTGCCAACCTTTGAGGCAGCGACGGATGAATTGAAGCAGCTCGGTGAATCTCTCTCTGGCGATCAAGGTCATGTGTTTCAACTAATTGCTGATTGGCGTGAAGCGGAGGATGAATTTGGTATTCTGCGACATACGTCAGAAAAAACCGGTGCAAAGGGCACTTTTACTCTCCTCGACCTTGATGGGACCCCTACACTTTGGCGCGAACATCTTGACCGAATCGAAGATGCCCAGGCAGGCGGTTTAGATATTCGTGGTCAAGTTATCTCCAGACCCGTTGGTATTATGATGGGCCACCCAGCTTCGATGAGTCCTTTTTATGATCGACCTAGCTTTAAGGCGTTAGGTGGTCTTGATTGGGATGAAAAGATGAAAGCGTTGCATGACCCAGTAACGAAAGCGAAGATTTTGAGTGAAGCCAACGAAGCGCCCCATATTTTCGTTAAGATCGTAATGAATCAGTTCGACAACATGTACGTCCTAGATGATCCAATCGACTATCTGCCTGGACCAGATCGTAGTATTGCTAACCTCGCTGCGGCGGAGGGCATGAATCAAGAAGAGTGGTTGTATGACTATTTGCTCACGAATAATGGGCAAAGCCTTGTGTACATCCCTGTTGCTAATTTCTCTGAGAATATTCCGCAGATGCTGGCGCATCCCAATACTGTTTTGGCCTTAGGTGACGGCGGAGCCCACGTAGGTTCAATTTGCGACACGAGTGCAAACCTGTACCTTTTATGTAAATGGGTGAAGCAAAAAGCACTGTTCTCTTTGGAGGACGCGATACATATGTTGACGCGACAGCCGGCGGAGCTCTACTCCATGAAAGATCGTGGTTTGCTGTTCGAGGGAATGAAGGCTGATATCAACATTATTGATATCGAAGCGCTCAAACTTCATACACCGCATATTGTTTTCGACCTACCGGCTGGTGGTAAACGTTTTATGCAGAATGCCGATGGTATTGAGGCCACGATATGTGCCGGTGAAATCATCTACGAGCAGGGTGTGCCGACAGGTGCGTTGCCGGGTAAGTTAATCCGTGGCCAGCAACACGACCCAAGGGCAGCTTGAAAACCTGCTACAGGCGTTAGGCTACAACCCAAGGCTCATCATTAAGAAACCGGTGATCGCTGCGTTGTTCGGGCGCAGCGATGGGTCGATCGCTGCCTTTATGTCATTGATGGCGTCGCGGTAGCCGACGTAGAATTCCCAGTAGGGGCGCGGTTTGTAGCTAAGATCTAACTCGAGCAGGTTGATAATGCCTTTGGCTGTCGTTGGTTTGACGAAAACTTCGGTTTGCGAATTGAAATAAACCAAGGCGATCGTCATAAGGCTCCACTTGGCAATTTTCCCATCCGATAGGATATCCAATAGTTCGTTAAAGCCTTTCTCTTGATTTCCGTGTAGAAGCTTCTTCAGTGCAGCGGCAACGCTTGATTGGTCGGTTTTGCTGAGGGCGTTAATGTGGTCTCTAAATTTCGGCTTTTCAAACATGGAGACCATCGAAGAGCGAGAAACAGTTCTAATGAGATCGTCGAGAATCTGTCGCTCATTTTTGAATTGTTTTTTTGCAAACGCTGCTTGAGTAAAATCTGACATCGCATCGACCCTATGGCGCTTGCTAATCAATTCTAGCGCAGGGTCAGCAAACCCCTTCGGATACATTTGTAAAAAGTGCGCCTCTGCGAGTTTTAACTTCTCAATATTCATAATTGGTTCTACGGGCGCGTGTTCGCTCAACGCAGTGTTGACTGACAAAGCCCCTGTGTACTAAGAGCCTATACAAAAAGCGCCTGCGTACTAAGCGCCAATGTATTTATCTAAGAACTTGATGGTCTCGTTCATGTATAACGTTTTATTCTTTTCCTTGCGTGGCGAGTGCTCTTCCGCCCGCAGTTTGATCAGGCGAGGTTTTGGTTTGCCTGCGGCCTTAAATGCTTTCTGAAGATCCTTTGAATGTTCAATTGGAACCCGCGCATCCTGCTCGCCGTGAATCAACAGAACAGGTATTTTGATCTGATCTACGTAGGTGATCGGTGAAGCTGCATCTCGATCAGCTTTTGTCGGCCCAATGACCTTGTCGATGTATTTTTTGCCCCAGCGAGTATTTTTAGCGAAGTCAGATTTTTTGTACTGTACCTGTTGGTCATAGACGCCAGCGCCAGCGACGGCGCATTTATACAGATCGGGCTCTTTAGCCGCGCTCATTACAGCGGCATAGCCACCATAGCTCCAGCCAAAGATGCATATTCTTTCTGGGTCAGCAATGCCCTGCTGAATTGCCCATTGCACAGAATCCGTCAAATCATCCTGCATTTTGCCTGCCCACTCTAAATGTCCTGCATTCTCAAAGTTGGGGCCGTAGCCGCCTGAGCCTCTATAGTTAACTTGAAGCATTGCGTATCCGTTAGCAGGAATAAATCCTTCAAAGTATTGATAGCCCCATGAATCTCTTGGTCCGTGGGGACCGCCGTGGGGAACAATAACCAGAGGTAGATTTTTGCCGGATAAGCCGACTGGCAGTGTTAGGTAGCCCTGAAGCTCAAGACCATCTCTGGCGGTGATTTCAATTGGCTCCATTGGCGCAAGTTTTGTGTCGTCAAACCAAGGCCGAGAGTCAAACAGAGCGGTGATCTCATTTTTCGTAGTGTCAAAGAGAAAAATTTCAGGTGTTTTTGTATCTTGAACGACAGAGAATGTCACCAAAGAGTAGTCGCGAGTGGCGCTGGTGGGGTCAACAAAGCCTGCCGGGAACACCTCTGATAACTGAGCTATAATCTGACTTAAAGGGTGCTCGGGTAACAACGCTGTGAACTCTGGCTTGCCATCTTCGGTGATTACGCCATAGGGCGTATCGAATCGATCCAGCCAAACCGAACTGTTGACTCGGTCGTGTTGGTAAATCTTTTCAAGTGCTCCCTTCGTAGGGTCCATCATGTAGATGCCGTATGGCCCGCCATTGGGTGAATGTTCGACATAAACCTTGCCTTCATTGTTCAGCGCAACAGGTGTGGTAGAGGCACCTCCATACGGAGTGCGGTTAAAAACTTCCCAGGAGTTTGTTTCTACGTCGCGCATGTAGCTGACGGCATTTTGATCATCATCCATGTGAAAGGCGAACCTGACCGTCCCGCTTGGATCTGCGATGATATCGGCGTTGACAGCCGGTGCTCGGACTTGTTTTGATTGTTGGCCGGTATAGACATTTATCCAGGCCGATTCCGCCGGGTTTCGATTACCGCGACTCCATCGGTAAATGGTGATTAGCGCGTATTTCTCTTCGTCGATTAGTGGATCTGTCATGCTGGCGGAGGCCCGCTCTCGATTACCTTTACTGGTCCTTGTCAACGCGATGCCCTTGCCTGCTCGATAACCGTATAGGTGGATCCTTTTTGTGCCGTCGGCATTCATCGCAAACAGTTCGCCGGTAGAGCGTGAATCTTCGTATTGTGCATAATCGGTCCTAACGTCCGCGACGATGCGCTCATTGTTCACCCACCAAAACGTGCCAACCTCGTTTCTGTCGGGGTATTGCAGGAAAGAGGAGAACGCCATGCTAGGGAACTTGAATATGGCGACGGTGCGCTTGCCTTCGACCTCCCGCAAGACACCAATATAGTCGCCATTGGGCGAAAGTTTGGCGGTTATGATATCCGGGTTCCTGGCGAAGTCTTCAATGAGGTCAGCCGAAGCAGAGAGGATGCTGAGGGAGAAGCTAAGCAGCAGTATTTTTAAGATTGTTCTGTTCAATGTCTCTCTCGGATTCAGGAATACAGTAGGGATTCTGAATCCTTGTGACCTAATTGACAAGCCGCCTGTCTAATCTAAGGCGTATCTGTCCTTGCTACCAACAAAAGACTCGCCAAAACATCGAGCGCGTCATTGTGCCCGTTTGTCTCAATACCATTTGTTAGTATTGTGATTGAGACAGAGAATTTCTTATGTGATATCAAGCCGATCGTCACGCTGCTGTACTCGCCTTTGGGCGTCGGGCTATTTTGATATTTTGCATCATTAAAGTTAGCCAGCAGGGCATCGCCTATCGCCGTTTTTAGTCGTCGTAGTGATGTCTTCTGTTCGATTGAACTTGCGACATACTGAGCTGCGATAGTTTTGACTGTCTCGATCTGTTGTTTCTCTGTAAGTGCATCGCTGGACTTGTTCGGTAAAAATGTAAGGGTAATGCTCATTGGATCGTTGTTGTTTTTGTTCGTAAGTCTGATGGTTGGTGCAGTACCTGATATTTGATTGAGTTGCCAGGCGGTATACATCATTACGCCTACTTGGCCAACAGTAGGTATCGTTACGTTAGTTGTGCCAACATTGCGATGAGCATCATAAAGGTTCTGGGCTGATTCCTTCGGATTGGGTATTGAGACGGGGCGTGACGTTTGATTAGCGGGGCAGGGTTCTGCTTGATAGGTAGTTTTGCCGCTACGATCAATGCACTTGTTCATCGCAGATGCGTGTTGGCTTGTGGCAATGAGCGCGACTATGACCCAAAGCGGCAATAAAAGCGGTGATAAGGTGCAATTCAATATGAGGCTTCTTTAAGTCGGGATGTTGTCATCATGGCTGTCATGATAACCGAGATGCCGTCAGCAATACGGCTACCCATCCCAAGATGTTGTCGTTTCATAGGAAATGTCAGGCCGGCATCATTGAGAAACAACAAAGGATGTCGCTTCTCGTCTCGTTTCATCGACTCGCGAGTGAACGATTGGTTTGCTCATGTATCAGTAAGAACCTACCTTCGCTTTCAATAGCGTTGAAAAACTACCCCATTAACGCAACAGCACCATTCACGGCCATGACGAGTAGGGTAAGCGTACCGATGACGAACAAGCCAAAGCGAATAGGCACATTGTTTGTCGTGCTGTGTACGATGCTGTGAACGACTCTTGATCCAACATAGACCCATGCCAGTATCACGTTTAAGTCTGTACCGAGTCCCGCCAGCGCCAAGGCAAGAGCGGCCGCATAGAAAATCGTTGGTTGTTCCATCAAATGGTTATAGTTATCTGCCTTCCACATTACTTGCTTCGGCAATTTTGCCGCAAGATCAGCGGTGCGCTCGGCTTCACTAATATCAATCTTCAGAGAAGTCATTGCTGGAATACGAGCTAATAACATCCAGCCTTGCATGATTAACGTCCAAAGTACGAGTGCAATGATGGGCAGTAGAATGGGTGACGCGGAGAGGGAGAGCATGGACATAATCGGCAGCCTTTTTGTTATTGTTCGGTCAACTTAGCTGATTTTCCGTAGGTAGTAAATTTTTAACACTGAATCTTTTGGTTCTAATAATTTCAATTTAGGGTTTTGGACTTTTATGTTGTGCGAAATTGTCGCTTTAGAAAGTAGGGTGTAGGAAGTACGGAGTAGATTTGATCCATGCTTCTGTCACGGACGACCCTAGCATGGTGAATCGCCCGTGGTCCCTGCTGGACTATAAAAGAAGCCTAACTGTCTAATCTACCGGACTTTTACGATCCGCACAGACCACTGCGGACCAGAGTTGACCCCAAAAGTCGCGGCAAAGTCACCTTGATTGATCGCGAAAGCCACGTTTAGCAGATCATTAATATAGATAGCTGCGTTGCCGACGTTTACTTCACCGAAGGTTTTGACGTACGGGATAATTTCGTTGTAGATGACATTGCCATCTTCGAAAATAGTTATATTGGCAGAATCCCCGGGGGACATACCTAGTGCGATTAACTTTTCGCGCTCGATATTTGTCCAGACATTGCCGTACTGAACATCAAGTATCGGGATGTGTCCTTTCAACTGTTTGCCGTCGAGGTGCGACTTCTCGTAAGGCATCGACATAACTTCGGCGGGTAATAGTGCGCCGACGGATTCAAATTCAATAACCTGCGCAGCGAGTCTGGCACCGGTGTAGGCATAGACATCGCGACCGTGAAAGGTATAAGACTTCTCTGATCCTTTTAATCGATTAATCGCTTCATCTATTTCTCTTACTGCTTCGATGCCCATTGTTTCTGCAACTAAGGTAAGGGAGCCGTTGTCTGGCGTGACAAAGTAGTGGCCGGTTTTGGTTTTAAGCACGACTGATTTGCGATGTGTACCCACGCCGGGGTCGACAACCGACACAAACACGGTTCCCGCTGGCCAATAGCTTGCGGTCTGGTTTAGCCGATATGCGGCTTCCCAAATGTTGTAGGGTGTATTTTCGTGAGTCAGGTCAAACATCTGCAGCTCGCTGGAAATGCTGTAAGCAACCCCCTTCATTGAGGGTACCGCACCATCTTTATTACCAAAATCCGATTGAAAAACGAGGGCATGTTGCGCAGATGCATTAAGTGTAAGGAAGGTAAGTCCGAACAAACTGAGTAGGGCGAGTCTTTTCATTTGAGGGTAATTCACTAACAAACTGGAGGATGGGGAGAATAAGGGTTTTGTAGCAGGGTCGGCAATCAAAATTACTGGCTGACTCCATTGTCGATCTCAAATATCGTTCTAATTTGGGTTGGTCAGATGATCGAATGAGGTTGGCAGGGGTGCTGACCTCTTTCAGTCGTCTAGGATGATTGTTGAGCAATAACGTTTTTCTTGAGACGATTTCGCGCACGACTAATGACGCGATGAAAGTGTTCATTGCTCAGATTCAATGCGTCGCAGATTTCAGGCACATTCTCTTCACTTATGTATCGACGGTAGAGCAGATCTCTGTCGCGATTGACCGACAGTTCGCCTATGGTTCGTTTTAGAAAAGAGCGGGTTTGTTGGTTCGTCATGAGTTTTTCAACGCTGCTTTCCGGACTGGCAACATTGTCAAAACAGTCGCGAAGCTCATGTCTATTATCACTTCGACGCAGCCAACCATAAAAAGTAAACCTGGCCGTTTGAAACAGGTAGCTGGTGAGCTTTTCCGGTTGTCGCAGTTTTTCTTGTCGAAGACTTTTTAGAGCTATTATGAATGTTTCGTGGGTGAGATCTTCAGCCAAACTTCGGTCTCGACTGAGTTTTGTCAACAGGGCGAGAATCTGAGGGCGAAATTCATCGATTAACTGGTGTTCTGCAAGCGCATCCCGGCGAGCGATTGCGTTGACGAGGTCTGCTGTGGAAGTTGCAAATGATGTTGATGCTGAACCCAAGCGCTTTTTCATGGTTGTTGTCCTAGGTGATTCCGATTACTGGATTAGCATCATTCTGATGTGTCATAGTTGTGGAATAAACGTACATAAAAGTCGAAATAAGTCCGCTAAAACTCCGTAGTTGCATTTTGATCCACTCTACAAGTTGTTTTATTTGGCAGGGAATAAATGTTGTCCAAGTTACAAGAAGACAAAACTAATCGCATACTCACAACCGTAAAGCTTCAAGCATTATTTGATGCTGCAGTGAATCCTAGCGTTATGAATAGACGGGGCCTCGCTGAAGCGTTGCAGGATGCGGGTGAAAAAATCAGCTTTCACGGTGTTGAAGCTTGGTTCAAACACACTGATTCTAACTATTCAAATCCAAAACGCTCTTTGCATCCAATGCACAAAAGTTATGCAGTCCCGCAGAGACGTTGGCCGATGATCCTTAAAATATTCAATATTCCATGGGAGGTGTTACAGCAATCCGATGACGAATTTCGACAATGGTGTATCGACAAAAATACATTGGTGGCAAGTAATGGGCGTGAACGTCGCAAGGCGGTTGAGCAAAGGCGCAGCCTTGCAACTCGCAGACCCTCGATAGCAGTTTTACCCTTTGCGAACCTTTCAAAGACCGCCGAAGTTGATCATCTCGTTGATTATTTACTCGATGATATTGTGATGAATCTTTCGAGGTTGCCGGAGATGATGGTAATTTCTCGATCTTCGATTTCTACTTATGATCCTAAAGAGATGGGTTCAAAGGATGTGCTGAAAAAATTCGGTGTGAAGCACATGCTGGAAGGGTCTGTGCGCCGAGTGAAGAATGTATTTAAAGTTTCCATTCAACTGGTTGATACCGAAACGGGTTCGAATCAATGGAGCGACGCTTTTCAATCCGAAGATCACGATATTGATGCTGCGTTTGAGCGCATTACTTTAAGGGTATGCGCGCACCTAGAGCCGAAATTAAGGTCGCTGAATATGCGTGCCAATGAGGCCGTTGAGAGTTGGCAATTCTGGCAGTTAGGATGGTGTCAGATGTTTGCCGGTGCACCGCTGCCGGTGCCCCATGCGGCAACTGAGCTTTTTAAGAAAGCATTGCAGATCGATGAGAGCAATGCGCTGGCACATGCTTCTCTTGCGACGGCACTTAGCACAGGCATTTTGTGGGGCGGCGTGGAGCATAAAGAGTATCCTAGCGCAAAAGAGCATGCGGAAATCGCGTTCAAGCTCATGCCTGAGAACGGGGCTGTTTTGTTTGGTATGGCAATGATGATGTTTATGGAGCGCACGCCCCTAACAGTGCCGTTAGAATATCTGCAACGAGCGGTTGAGCTAGAACCGAGTAATGTTATTTATCAAACCTGTTTGGGCTATTTGGAAGCGATGACAGGAGATGCGAAGGCCGGTGTGGAGCGTTGTCATAAAGCGATTGAAATTTCGCCTAAAGATGCGAAGGAGCCGTTTATTACCTACATGTTAAGCAATTCGTTGATCGCCAATGGCGAGTTCGAAGAAGCCATTGAGACGATGAATAATAGTCGTATGTTCGCGTCAGTGGATTGGTTTTGGATCATGACGAGCTTTGCTTACATGCAGCTGAACAAAAAAGCTGAAGCGCTGCATTCTCTCAAGCAGCTAGTGCAACAAGGTAAGCCGACCAAATCGCTCTATGATTGGGCGATTAAAGAGCGCCTGTGGCCGCAGTTTTCAGATACTGTAAAAAAAGATTACTTGTCGTTGTTCACCGATGCCGGTATTGCCTAGTGTGATGTTGGCGATTGCCTGTTGCTCACTTTATATATTGCAGGGTTAGACAAATGTTGTGACTTGTTTGAGTATGCTTGTGGACGTGTCGGTCTGGGTTATTGGTATGAATGCTATATGACTTTAAGCCTGCTGATAGGTTATAACTTTATTTAGGAAAGCGGTTAGGTCTGGCGAACAACAATATAGGTTGGGGATAACGCAGTGATTAAGTTTCCAGAGCAACAGGATTTGGTTGAGCCGGTGTATCTTGATATTACCGATAAGCCCCTGCCCGAAAAGCTTGTTCAAAGCACCCGCTACATCCATTTTAAAACGATCGCGCAGGGCGGTAAGGCGCTGATCCAATCCTGTAAAGATTTGCATCTCGGTCGAATAATTTGCTACAAGCAACTGAGGCCCGAGTTTGCTGGCGACTGGTTTGAGCAGCAACGTTTCCTGCGGGAGGCTAGAATCAGTGCCATTCTTCAACATCCCAACACGGTGCCAACATATGAGTTAGGTCGCGATAGTCATGGCTGCTTGTTTTTCACAATGAAGCTTGTGCATGGTTACACCCTGAGAGAGGTATTGAATTACCGAGAACGATACGACTTGTCGCAATTATTGGAGGTGATCGTGCAGGTGGCCTACGCCCTTGAATACGCGCATAAACATGGCGTCGTGCATCGTGATATTAAACCCGAAAATATATTGGTCGGCCCTTTCGGTGAGGTGCTCCTGCTCGATTGGGGGTTAGCAAAAGTGTGGAAAAAAGATGATGTTAGCGGGTTAGCTAATAGTGAGTCAGGACTAGAGCCGTCCAGCGATGCGTCGAGTAAATCAAGGCTGCACATTACCGATGCAGCCATCACCAACATGACTGATCAAGATAATCTACAAGGCACTGTGACCTATATGTCACCCGAGCAGTTACGTCGGGACCCAGCCTTAGATGCACGGTCTGACATCTTTAGTTTAGGTGTCGTTCTGTACGAAATACTTGCTGGCCAAACCCCTGCTGTTGCCGATACTGCGCGCGAAATGATCGACGCGATCCAATTTGGTGCGCCCGTGAAGCCTTCAATGCTTAGTCGTTTACCGATTCCTGGTTTGCTTGAAGATCTCGTGATGCAATGTCTGTCTAAGTCGCCCGATGAAAGGGTTGCTGACTGTAGTTCGCTCATCCGAATATTGCAGGAAGAGTGGTAAGGCTGTTTTACGTTGTCGAGTTCTGCGCATAATCGCACTGTATTTGTGCGGTTTCGGTTTGACTGTCAGCATTCGCACCATATTGGTTCACTAAAATAACGACGTGTTGACGCTGGGCCTTCTCAATCTTGCTTTGGGTTTCCTCAAAAACGCTTTCTGTTCCTGACAAGCCCTATTTTGACTCGCTTATAGCAACGAGGCTTGATAACCGGGAAATATTTGTGCCGACGACGAATAGTAGGAACGGTTATTGCTATTCTTTAGTGCAAACTTAATTCAATAATCGAGATTTGAGGAGAAAAGCGAATCATGAAAAGTAAGTTGGAATATATCTGGCTCGATGGGTACAAGCCCACCCAGAGTCTTCGAAGTAAAACACTCGTTAAATCAGACTTCAGTGGCGCGCTTGAAGAGTGCCCGATGTGGTCTTTCGATGGAAGTTCTACAGAACAGGCAGAAGGCAACGCCTCTGATTGTTTGTTGAAGCCAGTCGCTGTTTTTCCAGACCCCGATCGCAGAAATTCTTATCTAGTCATGACTGAAGTGCTTAATGCCGATGGCACGCCGCATGCGTCAAATGGCCGCGCGACTATTGATGAAGCTGAAGACGACGAAGATTTTTGGTTTGGCTTTGAGCAGGAATACTTCCTTTGGGATCCAGACACTGATCGGCCCCCAGGTTTTCCTAGAGCAGGTTTCCCTCGTCCACAGGGACCCTATTATTGCTCGGTAGGCGCAAACAATGCATACGGTCGCGAAGTTGTCGAAGAGCATTTGGACCTTTGTCTAGAAGCTGGACTTAATGTTGAAGGTATTAACGCAGAAGTCGCTGCCGGTCAGTGGGAGTTTCAAGTATTTGCCAAGAGCGCCAAGCGTGCCGGTGATGAAACATGGATAGGTCGTTACATGCTGGAGCGTACTGCTGAGAAGTATGGACTAGCGATTGAGTGGCATCCTAAGCCTTTGGGTCATACAGACTGGAATGGTTCCGGTATGCACGCGAACTTCTCAAATGGCGCGATGCGTGAGTTAGGTAGTGAGGATGTATTTACCAAGATATGCGAGGAGTTTGGTAAAAATATCGGTCGCCACATTGCCGTATACGGCGCCGAAAACGACCAGCGCTTGACCGGTGCTCATGAGACACAATCTATTGAGCAATTCAGTTATGGCGTATCCGATCGAGGCGCGTCTATTCGAATCCCGATTGGTACGGTTGAAGATGGTTGGAAAGGTCGTCTGGAAGATCGTCGTCCAGCTTCTAATGCTGATCCCTATAAGGTCGCTGCTGCGATTGTTAAAACGACTAATGAAGCTGGCGCGTAACACGCCGTTCTAGTTGTCTACTTTTGATGCCTGTTGGTGCGCTAATGCCTACCAACGGGCTCAAAAACCTAACGTGTTGCATGAAAACATTGAATCTACCAGCGGCCGTTACTTCTTTTTCGGCGCCGTTTTTTTTCGTTTTTGACTCTCCCGCCTTTTTTGAACCGCTGTCTTGCTTCGCATTCGAAAATCTTGTGACGAACTGATTGATCGTTCCCACTGAGATCAGGTGGGCGTATGGCCAGGCCAGTTCGCCGGAACGGTAAAACTCTAAGGCTTTTTCATCGTTGAGTTGCAACATTTTCTTCTCATCGACAGCCAACAGCCCCGTCAGAGCGAGTTGCTCACCATCTGACATATCGACTTTGGCATTTAATGGCATAAGAAGATCATTCTCTGAAAGGCGTTTCACGAAGCGTTCTGTGCGAATGTACTGCTCTTGATATTCTTCGAGAAAATCAATTGCCTGCGTTAACAGTGGCGTGGCCTCACCATCTTCAAATAGCGCTTCGCCATCCTCTGAACTAAAGCCAGTGAATGACTCGTCAATACAAACGACTCGTTGACCCTCTTCGCCTGTTTCTGCAAGTACGAAAGGGTATCGTCATACGAATGCGTGGAGATACCGTGCGTCCCAGTTGCCGTCATCGGCGATAAAAAGGTTTTCTTCATTGCGTAGTCCTAAAAGTGCGACAGGCACCACTTGTCCACCTGCTTGGGCGAATACAAGGGGTACTCGTTAGCAGCTACCGCAAACTCAACACCCGCAAGAATGACCGAATTAGTCTTCGCGGCAAAACTATAATCATCGCCGGAGGACTTTATTCGGGTGTCAGCATGTTCTACCTTATTTAAAACGATGGGCTTATTGTAGAACAGCAAACTTGCCATGATGATCCTAAAATACAGGTACTTTGAGTTGGAAAAGCCTGTGTCGATATAAGTGTACAACAATTTATTTAACTTAGAATATGCCACTCGTCATTCAATAATGATGCTTTAAGACATGGAGGTGTCATAATTTTTCGTCGCGCAGACTACCGGCTCAGTTCAGATTTTGTTCTTCGTAATCAAGGTCAACTTTCACGCGGGATGCAATTTTTTAGCGATGCGATTAGGATACGCAATCGAGCGTAGCGGCAATGTGCTTTATGCTAGAGCCATTTGGTGCTCAGTTGGCTTTTAGTTGTCAGGGCGTTTGTCAGAGCAGTTGCCCAAGCAGCCGGCACTAAGTCAGTAAGCTATGTCAGTACGCTATGTCAGGACACTAAGTCATTACTAAGCCAGAAATCAGTCAAAACGAAAGGTGACGCGTGGAATTATACGAATCAATGACCCTCAACGGCGAAGGTCGTAATGTTGAGCGCCTAGGGGCCTTTGTTGCCTGGTTAATCTCCAATGACCTGATGAACCCAATACTGGTTGATGCATCGGGTTCATCCGTCGCGCGGGTAAGAATGCAGGATTTAACAGGCGCAGATTTTCTGAGCACGATATTGCACGGTGATCTTAGCCCGTCTCATCTAAATGAATTGGGGCGAGGCTTTACCAATAGCTACTTCG
Organism: Pseudomonadales bacterium; assembly: GCA_029251375.1. Taxonomy (GTDB): domain Bacteria; phylum Pseudomonadota; class Gammaproteobacteria; order Pseudomonadales; family Azotimanducaceae; genus JAHRVQ01. Next base: position 116,907 of record JAQXDL010000010.1, on the reverse strand, counting down.
TTTCGGGTCAATATGCTGAAGACTATGCGGCGTGTCGCTATGAAGGTGAGGATGAGTGGCTTCGATTTGACGAGATATCACCGAAGATTTCAGCCGCGTTTCGTCAATTCAATCAGCCGAAGTCTGCATTACGTGAGATCGGTGCCAAAATTTTGAAGTTTCCATCCCGTAGATAAAGCGCATCGATTTTTCCAAGTTGGCGAGACTATTGTGTACTTCGGTGCCATAAACACTAGAATAGGCGCGTTTTCCACTCAGCCAAATTAGCAAGGTCACCGTCTTGAGCGAATCGAGTTTCTCTTCTCTTCCACTGCACCCCAGTCTCATTAGCAATCTTGAATCACTCAAGTTTGATTCAATGACACCGATTCAAGGTCTTACACTACCGCCCTTGCTGAAAGGTAAAGATGTCATTGGGCAAGCCAAAACAGGTTCAGGTAAAACAGCGGCGTTTGGCTTGTGTCTATTACAGAAACTAAAAGTAAAACAGTTTCGCGTTCAAACCCTAGTGCTCTGTCCGACGCGAGAGCTTGCTGATCAAGTTGCGCGTGAGCTGCGTCAACTAGGCAGAGCAATCCACAACATTAAGATTCTAACGTTATACGGTGGTACCGCATTTGGTCCTCAAGTGGGTTCGTTGGAGCATGGTGCGCACATCATTGTTGGGACGCCTGGGCGTGTTGAGGAACATCTTAGAAAGAAAAATTTAGACCTGACAAATCTCACCTCCTTTGTCCTTGATGAAGCGGATAGAATGTTGGAAATGGGCTTTGCGCCGACCATTGACGAGATCATTAAGTACCTGCCTGAAGAACGACAGAATATTTTATTCAGCGCGACCTTCCCCGCTGAGATTCAAAAATTGTCGAACCGAATAATGAACAACCCTCTGAATTTGAAAATCGACTCGACCCATGACAGCAGCAGTATTCAACAGGTACTTTATGAGGTTGCTGATATAGAGGAGAGAAACGAAGCAATACGATTGCTGATTGAGGAGCACGGCGCCTCGTCGACGTTGGTGTTTTGCAATATGCGTCAACAGACGGAAGACGTGGCGAAATCACTCGTTGCTAATGGCTACTCTGCAAAAGCAATAAATGGTGATCTCGAGCAACGCGACAGAGAAAGCAGGCTGGTTCAATTCGCTAATCGTAGTCTCTCCATTTTGGTTGCCACCGATGTTGCTGCACGGGGTTTGGATATCGATTCAATAGATCTGGTGATTAACTTTTATCTTTCACGGGATGTGGAAGTTCACACTCATAGAATAGGCCGAACTGGTCGGGCCGGAGGTTCGGGCTTAGCCTGTTCGCTTTATGGTTCTAAGGAATCGCACAAAGTGTCAGAGCTGGAAAATTTGATGGGTATCGATATCCCACGGCGACCGCTGCCGAACAAAAAGTTGTTGTTGAAAAAACCGGGCTATCCGCCGATGGTTACGCTGCAGCTCGATGCTGGCAAAAAACAAAAAATTAGACCTGGTGATATTCTTGGTGCGTTGACGAAGTCCGGTGCGATGCTCGGTAGCGCTGTCGGTAAAATTCAAATATCGGATCAATCGGCTTACATCGCGGTGTCTCAGCAGGAGGCAAAAAATGCTTTACATATATTGTCAAACGATAAGGTCAAGGGGCGCTCTTTTCGCGTCAGAAGAATTAAATAAGTAAGGTGTAAAAACTTAGTTTCTAGGTGAAGTGCAAAGGCAAATGCCGAGGATAATTACAATGAGTGAGCAGCAGGGTGAGTTTGATCTCAGTAAGTTAAAAGACAAAATTGCGGTTGTCACGGGTGCAGGAAACAATGGTATCGGTTGGGGTCTTGCTAAACACGCAGCGGCTCTGGGTATGCATGTTGTTATCGTCGATCTGCACGAATCTTTAGTCCGCACGGCCTCGATAAAACTTTCTGAAACATTTCCTAACATTCGCTGTGTCGGTATTGCCTGCGATGTGACGAGTCCAGAGGCGATGAAAGCCTGTCTAGAAAGAATCGATGCTGAGTTGCCAACAAAATTGCTGGGAGCGGTATTCGCCAACGCCGGTGTTTTGTTCAATCGTACAATTTTGAAAAGTACCATCGAGCAGTGGACGACCACATTCAATGTAAATGTTATTGGTGTCGTTAACACGATTCAAGCTTTTGTGCCGCGTTTACAAAAACAGGGCGCCGATGCAATTTTCTGCACGACCGCTTCGATTGGCGGCCTTGTCAGGGGTGATGGTGGTTCGGGCTCATATCAGGCGAGTAAGCATGCGGTTGTATCCCTGACTGAATCGCTATCGTTTGAGTTGGCCAGGCAGTCGCCCCATATTCGTGTGCATGTTATGTGCCCCTGTATTGTCGAATCAGGTCTGGGTACAACGAGTAAAACAAATCAAATGGCAGTTTCGGGACAAATGGACAGTGCTGAGATCGAACCCGTTGCGTTGGGTACCCATGCGTTAGCAATGACGAGCGAAGATCATGCTCGGCAGGTTTTCGATCATATTGCTGTGGGTAATTTCTATATGCTCAATGACAATACTCGGCCCTATGTTGATCACGATTTCCCCTTCGATGGTGTTGGCATGATCAAACAGCGATTCGATAATATGTTGGCGTTAAAGATAGATAACAGCGATGCGATGCAGCGCGGACCGAGTGGCATTGCATCGGCCACGCTAAAAGGTCCAATGTTTCACGAGCTTCAGCGTAGGGCACTAAAAGATAAGCCCTAGCGCCAGATAGCAGGTCCGACCGATGTGCTTATTGAGCGTCGATAACTTTTTTGACAGCCGGGATTGCGGCCACTTTTTCGCGATGCTGCTTCACCTTTGGGAGCAGATTGATATCGACCCCATCGGCCTTCAGCCAGCCCGAGATTGTGAACAGGTAGATGTCTGCGATGCTATAGGTCTGCCCTAACACCCATGGTCCTTCAATCATTGTGTTTTCGATTTGTTCGAAGTATTTCGCCATGTTTTCTGGCATCTTGCGTGACATCGACTCTATTGCAGACTCGTCATCTGCCCATCGATAACCCCTATGACCATGCGCGTGAGCGACATGTACCGTTGAACTTAGATAGGCATTGATTGATAAGACTTTCGAAAGTTCGAACGGATTATCGGGAATCAGCTTCGCCGCGGTTGCCGTCAGGGCGATGTACATCAAAATTGCGGGGTTTTCGGTTAAGACACCTTGGTCGGTTACTAATGCGGGCACACGACCCTTCGGGTTAACTTTCAAGTACTGCGCCTGTCGTTGTTCACTTTGCGCAAAATCGACAATCGAAATGTCGTAATCGAGACCGCTTTGCTCTAAAGCAATGTGGGCAGCAAGTGAGCAGGATCTTGGAGCATGAAAAAGTTTTAGCATTGAGGTCACCTAAGGATATGCAGAATCATGCGGGCAGAATATCACCGAATGTATTGCGAACGCTCTTGATAAGTATACGAGGCCTTTTTTTGAAAACTATCGTCCAAATCATCATTGGCAACGTACAACACCACGCGCCAGAGCTGTTTATGTTGACATCCTGCGTTAAACACATAAAATGCCGGTTTTGTTGCAGCGCAACACTAGGCATCTACAAAGCCTTGTAGCGATGGGTCTTGAATAACTGGCCGTTGCACCCTCACAGAGTACGAACAGGCAAAGGCTGGCACCGGCCAATAAAGCCAATTGAAGCACCATGTTGAAGTACGACATGTAAACAATGACGATTGAAGGACATTATGACTAAGCCACAACAGAAAGAGTTGTTTGTTGAACTAGAAGACCAGCCAACAGCCGATACAGTAAATCTGACTGCACCAAAACTATCTGCAGAAGCTTCTTTGGCAGAAAAACTCAGCACAATGAGCGCTTTTGACCGATTTCTATTTCGCATCGGTAGCTTTTACGTCAGACCGGGTGACGATGCTCAAACGGCATCGCTTCGCTACCGCGCGTCCATGATGGATCCTATGCGCTTCGTCTAATGGGATGTTTTGTCGCCATGCGATGTAATCTCATCAGCTGAAAATCAAGTTCGACTAGTTGGCCGCCTGGTCATAAAAGTCGAACTTGCTGCTGGTAACAAATTCCTCTAGTTTTTCGATTTCCTTGATCACTTCTGACTCACTTTTTTCGGTTGCTGCACTGGCAACCCCGTGATCACGCAATTCAATTATCTGCTCTTGGGCATCAAGTAGTTTATCTTTGGTTTCAATCAGATCAGGATCAATCTTGTCCCAGTTAACGTTTGAGAGAATCGTGACAAGGTTTTCTGTCCGCTGTGATAAGCGCTCGAGTTCTTCTTGGGTCATACTCCAGCCCGTTAACTCCTGCATTTTTCGCTCTTCCCAGTCGTGATTTGCGAAAAAAGTTGTGAAGGTATGAATAGATAAGCCAATACCCCAACCAAACAGCGGATAAACAAACCAATAGTCGCCACCGCCCTCCGGATTAGTCATCACATTGATCATGATAAGAAACAGATTGACCGGGATGAATGCGCCCAGGTGCGCGTAGTAACCTTTCAGCTCTTCAATTCTTTCCTGTGCTTTTTCCTGGTTCATGTAACCCCCTAATATGCCTAGTTGAAGTTTAGTTGCTCTAGTAGAGCAATAGCTATGCCAATAAAAATACCCTTAATATCAATGAGCTATGGAGTTGCGCGGGGGAGTTTACTCGCGAATTTCACCACCATTTGGTCAGTTAGGCAGTCGTCGCGTGATCGTGATAATGCGATGCGGTAGAGGCGCTGCTGTATTGACCGTCAGTCGCTGAATTGATGGCTTGTCATCACGATGTCCCGACCTCGCTTTTTTTTAGCGTCTAACTGGCGCATATTAGCGCAAAAAGATTGGCTCACTATTAGGGGCCAAGTAAGTAGCGTGACAAGAGGCGAGCTATGGTTAACAAAACGGTCGACGTACTGATCATTGGTGCAGGTGCTTCTGGTGCTGCCGCGGCCTGGAGTCTCGCCGACACGGGCATGCATATTATGTGTATGGAGCAGGGTGATTGGGCGCAACAGAGCGATTATCCATCTAACACGAAAGACTGGGAGGTCCGACGCCATAAAGAGATGTCGGCGAGTCCCAATGTTCGTCAGATGAAATCGGACTACCCCATTAATGACCAAGACTCACCGATCAGCGTTGTTAACTATAATGGTGTCGGCGGTAGCACGGTCTTGTATGCGGCGCACTTTCCTCGTTTGCATCCATCGGACTTTAAAGTCAACAGCCTTGACGGCGTGGCGGAAGATTGGCCGATTGATTACTTTCAGCTGGAACCCTACTACCAGCTAAATGATAAAAATATCGGCGTTTCCGGCTTGGATGGTGATCCAGCCTATCCCGACAAGCAACTACCGCTACCACCGATTCCCATGGGTAAGATGGGTAATGTCATTGGTGCGGGGTTTAATAAGCTCGGCTGGCATTGGTGGCCTTCAGATGCGGCGATTATTTCGCAACCTTATGAAGGGCGTGACCGTTGTATCAATCTCGGTCCGTGTATTTCCGGCTGTAGTCAGGGGGCCAAATCGAGCGCTGACGTCACCTATTGGCCCATGGCGATTCGTGCTGGCGTCGAGTTAAAAACCGGTTGTCGCGTCAGGGAGATCACAGTTGATGACCAGGGTATGGCGACGGGTGTCATCTATTATGATGAGCAAGGGCAGGAACAGGAACAAAAGGCGGAGGTTGTAATTGTCGCCTGTAACGGCGTGGGTACACCAAGGTTGTTATTGAATTCAAAATCAAAATTGTTTCCCGATGGTCTAGCCAACAGCTCGGGCCTGGTTGGCAAAAACCTTATGATGCATCCTTGGAATCATATGGAAGGTTTCTTCGAGCCTGGATTGGACTCGCATCTGGGGCCACAGGGAAGTTGTGTGCTATCGCAACAGTTTTACGAAAGTGATGCGACCCGCGACTTTGACCGAGGTTATGGCATACAGGTAACAAGGGGCTCGGCGCCTGTTGCAACAGCTATTAATGGTTATAACAGAGGTGATATCCCCTGGGGTGACGGTCACCATGACGCCTTCAAAAAATATTTTGGGACTAACATTGCGGTCGGCGTTTGCGCTGAAGACCTGCCCGAGTTGCACAATTGCGTGACACTTGACCCTGAAATGACTGATTCAGATGGCATTGCTGCGCCGAAGATTAACTATCGACTCAGTGAAAATAGCCTGAAGATGCTCGCCCATGGCCGCGCCCGTTCTCGAGAATTGCTTGAAGCTGCCGGTGCAACGCAGATTAATGATTACGGCCAAATTCGCTATGCAGGTTGGCATCTACTTGGTACGGCGCGCATGGGCCGCGACCCGGCGACTTCCGTCGTTAACGAATGGGGTCGTAGTCATGATGTGAAAAATCTCTTTATCGTTGACGGCAGTATCTTTGTCACCTCCGCCGCGGGCAATCCAACAACAACAATACAGGCGTTGGCACTCTACATCGCAGACACGATGAAAAAGAATCTTGCCAACTTGTTTGATTAAGGGGATCGCTGATGAACGATGAAATGATCAAAACCGATAGAGTTATAACGCAAAGCCAGGCGGATACGTTGGCCGCGCTTTTAAGCCATATTATTCCAGCGAGTCAAGACGGCCGTATGCCTGCGGCAACCGACATTGAATTTGAAAGCTATGTCGCCTCGATTGAACCTAATTTTGCTGCAGAATTACCGAGTGCTTTGGACTACCTGGCGTTCGTCGCTGGTTCGAAAATGCGCTTCGAGGCGCTGACCGATGCGGCTCAACAAGCTGCGATCGAGCAAAGTCAGCAAAAGCTCAATAAATTTTATTCGATACTGACGCCTATTGTGTTCGCTTGTTACTACCAGAATGAAAAGGTGCTTGAAGGTTTGGGGCTTGAGTCTAGAGCGCCGTTTCCAAAAGGTAACGACGTCGAATTAGGCGACCTGAGCCTGCTTGATCCCGTGAGGACCAGAGGGCCTATATGGCGACAATCAGATGAAGGTTGACCTGCGATATGGTCAGGCTGGGCTAACGGTTACTTTGCCTGCGGCATGTGAGCCTCACATCATTCGCAAACCCAAAATGGCTTTACTGCAAGATAAAACCGCGGCAGTCATGCACGCCTTGGATCAGCCCAAAGGGTGTGAATCTTTAGAGAGCATTGCTGGCTCAAAAAAAACGGCCTGCATTTTAATTTGTGATGTCACTCGACCTGTGCCTAACGAGGTGTTTCTTCGTCCGGTGGTTGAGAGGTTATTAAGTGCTGGGCTGCAACTATCTGATATTACGATTCTTGTCGCAACGGGATTGCATCGTCCTAACGAAGGTGACGAACTTGCTCGCGTCGTCGGCGATGCGTGGATTATGGCGAATGTACGGGTCGAAAATCATTTCGCTCGGGACAAAAATGCCCACGTTGATCTAGGTCATACCGCAACACGAAATACACCGGTGTTTTTAGATCGACGTTTTGTTGAGGCCGATATGCGTATCGCCACAGGATTAGTTGAACCCCATTTTATGGCGGGTTACTCCGGTGGTCGCAAGGTAATCGCGCCGGGTATTGCCGGTGAAGAAACGATACGCACTTTTCACAGTGCAGCATTCATGGCAGATCCGAACGCGATTGAATGTAACCTTGTCGGTAATCCACTACATGAAGAGCAATTGCAGATTGTCAAAATGCTGGGAGAAGTTTATGCAATTAATACGGTCATAGACGAAGATCGTAATCTCGCTTTTATCAATTTCGGCGAAGTCATCCAGAGTCATTTACAGGCGGTGGCGTTCGCGCAGGATTGCTGTGTTGTTGAGGTTGATCGGCGTTATCACACAGTGCTTACATCTGCCGCTGGTTACCCGTTGGATAAAACCTACTATCAAACAGTCAAAGGGATGGTCACGCCGATGGATATTGTTAACGACGGCGGCACCATTATTATTGCATCAGACTGCGGCGAAGGCTTGGGTTCTGCGAATTTCAGAGCGTCGCAAACGCGGCTCATTGAAATGGGTGCGGATGCGTTTCTTCAAAAAATTCATCAACAGAAGCTGGCGGAAGTAGATGAGTGGCAATCTCAGATGCAAACGAAGCCCACCGCCAAAGCACGGGTGCAACTTTACTCTGAAGGTCTGCCTGACAAAGATCGCCACCTAACGGGTATAGAGAGGGTTGTCTCAATTGAGCAGGCCATCATGAAGAGTATAGAAGAATCTTCAGACCCTGTTGTTGCCGTGATTCCTGAGGGCCCCTATGTCGTGCCCAAGTTCTCAGGTCAGCGCTAATGAGCGAAGATAGCTTATGAGAAGAGACGAGTCCGGTAAGGCAAGTTAGGTTGTTACCCAAAAACTTTCCATGCCCCGAAAGCTTGGTACAGTCGCGCGAACGAAGCCTTTTTGACTATGCTTGATGTCAGGGTAACGCGTGATGATCGCCAGAATAGCTTCCTGAGCCTCTAGCCTCGCCAAGTGTGCGCCCAGGCAAATATGTCTGCCGCCGCCGAATGACTGATGGTGAGTATCCTCGCGCTTGATATCAAATGTGTCTGGGTCTGGATAAACGTTCGGATCACGGTTCGCTGATGCGAGCGATACAATCAGACTTTCCCCTGTGCCAATTGGGCAACCTTGAACGTCCATATCTCTGTTGGGGATGCGAGCCGAGTTTAGAACCGGGCTATCAAAGCGCAGCATTTCCTCAACGGCATTTTTAATCAGGCTAGGGTCGTCTTTTAATAACTGCAGCTGTTGTGGGTTATCAAGCAGGGCTTTTATGCCATTGCCGATTAAGTCGGTGGTGGTGACATTGCCGGCGATCAGCATTAAGTTGCACTGTAAAACGAGCTCGGCCTGTGACAATTTGTCACCTTCTTCTTCCGCCCGGATCAATTCACTGAGTAGGTCGTCACCAAGATTTTTGCGGCGAACCTCGATTTCCTTAAGAAAAAAATCATCCAGTTTCTGTTGAGCAATCTCTGCGACTTTCAGGTCGTTAGGGTCAGGGAAGGGACTGAAGGCTGTTTTGACAGACTGATCCGACCAGATTTTAAAGTTATCATGATGGCTTGCGTCAATACCGAGTAGTTCAGCAATCACAACGGTTGGGATGGTGTTAGCAAAGTCTTTAATAAGGTCAAATTCAGATTCATTAATGCCGTCAAGTATACGTGTAACGACTTGCCGCGTTCTTGGTCGCCATTTCTCTACCGCAGAAGGCATGAAAGGTTTGCTAACGAGCGATCGAAGCCGCTTGTGGTTTGGTTCATCCATTAATAACATCGACGGTTCTTCGTCGTTTGCACCGCCGAGTAATTCATAGATAAAACTGCCTTGCTTACCTTTACGGGGGTCACTCCAAACGTCTTTGTCCCGAAGGATCGATTTGACATCATCATGATGTGTGGCGATGTGCTGGTTTAATTCATCGTCGTGATGCAAGGGCGTTGCTCGCCGAATGCGGTCGAGAATAATGTAAGGGTTAGACCTGTAACGCTCATCGAGCACAGTCAATGCGATACCTTTAGGTAGGTCCGTGTCCAGATCGTTCATTGCTGCACTCCGTCTTTGTGAAGAATGATGACAAGGTTATAGAGCGCGAGCGGGTGTGGGTCAAGTGGTGGGGTCTGAAGCGGGGCGAGAGTCGCTCATGATTCTGTCGAGGGTGATTTGTGCTGACCTTGTGTCGGTTAGATCGCTGAGTTCAATCATCTCGCAACCATCCCTGACCATTTCGTCAATTTTCACAGGGTAGTACTTACAGTCGTCGGGGCGATCATAATAGATTGAGCAACTGTATTTAGTTTTTGTGATCTTTTCAGCGGTGCTTGTATGACTTTGCGGTGATTCAATGGTCAAGAAGGGGCAGGCGGTGAGCTGTTTGCCGCTTGTTGGATCCATCCAAATTTTGCCTCGGCTGACATACTTGGCTATCTCAGGACGGTGATTTTCCCACCAATCAATCTCCTCGGGAGCTGCCGATAGACCGCCGTTACCGTATTTGATACAGCACTTGCCACACTGATTACAGTTCTGCATTGATACCTGCGGCGCAAGTGTCTTGACGGACGAGGTTCAGCAGAACTTTACGCCGTATCAAGGAATCGCCGTGCCAGAAGCATTGTGACTGACGACGTTTTGCGGCACACCTGGAAAGATTTCTCGAAAAAGGTTCAGCATGTTCATTGTCGAGCGTCGGTCGGTGCTTTCGTGTAGTTTGCCTGGCCGGCCGAGTGACGGTGGCAACGCAAAGCCGTGTGGTGTGCCGGCATAGTGATGGAAGACCCAGTCAACGCCAGCATCATTCATTTCTTTAAAGAAACGCTGTTTGCTTTCATCGGGTACTAAAGGGTCTTCGGCGCCATTTTCGACGACCACGACGGTTTTAGTATTGTAGTCATTTTCACACAGCTTAAGTGCCGGTCTCTCCGCCCCGTTAGCAGCTGGGTTGGGGTCTTCACCTGTTTGTAGCAAACCGTGTAAGGAGACAACGCCGGCCACGTTCAAACCACCACGGACACATTCGAGCACTGCCATTCCTCCAAAGCAGTAACCGATGGCGGCGGGTGCAAAGGCGCTCTCAACGCTGGTGTGTTCGAGGCCAAGGCGAATCCATTCGGCAAGCAGTGACCGAAACAATTCATGATCATGATCCATAGCGACCATGCCTTCGAAGCATTTTTTTTGAAAAGCGGGGATCTTTTGTGGATCTTCTGGAAAGTCGCGTTCATCGGCAGGCACCGTGTCGCCGTAGAGGTCAATCGCCAGCCCTACATAGCCAAGCCTTGCGAGATATTCAGCAACATCGACATCGAAGAATTTCAGACCTTGGTAGTTGTGTATCACGATAACGAGGGGCTTGGGTCCCTGTGATGCTGGGGGAGCAACAAGCTGCCCGACAAAGTTATTGCCGCGAAAAGAAAAGCTGATTTCGTCTCGCTGCAGATCGCCAGCGTCCGGCCATAGTTGGTGTGGGTCGGTCATAGAATGCCTCGTTTAACAAATACGGTGTGATATTGAGCGCTTAAAATAAACAACTAACCGCCCTGAATTCGAGGCAATAGGTAAATCTCGGCGTCGGTTGGAATTTTTTTACCCCAGTCGTCTCGATAGATTTGACCATCTATTGCGACAGCAATTCCGGCGTCGAGATGCTGGGACATATTAGGATATTGTGTTGCTAGTTTGGAAAGAAGCTCACCGATGGTTGCGGCAACGATCGAAATCGATTCCTCGCCATCGGCGGCTGCTTGGAGATTAGGTGATAGGCTAATCTTCATTTTTAACTTACCCACTACTCATGCATTGCAGTTCTTATCGGTCGAGCCATCAGCCGCCAGCTTGCTCGTCAAGCGCTTTTAGGATCCGAGGTGGTGACATGGGGATATGGTTCAAACGAACCCCCACTGCATTCGATACTGCGTTTCCAATCGCCGCCAGTGGCGGTACGATAGAAGTCTCACCTACACCACGAACACCGTAAGGGTGATTAGGGTTAGGGATTTCGAGAATCTCCGTATCGATAAAGGGTAGGTCAGAGCAAACAGGGATTCTGTAATCGAGAAATCCGGGGTTCTGCAGCGTACCGTCCTTGCCGTAGATATACTCTTCGTTCAGTGCCCAACCAATGCCTTGGGCGGCGCCACCTTGAAATTGCCCTTCGACATAATCTGGGTGAATAGCCTTGCCTGCATCCTGAACGACGGTGTAACGAATAACGCGGGTTGAACCTGTCTCAGGGTCTACCTCGACGTCACAGATATGACTGGCAAACGAAACACCGGCATTGTCTGCAACAGTCTCGTTGTGTCCGGCAATAGGGCCGCCTGTTTGTGGCGACTTAGCCGCGATTTCTTTCAACGTCAATGGCGGTAGGTTGGAGTGAGCCTTACCGGTGGCTTTCGCACCACCATTCTCCCAAACCACATCTTCAACGGGAATATCCCACATTTTTGCGGCACGTCCTTTCATGACTTCAACTGCGTTGCGAGCCGCGAAAATCGTCGCCATACCTGAGGAGAATGTACCGCGACTACCCTCGGTCATATCGTTGTGACCCAGAGATGCGGTGTCAGCGACGCTTGCTTTGACCTGCTCATAGTCAATGCCAAGTTCCTCGGCGGCAATCAAGGACAAGGAGGCTCTTGATCCGCCGACGTCGATTGTACCAACGGTCAATGAGACTGTGCCATCAACACCGATGTTAAGGTCGGTACAGGTTTGGCCACCGAAGTTAAACCAGAAACCGCAAGCCATGCCGCGTCCTTGGTTCTTCTTCAGTTTTGCTCGCATGTGTGGATGCTTCTTCACAGCTTCCAACGTTGGGCCGATACCGATAGGACCATAGACGGGACCATAGGATGCGCGGGTGCCTTCTTTGGCGGCGTTCTTGATTCTGAATTCAACAGGATCCATGCCGAGCTTACCCGCCATCAAATCCATTGTGCTCTCGACCCCAAAAGCCGCCATCGGCGCGGAAGGGGCTCGATAGGCTGCAACTTTCGGGCGATTAACCAATACATCGTAGCCAACGGTTTTAACGTTCTTAAGATCGTAGCAAGCGTAAGCGGTCATCGCGCCGATCATGCCCCAGTTAGCCGGAAATGCGCCGTTCTGATAGCGTAGATTTGCCGAAGCGGCGGTAATCGTGCCGTCCTTTTTAGCGCCAATTTTGACATCAATCGACGTTGAACAGGTTGGTCCTGAGGCTTTGAATACCTCGTCTCGTGTCATCACGAGTTTGACCGGGCGATTCGCTTTGCGTGAAAGGACTAACGCAACAGGTTCCATCCATACATGGGTCTTGCCGCCGAAGCCGCCGCCAATTTCAGAGGCGGTGACCTTCAGTTTGGCGATATCGATACCGAGTAGCGTTGAACAAACATTTCGGAATACAAAATGTCCCTGCGTGGTCACCCAAAGTTCACCGGAACCATCTGAACTCATGTTCGCAAGGCACGCATGAGGTTCGATGTAACCTTGATGGGTTTGCTCCGTTTTGTAGCTTTTCTCGACGATGACATCGGCTTCAGCAAAGCCCGCATCGACATCACCGTGACCAAACTGAGAAATACCTGAAACATTGGAAGGCTTGGTCGGTTTAGGTTCGACCCCGGAGGTAAACACAAAATCCTGAACGACCGGCGCATCAGCTTCCATTGCCTCGTCAACATCTGTGACGTGCGGTAACTTCTCATAAGTGACTTTAATCAACTTCAATGCTCGTTTAGCGATTGTCTTATCAACTGCGGCGACAGCAGCAACGGCGTGACCATCATAAAGTGCTCGACCTCTCGCCATGCAGTTTTCCAAAATATCCATCATGCCTCTATTGCCACCCGTCAGATCGGGTAGATCGTCATAGGTCACAACCGCTTTCACACCGGCTAACTTTTCGGCTTTCGAAGTATCTATTTTCTTGATGCGGGCGTGCGCGTGTGGCGAGCGCAAAATTAATCCGACCAATTGACCCGGCGCATATGCATCGGCACCGTATTTCGCTCGACCTGTAACCTTATCTACGCCGTCGGGTCGCTTGACGCGTCGACCGACCTGCTCAAATTTCTGATCTGTATAACTGGTATCGTTTCCCATGTCAGATTCCTATTTCCAAATTTTGTGTGCTAGAACTTACATTCATTTGTTTGTGCGAAGATGCGCCTGCTGACTATTTTTTCTTAGTCTTCTTACTCTTCTTGCGCATTTCCTTTGAGGCAACCTGAACTGCACGAACAATTTTGTCATAACCTGTGCAACGGCAAAGGTTGCCCGCTAAAGCATAGCGAATCTCTGTTTCGGTGGGGTTCGCGTTACGTGCTAGCAAAGCGTTTGCGGCTACTAGAAAGCCAGGTGTGCAAATACCACACTGCAACGCCGCGTTATCAATAAAGCTTTCTTGGAGCGGGTGAAGTTGGCCATTTTGAACCATACCTTCAACGGTACCAACCTGTTTGCCTTCAACCTCAGCGCTGAGAACAAGACACGAACACATAAGTCTGCCATCGAGTGTGACGCTGCAAGAGCCGCAATCACCTGTGCCGCAGCCTTCCTTGACGCCGGTAAGGCCAACTCGATCTCGAAGTGAGTCAAGCAAAGTTTCTTCTGGAGGACAGGCGAACTCAACTGGGTCGCCGTTAATAGTAGTAGAGACAAGTACACTAGACATCTAGGCACCTCCTGCGCGTTGAAAGGCTATTTTGGCAGCTCGTTTTGCAAGCACGCCTGCAACTCGAACTCGATATTCGATGGTTCCGCGTTTGTCATCAATCGGATTACATGCGGCTGAACAGGCAGCTGCTAGCTTGTCTAATGCTTCATCATCGAGTTTTGTACCGATGATAGCTTTAGCCGCCGCGGGTACTAGAATTGCCGTAGGTGCTACTGCGCCGAGACAAATGCGAGCGGTCTTGACGACACCCCGCTCAAGCGTCAGATTAACACCGGCGCTGACGACGGCAATGTCCATCTCAGTTCTTGGAATAAACCTTAAATACGCATCACCGGCTCTCTTGCCGCGCTTAGGAAGGGTGATTGCTTCGATGACTTCGTCGTCGGCGAGGGATGTTTGGCCTGGGCCTGTAACAACTTTTTCAACAGGAACCGTCCGGCGTTTTGTGCTCCCAACAACAATAGCCTTGGCGCCAGCAGCGATCATCGCGGGGACACTATCAGCTGCAGGTGAAGCGTTGCATAAGTTACCAACCATTGTGGCTCGACTTTGAACCTGGTCTGAACCAATTAAATTGGTCGCTTCAACAACACCTGGCCAACTTTTACTGAGACCTTTGTGTTCCCCAAGTTCTGCACCTGACACTGCAGCACCGATTTTAGAGCCTGATGCGTTATGATTGATGGCATTCATCGCAGGGATCTTTTTGATATCAACGACAAGATCGGGTGCTGATATGCCAAGTTTCATTTTGACGAGAAGGTCTGTGCCTCCCGCCAAGATAAAAGCATCGCCTTTTTCTTTTTTTAGAAACGTTGCAGCTTCTTTTGTGGTTTTTGGTGCTTCATATCTCATTTGATTTTCGTACTCCCTCGATAGATGGCACTTGAAATAGCTGTCCTATACTACATAAGTAATTCAAGTTGTGTATACCTGATATGAACAAATACTGGGATTTCTTAGGGTATCGATAATTGATCTTAGTGAGAGCGGAAATTGGTGTTTTGGCTATGTCTGAGAAAAATGAAATCTCTCGAATTGGACCAATTTCCTGAGTCAGTATGTTCGCCGTAAGATGCGATATTTCTCAACGAGCAGAAATGTATAATCTGGCTGCAAAGATGGCACAATAGGCGTCTAAGAAGAGGTTTTTAGAAGTGTTTGGTTGTTGGTAGCAAAGCCAGTTGACTTGATGCGTTATCCTTAAGGTAGGGTAAAAGCTGAATCTAGTCATTTACCAAATAGAGAATTGATGATGAATACCTGGTTCAGCCAGCGACGACTAATTTATGTAGCCCACCTGTTTTTCCTAATGGTTGTTATTTTGCCGTTTCTGTTTTGGGGTGATCATACGAACGATCTGATCGTCGCTATTGTTAATGGCGCGCATCCGATCGAAGTCGCTACAATGATTGTTACTGTTTTAACCCTCGATGTGTTTTTACCGATACCTTCAAGTGTCGTGGGGAACGCAGGTGGTCTAGTCTTGGGATGGAGTTGGGGATTTCTCAGCTGTTTTGTTGGTTTAACGTTTGGTAGTTGGCTAGGTTATTTTACGGGCAGGGTTTTTCGCAACACATTATTTCATCGCTATTTCAGTGATGCGGAATTCAGAAGTCTTAGCTTCGATTTAAGTAAATATGGATTTATGATGTTGATCGCGTGTCGTGGCGTGCCTGTATTAGCGGAAATGAGTGCTCTGGCTGCAGGTTTTCACCGTTTCTCTTTTGCAGAATTTTTTATTGCGACAGGATTAGCGAATCTTTTTCTTGCGGCTCTTTATACGTTATTAGGTGTACTTGCTGAGACAAGTGAATCCTTATATTTGTTTGGCATGGCATTTATGTTTATGCCGGTGCTGGGTTACGGCATCAGGGTGCTTTGGATTCGTCTAAAGGTAGCGCGAAGTGTTATTGCAACTGAGCTTTAGCTCACTCTTCAATCCAATCTTCTATGCTGACATCAAAAACAAGCTTGAAGATCTCATTTTTTACATCAGCATGGACAGATCATGAATACAGAAAACTTCTCTTGCATCCGCTATGAGGTAATTGATTCTCTTGCCTTGATTACCATTGACCGACCTGAGAAGCATAATGCAATTTCACTCGATACCTTAGACGAGCTGCATGATGCTGTCGCGATGGCCGCGCAGGATATCAATATTCGTGTTATTGCCATTACCGGCGCTGGCGGCAAAGCCTTTGCGTCAGGGTCTGATCTCAACGAAGTGGCGGACAGGGATTTGAGAAAAGCACTTGAGCCAATCGTCCAAGGCTTAGCTGAGCAGCTGGAAGAAACGCCAAAACCCACCATCGCAGCTATTGATGGCATCTGTATGGGTGGTGGATTAGAGATCGCACTGGGTTGTGATTTGAGGATTTGCACACCCCACAGTCGTTTTGGTACGCCAGAAGGTAAACTCGGCATCATTCCTGGCGGTGGCGCAACAGCGCGACTCCCTCGAATTGTTGGGCGAGGTTGGGGTATGGAAATGTTGTTGATGGGTAACCCTATTGACTCAGAGCGCGCCATACAAATAGGTCTTGTGACTTGCATCGTTGAACCCGACGATCTGCTTGCCGAGGTTAAACGTCGGGCCGAACACCTGGCCTCCTTCGCACCCTTTGTCCCTCAGTTTATGAAAATTATGGTTCATCAAGGTATGGAAGGCAGTAAAGCATCTGCACTGGCGATGGAGAAGTTTGGTCAAGGCGCGTTGGTGCAGACAGAGGATAAGGTGGAAGGAATAGGCGCATTTTTAGAGAAGCGTAAACCGACTTTTAATGGGCGCTAGGCTACCCTTAACTTCTTAAGTCTTCCTTTTGCAGGTCGCCTTCGTGATCCCAGCTAGGTCCTGAGGTGACACCTGTTTCTAATTCCTGATGTGTCAACTTTAGCAGGTTAGGAATATTGAGCTTTTCAGGACAGCGTGGTTCACATTCACCACAATCCGTGCATGCGTTGCCTTTGCGGCCGAGAATCCACGCGCCGCCGCTGCCGACTTTTTCATAACGCGCCTTGGTAAAATCGTACATGTCGAACGCCTTGTTCATTTGGCGCCAGTTCAGCAGGCCGGGAATGTTAATATTTTCGGGGCAGGGTAGGCACAGGTTACATGTCGTGCAGAACTCTTCTCCGAGGGACTGCTGATAACGCTCTGTAACCCGTTGCAGCGCGTCGTCAAAAAGATGGCGATCGGTGCCCGTGCCATCATAATCCTGCGCAATCAGATTTGCTTCGATCTGATCTGGGTTTGCAGGACCAAAAGACAATGTGTGTACTTTAGGGTTGTTTAACAGCCACATGTGGTTAAACGTCATTGGTGCAAGTGGTTGGCAAGCTCGAGTCAACGCATCGGTCGGCGCTTGTAGTTTGCCGCCTTGATTGTTCGGGCTGATGATGAAGACACCCATATCCAATTCTGCTGCACGATCCACAACATCTTGTAGACCCTGATAGAAATAGTAGTAATGCAGGTTGATCGAATCAAATTCGTTAGTGTTCACCAGTTCCATCACACCTTTAGGATAACCGTGGGTTGAAAAGCCAAGATGTCTTACTACCCCTTCGCTCATAAGTTGGCGAACATAGCCAAGACAACCCTTGTCCGATAAAGCAGGTTTGAGCGTCTCGTAGGAACCTGGACCGTGAAAATCTAAGTTATCGAGATAGTCTATGCCTAAGTGTTTCATGGACCTTTCAAAATTCTTTTTGAAGTTGTTAACGTCGCTGGAAGGTCCGATTTTAGTTGTGATGTACAGCTTTTCGCGCGGTACTGTTTTGAGTATTCGCTTCAGCGCTTTGCCGACTCGCTCTTCCGAGTTTCCATAGCCCCTGGCGGTCTCAATATGATTGACGCCAAGCGCAACGGCCTTCTCTATGGTGGCAATGGCATTCTCTTCCGAACTATCACCGGTGAATTGCATGCAACCTAGTGAAAACTGAGAAAGCATCATTTCGGTTCTGCCGAAGCGTCTGTATTTCATTGTCTGATTCCTATCCGGTCATTAATTAAACTGACCTGCTTGCATAGCCGTGTAAAGGCGATCTCTGTCTTTGTGAAAGCGGCGTGCAGCGAAATAAAATAGTGGCAAAGCCGTCGCCGAGAATCCACTGAAGACCAACAAACAAATGGTGTAAGGCTCTTCAACATCGTTCGCGATCAAATAGTCGATGAAAAACCCTGACGCTGTAATGCCGACCGCTAGGCCAATTAAGTTGAGCGCAAGCAAATAAAATGCAACGACGGTTGATCGAATCTGTGGCGGCACTAATTCTTGAACCGTGGAAAATGTAGGACCGTAAAAACTGCCAAGTTGAAAATAGGCGCAGAAGATAGCAAACCAAAAGAAGCCACTATTAGGATCAACGACTCGATAGGCGAAGCCAATCGGCACTAGCACTAGGAGAATAACAACTAGAAACATTGGCCGGCCGCTGCTCCGGTTACGTTGCCACCAGTCACTACCTAAGCCGCCAAACAGATTCCCCAAAATACCCCCTGCAACCGCGTACCAACCGGTTGCCTGAGCGATATAGGCGCGATCAAATCCACGTTCGGCGACAAACCAAAGTTGTTCGAAGGCTGCAGCGCCCAAAATAAAGTGTGTTGCAATGCCGCCAGCCATTGTGAGTGCCAAAGCGGGTGAGAACTTTAAAATGGCATAGAGTTGCTTTGCGATGGATCGAAAGCTTTGCTTCGGTTGTTCATCGTTACTTTCTATTTGGTGTTTACGTGGTGTTTCTTTGACAAATAGCATAATAATCGCGAGCACAACGCCAATTACTCCTAGCGCATAGAAACAGTTTCGCCAGCCGATTGCCGGACCCAGATAGCCAGCAACCAAGAGACTTACGCCAACACCCACGGGTACGCCTAGATAGTAAAACCCTGATACGAATCCTAATTTCGCTGCAGGAAAGCGATCCGCTAATATCGACATGGATGTAGGCGTTAGTACAGATTCACCGACGCCAATAAACATTCTCGGAATAGCGAGGCTAACAAAACCTTTCGCCGCGCCTGATGCAGCCGTTAAAATACTCCATAGGGCGAGACCGAAAGCGATAAGTCTGGGTCGATGTACCATGTCCGCCAGTGCGCCCATGAATAAACCCATCACGGCATAGAATGTGATGAAGACAAGCCCTGTAAGAAGACCGAACTCTGTGTTCGAGAGTTCCAGGTCCGGCACGATAAAATTGGCGAAGCTTGCCAGTAGTTGTCGATCGACAAAATTCATAACATTGAGAATGGTGAGAAAGCACAAGAGCACATAGTTGCGACGATCTATGGCTGCGGCTTTTTGTGTTTGGTTTTTTTCTTGGCCGCTAGGTGCTTCGTTACTATTGTTATTATTCGACACATCAATGACCTAACTATCAAAGTGAAGTCTTGAGACTATCGACTGTTGAAAGAAAGTCAACGTTGTGGCTTTTTGTGCCGCTTATAGACGAGTAGGAATGTCCACCCCTGATTGTTGTCTTAAGTTGCCTAGCTGGGATGGTTAGCCGTTAGTTTCGGCGCAAGCCGCTTTTACAGTGATTTGATGAAACGCAAAATAGCATCGTTGGTTTGTTGAGGTGCTTCCTGTTGGACCCAGTGACCAATCTCTGGAATCAGTGTTACCTCGCGTAGGTCGGCCATGGCCGGTGACATCATTGCCGTCAATGCTGAGACGTCAGCGCCAGCGATGACCATGTCCGCTGCACCCGATATGAAGGCGGAAGGTATTTGAATAACGGGATCTTTGTCTTTCATGAAATGCCAATTTGCATCGAAGTTTCGATAGTAGTTAATGCCTCCTCGAAAGCCTGCGCGAGTAAATTCTCCAACATAGTAGTCGAGTTCTTCCTGCGTCAACCACGCTGGCAATTCGATGGGTGCGCCAATGCGCCCAATCCAACCGCCGGCTGATCGTTTTGGATCTGTGATAGTTGCTTCTTCTCGGGGTGAATCAGGAGATGCATACAACATCGACAGTAACCCTGAAGGATTACTGTCGTATTCTTTTTCAGCAACACCGCCGGGTTCGTTGTGATACAAGATATAGAAGAATTTGTCGCCCATGGCTTGTTGCCATGTTGATAAAGGCGCGGTTTTCATGCGTCCACCGTAGGGAACACTCATACCTATGACGCCATTGAAGCGCTCAGGGTGCAGTAATGCTGCGTTCCAAACGACCATCGAGCCCCAATCGTGACCAACCAGTGTGGCTGTCGACTCACCTAGCGCATCCATAATGCCGACGACGTCTGCGGTAATTTTGTCTATGCGGTATTCAGTCGCCTCAGCAGGTGCATCAGTGTCACCATAACCGCGCATATCCGGTGCTACGACACGATAACCCTGCGCAGCGATCGCTTTAATCTGGTGACGCCAGGAATACCAAGATTCAGGCCAGCCATGAATCAGTAGTACCAATGGGCCCGACCCTGCTTCCGCAATCCGCATTGAAATATCGTTAGTTGATATTTGCTTGAATTGAATATCTTGCATTTTCAGACTCATTTTTTTTAATTTGTGATCGTGTATATCGTTCTTGCTGTTTTACTGCCTGTGATGCTCTCTTAAAATGAGTTACTCAGCTTGAGCACAGTGCATGGGTAGCCATTGTTCTTGCTTTTAAACCTATCCGCAGACTCAAACCCTTCGTTGCGGTACAGCGTCAATGCTGGTGTGTTGCCGTCAAGTACGTAAACCGATACGTCGCGAACGCTCGCCAGTGAATCAGCTGCATCTTGATTGATTTGCAACATAGCGTGCCGAAGCAATGCTCGGCCAACGCCCATCCTCGCATTTTTTGGGTCGACATAAAGCCAGCCAATATCCCCTTCATCGACACCAATAAAGCCGAGTATTGTCTTGTTCTCTTCAGCAACATACTTTTTTGCGCGCTGAAATTCAGCCAAATCTTTTGCATCCTCAGCAAGCGGAATAAAGGCGCGAGGATCGCAAGAGCCCTCTAGCTCTATCGGGCGAGCCAAATCGTGAATTTCCTTACAGCGACTCGTATCTGAATCTCTATAGCCTCTAACTTGAAACTCATTCAATGTAAGCGTTCACTTTTTTAATCGCCTGTTTAATTGCCTGTTTAACTCATTGCGCAACATGTGGTGCAACGTTTTGCCGCGATAGTTTGTACAACAGCTTGAACAAAAGTCTCGAGGATCATTTCTACGAAAATGCCTGCGGTGGCATTTACGATCCTCTGATGCGTCGGGTTCTTATGCATCGACCCTTGGTCTAATATACGGAAAACTTAAATGGAAATCGAAAATGAATAGTAAGCCCCTAAGTCGCTACCCGATCCCGGAACTGCTGGATCTGCCTGAAGACCTTAAAGACATGATCATGGCTGTGCAGGAAAAAACCGGTTTTATTCCTAACGTATTTTTAACGTTGGCCCACCGGCCCGCAGAGCTTAGGGCGTTTCTTGCCTATCATGATGCATTGATGGAAAAGGACAGCGGTTTAACAAAAGCTGAAAGAGAAATGATTGTCGTGGCGACTTCTAGTGACAATGATTGCCAATATTGTGTGATAGCGCACGGCGCAATTTTGCGAATTAGGGCAAAGGATGCGCTCATATCTGATCAGATAGCCACTAATTATAGAAAAGCAGATGTCACGCCTCGACAAAAATTGATGTTGGCGTTTGCACTCAAGATTTCGAACAGCGCAGGCGCAATTACGGATGAGGATTTCGATCTGTTGACGGGCGCGGGTTTTTCAACGGAGGATGTCTGGGATATTGCGGCAGTTACCGCTTTTTTTGGTATGAGTAATCGAATGGCTAACTTTACCTCGATGCGACCCAACGATGAGTTCTATGCAATGGGGCGATGATTCGCCCACTGCATGCGCTAAAGCTATCAACCTTTAAAGAAGTGATTAGACCTTAAACTTGGCGGGGCCAAAGTCAGGGCCGCGCTTTTCGAAGTTAGCCTTGATTGCTTCGAGTTGATTGTCAGAACCGATTAAGGTTGTTTGTAAAGATGATTCCAAAGCTAAGCCGGTCGCTTCATCGGCGTGCCAGCTTTCCTCGAATAGTTTTTTAGCAAACCGAATTGCGTCGGGCGATTTGCCGGCAATCTCCTTTGCGAGAGCCATAGCAGCATCTAGCGGATGCTTTGCCGTTCGGGTCACCAGGCCCAGACTTTGCGCTTCAGTGCCGCTGAGAATTCTACCGCTGAATGTGAGTTCTTTCGCAACATCGATGGGCATCAAATCTCGCAGCGTCTGCGTAATACTCATGTCCGGGATAAGTCCCCATTTAATCTCCATAACAGACAGCTTTGCGTCCGGGTCTGCAATTCGAATATCTGCGCCGAGGGCAACTTGTAACCCACCACCGTATGCAACACCATGCAATGCAGCAATCACGGGAACGGGCAGACGCTTCCAAGCGTAGGCGGGTTTTTGCGCTCGATTTGCGGGTCCCTCAGAAAAGTCCTGCAGACTACTGTCTGAACTTTTTTGATCTGTGTTTTGCATGCCCTGAAATGAACCCATATCAAGACCAGCACAGAAACCCGGTCCGTTTCCTGATAGCACAACGACACGCAAATCATCGTTGTTGGTAAGCGACTCGCCGGCCGCCACAATAGCGGAAAACATTTCCGGGCTAAGGGCATTGTATTTCTCAGGCCTATTGAGTCGAACGTCTGCTATGCCGTCGTTAATTTCTATGCTGATGAGATCGCTCATTACGCTTACCTTGATTGGAAGTGGTCACTTTAAATTTAGGCGTTAATGATTAAGTGTATCTTTATGTGTCACAGATTTGAATAAGCGCCCTCAAAAATATGGCTAACTCATAACCCCTATGATACCTGGCTTGTTGGCAATTCTTATCTGAACAATAGTTAGAAATAAGTTGATTCCAAGTTGGTCGGTGCTTGGCAACTTGTTTCTGATAACTATGGCACCCGCAAACTTATATGAGGAGCCTGAAGGAGTTTATTTTCGGTAGAACGTAAACCGTAGATCCTAGATTGTAGATCAGGCGGTGCAAACCAATCTGGAACCTTCACTGCATCAAGTATTCATAGTACGGAAACTCGCACGCGCGCTCAAAACGAGCCGCGCCCAACATAAAACGATAAAAGGTTTTAAATGATGATGAAACAAGAGCTGTGAGTTGCGGCGTTTGCGGTAGCATCTTTTTCGGCGTTGTCCGATGACTACCTGGCGCCTGAAAAGGCCTATGGAATGGCTTATCTAATCACGGCAACCAATCCAGCAGCAGTGGTAGGGTCGATGAAACAATTCATGGCATCACCCTCGGGCCAAAACATCCCGGCAAGCGTAGCGTTGGTCCAGAATATTAGTAATGGCGATAACATGGCGATGCATCAAATTAATGTCGTCTAGCCATCGCTTGAAGTGATGGGCGCAATCGAGTGCTGCCAATGCGCAACTGGGTGCGCTATTGAGCAGCTTTGCAAGTGCTGCACGATATTTTTTGTCATTATTTTTGTAAGCTTTGTCGATTCTTCGGCCTAAATCCGCATTATTTTGACGCGCTTGCTTATTAGGAGTACTTTGAAATCTCGCAGCGTAGTCTTTGGTCAAGATCATGAATTCAGGAAGCTTTTCTTTGTCCAGATACTTTAGAAATCTGAGGTAAATGCGGTTTAAATATACTCTCCTCGTCGTCTGCTCTAACCTTCCAAGCAAAAACCGAGACGTCGCAAAGAGGAGGTTCCTAGCGGCAAGGGCTTTCCAGATACCGCCGTTTTGTTCGGTTCGCTCAACCAGTTGCTGCCAGTAACTCTGACGTAGTTAACAAAAAGTTACATTTCGCAACTTGACTTAATATTGGGTCAAGCGAGACGATTCGGTTCCTTAGAGATAAGACGCTCAGGAAGTATCCTAACCCGTGTCAGAACGGTGTCCTAGTGGTTTAGTAATATGATGTTGCATCCGAACTCAAGAAAAATTTGGGCCCTCTCTATCGGTCTTGCGACCCTGCTTGTCGCGTTTTCCATGCTTTATTTCGTCTATGGGCGATATTTTGCGACAAGTCAGCTGACGAGGATGCCAGTGGATGTTGCTGAAAAGATTGTCAGTCGCGATGGTGCCGGGGTGTCTAAGGCAGTCGTTGCGGAAAGCCCTCAGTACAATCAAGCTGAAAAACCCGTCGTGATTTGGAGTGAGGAAGTAACTGGTTTTGCACAATCTCATCCGGAGCGAGGTCCAATGTCACAGTTTGGCAAGCTAGTTAGTCTACAGAGTAAGGGGCTCCTTCGTGAAAACGCGCAAATTGAAATCAAGCTGCCCCAAGGTCCCCAATCCTATCTTGGCGTCATCACTAAGGCCATCACCAACACTTCGAGTACTTCCTATCAAGGTGAATTGCTTGAAGAGGCGGGAATTTTTCCTTTCACCATTACCGTAGGTGATGGTCAGTATTATGTATCTATGAGCACGCCAGCGGGTCTGTTCGAGGCTACAGGGAATGCTGATTTTGCTTGGGTCTATCCATCCAACGCCATGGCGAAGGCCCTACAGGGCGCACCTGACGATTTTAAGGTTCATGAACGACGTGAGTTAGTGCCTTTCGAGCAGCAATTACCCAAGGAGCTAACGCGGCCCTTAGCGCCAGCCAATTCAAGTGCTAACGACAAAGCGGCGCTTTGATATGTTGATTCGTCGAATAGTGCTCTACTGCTTGGCCAGCTTCTTCGTGCAGGCCAATGTTCATGCTGCAAATGTTGAATTGGTTTGCCCCTGCAATATTGCGACGATGAGTCAATCTGCCCTCAGTATCGATGTTGGAATAAGATCGATAGCGACATCCGGCACCTCTGGGGACCTTACTTTGCGGGTAGCTGCCTATGACGCAGTTACGGAGTCATCAACTTACGGTTTGATCGCGCGAAAAGATTTTTCGCCGCTTCTCGCTAATAACGAGTACGGTAATACAACGCATTGGCTGGGTCTGGTTACTCCGCCAACAGGGGTTTACGAACTGGCTCTTCAGCTATACGAAGACGATGTGTTGGTGGATACTGTGCACATGGCTGCGCCAGTTGCAATTCAGCAAGAGGCAGGCGGTGCTGGTGGGATTAATAGCCAAAGGATGGGCAGTATTTTTTTCCCAACAGACCCTACGGCAACCCGTGATGGCAATACGGTGTTCGTAAATATACCGAGCATATCGAACATTTCCAGGCTATACCCAACTGGGACGCTTCATGCGCAAGTATGGGCGACCAGTGGTCCAAGTATCATTGGATCGTTTTATCGGATGATAGATATAAATCTCGGTGCAACCTTGTCGCCTGGTTCGACGCTGAATAACCAGATTGTCGAAGAGGTTTTTGCATTCTCGCCGCCAGCGGGATACGACTATCTACATCTGGTGCTGACCGAATACCCAAACAGCAATACAGCTTTGGCTTGGAAAACTATTCTGGTCGAGAACGGGGCCGTGTCCACTGAGCATAACTTTACTCTACAAGGTTTCGATATTCTAACCGACACAGACCTGGATGGTGTTAGTGACCAAAATGAACAGCGTTTCGGGACAGATACTAACAACGCGAGCGACTTCCCTGCCGATAGTGTGGTGCGTGTGCTATATTTATACTCGCAGGGTGTGGCAGCTAATTATGGTGGAGTTCCTCAAGGAAGAATTGCTCATATAACGAACCATGCAAATCAAATGCTGCAAAACAGTCAGGCTAATATGTCGATAGAAGTTGCCGGTATGGTTGAAGTAAGCCTCAATGAGTCAACGCTGAACGATAGTATACTTGCCGGAATGACAGACCGCTCATCACCCTTCACGACCCTTGATGATGACAGAGCGTCAGCCAAGGCAGACTTTGTTATTTTTCTCGATAACCATGATGCCGGCGATAGCTGCGGCGTGGCATGGATTAACGGTCAAAGAAGACATGGGTATATTTCTAGGTTAACCGATAAAGTGGCTCACGCCGTTGGTGTGGTCGATATTGACTGTAGGGATCGCACCCTTGTTCATGAAATAGGGCACCTGATGGGGTTGGGACACTCGCGTCGGCAAGGCAGTAGCGGTACTTTCAACTGGTCTGTGGGTCATGGGGTAGATAATCAATTTGTGTCCACTATGGCTTATTGGTCAGCATTTCCTGATTCTATCGAGGTCGATCTATTTTCCAATCCCAATCTTAACTGCAGAAATGCTATAGCGTGTGGCATCAGTGAGGCTAGTGTTACTTTAGGTGCGAATGCGAGTTTATCTCTCGACTCGGTGAGATTTCAGGTGGCAGCCTTCATTGGAGAGGACCCGCCCGTAATATCGCTTACAGGGGCCAGCTCGTTAATGATCGCGGTTGGTGCAACTTATACAGATCCCGGTGCTACGGCAACAGATGATGGGGATGGTGATCTTACTTCGGCTATCACCACAGTAGGCGATGTAAATACAACATTGGTTGGTGAATATCTCATAGTCTATAAAGTTAGCGATACGGACGGAAATCAATCGCAGGTAACTAGGACCGTTACTGTATATCTAGATACTGATGGCGATGGCATTTTTAACGCAGACGACCCAGATGATGACAACGATGGTGTATTGGATATCGATGACGCCTATCCACTGATATCCCTGGGTGGTCTGGCTGATGTTGACGGTGACGGTCGACCGGATGTCTGTGACGCGGCCTGTGTTTCTCTAGGCATGGCCGTTGATTTGGTTAATGACAACGATAGTGTATGGAATTTCAGCGTTAGCGGTGATGAGGTCAGTATTACGGGATGTGCTAACTGCCTAGCTGATTTGGTTATTCCTGCAACAATTAACGGATCTAGCGTGACCAGCATTGGCGACGGCGCCTTCGCAGAGAACCAATTAACCAGCGTCACTATCCCAGATAGCGTGATCAGCATTGGCGACAGCGCTTTCGCATACAACCAACTAAGGTTCGTCACTATCCCAGCTGGCGTGATCAGCATTGGCCACCGCGCTTTCGACAGCAACCAATTAATAAGCGCGTTGTTTCTCGGTGATCGGGGGTATTTCGACTACCCAGTTTTTACAGGAAATCCATTGACTAGGGTTGCTTATTGTACCGGCAAGGCTGGGTGGCCTGGAGAAAGTATCGTTGGCGTGACTCCTGTTGCCGATTGTGACGGCGATGGAGTCTTGGATGATGACGACGCGTTCCCGTTTGATTCGACAGAGACTTTAGATACTGATGCTGACGGCATTGGTAACCAGGCGGATACTGATGACGATGGTGATGGATTAACAGACGATGCCGAGATCAACGTCCACGGCACCAACCCCTTGCTGGCGGATAGCGATGGTGATGGATTAGCAGACGGTGCCGAGATCAACGTCCACGGCACTAACCCCTTGCTGGCGGATAGCGATAGCGATGGAGTCTTGGATGCTGACGACGCATTCCCGCTTGATTCGACAGAGGCTTTAGATACTGATGCTGACGGCATTGGTAACCAGGCGGATACTGATGACGATGGTGATGGATTAACAGACGATGCCGAGATCAACGTCCATGGCACTAACCCTTTGCTGGCGGATAGCGATGGTGACTCCATGAATGACGGGGAGGAGATAGCTAATGGGCTTGACCCTCTGGACGGCACAGATTGCCCTAGTTGGTACTGCAGTGGTAGCTCTAAGGTCTACTTGTACAAGATCGCTGCGGAACGTGCAGACAGTGACGGTGACGGGTTGACCAACAAGATTGAAGAATCCTTGGGCACTGACAAGAACAACCCAGACAGCGATGGTGACGGCCTGAGCGATGGTGCGGAGGTAGATACCTACAAGACAGACCCGCTGGTCGCAGACAGTGACGGTGACGGCCTGAGCGATGGTAGTGAAGTTAACACCTATGGCACACAGCCGCTGGCCAACGACACCGACGGTGACTCTGTGAACGATGGTGATGAAGTGCTGGAAGGGCTTAATCCGCTCGACGGCTCTGATTGTCCTGCATGGATTTGTGGCGGTGGTATTAAACCGTGGTTGCTTATGAGAAAAATATAACTAACTAGGAAATGAAAATGAAAATGAATATAGGTAAGAAATATTTGCAAAGTGTCATCCTAACTTGCTTGCTGATAAGTAGCTCAGGGGCATCTGCTGCAGCAGAATGGGTAAGCGGCAAGGTATTATATTTATATACAGATAGCTCTTTGTTCGGTGGGTGCATGGTACATATAGAGTCGGAGACCAGTCTTAGCTGCCCACAAAGATGGTTTTCGATGGGCTGTGCCGGTGACTTCTTGTCGAAGCAGGAGGCATCTAAGAATTACGATATGGCGCAGATGGCATTTGCGATGGACATTCCCGTAAACGTTTGGGTAAACGACTCTTTGAAGTACAACGGATATTGTGTCGGTACAGGTATATATTTTGGTAGATGAAAAAGTAAGCCTTTTCAGCTTGTTCGCTATTGTATTCTCGTATGGAGTCTACTTACAGCTACAGATTAATGAGTTGCACGAGGCTCAACTTGAGCCTGCGCGAGTGGCTGATGTGTTAAAAAAAATTGATGGCGGCCCCCTTGTGACTATTGATATACCAATGTTGGCAGAGAGGGTCTCAACGTCACCTATTCCGGTCGATGGCATTAGTGTAGCAATAGCTAATGGCGAGCTTGTGTCGGCTGATCCTCTAGCAGCGAGATCAATTGGGCAACATATAGATATTGATGACATCTTCTTGCGTCCTGCGGAGCCGGCAGAACCAAGAAGCATTGGAGAGTTCGTGCCTGTTATTAATTCTCGGGTGACGCCGTCGGAGACTTACGCGGAACCCAGGAACATCGGTGAAGAAATACTTGTCGACATAATAGGTCTGTAGCTTTGAAGTTACTAACACGGGATGTGTCGCTACTAGTCAAAGCGAATTGGTTATCCCTAGACCCACCGAGTCGTCGACGACAATACTGATCCAGACATAATCCAGAAAATCTCAGGTCACCTTGAAGCCCAACCACCACCGCTTAATCCTGCGACTGCTATTCAATCCTAAAACATGTCTGGGTCAACAGCCAAATTACATCTGCCTGACCTTTAAATTGCCTAAGTGTTCAACCCGACTGGCTGTAAGGCTCTAAATCATTAGCTATCAAGACATCGGGCAACCTTTACCAAAAGACTATTATTAAAGCTTTCAAGTGCTAAAACCCAATTAAAGAAAATCTCAAAGAACGATCTTAGCAATGTCTTACTAGCTATTAAGAGATATCAGAATACCACCAGCTTCTCCTGAGGGTGCACTGAGGGCAATTCATTGAGAACCTATCGCATTCGATAGCAGACCCGAAATCAGCCTTAGTCAATTGCCCAGAGGATGATGGTTTAGCGAACCCAACGAACGTTCGAACTGGATTAATTACGCTGGCGTTGAATCGTAAAGACGCCTCAGGCCCAGCAATTCCAGCCTGAGACTCGTTTAGCCCACTTAATTCATAGCCGCGCTGGGAACGACAGTGCTGTACGCTGGATAGTCACTGACTGAAAGGCGCGCGCATCACTCACGGCGCGCAGATATGCGGTCATATCCTTCGACTGCATCAGTGCCTCATTACCCGACATTAAGTCCGACATGTTGCGTGCACTCGCATTTATCCAATGGGTCGCTGGGTTTTCGCCCGCACCAATGATGCGACCAAAATAAATATCGCCCGGAAAATCACCCACCGAACTTGAGGCCGTCAGCTTCTGAAAGGCTTTTGTAAAGGTGTCTGGGTCAGACGCAGAAATCAGTGTAAGCATTTAAACAGTGCCCGTTTGGGTAGAGAGGTCGACATTCATTTTTGCCATTTCCATGCTGAACTTGTTTTCTGATACGTTGTCAGCAGATTGTCTAAGCGTTGTCATATGACGATCAATTGGCGCGGTTCTAGGCATTTTATGCTGGGCTTGGGAATATGTTGAAAGGCAGAAGTCGTTCAATTGGATCTGAATACGAACGTGACCGCTTACAAGATGTGCCGACGATGAACTATCACTAACCTCATTTCGAACCGCATCACCATTATGACAGTGGACACATTGGATAGGAGCTTGGAGTGGGTAGGAAATCCAGATCACTACTGATTGGATTCGTTGTCAGCTTACTCATACCTTGGGTTCTAGTAATTAGTATGGAAAATCCGGTAGAAGAGGCTGAACAGAAAAAGACTAGCAATTGTGAGCCCGCAGCTCAGTGTCGTGACTAATTTATGCGCCAATGCTAACTTCTTACCCGTTAGGCGGTGTGGTAGGAATGCAGATGTCGGTGCGGGTGTTAGCTCTGAAGCGCCGCGAAGTTGCAGGCAGCACCATTGATAATGCGAATAACAGTGAGGTTGGAATAATAGTTGATATGAAAAAATGAAGAGTAAGACATTTGTCGTTGTAACGGGCACGTTTTTAATAGCCTGCTTTGGTATGTACCTTGTTTTATACTTTCTAGACTTGCGGGGCGTATCTGACCAGCCTTTGCCGGAAGCCTCTAACATCGCAGCGCCGGTTATTGAAGATGCGGTCAGGGTTTCACTTAAAACCCGTGTGACCGTTTGCCTGAAGCTGACTGAAACTATTCCTTTGGCTGGTGGCGGCGCGATTAAATCGAGTGATCTTAGATTGATTGAAGGTTTTGTCCGTAACAACGGTAACGTCGCTGTGCAATTCGTCAAGGTCATGATTCACTGGCGGGACAAGGATGATCGTATCGTTGATTACGAAGAAGTCTATGCAGTGTCCGAAGAGCATCTTCTGCCCGGCGCCGAAGCGTCATTTACATCCTCAAAGCGTAACTCTCTGATAAGTCGTTGTACTGCGAAAGTCCAAGACTGGTGGGTTGTTTCTGATGAAGAAGTTGACGCCAAGAGCAGTGATAACCCAAGCTAATGATGGTCACTTAAATCAGAGCCTTTCGATGCGCGCTGTTGTAGGCTAACGTCTTTTGTGACGTTAAGTAGATCTATTAGATGACTAATTCTCTCCCAACACACGCCGAAGTTGTCATTGTCGGTGGCGGCATTGTCGGCTGCTCAATCGCTTATCATTTAACCCGTTTAGGTATCACTGACGTTGTTCTGCTGGAGCAAAATAAACTCACCTCTGGGACGACTTGGCATGCGGCAGGCCTCGTTGGTCAGTTGCGTGCGACGCAAAATTTGACGCGCTTGGCCAAGTACACAACCGAACTATTTGCTGAGCTTGAGACAGAGACCGGTTTGTCAACGGGCTACAAAAGAACAGGGTCGATAAGTCTGGCGACGAATTTTGAACGGATGGAAGAGCTAAATCGTCAGGCATCAACCGCGAGAGCTTTTGGCGTCGAAGCTGAAATCATACAGCCTCAGGACGTGCTTCAGTATTGGCCAGGGATCAACCTAGATGGTGTGGCAGGGGCTGTTTATTTGCCCGGTGACGGACAAACGAACCCGGTTGATACGACCATGGCTTTAGCAAAAGGCGCACGTTCTGGTGGCGCGATGATTTTCGAGAATCAAGAAGTGCTAGAGCTGTTGACGAACGCCGGCGGTATTTGCGGCGTTCGAACCAGTGCAGGTGAGATTAGTGCCAATAAGGTTGTGCTTGCCTCAGGCATGTGGAGTCGTCAACTCGCAGCGACAATCGGCGTGTCGATTCCACTGCAGGCGGCTGAACATTTTTATATCGTCACCGAGCCGATGCAGACGCTTACAGCGGGTATGCCGACCTTACGTGTGCCTGATGAGCAGGCTTATTTCAAAGAAGATGCGGGCAAGCTTCTACTGGGCGCATTTGAGCTTGAAGCGAAACCCTGGTCCGTTGATGGTGTCCCGGCAGACTTCGCCTTTGGCACCTTGCCTGACGACATGGACCATTTCGCGCCGATCATGGAAACAGCGATAAAGCGTTTTCCTGCGCTTGAGCATGCGGGCATTCAATTGTCTTTTAATGGCCCAGAGAGTTTTACGCCAGATGATCGGTATTTGTTAGGGCCAACAGCGGAGTATTCGAACTTGTTCGTGGCCGCCGGCTTTAACTCTATCGGCATCCAATCTTCTGGCGGTGCAGGTAAAGTGCTTGCTGAGTGGATAGCAAATAATCACCCCCCAATGGATTTGTTCGACGTTGATATAAAGCGGATGTTTCCGTTTCAATCAACGCGGAAGTATTTGGTTAACCGTACCCGTGAATCCCTCGGCCTACTGTACGCCATGCACTGGCCTTTTCGGCAGTATGAGACGGCGCGGGACGCACGGCGCGGCACTCTGCATCAGCAAATGCTCGATCAAGGCGCAACAATGGGTGAGCTCTGTGGCTGGGAGAGACCTAATTGGTTTGTCCGAGGTAATAACGCGCCGCGATACGAGTACTCTTTTGGTCGACAAAATTGGTTTGATGCTTGTAAACAAGAATGTTTGGCTATTCGCGATTCGGTCGCTTTGTTTGATCAGTCGAGTTATCCAATTTTTTCGTTGAAAGGTCGCGATGCAGCTTCGGTGTTAAATCATATTTGCGCAAACAATGTTGATGTGGCAATCGGTAAAGTTGTCTACACACAATGGCTAAATGAGCGAGGCGGTATTGAAGCGGACGTAACGGTAACCAGGGTCAAGCATGACGAATTTTTAATTGTCAGTAGTTGCGCCAGTGAGATACGAGATTTCAATTGGTTGGAATCACATATACCCCGAGATGCACATGCGATTGCATTTAACGTAAGCAACAGCTACGCCATTATTGGTGTGATGGGCCCATCATCCCGAGCTGTGCTGGCTGGTTTGACACCTAACGATATTAGTAATGCGGCGTTACCCTTTTATACCTCTTTGGAGATTGAGCTCGGCTATAGCCGCATTCGAATTAACCGATTGAGCTATGTTGGCGAGCTCGGCTACGAGCTTATGGTGCCGATGGACTTCGTTGCTCATGTCTACGAAGAGCTTTTAAGGGTTGGGCATGACTACGGGCTTACACACGCCGGGTTTCATGCAATGAACGCTTGCCGCGTTGAGAAAGGCTACAAACATTTTGGACATGATATTGGTGACGAAATTAACCCTTTTCAGTCAGGTTTAGGTTTTGCCGTTGATATGACGAAATCTGACTTTTTAGGTAAGTCGAGTCTCCAAGGAAAACAAAAAAATTACGAAAATAGATTGGTTAATATCGCCGTGGCTGACAAGGATGCGCCGTTATTGCTGCATGATGAGCCCATTTTTTGTGACGGTGAGCTGGTCGGCATTACCACCTCAGGCATGTGGGGGCATCGGGTTGAACGTTCGCTCGGCATCGCTATGTTGTCGAACCCTGCTGGGGTGAGCCGAGACTATATTGAGAGTCACGATTTTCAGATAGAAGTGGCGGGCAAACGCTTTCCTCTCGATGTGCAGTTGGCGCCTTTTTATGATCCCCGGTCAGCGCGCATGAAGAGTTAGCAAAGCAAAGACTTGTGTGTATGATCGACGCGTACAATAACAATCGACGCGATACAAATCTAAAAGGGAACCGACTATGACAACCGTTCGCTCCAGCCTTTTTCTTGCCTGTACATTCATGACGATGCTTACATCTTCCCTCGTTTCTGCACACGGTGTTATTCCTAAGCAATCCTTTGACGAGGCGCCACGACAGATTCAGTTTCCAGATACGGCCGAGTTCAAGACACTTGTATTAGATCCGCATACGCACTCATCGTTTTCTGATGGTCATGTTTGGCCATCTGTTCGAGTTGCAGAAGCGCTATATGACGGTCTTGATGCATTAGCAATAACGGAACATCTCGAGTGGCAACCGCACAGAGCAGATTTACCGCACCCTGACCGTAACCGCGCGTATGAAATTGCGCTGCAGGCAAATGGCGACAATGAGCTTATGATTATCCCCGGTACTGAAATAACCCGTGCGTTACCGGCGGGACATATTAACGCTCTGTTTATTTCTGATGCGAACAAACTGGTGAAGCATCCTGAGTTAGAAGATCAGACCGATGTCAGGGCTTATTATCAAGGTGCTAGCGAATGGCCGGCACAAGAAGCCGTTAACGCGGCAAATGAGCAAGGCGCATTTTTATTCTGGAACCATGCTTGGTGGGGCAGCGATTTCCCCAATGGAATTCCCAAGGCGCCTAAATTTCATAAGGACAACGCCAAACGTAACTTGATTCACGGCATCGAGATTGCCAACGGCGATAGCTATTCGGAAGAATCCTTTCAGATTGCGCTGGATCTTGATTTAACCTTAATCGGGGTTTCTGACATCCATGGTTTGATCGACTGGGATTTTGTGCCCCATGAAGGTGGTCATCGGCCGGTCACACTTGTATTGGCGAAAGAGCGAAGCCAGGCATCTATGCGTGAAGCGCTGTTCGAAGGTCGAACGGTGGTTTGGTTCAAGAATTTGTTGATCGGTCGGCAGGATAACTTACAAGCCTTACTAGCAGCGTCGATGAGCGTCAAAAGTGCCACCTATAAGACAGGCTCTGATATTTTGACCGTCGAGATAGAGAACGTCTCCGATGCAGCCTTTCAATTGCAGAATATGTCTGGCATGACCTTCGGTGGTTCAGCGGACATCGTTGATATTGAGCCTCATGCAGTGACAACGGTAGCTGTCAGAACGGTTAAACGCCTTGATCAGCTCTCCATGAAATTTACGGTGCTTAATGCGCTGACAAAGCCGAAAAAAGCAGCCAAATTCAAGTTGTATATCGATAAGATCGAAGCCCTCTAGGGTTACGCATATCATCCCTTTTATCGGCGCTAATTTTCTGACGCGATAAGAGTTAGAGCAGCCGATAACGGTCGCTTATCGACAGGGAAGTCGGGCTATAGCCGTGATATGCTCGTCTGCGTAAAAGATGTCATTAGATGCAGGAGATAAAAATGAGCCTTGAAGCCTTCCGGGAAGAAATCCGGAGTTATATTGCAGAACATTGCCCTGAAAGCATGAAGAACCGTACGTTTCATTTTGAAGATGCACATGAAGTGTACGACACGGAAGATGCTGACAAATGGCTACAAGCTATGGCGGCTAAGGGTCTGACAACACCAACATGGCCTAAAGAATATGGTGCGGCAGGTTTGTCCTTTGAAGAAAATCAGGTTTTGCAGCAGGAAATGGCCGCAGCAAGAGCCTTGCCCCCTTTGACCGGCATGGGAACGTCTATGATTGGTCCAACATTGCTTGAATTTGGCACCGAGGAGCAAAAAGCACGACATTTGCCCAAAATCATCTCTGGCGAGATTAAGTGGTGTCAGGGTTACAGTGAGCCTGGCTCGGGTTCAGACCTTGCGAGTTTGCAAACTAAGGCCGTTGTTGATGGCGATAACTTTGTTTTAAATGGTCAAAAGATTTGGACCTCCGGTGCGCAGCATGCGGATTGGATGTTTGCATTGGTTCGAACTGACCCCGAAGCGGCCAAGCATGATGGCATCAGTTTCGTCTTACTCGACATGAAGCAAAAGGGTGTAACCATTAAGCCGATCCAGCTTATCAGCGGTTCATCACCTTTCTGTGAGACCTTCTTCGATGACGCGCTAGCGGGTCGCGAAGACTTGGTTGGTGAGTTGAATAAGGGCTGGACAGTAGGTAAGCGCTTACTTCAGTACGAGCGATCAGCAGCGCCAGCGGCTAGAACGAAGAAAAAGGCCAAACCTGCGAATGCTTATGGTGTGATTGCTAAGCAGTATTTTGGCGAGGCGGACGGTAAGATTTCTGACGAAGAAGCCCGCGAGAAAATTTCTAACCAAACCATGACTGAAAAAGCACTACAGTTGACCGTGCAACGGGTATCTGAAGAATCTCGTTCCGGTAAAGCGCCGGGTGCGACCACCTCTATTTTTAAATATGTTGGCTCATCCTTGTCGAAGGAAGCATCGTCATTGAAGTCTTTCTTGCGTGGTTCAGATGGCATCGGTTGGGAAGGTGAAGGCTTTTCTGAAGACGAAGTCGAATCAACGCGCAGTTGGTTGCGTGATAGAGCAGTCACCATTTATGGCGGTACCAACGAAGTGCAGCTGAATATTATTAGTAAGCGGGTTTTAGGTCTGCCTGACTAGTTTGTTGAGTGCTAACAATAAAAAGGGCGGCTATTTAGCCGCCCTTTTTTGTTGTGGCTCAGATATATCTAAAATACCCGTCACTGCGTTTCAGATGCCCGTATATTTAGGTGAATTAGGTGCCCGTATAGTTGGGCGCGCGCTTCTCCAAAAATGCCGTCATACCTTCCTTGGCATCATTGGTTCTGGAGCAAAGCACCTGATTCCGGTTTTCTACGGCCATCTGAGCTTCAAGGCCGGCTGCATCAATTGACACATTTAAACCTTCTTTAGTTAGACGTAGCCCCATCGGCGAGGTGGTGAGCATATCGTCGATATAGGATTGTGCTGCCTTTGATAGCTCGGCATCAGGTACAACCTCTGATACGAGGTTGGTGCGTAGCGCACGTTCGGCGTTGATAAAGCGGCCGGTAAGCATCAATTCTGATGCGATCGAAGTGCCGATAAGCCTTGGCAGAAAATAGCTTGCGCCCATATCACAGGCAGACAGACCAACCCGAATGAATGCCGCGTTCATGCGCGCGCTCTCGCCTGCAATGCGGATGTCGGATGCCAGCGCAAATGCGAAGCCACCACCGCAGGCGGGACCTTGTATTAGGGAAATAATGGGCTGTGGACAATTGCGCATGCGGATGTAGACCTCAGCAAGATAGCCCTGAAAGCCCATGCCGCCGCCGAAAGGCGCTTCATGTTCGCGAGATTGTGAGGACTTGATATCAAGACCGGCGCAAAAAGCTCGCCCCGCACCCTGCATGACAACTATTCGTGTGTTCGCGTCTTCTTTTAAAGCGCCAAAGTAGTCGCGAAGTTCCGTGACCATTGGTGTGTTGATCGCATTCAAAGACTCAGGTCGATTCAGTGTTAACCAATCAACCTGGCCTTTTTTTTCGATACTGATTGTTTCGTAGTGACTCATGATTCGCTCCTTGCTGACGGTTTTGCTGCACGTTCGTTATAAGTGTTTGCAGCACATCATACACAAAACTGTCTGTTAGCAAGCTCGGCAAAAATAAACCAATGTGATGCTGCCAAGCATCGAATCAAGGATGACTATTCCGTCATTCTGACAATCATAGTTTGGCTTGCTGTTGCTAACAGCACGCCTGACTCGCTCCACATATTCACTGTGCCATAGCCGAAGCCGTCTCCAACATATTGGATGCGGTTGTCACATAGCACCCATTCACTTGCACTGTGACTCGCAATGCGAATCGTGTTGTCAATGCTGGTGCAATGGACCACTTGACCAAGTGCGTTGCCCAATGCAGAGGGCATATAGTCGGCGATAATTGCCAATGCGCCTGCGTCGTGTTCAACCTCAGGCATCCTGGCCCAGAACAAACTTTGTCCATCGCCAGATGGCTCGCCCATGCCAGAGAAACCAAACATACCCTTGGCCATTCTAATATCGACGTGTTGATGCAAAGAGGGCGTGTCTTGGTGATTGCCCAAAGGCTCACATTGTTCTGGTGGCGTGGCATCAGGGCAGGTTTCCCAAAGCCCTTGGGCAACATTTGGCCTTGAGCCACAGGCACCGAGAATAGTAATGATCTCTTTGTCGCCAAGATGGCCGACGACACGACCCTGAGTCACATTACGTCCCACTGCGGGCAGCAGTACCTCGAGGTCTAGGGTTGCAGGTTGCTGCGTTATCGCTAGGTATTGTCCAGTTGCCCAAACGGCCGGTTTACCTGTCGCTTGCTCGAGTGCAACGATGCCAGCGGCTAAACCGACACCGCCGAACAGGGAGCCACGTCCACCGGTGGTTTTTTCGATGACCGGTAGTTGCCACTTGAGCGTGTCTGTCGGGTGGCTAAGGTCGAGAAACTCGGCCGAAGATATTTTGTATGTGTCACTGCTCATGGCGGCTGCCCTAGTCGAAATCGAAGCTAATCCAAGGCGTCTACCGAAGAAAGCGCCTGCGTAAAAAAAGAACGCATTCTAATGTGTCATTCGATGAAATGCTAAGGCTTGGGTTAGTATGATTTTAACTATTGATAGATTATCGCCTTCGTAAGTCAGATGACCGCCTCACAGCTCTGGACTCACTGAATCCTCGTCTATAAACTGCGCGGCTTATCCCAGCCATAACGAAATCCCGTGTCTGAACCGATAACAGAAGAGCGAGCGAAAGGTAAATCCGTTCGTCCACTCAAAATGCTGATCCCCTTTATTGCGCCTTATAAAGGTACTTTGCTGTTGGCGCTCGTTGCCTTGCTGGTCTCCTCGGCAGCCCTGTTGGCGATGCCGATAGCCGTTAGGAATGTTATCGACCATGGTTTTTCGGTAGAAGATGCCGCCAACGTAGATCGATACTTCTTCGTTCTGCTTATGTTTGCCCTGGTTATTGGTGTTTTTGGTGCTGCAAGAGCTTATTTTGTTGGTTGGTTGGGGGAGCGAGTTGTTGCGGATATCAGAGACAAGGTTTTTCGCCATGTCGTTCGGATGGATCCAACATTCTTTGAGGTGACACGAATCGGTGAAGTGTTGTCTCGATTAACCGCTGATACAACACTTATTCAGTCGATATCTGGTGTGGGTATTTCGATTCTGCTGCGCTCGACAATTCAATTTTTCGGCGCCCTGGCATTGCTCGCTTATACAAATTTACAGCTGATGGGCATCCTCGTAATCGTGCTGCCGATCATCATTGTGCCGATTGTTGCGATCGGTCATTGGGTGCGAAAGTTATCCCGAGATACACAA
The DNA here is from genome assembly GCA_029251375.1 of Pseudomonadales bacterium. Classification (GTDB taxonomy): domain Bacteria; phylum Pseudomonadota; class Gammaproteobacteria; order Pseudomonadales; family Azotimanducaceae; genus JAHRVQ01. The sequence continues at coordinate 78,058 of JAQXDL010000010.1, read as the reverse complement.
GACCGTGTCGCGGATGCCAGCGGTCATGCCGCTGAGATTTTAAATGCCGTTGAAACCGTGCAGGTGTTTACGGCCGAAGAATTAGAAAGTCGTCGCTTCGGTGATGCAGTGACGGAAAGTTTTATAACCGCTGTAAGGCGGATTCGTGTTCGTGCGTTGTTTACGACGGTCGCGATGAGCGGTGTATTTGGTGCGTTGATTTTCGTTTTGTGGATTGGCGCAAACGAAGTGCTCGCGGGTAATATTTCTGGCGGCGAGCTTGGACAATTTGTGCTGTACGCTATCTTTGTAGGTGTCTCCGGTGGTGCCTTGAGTGAGTTCTGGGGCGAGTTACAGCGCGCAGCTGGCGCCATGGAGCGACTAGCAGAGTTGTTGGAAATGGAGCCCGCTATTCAGGCGCCGGCAAATCCCACTGCGCTGCCTGCATCCCAAGGCGCCGTGAGTTTCAAAGGCGTCAACTTCTCTTACCCGTCTAGGCCAGATAGCCTAGCGGTAAATGACTTCACCTTAGATGTCGCGAAGGGCGAACACATTGCGTTAGTTGGTCCGTCGGGTGCCGGCAAGAGCACGGTGTTCCAATTGTTGTTGCGGTTCTACAATTTCGATTCAGGACAGATAAAGGTCGATGGCGTCGACATTACCGAGGCTGACCCTCGTGAGATTAGGGCTCGAATCGGTATCGTGCCGCAACAAACGGTGATATTTGGTGCGACGGCGGTTGAGAATATTCGTTTTGGTCGGCCAGGTGCGAGCGATGCAGAGGTCATGGAAGCGGCGAAGATGGCTTCTGCACATGAGTTTATAGAAAAATTACCCGAGGGTTACGATACCTATTTAGGTGAGAAGGGCGCTCGTTTGTCTGGCGGTCAAAAACAGCGAATCGCCATTGCACGTGCAGTTCTCAAAGACCCCCCTATATTATTATTAGACGAGGCAACCAGTTCGCTTGATGCGCAGAGCGAACGTTTGGTTCAAGAGGCTCTTAAGGTCTTGCAGAAAAACAGGACGACCATGGTCATCGCGCATCGCTTGTCGACCGTACTTGAAGCAGACCGGATTGTGGTGATGGATGCCGGCCGCATCCTTGCGGTTGGACGGCACGCTGATTTGATTGAACGTGAACCAGTCTATGCGCGGATGGTTGATTTGCAATTCGGTGACAAGGTCAACGTTGTCTGAACCCGTCTGAACCCGTCTTAAGCTGCAACTAAACCGGCGCAAGCCTTGGCAGTTTGGGTTCTTTTGATGGTGGCAGGTGCTTGTATAAAAGCTGCACGAGTTCGTCCCTTTTACCTCTATGTTCGTCCTTATCCCAAAGGTTAATCAATTGATCTGGGTCCGAATGCATATTGTATAACTCGCCTTCGTTGCCTTCATACAACGTGCTGGCCTCGTAACAGGTGCACAGCCAACCACTTCGGTGGTAGATGGTTTTGAGATGCATATCGATGCGTCCATGTTCAGAGTCCCATTCGGTCAAAACAAACTCTCGGTTTTGGCTTTTGGCCTCATCGTCACTAAGCGGCAGCGGCTTTCCTTCACAATAGTCCGGTTGATCAAGATTGGCGATTGCACAAAAAGTTGATGCAAGGTCGACATGACCGACGGGCGCGGTGACTTCAGCTGCTTCGATGTTGGCGCTGGCGGCGGGTTGCCATATAAAGGGTAGTCGCATCAATGCATCAACATGGTAGGGACCTTTGAATAACAAACCATAGTCGCCTTGAAACTCACCATGATCGGTTGTGAAGATAATGTCGGTATTATCAAGTCTATTGGTGCTGGCTAGATAGTCGAACACTCTCTGGCAGGCTTCATCTATCAGTTCGTTTTCGATATGGGTCATTGCATTGATTTCGCGAATTTGGTCGGCGGTCATGTCGGCGGGGATGAACTGTCGCGGTGATTCAAGGTTGGCCCAAAGGCTGCCTTCAAAGTAACCGCGCCAGTGTTTCGGTTTTTGATCAATGAGTGCTTCTAAATCGGCTCTATCTTCTCTATAAAGTTTCGGCAATGGTACATTTCGCCAATCAACACGATGCAGTTCTGAGGCAGGTACATCCCAGGGATGGTGTGGGTCTGGAAAGCTCATCCAGCAAAACCACGGATCGTCTTGGGCAAGGTCAGACAGCCAATCGATGGTGCGGTCAGCGACCCAATCTGTGTGATAGAGGTGTTTCGGAACGTCCATCGGCCACACTTGTACCGCATCGGTATCACCTTTGCTGGCGGTATTTTGGCCTTTGTCGGTCATCATTGGGTAGAATTTTTTCTTCTCCTCGGGATGATCATCCATCCACTTGTCGTAGTGGCTATGCCCCTCAAAAAAATGGTTGGCAAGCTCCATGTGTTCAAAGCCTCGGTGAGGACCGGTATTATTTTCTGACGCCATTCTATTTTCAAAAAAGGTTTCAGGCGAGCCAAGCCATGGTTCAAAGTGCGCTTTGCCAATCAGACCTGTTCGATAGCCATGCTCGTTCAAGTGATGTGCGACGGTCTGTTTTTCTTCGGGCATGGATACGCCATTCATCCAAACACCGTGAGAGCCGACATGCTGGCCAGTGATCATTGTTGCTCGAGCGGGCATGCAGACGACATTTTGATTGTGGGCACGTTTGTAGTTGATGCCATGTCGGGCGAGGTTGTCGATAGCGGGTGTGCGAGCTGTTTGACCGCCGTTGCATCCCAGCGCATCAAAGCGCATTTGATCGGTTGTGATGAACAGAATATTTCTTTTCATAACGTTACATAGATAGTTCGAATACTTCAGTTTATCGACAACCGTATTAAAGTAACAGTCACAGATGTACTCATTGTCTCGATTGAGTGAACAGTTAACGACATTAACAGTGTCTACCTAAAAGCGATGTTTTTACAAACATGCGTTCTTTCGACAAACAATTGGTATGAACAGAATTTGGATACTATATCTGACACCGGCCAGTTATTTTGCAATTGGCATTGATGTAGGGATAAGTTGGAGCGTGTCTAGCTTTATAGTAGCCGTAAATGTTGTTGCCAGTCAGCATCGTCGGCACGGAAGGGCTCTAGCATTTGAATAACCTTGTTGGCGTGGTTCAGCAAGGTATCGCCTTGGCCGCGGCTTTCAAAATTAACACGTACAAGGGGTTCTGTTTTCGATGGTGTTAAAGAGAATCTGCAGTTGTCGGGCAGTGTCACGTGTATGCCGTCAAAGTGATCGATATCGATAGCATCCGTTTTATAGTGATTGGTGATGAGCTTGAAAGCTTCCTCTGGGTTCGTTAGGTCTAAGCTAAGCTCTGGTGTGCAACAAACTTTGGTTCTGCTTTCAGCAATCATCTCCGCAAGTGTTTGCTCCGAACGATTGAAAAGTGTCAGTAGGGTTAGCCATGCATACATGCCAGAGTCGCAGCCAAAGAAGTTGCCGAAGTAGTGATGGGCTGAGAGTTCTCCACCATAACTCGCATGACTTTGATGCATGCGCTGTTTCATGAAGCCGTGACCTGTTTTCGCAGGCACGGGTACACCCTCATTTTTCTTGATGATATCGATCGTGTTCCAATAAAGTTTGGTATCGAAAACAATGGCTGACTTAGGGTATTTCTTTAAGAAATGGTCCGTGAACAGTCCCACCATATAGTAAGTGGGGATGAGATCACCGCTGGCATCGAAGAATACACATCGGTCACAATCGCCGTCCCAGGCAACGCCCAAATCAAATTCATGCGGAGTCATGTAGTCTTTCATCTCCTTGGCGAGTTTCGGGTTTGCTGGGTCGGCACCTTGGCTTGGTATAGGTCCGGGTTCCTTTCGAAACCAAGTGCGATCAATTGAAAACCGGTCGCCAATTGAGCCTGCCATGGTGGCTGCCGTGCCATTGAGACCGTTTAATGCAATCCGTCCACCTGCAAGCTGATCCTGTTGGAACTGTGTTTCAAGAAATGCCATATAGCTATCACGGAAGTCTAGTTGCTCGATTGAGCCGGCTTTGATCGGATGCTGATAACCCTCAAGCATTTTTGATTTGATATCGTTCAGACCTGTGTCTACGGTGATTGCCTCGCCCTTTTTTAGGACGCACTTGAGACCATTGTAGTTTGACGGGTTGTGACTGGCTGTGACGATAATGGCAGCTTCGATGCCTGGCTGTGCCGACGCAAAGTAGCCTAGCTCTGTTGGTACTAGACCGATGTCTATAACGTTAATGCCGATACTTTTTAGTGAGCTGTTTAATGCTTGCTGTAGTGGCGCGCTGGATGTGCGCATATCGCGCCCCGTGACGATTTTGCCTTTGAGATTAAATAGACCAACTAAACTCTGTGCGAACTTATGGACAAAATCTTCGTTGATCTCGTTAGGATAAATGCCCCTAACATCCCCGAGTCTAAAACTAGTAAGTCGGTCAATAGGTGTTTCGGTTGGCATAGGTCGTTTCTAATTTTTGTTAGTTGTCAGTTGCCGTTGCACTTCGTCGCTTTGTTAGACGTTTCCTTCGAGACTTTGCTGTCATGGAATGGCTTGCGAGCTTGTCGTCTTTGGTAGAACAGCAGCAACAATCGCTGATAAGCGTGTATAGGTCCATTCTAGTCCGATAGTTCTTTAGTGTCCCGCTTAGTTTTAATGCCCGCTCGTCCTGCTAACGCAAAAAGGCAGTACAACTGTGCCATTTTGCTGCAACACTTAATGTGCGGTAAGTCTTGTTTTAGCACTTAGTGTTGTTTGATTAGTAAGTTGTTTTGCTATGGTGATTTGCTGCTAACAATTCAGGGTGCGGAGCTCAGCACGTGGTCTAGGCATCGGTCTTTGGTCAGCCTTCATTGTCTATCAGGCTGGGTGCGATCGTGAATATCTGATATTACAAGCGTGATGGGTCCGTCCGCTTGTTTTGAGGGGATGCATTACCGCATACTTGTGGCAACCTTAGGCACACAAGTAAAGTTGGAGATCAAGCTATGTCAGATGTTTATACACCCCCTAAAGTATGGGAATGGGATACAGAGAGTGGCGGTAAATTTGCAAACATTAATCGGCCGATTGCTGGCGCCACGGAAGACAAAGAACTCCCGTCTGGAGATCATGATCTGCAATTATATTCTCTGGCGACACCGAACGGCGTCAAGGTTACTGTTTTATTAGAAGAGCTTCTCGAACTGGGCATTTCCTCTGCGGAATATGATGCATATACGATTAATATTGGTAGCGGCGAACAATTCGGTAGCGGCTTCGTTGCGATTAACCCCAATTCGAAAATCCCTGCGTTACTTGATAACAGCACGACGCCGCCAACGCGGATATTTGAATCCGGCGCCATCATGTTTTATCTCGCCGAAAAGTATGGCAAGTTCTTGCCGACCGATGCCGCGCAGCGTGCTGAGTGTATGTCTTGGTTATTCTGGCAAATGGGTAGTGCACCTTATCTTGGGGGTGGCTTTGGGCACTTTTATGCTTATGCTCCTGAAAAATATCAGTATCCAATCGATCGGTTTGCAATGGAAGTTAAGCGTCAACTAGACGTACTGGATAGGTGTCTTGCTGAGCGCCAGTTCCTGTGCGGCGATGATTATACGATTGCTGATATGGCGAACTATGCTTGGTACGGTAGTTTGGTGCTAAATGATATCTATCAGGCGACGGAGTTTTTACAGGTTAAGTCTTACAAGAACGTTGTCCGCTGGGCGACGGAGATTGAAGCAAGACCTGCGGTGGAGCGCGGTCGTCGTGTTAATCGTCCTTGGGGGCCAGAGGAGACTCGAGTCGTTGAGCGGCACAGTGCTGCGGATTTCGAAGTTAAGTAGTTGGCTTTTAAAAATCAATGCTAACAACTTAGTTTTTAATACCCAGTTCTTAATAGCCAGTTCTTAATAGCTAGTTCTTAATACCTAGTTCCAGATCGAACATGTTAGCAGCGTCATCAAGCGCTGCTAAACATTTCAAAACGCCACTTTATCAGTTCTGTTTTTTCTTCTACTGCTAAATATCATTGTCTGCTGAACCCCTCTCCTATGTTTACCTGTCTAGCGCTAGATGACGATAATCTGTAGTAACTTTATTATTGCAAGTTAGTGGCTTGCAATAATAAAGTCACGAATTCTCAGTGACATGATGTTCAATGATGGACGCAAGAACGAAAACAATGCTGACGGCTCGGCCAGGTCCTTTGCTAATAAGAATGGCGACGCCGAACGCTTTGGCATTCTTGATTCAGAGTTCAGTGAGCATGGCTGAGGTCTGGTTTATCGGTCAACTCGGTACTGTATCTCTGGCGGCCATAGCGTTGGCTTTTCCCCTACTAATGCTCATTCAAACGATGTCTGGGGGCGCAATGGGAGGTGCCGTCACGTCAGCGATCGCACGAGCGATAGGTTCTGGCAATATGGCGCGGGCCGAGAAACTAGTTTGGCATGCGTTAGCGTTGGCGCTTTTTGGCTTTATATCGTTTCTGCTGTTGTATCTGATATTGGGCGAAATGCTTCTGGTCTTTCTCGGTGGTCAGAATGACATTTTAGAACAGTCGAAGACCTACTGTCTGATACTGTTTAGTGGCGGTTTGTTTCTTTGGCTTATGAGTATTGTCGGGGCAATCTTCCGCGGTATGGGTGATATGAAATTCCCCGCTATGTTAATGATTATGAGCGCATCTATTCAGGTGCCATTGTCCGGAGCGCTCGTGCTTGGTGGTTTTGGTTTGCCGCAACTTGGTATCGCGGGCGCGGCTGTGTCGGCAATCGTCAGTAGTTTGCTCGTAAGTATTTTGATGTTGGTCCGACTAATTTGTGGCTCTCAAAGTTTGAAACTTCACAGGCATGCTTTTGGCTTTTCAAAAGCGCTGTTTCAGGACATCCTAAAAGTTGCCATACCTGCTTCTTTGTCACCGATTCTGACTGTGACAACAATATTGAGCCTCACGGCGATCGTTGGCCAATTCGGTGAATCGGCCCTAGCAGGGTATGGTATTGGTTCGCGTATTGAGTTCTTGATGATTCCTTTGGTGTTTGGCTTAGGGGCTGCCATGACGTCTTTAGTTGGGATTAATGTTGGCGCGGACAATATTGCGCGAGCTGAGCGTATTGGCTGGATCGGCAGCTCACTAGCGGCAGCGTTATCGGGCTCAGTTGGCATTTTTCTAGCGTTGTTTCCTAGTCTGTGGATCCCCGCGTTTACAAACGATCCGGATACATTTGAAGCTGCGAAATTGTATATTCAAATAGTCGGACCCTGTTTTGCTTTTCAGGGCCTCGGACTTTCGCTCTATTTTGCCAGCCAAGGCGCTGGCACTGTAACTTGGCCAATTATAGGCACCATCGTACGTGTCGTGGTTGCTGTAATCGGTGCTTTATATCTGGCATTTGAGTTGGAGCTAGGTTTGCAGGGTGTTTATTTTGCCGCCGCGGCAGGCATGCTGCTGTTTGGCGGTATCATCGCTATAGCGCTTAAATTGGGAATGTGGCGTCGATGACAAAAGCTAAGATACAGTCAAAGTCAGGCGCAACTGCTAATACAAAGGCGACATGCAAAGTTCGCTCGCCTTGTCCGATTGCAAAAACACTCGACCTGCTTGGTGATAAGTGGACGTTGCTGGTATTGCGAGATGTGTTGGTGTTTGGAGCCGCGACCTATTCAGAGTTTGCAAAAAGCACTGAGCGTATTCCTTCTAATCTATTGTCCGACCGCCTGACACGTTTGGTCAGCGAAGGCTTTCTAGAAAAGCAGTCTTATCAGACCAAGCCACCGCGCTATAAATATATAGCGACAACCAAAGGTCGGGCTATTCGGCCGATCATTTCTGCAATGAAGAAGTTTGGCGACGATAACCTTTAGATAAGGAAATATTGAGCGGCTCGCTGAGTATGCCATGTCGGGCCAAATTCCCCGCTCCATCAGCTATCCTGCGTATCGGCTGTTTAATCAATATTAACGTGATCCATGAAACGACATAATTTTGGATGTTTTATCTAGGATGTGTGCTGTCGATTACTGTAGTCTTTGCTAATGTCACTAAGTTGAGAACGACGTGGTAGATACGCAATACGTCAGAGAGAAAACCCGTCAGGGTAAAGTACCGGTATCGACAAAATTGGTTCAAGGTGTAGGCTCAATTCCAGACACCTTCAAAAACTTCGCGTTCAATACTTTCTTACTGTTTTTCTATAATCAAGTGCTCGGCATGTCCGCCAGCCTTGCATCTGTCGCGCTAGGTATTGCCGTCGTGTTTGACGCTATCACGGACCCTGTCATTGGCAGTATTTCTGATAACTTGCGGTCAAAAATGGGTCGCCGCCATCCACTGATGTATCTCTCTGCTATCCCGCTCGCTGTAAGTTTGTTTCTTGTGTTTGTTCCGCCTGAATTCATCAAGCAAGCCGGCGATTATGCACTTTTAGCTTGGTTGTTAGTGTTTGCCATTTTAACGCGAACCGCCATGACTTTGTTTTTGGTACCTTGGACCGCAATGATGGCAGAACTCTCTGACGACTATACAGAGCGGACGACAATCGTCACTTATCGCTATTTTTTTGGATGGGTATTCGGTGCTTCTTTTACCGTCGCGACCTACACGTTTATCTTTCCGAGTAATGAAACCTATACGCCGGGCCATTTAAACCCAGATGCGTACGCCATGTTCGCCGCGGTGGTATCCATTTTTGTATTTTTGGCGGTGCTTTTCACGACCCACTTTACGAGAAAAGAAGTGCAATATTTAATACAGCCTGCGAGTGAAACAGCAAAGTTTAGTTTTAGTCGGGTCTTTTCTGAACTCATGCTAGCGCTTGGAAATACTCAGTTTTTACTTGTTTTTATGGCTGTTCTCATTGGTTCGACGATTGCGGGTGGCCTGGCTGCGCTAGAGCTCTATTTAAATACCTACTTCTGGGGGTTAACGCCAGAGGATCTTCGTTGGTTTCCGCTTTCTATTGTTGGTGCGATGATCGCTTTTTCGAGTATATCTTGGATTCAAAGGCGAGTAGACAAAAAGACAATTATATTGACGACGTTCACTTTTTTATTAGTCGATGGCATCTTCATGGTTAATCTACGGTTCTTTGACTTGCTGCCAGAGAACGGTTCAAGTTTGTTACTAATCATTTTGATATCGAATCACATTCTTAGAACAATTACCGCTACCATCTACGGCATTATGGGTGCCTCCGTGATGGCGGACATACTTGACTATCAAGAATACAAAACAGGTAAGCGGCAAGAGGGTATGTTTTTCTCAGCGATTTCCTTTTCGGGCAAAGCTGTTTCGGGTTTGGGTATCGTCATTGCAGGCGTCATAATTGATTTTTTAAACTTCCCCAAAAGTGCTTTTCCGTCTGATGTGCCCGCGGAGGTGATAGTTAATTTAGGATTAGCTGTAGGTGTCGGTATTCCGTTGTTCTATCTCATTCCTATAGGTCTATTCTCTTTATATCGGCTTACTCGCAGTGAGCATGAGCGGATCTACGGGGAGTTGGTTGAGCGCCGTGCGCGAGCAGCTACCGGAGACTTTTCCCTTGGAGAATTCAAAGACCTAAAGTAGCCTGCACATCAGTCGTTGACTAGCTGGCTCAGTTTCTGGCCTTGTAGATTTTCATTCGTTGATTCGTTAGAGATTATGAGCCGCCCGAATATTCTTATTTTCATGCCTGATCAACAGCGTGCCGATTGTTTGGACTGTTACGGAAACCCTTTTGTTCAGACATCAAATTTTGATGGGCTAGCCGCGTGCGGTATGGGGTTTGGCAGGCCCTTTGCCAATCCGCTTGCAAGTGCAGACGTTATACGATGGCAAGCGGGTCCACGATTTCCCAAGTTTGCACACGGGCAGCATTCGCCGGAGTAGCATCAATGGCTAGGCCGGCGCGTTGTCCAGTGAATCCTTCAATGTTCGGGTACACATAAAGTAGTGAAAGGCGCACCAAATGTTGACCAAAATAGTCAGTGTCATTGCGTAACGGATGCCATCAATACCGAACTGCGGCGTGAGTAGATCTGCGACATACCCGGTTAGGATTGGCCCTAAGCCGAGGCCGATCAAATTCAACACAAAGAACAATACGGCGGATGACAATGCACGCATGCGGAGTCCGACCATGCCGTGGGTCATCGCGATACACGGCGCGAGGTAAAAACCGCCAAAGAAGACCGGTAACGCCCAAGATAAAGCTGCCGCCATACCGCTATCCATGAAAAGGAAAGTATTGATTGCGAAGGGTACGGCAGCGAGTGTTGAGATCAGGGGCACCCAAATGTACCAATTTCTATTGCCGGTCTTTTCAGAAAGTTTGTCCGACAGCCAGCCTCCCGCGAGGGTACCAGCAAGCCCGCCAATACCCGCTACCAGGCCGTAGATTTTGCCTATCTCTAGGTTTGGCATTTCGTGTACACGACTAAGGAATATCACCATAAAGTTACCTACACCATAGGTCACGAAAGCGTGCAGCGCGCAGGCAAAAGCAAGATGGCGAAATGCTTTACGAGACCATAGAAGTGCAAGAACCTCTTTGAACGAAGTATTAGCGCCAACGTCTTCGCGAGTCTCAGAAAAACCTCTGGGTGGTTCCTTCACTGTCAGACGCAATAGAATTGCCAGTAAAATGCCGGGCAGGCCAACAACAATAAAAGCGACGCGCCAGTCAAACCATTGGACTAGGTAAGCACCGCCGACAAATCCAACCAAAATACCGCCGTAAACACCCAGCGAGTAGATTGAAAGAGCGGTGGCACGCTCGTTAACGGGAAAGATGTCAGACACCATAGAGTGAGCAGGTGGGCTACCGCCGGCCTCACCAATGCCAACACCGAATCGAGCGGCAAAGAGTTGCCAGAAGTTTGTCACTGAGCCGCACATCGCGGTAAAGAAACTCCAGACCGTCAAGGAAACCGCAATGACATTTCGACGATTGCCTTTATCCGCATAACGGGCAATCGGTATACCAAACACGCAATAAATCGCCGCGAAAGCGATACCTGACAACATACCGTACTGGGCAAGCGTTAAATCCAAGTCTTCAATAATATATTCGGACAAAATGACGATGATTTGACGGTCAACAAAATTGAAAACGTAGACCAAGGTCAATACCGCAAGGGCGTAATAGCGGTAGGGTTTGCTTTTATAAGCCTTGGCAGCACTTTCTTGTTCTGCGATAGCCTTTGGTGAAAGGGGACTATTCAATCTGATTCCTTGCTAATTTTTATTCTAGCTGAATCCTAACACAGGGTAACGCTGTCGTTCAGATTTGAAACGATGACAGATGTGTTCGTTATTTTTGGCAGTTAAGCTTTCAAATAGCCCGGTTGGACATCACTTCGGCAGTTATTGGATCTGCAAATCTTCTAACGGATTAGTGAAGCGACGTAGATATTCTTCGCCTAATTTTTTTGAACCGAGATAGTTTAAATGATGATCGTCGCGATACAGTGGCAGGCCGTCCAAGGTCGTTTTACAACCCTGTTGATCGCAGATTGCCAGACGTGGATTTATCCACAGGACTTCAGGGTGGCGAGCTTCTATCGATGTTCTAAATAGCTGAGCGTAGTGTAAGTCATCCTTAATTTCTAATGCATCGATATCGCAGTCGGTTGAACCACGGATCAAGCAGTAAGCATGTGACTGGCTAGGCAAGCCTGGTACGTCTTCAATAATAATAACGCGATGGCCCTGTTTAATAAGCCAGTCGATCGTTGCAGATGTATATTCAATATTTTCGCTGTTCTGTGTGTAGGCCGTCCACCAGTTGTTAATAAATACCGTCAATGATGGGTTGTCCGTGAGATATTGCTGTAGAGCCCGACTGCGTTGTCTATCTTTTTCGCCCGCAAATGCTTTGTCTATGTTGGGTTCGGCGATAAAAGGTGCAGACGCTTTCGTGACCGCTAAGAAGTAAAAGGGTGTATCTGCAACCAATTGTTCAAGCAAGCCAATCATTGCTGTGGCATGACTATCACCTAATAACATGCTGTTCGGTTTTCCATTGCTTGTCGCATTGCCAAACAGGCAGCTTTCACTCTGATCGAAGTCATAATCAGCGCCATCAAAACATGCCTCGTAAAGGTCGCCTGCATTTTGTTGCTGCATGATTTTGTACAGCGCGCGTTTTTCTTCAGGGATTCGAAAGCTAATGTCGTCATTGGTGCGAATAGTAAGTTGTACCAACCAAATTAGCACGCAGGGCAATAGAATAAGCAGACCAAACGTCTTTCTGAGAGACCATTGTCGATAACGCAGTGAGTTTTCGACAAAAGCATGGGTAAACCAAGCGGCAAAAAAGGCAAAACTAATCAAGCTGACTTTGATTGGTAATGTTAGCTCGACCAACTGATAGTTTAGAAGGGCGACCGGTGGCCAATGCCACAGATAAAGTGAGTAGGACAAAGTGCCTAAAAACACCAAGGCTTTTGTGCTTAACAGGCGAGTCACTAGACTCGTGTGACTCGACATACCCGCGTAGATGATCAACGCTGCACCTGCTGTCGGCCATAGGGCGTTGTAGCCTGGAAAGATGCTTTCGCTGTTTAATAAAATTGCGCTGGCGACGATAGCGACGAGGCCAATCAAGGAAATAGATTCAGCTTGCCAGCGGCTCAGTTCAGGTAGGCGATGGGCGAACAAAGACAGTCCACAACCCAACATTAGTTCAAACAAGCGAGCTGGTAGTAAAAAGTATGCCGCGACTGGATCGACAATGGCGTGCCAGGTGGAAAAGGTAAAGGCGGCGAGCCAGAGTGTGATGAAAATTAGGACAAATTTAGGTTGTTTGATTAAGGGTTTACATAAAAGTAGTAGCAACGGCCAAATAAGATAGAACTGCTCTTCAACAGCTAAGGACCAAGTGTGCAGCAGCGATATAATCTTGGCATCAGCTGAAAAATATTGCGATAGCTCGCCGTGAAAATAAATATTACTTAAGCCGACGACTGAGCCAAGCCAGCTCTTCGAGAAGATGTAATAGTCGTCGTCCATGTAGTAGCGGGAGATGACGATGAAAGTGACGAGCGATACTAATAGGAATGAGGGTAGCAAGCGGCGAATACGCCGCGAATAGAAGGTTGAGAAGCTGAAGTCATCGCTGCTTTGTACTTTAAGCAATAAACCTGTAATCAGAAAACCGGAGATAACAAAAAAAACATCGACGCCAATGAAGCCGCCAGAAAAAAATGGGAATTGATAATGAAAAAATATCACCAGCGTGACGGCAATGGCGCGAAGCCCATCGATGTCGCGGCGGTATTGTAGTGCGGACATATTTTTTTAGTTATCGCGTTCTGGTGTTCATTAAAAGGCGTGTTGCTTGAGTCGAGTCAGCAACAGCAAAATTGATAGCTGGCGTTGACAGACGCGTCAATTTTAGTTCGATTCAAGATCGGTCGTCTACCCCCGTGTAATCTATATTTGTTGCTATAACAGTCGCTGACAGAGCTGATTTAGCAAATGCGATCTACTCATGCGACCACGAGCCTCGTTGTACGGTTAAATTCTGTGTCATATTCAATATATGTATCCAGTTTACTGGTTCTATTTTTGTGCCCAAGATGAAACACTTTTGCACACGCGCGCGCGAGCGTTCTACAATTGGCACCGGTACGTCACTTCCTGTGGCGTTTTGTGCATTTATTAAAGGCAAGTCAGTAAAAGATGGCATTTTTAGCGGAAGAAGTTGTGTATTGTCCATACTGTGGTGAGGCGCTTGATGTACTCATCGATCATCAGGAAGCAGGTCAGCAGTATATTGAGGATTGCCAGGTTTGCTGTCGACCAATCGTATTCAAATTGGTGTTGAACGAAATAGGCGATGTATCAGTTTCAGTTCACGATGAAGATGATGCTTATTAACTGAGTTAAAAATATCATTGTTCTGGTTTTCCTTTCTACAGTGATAGCGTGCTTGGAACTTAATCAGATGGTGGTTTACCAGAAATGAAGACTGCAAATTGAACTACGTGCCAATCGCCATCATTGTTTGCTTCCTAGTTGCTTCTTTTTTTATGGGATTTACGCCGATTTTTGTTGGCGTGTTCTATTTATTTTTGAGTTGTCTGGTATACCTCGCTTACGCACGAGACAAGAAGGCAGCGGCAGAAGGTACGTGGCGGGTGGCAGAATCTACGCTGCATTTTCTTTCCTTCATAGGCGGCTGGCCGGGCGCGATAGTCGCCCAGCAAAAACTTCAGCATAAAACCATAAAGGTCGTTTTCCGTGACGTCTTTTGGATCACGGTAGTGCTGAATAGTTTAGGTTTGATCTGGCTTCACACAGAGCAAGGCTCACCGTCTCTTCACTATTTTATCAGTGTGCTTAAAAATTTTTTTGAGAATGAATTGGCGAGCGGAAATGTTAAAAGCACATTGCTTGACATGTTGAGCTATCGTAGCTCGATATAGAATCTCGAAACAGTCTGGTTTGATGGCTAAAAGTTCCCTTAAATATATTGTTGGTCAATGTAGTGCGTCTAGATGAGTATAAGAAATCGAGCTATTTTGTGATCAAATAAGCGTGTCATCTCAATGACTTATGGTGCCTCTAACAAATGCTGTCGCTCGCTGAAGGCTACATCACATGTCGTGCAGTGGCTGGCGCCCATGTGTGGGCAGTCAATGGTAAAGTATTTGCTATCGGGGGCAGAAGTCTGGTTAAGCCGCATTCACCTTTAAAGTTTCAGAGATTCACTTTGAAATGCTACATGATGCGTTAGGGTTAGGCCTGCGCCTTATTTGGCATCGCGCGGTATGCAATGAATACAGCAATATGAAACGATGTAAAAACGGACAAACAACTTAAATACTATATTGCTGAGTCACATCGAATCGTCAGGTTTAACTAAGAAATTACAACGTGAACTTGGGCTTAATACTAACCTGACTGAATCAAAGATTTAGATCCTCGTCTACACGAATAACAAAAACGGGCAATGACAATGAGATCGACAGAACCAACAAAGATGCAATTAGATGAAATAGCAGCGTCTGACCTAGATGCTGCCTTTGACATGATTAACCTATTGAAGTATCGCGTTGTGGCGCGCTATGAGTCTGCTGTCGAAAACGCTAAAGGCAGAAGCGGGCGAGAGGCTTACAACGAATACGGTAAAGTGGCTTTGCCAAAAATACTCGCCTTGGGTGGCAGCTTGGCCTATCGGGGCAGTTGCGATCACTTATTCGTAGGTGATGAGACTCAGAATTATGATGAGATAATTATCGTTCACTATCCTTCCAGAACCGCGTATCTGCAGATGTTCAATTCAAGCGAATATCAATCTGCGATTTTTCATCGTAAAGCAGGATTAGAATTTAGAGTTTTGCATGATGTGACAATACAATAAATTTTTTTGATATTTGTTTAGTACTCAGAAGGCGATTTCGCGTTGCAAAGACTGTCGGTTAGTCTGTAGCTGTCAGCGTATAGGACGATCACAGACGCAAACCGCTATTTCGGAGCAGGGTAATGCTGGATCTTTTGACTAACGAATATGGCACAGTAGAGTTAAATTAGTATGCTAATGTCTTGTAAAGACAAAGAGATCTATCTCATTGAGCGATAATTAGACCGAGGGTTCGTGATATGGCAAGCCAAAAAAAAGCAGATGACACAGATCATCGACATCCTGCAATGATTGAATCACACAAGCGCTTAGATCGGATGCGAGATGAGATCATTCGGCTTGACCTAGAGCGCAATGTCCTAGAGCTTGAGCTTTATGGTTATACGATCATAGAAAATGTGAAGCCACTCGCGTTCTTTGATGAGTTGCGGGAAACTATATTAAGGCTCGGAGAAGAGGACCGCGCTGCCGGTAAACGCATTCCGTTATCCGGTCCCAAGGGGGGCAGTTACCTTGTTACATGGCTATTGGCCCGTGACAGGATATTTGAAGAAGCCGTCATGGCTGAAAAGCCTTTGGCACTAATTACTTATTTGATGGGTGAGAGTTGCCAAATTAGCAGCAACCACGGCCATGTAAGGTGCGAGGGTGACCCTCCTCAAGGAATGCATGTAGATGCACCCATGGTGCCGGAGCCCATTCCTTCAGCATCCGTAGCGAGTAACATGATGTGGGTAACTGATGATTTTTCACTTGAATCGGGTGCCACCCTGGTTATTCCTGGGTCCCATAAGCGGCTAAATAACCCTGCTCCTGGCGCGATCAAACAAGCAATACCGATGCGGGCAAAAAAAGGCTCCGTTGCGGTATTCAATGGCAATCTTTGGCACAGCGCGGGTGCTAGGACAATGCCGGGCGAGCGAGTTGGGATGACAGTTTATTTTAATCGGATGTATGTAAGACCACAGGAAGATTTAAACAGTGTTATCAGCGATGAGGTTGTCGCTCGCAACCCGCCTCGATTTGCACATCTGATTGGGCGCAATAACCCTTATCCTGCAAAAGATTTTGGGTTCTTTAATGCCAAAGGCGCATCTTATTTTGGTCGCACGACTGACCCACGAGGGTAGTTGTTAATTAGCTTTGATTGGGAGCTAGTTGCTTGCTGGTATGACTTTTCCGTCGAAGTGAACTTGATTACGTCCCGCAGATTTTGCCTTGTACAACTCTGCGTCTGCACGAGACAACCAACTCTCTGGCGTATCGCTGTCTTTCAAAATCGAGACACCCAATGAAATTGTAAGGGGCCTGCCGGGAATAAACTCTTCTTTTTCGACCGCATAACGAATTTTTTCTGTCAGTTGAGTCGCTGCACTCTGATCTGCGCCTTCGGCGATGATCACAAACTCGTCGCCACCGATGCGAAAGACTTCGTCGCTTTCCCGAAGCATGTGGGTAATAAACGAAGAGAGCTTTTTAATTGCCGTGTCGCCAGCGCCGTGACCCAACGTATCATTGATATCCTTGAATTTGTCTATGTCGATGCAGACCAAACAAGCATTTAGGCCATAGCGTTTGTTCTTATTGATGATCTCTAACATTCTTTCTGAAAAGGCACGTCGATTACCTACATTTGTTAGATCATCTCGAATGGATAGCTCCTTGAGCTTTTTACGGCTGCGTTCCTCGTTCAAAGCGAACATTAGTGAAAAGCCATTTATTAGTCCAACGGTAACTAAAAACGAGTAGAGCTCGCTCGTGTTTTCAATGGTACCCCACAGAACGAAGCTGAGAGAAAGCAGCATGGCGCTGTTGAAGCCGATCGCCCATCGATAGGGCACAAGGTAGTAGATAATGATTGTTGAAGAATAAACCCAATAGACCCCAGAGCTGTCAAATGCTTTGAGAAAAACTAGCGGTCCGACTGTCGCAATAGCGGCGCTTAGGAAGCGTGCAAGACCGTCTTTACCGGTTTTGTGAGTGTAGTAGCCGAGAGAAAGAAAAGAGAGTGCGATAACAAAATCAAAACTCGCCATGCCATATTCGGCGCTGAGTAATCGATGTATGCCAAATCCACCAATTGCGCCCGCACCCAGCAACGTGAAAATAACCATGACTCTTGTTGCAGATTTATCCATCAACCTAAAAACATCCTGTGCTTGTCATGCTTCGATGATCAAAGCTTAGACCACTTACCATTGTGTTTATCATAATGGAGTTTTAACTCAGCATGTAGAGTCAATTGAATGATTTTCAAATCGACTTAAGAAATTCTAGTAGCGCAGCTATTTCAATATCACTCAATGCTGGTCCTATTCGACCATCACCTAAGGCTTGCTTGAATTCGTGACCACGATTGCTATTACCGGGTACCTCGGTGCGCATAATAAAATAGCCATCGCGGCTGTAGGCCCTTCGCTCGTCTTGCGTCACTGTAGTGGTGACTCCAACGTTAAGTGTGTCGAATGTCGCATCGCCAAGTAAAAATGATTTAGGCCGTTCGTCCGGATTACCTAGTAGATGCCGCAACGTCGGTACAGAACCGTTGTGGAGGAACGGCGCCGTTGCCCAGATACCGTTAAGCGGTCGAGCTTTGTAACCCAAGCCCGCTTGCAAGCAGTTGGGTCGCTCACCCTCTATTAGCGACCTTTCCTGTTCAGATGTGCGGTCAGATATAAACCATTGGTCAATACCAAGTTGAACTAATGCACCTAAGGCTAGTGGATAAGCAAGTAGTGGATTGTCAGTAACTGTCGTTGTAACCAATGGACTGTTTGGATCAATAGAGGATTTTCTGCCGCATACTTTGACATCGATGCCGATGCCGGCACGCGGTGGCATACCCGCTGTATTATTTTCGGCGATGCCAGCGGTGTTTATTTTTCGCTTGGCAAGTACGTTACCCTGGCCCGGGTCTGTGCCGATATATGTCTGATGAACCATATTCATTTGCAACACATTTTCTTTGGTTGAAAGTAGCTCGTCGCCATCCCACCATTGAATCGGTTTGAAGTGTTGCCAAAAAGGAGAATCGGGATCTTTGCCTGATTCGACTAACTCAGTCAGCGCAGGCAGGTGACATTTCTGGCAGTGCTGCGCATACAGGGCTTCTCCCTCGGCAACCATATCTTTGTCCAACGTACCAAAAGCGTCAGGCCATTTGGGCGCCCTTAACCCCGTAAAAACTCTGTTTTGAAGCGGCGGTGCTTCACCGGCGAGTGTGTTCTCGATCCATCGTAGATTCCGCAGAGGTGTGGCTGTGTTGAAGCGACCCTCGTTTAAAGGCGCGGTTAGGTTGGTGTGGGCGGCCGTGCCCATTGCCTCGCCTGTATTACGAATTAATGGTTGCATGATCGAGCCGTCATACTGGACCCAATCAAACCAAGACGACGTCCAAATAGGTGGGTAATTGACTGGGGCATTGATGTTGACATAATTTTCAGCAAGACCTGGGTCAACGGAAAACACCTGATTGCCGATTCTATTCAGTGCATCAAGCCGCGAAAAACCTTCAATGACATCAACGCCTTTTGGTTGTGCGCTTAGCACGGCAACCAAATTTGTTAAGTCTTGTTTCAGCGTTGCGACGCCGGAATCTGAATAGCCGCCTTTTAGTACGGCTCTCGCAAAGCGTTCGAACCTGCCGTCTAGAAGCGGTATCTGACTGGCTAGTGCCGTTTGTCCTAATGCGGCTTCAAGTCCCGACGTCAGTTGTCCTAGATCAATCATCGCTTGTCCACCTTGGACCAGGTAGCGTTTGTTATCGTGAACAAGTTGTCCAGTGTGGCAAGCGGCGCAGGTAAACCCGACAGCTGTCTTTGCGTCAGCTATTCCTGCAATTGTTTGATACTCATCCCAAGCAAAGCCTATCGGCAATCCGTAAGGGTTGAGCTTGCTCTCCGCGCTTGGGATGAAACCAAAGCGAGAGAGATAGTTTGCGTGACTGAACTTCTCGTTTGTTGCAAACAGAAAAGATAAAACGCCATGGCTAGGTTGCTCCAGCGCCATAAACCAGGCTAAAGGGATGTTGAGTGTTCGCGAGCCTTGCGATTTATGATGAAATTCTTTCATTGTTTCGTCGGTCCAATTCTGACCCGACTGCCAATCTGTGATTTCCATCTCAACGTGTTTAGGTAGAACTGGTGGTCGTAGTGCCTCTAAAAGAACGCTTAATTTTGAGCCGGCACTGACGCTGGCGATAATAACAATGATCGTAACGAACCAAAGAACTTGTCTTACCCTTGGATGTCTAAAAATTGTAGCCACGTGCGTCCTTTTGTAAGTAATTTAGTGATGGCACTACAACATGAATTTGCGAGCGAGTAAATCTGAATCAATAAAAGACATGGACTTATGCTGCTATTTTTTAAAGATACACAAATTGAGCTGTGTCTTTTTGATATCAATCGGGATATAGCGTTGGTTTTTTATCGGTCAGTTGGAGTCGGCTCGCGCTTCGCGCGCCATGTTCATAGTGATATCGGCGCAAACTGATCAGCTATGTTGCAGCATAATTATCACGATCACTGTCGCCGTTTAGGTTTACGGTAATTTTTATCAGATAGTGAAATGCTAGAAGCTATCACCGGGAATTCTCACCCAACCTTCCATTAGGGTACGTGCGCTTCGACTCATGCTTGCTTTTGTCACACTCCAGTCGCCTTCTTTCTGAACAGCCTGTGCGCCGACGCGCAGAGTACCCGAGGGATGACCAAAACGAACAGCGACTAGTTCACCACCGCCCGCCGCTAAATTCACCAGCGTACCGGGCACTGCTGCTGCAGCGCCAATGGCGACGGCTGCTGTACCCATCATCGCGTGATGCAGTTTACCCATGGACAGCGCCCTGACGAGCAGGTCGATATCAGCGCTGGTGATTTGTTTACCGCTGGAGGCCGTGTAGTCGGCCGCTGGGGCAACAAATGCGACCTTTGGTGTGTGTTGACGGCTGACAGCCTCATCAATATGTGAAATTAGCTCCATTTTTACCGCGCCATAGGCCCTGATCGTCTCAAACTTGGCGAGTGCAGCGTCGTCATTGTTAATGTCGTCTTGAAGTTCGGTTCCCAGATAGCCGATGGCATCTGCATTTAGGAAAATAGTCGGAATACCGGCATTTATTAGCGTTGCCTTGAGCGTGCCAACGCCGGGTACCTCTAAGTCGTCGACAAGATTGCCGGTTGGGAACATTGAGCCACCGTCATCATCGGCGGGGTCCATAAAGTCGACTTGAACTTCTGCAGCGGGAAATGTGACACCATCCAGTTCGAAATCTCCGGTTTCCTGTGGCATGCCATCAGTTATTGGCACATGGGCAATAATTGTTTTCTTGATGTTCGCCTGCCAAATTCTAACTTCGACTACACCGTTGTCTGGAATTCGACTAGGGTCTACCAAATTGTTAGCAATGGCATAGGGGCCAACGGCTGCCGACAGGTTGCCGCAGTTGCCGCTCCAGTCGACAAAAGGTTTGTCGATAGAGATCTGCCCAAATAAGTAGTCAACGTCGTGATCAGGTTCGCTACTCTTAGATATGATAACGGTCTTGCTGGTACTCGATGTAGCGCCGCCCATGCCGTCAGTCTGCTTGCCGTAAGGATCTGGGCTGCCAATCACGCGTAGTAATAGTGCGTCCCTGGCCGGTCCTGCAACTCGCGCAGATTCCGGTAAATCCTGCAAAGAAAAAAATACCCCTTTACTTGTTCCGCCCCTTAAGTAAGTCGCTGGTATTTTCACCTGTGGTATCTGGGACATAGTACTTACATTCCTATCTGCGGTTTAGCTGACGCTTAAACATCGATGTTTGATTAGAGTGAATTTAGGCGGCGCCGGTTGATTCAAGAAAATCTTGAGCAAACCGTTGCAGTACACCACCTGCTGAATAAATTGAGACCTCTTCTGCCGTATCTAATCGACAGGTAACGGATATCTCAATTGACTCACCATTTTGGCGATGCAGGATGACGGTCAGATCAGCGAGAGGCGTTGGGTCACCTTTAACATCAAATGTTTCCGTGCCATCGATGTTGTAGGTTTGGCGATTCTCGCCTTTCTTAAACTCTAACGGCAGTACACCCATGCCAACGAGGTTGGTTCGGTGTATACGCTCGAAGCCTTCAGCGACGATGGCTTCGACACCGGCTAGACGAACGCCTTTTGCGGCCCAATCCCGCGAGGAACCTTGACCATAGTCAGCGCCTGCGATAATGATAAGAGGTTGTTTGCGTACCATATACGTTTCAATAGCCTCCCACATTCTGACAACGTTGCCTTCAGGTTCAACGCGGGCGAGGGAGCCTTGTTTAATATCGCCATCGTCCTTCACCATTTCATTCAACAGTTTTGGATTAGCAAAGGTTGCTCGCTGGGCTGTGAGGTGATCGCCTCGATGAGTCGCGTAGGAATTGAAGTCTTCTTCAGGCAGGCCCATTTTATCGAGATATTCACCGGCAGCACTATCAAGCATGATCGCATTCGAAGGTGATAGATGGTCAGTTGTAATATTGTCGCCTAGAACAGCTAACGGGCGCATGCCGGTCATTGTTCGTGTTCCGGCTAAAGCGCCTTCCCAGTATGGTGGTCGACGAATGTAAGTGCTTTGTGGGCGCCAATCATAAAGAGGATCAACCGCATCAGTGACGTCTTTAACATTTAAAAACATCGGGTCGTAAACCTGACGGAATTGTTCAGGCTTGACGCTCTGACTAACGATGGCGTCGATCTCTTCATCAGATGGCCAGATATCTTTAAGGGTGACCGGATTGCCTTCTTGGTCGAGACCTAAGACACCTTTTTCGATATCAAAACGTGTCGTTCCTGCAATCGCATAAGCGACAACTAAGGGCGGCGATGCTAGGAACGCTTGCTTAGCGTAGGGATGAATTCGACCATCGAAGTTTCGGTTACCTGACAAGACCGCCGTGGTGTAAATATCTCTGTCTATCACTTCCTTTTGGATGACAGGGTCGAGTGCGCCGCTCATACCGTTGCAGGTTGTGCATGCAAAACCGACAATACCAAAGCCAAGCTGCTCAAGCTCTGGCAGCAACTTCGCGTCCTCGAGATAGAGTTGTACCGTTTTTGAACCGGGTGCTAATGAGGTTTTAACCCAAGGTTTTCTTGTTAACCCCTTCGCATTGGCATTTCGCGCGATCAGCCCAGCGGCGATAACATTACGCGGGTTGCTGGTGTTCGTACAACTGGTGATGGCAGCGATGATCACTGCGCCATCTGGCATCAAGCCCTCTTCATTTTCGACAACACCAGTGATACCTGCTTCCGCTAGATCGGTCGTTGCGACACGGCGGTGCGGGTTTGATGGGCCGGCAATATTCCTAACAACGCTTGATAGGTCGAAGCTTAGGACTTTTTCATATTCTGCTGTTCGAAGACTATCAACCCATAGCCCTGTTTCTTTGGCGTATGTCTCGACTAACTTGACCTGTTTATCGTCACGGCCAGTTAGCTTTAAGTAGTCGATTGTATTTGAGTCGATGTAAAACATAGCAGCGCTGGCGCCAAATTCTGGCGTCATGTTAGAGATCGTCGCGCGGTCGCCCAGTGTTAATGCTTCTGCTCCCTCTCCAAAAAATTCTAGGTAAGAGGAAACGACTTTCTGCTCTCGCAGAAACTCTGTTAATGCGAGAACGATATCCGTTGCTGTAATGCCGGGCTGTCGCTTACCTGAAAGCTCAACACCGATAATTTCCGGTAATCGCATATAAGATGCGCGTCCTAACATCACGCTCTCGGCTTCGAGACCACCGACACCTATCGCGATGACACCAAGCGCGTCGACGTGAGGTGTGTGGCTGTCCGTCCCTACCAGCGTGTCAGGAAATGCAACGCCATCGCGATCGTGGACAACCGGCGACATTTTTTCCAAATTGATCTGATGCATGATGCCGTTGCCAGGTTGGATGACATCGATATTCTCAAAGGCTGTTGCCGTCCAATTAATAAAGTGGAAGCGGTCGTCGTTGCGTCGATCTTCGATGGCGCGATTTTTTTCGAAAGCGTCTTCTTCAAAACCGGCATGCTCAACGGCTAATGAGTGATCGACGATTAGCTGGGTTGGCACTACAGGGTTGACCTGTGAAGGGTCGCCACCTTTTGCGGCGATGGCGTCTCTTAGACCCGCAAGGTCAACTAATGCGGTTTGACCAAGAATATCGTGGCAGACCACTCGAGCTGGAAACCATGGAAAGTCGGACTCTTGTTTCCTTTCAATAATTTGGGTCAGTGCGGCGTTAAGTGTCTCTGGTGGGCAACGACGAACCAGGTTCTCTGCCAGCACTCTAGAGGTATATGGGAGCTTGTCATACGCACCGGCTTTTATTTCGTTGATCGCGGCTCGGGTATCAAAGTAGTCAAGGTCTGTTCCCGGCAAGGGCTTGCGATGCGTCACGTTCATATCTAACAACTTCCACTATTTTTTGAGGCAGAGATTTTAGCATTATTCGGACGCTATATGTCAGGCAGATAAGGGGATAAGAATCATAGTTGGCACGAAGGGTATCGCGATTGAGATGGGAGATACGGGCAAAAAAAACGGGCCGCCCCCGTGATGAGGGTCGACCCGCTGTTGAGCCTCTAGATCAGTAACTAGTGACTGTTTGGCGCTGTTAACTTCTCCATGGCCTGGTCTAGATTAAAGCTCGCTGCTTTCTGCCGGGGAGGGAACTCCTGAAATGTTTGCAAGAATTCGCCAACATACGCTTGTGCAGGAACCAGCAGGTAAGCTCTGTCGAGTAACCAGTCATAGTAGGTGTTCGACGTAGAGTAGGAGCGCTCGTACGGGTCGCGTCGCAGGTTAAAGATTAGCGGGACTCTCAAGACTGTCCAAGGCTCAACCCATGCGCGGAAAGTTGCTTCGGCTTTTTGTTCCATGAAAATCAATTTCCAATCGTTGTAGCGTAAAGCCGTCAGGTCACCATCATCAGAGAAGTAGAAGATTTCTTTTCGGGGTGCCTTTTCTGCTTGGTTAGTCAGGAAAGGTAGGAAGTTATAGCCATCTAGGTGGACGTTGTACTTTCGACCAATTGACTTGACGTTACCCTTCTTCAACCGAGCCTTGATATCGTCACTACCTGCGGCAGCGACGAACGTGGGCAGCCAATCCATATGGTGCATAATCTCGTTAGAGACACTGTCGGCTTGAATCTTTCCAGGCCACCGAACCATTGCGGGTACGCGCCAGCCGCCTTCCCAATTGGTGTTTTTCTCACCGCGGAAGGGTGTCATGCCAGCATCTCGCCAGGTGTTCATGTGCGGGCCATTGTCGGTGGAATAAAATACGATAGTGTTATCGGCGATACCTAAGTCGTCCACGCTAGCCAGCAGTTGGCCGATATGCATATCGTGCTCAACCATGCCATCGCTGTATTCGTCTTGGCCGGAAATGCCTCTCAGCTCTTCTTTGACGTGGGTGCGGAAATGCATGCGCGTGCCGCTCCACCAGACGAAGAAAGGTTTATCAACTTTGACTTGCCGTTCCATGAAGTCGATTGCTGCTGCAACAGATTCATCGTCGATTGTTTCCATACGTTTCTTAGTGAGTGGGCCTGTATCAAGGATGTCTCCATCGGCAAAGGATTGGATGACGCCCCGTGGACCAAACTTTTCTGCGAAGGCTGGATCTTTGGGATAGTCTTCGTTTTCAGGCTCTTCTTCCGCGTTTAAATGGTACAAATAACCGAAAAACTCATCAAAACCATGGTTAGTGGGAAGATGCTCGTCTTTGTCTCCAAGATGGTTTTTACCAAATTGACCGGTCGCATAGCCGTACGCCTTAAGTAGACCCGCAATCGTTGGGTCCTCTTCCCGTAGCCCAAGATCGGCGCCAGGTAGTCCAACTTTTGATAAGCCTGTTCGAAATACGCTCTGTCCTGTGATGAAAGACGACCGGCCTGCGGTACAGGACTGCTCACCGTAATAGTCAGTGAACATCATGCCTTCTTTAGCAATTCGGTCGATGTTAGGTGTCTGGTAGCCCATCATGCCGCGAGTGTAGGCGCTGATGTTGCTCTGGCCTATGTCGTCACCCCAGATGACGAGAATGTTAAGGTTTCTCTGCAGCAAAAAGGTTAGCCGAGGCTAATAATCCTATTGCTGCGGATGTGATGAATTTTTTCATTGGCTCCTCCGCCTGATACTTAAATTAGATGTTTTGTTGGAAGCTCTTATGCGAATAAAATCATACGCGAACTGATAACGTTTTATGATCGTTTTTTTTCTGTATTAGTTGCGCTAGTCCTACTTTTTTCAGCGACCGTACAAAATTTAACCAAGTGGTTTGCGGGTCCGTAAAAAGGTCGGGGTATGCACATGACCATTGCTCTGACAGTGCGAGAGTCGGCATTTATAAGTATTGATAGGGTCGTTGTTTCGGGTTTGGTGCGCTGGACGTATGTTGCAAGTCAGTGAATCGATTTTCCAGAGTAACCGCGCGTTAAGAGCCGCAGTTTAAAGAAGGTGATTTAACGGCCTTCTTTAAACGGGCTAAGATGATTATCTAAGACAGCTCTTAAAAACAGCTCTTAAAAACAGCTCTTCAAAATGGCTTTTTAAGACGGCTCTGCGATAAAGACAGGTATCTTGCGCGTCGTCTTGTTTTGGTAGTCGTTATAGGGGGGGTAGGCGTCTGCGCTGGCACTCCAGAGCGTCTGACGTTCGGCTTCATCGGAGACTTCCCTAACAGTCATTGCAGTGACTTCAGTCTTGTCTCTAATTTCAACTTGAGGGTTTGCACGCAGATTGTAAACCCAAGATGGGTTCTTGGGTTGTCCACCCATTGAGCCGATCAATACATAACCCGCACCGACCTTAACGCGCATTAGTGGAATTTTTCGCACGCCGCCTGTTTTGTTTCCCATATGGGTCACAATAATACATGGCATGCCTGTTTCGAGAAGTGTTGAGCCCTGCGTGCCACCGCTACTTTCGTAGAGTTCAACTTGTTTGCGTACCCAATCGATCGTAGGTGGTATGTATTCTGACATTGTAGCGTTCCTTTTTGTGCTTGCTGAAAATCGCAGATTGAGCCCTCTATGCTATCACCGTGGTGCTAAAAAGATAACAACATCTGACATTTAGTGTGGTTATAGGCGCTGGTTGAATTCCACCATATTGCCTGAGGGGTCATGAGCAAAAGCCTGTCGGCAGACCCCAGTAATTTCGTTAGGCTGACTCACCTTGATGTTGCTTTGCTCGAGATGCTCAATGACTTTATCCAAGTCTTCTACCCGAAAAGCGAAGTGTTGCTCTTTTGGCGGGGCATCACTTTCTATGCCGAGAAGGTGCACTTCCTGATCGCCACTTTTCAACCAGGCGCCGGGAAAACCAAGGTCCGGTCGATCGAGTTGTTCAAGCTCTAGCAGCCCAACATAAAACGCGACTGCTGAGTCAACATCCTTGACGTTTATTGATACATGGTGAATTCCGCTGGAAATCATATCTGTCTCCTATATTGTCATCCGATGTTTGTCGGCCGATTGACTAAGTTTAATTTGCTCTTTTGTTTAGGGGGCAAGGCTAGATCTGGCTTGGGTGCCCCAATGGCCATCAACGTTTGTCACGATGTAGAGGGATTGATAGGTGCCGATTGGCTGATTACGACTGTTAAATCGCTGAAATACCGTCGATATGTGGACTTTATTCTTCGATGCCAAAGTGACGTTTCTTTCTAGCCAATGGGAGTGATCCCAGCCGATTTTCGCAAGTTGTTCGAATGCTTTTGTGTCTGAAAAAATCGTTTGGTTTTCATAAACGGTAACGCCACCACTCGCGAACCTGACATGGGGGTAGTTCAGGGTTGCCGCCCAGGCTGTTGGTTTTTTTGCATTGAAGTGCAGCATAAACTCGTCAAGCGCTACCATAGCCGAGGCGACTGATGCGGCAATTTCAGGGTCGTATTGGGTATCGTGCCGTGTGTCAGCTGTTGCTAGCTGATTGGTAGTCAAGAGGAAGACGGTGATGACCAATATAGTCACTTTCTGAATGAGCATATTCTCTGTCCTTTAAACGCGGGTAGGTGACGCGTTGTATTAATGGTCTAATTTTAGTGGTGCTTTATAAGTAGTATCAAAGTATTTTTTCAAGATTTTTCAACGTAGCCGTCGAAGAAACTTTTAAACCCGGCGGGTTCATAAGGACCAACAACAATTTGCTCGAGTACACCTATGCCGGTCTTTTCGCCATCTGTCGCGATAACAACTTGTTGGGTGTGAAGATGCTCGGGGGCAAGGTTGTCCAGTTGGCGCGGATCAAAAGATTCATGACCGGTCGCCAACTCGCCCTTCCACATACCCTGTTTCCATTCAGGGTGTCCGTAGCCGAGTCCCTTCATCATAAATTTCAATATGGGTTTTAGCTTGATTGTTCGAATACCGTCATCCAGATCAATCAGATCTATCTCGGCGCTGGCGGCTAAGCGAGTACCAGGATGATAAGCAATGCGATGTCGTGCGGTGAGCTTGCGATCAACCAAACCATCTTCGACGCCAGGAATGTCGGCTTCTGTTTCATATAAGGGCGCTTCTAAACCCTCTCTAACTAGCGGTTCACCTCGTTGGCCGTCAAAAAATATCGCGTGAGATACATGGTCATCCCAAAATAGCGGCGCCCATACAAAACAGATGCCTTTTGGCGTGTTGGGTGCGCCGCCAGCTTCTGCTTCACCGACACCCCTGACGCCCCAGGATCTATCTTTAGTGCCCAAACAAGTCGACTCATCGACATGAATGACGCCGTCAGGGTGGGTGATAACCCCACTCCAACGACCAAATTGATCAAAACGTGTTGCATCCATGACGCGGCGATTGCCGGACAGTAGCGTTTGCCGCGCTTCCTGAATGCCCGCTGTTCGAGCGGAGAAAATAAGCTCGCAGGTGATGCCGCTTTCATTGTCCTGCAGGGTTACTTTGGCGCGTCGCATCGGTTCGATGATTTCTATTTTGAACGGTCCGACTGACATGTCGGTGCGTTCATCCGGTGCACGCCGTGAGCCATAGAAACAATGTTGCCGTTGCTCCGGCTGAACGACACTAAAAGAGCAATCCATGATGCCTCGGTGAGGGTAAATCGCCATGCCTATGCCGAAGTAGTAGGAGCCGTCAGCAGCGTAGCCATTGAACCAGGTGCGGTCATAAACGTTGCGATCGCTTGTCGCGAGGTGCGCGATGGGTTCTGGGGTTTGGTGAATCGGATAGTCGTCGAGCTTATTTAACATGTTGCGTCCCAGTCTTGATGTGAATTGCGTTTAACACGTACGTAGGTGTTTAATCTGCCGTCAAATCTAACAATACAAAAGTTGTGCGTTTATTTAATTATAACTAAAGGGCGAGTCAGGTATCGCCAATCTAGACGGCGTGCCCTTTGTGACACTGTGCAAGTGCAGTAAAAAGCTGCCGATACCCGCCGCTCCTTGCATGTAACCGGTTTGCCGCTCCGTAAAGTCCGGTCTCGAACGATGTTCCGCCTGGGCCCAGGAAATACTCTGATCTTCTGAATGGTGCTCAGTCGATACTAGATGCTCGGCAATACGTTTCGCAAAGGCTAGGTATCGCTCGTCTTTTGTTTCAGCATAGAGGTATAAGGCATAGTCGCCAATACCCGCATCACCGCAGCATTGGCCGTAATTATTCCATAAGCCCTTGCTGCGTTCTTCAGGTGCGCCGGTACTGATAAGGCCTTCAAAATTATCAATAAGCCAATTCTGCCAACTGTCATCTTTCGTGATCATGTGTAGTAGATGCATTAAACGTCCTGTTCCTGCTGGCCCATGGCAGACACCTAGATAGAAAGTGGATGCAGGTTGCTGCTCCTCGGTGTGACAAACTAAAAAGCCCCTTGATTGTTCATGAATGCGTGTCTTTACGTATTCAGCTGCGGAAAGAGCCGCTTGAAGATAAGCGTCATTGTTTGTGTCTCGGTAAAGATCAGCAAGAAAATAGCCAACACCAGCGCCGCCGTGGGCAAAGTTGGGCGCGGTAAAGGGAAACGGCATATCTGTCATCATCAGCCAACGAAGACCGTCTGGGGTTTGTTGTGCAACCTCAAGCAACCGGTCTGCAGTTTTTATCGCTAGTGGCAATGCGTCATCGCTGAGTCCCTGCCGATGTGCGTATAGATACATGATGCCGGCGCCTGCGGCCCCAACGGAGAGGTCTATGACTTCGCGCTCGCCCGTGATGCCGGTGATATCAGAGAAGGGTACGGGTTCAATCCAGCCAATGCCCGAACCGATATCAGTCGCTTGGGCCGTCATGCGTGATAGTGCGGTTAAGGCGCCTTGCTTAAATTTTTCTTGACTGGTTGCTTTATAGAGTTCGTTGAGGACATACACATAGCTAGGCCAACCGCTGTAAATGCCAATGGTTATAAATGCTTCGGCCGCCGCTTTTTCATTAATGTAGTGCAGCAGTTCATCACCGGCCTGTGAGGCTATTTGCAGGTGATGAGAATCGGCGCTGGAATTGTAAAGTTCGAGATAGAAAGTCAGCACGCCAGCACTGCCATGATAAAAAGAATGGGTTGGTTTACCGTCAGGAACGCGGTTCCAAGTTATGCCGCTGCTGGTTTCAATCTGATTGTCGCAGAGGAAACGTTCGGTATCTTGAACGCTTGATAGATAGTCAGTCATGGCAGGATTCCGTAAAACAGGAGATATGACCATAACTTGCCAGCATTAGGCACTCAAGGCAAACAGTACCGAGGATCGACGGCAGACTGAATTTGCCGTCGCTGTGTCCTTAGTTGCCGCGCATACGATGTCTGCTTTTCTCTGCTTAAATTCGAACTTATCAGAGCCGGCGCGGCCCTCTTGCTGGCGATATTCTCGTTTGCCGCAAGCTTCGAAAAACCCTTGTCTGGCCTTGTAAAAGGGTTCGCCACATAAGTGCCCATCGATACGAGTGAGACTAGTAAATCAGTTACAATTTTTATCTTAATGTCATCGAACGCTCCATAAAAACTTCTACGTTTGCGCCCATTGTTTTTAGGTTTTACTGAAAAGTAAAGCGTCATATCGCTGGCCAAGAACATGCCCATTTGCGGAAAAAGTGGCTCATTTCTGCAATGGCGCGTCTGCCTATAAGGGAGTATTCTGCAGCGTTAGTATGATATTTTCGCGTCGTAATAGCGTCGCGTATCTATAAACATAAACACTACAAATCAATTGAGAGAGGATGCCGTGACGAATCCGGACACGTCGAATCAGCAGGAACAATATAATTTGGTCGCCAAGAAATTTGCCGAGCGTCTGGTTGAGTTCCGAGCAGCGGCTAAACAAGCTTCCAGCGGTGTTGAAAAACCTGCCGAGGCACTCTTCCCAGCTTTCGATAGAACAGGTTTGGGTGTCGCCCGCGAGTTTGAACGCATGGGCAACAAGCCGGTTTCTGATGAATTGCAGTCGCGTGCGGATGCGCTCGGCATCGAGTTTGAACATATCGGGCTGACCCTCGGCACGGTTTTACATGGCATTGATTTGAAAAAAACACTGCCAAGTGAGCTGACTAAGTTGGTTCGAGATACGCTGCTGGCACGAAAAGTTATTTTCTTTAGAGATCAAAATTTGTCGGAAGACGAACAGGTAGCCTTTGCTAGAGAATTCGGTGACCTTGATGCATTCCCTTTTGGGAAACCCGGCAGCAACCCGTACATCTTGGAAATTGCTCATGGTCCGCAGAGTCCTGGCACGGAGAATGGCTGGCATACAGATGTGACCTGGATGGAAAAACCTTCTTTAGGATCAATTGCACAATGTGTTTCGGTGCCACCGTATGGCGGCGATACGCTTTTTGCGGACAGCTATGCGGCTTATCAAGGCCTGCCCGACGATGTTGCCGATAGACTGCAGCATCTGCATGGCATCAATGACTATCAGATATTCCTCATGGGAAGAGGCGCCGGTAAGCTTCCTGATGATATTGTCGACGGCTTAAAGCAGGAGCTTCCCTTTGGTGTCAGTCATCCATTGCTGCGGACACACCCAGAGACCGGTGTGACTGGGCTATATATTCACGGCGGATTTCTAAGACATGACTCGCTCTTCGATATCAGCAGCGGCGAGGCATTATCTGCCGAAGAGTCCAAACAATTGGTCGCTGTACTTTTAAAGCAACATGGGCGGCCGGAATATACATGCAGGTTTAAATGGCAGGCGGGTTCAATTGCCTTTTGGGATAACCGCGCGGCTCAACATTATGCAGCGAGCGATTATTTTCCCCATCAACGGCTATTGCGCAGGGTAACGGTAAGTGGTGATAAGCCGTTTTATGAGCCCGACCAAATGGGTTGAGATAGAATGTTCATTTATCCATCAATCCTCATGAAGCAGAAGTAGATTTAACCCCTACCCGATTTTTACCATTCCGGTAAAAAAAAAGCCGATTGCGCAAGGCAATCGGCTTAATCAAAATCCGTCACTGTATTCTAGGACGGGACACACCTATAGGTTGATACTACTTAAAAAGTATAAGTACCACGTAAGTACCAAGACCCACCCTCATAGTTTGCTGGGGTACGACGCGGATATTGGAGACCTACGCTGTTACGGTTTGCGTTCGGCGCATCGATGTCATCAACATACTCGTCAAACACATTGGCACCGCCTGCAGTGATATTAAAGTTATCAGTGATATCGACACCCAACTCTAGGTCAACATAGAAAATGCTATCAATTTTCGCAGAAGGCGAAGTCGCGCTGTTAATAGTTCCACGCTCATCATAATGCTCACCATAGTAATTAAGCCGCGCCATAAAAGTCCAGCGCTCAGCAAAGTGAGTCATGGTATTGATAACAAACCGTTCCTCAGGATAGTTGTTCTCGATATCCTCAATCAACGCATCACTGACTGGGTTAATGCCATTCACTGCTGTTTGTCCGGTAACTTCAATCTTATTGTAGTTAAAGGCAAAACTTGCAGTAGTGTAAGCGTCCTGAGACCAATCGAAAGATGATGTTAGGACCAAATCGAAACCTTGATGCTCGACATCTAATGCATTGGTGTAGTACGAAAGTGATGGACCATTAGGGTCTGTCGGATCTAAAGCAATGTTACTCGTTCGATAGATTCGATCATCTACTTCAACCAGGTACACATCAAAGGTTAGGGTCGTCGCCTCTGTTAGATCAGAGGTAAAGCCTAAGCTGTAGTTGACTGACGTCTCTTCTGTCAGATCCTTACCACCATACTGTAAAGCCAAGGCGCTATTTGGTGGTACCAAACCTTCCTCGACCTGATTACCCGTTGTTCCATCAAACGTAGTGATAATACTACTAATGTTAGCTTGCCCAGGCGTGGGCGCATGGAAACCGGTGGACACAGCAGCACGTAAAGTGAAGCTATCAGTAAAGCTATAACGTGTCGCTAACTTACCGTTGATGGTATCTCCAAAATCGGAAAAGTCTTCATAGCGTAGCGCGTATTGCATCAGCCATTGATCACTAATATCGTGCTCCACATCAACATAGACTGCGTAGTTAGATCGATCAAATTCGCCGGCATCGGAGGGGCTAACACTGGTCATTCCGCTTGGACCTGCGCCAAAATAAGAATTTGGCTCACCAGCGTTAGTGGTAAACGTTTCTTCACGCCATTCAGCACCAAACGCTAAGTTGACGTTATCAGTGAGCGCTTTGGAGAAATCAGCATTAATATTGATTTCTTCTTGCTCATAACCACCCATGTTAAAGCCACGTTGTCCTGGCGTACCAGCCACAGCGTCAACAAGAGAGCTGTTGACAGTGTTATTCAGGTAATATTCCAATTCATTTTGGCCATAGCCGACACTGATATCATAAAACATTTCGCTGCCGAGCTCGCCCTTCAAGCCTGCCACGAAAGTAATGTCGGTCTGCTCACCATCAAGGAATGGCGTATAGCCCGCGGGCAAGCTAGTGACATTAGTCAGTGTGCTGTGAGATGGATTTCGGTAGAAAAAGCGATAGCGTCCCTCAGTATCAGCGTAGCCGCCATGCACGTAGAGCTCGCTCGTATCGCCTATGTCAAATCCAGAGTTTACAAAGAAGCGATTACCGCTGGTTTCAGGTCGACCCCAGCTTTGTGCAAAAGGTGCATCATCAAAAGGACTATCTGCACCTACGCCAACAACACCTGCATTGATTAATGCTTGCGCATCTGGCCGTTGGATACCACGTGACAGCGCGTCATTGTCGTTCGTCTCAAAACTTAGATTCACAAAGCCATTACCGGCAAGCGTAAAACCAGCATTGGCCGCAAACATCATACTTTGTTCACCTTCGAAGAACTCACCATACTGCAGCAAGGCCTTGCCGCCTTCGCCAGCGTCCTTCAACTGAAAGTTGATAACCCCTGCAATAGCGTCAGAACCGTATTGAGCGGCAGCGCCATCACGCAGGACCTCAATGCTCTTCACCGCAATGCTCGGAATCATACCGACATCAACACCATGAGCACCGTTACCCGCTGCTGGCGCAAAAAACTGCACCAAAGAAGAACGGTGACGACGCTTGCCGTTAACCATGATCAATGCTTGATCCGGTGCCATGCCGCGCAGAGAAGTCGGCCTGATAAATGCGCTACCGTCACCCGTCGCCGGTGTGGCGGTATAAGAAGGCACGAGTGACTTAAGTGTGTCGGTTAGATCAGCCTGATTACCAAAGGCTGCCAAATCTGCTTCAGAAAAAACATCAATGGGAACGGTAGACTGAGTAGCCGTACGTGGTTTGGAATTACGAGTACCGATGGTAACAACTTCTTCCATCATCTCGTTTTCGGCAGCTTGTTCCGCGGCCGTTGTTTCTGCCGCTGTTGCTGCGGTTGTCGTCATAGCTGCAAGCACCGCGGCGCTTAACAACCGTTTGCTAAAGTGTTTCATACTGTTCCCCTTCTGATTCCTGATGACTCATGGTTTTTACAATTGATGGGATGACCCGAGTATCGCGCTTTCAACAACTATAACTATTTGATAGAGGACATTTAGTTGACAGCGGTAACACACGAGTAAACCTTCATTTCATCAGATAATGACGGCTACTCTCACGAATGCGAACTTAGTCCATTGTCTAATAGAGTGCAATCAGAAGATTCGATTACAAAGGCTTTTGTTGTCGTACTTTGTTCAAACACGACTGAGCTAAAGCCTTAGCGCAGAAACCACTTAGATAACCGATCTATCGCCTCAACTGTTCTGCCACAGTGTTGTTGAATGAAGCCGTCAGGAAGTTGCGATAGTTCGCTGGCTGCGGCCATCGCTTGAGCACCGTCAAAATCGACGCAAGCAATACGCATGGACAATTCGTTGGCAGGCCGACCAAAGGCGCTACCTGGCAATACAGCAACACCGGTTTCGGCCAAAACAGCTGAACACAAGGCAACACTGTTATTGATGCCTAAACGCTGCGCTAGATGGTCTACCTTTGGAAACAAATAAAAACCGCCTTCAGGCTGACATAACTGCGCACCGGCTGCTAGCAGCTGTTGATAGCTGTGATTTAACAATGATTCGAGAATCATTCGCGAGGTGTCTAGATAAGCATCCATATCGTCACTGGGCTCAAACGCCTTGATGGCAGCGTATTGAACCGGGCTGGTTACCGCACTAAAGGTTTCCGTTGCCATTACTGTCATCGCCAACCTTAAGTCATCAAGTTCTTTCGGAAAGGCGAATGCACCTAAGCGCCAGCCACCGGCGCCGCTCCACTTACTCAAGCCATTGCTGATAATGGTGCCTTCTGGGTAGTATCGGGCAATCGAGCAGTGCTCACCCCGAAAGTGTAAACCACTATAGATTTCATCAGACAAGACAATCAATCCATAGTGACGAGCCCGCTCAGCTATTTTTTCTAATTGTTGCTCATTGTACGTCGCACCCGTTGGGTTAAGGGGGTAGTTCAGGACCAACAATCTAGGCTTGGTGGGGTTGTCTGCACAAATTTGATCGAGTGCGGCCGGAATTAGATCAGGCTCGCTGACCAAATCTCCAGGCAACCAGGTGACCTCACGACTGAGAATGTCTGCCTGAGGGGCATAGGAGACCCAACTCGGTGATGGCAATATTAATTCTGATTCCAGTACCGACTGCAGGATAAACATCAGTTCTTTAGTACCCGGGCCAATCATGATTTGCTCCGCCGAGTAACTCAACTGCTCGGTGCGCTGAAAATAGTCACTGATTGCTTGGCGTAAAGGCAAAAAGCCTTTAACCGGTAGATAGGCCTTTTGATGCGCCTGCTTTTTTAATTCATCTACCACAATCTGCGGTACAGGAAATGGCGACTGCCCAAAGCCCAGTCGAAAAACCTGCTTGCCTTCATCGATCATTGTCTGACACTGCTCATTGATTGCCAGGGTTGCCGAAGGGGTCAATCGAGTAATGTTGATGTTGAGTCTATGGTGCGTCGTGCCGACCATGTTAATCCTCTGTTTTATTAGATAGCTGAGTGCTGCAAAACTGCGTGCGATTTGGGCTACAGTGTAGCCTAGTTTCAATAAACACATAGACCTATTTGGCCCGCAATAACGGCCTTAAGAAACGTAATTGCGGTAAAAGGTCAGAGTAAAAGGTTAGAGTAAAAGGTCAGAGTAAAAGTTTAGACTAAAAGACCTGAGTGAAATTGTTGGCTGACTGAGTTCGTATTCACCGAATAATATTGTGTATTGAATTTGCTAAGTGAATCGTTATATTCAACAGAGGGTTACTAGGTATCAAAAGTATCTTGGTGTGAATTTTTGAGAAAAAGAATTCTGTTGAACGATTTAAACGTCAAACGCACCGATTACATCAGGGCTCATCAAGGAGTAAGCATTGTATGTTTGATTTTCTCAGCTCAGGGGACACTTTCCCCGCCATTTCGTTAAATTTGGCCGGCGGCGGTACATTCTCAATTCCGCAAGACCTTGAAACACCGATGACCATTGCTTTGTTCTACCGAGGCCACTGGTGACCATATTGTCGTCGGCTTTTAGCTGGCTATGAAGAACGCCGTGCAGCGTTCTTGGCAGAAGGTGTCAGTATTATCGCGGGAACGGTTGATACAGAGCAACAGACCCTTGATGTGTCACAAAACTTGGGTTTTCCGGTAGCTTATGGCATGACCCGCGCCGACGGCGATGCAATGGGCTCATGGTGGGAAGAGCGTCGTGATCATATTCAGCCGAGTGAATTCGTGATTACCAAGAGCGGTAAGGTGATGATGTCGACCTACAGCAACTCGCCGATTGGTCGCATGGATCCTGAAGAGGCGTTGACGCTAATTAAATTTCTGAATGCGCAACGTGCTAAAGCAAAACAAGGCTGATTCAAGAGTTGCAGTTCAGGGTAAAGGGGCAGAGTAAACACGCAGCTGCCCCTTTACTTCTTAGCGATTCAATATAACTGCCCCGTTGGCGGTTTTTGCTCGATGCGACGATCGCCGTTAGGCATTCTAGGCGTATTGAGGTAGGTCATGACCCAATGAATGCCGGCAATCAATAGTAAATTTTGGTGGTTTACGAAGTTATAACTAAAAAACAATCCGCCTATTGCCGCCATCAGGCACCACTGCCAACGCCATCTCAACGTAAAATAATGCAAAATGCCAAATAGCGTATTGCTGATAAGTATCGGCAACAATATGCCTATGCCAAGCGCACCTAAATAATGAGGGATGCCGATTCTAAAAACCCATTCTTCCCAAACAGAAAGACACCCTAGATAAACGATCCATCCAATGCGTCGCAAAACAAGAGGATATTTGCCAAGCGCCGCATGAGTGAGTAGGCAAAGGAAAACCAATCCTGTTGAAATCAAATATAGCGTACTATTTTCCCGCGCAGCAGCGGTTGCACTTTTCAACAGTGGCCATACTGTAGCATCGGTTAAGAACAACAAGCCGAGTAGCGCACAAGGTAATCCGTGACGCAGGAATACGGCGCTGAAGGATTGAATTTGGTCGCCGGTGAAATCCGGGGGGCGTTGTAGCCGGCCGCCGCTCGCCACTTGCTCTTTGTTTGGTGCGGGCTTACCTATCTGATTTGTCACTCACCATCTCGGATATGAACCTCTATTTTAACCATTATAAGCAGGTCGTGATGAACAAAAAACAATAACGCGAGGGCCGCAGATAAAATGCTCGGCCAATGAGCTAGCAAACTGCCGCGCCTCGGTTTGATCGCTAATCAAGTTTGACCCAATGATCACGTGTCGCTAAATGAAGCGTGAATACAAAGTAAATTCTTTTAATGCAAAGCCAGCCAAGGCAAAATTAAAAAGATTCGCCAATAAAGGTTCTGATTTTTAATAAAGTGAGATTGACGCTTAATCGTAAAATCTGTCCTGATTGGTTCTCATTGCTTCATTAGGTGCCCTGGGCTGTCCCATTAGGTTGCTGGTGCAGGTCAATGAAATCGATACCCGAGGGATCTAATGTCGTCGACATTTAGCGGCGCAACTACCAGTGAGAAAATCAAATAACATGGCGCAAATTGAAATTAACAAAGAACCTGTAGAGTTATTCAAGATTCTTAAATTCGAGGGGCTTGTTGGCAGTGGCGGAGAGGCAAAGTCGGCCATCGCTGACGGGCTAGTCAAAGTAAATGGTGTTGTTGAAACGCAAAAGCGTAAGAAAATCGTCGCTGGCAATCGCATCGAGTTTATGGCGCAAGAATACCAAATAGTGCTTGAGCAATCGTTACCTGCAACGACTGAAGATACCTCAACTGACTGATATAGTAATTGGATGTTTTGGTCTCAAAGATCAGTTCGACATCCGTAAATGGTTAAGGTGAGCAGACCTTAGGAAACTAAGTCAGATCAGTTCAAGTATCATTGAGCGACTAATATAAACGTAAATATGGAGAACATAGATGGCACCAATACCCCAGGGCGGAACAGTTGCAGTAACCGGCAGTGCAGGATTTATCGGTGGTTGGCTCGTGCGGCAGCTGTTAGACGAAGGTTACCGTGTGCGTGCCTGCGTTCGAGATACCAACGATGATGCCAAGGTCAGTTTCCTAAAAGAAATGCCAGGCTACGCATCGGGTCGATTGACACTGCATTCAGCTAACCTAGATGAAGCGGGTTGCTTCGACGAAATCTTCAAAGGTTGCCAGGGTGTTGCACACTTGTCTCACGTGTCGAGTTATGACGACATGGACTACGTCAAAATGGTTTGCGATCACGTCATCAAGAGTGTCAACGAATCAGAAACAGTCAACCGTGTTGTAGTTACTTCTAGCATCGCAGCGGTTATGTCGGAAACCGATACGC
The DNA here is from genome assembly GCA_029251375.1 of Pseudomonadales bacterium. Taxonomy (GTDB): domain Bacteria; phylum Pseudomonadota; class Gammaproteobacteria; order Pseudomonadales; family Azotimanducaceae; genus JAHRVQ01. The sequence continues at coordinate 39,542 of JAQXDL010000010.1, read as the reverse complement.
AGGAGCTTGTACGTCGCCCAGTGCTCTTCGAAGACCGATATCCGGATGAGCAAAACCCCAATCGCCAGACAAATCGTGGTCAAGGTTATTCGATGGGTAAGGTACTTGCGGAGCGAGCTTTTGCCGATGCCGCTGAGGAAAGCGGCCGATGGGACGCCATCACCTGCTGTCCTGGTGACAACGTGGGTCCTATTCTTTCTGCTCACCAAAAGAACTTTGGTCCTTGGCAGCATCACATTGAGACGATGCTGTTAGGTAAGTACTCGCAGAACGTCATGGGTGCATATCGCGCTTGGTTCACTGTTGATGTCAGAGACGTCGCAGAGGCGCATATAAGAATGCTTGAAAGCGTTAATGTCTACAACGGTGAGCGTTTTATTGCTTGGTCCACAGAGACACGTGATGTCGAAGACATTTGTGCGAGTATCGACCGTCTTCTGCCTGAGCTAGGTTTCGCAGGCGCGGAACTGGTTGATCCATTGCCTGATAAAGTGAAAGCAAAAGAAGCTGAATTTCGTGCGATATGGCGTGGTTGTGAACTCCGTAATGATCGCATTCGAGAAGCCCTCGATATGGAATTTAGGCCACTTGATGTTTCGATTCGAGATTGTGTCGAATCGCTTATCTCAGTGGGTAAAGTAGCGCCAGTGAAAAAACCAGGGTTTTAGTCTAATTTTCTGTTTGGTGAGGAGCACAGGCGTGCTCTCCACCTTCTGTATCCAATTTATAGCTCAGATGTACCAAACGGCGCGTAGATTATTTTTAGCTCGACTGGATAAGATCTACCCGAAACGGTTTTGGTGAGCCAAAAATGAAAATTTTTGACTGTCTGACTGATCGAAAATGGCAACCAAAGAAATTAACCAATATTACGATGCGACCGCCAGCCGCGAGGCGCGAGTTGGTCTGGCATTTGCCGTGAGCCTTCTCCCGAAAAGCGAACGCAATGTTAATGTCGCCATAGATTGCGGCTGTGCGGCGGGAGCTGATATTGCTTATCTGCGACAGCATGGCTTTAGCGTGTATGGTTATGATGTTGAGGCAGAAGCCATCGCACGTTGTACACAACGCTTTAGAAACGATGTCGAAGTCTCTCTCACGCAAGCCAGTTTCAATTCTTTTAGCTACCCAACCGCGAGCATTGTCTATGCGGATGCAAGTTTGTTTTTTTGCCCGAAGTCGGACTTTGATGAGGTTGTGACTAAAATCAAAGGCTGCCTCGTCGTCGGCGGTATATTTGCTGCTTCGTTTCTGGGTCATAGGGATACCATGGCGACATCCGATTATGATCAAGATGTGTTTTGGTCGGATGTGTTAACGACCGATGAAACGGCGTTGAAAGCCAAATTTGCCGATTACGAAATGATGAAGTTCACCGAGCATGAAAGCGATGGTTTGACCGTCCAAGGTCAGCCTCATCATTGGCACATATTTTCTATGGTTATGAGGAAAGTGAACCATTAATGCGAACTGATCATCTCAGCAAGCGCCGTTTAGTTGGCTAATGCCTGAAATAGGTTGCGGCTTGATGGGTTAGCGCTCTACGTTAGTTAATTTCAAACCAAAATAGAATTTCTGGCTGGCATCTAATTGTCATGTAGAGGACAATTCGCGCTTCTAAATTAGCGATTAGCAACATGACAGATTATCAAGCCCCGACGGAAGACATAAACTTTGTACTCACCGAGTTAGCCGGTTTAGGTTCGATTTGTGAGCAAAGTACCTTTGAAGAGAGTTCGCCCGAGCTTATTGCAACTGTGCTGGACGAAGCCGCGAAGTTTGCTCGAGGCGTACTTGCGCCTTTGAATAAAGTTGGCGATTTGATTGGCACAAAAATTGTTGGCGAACAGGTGCGAGAAGCCAGCGGTTTCTCTGAGGCTTACCAACAATTCACTGATGCAGGTTGGACCGCGCTACCTTGCAACCCGAACTATGGGGGCATGGGTTTACCTGAGGTTGTTGGTATTGCCACCATGGAGATGTGGTCCGCGGCAAACGTCAGTTTTGCGCTGTGTCCGATGCTTGGTCAGGGCGCTATCGAGGCGATTCAAACCCATGCGAGTGACCATCTCCGGGAAACCTACCTGCACAAAATGATTTCCGGTGAATGGACCGGCACAATGAATCTGACTGAGTCTCAAGCGGGTTCAGATTTGGCGGCCATTAAAACCAAGGCCACAAAAGACGGTGATGCTTATCGTATAGAAGGTACCAAGATTTACATTACTTGGGGCGATCATAGTATGACCGAGAATATCGTACATTTGGTGCTTGCGAGATTAGAAGGTTCACCGCAAGGGGTTAAAGGTATATCGCTTTTTCTTGTGCCTAAATATCTGGTTGATGCTGACGGTAATACGCTGGGGCATAACGATGTTTATGCGACGGGTGTTGAACACAAAATTGGTATTCATGGTAGTCCAACCTGCGTGATGACCTATGGCGCAAAAGGTGATGGTGCGATTGGATACTTGGTCGGCGAACAGAATATGGGCTTGGCTTATATGTTCACGATGATGAATCACGCCAGAATCAATGTTGGTGTGCAGGGTGTAGCGCTAGCAGATCGTGCCTATCAGCAGGCTGTGCGCTACGCTTCAGATAGGGTTCAGGGCGCAGTGGCCGGTCATGACAATGCGACAATTATTGATCATCCCGACGTACAGCGAATGCTCATGCTGATGCGCTCTTTAGCGGAAGGCTCTAGAGCTCTGTGTTACGTCACAGCGGGTAGTTTTGATATGGCTCACCACGGCGATGACGAAACTCAAAAGATGTCATTCATGGCACGTGGCGAGTTACTTACGCCGATCGCCAAAGCTTGGTCGACTGAAGTTTCGCAAGAGGTCACATCTTTGGGTGTGCAGATCCACGGTGGTATGGGTTACATCGAGGAAACCGGTGCGGCGCAATTTATGCGCGATGCCCGAATCACGACGATTTATGAAGGCACAACCGGCATACAGGCGAACGATTTCATCGGTCGCAAGGTGATTCGTGACCGGGGTGCCGAACTGAATAAGCTGCTTGAGGAAATGCGCGTTGATGAGTTAATGCTTCACCAGATTGCAGGTTTGGAACTGGTTGCAGCAGGTTTGAGCATTGCGATTGAAGACCTGCAAAAAACTCTGGACTGGATACTTGAATATCATGAGGTAAACCCATCGGTTGCAGGCGCTGCAGCATTTAACTTTTTAATGGGAGCGGGTACCTGTATAGCCGGATGGTTAATGGCTCGAGCAGCGCTAGCCTGTCAGGATCGGGGCGGTGATGAATTCTCGAAAAGGAAAGTCACGACGGCAGGATTTTATGCAAATCATGTATTGCCTAGAACCCACGCCTATTTGTCCGCAGTGAGAGCAAGCGATAACGAAAATGTCATGCTATCCGGTGAAGCATTTTTGGATCGTTAGGTCTTGCTGCTTTGGTGTTTTTCATGTTGCTAAGAAACTAGATGGTAAATCGAATAAACGAAGCATCGAGGAGGTTGGCAGGTCTTAAACGGGATTTAACTGGGGTTTAACAGGGGCTTAATAGGGGCTTAATAGGAAGCTCACTTACCAATATTTTGATTACGCAGGGTTTAGTTCTTTGGCCGCATGAATGGGTCAATCAATCGCGTGATGGGTTTAATGCCCAATCACGCGATTGGTTTGGTTAGGTCCAGTTAAATAGATCCCAACTTGCCTGGTCCCAATTGCTCGCAGGCACCTCTTCGATCAGATCGACAATAGAACCGTCAACAAGATCAGGATTTGCTTGTGAAAAGTCTTGAATATCCTCTTGCACCTGCGTCACATCGCCAACCAGCGTCACGACCTCTGAGAGCGCGGTTGTACCATCTTGAATTCCTAGCAGGGCATCCCTGTCCAGGGTTGTCGCCGGTGCAATTTGCTCTTCAACAAACCCAGCAACCAAATCACTGACATCGGTTGAAGAGCCGGTGTATTCGAAGCTGCTGGTGACGCTCGCAGCTTCGTCAGTAATGTTGTCAACCACAGACTCTAGACCTGATTGAATATCGGCGATATCGACGTCATCAACAAAGGTGATCAATATCGGTAGCACCGTGACTGTGACGACATCGACGGCGGTGGCCTGAAAACTGGGCGATGCGAGCAGCTCAACTAGATCATCCGTATCCGCAAAAAACTGGTCGGTTTTTTGCTCGACGGTATTAGCGACAAGGTCAACGGCGGCGTCGACAGCAATATCAAGAAGTTCTGAGTTTTCAGCTAAACCCGCAGCACTGCTTACCGTTGACTCGATGATCACAGGCACTGTTTCGATAATTGTTCTGAATATGTCCGCCTCACCTTCAACCGCTGCGTCAATCGCCCCAATGGCTGCCAGACCTGATTCGAGATCAGCGCTATCTGTTCCGCCTTGTATTAATTCGCTAACGAGTATTACCTGAAATACGGGGTCTTCAAGCAATTTAGGAGGTTCGTCCTGTGCCGCAAATGAGGTTAATTGCTCATTTAGGCTCAGCCCATTATCGTCCGCGTTTTTCGCAATCGTGTCTAGAATCGCATCAGCGGCCGAGCCTGAGCTTGTACCATCATTGGCGATAAAGTCAGGATCTGTTGCAAAACTGTCATAGCTGACGCTACTGCCCAGTACTTTTTCCACAATTGCGTCACTGGTTGCATCTAACGTTGTCACATCGACTGTGGCCAAAGAAGAGGCGATGTCAGAGGCGTTTGTGCTGTCCACATCACCCAATACAGTTTCAGCTACCAGGTTAGTGATCGGGTTTACGTTTGCAACAATTTCTGTCGTGCCAGCTTCGGGCTCTGGCACAACATTCAGCAAAGGCTCGCCCACGAGTGGCGTGATTCGAACAATCACGGGCAATACGACATCTGCCGGTAGTGTGACTTGATAAGCACCATCTGAACCCGTGAGGGTATCCGGGATATCAACCAAGTTGCCGCTAGCATCTATGATCTCGACGGTTGCACCGTCTAATGCAGCACCAATGGCCGCGATACCTGATAACAGCGTTGTTGGCGGCCCTGAACCGGCAGGCGATGAGTCCGCGTCAGAAGCCGGTGCAGATACTGAGCCAGAGTCGATCGCAACAGGGTCAGAACCGCCACCACTACCACCGCACGCACTGATTAGCATTACCAGCGCCGCTAGCAGAACGACTTTTAGATCTTTGTTTACCTTTTCAATCATCATATGCCTACTCCAATCACGCAGCTTAAAGTTGGCCATTACAATCGCCGCCGTTGGCGTCGGAATTAACACCTGAAGGACAGGTGGTGTTGGAGAAGTTTGCGGAATTTAAAAATTGTCCGGTAAGGTTCGCACCGGTTAAGTTGGCGTTGCTAAAGTTAGTATTGAGAAAATTGGCTCCGTCAAAATTAGCATCAACAAGATTGGCGCCGTCAAGGTTTGCATCCGTTAGATTGGCACCACGTAGCGAGATAGTCGCAGTTCCGCTCACAATATCTTCACTACTCAGTTGAGCGTTGATTAATTGGGCGCCGGAAAAGTTGGCCCCTGTCAAATCAGCGCCGTTGAAATTTGACCCTTCTAAGTTTGCCTGAACAAAGCTTGCATTTCTCAAGTTCACATAAAAATCAGTAGCGCCATCGTCAGAAACGGAAAAGTCCGCGTCAACAAGATGTGCATCTAACCAACTGCTATTTGCTGCTTGAATGCCTGTAAAGGAGGCAGCGGGGAAAAATACGCTAACCATCTGTGCTGAACGCATATCAGCGAGATCAAATATGACACTCGCAGGCTCGTTAACATAGCTGTTTGTTAGCGTAGCATTGGTCAAGATTGCGCCGGTGAAATTCGCGTTGCTCAAATTTGTTTCAGATAAATTGGCATCGCTAAAACTAGTTGCAACGTCAACGCTTGTGTTGTTGTCAAACGTAGCCGTTGCGTCGAGTCCTTCAAGATTAGCGCCGTATAAGTTCGCCGTGTTAAAAATTGTCCCCTGAACATTTGTGTTGACCAGGTTTGCCCTCATTAACAAGGCGCCCGCAAAACTCGAGCTAATCAGTTGGCTACCGTCATCAAAGGCGGAAAAATCGACACTGGTAAAATCGACTTGAGTCAGGTTTGAACCTGTAAACTGCGTACCTTGTAGATTTGCGCCCTCAAAAAACGACTGGGTCAGGTTGGCGCCGGCAAAGTCGGTGATTTGGGTAAAGCCGCCATCAACATTGAGAGTCGGCACGCCAGAAACATTCGCGAAACCACCTCTAATGGCATTGGTGCCGACCAACTCAGTGCCATTTAGCGTTGCACCCGAGAAGTCGACGTTAGGTAAATCGGCACCTGACCGGCTCGCCAGGGTCAGGTCGGCTCCGCCAAGATCGATGTTGTCATCAGAATTATCGGTGACCAGAGCGTTGGTGCAACTGCCGCCATTCTCCAGATCATCTGAATTTGAACCATCAGGACAGGTGGTATTGCTAAACGTTGCTACCGATAGGTCGATACCTGTGAATGTTGCGTCGACTAAAATGGTGTTTGTGAAGTCGGTCCCGTCCACTTCGGATTCGATAAACTCGGCACCAGACATGTTGGCGTCTGAGAAATCGGCATTGACCAAATTAGCATGGACAAATAGCGCCGATGGCAGGTTCGCGGACGTAAAGCTCGCGCCGGTTAGTGTTGTGCCGATGAAATTGGCATCTGGCAGATAGGTCCGGTCAAAAATGGAATCGGTAATATTCGCACCATCAAACTCAGCTGCGGACAGGAATGAATTAGTAAAGTTTGTGCCTACTGCTGAGCCATGTAAAAAGGTTGCATGAGGCATGAAGTTGTTGTCTGCATCATCAGGCGTGCTGAAATCAGAACCATCGAAATTGACAAAGGTGAAGTTGCTGCGAATAGCACTCAAATTGTCGATGGTTGCATTTTGGAAGGAGCCAAACTGCATATTGACGCCTTGTAGTTTCAGTGTGCCGGTGACGTTATCCATGTTTGCCGCACCGAGTTGTGTGAAGTTGAAGCTGGCATTGTTAAATTCTGCACCAGTGAAGTTGGTTGCAAATAGGTTGGCTGTACTAGCAAATGTGTTGTGCATAGTCGCGCCAACAAAAGAAGCGGCGAAACCGTTGCTTGCAGATAAATAGGTTCCGTCAAAATTTGTGTTTTCGAACCGACTAAAAGCTAGGTTGGCGCCTATGAAACTTGTTCCGGCGACGACATCCGCGATAGGAGTAAGTGTTGAGTTAATTGTTGCGCCATCAAAAATTGCATTGCGCAGGGTCGAAAAACCAAACTCTGTATCCGTGATGTTTGCATTAACGAAATCAGAGTCTTCAAAAATACCGTAACTAAAGTCGGAACGTAAGAAATCAGGGTACCTTGCGTCTTCTGGTAGCAATCCGTCAGGAAGTCCGTTGCTGCTGTTAATAGTGGTGCCGGAAAAGTCACTTCGACTTGCGTTGGCCCCTCTCAGATCAAGATCAAGCAGCGTTTGCCCATCGAGCAGTACTGCTTGGTTGTTAGCGTCAAGCCCGTTTACTTGTGTTTCTACCGCGTCCACATCTGCGACTACCGCGTTAATGCTGTCCACAATGGCTGCAATTTCAATGGGTGTGACTCCTGTTTCGCCTTGCGCACCCTGTGGACCTTGGTCGCCTGTTAGTCCTTGCTCACCTTGAGGGCCTTGTGCGCCTGTTAGGCCTTGCTCACCCTGTGGACCTTGAGCGCCTGTTAGCCCTTGTTCCCCTTGAATACCCTGCTCGCCGCCGGCTGGCCCAGCCACACCTTGCGGGCCTGTTAGTCCTATTTCACCTTGAGGGCCTTGTTCGCCTGTTAATCCTATTTCACCTTGAGGCCCTTGTTCGCCAGTTAGTCCTGTTTCACCCTGTGGCCCTTGTTCGCCTGTTAGTCCTATTTCACCTTGAGGGCCTTGTTCGCCTGTTAGTCCTATTTCACCCTGCTGGCCTTGTTCGCCTGGTAAGCCCTGTGCGCCGGCAAGACCCGCAACGCCCTGTTCTCCCTGCGGTCCAGGGGTCAGCGTAATATTCTCGATCGCCGCTTTATTGGCTTGAATGTCTGTATCGAGTGTAGTGAAGTTCTCATTCACATCTGCCGCGACAGCTGGGTCGCCTGCGCTAAATGTATTCGGTACCTCTGCTGTAGCGGGATTAATTAAAGCTGTACTCATCAATAGAGCACCGAGCAGCTTGTAAGACATTTTTTCTCCTTCTGGTCATCAGGATTGGTCGATTTTCAACAAACGATGGTGAACACAAGGGGGGATGAAGAAAATACCCGAATTAGGGGCTTACTTTTTTCGTTAGTTAATGTTACTAAAAGTTTACATAGAGTTACAAAATGTTACTTAAGGGTTCTAAACAACCGTGCGTGATTGAAGAGATATTTATAGATTGAGCAATAATCGGGTTCCGATAATGCCTGCGAGGTGCGCAAGAGCTGAAAGCTAACGACAAACTATTTGGTGCAGAAGGGAAAAGCTGCGTGACTAGATAATGGTTATGTCTGAATGTTAGCCTAATGGTAGGTGAAAAAAATGAGTGAAAAAATCATGAAGCAGATCAAGTCATGAGAACGCTATATATTGTTAGGAGTAATCCACTTGAGGGGCGCGAGGCCGACTTTAATCAATGGTACAGTGATATTCATTTGCCGGAAGTGATGAAGATTGAAGGCTTTTTGTCCGCTAATCGGTTCAAGCTTGCTGACGTGCAGGTCGTCACAGCACAAGCGCATGGATATATGGTTATCTATGAAATTGATAGCAATGATGTGCCAGGCACGCTGCGTAACCTCCGGCAAGCAACTTGGTTGAATATGGGTGATTCGATCGACCTTGCTAGCCTCGATATATCAATCTTTGAATCGATCGAATAAAAGTGCTTGTAGCTGCCTAAAAATTCTCCACTAATTCAAGATAAGTACCGTCCGGGTCTTTGAAACAAAAAAATCGACTGCCGTGCCCGTTCTCCATCGTGACCGTGCCGGGTGGGCCAACAATTTCGACGCCAGCTAGCTCAAGAAAAAGCAAATCAGCGTCAAGGTCTGAAGACATTAGCGCAATGCGCGCAAGGCCCGTGTGATAGAGATGTGGGTAGGGTGGTGCTGAGTCGCTCGGATCCTTCCATTGCAGCAAGTCGATCACCATGGGCGGATTAGCGCCCTTTAAGGTAAACAGTGCGCCCTGCACCTTGTAGGGTCTCATCCCTACGGCGGCTGCCACTTCGGCGGTATTCGTTTCCGGTACCTGCCAAAATTCTTCGAAACCTAACATTTCATAAAAGGCTTTTGAGGTTTTATAGTCTGAGCAATTGATATTGATATGGACCATGCCGGTGATATTCATCGTTCTCGCTCCCGATTTTTAGTGCAGTTCAGTGCAGTTGTGTTCTGTCGTGTTTAGACGACGGTATCGGCATTGTCGATAACCATCTCGGTGCCGTTAACATGCTTTGATGCATCAGAAATCAAATAAGTCACCATGTGGGCAATATCATCGGGTTCGCCAATGCCCATGTCTTTGCGGCCTTGTTCAACGTCAGGTAACGCCGTCATGTCGATGCCTGCGAGTGTTTTAACGGCCGTGTGCACCATCGGTGTGCTGATACTGCCGGGGTGGATTGAGTTGCAACGAATGCCCAGTTTTTGTTGTTTACAGTGAACCGCGATCGATTTAGTCATTGCCCTAATGCCGCCTTTTGCAGCGCTATAGGCAAGGTAAGCCGGTATGCCCACCAAGGCAGCGGTGGAGGACATGTTAATGATCGAGCCGCCATCGGATTTTTTCATTAGCTCAATTGCAGACTGACAACCCCAGAAAGTGCCATCAAGATGTATAGACATGGTGCGTCGCCATTGTTCGGTGGTTGTCGATTCGATATCCGCAATAACAGCAATACCCGCGTTATTAACCAGACCGTCCAATCTTCCAAAATCGTTTTCAACTAAACGCATCAGTTCTGCCCAACGTGATTCGCTTGATACATCTTGTTCAAAAAACGTCGCGCCAATCTCTTTTGCGATCCTTTCGCCAGCATCAGTATTAATATCCGTCATGATCACAGTCGCAGCCTCAGCGGCGAGCATTCGAGCATCTGCTTCACCGAGCCCCGATGCGGCGCCAGTGACGATAACAACTTTGTCTTTAACACTAATCATTTTTTTTCCTTAAACGATACGGGATTTATTTCTAGTGGCTGCAGGGTGGTTCTCTCTCTCTTTCTCTTATTTTCGGTATAGAAAGTAGCAGCAGGTATGTGCTCAATAATTACACGCTGTGTGCGAGATTTCAAAATCACAAATACAGTGTGTTGTCGAAACGATAATCAACGTTACAATCACACTAGCATAATTGAGGCGCAAGTTTGTCAATGTGGGTATGCTTTAACGCGCTGTATGTTGTTAAGTGGTCGTTAACGTATTTAAGACAAGGAAGGCAAACACAATATGAAACAGTTAAAACAGAGTTTTTTGTTATTGAGTCTAATAACTTCGTTGTTGTTGATGCAAGCTTGCGAACAACAAGCATCGATCCCCGATAAGCAAGAAACGAGTAGTGAGGCTAAGTATGCCATCATCGTTCCTGGCGCTGGCACTTACAGTCGAAAAATATCGACCGACTCGCGGCAAGCGCAAATGTTCTTCGACCAAGGGCTTAGATTTGCATGGGGTTTCTTCTTTCCTGAATCGATTGCGTCCTATCAGCAAGCGGCTTTAGCTGACCCAACCCATCCAATGCCCTACTGGGGTATGGCCCATGCGATGGGGCCAAATCCCAATAGTCGATACGGTCGAATGCCCGATGACCCCAAAGGTGAGGGGCTTAAGGCGATTACCAAAGCAAAAAAATTAATCGTCCGAGCAACGCCGCTTGAGGCGCAACTGATCAATGCTTTATATGTGCTTTATGACAAAGAAAGTATTGCCGATGATGACGCGAGAGATCGAGCCTATCTCGCGGCGATGCGCAAACTCAATCAGCAATATCCCGACGACTCTGATGTGGCAGCTCTGTATGCGGCCTCCTATATGTCGATTGCACGCTGGAATTACTGGGACATTGAAGGCGAACCCTTGGATGAAACATTAGCTGTTGCATTAGCACTTGAACACATCATGAAAACGGATATGACTAATCCGGGTGTTTTGCACTTACACATTCATTTGGTGGAGTCATCACTGACACCTGAGCGTGCATTGGCGTCTGCGGATGGCCTTGAGGCAACTGTGCCAATCGCGGGGCATGTTGTACATATGCCATCGCACATCTATGTTCGCGTTGGCCAATACGATAGAGCGATTGACAGTAATGTTCGATCACAACAAAAGGATAAAGAGTTTGCCGAGATTTGGGGTGATCTACCCTTGCCAAATTTAGGCACCTATCCGTTATCCCATAAAATTCATGCCGGCCATGCTGCCGATTTCATTCGTTATGCAGCGACGATTCAGGGCAACTACGAAGTGGCCATTGATGCGGCAGATACGCTCAAAGCGAGTTCGTCGGGACACCAACACGCGATGCGAGGCTATGAAAAAAATATGGCTTCACCCTGGCACCTAAATAAAATTTTTGGCAAGTGGGATGCACTTATGGGGCAAACCCCCTCTCATTCGGACACACCCTACCTTAGAGGAATGTGGGCCTATTCTCTCGGTAGCGCCTATGCCAACACCGGTAATCTTGAAGCCGCCTCTGAACAGTTAGAAATTCTCCGTGCGATCGTTGATGAGCCTGAGGTTGATAAGACGCGAGTGACTGTCACCTCCGTATCGGGCATTCTTATTCTGGCCGGACATGGTCTTGACGGCGAAATAAAGGAAGCAAAAGGTGATCTTTATGGCGCCATTGAAAGCTACGTAAAGGCTGTCAAACTTGAAGATAAGGGCAATTACACAGAGCCACCCGCTTGGGCTCAGCCTATGCGCCATTATTTAGGTGCTGTTCTGTTAAAAGCAGATCATCCTGAGGATGCTGAGAAAGTTTACCGACGAGATCTTCGCTGGAATGCCGAAAACGGTTGGTCATTGTATGGCTTGTATCAGTCTTTAGCAGATCAGGGTAAGACTGCAGAAGCTGCTGATGCATTTGCGCGATATGAACAAGCCTGGCAGCACTCGGACACTGCGTTGACCGCATCACGCAAGTAGTAAAAATAACGACAGCATAAAGGCGTATGTTTTAGCCGTTAGATTATGAATCGCAATCTGCATTGTGGCAGGTTGCGATTTTTTATTATCGGTAGCACTTGGACCCAATTATGAGACAACTTTCTGAACTTTTTGATCTATTTAAACCGGGTCAACGGGTGTTTGTGGCAGGTAGTAGTAATGAGCCAACTGCATTGCTGCAGACTCTTGCAGAGGCCAGGCTGCCCAAGGGTCTAGAGTTTATTCAGTTTCCACTAGCAGGCTTTAACCAAACGGATTTCACGTCTTTTAATGAGAGTGCGCGCCTAACAACCTTCTTTATGACCGGCGCGTTAAAGTCTGCTGACCCCGCACGTTTGCAATTTCTGCCGATGCAAATGCGTACGGTGTATGACTACCTGTCTAACAATATTGATGTGGCGCTGATCCAAGTGGCATATGACAAAAATGGTGTGTTACGACTAGGGCCCAATATCGACTTTGTCAACGCGGTGCTAGGATCGGCGACAATCGTCATCGCCGAATTAAACGAGGGTATTATGGCGCCGGCGGGGTGCCCCGAGATTTCAACGGCTGGTATAGACTTTATGTTCCCCTCGGATCGCGTTCTTGCACAAATGGCGGCGCCGAAGATTGATGCGGCAGCAGCTGAAATTGGTCGTCTCGTTGCTGAGTTGATTTCAGACGGTGACTGTCTGCAAACCGGTATCGGCGCTATTCCAGCGGCAATCTTGAGCCAATTGGAGACCAAGAATGACCTTGGTATGCATGGTGGGTTGATTGACGATGGTGGTATGAGATTGATTCAACGGGGCAACATGAATGGCGCATTAAAGCCTATCGACACTGGTCTGCATGTGACAGGCATGGCGCTAGGCAGTACGGCTTTATATGACTGGTTGGGGGAGACGCCCAGTGTCGCGTTTCGTGGCGCCAACCACACGCACGACGTGAACGTGATTCGGCAGATACCCAATTTCGTCTCAATCAACTCAGCGGTAGAAATTGATATCTACGGACAAGTTAATGCTGAGTTTGCGGCCGGTAGGCAAATATCTGGCACGGGCGGTTCGGTTGATTTCATGCGCGCCTCAAAAGCATCGGCCGGTGGTCGTTCAATCGTCGCCATGAATGCGACAGCTCGAGGCGGTTCTGTGTCCCGTGTTGTTCCCAAGGTGGAGTTGGTGACGGCTTTACGTACAGATGTTGATACGGTGGTGACCGAGTACGGTGTTGCGGATATAAAATATCTGCCGAATCAAGCAAGGGCAGAGGCTTTGATAGAAATTGCCGCGCCGGAGTTTAGAGCCCAACTTAGATCACAGCTTTAATGGCCGCTTTAATCAAAACTTAGATTGCAGCTTTACAACGCAGCTTAAGAGGCGAAAAGGTACTGGCGTACTTTTTGTTGTCGCAAGACATCAATCGAATTTTAGTGAAGTTATGAACAAACCGCTTTCTAGTCATTGTTAAAAGCGATTAAATCCCTTGTAAGATTGTTGTCAGACAACGGCTCGGTCGCCGAATTATAGAGGTACAAAAAATGGATCTAGGTTGGAACGGCACAGGCATTGTGCAGAAAGCATCCATCGCACGTGTGCGAGCGGACATTCAAAATGCGGACAGTCAAGGCTACAAGAGCTATTGGTTGGCTGATCATCCGACCGGCGGTTTTGATGCGCTCACGGCACTTGCTGTAGCGGGTGCTGATGGACCTGAGATAGAGCTTGGTACAGCGATTGTGCCGACATTTCCGCGGCACCCTATGGCAATGGCGGCGCAAGCATTAACCGCAGCGCAGGCGGTGCCGGGTAAATTTACGCTAGGTATAGGGTTATCACACGAATCGATGATGGCAGATCTGGGTATTGATTTCGTAAAGCCAATCCGTCATTTAAATGAGTATTTGTCGATATTGATGCCGCTGCTCGAATCAGGCGAAGTGGATTTCAAGGGCGAACTGCTCAGCTGCCAAGCTAAGATATTTCAGCCGCAGCAAGTGCAATGCGATGTGTTAGTTGCTGCTTTAGGGCCTCAGGCTTTGCGAGTTGCCGGTAAACATGCGGCCGGCACAACCTTGGCTTGGGTTGGCGCAAAAACTATCAAACAGCACATTGTGCCGACAATTAATGAGGCGGCTGAACGTCATGGTCGAGCGAAGCCACGTGTTGTTGCAACACTGCCGGTTTGCGTTACCGAGGATATTGAAAGTGTAAGAAACGTGGTCGCAAAAAATTTGGGTAGTTATGGTCAGCTGCCGTCCTATCGAGCCATGTTTGAGCGAGAGGGTGTTGCGGGTCCTGCCGATGTTGCCATCATCGGCAGTCGCCAAGAAGTTGAGGACCGCATCGCTGAAATCAAAGAGGCCGGTGCGACTGATTTTTGCCCAACGATCTTCGCCTTGTCCCCTGACGACAAATTAGAAACCGAGTCTTTGCTGGCATCGCTTTGTGGCTAATATTTTGTCAGTTATGGTTCTTTTTGGCGCATAACAAAGAGACCTTGCCGCTAAGTAGTTTTCGGTCTTGAGCTTGAATGATACAAGTGGCACCGATACAGTTAGGCGCATCATTGTTAAGAGTTCTGTCGATCATGCGCGCTGCTAATTCATTTCGTTTCTACTTTTCATTTCGTTCGCCGTTCGCAGCTATCGCTATTTACCGTTTACGACGCGCGGCACAGTTTAGCAATTTTGATATTGAGCTGATTCCTGTCTGGCCTGAAAATATTTTTGGTGGGCACATGGACAACCCAACTGACAACATTTTTAAAATGTCCTATTTATTTGTTGATGCCGCTCGGCAAGCAGACGATGCGGGTATTAACGCAAGTTTTTTTCGTGCACTAGCGAAAAATTTCACCCTGAAGAATGATGTTGATTATGCGTCAGAGAAGCTCGGCATCCAGATTCCCAATGAAAACTGGGGCTTAACGCACCATGCGTTTAATTTTGCGCAGGATGAGGGCCGCGGTTGGGCCTTTGCTGATGCCGTTTGCATTCGACGCTTCGATTTTGATGGTCAGGGTCCGCAGGATGTAATGAACCCTATGGTATTGCGGCAGATTGCCTCACAGGTCGGTATTGATCCAGACAAAGCCGTTAACGCACAGGGCTCTGGTCTTTATGACGAGCGACAGGCGGCGTTCATCAAAAGCAGTGAGGTTGATGGCGTTTTTGGCGTGCCCTTCTTTGCTATCGAGCGAGATGAAGGTGCTGAAGTATTTTGGGGTAACGATCGTTTAGGCTTTTTGCTGAAGTCCCTCACCGATGTTGAGTCGATGCCGGTTATTCCTCAGGTTGATGCGAGCGCGATTCAATCGACGAGAAGATAAAGCCATTGCCAAAAGTGTTGGGCCCTAGTCTGGCACAACAATAATTTTAGCATGTTGCTCGGGATCGCCTAAATCATTGAATGCCCCTGCGACTCCGTCAATATTCACAGTGCCTGTAATCAGAGGTTCCACGTCGATTTCGCCTTCTGCAATATGACGTAAAGTCTGAGCAAATTCATCGGCGGTATAGGCAAGCACAAACTGAATGTTCAGTTCTTTATTGATGCCGAAAAGCGGTTGAAATGAATCGGTTTCCATACAAACCCCAACCACAACAATACGCGCTGCTTTGGGTGCGCCTTGCATCAACTGTTGGATTAAGCCTGGCACGCCGACGCATTCAAAAAATACCGCCTGCCTAAGTGTCGGCATACCCGTCATCGGATCTGCGGGCAGAAGTTCTCCGTCGGCGGATTTCCCACCAACCTGGAGCCAGCTTTCGTAAGGTGATGTTTGAGCAGGATTAACAATAATGTCCGCGCCAAGTTTTTCAGCCAGCGCGCGACGACGCGGACTAAAATCTGCCGCTATGATGGGACCTATGCCTTGTCTTTTTAGCGCAACAATGACAGCTAAGCCAACGGGACCACAACCAATTACTAATGGCACTTCGTCTTTACTAATGTGCGATTTTTGCACCGCATGCAAGCCAACAGCCATAGGCTCGGTTAGCGCAGCGAGGTTTGTCGCAAGACCATTTGGTACAGGTAATAGCATGGGTTCAAACAACGTCATTTGTTCTGCATAGCCACCCGGGGCATCGTTTGAATAACCGACGGTGACGGCAGTGCCATTTTTAAAGGAAACCGGCATAGAACAAACCCGCGTACCGACAGGGTGAGTCTTGATTGTGTCAGGCCCGTAATCGAGAATTTCTGCACAAAATTCGTGTCCCATGACGATATCTTTATTGAGGTCCATCGCGAACTGACCACCGGTCTGTTTTGATTTTTCGACAAGGTCATGGCCGTGGCTAAGTGTATGTAAATCTGAGCCGCAAATGCCGCATGCAAGTGTTTTCACGAGCACTTCGCCAGCAGCTGGTTTGGGTGCATCGATTTCGTCGGCGACAATTTTCCCGCCTCGCATGACAGCTGCTTTCATAAGTATCTCCAAATTTTGTGGGGTTCGAGTTTTTCATATCGGAACTAGAAAACACAGTCTTTTGTATAAGACAGCGGGTTGTCGTCAATCGTATATGTGAAGCCATTAGTCTAGCTGTAGCCAATAAGCTGACGATTAGTGTTAATAGATTGGTTTTTTAAGTTTGATCCATTAAATTGCTAATGATCTTATCGACAATGTGAGTCACGTGATCATCTGAACTCGACTTTTTGTTAGTCGGTCGGTGCCGGTTTTTATGACAATATCATGTCATTAGCATTACAAAATATTATCAGGAGTCATCAGATTACTCAGCAGTCAGCGCTACGCTTTGAGCCCGAATCCGTCGAGTTCGCACAAGATCCCTATGCCACCTACGAACTATTAAGGGGGCAGTCCAAGCCCTTTTATTTTGAGGCCGCTGACATTTGGCTGCTGTCACGATACGAGGCCGTCGATGCGGCCGCGAGGCACCCTAAGCTGGTACGATCGCTACAGTCGTTTATGACCATTGATGAGGTTGCAGCAATAACCCGTCGTGCTAACTGGCATAACATGCCGAATCACTCGCGCTTTGTTCAAACCAGTTTACTTGATAGTGACGGGGATGTTCATTTTCGACTGCGCCTGATTGTGCTGAGAGAACTTTCAAAGAATTTTGTGCTCAAGGTTAAGCCAACCATACAAGCCTACGTCGACACGCTTGTAGAGCAGACTCTTGAGCGACAGGAAATTGATTTTATTGCCGATCTTGCGGCGCATGTGCCTGGGCACATTATCGGCAATATCCTGGGTGTGCCTGATGAAGATTGCCCACAACTTCGGCTTTGGTCTGAAGACGTCGTGCAGTTTTTCGATGTTGGCAGAACCCAACAACACAAGCAGCTTGCCGAGCGGGCAACCACAGAGTTTTATCTTTACCTCAAGGATCTTATTGCGGACCGCAAACGCCATCCGAAAAATGATCTCGTCTCAACCTTGCTGCAGGCTCAGATCGCCGGTGAGTTGAACGAGACAGAACTGATATCAACTTGCATGTTAATCCTGATGGCGGGTCACGGTTCAACCATTGATGTCTTGGGTACAGGAATGTACGCATTGATAAAGCACCCGCAAGAGTTGCAGCGACTGCGGCAACAGCCGCAGCATCTCGCCACAGCCGTGCAAGAAATGTTTCGTTACGATTCGCCGCTGCCGTTTTTTCATCGATATGCCAGCGAAGATGTAGTACTGATGGGACAAGAATTTCCCAAGGGCACAAAGTTCGGATTACTGTATGGCTCCGCCAACCGTGATGCGTCGCAATTTACCGAACCTGATCGGTTCGACATAAGTCGTCAACCGAATCGGCACATTGCTTTCGGCCGGGGCGCGCATCTTTGTTTGGGTAACCATTTGTCGCGGTTGGACATGGAGGTGATCTTTAGTCGCTTGATTGAGCGGACGAGAAACATTGAGATGATGGGCACAGAGCCGAAATATAAAGGGGGGTTATCGATACGGGGTTTAGAGACATTGAGTCTGCGGTTTACAGCAAAATAATCAATTCGCTAGAGAGTGTCTGTTCTGCCTGATGTTCCAAGCAGAACAAACGTATCATCAATTGCGCAAGCAAAATTTGCTTGATCTTTAGTGCTTATTCAACAGCCATAAACGGATCGGCGTTGATCAATACTTTGAAAGAGTTACGTCGAATATGCTTGTTAATATAGCGGGTAATATTAGGGTGGCTGGCTTCGGGTAGCGGTTCGCCTGAATACATCATCTGTACAAACTGACAAGTTACTGCAATGTCGGCGATGCTGAACTGATCATCGAGCAAAAATTCTTTGTCACCAATTTCAGCTTCAAGGTAGTCGAATATCGGCGGTTGAACATCCGAGATGATTTTTTGTATCAATGCCTCGTCAGGCTCTCGCTTCATCATCCTTACAGCGACTCGGTTAAAGAAGAGTCCGGCGGTTGCTTTCGCCAATTCGTTGTCTGCCCATATCTGGTACCACAGTGCACGACCATAGCTGCCAGCTTCTGTAGGAAACATTGGGTTTTCCGGATGCTTCTTATCGATATAACCGCAGATTGCGGCGGAGTCAGGTATGGCTAAATCACCATCTGTCATGGCCGGAATTTTCCCCAAGGGTGAGATCTTTAAGTGTGACTCTGGGGCAGGAAAGGGGCTAATGGGATTCAACTCATGTTCAATACCCTTTTCGATTAGGCAAACGAGAGTTTTACGAACGAAGGGTGAAACGCTGGAGCCGTGAATTGTAATCATAAGTAACTCCTTTTTTATGACGCGAGTTTTTTGGTTTAGTTTTGATTCTTAGTGTTCGTTAACGCCCTGACAATAACAGTTTTTTTTGCCCTATCGCAGCTTCTTAAGCCCTTAGGGTTTGCGTATGCGTCTGACAAGGGTTGTGATGCCAAATGCTAGCAGCAGGAAAACGACGATCCCTGCAATCGTCAGTTGTGTGCCAAACCGTTGTAACATGCCATTGACAAAAACCTGTCTGATTTGGTCATACCCTTCGGGTACCGGCAATACGCCATTTGATTGCGTGTATTTTTCATAGTGTTGTTGCATGGCTGCAAATTTATCTGGCATCGCTGTGGCGAGATCGTTGGTTTCACCGGGATCTTGTGAAATATCAAAAAGTCGCCATTGATTGTCGCCGACTGGCCCGCGGTTATAAGTAATCTTATAGTCCCCTTGAAACAAGGCGGCATTGCCGCCAATTTCATAGCCGATTGTATCTTCGCTACTATAAACACGGTTTTTTTCAGCAGAAACCAACGGCAGCAGACTGCGACCAATGATGGATTCTAACTTAACCGAGTCTTTAGCTTCGGCACCGTTCGCGCTCGCCGCAGTTACACCCGCTAGTTCGAGTATTGTCGGCGTGATATCGGTCACGTAGGAAAAGGCATTCGTTATCGGCTTGGCCACCGCTAATGGCTCGCCGGATATGATCAGCGGGACCCGCAGGCCCCCTTCGCCGGCGTAGAATTTATAATAGGCTAATGGCGAGGCTGCGGCGCTAGCGAAGCTTGGGCCTAATGAGTTCCAGCTGCCTTTTAAGCCTAGGTTGTCGTAATCCGTATCGTAGTCCATCAAGCCAAGAAAGAAGCGGACTCCAGCACTTTCAGGGTCAGGGTCACCTCCGGGTTCGCTGCCGTTGTCCGAGGTGAAGATAAAAATGGTGTTATCGAGTTGCTGGGTTGTTTTCAAGTACTCGACCAGTCGTCCTATATGAAAGTCCATCGCTTCGACCATGCCGCTATAGACGGCCATTCGCTTTGATTGATAGCGACGCTGGTCGGCGGAAAGTGAATCCCAATCATCGGTGGTGTGCATCGCCTGCATCGGCGTATCGGGGCCAATGATGCCAAGTTCGATGGCTTTTGATCGACGCTGTTGCCTTAACTCGGACCAGCCCTGGTCATAGACACCCATGTACCTGTCGGTGAATTCTTGTGGCGCCTGTACCGGGATATGAACGGCTTGAAAAGGTAGGTAGACAAAAAAGGGCTTGGCGTCAGCTAAATTGCTATCGATATATTCGATGGTTTTATCGACCAAAAAACGTGACGAATAAAAGTCCGCAGGTAGGTTCGTCTCGATATCATCTTCGAACCAATTGGCCTTCTCGTAGATTGGTATATAGGGTTTTTGTTCCCAATTGTCAGAGCCGGTGTCAGCCATCGCCACACTGCGCTCGAAACCTCTTTGTCCCGGCAGTAGCTCGGGCGTTTGTCCCAAGTGCCATTTGCCAGCCATATACGTATGGTATCCAGCATTACCTAACAAGGTGGCGACGGTGACAACGTTATGGCCCAGGGTGCCTTGATAGTTCGCGTGAATTTTCTGTTCCGGTGGAATAGCTTCGGGAATATTAGGCACGCCATTGCGATGGCTATCCACGCCGGTCAGCAGCATTGCCCTCGAGGGCGCGCAGCTTGCGGCGGTGTGGTAGTTGGTGAATCGAATGCCGTCGTTGGCCAGCTTCGACAGGGTGGGGGTTTTTATTTCGCTGCCGTAAGGTGCGGTGTCTGTGAAGCCGAGATCGTCCGCTAGTATTAATATGATATTTGGTTGTGGTTTGGCTAAAGCCAGAGACGAGCACAATAGCCCCGTGACGAGGCTAGCAATCTGGTTGGTTGGTAGTCTCATCTAGAAATTCTCGCTGGCTCGCTGGCTCATAAACCCAACATCGACGATGCTGGGTTTATTCGGTAAGAAGGATCTCGACTAAATGCAGATCAATTTTCTTGGGTTGCCGTCGAGGCTTTTGGCGCCGCGGCTGGCGCATTGGTTGTTGAAGACATAGCAGGATCAAGCACGCCATCAGGTGTCATATAGACATCCTGAATGCTGCGCATGTTGGCGATAATCACATCTGCTTGAGCTTGGGTTAGGCCATGTTGAGCGCTCGCTTTAAGCGTATCCATGTCTTTTAGTAGACCAGCCTTGTACTTGTCGACACACTTGCGCCACTTCTTTTCTTTCTTCTCTAGCCGTCTGATCGTGTAGGAATCCGTATCTGAGTTATCGACCGTGCCGCCACCAGAGAATACGTCTGTACCGCTGGACGATTGGGCAGGTGCAGTGCCTGTGGATTTAGTGCTGGCGAATTTAGTCGGTTTTTTACAAGTGTTCTCGGGCACAGTGTAGTCCAATGCCGCTTGCACTTTTTTGTGTGTTTTGGCATTGACCAAATTTGGCATGACCAGGATAAATAGAACGATAAGTAATCTTGTTTTCATGATTTGGACTCTTTTTTGTGCTTGTTCTGCATAAATATACCGATATAAAAAAACATAATCTACACTTGCTGAAAGCGGTAGCAAAGAGTGCAAACGATTGTGCATATGACTTTACCCCCTAAGCTTGCGGGCGGTTAACCCGTCGGTCGAAGTGCAATATCTAAAAAGTCATTATTGACGCGATTTGACGACGACCATGATAAGGATTAACACCACAGAAAATAGCGCGTCTCCATGGCTAGCACTTAGAGCCAAACCTCAAGGTTATTTTCTCGACCGATTTGACGGTTTAGTTTGGTTGTTAACACCTTCTCCATATGGCACGTTTCTAGCAATTCGAGAACATCTGCTTGATCGGCATTGTCGAGCGACTCAAAAATATCCTGCACACGTTGCAGTAAATAGAATCGGTAAGGTTGTGCAAACGCATTTATTTGGGCGCCTCTAAGCTCAAAAGTACCAAGTCCTACACCGCGAATTGCTTCAGTGCCAGTTGGTAAAGCTTCTTGTTCATCGAGCCATTCATTGATGCATTTAGCCGCTGCGACTGTCTCGGGTATAAAGTCGATGGATATCTGCTTTAACAGTGTAATCAAGGTGTCAGGTACTTCATCATCGGACAGGTATTCGCCTGATTGGTCTTCGAACTCGCCAATATCTAATTCCGGGCGATTCATTCTTTCCACCCATCGATAAAGCTGAACTGCTTGAGCTTGCATCATGGAAAGGGGTTTAGGGTCGCGGCCGAGATGACCGTAAAGGGGGGCAATCATGCCAAAGTCCCCAATGGATGGTTTGCTGCCGAATAAGTACGGGTAGGCGGAAAAATGTGCATTCAATGCATCCAACCACTCGCTATAGAGCGTCTCGATGACCCTAAAGTTCTCGGCTACCGCGCCAAAGCTCTGTCCTGCGGCACGCATGCGATCAGTCGCCCTATTTGCTTTCTCCTCTCTGCCGGGTCCGCGCGGGATCGCAGACTGAAAATGAAAGCGTAGCAGGTTTAGGTTCTCTTCT
This sequence comes from Pseudomonadales bacterium, assembly GCA_029251375.1. Lineage (GTDB taxonomy): Bacteria > Pseudomonadota > Gammaproteobacteria > Pseudomonadales > Azotimanducaceae > JAHRVQ01. Next base: position 17,195 of record JAQXDL010000010.1, on the reverse strand, counting down.
GGGAAGTCCCAACGATAGTGCATGGCGGGACGCAGCAAACCTTCAGCGCCAATGACGTCAAACAGTCTGCTGAGAATGTTTTGCTTTGGCGTTAACGGCGAATAAGTGTTGCCGCTGAGCGTCTCGTAATGGTCAATGATTGCCGCACCGTCACGAATGACCGTGCCTTCGGCCGTTTCGAGAGTCGGCATGCCTGCTCTGCCTCCAGCCTGCGGTACGACCTCGCGTATGTAATGTTCCATTATTGGCGACACCTCTTTATAGGCCACGCCTGACTTAATCAGATAGCTTCGCGCGCGGCCCGTGTAGAGTGAAATCGGTATGCCGTACAAAGTCGCGTTGGACATAATTTTAGCCTTAAAATTTAATGCATGTCATTATCAATCAGTCCTAAGTAAATCAGAATCTTTAAAGACAATGATAGAGGCCTTTGATAGTCAGACATTATGATAAATCATATCGATATTCGATTTTCATCTGTAATCAAGCACATAGTTTTTGCATTTAACAGGGCAGCCCATGTACCCTTCGGACCGTGAATATATCCTTAAAACAATAACTAATTGGCCGACTCCTGTCGGTTTTGCAATACAGTATTTGAATTACCTTTTGTGGAGAAATAAATGAAAACTCGAATCACGGAACTATTCGGTATCGAACATCCAATCATTCAAGGTGGTATGCACTTTGTTGGACTGGCAGAAATGGCAGCGGCTGTATCCAATGCTGGTGGTCTAGGCATTATTACGGGTTTGACGCAGGGTACGCCTGAGAAATTAGAGAAAGAGATTGCTCGTTGTAAGGAAATGACGGACAAGCCCTTCGGCGTTAACATGACTTTCCTACCTGCTGTGACACCTCCGGATTATCCTGGTTTATTTGAAGTTATTATTAATAGCGGTATCAAGGCTGTAGAAACAGCGGGTAACAACCCTGCCAAGTGGTTGCCAATGTTGAAAGAAAACGACATCAAGGTTATTCACAAATGTACTGCAGTTCGGCACGCGCTAAAGGCAGAGCAAATTGGTTGTGACGCTGTGTCGGTAGATGGGTTTGAGTGTGGTGGTCACCCGGGTGAAGACGATATTCCAAACTTCATATTGTTACCTAGAGCAGCTGAAGAGCTGACAATTCCATTTGTATCATCCGGTGGCATGGCAGATGCTCGCAGTTTAGTTGCCTCATTGGCAATGGGTGCAGAAGGTATGAATATGGGTACACGGTTTATCGCAACAAAAGAAGCGCCCGTACATGAAAACGTCAAGCAAGCCATCGTTAACGCCTCTGAACTCGATACCCGTCTTATTATGCGTGGCCTTCGAAACACGGAGCGCGTATTGAACAATTCAGGCGTTGAGCGTTTGATGGAGAAAGAGAAAGCGATGGGCGACGCACTTAAGTTTGAAGACATCATCGGCGAAGTTGCCGGCATCTATCCTAAAGTCATGGTCGATGGTGACGTTGAAGCGGGTGCTTGGTCTTGTGGCATGGTTGCTGGTTTGATCCACGATGTGCCGAGTGTTCAGGAGCTAATGGATCGCATCATGAGTGAAGCTGATGCGATTATTACAGAGCGCTTGGCGAAAATGCAGGTCGCTTAGTTTTTTAACTAATTGATAGTGTTTTAGAAACAAAAAAAGGCAGCGCTATCGCTGCCTTTTTTTATCGGTCACTAAATCTAGTGCGGATGAACAATCACCTGCAGATCTGTTATACCGCGTACAAAACTTGAAAGCAGTCGCTCGGGTTTCGCAACAACTTCCACCTTCTTAAATCGCGGCAGGATTTCTTCCCAGAGGATCCGTAACTGCATTTCGGCTAATCGATTTCCCATGCAGCGATGAATACCGAAACCGAAAGAAAGATGATGCCGAGCCTTGGACCGATCGATCAAGAAGTCGTCGGGGCGGTCAATCACTGTTTCATCTCTGTTGCCTGAGACATACCACATGAGCAGTTGCTCGCCTTTCTTGATCTGCTTACCACCGATTTCGACATCTTGATTGGCCGTCCTGCGCATGTACGGCAAAGGTGTTTGCCAACGAATAATTTCCGCCACCATGTTTGGAATGAGAGACGGGTCGACACGAAGCTTGTCGTACTCCGCAGGGTTCTGGTTTAAGGCAAGAACGCCTGCGCTCATTGAATTACGTGTGGTGTCGTTGCCACCAACGATCAGCAGGATTAGATTGCCTAAAAACTCAAACGGTTGCATGTTCTTGGTATCTTTGCCGTGCGCGAGCATGGAAACCAGATCCGCGCCTGGTACTTCTTGGTCCACCCGTTCGTTCCAGAGCCGCGTGAAGTACTCAAGACATTCCATCAATTCTTCGCGTCTTTGTTCCATGGAGTCAACAATGCCTGTGCCCGGAGGCGCTGTCGCGACATCAGACCAACGTGTAAGTTTGCGTCTATCTTCGAATGGAAAGTCGAATAACGTTGCGAGCATTTGGGTTGTCAGTTCAATTGAAACCAAATCGACCCAGTTAAAGGCTTCGCCGACCGGCAAGCTATCGAGAATTTTTTGAGTGCGGCCCCGTATAGTTGCTTCCATTTTTGCCAGGTTCGGTGGCGCGACCACGCCGCTGACCGTTGCCCGTTGTAAATCATGTTTAGGTGGATCCATCGCAATAAAATTGCTGAAGGCAAGTTCTTCGGGGTCCTTTTCCGCATCGAGACGAGGTCCTATGGATATGCCGTGAGCTGACGAGAACAAATCGTGATTCTTGTCGACGTACATAATGTCTTCGAACCTAGTGATAGACCAGTATCGACCAAATTCCGGCGTCTCGTTGAGATGTACGGGGTCTTCGGCTCTTAAGCGACGAAAATGCTCCCAATGAAGGTCCTGTTGAAACAGCCGACCATCGATCAGATTGATGTCTTCGATGGGAACAGAATAGGGGTCCTCAATCACCGGTGGCGCGTCATCTCTAAGAAACGGGCTCATAAATGACCGCATTTGTTGTTCTTTCGAGCCTGTCTTCGCTTGTTCGCTCATGGTTGTTCTACCTATCGGCTTTAGCATTGGTCCAGCAAAAGATAGTAACAGAATATTTATAAATGGAAATTAGCCGGATGCGGCGATAATTAGACGAATAAGGAATATCATATTGATGCTTAAGTCGATTTTCGTTAGATACCAAAACAGATCCCCAAGGGTGCCTTTGCGCAGGAAATTGTTATGTTGCAAAAAAATATGCAAAGCGCTTTTCAACGATGGTTTCAATGTCACTGGCGAGCACTTCTGCTTTACTCACTGCTTGTGGTGTCACTCCAGGCCTGCGTCAGTGTCAGTCTGGAAAGTACTGAGAAACTAGACGTCGCATCACCCGGCGAAGATCTCTATTCAGAAGACTTTAGTTTTGAGCAAGCGTTTCTCGGCTTGCAGGGTCCGGCCGAATTAGGGGTTGCCTTGTCAGGCGGGGGACCTCGATCGGCAAATTTCAGTATCGGCGTACTCGCGGCGCTGCATGAGCAACGCATTCTCGATCACGTTGATTACTTGTCATCTGTATCGGGGGGTGGCTATGCCGCATATTGGTACTACAGCCAGCTGTTGAATATGCCTGTACTGAGAGACTTTAGTAATGCTTCAGAACAAAACGAACAAACAGCGTTTCAGCACTCAAAAGAAACCATCTTTTCGAGCCACCCGCTACGTCGAAATGACGAGCCGACAAATTGCGATATGTCAGTTTGGGCGACTGATCCGTTTTGCAGCCTTAGGTTTAGAAATGACTATCGTTTTCAGCGACATTTAGAGGATCGCTCGGACCTGCTCGTTAATGCAACGAAGCCTTGGCAGCAAAACATAGAATACGCAGCTAAGGCGGTTACGTGGGGTGCCGCTACTCTGTCAACTTTTGTATCTGACTTGCTCTTCGACTGGGAAATAAATGCCAATCCTATACGCCGTTATTATGAGCATGGGCTTGAGCGCACCTATGGTTTGACGCCAATGTTTCTAAAGAAAGATGGCTCTATTTATGAGCCGCGAGCGGGCGATACATATGCTAACGACAGCTGGTTTTTGTTTCCAGGCGTTCAGGCTAAGGATATAAGCTTCAATGAGTTGAGGGTAGCAACAAAAAGATCGATCGAAGACAGCTCCCTTTATGATGGAACGCTTCCATTTTGGATTATAGACACGACCTCAGGTGTCGAACTACAGGACCGTAAGTGGAGCGAAGATCTTTACGACGAAGTTTTTGAGCTTACGCCCTTGGGATTCGGTGCTGGTCATTACGGCTACATAAAGCAAACACCTGATTTTGTTTCAATATCTAGAGCGGTCACCGCATCCGGTGCTGCCGGTGACGGTCAGTCTGTAAATGGTTTGGCTCGAGGTACAAGAGATTTTTTCAATGTCGACCTAGGGTTGAATATCGAAAACTATCATCACGATATGTCGCTTGCGAAGAAAGTCTATCATCGCGTTTTACCAATACCTTTTTATCGGTTCTCGAATTTCAAACAGACAAATAAACACGTCACGGTTCATTTAAGTGATGGTGGCCATTCAGACAATTTAGCGCTCTTTTCGCAAATACGACGTGGTACCAAGACCATCATTGTTGTAGATGCAGAGCAGGATAGGTTGGGCGTTTTTAAATCAGCAAAACAGTTACAGAGCCGGTTACGCGATCAATACAGCCTTGATTTCAGCTTTAAAAATACTGTCCCCGTCTTCTATGATCCTCGTAATACAAAAACTCAGATATTCACTGGCACTGTCACAAGAATGAACGCGGGGCGTAACAGGGCCAAGACGGATGGGATACCTGCAGACGAGGTTGTCCTAAATGTGATCTACATTAAGTTGTCCGTTGATCGTGACGAAATCCGACAAGAATGTGCAGACAAAAATCGCTACTGTGTTGTTGATTACTATATGAACAAGCACGCGGCTGTCTTTCCCCATCATTCAACAGTAGATATTCAATACGACAAAATGCAGGTTGCGGCCTATCGCGAGTTGGGCCATCTGATCGGCATGAAACTGTGTAAGAAGTCTGAGACTTGGAAATTGTTGACCTCAATTAGTCGTGACATGTGCGCCCCTCGCTAAGTGTATAGCGGGAAAAAATTCATGAACAACTAGCTGCGGTCGCTTCTCTGATGGCTTCTCTTACAAGCCTCACAATTCAGATAGAGGTAGTCTGACAAGATTCAACCGTGTAATACTGAGTCTTCAATTTTTTGGGGATATCCTATGAGAAACACTTTCAGACTGTTTACTCTGGTCGTGACTCTATCCATGCTCACCGCGTGCGCTAACTTTTCATCAACGTCAGCGGATAATAATAATCCGTTAGATGCTGCAGCCTTTCATGCCAACGCATTAGTGTTGGATGCACATGCGGACATTGAGATCCCCGGCAAAGAAGATCGCTATGCGGGCGCTGACGGAAAGTCAAAAGTTGAACCGTCAAAAATGCGTGCCGGTGGTGTTGACGCGGTTGTCATGGCTGTTGCCGTAGGACCGGGTCCTCGAGATGCAGCGGGTTATGCGCAAGCGCGTAAGAAAGCCGACGAGGAGCTACAGGCTATTTTAGACCTAACCGCTGATCCCAGTGATGATGTTGTGCTAGTGCGTTCGGCTGACGAGTTAGAGGCAGCTCATGCCAATAATCAGCGGGCCCTAATTTTGGGTTTTCAGAATGCTAGAATCATTGGTACAGATGTAGGCGGGCTTGATGAATTTTACGCTGCGGGTGTTCGTGTATTTGCTCTGACGCATATGGGTCACAACGATTTTGCGGACTCCTCTCGACCGGTTTTTAGTGCGGCGACCGGTAAACATGAAGTGACGCAAGAGCACGGTGGGTTATCAGATCTCGGTCGACAAGCCATTGTCAGGATCAACGAATTGGGCGGCATCGTTGATGTGTCTCAACTCTCTACACCGGCAACACTGCAAGTGTTGGCTCTTTCATCTGCGCCAGTCATCGCTAGCCATTCAAACGTTCGGCAACTATCTGACGTGAGTCGTAATCTTTCAGATGAGGAAATTGATCGTATTGGTGAGGTTGGTGGTGTGATTCACGTTGCGCCTTTTAGAGGCTATTTGTTCGATTCGACCAATGATGAACTAGTCGCAGCGATTCGTGAAGCGCGTCGAGCAGTAAACATATCAGAGGACTATCTGTATCCCTTCGAGCTATATTGGGAAATCAAGGACCCTGAAGTACAGAAATCTTTTCTTACAGCCGTTAGCGATTTACTCGGACCTGGCAGCGTTGGAGACATGCTGAATCATATTGACTATATCGTGGCCCGCATCGGTATTGATCATGTAGGTATTGGTACCGACTTTAACCATGGTAGTGGTATCGATGGCTACGATGATGCAAGTGAAGCGATGAACGTGACCGTTGGACTTCTGGCAAGGGGTTACACGGCGGAGGAAATCGAAAAGATCTGGGGTGGAAACTTCCTGCGTGTTTTTCGCGAAGTTGCATCGAAGTGAAATCAGGTCAATAACTAATGTCGTAGTCAAGCTAACAGGTTTGAACCGCTTTGGGTTTGAATCTGCTAGCTTTTAGAAGACTTAGGTTAACCGCGAGATAGTTTGAAAACAGCGGTTGAATCTTTAGCCTCTTCTGCAGCAGGAAAGCTGTTGACGATGTCGGGGTAATCGGCACGATACTTATCCATGTAAGCGGTTAGGACCGGTTGCCAGCCAGTGGCGACCATAGATGCGTTTAAGCTATAGGTATTGTCACCTAGGCGCATATCAACATTGCCTCCCTGGCCCAACATCTTTACCCAGCCGCTTTCTTTACTACCTACAATGTACAAATCATTTTCGTATTGTATAACCCAGATAATCACGACCCTTGGGATTGTGCCGGGCACTTTTAGGCGAATTTCATGTTCCGCCGAGGTGTTACCCCAGACTGCCGGTGCAGAGGTATCCTTACCCCCGATGAAAACGCCCGGCATTGGTCCTATCGGTGCTAAACCAATTAATATCACGACCAGCAGTGAAATAACGATAGCTGCAATTTTGAGAATTTTATTCATCGATAGTCTCCTTGTTTGGCTAACATTAGCATGCCGCTGAACACGACAACAAACCGGCTTAGTATGACATCATCTAGTGCGCGTCTATTGAGGTCCATATGCGGCAACTATTTAGCTTGCCTGCGATGGCGCTAGCAAGAGTTCTTCATTTAGACTCGAGGAGCGAAAATAATAAACCAACCAAGTGGAAGTACTTATGGAAAAGGTCGTAGGAAAAGTTGCATTCATTACTGGCGGAGCCAGTGGGCTAGGTCTAGCGATGGCGCGCTCATTTACCGGCGCCGGTATGAAAGTTGTCATTGCTGATATAGAAGACGCTGCATTGGAAGCCGCAAGAGTTGAGTTTGATGATACTAACGCCGATGTGATTACGATGAAAGTTGATGTGACTGATCGGCAGGCCATGCAGAAGGCAGCGGAAGATACGATTGCAGCCTTTGGTAAAGTTCACGTGGTGTGCAATAACGCCGGTGTGGCACTTAGCGGCAACATTGCTGATATGAGTTATAAAGATTGGGATTGGGTCACGAGGGTTAACCTTGATGGTGTTGTGAATGGCATGGTGACCTTTATAGATTTGATCAAGTCGCATGGCGAAGGTGGCCATTTTGTTAACACCGCATCAATGGCAGGGCAGGTTGGTATGCCCGGACTCAGTGTCTACAACACAACCAAATTTGCGGTTGTAGGTATGTCTGAAGCGATGCAGCAAGATCTTGAACCCTTTGGTATTGGTACATCGGTGTTATGTCCTGGTTTTGTTGCGACTGACATATATACCTCTGAGCGCAATCGTCCAGACACACTTGGCGGCGCCGAGGCGTCGGGTTTTGATCTGGAGGGGCAACAGGATGGTGACAGCGACCCCGATCGCAGTGAAGCATTGCAGAATGCGTTGGCAACCATGATGCCTGCCGAAGTCATTGGCGATATGGTTTTACACGCCATTCAGAAAGATGAGTTTTATATTCTGAGTCATACAGAATTTAAGGAGGGTGTGGCGGCAAGAGGTCAAGCAATTAGTGATTCTTTTGACTTCTGGGCAAATTATCGAAGGGATCACAATGTATAGCTAGATTGTGAACAAGGTGCTCTTGCAGTGCTATTTTGGCATATCTTGGTTATTGTCGATGGCACGTAATTTGATGTAAAAGTATTTGGTAGCAGTTTGTGACGAGCGATGTAAATTTAACAACGAAACTTAGTTACGGTATTGGCCAGGCGGCGGAAGGCATAAAGAATGCCGCCTTTGGCACATTCTTACTGCTTTATTACAATCAGGTGTTAGGCCTGTCTGGTAGTTTGGCTGGCATCGCCATATTTATAGCCCTGTGCTTTGATGCCGTCACAGATCCAATTGCGGGCTCTATCTCTGATAACTGCCGATCCAAGTGGGGCCGTCGGCATCCATTCATGTACGCCTCTGCAATACCGTTGGCGATAGCATTTTACTTCCTATTTGTTCCTATGGATGGGCTTGGCACAACCGGTCTGTTTATTTGGATGACAGTTTTCACGATTTTAACCCGTGGTGCCATGACCTTGTATCACGTGCCTCACTTGGCGCTTGGTGCTGAGTTATCAAGTCACTACACCGAGCGAACAAGTATTGTTGGCTTTCGGCAGCTTTTTTCTGTTGTCGGTAATTTGGGTGTTATCGCAATTTCCTTTGGTTACTTTTTTAGGGATATAGGTGAGCAGTCTGGGGATTTGATTGCGTCTAATTATCCGCCTTTTGCATTGGCGTTGGCGGTCGCGATGGTTATTACGATATTGATCTCCGGTGTTGGCACTCATCATCGAATTCCTTTTTTAAACGAAACTAAATTTCTCGAACGAACAGGTCTTTGGAAAACGTTGGTTGGCGCTTTTCGAGATACGATGGAAGCTTTAAGCAACGGGTCGTTTAAATGGCTTGCCGGTGCAACGCTATCTTCTTATGTCATGGTTGGTCTGCAATCGGCGCTGGCGTTGTACATGGCCAACTTCTTTTGGGAGTTAGATGATGCCGCCAAAGCGATGTTGTTGATGGCAACGCCGGTTGGCTTCTTGTTTGGTATTGCGATGACGCGCAGGGTACATGAGCGGTTCGATAAACGACGCACGATGATCGTCGGCGCGATGACGTATTTTATTTTTGCCGCATTGCCTGTTGTTTTACGACTGTTCGGTTTTTTTCCGGAAAATGGTGTCGGTGCATTAACGCCATTGTTGATCGGGTTTGGTTTCATTGCTGGCGTGGGTGCGGTTCAAGCGGTGGTTACTGCAAATTCAATGATGGCGGACGTTGCAGATGAGCACGAGGTCCTCACTGAACGAAGGCAAGAAGGTATTTTCTTTGGGGCGATATCCTTTGCGGGTAAAGGTGCATCAGGTTTAGGCAGTATGTTTGCTGGATTTGGTTTAGATTTGATTTCGTTTCCAGCGGGGGCCATACCAGGCGCTGTTGCGCCAGCGATCGTCTTTAATCTTGGTGCTATTTACGGACCGTTGCTGGGTATGTTTGCCGTTCTAGGTGTTTGGTGCATGCTGCATTACAAATTGACTGAGCAACGTCATGCTGAAATTCAACAGATTTTACTCGAGAGAAAACGCGCTTAGGCGGCGGTTTAAGAGGGAATCTATTGGCTCAGTTATAATAAAAACTTTTCACGGGTTCAAACGAGTATGGTTTTCTTAAAGTGGTTGGCGCTAATTCTGATGGCGTTGGTTTTAGGTTCCGTTGGCGTGTATCTCATGCAGCCCTCAATGGACGAAGTTGGCATTGACTATGAGAATCCTTACCAAGGCTCTTATGAAAAAAAGTCGGGCGATCGCGCATCGGTAGTCACAGTTAAATGGTTTGGTGTCTCAACGCTACTAATTGACGATGGCGAAACGCAACTGCTTATCGATGGTTATTTTTCTCGCCCAGGCTTGTTAGATGTTGCGTTAAAAAGACCAATATCACCAGAGTTGGATACGATTGCGAGGGTTGTTGATCGATTCGGTATGGATCGTGTCGCAGCTGTGATGCCGGTCCACTCACATTTTGATCACGCGTTAGATAGCGGTGAAGTCGCAAAATTCACCGGTGCATTGCTGTTGGGTTCGCAATCGACCGCAAATATTGGACGCAGTGCCAAGTTACCTGAATCTCAAATTGGCATCGTCGATGTGGACAAAATTTATAATTTTGGTCAGTTTAAAGTGACGTTCTATGCTTCTGAACACGCGCCGCTGGGCTCAAACTCAGGTATTGATGGTGTTATCTCTGAGCCTTTTGAAATTCCAGCGGATTATACCGCGTGGCAACTTGGTCAGGCCTACTCGATCGTGATCGAACATCCGTCGGGTGTGATGCTAGTGGAAGGCAGTGCTGGTTTTGTCGCAGGTGCGCTTGGTGACTTAGCTGTTGATGCGGTCTTTTTAGGTGTCGGTGGTCTACGCGACTTACCGAGAGACTACCAGCAAGAATATATCTACGAGAAAGTAGTCAAAACCAACCCGAACAACGTTTATATTATTCATCACGACGATATGTTTGATACCTTGGGTAAAGTTGACCAAAGTAAGCTCGTGCTGTCATTTGATAGTACGTTTGCGTTCGAACTGCAGCAGTTGGTTTTACCAGCAAATTTAAAACAGCTTCGTTATGGCGAGGCGATTTCAATTAGTCGTTAATCAGCGTACTTTTAGATCTAGTATGAATATTCGGTAACCATTTTAGGTAGGAGAAATAATATGAAAGTCGGATTAGCTTTTGCGAGTAGTATCGCGATCGACGGCCCCGCATCATTAGAGTTATGTCAGCGTGCGGAGCAAGTTGGGTTTGAATCAGTCTGGGGCGGAGAACATGTCTTGATGCCGGATTCGATCGTCTCGAAATACCCTTATACAAAGGATGGCAAAATCCCGGCAGAGCCTGAAACACCTATCCCAGACCCGCTGATTTGGTTGGCCTTTGCAGCAGCAGCGGCACCAACACTTCGCTTGGGCACATGTATTCTGATTGTGCCGCAGCGTAACCCGCTTATATTGGCTAAAGAGCTTGCCACACTTGATCAACTGTCCGGCGGTCGAGTCGAACTCGGCTTGGGTGTTGGTTGGATGCGGGAAGAGTTCGATGCCCTAGGTGTCCCATGGGAACGGCGTGGTGCAAGAAACGATGAGTACATCGAAGCCATGCGAGCACTTTGGGCGGGTCCTCACGCGGAGTTTCACGGCGATTTTGTCGACTTCGATCCAGCTACCTGTAGTCCTCGCCCAGTGAATGGAAATATCCCAGTCATTGTAGGCGGTGACACTGATGCGGCGATAAATCGAGCGGTCAAACTGGCTGACGGTTACTTCCCAGGTGAGGGTGATAGTGAGCGTTTAGGCAAATTGTTAGAGCGTGTGCGGCAAGCGTCAGAAAAAGCGAATAGAGACCCAAGTGAAATTGAGATCAACGCCATGTTCGGCGCGCAGATGGCGAACCCTGTGGCGGGAATTGAAGAGATGGCAGCGCTTGGGGTTGGACGCATCATGATTCCAGCCTTTTTCTTTGCAGGACCTGGTGGTCTTGATCGCATGGCTGAATTCGGTGAAAAAATTATTCCCTTAACTCAGTCTTAACTCGGTCTTAACTCAGTCTTATTTTAGTCATAGCTTAGTCATAGCTTAGTCATAGCTCAGTCCGAACAGCTGTCGACCTAATTGCAGTTAGGATTTATTTGGGCACTAGCACCCGGCAGTAATGTTTGGTGCTTGTGACCAAAACTTCAAATTAGGTGAGGCTATCGGTCATTCGAGTAAAATTGGAGAAACCCATGAAGGTAACAACTTCTCTGCCGACACACGATCTAAACGCCGTTGATGCAGCGGCAAAGCAGGTCGAAAAAAACGGCTTTGATGGTGTGACCACGCAGGAGAACCGTCACGATGCTTACCTACCTTTAGCGGTCGCCGCAACAAACACACAAAGTCTTGAGTTAAGAACAAGTATTGCTATCGCGTTTAATCGCAGCCCAATGTCGGCAGCTATGGTTGCATGGGATCTGCAGGCCGCATCAGGCGGACGTTTCTCGCTCGGGTTGGGTAGTCAAGTTAAAGGCCACAATGTTAGGCGATTTAGTGTGCCATGGTCTGCGCCTGCGCCCCGGATGCGAGAGTATGTTGAGTCTATTCGGGCCATTTGGCAGTGTTGGATGACCGGTGAGCAACTCAATTATCAAGGTGATCATTATCAATTCAGTTTGATGACTCCGAATTTCACGCCAGAACCCTTGTCCTGTGCGCCGCCTCGTATTCTTATTGCTGCGGTTGGCCCTCACATGATGCGAGTTGCAGGTTCTGTTTGTGATGGTGTCTTATTGCATCCATTTTGTACGCGACGCTATATTGAAAACGCAGTGATGCCGACGTTAGACAAAGCGTTAGACAAAAGAGGTAAGTGCAGAGCTGAGTTCGAAATCTCTGGAGGAGGTTTCGTCGCAACCGGTGAGGATGATGAGTCGGTAGAGAAGATGTTTGAATGGGTTCGTCAGCGTATTGGTTTTTATGGCTCGACACCTTCCTATTGGCCTGTGTTTGAAGCGCATGATCTTAAAGATCTTGGTTTGAAACTCAACGAAATGTCGAAGCGAGGCCAGTGGCAGGAAATGACAAAAGAAATTACTGACGACATTGTTCACTTGTTTGCAGCGGTGGGCCGCTACGACGAAATTGCCGTGGCGATAGAAAAGCGTTTCGGTGGATTAGTTGATGTTGTGAGTTGCGAACCGCAAATGCCTAAGCAAGTCATTCAGGATATTCAAAAAATCACGGGTTAGCGTTATGAGTTGTCTTTTAACGGCTCATTTACTGTTCTTCAGAAGCCATAAAAATGCGTAAAAAATTCAAATAGCGATCCTAGTGTTTGCCATCATCGGGTCGATTATCGTTGCTAGCTTTTATTTAGTCTCCGCCAGAGATGAAGTGATTTACCTATGCGGGAATTTCGTCAAAGGAGTGACTCGCGACAGTGTGACGAGACAGTTGGATACTGGGCTGTTCTTGCGCTACGAGCAGGTTGAAGATGGCCAAGATAAGACGATTCACGTCAACAGCTCGCTGACTCAAAATGTCTTTACCTGCACCATTTCCCTAGATGGTAATGATGAGGTTATTGAAGCTGTATTTGAATAACGAGCAAACTATGCTCTTCAATTTCGCTCTTGGCAAGACGAACCGTCTCGTATAAAATTATCTGACGTTTGCGAGGATCAATAATAATGAAGCTGAACATTAACGGCGTCGAGCGCCAGGTTGCGACAGATTGGCAAGATGAAACACTACTGACTGTTTTACGAGATCATTTGGGTTTACCCGGCACACGCTTTAGTTGTGGCATCGGCCAATGCGGTGCATGTTTGGTGCACGTTGAGGGCAGTCCCGTCAGCAGTTGTTTAATGTCAGTCAAACAGGCCGCAGATAAAAATATTTTAACCATCGAAGGCCTCGCCGCCGATGACGGCACCCTGCATCCACTTCAGCAGGCCTGGATTGACGAGAACGTCCCGCAATGCGGCTACTGCCAATCAGGCCAGATCATGCAAGCACTCGCATTGCTAGAGACGACACCGGACCCTGATGACGCTGATATAGACCAAGCGATGAATGGCAACCTGTGTCGTTGCGGTACTTACGACCGTATTCGAAAATCGATTAAAAAGGCGGCGATCGTCATGCGGGAGGCAAACTAATGGCTGGCATTTCCCGTCGTAAATTCCTCATTGCAACCGGCTGGGTCGCCGGCGGTGCAACTGTGCTGTACACCCTGCGTAACAAAGCAATCTCTGTCGCACCTACCGTTATCTTCCCCGATGCAGAATCTGGTGCGGCCTGGTTACAAATTCGACCTGATGGCGTATGTCGTATGTTTTTTGCGCGCATGGATATGGGCCAGAACGCGAACACTGGTTTAGCGCAAATCGTCGCTGAAGAACTCAATTTAAACGTGCAAGATATCGAGGGTGTTACCCCCAGTACCAGCGATGTGACACCCATCGCTGTGACGGCAGGCAGCATGTCGTTAACCGCTTTTTCACGGCCAACCGCCATTGCCGCTGCCACACTACGCGAAAGCATGAGGGCACGCGCAGCGATTAAGCTTGGCATACCCGGCTCAGATATCCTTGATGATGCGGGCGGTTTCCAAACGACAGATGGCCGAAAATTGAAATACGCAGATCTGGTTGATCAGACGAACCTCATGGTTGAGTTCGACGACAGCAAACCGGCACCAAACCTTTACACGTTCGACGCAACCCGCGACAAGAAACAAGTTGGCCACGACGTGACACCCCTAGATATTCGCGCGCTAGTGACCGGCGGCGCCGTTTATACCGCTGACGTGCCGATGCAGAACCTCCTGTTCGGCCGCGCCATACAACCACCGGTACGTAACGCACGAATCGGTAAGCTTGATACCACAGGGGTATCTGACACCAAAGGTTTTGTTAAATTGGTGCAACAGGACGAATTTGTTGGGGTGGTGTGCAAAACACCGAGCGCGGTCGATGCCGCGATGGCAAAAATCAGCGTCACATGGGATCTGCAACAGCCTATCAATCAACAGGAAATCGATCGACTGGTTGATGTTGATGCGGAAATGGCTTTGGGGGATCTGGAACATATACTGCTGGATGAAGCACACCGCAAAGATGTCGACTGGGCAATTGACCTGCGCTTTGATGTCCAAACACAAACCCACGCGGCTCAAGAGCCGCGTGCCGCGATTGCTCGATTTAATGATGTCGACAATGAAGGCGAAACCGATCACGCGTTAGAGATCTGGACCGGCACGCAGGACCCCTTTGGTATCAAACGCTTTGCCTCAATGGATACAGGACTGTCAGAGAATGACGTAGTTGTTCATCCACAACGACTTGGCGGCGGATTCGGCGGCCGCGAACACTATGAAGTTGAACGCGACGCGGTAAGACTGGCGCGCGCCGTTAAGCAGACAGTAAAAGTACAGTGGACACGGCAAGACGAATTCACTGCTAGTCGCAGTCGTCCTGCGTCAGCGCATCGAGTGCGCATTGCCACGGACGACGCCGGCAACCTATCGGATTGGTGGTATGGCTACATCACCGGTCACGTCGTTTTTGCGCGCGAGCGTCTGCCAGACTGGCTGCTTCCGGTTGCCCGCTTGGCTGAAGATATGGGTGTCGTCAAAGGTGCTTTATCGCCCTACAGCGTGCCGCACCAACGGGTCGAATACAAAGATGTTGACCTGCCTATCGATCTTGGCGTCTGGCGCTCACTCAATGGTGCGCCAGCGATCTTTGCCATCGAGTCCGCCATGGATGAACTGGCTCAACAAAAAAATATAGACCCGGTCGAGTTTAAGATTGCACAAATGGACGGCGGCCAGCCTCGTCTGCAAAATTGTTTACAGCTTGTGGCCGCATTAAGTGCAAAAAGATCGCTACCCAAAGGCGCTGGCTACGGTCGTGGGTTTGCCTGCGGTATTTACGACAAACGCTGTTATGTCGCGGTGAGCGCAGATATTCATATCGACCATGAGACACAAAAAATCAACGTGTTGCACATGAGCTGTGTCCAAGATGTCGGTATGGCGGTCAACCCCGGGCAGCTAAGGGCGCAAA
Organism: Pseudomonadales bacterium; assembly: GCA_029251375.1. Lineage (GTDB taxonomy): Bacteria > Pseudomonadota > Gammaproteobacteria > Pseudomonadales > Azotimanducaceae > JAHRVQ01. The sequence goes on along the minus strand of JAQXDL010000010.1, from coordinate 1,551 downwards.
TAGAAAGTAATCTCGCCTGGAGTGTCGGCATGGCGTTGCTTGAGAGTTTTGAAGTTGGCGATAACACGATTCAAAGTGCTAACTTTGACAATTACTCGATTGCTCGCATGGCGGACATGCCAAGCTTGGATATCGAAATTGTCGACCAGCCCAACATTCCACCGGCGGGTGCGGGTGAAGTCGCGTTGGTCGCTGGACCACCCGCTATCGCCAATGCCATTCGTGCTGCAAGCGGCTTTCGCGCCTTAAGCCTTCCTATATCTTTTAAGGATGTTGTTTGAAGAAACTGAAACCGACGCATCACACGCATGATCGAGATCACGCTCTTGAACTTGATCCTGCTTTTGAATTTAGTCAGAACAAACGGAGATCCAAAATGAAACGCACGAAAACATCAGCAATTAAAAAACGTCATTCCACCACGCTGACCATGATTGCGACAACCTTACTTACGCTAACGTTGCTCGTAGCGGCACCAATCAAGGCCGAACAAGCTAGCGTCTACCACACCGTGGTTTTTTGGTTAAAGCCAGACACAACCGATGCCAAAGTCGCCGAGATCATTCGTTCAGCAAAGGCGATGCAAGATCTGCCCATGGTGGAAAAAGTCCTGATCGGCACGCCGATTATGAGCGATCGACAAGTCGTCGACGACAGCTTCAGCGTCGCTTTCACCATGATCTTTAAAGATGAAGACGCACTACGGGCCTTTGCGCTTGATCCTCACCACAAAAAGATTTCTAGCGAGATCACTATGCCGCACGTCGCGCGCGGTGTGATCTACGATTACAAGGCTGATTAGACGCAATGAAGCGCAGAAAATCCAATAGCCTGATTCCGTCACAGCAAACGACTCAGTGAGACAGCCACCGCTCGATTAAAGCAAGGAGAACCATGCAGCCAAAACCCGATACAAAAAGACGCAACGCGCGTTCGCACAAGGCCATTGTCGACGCGACGATCAAATTGCTCGGCTCGTCTGGCTATGTGGATTTTTCGATTGAAAAAGTCGCAAGCGAGGCCGGGGTCGGCAAGCAAACCATTTATCGATGGTGGCCGTCCCGTGCAGATTTAGTCTTGGAAGTGTGGCGCGATCGTTTAATGCCGCCGCTGGCCGCCTACGATGACCAAATCCCTTTGCGTGACTTTTTAGAAAACTCGTTGTTATCATTTGGCCAACGACTGTCTCGTGCTGATTGCAGACAGGCCGCTATATGCGTGCTCGCCGAAGCGCACCGGGACCCGAAACTGTATAAACGCATGGAAGAAGCAATTTATGCGCCGCGCATCAAGCTGATTGTTGAGGCTTGCCGGCAGGCGCAGAAAAAAAACCTGTTCCCCAAACACTTCGACATTGATCTGTTGATCGACGCACTTTACGGCGCGGTCTGGTATAAAGTTTTGATTCGTTTCCAGAAAGTGACTCGGCCTTACATCAAAAACCTGGTCGCGCAGACCCTAGACAAGAACTAAGGTTTGCTCGACACGCGCGTAAACAGCTGCCTATAACGATCGTCAGATGTCGGCGAGTAATCAGAAGCTGATAAGATC
>JAQXDL010000050.1 GCA_029251375.1 Pseudomonadales bacterium | reverse complement strand
CGTCTACAATATTGACCGCTGGGATCGTGATTGTGTCGGCACTTTTCTGGAATGATTCGATTTGATCGAAGTTAAGATATCGATAAATCTCGTCACCCATCGTATTCAGATCCTTCATGTATTCCTGATATTCTTCTGGCGTTGGAAGCCTGCCTAATACGCTAGCAACCGCTGCAAGCTCGGCAGAAGACAAAAATACATCCGCATTATCACCGAGTCTATTTGGAAAATTTCGAGTCGACGTCGAAACACATGTTGTGTTCGGTGCAACTCGAGCTTGATTTCCCATACACAGAGAGCAACCAGGCATTTCAGTTCGAGCCCCAGCACTTGCAAAAACATTGTATATACCTTCTTCGCGTAACTGGTGTTCATCCATCTTGGTTGGTGGAGAAATCCAAAGCCGAGTAGGAATTGATTTCGCTTTCTCTAACAGGCTGGCTGCAGCACGGAAATGACCGATGTTAGTCATACAAGAACCGATGAAGACTTCATCGATATGCTGTCCAGCGACGGCTGACAATGGCTTAACATCATCTGGGTCGTTAGGGCAGGCAAGAAGTGGTTCTTTGATTTCGTTCAGATCTATCTCGATTATTTCAGCATATTCAGCATTGCTGTCTGGTTCCATCAATACTGGATCAGCAACCCAAGCTTCCATTGCTGTAATACGACGTCCAATAGTTCGAGCATCACCATAGCCTTCAGAGATCATCCACTTTAGTAGTGTGATGTTTGAGCTGATGTATTCGATCAGAGAGTCTTTGCCTAGCTGTATTGTACAACCGCCGGCTGAACGTTCTGCAGAAGCGTCACTAATCTCGAAAGCCTGTTCAACTTTTAGATCAGGCAAACCTTCAATTTCGAGAATCCGTCCGCTGAAGATGTTTTTCTTACCTTCTTTCGCGACGGTTAGTAAACCTCTTTGAATGGCAGCGTAAGGAATTGCGTTGACGAGGTCACGTAGAGTAATACCTGGCTGCATCTCGCCTTTAAAGCGAACTAAGACGGACTCAGGCATATCTAATGGCATGACACCAAGCGCGGAAGCGAAAGCGACCAAGCCTGAACCGGCGGGAAAGCTAATGCCCATTGGGAAGCGAGTGTGTGAGTCACCACCCGTACCAACTGTATCAGGCAGCAACATGCGGTTCAGCCACGAGTGGATAATGCCGTCACCGGGGCGAAGTGCGACGCCGCCACGAGTTTGAATAAAGTCAGGTAGTGTATGTTGTGTATCGATATCAACAGGCTTGGGGTATGCGGCTGTATGACAAAAAGACTGCATAACTAAGTCTGCAGAGAATCCAAGACAAGCAAGTTCTTTCAATTCATCCCGGGTCATTGGGCCTGTTGTGTCCTGAGAACCAACCGTTGTCATTTTAGGTTCGCAATAAGTGCCGGGGCGAACACCATCAACACTACAAGCTTTGCCAACAATTTTCTGGGCAAGCGTGAAGCCTTTGTCGGATGATTCGGCGGGAACTGGCTTACGGAATATATCGTTGTTACCCATGCTCAGCGCTTCTCTTGCGCGCTCGGTGAGGCCGCGGCCGATAATCAGCGGGATACGTCCGCCAGCTTGAACTTCGTCAAGTAGCACCTGAGTAGCTAGTTCGAATTCGCAAATCAAATCGCCAGCTTCATTTGTAATTTTTCCTTCGTAGGGATGGACGGTTATAACATCCCCTGTGTTCATTTTGCTGACGTCACATTCGATCGGTAGGGCGCCTGCATCTTCCATTGTGTTGAAGAAGATCGGTGCAATTTTTCCACCTAGTACAACACCACCATCTCTTTTATTCGGAATGTTAGGAATATCATCACCCATGTGCCACAACACCGAGTTGGTTGCAGATTTGCGAGAAGAGCCCGTGCCGACAACATCACCGACGTAGGCGACGGGGTTGCCTGTTTTCTTCAGTTGCTCGATAGTTTCAAGCGGGTTTTCCATTGTCTTTTGCAGCATCGCTAGAGCATGTAGCGGAATGTCTGGACGACTCCATGCATCTCCGGCTGGTGATAAGTCATCGGTATTTGTTTCTCCGTCCACCTTAAATACGACGACTTTGATTGCGTCGGATACCTTCGGTTTCGCGGTAAACCAATCAGCGTTTGCCCAAGCTTCAACGACTGTTTGTGCATGCTGGTTAGTTTTAGCTTTTTCGACAACGTCATGAAATGCATCGAACATGAGAAGCGTTTTTGATAATGCCGCAACAGCGACTTCTGCAACCTCGTCATCATCCAACAATTCGACCAAGGAGGTAATGTTATAACCGCCCAACATTGTGCCAAGCAGCTCTGTTGCCTTTTTCTTGTCAACAAGTGGCGAAACACTTTCACCTTTCGCAACAGCAGTAAGGAAGCCAGCCTTTACGTAAGCTGCGTCATCAACACCTGCCGGTATGCGATTTTCGAGCAGATCGAGAATAAATGCTTCTTGACCGCTGGGTGGTTCTTTCAATAAATCGATCAAGCCGTTAACCTGTTCCGCTGAAAGCGGCTTTGGGTCAATGCCTAATTCTGAACGTTCTGCGACGTGTTGTTGATAAGCTTCTAGCACAACTTATGTCCTCTTTGGATGAATAAAATCAAGTTGGTTTGCACGAGGCAAGCCCTAAAAAAACGGGGCTCAGTCTACCCGAATCAGTCTATAAAGTTAAGGTGATATGGTGCCTGGAATACCTGAAAGTTTGGAAATTAACCAATTCTTGTTGTGCAAGACACCGCATGAGTGGATCGCCTGCGCGAAAGATAATTTGGACATTTTGTTAATTGACCACGCAAATTGCGAGAAGAAAGCTGCGTCGACGGCTTTAAATCTAATGTACCGCTACGTACATTACCCTGATTTGTTGTTGCAGCTGTCAAAGTTAGCGCGGGAAGAGTTGCGACATTTTGAACAGGTCGTGTCGATTTTAGCTCGACGCAACATCGCTTATGAGCAAATCTCCTCTGCTCGATATGCCGGTGAACTAAGAAAAAATGTAAGAACACACGAGCCCGGAAGATTAATTGATATATTGATCGTCAGTGCTATCGTAGAGGCGCGAAGTTGTGAAAGATTCGAAGGTCTGATGCATGTGTTGGATGCAGAACTGGCTGATTTTTATGGTTCACTGCTGAAGTCCGAAGCGCGACATTTTAAAGTCTATTTGGACTTCGCGAAAACGATTAATGAAACGATGCAGGGCGATTCAGACACGAAACAACTGGAAAGCTTTGACTCGAGAGTAAGCTATTTTCTTGAGGAAGATAAGCGTTTGATCCAGTCTCAGGATACGGTTTTTCGCTTTCACAGCGGTCGTCCCGAATAGTTTTTGGATTGTCGTTAGGCGATCCTAAATGATTTTAAGGCGACTTGAGCGCCCGATGCCGAGTCGCTGACAACAAGGTACCAACCGAGTTCGGTCCAATCCCCCATGACATATCGACTACCTTGACCATGTGATAATTTTACCGAGTGGTGCGCGGGTCTGTGCGTATGACCGTGGATTAGCTGATTGACACCGTGCTGCTCCATTTCGGCAATAACTTCTTCAGGAGTTACGTCCATTATTTCTTCGACGCTGCTTTGCATATGTTCCTTGCTTTGATCACGTATGGATTGTGCAAAAGCTTTCCGTTCAGCTAAAGGCTTCGATAAGAAGTCTTTCTGAAAAAGCGGGTCCCTGAAAGCCTTGCGTGTCGTCATATAGGTTTCGTCGCGGGTACACAGACTGTCGCCATGCATCAACAAGAATTGGGTGCCGAACAGTTCGACAACGGTGGGGTCAGCAAGTAAAACGCAGTTGGTTTCCTGGCAAAATTTATCACCAAGCAAGAAGTCTCGATTACCGTGCATGATATAAACAGGAATGGTGAGTTTCTTTAAATTTGCGATAATTTCTAAATTAAATGCGTCATCGTCGTCGTCACCGAGCCAAACCTCAAAAAAGTCACCTAAAATATACAAAGACGCCGCATCTGCGAGTTGGTTTTGCAGGAAATGGACGAATGCGTCGCGTATTTCAGGCTGAGATGGATCTAGGTGCAAGTCGGAAATGAAGTAGTGATGCATTCTTTCGGGGTCATTTGTCACGTTTGTTGTCTCTTTAACAAAAAAAAAATCGATTACTGACAGAATACTCACGAGAGTGTTTGACTGTCGATGCCGTCGTTCAGTAGAATGCGCTCCTCTCAAATGAGGTGTTACACACTTCTACTGAGATGCGTATTATCTGGTGTCCATGGCACCATACGCAAATGTCATTTCCAAGATGGGTTAAGAAAGTCTAAATCCATATGTTTGGCGGTTAAGCTAAGCTGACTGTTAACACTTGGAAAGATAGAAATCGGGGTATAGCGCAGTCTGGTAGCGCGCCTGCTTTGGGAGCAGGATGTCGGGAGTTCGAATCTCTCTACCCCGACCAATTTTTTGGGTGTTCTTTGCAGATCAGACGGCAAAAGCGGTCGACAAGACAGTTTCTGCGCCCGTAGCTCAATCGGATAGAGCATCGGCCTTCTAAGCCGAGGGTTGCAGGTTCGATTCCTGCCGGGCGCACCAGTTCTGAATTTATGCAACTGCAAACAGTACCCATTTGGATAGACGTTTAAACACTTTAATCGGTTTTGATGTGGTGGGCGTAGCTCAGTTGGTAGAGCTCCGGATTGTGATTCCGGTGGTCGCGGGTTCAAACCCCGTCGTTCACCCCATATTCAAACTCTGTACACCACCCGTAAGAAGTACGGGGAATATACAGTGGTTATAAAGGTTCGGTGATTCAGCCTATTCATGGCTATAAACGCCTAAAATTTTTGCGTCTGAGCGCAATTAAATCCCCTTTTTCTTTGATCGCGCTGCTACCGTCGTCGCTTTAAGGCGAATTTCCTGAAAGGCGACTTGTTGCTGCTCTGTTAGCCTTTCACTGATTTGTTTGAAATTAGCGCCGAAACCGCGACGCTTATGCCGCTGCCCGAATCGGGTTTTTGTAAAATTCAATGCTGCTTTACTTGGCGATATCCTCTCGCAATGCTCATCATCGATATTATCTTCGCGGGCAAAGGTGCGTTCTCAAATGTCTGACTTTCTGGGTCTGAGGGCAAGAAACCAATTGGGTTATGTCGGATCAACTTGCATGTTGATGATCAATCCCCTTTGGATGCCAGAAGCCCTTGCATCAATTTTTTGTGTATATACGCATTTGTGTAGGTGCGCTCTGCTTTAAATCGCTTATAAGCTTCGGGTAACACACCATAAATGTGCTCTTGATCAAAATACCTGCCGTTGTAGCTCACCACTAGATGGCCTGTGCCAAGGTATTTGCCGTAAATCAATTCGATTTCATCACTAGGCACACCATCAACGTGTATCAACAACCACCGATATAGCAAGCCCCAATCGTCGCAATCTCCAAAACCGTCGATAAGTGTCTGTTGAGGTATCTTCCAGATGTCTTTCTCATCATCTGCTTGGTAAACAAAGTTACTGGGAGTCGTCGCGCAAGCCGATAGAGCAAGCACAGCAGCATATAAAACAATCGCCAGGATCCATTTCATCGCGACTGATTTGTTGGGTAAGCTAGGCGGCTTATATTCGCTGCCCAGTTTTATTCTGGCGTTTAGGTCGAACAGCAGCCATAGAGTAACTAACGCTGCGAATGCTATTACAATTTCCATTTACGTCTCGGCGCTCAAAATTGCTGGCCTAATCAGTTTAATAACGAAGGTTTCTGCGTCCTGTACCGTTTCGACAAACCCCAGATCGTTGTGCATATGCGCTGCCCTTGGGCCATACGTCGTGGGACTATTCGTGGGGTTACCGTCAGAGGATACAGGGGAACCTAAGCCATTGATTGTAATTTACTAGCATCCTACGCAACGTTGTGTAACGTCTTAACATGCTTACATCGAATCCGGTTGGGTGGATCCGTTAGTCGAAAGGTTTAAATCTCATCTTTTACCCAAGCTTTTAAACAATCCGCATAGAAACGGTCGGTCATAGCCATGGCTGTGAGGGCAAAACGTTCGTGTCGAAGAGCTCGACTAGACCTTTTTTACAGAAATTGTCCATCGGGGAGTGTCTTTTGCGCGACGGCGTTGCCAATCCGACGAGTTCGGTGCGAAGTATCAATGTTTACCGTTTCCATCGAGCGCCTTAAATTTAAGGTGTTTTCGGCAATAAGTTGATCGACTTTCGCTTCATAATTTAGGTCAGTGAGATTGATGCCCAAAGATACTTGATGATGGCGGCGCGCCTGTCTATAATCGCGGCCCTTCCAGATCATTGTGATCTAGTATGAGTCGGATTCATCAAAAAGACATTTCTACCAAAATGTCTGGATCACGACCAAAAAATGCGAGAGTGGCGGAATTGGTAGACGCGCTGGTTTTAGGTACCAGTATCGTAAGATGTGAGAGTTCGAGTCTCTCCTTTCGCACCATATTAAATCCAGAATAATTAGGTAGCATCATGCAGGTAACTGTCGAAACCACAGCAGGTCTTGAACGAAAAATGCACGTGGTTGTGCCCTCGGAAAGAGTAGAAGTGCAAGTCACAGAAAAAATCAAGCAGACCGCTAAACAGGCCAGGATCAATGGATTCCGACCAGGGAAGGTGCCTCTGCGTGAAGTAAAAAGACGGTTTGGTGCAGGGATCAGACAGGAAGTTTCCAGTGAAATGATCCAGTCAACTTATGGTGAGGCACTTCAGAAGGAAGCCATTAACCCCGCAGGTATGCCTAAGATTGAAGAAGTTAACATCGAAGAGGGCAAGGACCTTGAGTACACGGCCGTTTTTGAAGTCTTCCCAGAAGTAGAAGTCAGCGGGCTTGAAAATATAGAAGTAGAGCGCTTGTCCAGTTCTATTGAGGAAGCTGATCTTGAAAAAATGATCGACACACTGCGGGAACAGAGGCTTGTATATGCCGAAACCGACCGTGCTGCCGCTGAAAAAGATCAGGTTAATTTGGATTTCGAAGGGTTCCTTGACGATGAGCCTTTCGAGGGTGGAAAAGCAGAAGGCACAGACCTTGTGCTTGGATCAGGTTCTATGATCCCTGGATTTGAAGATGGGCTAGCGGGCTTAAAAGCAGACGAAGAAAAGGACCTTAAACTCACTTTCCCTGAAAATTACCAGGCAGAGAATCTTGCCGGCCAGGAAGTGTTGTTCAAAATTAAAGTAAACAAGGTTTCTGAACCAGAGTTGCCGGAACTGAACGATGCGTTTTTTGAGCAGTTCGACGTCAAGGAAGGCGGAGTTGAAGCATTCCGTAAAGAAGTAACCAATAATATGAAGCGAGAACTGGATTCTGCGATCAAGGCCAAGGTCAAGGATCAGGTGATGGACGGGTTGAGCGAGAATAACGAGGTAGACTTGCCGCAGTCGTTAATCGAGCAGGAAGTGAACCGAATGCGCCAGGAAGCCGTGCAACAGTTTGGTGGTGGCGCTCAGTTTGATCCAAGCATGTTGCCAGCGGAAATGTTCACCGAGCAGGCTCAAAAAAGAGTAAAGATTGGGCTGATCGTTAGCTCAATTGTTGATAAGAACAACCTGGTGGCCGATGCTGAAGCGGTCAGGGAAACTATCGAAGAGATGGCTGCCACCTACCAGGAGCCTGAAGATGTCATCAATTATTACTACAGCAATGAACAGCAACTCAGTCAAATCCAGAATATGGTTCTGGAGGGGCAGATTGTTGATTTCGTACTGGAGTCAGCTAAAGTGATTGATAAAACAGTTAGTTATGACGAAGCTGTGAAGCGTGAAGCTGAGCTGCCCGCCGATGAAGGTGACGAGTCTCCAGAAGCGGAAGACTGATTTGTTCCATTTAGCCACTTGAATTGTAAGGTAATTGTCGAGCTTATGTCTCACAATTTAACCTGAAGTCAACCATTGAACTTTTGTTAAATTGCCGCAATATTATGGGTTGACGCTATACTGACCCAGTCCACTAAAGAGAAATCTAATGCATACATTTGACGACACGTTTCCAACTGTTACCCAGGGTCTGGGTCTGATACCAATGGTTGTTGAACAAACCGCTCGAGGCGAACGTTCCTATGACATTTTTTCGAGACTGCTGAAAGAAAGAATCATCTTTGTCGTAGGCCCTATAGATGACAACGTTGCGAACCTTGTTGTGGCCCAGATGCTTTTCCTGGAGTCTGAAAATGCCGACAAAGATGTGCAGCTTTATATCAACTCGCCGGGTGGTTCAGTGACATCCGGCCTGGCGATTTATGACACCATGCAGTTTATCAACAGTGAAGTGTCAACAATGTGTATTGGTCAGGCGGCAAGCATGGGTGCATTTCTTCTGGCCGGTGGAGCGAAAGGCAAACGGTATTGCCTTCCAAATTCCAGAGTCATGATTCACCAGCCTAGTGGCGGGTCCCAGGGCCAGGCGTCTGATATTGAAATCCAAGCAAAGGAAATACTATTCCTGCGTGAGCGTATGAATGCCATCATGGCTGAACACACGGGCAAAACTGTGGAGCAGCTTGCAAAAGATACTGAACGCGACAATTTTATGACGGCCGATGATGCGCTGGCGTACGGGCTCATTGACAAGATCCAGGAACCAAGGGCAAATTTAGCCGCTGTGTAGGATTAAATTACCTTGGGGTGGTGCCTTTTGGGCAGGTTTTAATTTGCCAACGTTTGGCTATAATGAAATTGGGTGACCCGCATTGAGAGCAGTGATCCCTAAATAAGCATTTGAGGTTTGGGTATGTCCGACGAGAACGAGGGTAGCAACGACGACGGTAAGCTACTTCACTGTAATTTCTGTGGAAAGAGCCAGCACGAGGTGCGAAAGCTTATCGCTGGCCCATCGGTGTATGTCTGTGATGAATGTGTTGAGCTATGCAACGACATCATTCGAGAGGAACTCCAGGAAAGTAGCGACGAAGCGGTCAATAACAAGCTTCCCACGCCAATGGAGATCAAGGACATTCTTGATGAGTACGTTATCGGCCAAAGTTGGGCAAAGAAAGTTCTTTCTGTTGCTGTATATAACCATTACAAGCGGCTTAACTACACTGGCAAGAAAGACGAAGTTGAGCTTCAGAAGAGCAACATCCTTCTGGTAGGACCTACAGGTGTAGGAAAAACGCTCCTAGCCGAAACCCTCGCCAGGTTACTTGATGTACCCTTTACTATTGCTGATGCGACGACGCTCACTGAAGCGGGTTATGTCGGTGAAGATGTAGAGAATATTATCCAGAAGCTTTTACAAAAATGTGACTACGATGTCGACAAGGCGCAGGTGGGTATTGTCTATATCGATGAGATCGATAAAATTTCGAGGAAATCTGACAACCCCTCAATCACACGCGACGTTTCGGGTGAAGGCGTGCAGCAGGCACTGCTTAAGTTAATTGAGGGCACCGTTGCATCAGTCCCACCCCAGGGTGGCCGGAAGCATCCTCAGCAGGAGTTCCTGCAGGTCGACACAACAAACATTCTGTTTATTTGCGGTGGTGCGTTTTCAGGCTTGGACAAGGTTATACAGGACCGATCTGACAAGAGTGGGATCGGGTTTGGAGCCAGCGTACAGACCGAGGCCAAGAAGAAGAACTTGGGGGATACGCTAAGAACGATTGAGCCAGAAGATCTGGTTCGCTACGGGTTGATTCCGGAATTTGTCGGTCGACTACCAGTGTTGGCGACCCTTGATGAATTGGATACAGAGGCACTGGTGCGAATCCTTAGAGAGCCCAAAAACGCATACACCAGGCAGTACTCGAAACTGTTCGAGATGGAAGGCGCAGAAATAGACTTCCGGGAAGACGCACTGGTTGCCGTCGCGGAAAAAGCGATGGAAAGAAAAACCGGAGCACGGGGGCTGCGGTCCATCTTGGAGGACGTGCTTCTTGAGGTGATGTACAAACTGCCTTCCGAACCGGAGATCAGTAAAGTTGTTATTGATAAAAACGTCATCAGTGGCGCCTCGGAACCCTTGCTGATATATGAAAACGTCGATCAACAGAAGGCGTCACCGGAATAAACGCGTAATATACCGTTTGTCCAAAATTGGAAAAAAAGGGGGCGTTTACGCCCCCTTTTTTTTGTAAACTATAGTTTAAGTTCAGTGTAAATGGCGGCCGTGCCATTGCCGAAAAGGTTATTTAATGTCTGAATAACTCTTTGATGTACCGATTGTCACTCTCAGGGATATGGTGGTCTATCCTCATGGTGTTCAGCCTCTATTTATAGGAACCGAGAAATCGATTCGTGCCCTTGAGCACGCCCAGGAGAATGACGAGCACAAACGGATCCTGCTGCTGGCGAAGAAAGAGCCTGGTAACGAGAAGCCCGGTAAGGATGACCTGTACTCTTTCGGAACGGTGGCAACTATCCTGCAACTTATCCGACTGCCAGATAAGACGGTGAAGATCCTTGTCGAGGGATCCAATCGGGCGAAGGTTAATGAGATTCGCGAGAGTGATGAATTTTTCAGTGGTGATGTAGAGTTACTGGACGAGCCTCTGACGGATCCCGGAGAAGGTCAGGCACTAACGCGAACGCTCATAGGAACCTTCGAGCAGTACGTGCAACAGAGCAAGAAAGTGCCCCCCGAAGTAATGACTTCCGTTGCCAGCATCGAAGACCCATCACGGCTCGTAGACACTATTGCGGCACAGCTAACCCTGAAGTTGGAGGTCAAACAGCAGTTACTTGAAATGTTCGATCTGAAAGATCGTATTGAGCACATGTTGGGTTTGCTAGAGGGTGAACTGGAACTCTTCACTGTTGAAAAACGCATCCGTGGTCGCGTTAAAAAACAGATGGAGAAGAGCCAGCGTGAGTATTACCTGAATGAACAGATGAAGGCGATCCAGAAAGAGCTCGGTGACATGGATGATGTTCCCAATGAACTGGAGGACATGGA
>JAQXDL010000032.1 GCA_029251375.1 Pseudomonadales bacterium | reverse complement strand
CAACGTAATCTTAAGGCAACGATGTGGGCCGGAAATGACGGTGGAAATGCTTAGCGACATTACGAGGTTCGAAAATCTTATCGATGACATAGTCATCGGCTGCTGTCATATCCATGGCTTTGCTCAGCTGATGTATGAAGAACAGCTTGCGGTTGTCAGTTAAGGTATCGAGAAGCGTGTCATCAGAGGTAATTCCTCTGGGCTCACAGGGCTGATGCAGAACGATACAGCCACAAAAAAGTCCAGTTGAGTTGGTTTAGTACTGTTGCCACTTCGATCGAAAGGTGACGATCGTTGCCTCACCAAGTACATGCGGCTGCGACGGCGCGATAAGTTAACGATTCTAATTTACGAGCACTCGAACCTATGCGCCATCTGTTCATTAAACCGGTTCAGCAACCTTAATCATCAATTTGCCGAAATTCTCGCCGGTGAATAACATGCGAAAAGCTTCCGGTGCATTTTCGAGGCCTTCGACAATTGATTCACGATATTTTAGTTCACCAGTTTGAATCCACTCACCCAGCTCTTGGGTTGCATCCTCAAATTCTTCTATCCATTCAGTGACAATAAAAAAACGTGATTCGGGTGGATGCGCGAGAGCGCCCAGCACCATCTCGGGTGTTTTAATCTCCTCTTCGCTGGTTGCATTGTAAGCCGAGATAAATCCACAAACCGGCACTCGCGCGCCCTGATTTAGTAGCGGCGCAACAGCTTCTAGCACTTCTCCACCGACATTTTCAAAATAAACATCTACGCCATTTGGACATGCTGCGGCAAGTTTCTCGGCAAAATCGGCTTCCTTGTAATCAATGCATACGTCGAAACCGAGTTCATTGACTACGTAATCACATTTCGCTTTTCCGCCCGCAAGGCCTACGGCTCGGCAGCCCTTAATCTTCGCAATCTGACCAACAACCGAACCTACTGCACCTGACGCTGCCGAGACAACAACCGTCTCTCCAGGTTGCGGCTTGCCGAGTTTAAGCAGCCCAAAGTAAGCTGTCTGACCTGGCATGCCTGTTGTACCAACGGCTGTTGAAATAGGCGCAAGATCCGCGTCGACTTTAAACAGGCGGTAATCGTCAGGTTTTGCAATGGCATGGGACTGCCAACCGTACATGCCACTGACAATGGTACCAACGGGATAGTCTGCATTGTTAGATTCAAGTACCTGACTGACAACACCGCCTGTGATGACTTCGCCGATTTCTAACGGTTTGGCATAGGACTTACGGTCACTCATTCTGCCACGCATATAGGGATCCAACGAAAGCCAGAGTGTGCGGAGTAACATTTCATTCTCACCGGGGCTGGCGACAGGTTCGGACTGAATTTCAAAATTATCATTGGTTGGCATGCCAACCGGTCTCGACTTCATTACGATCTTGGTATTGGTAAGGTCTGTCATGTGGATTCTCCAAATGGGTTGGGCTGCTAGTAATATGATTATTGATTACATTTTCATGCTTGATCGTTTTTTTTAGGTCTTCTCGTTCTTCTATTTCTCAACAGCAGCTTTATCGTCTGCGACAAATATTGACACACGTAACTTTTTATCGGCCATGCTTTCAGGAAAATCGACGCCGCTCGTCAACCGAGTTTGAGGCAACAGCCGTTGCCCAGATGCTTTTTTTACTTGGTTCTCAAAATTATCCCAAGAATAATCGAAACGATGCAGCATACCGACAATCCAACCACCCGGATTTAGCAACTGCGTGCAATATTGTATTAGGGCAGAAAAATCCTGACCACTGGTTTTATGTTTCGCATAGCGTGATTGATAAACCTTCGGTGGTGGATCCAAAATGATGCCATCAAACTTCTTACCCGCCTTGATGGCTCTCGGCAGATGTTTATAAATATCGCCCCGCAAGAAGTTTCTCGATTCAAACGCAATACCATTGGCCTGGTAGTTTTCTTCGATTCTAGGTAGCAATGCCTTTGATCGATCAAGGTGTATAACCTCACTCGCTTTACCGTAGGCCGAACTCAAACCCAAACTACCCGTGAAGGCAAAAAGGTTTAAGACTTTACGATCGGCGCTGTTTTCAATTAGCCAGTTACGGGTATCGCGAGCATCTAAATACAAGCCGGGATTATGCGGTGTGTCTAATTTCACTTTAAATTTCAAATCATGCTCATGGCAGATAGCAACGTCACCATTCCCATGTAGTTTATGCGTTCGCTCTTTTAGACTTAACCCTAACGATTGATGACCCTTGGCGACAATGATTTTGAAGGGAAACACATTCAGCAGTGCTTGGGTTAGATCCGCCAATTCCTCTCGGATATCGGTCTTATAGTCTATAACCGCTGCGTCATTGAACTTCTCTATCACCGTGCCTTTAGATCCTTCCTCGTAACCGTGAAACACGCGAAAGCAATCAATGCTCGCATCCTGCCAAAGCGGTTTCCTTTTTTCCCAGGCGGCATTAATCAACGCTTGCCAATCAACCGCCCTTGTATTTTGTTCCATTACTTCTCCGACTCTTGAAGTCTCATCGCTACAAATAAAAATCTCTCCAAAACATTCACTTAGCACTTATTGCTGTCTTTATTCAGTGGGTCTTACGAAACAAACTGGCATGTTAACGTCAAAGGCGAACGAGCACATACATTGCGAACTCGAGTGTAATCTATTGGGACAAGGTTCTGGTTAGAATTTGGTTATCTTGATCGATTACTTTTCACGCGTCTCATGACTTTCTACACCCGCTTCAGCTCATCTTTTCCATGAACCCAACATCAAGCAGTCATACCACCATCAACAACAAACTCTGAACCACTGCAGTAGGTGCTCTCGTCGCACGCAAGGAACAGCGCGAGATTAGCAACCTCCGAGGCGTCCGCATAGTGCCCCATTGGAATCTGCTGGCGTACATTCTCGTTGATACCTTTGCGGCTGAACTCATCAACCATCGCTGTTTCGATGATACCGGGGTGGATCGAGTTGACACGAATACCGTGCGGCGACAACTCTTGCGCAGCGCTTTTAGTCATACCACGCACGGCCCATTTGCTTGCGCCGTAGGCAAACGCGCCACCGGAGCCCCGCAAACCGGCAATAGAAGAAATATTGATGATCGATCCTGACTTCTGGCTCGTCATAATGGCTGCGACAGCCTGCAGACCGAGGAAAACGCCGGTCTGATTGATCGCTATGGTGCGATCCCAGAGCTCCCTTTCTGTATCAGCCATGCCCATCATATGGAAAATACCGGCATTGTTAATAAGCACGTCAAGATGCGCATGTTCGTTTTCAATACGTTTAACAATTGCGGTCCAAGCGTCGCTATCAGTGACATCGTGTTCGATGAACGTAGCGCCGATCTCAGCGGCGGTCTCGATACCCTCGTCAACTAATACATCCGTTAGATAGACCTCCGCGCCTTCAGCTCGAAACAGTTTGCCTTCCGCTGCGCCTTGGCCGCGCGCGCCACCGGTGATCAGTGCAACCTTGCCGTCTAGTCTTCCCATCGTTTGATTCCTTCTTTTAATTCAGTCTTCTCTTGCTTGAAAGGATACAGTGAACAACCCATTTTGATTAGCCATCGCTCAATTAAGGGATGGTCACGCTACCAACGCTCTTTTCAACTCAATAACTATAGCACCCCCGCTTAAGGCTGTTACGACAAGACAATCCAAAATCGGATATTTTTGAGCCCGCAAAACACAGCGAGCATTCCAAAAAGTACCCGAGACGTCTACCAACCACCTACTCAACGTAGTGCAAACACACATAGACAAGATGTCTGAAAAACCTGTCCTTTATGATCAACAATTCCACTCTTCAGATATAACTTATCGCAGGTAGTCGCAAGTAATTCAGGTATAAATGTACATCTCGTCCTAAAAATCTAATTTAGGTGATAGCAGCCTTTACTCTGGCATGAATTTACCCAATGATCGCTCTCTGTCTTTTCATTAGGAGCACTGATTGTCTACTTCAACTCTCAACAATCCCTTGAGCGAACCCTGCGTCATGGTGATCTTCGGCGCTTCCGGTGACCTTACCAAACGACTGCTGGTACCCTCTCTATACAACTTGACCTGCGATGAACTGCTATCGCCGAACTTTGCCGTTCTGGGTACGGGTCGTAGTGACATTAGCAACGATGAATTTCGACAAAGTATGGCCAGTGAAGACAATGGTTTGCGGGCTTTTCATACCCGCAACAGCTTCGATGAAGATGCTTGCGAGGAGCTACTGTCACGGTTTTACTTTGAGCCCGCCAACATTGATCTTGAGGGTTTTACCAAACTAAAAGAAACCGTCGCCAAGCTCGACGAAGAATATCAAGCCGGCGGCAACGTTCTATTTTACTTCGCGATGGCGCCTCGGTTTTTCGGCTCTCTATGCGAGAACCTGCACAAAGCCGGCTTTCAAGACGGCGATGGTTGGAAACGTATCATCGTCGAAAAACCCTTTGGTACAGATCTGCAGTCCGCCTTAGATCTAAATGCGGAGATATTAAAGTACTGGCGCGAAGATCAGATTTATCGGGTCGACCATTACCTTGGCAAAGAGACGGTGCAAAACCTGCTCACATTCCGTTTTTCTAACGGTATGTTTGAGCCGCTATGGAACAAGCATCATATCGATAACATCCAGTTCAACGTTTGCGAATCCGTTGATGTAAAAGGTAGAGGTGGCTATTACGATCACTCTGGCGTGCTCAGAGACATGATGCAGAACCATATGTTCCAGATGCTTTCCTATATTTGCATGGAACCACCGGGTTCCTTCGACGCTGACGCCATAAGAAATGAGAAAGCCAAGGTACTGGAGTCTGTGCGCATCTACGATGAAGCAGGTGTTGCAGAAAATGTCGTGCGCGGCCAGTACGGGCCGTCCTTTGACGATGCAGGCAGTATTGATAAGCCTGGCTATCGCGGCGAGCAAGACGTGAACCCCGAATCGAAAACAGAGACATTCGCCGCTGCTAAGTTTCAGATCGATAATTTACGCTGGCAAGGTGTGCCAATCTATCTACGTTCAGGTAAAGCGCTTTGGAAGCGAGGCACTGAAATCGTCATCGAATTCAAAAAGCCACCGGAAAGTATGTTCAAAGGTACCGAGGTGACCCAGTTGACCTCAAATCGACTCGTCTTCCACATTCAACCCTATCAAGGAATTGAACTGTTGTTTCAGGCGAAGACGCCTGGTCCAACGGTACAGTTACAAAGTGTTGATATGGCCTTTGACTATGGTGATGCCTTCAATGCATCGCGTTATACCGGTTATGAAGTGATGATCTATGCTTGCTCGCGAGGCGATGCAACGCTGTTCTCACGCGGTGATTTGGTGGAAGCTGCCTGGCGCATTGCGCAACCATTGCTCGACTATTGGGCCAAGGCACCGGCTCAAGATTTCCCTAACTATGCGCGCAATTCCTGGGGACCTAAGGCTGCCTACGAGTTACTAGAAAAAGATGGTCGAAGCTGGTTTGAGGTTGTCACGCCCGATGTACTTGAAGAGTTACCGATGTTCAAGGACGCTGACAGGTTACTTCTCAATGCCGTCATTCTTGCTATGCAATCCGTTAGCAAAGAAGCCGGTGACGTGATCATTCAAAAGGGTGACACGACCGAGGAAATGTATTTTATCTGTCGCGGTGAAGTACAAGTGCTCGATAACAAAGACGAAGTTGTCAGTGAGTTAAAGGAAGGTAATTTTTTTGGTGAAATCGGCCTACTGATGTCGACCGAGAGAACCGCGACGGTGAAAGCGAAAACCTCCTGTGATTTGTTCACACTCAGTAAATCTGTTTTTGGTCGAATTCTAAGAGATCATCCTCAATTTGCTGACAATATCATGCGGATTGCGAAAGAGCGCTACGATCTTTCTGTGTCGATGTCGGACCTAACCGAATAAATTTATCACACCGCGGCCCGGCGACCTTCCGCCGGGTATCCGGGTGAAGGACTCGATCGTGTTGATTGTCTCTGAAGGTGAGTGGGGATTTTTTGCAGGCATCTTTCAGGTAACCATGAACCCTTGCTGACTTATGCCAGCTGAACGTCCCCGCTGCGTGATCTTGTTAGCGGCTCTTGCTGCTTTACTTTTTGACCATATCTCGACGACCAGAACGAAATTTTCGTTTTCGCTCTGCATCCTTTTCCGCTTTCGCCTGTTTTTGCTGGGTAATGACGATCTCTTCCGCTGCAATCATCTCTGGTGTTTCCAAAGTGATGCCACCTAGCATGCCCGCGCGAAATTCGTTCACAAGAATCGCGGAAGCTTTTTCCAAATCAACTCGCCCACCGGCAACAAGGCAGCCACGTCGCTCACCCATTTGTTCGAAAAATTCAATTTCAGTGTCAGGCACCGACGCCAGGTCATATCGATCTTTCAAGACAGTTGGGTAGTGTTTAATAAGGTAGTCGGCCAAGTAGAAGGCAACATCTTCAATCGCCATCGCCGTATCTTTGATCGCACCGGAAGCTGCTAGGCGATAACCGCTGTTTTCGTTTTCAATCTTTGGCCACAACAGGCCTGGCGTATCCAACAGCACAATACCTTCGGCCAATTTGATACGCTGCTGACCCTTCGTAATCGCAGGCTCATTACCCGTCTTGGCCGCCTTGCGCCCCGCCAGAGCATTAATCAGCGTTGATTTACCGACATTCGGCACACCGGCGACCATCACTAGCATATTAAGGTTTGCTTTCACTTTCGACGGCACTAAAGCGCGACACAATCGAATCAGCCTTTGCGCCTTGTCATTTTGATCAAGGGTTGTTTGCAGGGTTTTTACCGAAGCGTCTTGCTCAAAATGTTCCTGCCAGTGCAATGTGGCTTTTGGATCAGCCAGATCCGACTTGCTCAAAATTTTAATGCACGGCTTGTTATGCCGCAGCTTACCAATCGCCGGGTTCTGGCTGCTGGCAGGAAGACGAGCGTCAAGCAACTCGATTACAAGATCAACATCCGGCAGGAGTGTTGTCATCTCGCGAATCGCCTTATGCATGTGACCTGGGTACCAGTGAATCGCCATAATGGAATTGTGCGCTTGTCGTGTCTAATGAGCCGAAAACACATAAAAGGCTTTATGCGCCCGACTCTTTTTAATCAGTTGCTATAGAGATATTCGATTTCATCGTTCACAAAAGTATAGCGTGGATGTTTGTACCAACCGTAAAGCAGAGAGTGACGAGGCTCTTTGTGAATCTTTGTTTGAAAGACTTTCAACTCACCATCCACTTCGCGCAGCCAGAAATCCACATCATAAAGTTTGTCTTCAATACCTTCGACGTGAAAATCAGTACAGGCAAAATAAACATCGTCACCAATCTGCCTGACTGGGTCGTGAATCTGCACAAAGCGCAGCGTCAGTGATTCGCTGGTAACGCCATCAACAATTCGAAAAATCTCATCATCATCAACAACATTGTCTATATGCTGGTGCATTGCTGCTTTGATGTCTTGGGCATAAACAATTGAGCCCACGTCGGCGACGCTTTCAGCACGAGTTTGAACAACCATGCAGGCCAAAAGCAGGGCCATAGACCTTGTTAAAATAAAACGCATCAAGACCTGAGACCACTGCTTTCGAAGGCCGACAATTGGTTTCACGCTAAAAAACTAATCAAAAACTCAGTGCTTAGACGCAGCCGCTTTACCACCGTGCTCTTTCGCTTCGGCAGCCGCTTTACCACCGTGCTCTTTCGCCTCTTCGGCAGCTTTACCGCCATGCTCTTTCGCATCTGCAGCAGCTTTACCGCCATGCTCTTTAGCATGTGCAGCCGCTTTGCCACCATGTTCTTTCGCGTCTGCAGCAGCTTTACCGCCATGCTCTTTACCGTGGCCGCTAGCCAATGCCCCTGCGGGCAATACAACCATTAACAATACTAGTGCTAAATATTTCATTTAAAACCCCATGAAGAGAAAAATTCGTTTATGTACAGTGGGCGACTCAGCCCAACCCAATAAGCCCTGTATTCATAATTATACTTCGTTTACAGGGTCGAGCGACACGTTACGGCTTTTGAAAGGTTCAAGCAACAATTGCTTTGCCGAGAGCGTTTCGCTGCGCCCTTCCGGCAGCCCCATAGGCTTTGTCCGCAGGGCTTCGCGTGACAGCCAGGGCGCCAATGACGAAAAAAAACGATCCCAAAAACTAAAAATTGTTGAAAAATTTTGATCTCCGTACTGCCGATCTACAAGATGATGCGCGGCATGAAATCGAGGCGTCACTATGAACGCAGCGAGCCCCCGTTCAAGTTTATCTGGAAGATCAATGTTACTGTGGTGCATCTGCGCGCAGAGGCTAACCGTCGCTTCAAACAGAAACCAGGCGAATGCTGAAGGCCCCCAAAGTACAATCCAAATGGCTTTTGCTAGTGCCGAAATCAACAATTCACCTGGATGAAAACGCAGCGCGGTAAAGACATCCAAATCGTTATCTGCGTGGTGAGTTTTGTGAAACCGCCACAATAAAGCAACGCGATGATTCGCCCGATGCCAGACATAGTCAAAAAAATCTAACACGACAACCGTCAGAACAAATTCGACCCAACCGGAAAGCCCCAACATACGGGTCAGCCCCCAGCCCATCTGTTCGACATAAACAATCCATGCGAGCAGAGGCACATATACTAACAACCGCATGAGCGTGGTGTTCAGCGCAGCCACAGCGGCGTGAAGCACAACACGCCTTAGCAAAGGCGAGACCGCAGGACGATAGGTGAATAATCGTTCGAACAGAGCCCAAAACAGTAGGCCGCCCAAAAACACAATCAAACGTCCTGTATCAAGATCAATATTCATAGCTGCCTAATATAGACTAGCCCGCGACTATTTACCCGTTGTTAAAGCCTTACAGTCTCTATGGTTTATCTCACCACCGCGCAGGAAATCGGTTGGCAGTCAGCACAAAAACGTGGCTTATTCGATCATCCCCTCGCAAAGGAAGATATCTGTATGTGTAGACTAAAGAGATTTTCCGCCAATTTTGTTACGCGCTTTTCTTTCATCTTCCTCGCGTTACTTTGCTCTCACACTATCGCCGAACAACCCGAGGCGTTAGTCAAAGAGCCCAAACTACTCATCGATGGTGGCACGCACCTCGACTGGGTATGGGATATCGTATTGGACCGAGATCAACGAAACACGTTTGATCGCTACAGAAAATAACGAATACGCGAAGCACCTTGCACAGGACTCTCCACAACGGCTATCACGAGCTCCCGCACAATCTTGTTGACGAGCAAAACGGTATCCATGCCTAACATCCCCTCGTCTGCCTTTGACAAATTCGCCAATCCTGGACAACTTTTTACTTGCCGGACTTCGAGCAACTCGTGAGCGATATTCCTCTACGGTAGTGCCCTTATAAAACCACGCGTTGACAGAATAATTGTCTCTTTGCCAAGATCGAAATAGACGACAACACCTAATAGTTCGTCAAAAACATCCGCTACCCAAGGCAGCTGGTACGAATTAAACAAGGCGATGTGCTCAATGGCGTAGCCGCCAAGTTGCTAGCAAAGTACGGCGGCGTACCGACACCGGTATCCGCCAACACCAGCTGGGGATTCGAACTTATCGCACGTGAAGAATAAAGGGATCGAACCATGACATTACGAAAATATCTTATCGTTTGCGCTTTCGCGTCATTGCCTACGGTACTCACGTTGCTTATTGTACCGAGTGTCGGAGGAACCATAGAGGGTTTACTCATCGCCTTTTTATCTAGCAATGCAAACTAATTAGCGCCGAATTTCTCAGTACTAAATATACTTTCGAAAATGGGGATCAGTCGCTTGGCGCCATGGCTTGAAACATGACTGTCATCGAAATACAGCGGCAACCCTGTTTCGCCCACCACATCGCAAAACCCATTAGGGCAAAATCTATCCTGCGGGCTATAGAACCTTAGATCAACTTCATCGCCGGCGCGCGCAAACGATTCAAATACAAAACGCTGTCGCACTCGATAATCACGGGTAGTAATCCTTAAATCTAATGGCTGGCCTCGCCACTGCGCTTTAGCCAGCACGTTAGGTACATCCCGACCGATCTCAGGAATCGGACCGATGATGACAATCTCACGCCCTAGACTCGCAATCGCCTGCAATGTTCTTGTTAACGCAGATTCATAGTTATCTCGATTTTCCGCCAATGATCGAGCCATATGGTCTGCTGTCGCCAGATATAACGTTTGTTCGCTTGCTGAACCATAGGTCGTGCCTTCAGCATAGGCAGACCAGTGTGCAATGAGTACAATCTTGGCAATTTCCGGATGCGCTTCCAACATTGATAAAACTTTGTCGTTAAACTTCGAGCATTCGCCGGTTAAGTCGCGACCCGGACGGGAAACATTCAAAAATGGTAGGCATCCGTTGGAAGACAAATTCAACCCATTGAGGTCGTTATTTTTAGCAACCTCACCCAAGGTTGGAATCATCGCCATCGCATGGGAATCACCCCACACAATAAATGACGGCGTGACCTCAAGGTCATTAACCCGACACACAAAATCATATGTCACCTTGTCAGGTTTTATACCCTCGCAACGTTTACGCGCCGCCGGTTTATCTTGAGAGACTTGGGCTATTCGTTCGACGTTGGCTGGCAACCTAGATGGCAAACCTTCGCTTTCATCAAACACGAGTCCGATAAAGATAGTGACACCGATTAGCGCTGCGGAAGTACGAAACAATCCGCGAGTGTTCAACAATCCTCCTTTGCCCCGGAACGGATTTTCGATAAAGCGCAATGACAAAGCCGCTATCACAAAAGACAGTGCCACCAGACAGGTGGATTCAACTAGTGTCAGCTCACGTACCAAATAATGCTTAGCAAACACCAGTATCGGCCAGTGCCAAAGATATAGGGAGTAAGAGATTAAGCCGACATAGACCACACAGCGCGCACTGAGCAAACGCATAATGAGGGTTGCAGGACCGCCGCGACCACCGACAATGATTAACGCGGTGCCCACGCAGGGTAACAAAGCGGCGGCACCCGGAAACGGTGTATCACTGGTAAATTTAAGTACTGCGATGACTATCAACGCTAGCCCGGTCCAGCCGCAAAGTTCACGTAGCGCCTGATGACGCGGCGAAAAACCGGTGAGCACCAGCAGTGACCCTAACAACAACTCCCATGTCCTACTCGGCAGTAAATAAAAAGCTGCATCCGATGCGTAAGCAACACTCCAAATACTTAACAGCAGCGAAGTGATGAACAAACCTAGGATCCACGGCAGGTAACTACCGCGCATGTATCGATGAATCAGAATCAGAAAACCAGGAAACAATAGATAGTACTGCTCTTCAATTGCCAGCGACCAGGTATGGAGTAGAGGTTTGAGTTCCGCAGGTCCATCAAAGTAACCCGCTTCTGTGAAAAACAAAAAGTTAGATGCAAATATCGCGGTCGTTGCGACACTTTGACCAAAGTCTTCCAACTCCCATGGCATAAGCAGCATCGGAGCAACAATGCAGCAGGCTGCTAGCACTGCAAACAATGCGGGGAATAATCGCCGAGCCCGACGGGCATAAAATTGCTTAATACTAAAATCACCACCGGCGATCTCTTGAGCAATGATTGAAGTTATTAAGTAACCAGAGATGACAAAAAATACGTCAACCCCAACAAAGCCACCGGAAAAAAAACCGAAACCTGCGTGGTAAAGAACAACTGGAACGACAGCTATCGCGCGGAGTCCGTCGATATCTGGCCTGTACGTCAATGTGTGCATAGTTAAACTAGACATGTTTACCTATTTTATAAGCCGATACTTGAATCAAAGTGCGCTGCCAACGAACCCTTTCCAGCGCAGATCTTGCGCGGCGACTTCTGTAAAAAAATAACCAATGACAGACAGAATTAAAATCGCTATCACGGCACCATGCAGCCAGACGCGCTGACTATAAGCGAGCAAGCAAAGAACGAGACCACTGACAATAGAAAAAAGCATAAATGAAATCTCTAACTTGTCATAGCCTACGATCACGATATCGGCTAACCACGCGGCGAGCGAAAACACTGCTAAGGACAGAAACACGACTCGCCGTTTTTCAAAGTAGTAAGTGCGCATATCGATTTGAGATCGATTAACAACATCAGGTGACATCGCAAATGCCGCGAGCACCAGAAATAAAGTGGGCACCACCAGGAAATAGATTTGACCGACATATTCGATCGGCAGCTCCCGGTATGACCACATACCAATCCAATACTGTACCGACAGTAACAATATATAAATCGTCCAGCCTAAGTGTAGCCAATCGAACCTAATCTCACCTTCAGCCCGCGCCAATCGTCCCCAGCCGCCAACGATTTCAGTCATACCTACAGCCACAACCACGGACGCAATCATCATGAGAAACTCGAATTGTGTCATCTGCACCTGCCTCGCAAGCCTAAACGCGTTGCGCCAGTTAAGTGTGAATTTTTACACCGTGTATGTTCTAGCTCGAAGTTCACGAACTCGCGGATCGTAACTCAAAGCCACGACGTTGAGCTAAGCAACGTTTGCATTTACCCAACAATAAGAAAGAAGCATGACCGAGCGATTGCGCAAGTATACATGGCCGCAAATTAATATGAGCAAGTTCGCTTTTTGCCATTCGACAGCACATGGAAACCTCTATGACTCACTAACAATCGATTAACCGAAAGGTTGGTTCGCCAGTAAGAAGCAAGCACCAACCCCATTATTCACAAGGAGTGCTCTTTGCCATAAGGAGAAACAACAGTTTACAATTACGAGCATCTCATTAATCATAAATCGAACTAAGATTGTAACTTCATGAAAAAAGTATGCTTAAGCATTATCGCAGTTGTCTGCGCTACATGTTCTCTCATGGCTATTGCTGAAACAATGAAAGGCGAGCAGGCTACCTTGGTGACCGTTAGTGCAAACGTGCAAGCGATCGATTATGAAACGCGTGAAGTAACTCTTGTTGGCGACCTTGGCAACGTCGTTAGCTTCGTCGCCGATGAGCGCATAGGACGCCTTAATGAATTTCAGGTTGGTGACGAAGTTATTGCTGACTATTACGTTTCTATCGCTGCCGAACTTCGAGCACCAACCGAATTAGAAAAACAGAACCCCTTTGTAGAGATTGTCGGTGGCGGAATCACACCGGATGGTGCGACGCCAGCCGGCGGTATACTCAGAGCGTTTCAGATTGTAGCGACGATTATTGGACTAGATCTGCCGACACAATCAGTGAGTTTGATGGGACCGAATGGTAATACGGGCAGTATCGTCGTGCAAAATTTGGACAACCTACGTGCATTGCGACTTGGCGACTCTGTGATAATCACTTACACCGAAGCTTTGGCGCTATCACTTGAGAAAGCGCAATAGTTTGGATCCAGGCCGATAGAAATCGTTCATATATGATGGGGACGCTTTCTACAAAAACGTAAAACTCAGCCTCTGCCAAATTGTATTCTTGGTTAGGTTTTACCGCCGGAATCGATAACAGATACTGCTTTTTTTTACATTCAAGGACTACTAACCTTTGTCATAAGAGCTATACCGCTTCTGCGAAACTAGCCTAAAAATTTTTGATAGCAATGAGTTTTACATTATCAGTCTTGTCGCTAAGCACAACAACTGGCAACGAGAACAGGCAACGAGAACAGCGAGTAATGAGAAATCTCAAATGAGTAACAAGCAACCTAGCAATCCACTGCACGGTATTACGTTGGAGAAAGCGCTAACGACCCTGCTTGGGCACTATGGCTGGGAAGGATTAGCAGAGAGAATCAATATCAAATGCTTCGAAAATGATCCCTCGATCAAATCGAGTCTAAAATTCCTTCGCAAAACCCAATGGGCTAGAGACAAAGTAGAAGCATTATATATTTCTACTTTTGAAGAACCGTAAAACGATCCACTTTAACCTCACAACAAAAAATTAAAGATAACGACACAATCCGTTCATAAGCGATTAATAAGCCGCCGGAATGTTTTTTGCCACCACTTTATGACGACCTCATTGATTCAAAACTAAGCCTCTTCGAAATCAAACTTTTCTGTCGTTACCGACGCCTGGGCTGGCTTTGAATAGCGAGGCCCTGCTACTAGATCAGGTGCAAAATCACTATTCATGCGAGTTAGCATATCCGCAGGCAAAGCTATGGCCGCTGAATCAAAGTTATCTTGCAGATGCTGAAGGTTAGTCGTGCCAGGAATCGGCACAGATCCTTTGTCCTGCGCTAAGGTCCAAGCAAGGGCAAGCTGCGCGATTGTGCAATTTAGGTCCCTCGCATATTGCCGCGCCTTGTCTAACAACCCTAGATTAGCCGAGAAGTGCGGGTCTGTGAAACGCGGAAAAGTGCGCCGCAAATCCGTTTTATGATATCCATTTGGGTCAAGCGGTTCGTCAGCAAGATAGCCTCGTCCGACGGGTGAAAAAGGCACAAAAGTAACACCCAGTTGCCGGCATGCTTCAAGCACTGCGATTTCCGGATTTCTCGTCATCAGCGAGTACTCAGACTGCATCGCTGATATAGGGTGCACGGCATGCGCCTTTCGAAGCGTGTCTGCCGACATTTCCGACAAACCAATCATCCGAATCTTACCTTCGCTAACCAAATCAGCAAGTGCACCAACCGAATCCTCTATGGGTACATTTGGATCTGGACGATGCATGTAATAAAGGTCTATCACATCGGTTTGCAGCCTTTTTAAGCTAGCTTCGCAAGCGCTCTTAATCGTCTCTGGTCTGGCATCTAGCAACCGCTTACCGTCTTTGAAACCCATGACGCATTTACTGGCCAACACAAATTCATCACGGCGATCTTTGAGTGCTTCTCCGATGAGTTTTTCGTTGTTGCCCATGCCGTAAATTGTTGCTGTATCGAGAAAGTCATAGCCAATATCGATCGCTCGGCGCAGAAATTTTATGGCATCCTTCTGCTCCTGCGCTGGTCCATAAGCGTGACTCAAATTCATACACCCGAGCCCAACAGGGTGGACATGCAAAGATCCTATGTTTCTTTTGGCAACCGTCATTTGATTCCTCTTAATATCTAGGCGTTATTTGATCCATATAGTAGCCGAAAGCCAACTGAGTTGTCAGCCACGCTTGAATTCTATTCCGCGGATAAAATGAACGAAGATAACAATAAAGGCACTCTGATAGCGATACTATGAATAGTTATCAAAAATTCCTATGTTAACGACATAAACTATCAATTGTACAAATACTCATACTCCGCTTAACTTTCCTATGAGCCCAAAAACCGAGGAAATAAATATGAAAATAATAGCGCTCTCAACGTCACGATTTTTTTTCGCAGCGGGCATCCTCGCTGCAGCACTCAACCCGTTGGTCGCATTGAGCGATGCCGAAACGACTGTCGACTTGCAAATGTCGATGTCAATCGATCATGCGACTAGATACCAACCGCTATCGAACCAATTCTGGTGGCCTGACCAATTAGAACTCAGCCCTCTACGCAACCATGATGCACGCTCAAACCCACTTGGCGCCGATTTTGACTATGCCGCAGCGTTCGCAGAGCTTGATATGGAAGCGGTCAAGGCGGACATCAACATTCTTCTCACTACATCACAGGACTGGTGGCCTGCAGATTACGGCAATTACGGGCCGTTTTTTATTCGCATGGCTTGGCATAGTGCAGGCACTTATCGAACACTTGACGGACGTGGTGGCGGTGATGGTGGCCAACAACGTTTCGATCCACTGAACAGCTGGCCAGACAATGGCAACTTAGACAAAGCACGCAGACTACTTTGGCCAGTAAAACAAAAATATGGGCAAAGTCTCTCCTGGGGCGATCTAATGATACTCGCTGGCACAGCGGCTATGGAAAACATGGGCTTTGAAATCTATGGCTTCGCGGGCGGCCGAACGGATGATTGGGAACCCGATCTTGTTTACTGGGGCCCAGAAGTCGAGATGCTCGCCAGTGATCGACAGACCAAAGATGGAAAACTACAACGCCCTCTGGGTGCCACACACATGGGGCTGATTTATGTTAACCCTGAAGGTCCGATGGGAAAACCAGACGCACTCGCGTCAGCACACAACATTCGGGTCGCATTTGGCCGCATGGCAATGAATGATGAAGAAACTGTCGCGTTGGTAGCTGGCGGACATACCTTCGGTAAAATGCACGGAGCCCACGGCAGCAAAGATGGTAAGAAATGTGTCGGCGCCGAACCCGCTGCTGCTGTCATTGAGCAGCAGGGCCTTGGTTGGAAAAATAGCTGTGGTAAGGGCCATTCTGAAGACACGTCGACTAGTGGTCTTGAGGGCGCATGGACACAGGCGCCAACAGTCTGGACGACATTGTATTTGCAAAACCTACTCAACCTAGATTGGCAGCAGAGTCAAAGCCCAGCTGGCGCCATCCAGTGGACACCAACTAATGAGTCTGTCCAGAAGTCTGTGCCTGACGCACATGTTCAAGGCAAATTTCATGCACCTGTTATGACAACCGCCGACCTCGCGTTGAAGTACGACCCAGCCTACAAACAAATTGCTGAACGATTCCTTGCTGACCCAGCTGAATTCCAGCGAGCCTATGCTAAGGCTTGGTACAAGTTGACTCATCGCGATATGGGGCCACGCAGCCGATACCTGGGTAACGATGTCCCTGACGAAGAGCTAATTTGGCAGGACCCGGTAACAACGCCGGATTACAAAATGATTAGCGCAAGGCATGAAAAGCAGCTCAAGAAAGCAATACTTGGTTCGGGTCTTACCGTGTCTGAACTTATTAGTACTGCTTGGGCCTCGGCGGCAAGCTTTCGATCCAGCGACATGCGCGGAGGTGCTAATGGTGCCCGTATAGCGCTTGCGCCCCAAAATAGCTGGGCGGTAAACGATCCCGCCGAGCTTTCAAACACGCTCGCTAAATTGGAACAGATTCGGTCTCAGTTCAATGCCAAAGCTCGCAGAAATGTCCAAGTATCACTGGCTGACATGATCGTGCTTGGCGGCGCCGCCGCGGTTGAAAAGGCAGCGAAGGACGCCGGCATCGAAGTAAGCGTCCCCTTCATCGCAGGCCGCGGTGATTCGAGACAGGACCAGACAGACGTCCGATCCTTTGCGATGCTGGAACCAAAGGCTGATGCCTTTCGCAATTATTTCAACGCAGCGCAGAGCTATCGCTCACCCACGGATATGCTGGTTGATCAGGCAGATCAACTCAACTTGAGCGTGCCGGAGATGACCGTCTTGCTGGGCGGTATGCGAGTGTTGGGTGCGAACGCCGGTTCCTCCTCACACGGTGTTTTCACCGATAAGCCAGGCACGCTAAATAACGCTTTCTTCGTCAACTTGCTCGATATGTCCTTACGGTGGCAGAAATCGCAAACTGCTGGTATCTACGAGGGCGCGGACCACAATAGTGGCGAGGTGAAATTCACCGCAACCTCTGTGGATTTGATTTTCGGCTCTAACTCAGAGCTACGCGCGGTTGCTGAAGCATATGCTTACGATGGCGCTCAGGAGCTATTCGTGAATGACTTCGTCAACGCCTGGACCAAAGTGATGCAGCTAGACCGCTTTGATCTAAAACACGATCTCTAGCTAGGCAACAAGGGCTGTGGTGGTTTATTGCCACAGCTCTTGTGTTTCGTTATTGCTCACTGTCGATCTTGTTAACCCTCCTTAGATACGTGTCATTAGGATAATGATTAAACGATCTCCCACATCGGTAAACAAACCGATTCAATTTATTTCAACCCCTCTAGTTTGACGAAATATAGGCTACTATTTAAATTGTCGATGTTGACCGCACCTATGTCAGATGGTTAACCTGTTTAACTAGCCCTAATCAACATGATTTATGGTCAGTGACGCCATCTCAATGAACAGCCTAATTAGTGTATTTGGACGCTTTCGTAAGACAATTCGGCATCGCTCTATGACTCTTACGTACCCGTTATTTCTCCTCCTGTTACTGGTCAATTTCGAAGTTAGCGCGGAAAGCAGCGGCCTTTTGTCTCGCAATGTTCAGTTTTCAAGCTTTAGCACTGACGTCGGCTTTTCCAGCGAATTCGTCCACGACGTCGTTCAGGACGGCCGCGGCTTCATATGGGTCGCAACCCAATCCGGACTCAATCGTTACGATGGCCATGAAGTTCGCGTATATGAAAACACCGCGAACGACCCGACTTCGATATCGCATAACTTTGTTTGGACCTTACACGTTGATCCGCAGGGCACATTGTGGGTCGGCACAGAGAGAGGCTTAAACCGCTATGACCAGCAAAATGATGCCTTCGCTCGGCAACCCTGGGCCAACTTGTCATTATCAAATTATCGGATCAGAAAGATTATTCAAGATAAACAGGGAATCTTCTGGATCGGCACGCTTGATAATGGTTTGTTACGTATAGACCCGCAATCCGGCGACATGACGAGTTTTAGTCATGATCCGACAGATTCAGACTCTCTACCCAACAATCATGTCATGGGGCTTGTACACGATCGACATGGTGAACTTTGGGTCGGTACGGACGGAGGCGGTATTGCACGCTTTGACGCAGCCAGCAACAAGTTCGTCGTTTACCGCTCCCAGACTAACAACCCTTTGACCCTTTCAGATGATCGTGTGCGCAGTGTCTATGAAGATCGAGATGGTAATTTATGGATAGGCACCAACTCGGCCGGTCTTAACTTGTTTGACTCCGCCACTGGCCGATTTACACGCTTCATTTCCGACCCAAGCGAACCCAATAGCCTACCTGGCGGTCAAGTTCTGGCAATCTTCGAAGACTCGTATGGA
The DNA here is from genome assembly GCA_029251375.1 of Pseudomonadales bacterium. GTDB lineage: Bacteria > Pseudomonadota > Gammaproteobacteria > Pseudomonadales > Azotimanducaceae > JAHRVQ01. Next base: position 125,532 of record JAQXDL010000032.1, on the reverse strand, counting down.
ACTCTTTGGATCGGCACAGAGGCTGGCCTAGCTGAGTGGCGACCTAATGAAAACGCCTTCGTTAGGTACCATTCCGAAGACGCCAACCGTAGCAGCCTGATCAACAATAGAGTGAACGCAATTGCTCAGGACGCTTCTGGTGTGTTGTGGGTCGCAACTCATGGCGGACTAAGTACTTGGAATTATTTCAGCGATTCATTCCATTTCTACAGCGCACTTAATGATGACCTTCAGGAAGATGTCGTCACAAGCGTTGGAGAATCATCTAACGGCACCTTATGGATTGGCACCTATGGCGGCGGCCTTTCGAGTATCGACCCGTTGAGTGGCGATGTTCAGCACTATCGTCACAACAAAGACCAACCAGACAGTCTGCCCGACGATCAGGTGATGTCGTTGCTAGTGGATCAGCAAGATAGGATTTGGGTGGGTATGCGCACCGGTGGTTTAGCGATGATGAAGCCCTCACAAAAAACCTTTGAACGGTTTATCCATGAACCAACACAAGTTGATTCACTCAGCGGCAATGCTGTCAGCTCAATATTTGAAGATGCCAACGGTGCACTATGGATCGGCGTCTACGGGGGCGGACTGAACTACTCTGAAGATGGTAACCCAAACTCGTTTGAGAGGTTCATGCATGATCCCTCAACAGATACTTCTATCAGCGGTAATCGTGTGCTGCGAGTTTTCCAGGAACAAAACGGCACAATTTGGGTGGGCACCGAAGGCGATGGGCTAAACAGGTTTGACGCTGACAAGCACCAATTCACACGTTTCGATCTTGAAACAGCGACGAACAGTGGCGGTAAATCTCGCGGTTCGCCTTGGGAAATCTTCGAGACAGCAGACCATTCACTGTGGATCGGTACAATGGGACGAGGACTATTCAAATGGTCAGCAGATGATCGTCAGGCAGGGATAAATCGATTTCAACAATATGCATCTGCCCAAGGGCTTGCATCCGCTATCTACAGCATTACCGGCGGCTCAAATGGTGAATTGTGGCTGAGCAGTAATAGAGGTTTGTTTGAATTTAATCCAGACTCATTAGAAGTGCGGAAATTTGACAGAAATAATGGTCTGCGCACCAATGAGTTCAACCAAGGCGCCCGCTTACGCAGCCGCTCAGGGCGCCTCCTATTTGGCTCGAATATGGGACTGGTAGGCTTCTTTCCGGGCGACCTGCCGAAGAATGATCGACCGCCGCTGATATCCGTTGACGCAAAGTCACGCACCGAAACAATTGCACGCAACTGGACAGGTGGTCAGGCGCCAGTAGCGCAGTTGAACTACTTCGATGCTTTTATCGCCTTTGATTTCGTCGCTCTAGACTATATGTCACCTGACAAAAATGAATATCGCTACCGTTTGCTTGGGCTCGATAGCGAATGGGCCAATATGAACAATTTTCGACGTGCCATATATTCCAGTTTGTCACCAGGTCGCTACACCTTTGAAGTCCAAGCATCTAATAATGATGGTATCTGGAATCGTGATGGCGTCGCCATCGATGTGTATGTGGTACCGCCACCCTGGAGCACTTGGTGGGCCTATTTAGTCTATGCGGCTATTTTAGCCCTTGCCGGTGCGCTTTATATGCGTAATCAACGCGCCAAACAAAGATTAGAAGCAGAGACCAGAATCAGATTGGAAAAACTCGTCAATGAACGCACCGCTGAATTGGCTGAGCGAAATACGGATTTGATGTCTTTGAACGATCAGCTAGAACACGCGAGTGTCACGGATGCGCTAACAGGCCTACGCAATAGACGATTTGTCGATGCACACATCGCCGCCGAGCTTTCCATGCTAAGACGCACTCAATTTGAGGAAAGTACAAAAGGTCAAGAACCGAACCCGGAGTCGCCAAGATTACTGTTTTTGATGATGATAGATCTGGACGGCTTTAAATCCATCAACGATAGCTTTGGTCACCATGCAGGCGACTTAGCACTCCTTGAGGTAAAAAACAGACTATTAACGGCCTGCCGCAAATCTGATGTCGTGATTCGCTGGGGCGGAGATGAATTCATAATTATTGGGCATGCTCGAACGATGGAAGGCGCTGAGCAATTTACAGAAAAAATACGCCAGAGCGTTGGCAATGCCAGCTACGATCTTGGCAACAGCGATATTGGCTTTCTTTCTGCCTCTATTGGTATTGCCCCGATCCCCTTCGTGCCAGGCAAGATGGAATTCGCCACATGGGAGCAGGTCTGCAGTATCGCTGACATGGCAGCTTATATCGCAAAGGATAGTGGCAGAAATGGCTGGGTGAGTATTTCTGGCACCCGCCTACTCGGACAAGATGAACTAGTTGATCTGAAAGACCATTTACCAGAACGAATCAATGAGCGCAAATTGCGGGTCACAAGCTCCGATGTGCTCGCTAAAGCGACACTCAATATAGGCTAGTGTGACGTTCAGCGGCAACTTGGAGTCGCTTGACCTCAGTGTTGAAACAACTAACGCCGTGCGTCACTTTCTACCCATAGATGCCGCCCGAACAGATACTTTTTTTAATACAGCGAGAGTTTTTAAGACCAAAAATAACCTCTAAACCATTGTAAAATATAGATAAAATTGCCGACCGCAACACAAATAGAACATTGGTAAAATTGTTGGCGCGATCATTGCAAAATCATCTATACAAGTAAAAAGCTATTGCCTAGGGCTAAAGCATGAAAAATTTGAAAACAAACAAATGGACTAAAGCTGTCTCAAAGGTCGCAATCTTAGGGTTGGGACTGAGTGCCGCTGCCGTTGTGGGTTTGAGTAATGTTGAGTGGACAGCCACTAAAACCCTCAGCACAGAGACTGTTGAGGTAACCCCGACAACCGCTAATGCGATACCTGTGACAGGTTTAGTCGCTAAAGATACGATTTTCGAAGCGGTTGACGAGCAGACATTCAATACCCCTAACGAAACCGACTCGATGACAGTCGACGAGGCTTCAACAGACAAGAAATCGAAAGCTAAACGAACGGCAGCACTGGCTAAGATGACCGGCGCCGTCGAGCAACTGGCCTTGTCGGGCGGTAACCAAGTCGTTGAGTTGCTTGTGACGTATTCTAGTGTCGGTGAACAAAGTGATTCTGAAGTTGCTCGCTTGGAACAGCTAGGTGGTGAAATTACCCAGACTTACGCTTCATTCCCCTTTGTTGCCTTACAATTGACGGCAAATGAACTCATCGAATTTGCCAGTGGCAGCGACGTAAAACTACTCGACCTGGATGCCGAAGTAGGTGCCAGCAAGTACTCAACGCGCCGCTCTGCGTGCGCGGTAGACGAGGAACTTAACTGGAACTACGTTGGCAAAGGGCCAGGCGTTGCAGTCATTGATTCCGGTATTTCAGAACATATGGACCTAGAGGGTGTCGCAGCTTTCGCTTGTTCAGCCGGTAAATGTAAAGCAAACAAACTTTCTGACAAATTTGGGCATGGAACACATATCGCGGGCATTATCGCTGGAACTGGGCAACGCTCCTTTGGTGACTATAGGGGTATTTCCAACAGCGCTTCATTACTTTCGTTACAGGTGCTTGATGGTGACGGCAAGGGTAAAACAGCCTCCGTCTTGAACGCTCTGGACTGGATTATTACAAGCGGCGCAGCCTATGGCGTTCGCGTGGTAAACCTTTCGCTTGGTAAGCCGATAACTGAAGGTTGTGATATTGACCCACTTTGTAAAGCCGCAGAAATGGTTTGGGACGCAGGTTTTGTTGTTGTGGTAGCGGCGGGAAATTACGGCGATTATGGCAACTTCAGTATTACCAGCCCTGGTAACTCACCTAAAGTGATTACGGTTGGTTCGATAACAGATAACGAGACCGATCAAGACTTTAGTGATGACTTTGTTTCAACCTACTCCTCTATGGGTCCTACCGCATTTGACTTAACGCTAAAACCGGACCTTCTAGCCACTGGCAACATGATCATGAGCACTGCGGTTTTAGACCAAAAACTCAAAAACCTCACTAATGGTCGAGATAAAGATCTAGATAGCATTGGCGCCGATGGCAGCCAAGTTGCTAAAACAGAAAAAAACAACAAGAAACTAAGAAAGAAAGAGAAACGCAAGATGCGCAAAGCTGCCCGTGCTGCAAGGCGAGCAGAACAAAAAGGCATTCGAGCAAAAGTGTGCGATGAATACTGTGAGCAAAATTACATGTCCCTATCAGGTACAAGCATGGCTACAGCGGTTGTATCTGGCGCGGCAGCGACTTTACTTGATCAAGATGCCGGTTTAACACCTGCCACTGTTAAAGCGCGTTTGATGCGCTCTGCCCGCAAAATTGACGGCGACCCGATTGCAACAGGCGCAGGTGTTGTTGATATCGCCGCTGCACTTCAGGATGAAGGACGCATTGTCGGCGAAGCGTTATCGCCTCAGTTATCAATAACGGACGAAAACCAAGTGGTTATACAGGACGTAGCGCAACTGTGGGGACCACAATGGTCAGCCTATGACGTCTGGAACGGCGAAGCCTGGATGGCTGCCGAGAGCGAGCAGGTTGATGCTTCTGGTTATCTGTGGGCTAGCGGCTATCTGTGGGCTAGCGGTTACCTCTGGGCTAGCGCAACGATTGACGACAGCGAAGGTGTGTTCGCAAACGGTTACCTCTGGGCTAGTGGTTATCTTTGGGCCAGCGGCTATCTCTGGGCCAGCAACGAACTCAAAGCAAATGGTTACCTTTGGGCCTTCGGCGTCGACCCTGAATCGACCGCGGAATCTCTGCAGGTTGGTGGCGACTTTTAAGGAGTAAGAACTCAAACAGACATACTACTTACTCGGTCGTCCTTGGATTGGCGGAGGGATAAGTTCTGTTAAAGTCCAACGATCCAACGTTGGCGACTTGGGGACTATTAAACTCAATGGCTGCTATGTGCTCTGGGTGAATTTGATAAGCACGCAGTGCAGTCATTGACTCAAACTGCATGATCAACATCAAGTCCCAGCTACGCTCATCATGCAATTCATCTATACCAATCTCGACATGTTGAACTTCTTCAATACTATGCTGCAACGCCAGCATTTTTTCACTAAACGCTTGTATGTGTGCATCGGTAGTATCCGTCTGATACTTAAGAAAAACATAGTGCTGTAACATGAAGCTAACCTCTGCTGTGTCGATTTGAATCAGGCGTGCCAACAATCGCGCCCGTCGACAAAACCTCTGGCGCACCATTGAGCGCTTCGATGGCAAAACCAGCAGCAGCTTTATAGCCAGCCATCATTTCATGACGCTCCACTTCTGGAAAAACAGCCTCGATTTCATCGAATAAACCATCGCACCGTTTATCCAACTCATTTAAGATCGCAAATGGACCGGCGCCTCGATTACGCAGCACCACAGCCGACACCGCCTCGCACAGTTGTTCATTATAGGCATTCAAAGCCGTCGCGTTAACGCCATACTCAACCATCGCGGCACCTAACACACGCGCATCGACAATAGCCTGACTTGCCCCATTAGACCCTGTCGGATACATAACATGGGCTGCGTCCCCTATTAGTGCAACATGATTGTCCACCCAAGTTGGCACGGGATCACGATCAATCATTGGATACTCATAGACGTCACTCGCGCCCCTCAGCATGGCTTGAATATCGACCCAATCATAATTCCAATCTTCAAAATGGTGAATGAAATCTGCTAGTTCGGCTTTCTTATTCCAGTCACCATGAGTCCACCCTTGTGAATTATCCATGGTCACTTCTGCTATCCAGTTAATCAATGCCAGACCCGTATTCGGATCGACTGGCGATATAGGGTAGAACACAATACGTTGGCGATGCGTGCCTAAACCGACAAACGAAGCACCGGTGCGTATTGGCCGCGCCATAGTCGTGCCACGCCACATGACAGCACCACCCCAATGAATCGGTGCTTGATCCGGGTGCATCTGTGCCCGCACGGCGGAATGCAAACCGTCAGCGGCGATGAGCACAGAACCCTCTACTTCCATCGCATCACCCTGCTCTGTTGTCATAGAGACGGTGACCCCGGAATCTGTATTTTGATAGCCAGTTATTTTATGGTCAGTCTTAACTGCGTCCTTACCCAGACGTTCGACCACTGTTCGATGCAACAGCATTTGTAGCTGACCACGGTGCACTGCGTACTGAGGCCAATGATAGCCGGCTTCTAAACCCCTAGGCTCTGCGTATACATCTTTACCGTTCAAGCCGACCAACGACCATTCTTTGGCTTGCAGACCAATGGTGTCTAGGACTTCGGACCCAAGCCCCATGGCATACAGTTCACGTACCGCGTTAGGCTGAATATTGATACCGACACCCAGCGGCTTCATGGTCGAAACAGATTCAAACACCCGACAGGGCACGCCAATTTGATGTAACGTCAGCGCGAGGCTCAAACCACCAATGCCGCCACCGGCAATGATAACCGGCTGCTGCGCCGCCTTCGTTTTGTCTGACTGCATTGTTTAATTTAACCGTTGTTCGTTGGCCTACGAATCTGAGTATCCCTTAGCACCCGCCTGGATACAATGCAGTACCAGCGCGTTTGAGATTTGCTATGACAGGATAAAAGAACACTTGGCGGCACAATGAATTGCGGACTGGCATTGATGAAGCTGGCGAACTGAAACAGAAATAGCTAGACATGCAAACCACCTATCAACTCGTCACACTATGGGAATTAACGGAACAGGACTCAGAGCAAACAAAGCCCAAACTAAAGACGACAATCAAGAAAATGCTCAAGACATAAGCTTGAAGTCACAATCGGTTTTGTCTTGGTGTCAGCGGCAGTATGAATCATCTCTTCTGTGGTGTACTGATAACGATCGCTGCTAGACAGCAGCTGATCGGTGCGCAATGTACATTGACATCACATAACCATTAACCAAGAACAAAGAACAAAGATCGCTAACAACATTGAAACGCATACTTGATCGACAGCCACGTATAACCACGGATGTTTTCGGCCCTGGAGATGGCCGGCTTTAAGGTAACTTGCGCTCGGTTCTCAAAAACACGAAGAAAAATGCTGTTGCCGCCGCCGATAACAAGTGCCAGATTCCGTGCGCTTGAACTAAAGAGTCAGGATCGCACCAAGCATGTGCGGGCTTGCCGGTTTGCCAAATAGCAAAAGCCAGTAAATAACTCGCCATACCAAGTAAGAACCACGGCCAGTAGTTGCGACGGGCGTCCGGCGATTTCAACGCCAACAGTCCCGGCACCCAGAACAGAATCACCCACCAAAAACGAGCTGGTTCTTCCCACATCTCAAGTGGCGTAATGCCAAAAATACCAGCAACCGCAAATCCAACCAAGCCCGACATCCAGCGTAAGTATTGTGAATGAAACCTATATAGCACCTCTGATATCACCCAGAAGGCGATCGACAATCCGAAAAAATCGAGATTAATACCCAGACCGCCGCCATTGACCGCACGACCAACACCATAAATCAGCACCAGCGTTGCATAGATACCGAGTAATCGGGCGCTGGTCCAGCGCCCCATTGCGCCGACATTAATCAGCCAAGGTATCAAAATGTACATCACCATGCTCAAATTATCGGCCCAACCGCCCCAACCCGTATGCGTGCCATGCATCAACAACGACCCTGGACCGAGCCAGATGACTCCGCCCGCATAAAGCAACGCGACAGGGCTGTGACCAAACATTTGACCTTGTCGTCCGGCCCGAACATCACCACCCAAACGCCATAACATCCACAGACCCGCAACCATAAAACCGATGTTACTGAGTGCATTAACGGGCTCATGAAAAAGTCCAGGCTGCACACGCTCACACCACCTAGAAACTTCCCCGACAGCTTGCTCTACCGCCGACGGTGTTCCCCAGCCCTGCCAGCCAAATGCGATATATCCAGCAAAGAACAGACCGCTGGCAAGCAGTCCAATTTGAAACGGCCGATAGGCGTTTGCACTGGTATTCATTTTTTTAGGGTTCCTATGATGACGTGCTTATCTATTAACTGATGTTGTTTCGTTGGCCGACGGACTCACTAGTTTGCTCAAAAAGTCGCCCACTAACGTTTGTCGATGATGATACAAAAGAGCGCATGACAGAATTTAATATCAGAGCTTAGCTCTAGTCAGGCCATAGACACTTTGTTTCGACCTTCATTCTTAGCACTATAAAGTGCCCGGTCAGCTTGAGCTTGTATTTTTTCGACCGTGCTGAACTGCGGAAAACTACTCAAACCGGCACTGAATGTTGTAATGAACTCGCTTCCATCATCGTCAGAAAAGTGAACAAAACGAGAGAACTCTTCACGCACTCTATTCATGACGACCATAGCAGCATCTATCTTTGTATCCTGCATGATGACAACAAACTCTTCACCACCATAACGTCCAACAATATCACTACGCCTGAAACTACGACGTAGCATACCCGCCAGACTCTTAATGACTTTATCCCCGGTTAAATGTCCGTATGTGTCATTGATGTTTTTAAAATTATCTAAATCAAGAATGACATAGCACAAATCCCTAGAATATCTTTGCGCACTGAACAGCATGTCAATTAATTGATTGGTGATTTCGCCATGCACAAGCAGGTGAGTCAAACTGTCTCGGGTGATTTTTGCTGCCATTTGCCGCGCCCGAAACGCTCTGTTTTCAACAGCAGAAATCAGATAGTCGTGATTAACAGGTTTTACTAAAAAGTCATCTACACCGACATTTAACGCTGCGGCTCTCTTGACCGGATCAGCTTCGGCGGACAGGAATAGTAGAGGCATCTCGCCCCCGGTCTCATGCTGGCGCAATACCTGTGCGACTTCCATGCCATTAACTTCCGGCATATGCATATCGAGAATCACAAGATCAGGATGAAAATCGAGCACATGCTCAATGATTTGGGCGGGTTTATCCAAAGCCTGCGCGACGAATCCAGCCTCCTCTAGCACCACACAAACAACACTGGCAGCAATCAGATCATCATCAACAACAAGAACCCGCAAAGGATTTGGGTCTGTTTCTCTTACCAGAGACTCTATTTTTTCGATGAGCGAGTTCTGATCAATAGGTTTCACGAAAAACGCCTTTCCACCTGCCCGCACGACAGCAAGTCTCGTTGCGAAAGAATCACCAGCGGAAATAAACACGACCGGCGCGGCGAGCACTTGGTCTTGCCTAAGCTTGTTAATCAAATCCATTCCCCCATTAGCAGCGCCGGGGAACATAATATCCATCACAATCGCGGCGGGCGCGACTTTCGAGCCCCGAAGTTGGGTATCGAATTCAGCAAGACTGTAAACCGCCCTTGCATCGTAGCCCAGTAACACAAACTCCAGAACAATCTGGTCGGCTAATACGACATCTTCTTCGACCACAAAGATCGGCAACTTAGACAAAGGCTCAGAGTGAAGATCGCCGCTACGCTTCAAAGTTTGTAGATCATCAGGAAGCACTGCCGCACCGTGGCGACGATCCTTCGAATCTTCCGGTGCATCTTCAGTCATCGCGTGTGCCACGAGCTGTTCGATGGCAACACCCAGCACATCGATAATGCTTGAATCAGGGTTATAACTAACATCAAAAATATGATTAAGTTGTGATTCGATATTACGGGCGTAGCGAGACGATAATGAAAAACCAAACACTTCGCCTGACGCAGCTAACTGATGACAAGTGCCATGTATTCTTCGGGCGATAATGTCTTGCCAACCCTCCGCACAAATCACTAACCAGTCACGATTAATCGACTCAAGCTTAACGGGGAGTTGGAGACGATACTCTGACTGGAGTTTTTGTAGACCCTCTGTGGATACATTAGAAGTACTCAAACCGGCCCCTTAGTGTTGCATTTATCAACCTTAATCGCAGGTGTTAGGCTGGTCAACGTTTCCAAAGTATGTAATTTAGCTTTGATTTCGCTTCAAATTAACGGACCAACACTCTTTAACAATTGGCCGGCTAAGCCCAATTTTACAAGAGTAACAAACTTAAAATTACAACTAAAGGCACCAATACACTCGAACAAGATATCCCTCTATCGATTAAGCGTCGCTAGCCTGGCGCACGACAATCACTAGGATATTAAACAGGCTGTGACAGGCGTGGTACGATCAAAGAATGAGGTAATCACTGACCCTGAAGTGGCAGCTTTGCTAAGCTATACTCCTTAAGTATCTATCCTTCGGCAACGATAAGAGACGTTATGGCAGACGAACAAGACCCCAAACAGGCGAAGCCAAATACAAAACCGCATCCCTTCGATGGCCATACATTAATGTGGATTGCTTGGGCGTTCTTCGTTTACTACATTTTCATTGATTTAAACCAAACTCAGTCAAGATTGATCCCCTACTCTCAGTTTAAACAGGAGATTACCGAAAAGAAGGTGGAATCGGTCACATTTAAACTTGACGAGATTCATGGCAAATACCTGGGCACAACAGCTGACAAGACAAATAGCTTCAAAACTATTATTCCGGCAATACCCGACGCCGACTTGTTACCTTTACTAGAGAGTAACAACATAACCGTCGTGGCTCTTTCTCAGGCAGACCCGAAGTGGTTGCAAGTGTTGCTTGGCATATTGCCTTGGCTATTAATCATGGCGTTTTTCATCTATTCCAGTCGAATGCTGCAAAATCGCATGGGCGGCGGTCGGGGTGGTCTGTTTGGTTTTTCCAAATCAAACGCTCGATTGTTCGAAGGATCTGACAACCAACTCGGCTACGCTGATGTCGCCGGTGTAGAAGGCGCAAAACAAGACTTACAAGAAATCATTGATTTCTTAAAGCAACCAGAAAAATTTCGTTCTGTCGGCGCAAAAATGCCACGCGGTATTTTATTAATGGGTCCTCCGGGCACAGGCAAGACTCTGCTCGCCAAGGCAACCGCTTTTGAAGCGAAGGTGCCATTTTTCAGCATTAGTGGCTCTGAGTTTATAGAAATGTATGTTGGCGTTGGCGCTTCACGCGTGCGTGACATGTTTAATGAAGCAAGAAAGCGAGCACCGGCCTTGATCTTTATCGATGAAATCGACTCAGTCGGCCGAGTAAGAGGCACCGGCATGGGCGGCGGCAATGATGAACGCGAGCAAACATTGAACCAAATACTTGCAGAAATGGACGGCTTTTCAGGCGACGAGGCTGTTGTCGTGTTAGCTGCAACAAACCGCCCAGACGTGCTTGATCCTGCCCTTTTGCGGCCAGGTCGATTCGATCGAAAGGTGATGTTGGAGTTACCACAACAAGGTGCCCGAGTTGACATTCTAAAAGTCCACTCGCGAAAAGTACCGTTGTCTAAGGATGCCGATCTCACTGAGGTTGCTAGAATGACCGTTGGGTTCTCCGGCGCGGATCTGGCAAACCTTGTTAACGAAGCCGCCCTATTCGCCGCTCGCGAGAATCTAGTCGATGTAAACCGGGCGCATTTTAACAAAGCCCACGATAAAGTCATGATGGGTAGCGAACGCAAAGACCTACTCAACCCCAACGAGCGCAAGCGCACAGCCGCACATGAAAGTGGTCATGCCATTCTGGCACTTAAACTACCCCATGCTGACCCATTGCGTCAGGTGTCCATTATTCCACGCGGTATGGCGCTAGGCACAACTGAGCAGCTGCCTGAAGAAGACCGGCACAACTACGCTCAGGCTTATGTAGAGACACGTTTGGCCGTCATGTTAGGCGGACGTTGTGCGGAAAAAATCATCCTTGGCGATGTCAGCTCGGGCGCCGCCAACGATCTAGAGCAGGCCACCCGTTTCTTGGTTATGAGTTGACGCAAGAAAAGGATTTCAGTGAGGCCACCGCACGGGAGATAGACGAAGAAGTCCGTCGTATCGTCAGCGAGGCTGAACAACAGGCCATCAACACCTTGAAGACCTACAAAGAGCAGCTGGAAGTACTTGTGACAGAACTACTAAAAACAGAAACCCTCGACAAAAGTGCGATTGATCAACTAATGACTGAAAATTAGTAGGACCCGGGGTCTTTAATAGCCTTGCGAAGATTGGAGTAATGTTCGAGTTTCGCAAAGAAACTTCGGCCGTACACCCGAATGACTTCTTTGACTGTGGTGACGCCTTCTTCAATACGATCTGCCATCGCTTCAGCCAAAAATCTGGTGCCATTGCGCAGCGCGAGCAACTCTAACTCGGCCAGATCGCCGCTATTCTCCCGCAGCACAGATTGTATTTCCTCAGATATCTCAATGATCTCAACGACCGGTAACCGGCCTGAATAGCCCGTCATATTACAATCAGTACAGCCATTTGCGGCCCATATAGGCTTGATGCCTAAACTGGAAAGAGTCTCCTCATCCGCGGACAGTGGGTCTATTGGTGCCTTGCACTTCGCACAAAGCTTACGCACCAATCGCTGCGCAATAATTGCCCGCAACGCGTTCGACATCGTATTAGCGGTGACACCTAAATCTACCATCCTAGACATGCTTGATAGGCCATCGAGGGTGTGGACCGTTGATAAAACAAGATGGCCCGTCAAAGCCGCTTGAGCCGCGATAGTTGCGGTTTCTTCATCTCTGATTTCACCAACCATGACCACGTCGGGGTCCTGTCGAAGAATGGATCGCAGTGCAAAAGCGAAGGTGAGACCCTTTGCGGGCTCGACGCTAATTTGGGATGCGCCTCGCAGTCGGTATTCGACCGGTTGCTCTACCGTCATAATGTTAATGTCAGGCGTATTGATTTCCGCCAACATCGCATACATCAATGATGATTTGCCGCTACCGGTGGGCCCTGTCACCAAGATTAAACCGGCAGAGGAATGCACCATATTGTGCAAACTGGCGACCTGATCGTCTTGCAACTTGAGCGTTTCAATTGACCTCACTTGCCCCTGAGGCAGCAGTCTCATCACCAGTCGTTCGCCCGATTCAACCGGCAGCACCGATAGTCGCAGATCAACACGCTGATGTTCCAGCTCGACAGAAAGTTCACCATCCTGTGGAATAAAACTCTTGGTTGGATCCATGCCTGATATCGCTTTGACATGACGAGTCAGGTGGCTATGAACCTTGCTTGGTAAATCGATTGCTTTGTGTAGGACACCATCGACTCGATTTCTAACAACCGCTCCTTCCCCGTAGGGTTGGATATGGGCATCACTCGCATTCAGATGAATGGCCATTCGCAAAATTTCTTTAAACAGTTTTGACGTGCCGCTTGCACCAACGTCGAGTCGCTCACCATTCTTGCGCGTAAGCACGAGTTCAGCACCTGCAAGTGACTGCGGCATAGTACCCCAGGTTTTTGCAGTGGAAGACTGAACATCGTATATCTCTTCCAGTTTGGCCTGAATTTCTCCCGGGGAAGCGATCTGCGCAATAATTGGCATACCAAAAGTAAAGGCCAACTGGTCCAAATTATTCGTGTCAGCCGGGTCTGCCATCGCTATAACAGCATGATTATCCTCTACGTTCAGAGGTACCTGATAGTTTGTGCGAGCATCTGATTCCGACATTCGCCGCGCAAACTCATCATCGATCTTCGACAAATCTGCAATCTGCAGATTGAAATAATCGGCGACGGCTGCAACCAGCTGCTGAGGTTTAAGTTCGGTCGCCAGATAGATGGTGTTCCAATTCTTCTTAGCGTCAGTTCCCAGACTCACTGCGTCGAGCTTGTGTGTATTCGAAGTCGTTTTAGCGGCACTGACCAGCCAGTGCTCGCTACTCAATTTCTTTTCCTTTTACTTTTTCTTGCTCTTGCTGCCCTAACTGCCGCACTTCAAACAGCAATAATTCAGGATCCTCTCCTTGTGAATACTCTCTAACGAAGCCACCAGCATTAGCAGAAAGATGATAACGGCCGTTCGTGACGCGATATTCAACCTCGCCAGATTCCTGCCACTGCGGTTCGAGATAGTCTGGCAGATTGCCTGTGCGGTCTTTATAGGTTTCGACACGATGCGCAAGATGGTATAACGCCACACCAAGTTGCACTTCTGCGCCTCGGCTACCAACGCGTTCAGTGGTATGTATCGAATCCATTGTAATCAAAGCACCTAGTAAGAGTGAAGCCAGCCAGGTGACCAAAATCATTGGCTTTGGAGCAATTCGTCGCTTCGCTAACATTTCCCCCTGTGCAGGATATTCTAGATCAGGGTCTTTTTCTGACTCAAGGATAAGATTGTCAAAATCAATATTTTGCAACATCTTTTTTTTATCACTCATCATCTAGACCCCGCAGATCTAGAACAAACAGGTGATCGTCCAGCTTAGCCAACACGCCATTATTCAGTTCTTGTTGCAACTGACGCAGGATCGCGCGTTCACGCTGGTGTTCGCTGCCATAGTCGAGCAGGATGCGCAGATAAGGATCGTCGGACTGAAACCGTGAGTTAAAACCATGATCGTTAAGCCAACCGTCCTTATTTTCATCGTAACTCACCAACTGCAGCACCATGCCATGATTATTCTCTCGAGCGAACAAGGCCTTATCTAGGCTCTGATACTCGGTCGTATGTTCGTCAAACGGGTTGGGGAAAACGCGTAACCTTGCATGACCCTTGGCTGAAACCGGAAACCAACGATCCGTCGCGTCATGGTAGGCATTGGTCGAAGCCGCTATAGCGCGAACGTTCTTTACCACCTGGGTACCAGCGACACGCGTTTGCATCTCATTATAAAAATGCGAAGCACCCGCCCCAACAGGGAAGCATAGTGCCAGCACTAATAATAGGACTTCTAGGCGGGACCAACTTTCAGACATTGTTATTTCCTAGGGCTTCGAAACCACATATTACACGTTAAGTCTGCTGATCGACCTGTTTGCACACATTTTTCCACCACAAATTAGCTGACAAACAAAAGCCAACCATGCACGCATGCTAACGATGAGCACATGACTTTGACGGTGGCAAACTACCGCGCAGAAAGGCAAACTTCAGATAATACTCATCAATAAGAAAAATACTATGCAACGATGCTATCCGTTCCTTCTGCTTCTCATGATTGTCATTTCAGGTTGTACCGAAAAATCTGAAAGCCTCGAAACCGCTAACACAGCGACCACAGAAAAACCGGCATTAGCTAACCCTAACGCCGTTGATTCAGCCTCATGTGTCAAGGCATCGAATATAAACGTTCACTGCGGCTTTTCGAATCCAGAAGATTTGGTGATGATGCCCCACGGCGATGCGCTGCTGGTAAGCGAAATGGGTGAGTTTCGAGTACACCCACCGGGTGCCCTTGCGCTGCTTAACCTCAACACCGGTTTAAGAGAATCGATCGAGATTAACTGGCAAACCGATGAACGCTGGGGCGACTCTGCCTGCGCCGCTCCCGACGCAAGCCTGTTTAGCCCTCATGGTATCGATCTTACCCAGCGCGCTGATGGTCGACATCAATTACTGGTGGTCAATCATGGCGGACGAGAAGCTGTTGAGTTCTTTGAACTCAGTGAGATAGATAACGAGTGGCAAGTGACTTGGAAGGGCTGCGCCATTCCCCCTGGCGACCCCTACATCAACGACGTCGCCGGTTTATTCGATGGTGGTTTTTTAGTGACGCACATGTGGGATAAGACGCTACCTTTCGAAACCGTTGTTGAGAAATTGTTAGGTGGCGAAAAGGTTGGCTGGGTCTATGAATGGCAAACAGCAACTGGATTTACCATGTTGCCCAACTCTGTTGAGCAGATGCCAAACGGCATTGCTGTAAATGCCGACAACAGCAAAATTTTCATCAACGTTTATATCGGCAATAAAACCATCCGTATGGATCGAGCAACGGGCGTTGTCGACGGCTCATTTGAAGTGCAGCAACCGGACAACATTACTGTCGATGAAAATGGCAACCTCTGGGTTGCCTCCCACAAACACGACCCTATAAACCAAACATGCACGCAGCCGGGTGTTTGCTTGCTACCCTTCGAAATCGTCAAAGTTAATCCACAGACCCTTGAAAAAAACGTAGTTTTGTCACATGACGGTGCCCCGATGGGGTTCAGTACTGTCGCCTTAAAAGTAGGTGACGCCATTTACATGGGTAGTGCCCATGGTGACAGAATTGCGCAATACTCACTGGGTTCTGATGACTAACTCGCTGGTGTAAAGCAGTAGCAGAGGCATCTGACCCCAATGACGATTTACTCCGCCACTTAACTCTGGCACTTTACTTAGAAATTAATATTAAAGGACGCAGCATGACCAGCCAGGATACCTTGTACGAGATGGATAACGGCATCGCCACCATCACCCTCAACCGCCCGGAACAGATGAATACATTGGGTGGCTCGATGATGGCATTGGTCAGCCAATACATTCAAAAGGCAGAAGACGACAAACAAGTGAGAGCAATTATTCTCACAGGTGCGGGGCGCATGTTTTGCGCTGGTTTGGATGTCGTCGGCGCGCAGTCTCGAACCGGCTCACAGGCTGGCAGTAATGATGCCGCACCCATCCCCGTGACCCTTGATGTAAAACGTTTCCCGCCCGCCGTCATTTATAACTGCGAAAAACCCGTTATCTGCGCATTGAACGGTGCCGCAGCCGGCTTCGGTATGGATATGGCACTTGCCTGCGACATTCGCGTCATGGCAAAAAATGCAAAATTAGCACCAACACCGGTTAAGCGCGGTATCGTGCCGGAAAGTGGTGGCACTTGGATCCTGCCCCGGCTTGTTGGTTGGGAAAAAGCAGCCGAGATATTTTTTACTGCACGTAATCTTGGTGCGGACGAGTGCAAGGAACTTGGTTTGTGCGCGCACGTCGTATCTAACGACGAACTTATGGGGTTCGCCACAAAACTTGCCACTGATATTGCCGCCAATGCACCGCTGGCGGTACAGTCTGCAAAACGACTTATGCGTATGGGCATGGCTCAGCAGTTCAATGATCATGTGCATCACGTCTACATGAACTTCCTGCAACTGATGAGAACTGAGGATGCAAAGGAAGGCATGACTTCATTTGCTCAAAAGCGAGCACCTGCGTTCAAGGGCGACTAAACTCACTCGGAAATATTTACAGCATGACGCGTAATCACTACGAATAAACGCCGCGTCACTGCTGTAACCTTATCGGCACTAAGTACTCAATTAAACTAAGCTGAGCTTTGTGTTGACTTGCTGTTGGGCAACAATATTTAAACACGGAGGAGGCACCCATGGAGGAGCCTCCTCTGTGCAATAATGTTACCGCATAAACGGTATCGAGCTAAACGGAGGGTTTGTTAACACTTTCGGTAAGCTTATCCAACATGCCGGAAAACTGCTTTGTCATTACTCCCCTTAGAATGGGCGTTAGTATTTTAAGCACCCCTCTCAACTCCATACCAATGGTCCAAGTAAGCTCACAGGTGTTTACACCTGTCGACTTGACCGCGTAATCCTCAACCAACGCACTAACGGCTTTCATTTCACCCTGCTCGAACCTGAACGCCATATGTTCACCATGTTCGTATAAGAAAAATCGTTCTTGGACTTTTCCCTGACCATCGATATCGACGCTTCGAGTTGTTCCCTCACCGAAGGGCTGAGGTGTCTCCCAGACAACCGATTTTATTGAAGCCCAAGCCCATCCATGAGGATCCTCGAACATATCAAACAAATCGCCAGCAGAAATCGCCAATCGCGTTTTCAACTCAATTTTTATCGGCGCGTCATTTATGAACGCAAGCTCAACCTTTTTGTAATCTAGCACTGTCGTTTTTGCTCCAAATTTAATTTGCACAATCTTGATCTAAATATGTGTGCCAAGCCACTGCATTCATGCCTGTAAGCCACATAAAATGGCTATTCATAATGCCAATAGGCGTAACAAACCAGACTGCTAGAGCCATGACTGGACATCGCCAGATAAGGAAAATGCTGATGACATGCGCGATAGGCTGGACGGGTGCAATCGGTTCAGCTATGTTGGGCGAGTAAAAATAATGGAGCGTAAAAATGATTAGAAATCTGGTAATTGCGATCGTCCTTATCGCAGCAGGATTTGGCCTCTATACGGTCATGCAGGATGAACCTGCATCAACACCGGCAGTTGCCGTTGAAACCGCCACCATTGAAAGTGCGACGACCAAAGTCGGCATGATTGATGACGAGCGGATCAAGAACGCAAAAAGTGAACCAGGCAATTGGCTGTCCTATGGTCATGGTTATGAAGAACAACGCTTTTCGCTGTTAGAGCAGGTCAATAAAGAGAGTGTTTCAAAGCTCGGTTTGGCTTGGTTCAAAGATATGCAAAGTAATCGAGCACTGGAATCAACGCCGATTGTTGTCGACAACATGATGTTTCTGACAACGGCTTGGAGCCGGGTCTACGCGCTGGATGCGATTACAGGAGAAGAGATTTGGTCCTACGACCCTAAGGTACCCGGAGCATGGGCGCGCAAAGCTTGTTGCGACGTGGTTAACCGTGGCGCTGCCGTCTACAAAGGCCGCGTCTATGTCGCCAGTCTTGATGGCCGGTTGATTGCCCTCGATGCAGCAACGGGTGAAGAAGTTTGGAAAATCAATACACTCATTGATCGCGATGCCGACTACACAATTACAGGCGCTCCACGAGTCGCCAATGGCAAGGTGTTCATTGGCAATGGTGGTGCTGAATATGGCGTGCGCGGTTATGTCACCGCTTACGATGCCGACACAGGCGAGCAAGTTTGGCGTTTCTACACCGTACCTGGTGATCCTTCGAAGCCGTTTGAATCACCTACAATGGAAATGGCAGCCGAAACTTGGAAAGGCGGCGAGTGGTGGAAACTTGGCGGCGGTGGCACGGTTTGGAACTCTATCGTCTACGATCCCGAATTTGATCAAATTTATATCGGCGTCGGCAACGGCTCACCCTGGGCTCGCGACATTCGCTCACCCGGTGGCGGCGATAACCTCTTCCTTTCGTCAATCGTCGCACTTGATGCCGATACGGGTACTTACAAGTGGCACTATCAAACGACCCCTAAGGATAACTGGGATTACACCGCCGTTCAGGACATCGTGCTAGCAGACCTCGAAGTCGATGGGGTTGACCGCAAAGTGCTTATGCAGGCGCCGAAAAACGGCTTCTTCTATGTACTGGATCGCTCTAATGGCGAACTACTCAGAGCAAACAAGTACGTGACAGCTACCTGGGCAACCCATGTCGATATGGATACCGGACGACCCGTCGAAGATCCAGCATACGATTATTCGGATGAGACTAAGTGGATTCTGCCCGGACCTTTGGGTGGCCATAACTGGCAAGCCATGGCGTTCGATGAGAAAAGACGCTTAGCATTTATTCCAGCAATGGAGAACCCATTATCCTATGCGATGGACGAAGAATGGAAAAATACCGGCGTGTATAAACGCATCCCTGGTGGCTGGAACACAGGTATTGAACTAGGCAACATCATGCAGGTCATGGCTGAAGGTGGAACGCCACCGAAGGTACGTGGTTATTTGAAAGCCTTTGACCCCATCACCGGTAAAGAAAAGTGGGCGGTTGAGCAGATCCATCATTGGAATGGCGGTACCCTGGCAACTGAAGGCGGGCTAGTATTCCAAGGTAACTCACTTGGTGAAGTCAAAGCCTACGACTCTGATACCGGCGACATACTTTGGTCCTACAATGCATTTACTTCATTCCTAGCGCCACCCATTACCTACCAGATTGACGGTGTCCAGTACGTTGCCATTCAGGCAGGTACCGGCGGTGGTGATCTATTCGGTGGCGAGTCAAATCATCTTGCATCTACGACCTATGGTAATTTCGGTAAGCTGCTTGTCTTCAAACTGGACGGCACGGCAGAACTGCCACAGCCAACAGCACTGGATCGAAGCATACCGGTACAACCGGACAGTGATGCGTCTGCAGAAGATATTGCGCGCGGTGAGAATGTCTATCACTCAACCTGCGCGGTTTGTCATGGTTTGATGGCACGCTCAAGTGGTGTTGTACCCGATCTTCGGATGACCAACGAGCTTCGCAATGGTTTGTACAATGAAATCGTGCTCGATGGTATTCTTGCCGGCACAGGCATGGCTAGCTTTGCTGACTTACTGGATGAAAGTGACGTGGAGAAAGTTCGCGCTTACGTTATCCATCGAGCCAATGAGGATCGAGCTGCTGCTGCTGCAGCTGCAGAGGACTAGTTAGCCCTCAAACAACTTAGTGTCATCTACCTTTGGGTGGCAATGTATGACGAGGCAGGGCTGTAAATTGCAGCCCTGCCTCTTGCGTTTGGCTAGCAGCGTTTGCGGTATCAAGATTGACCTCGACGTTGTTACGCGCTTCATTCTGCTGGGCTTGCGCATCCAATTGCGACCGACTCAACTGACCTTCCACCACCTGACCTTCGTCGATATGCCTAAGGGCGGCCTCAACCTTCTCCGCTACCTCGCGCCCATAGGGCAAATGATATGCACGCGGCTCATCAAGCAATGTTCCAGCAGGACTACTCGGTTGAATCCAAAGATAAATGGATCCGAGGCTTTGCTGCGCCTTGTCTGGCTCAACAATCATGGCCGAATGTAAACGAAAACGCTGTGGTAAATCTTCAGATACCGGCCAACCCTGATACTGCTTTAAGCCAAGATAAGTGCCCACATACAAGCCTGACACCAACACGACCATGAAGATTTTGAAACCAACACTGCGCCGCGTCGCGATCAAGAGATAAAGCATCAAGGCACCGATCACTGCATAGGCGATTGCTAATACCTGAACAAAAATCATGAGCCTTTCCCCCCTGAAATTTGCGTCAACAAGGTTTTCGGCAGACCGCTCGTGCTTTCTACGGCACCGCTGCCATCCAGCACAAAACGGGTCGCCGTCACTTCTGTACCCGCACCACTGAGCGGATGGACACCGTAATAAACCAGCGTCACAACAGGGTTTAACTTCTCAACTTTGACAGTGACCGGTAAAGGTTCAGTGGAATTGGACTTGTAGTGAAGCACATTCACAACATACTCACCGGGTACCCAAGCGCGCACGGAAACGGATTCTTGGTTGATAGGGTTCGTCACCATTTTGCCGTTGATCATCATCTGGTCCTGCACGGCACCTCGATCATCGCGGTCCAGGTGCATTGTGCCAGTGTCTTTATTATCAAACCAAAGAACGACACCATTAGGATCTTCCACCAACACGTCAACGTCGTCGGGATGACCGTCAGGCCAAGTCACCGTAATCAAAAATTCCGCCTTAATCGTCACATTGCCCTGCTTGTCCGGCTCGGCAATCAAAATAAAAGCGATTAAGAACATAAAGGCAAAGCCCAGTAACGTATTAAACAAAAGATCTGTAAAAGCGTCGTTAGTCTTGCTTTGGCGATTGAATCGTCTGCGCATCATCTAAGGGACCTTAAACCGATGTTGCTTCGGCTGCAGGTCGACTTAATGTTGGCAAGATATAAACATCAACAGCAATGGCGACCTTGTCGACCAGTCTCGAGGCAGCTGTGTCCAACATCTCGTATTGCAAACCCAGTAATGTGCTGGTCACAAGCCCCGCCATGGTGGTGTAAAGCGCGACAGCCATACCACCGCTCATCTGCCCCAACAGTTGCTGCAGTACATTCGGATCAAAATCTGTCAGTTCACCAACAGGGCTTAACATCATGATAAAGCCGAGAATAGTACCTAGCAGGCCAAGCTTTAACAGCATGTCGGCCGCCCAATGACCAAAGGCGTAACGACTCATCAGGCGCTCCGTTAACACCTCAAGTAATAGTTTGTGTTCAAGCTCGTTGCTCGTATGACGTTGGGATTTCTGAAACAGCTCTTGCAAATAGTCAGCGCATATACCAGGCGCAACTGGCTCGCCCTCGATGCTGACACCCTGCCCGTCGAACCTTAATCCACCCGGCTTAAGATCATTGATGCGTGTATTCAAATCGTCGATCACTTTGGTGTCGGTCGCAAGCTGTTTTACCAGCACCAACCAATGCAGACTCAACACACCATAGAGCAACAAGATGACGTAGGAGATGTAACTTCGATCACTCTCAAGAGCGATGCTGAGCCAGCCCCTATCACCAAGAACAAAAAAGCCGAATAGCACCAAGCCGACAAGAATGAGTGATTTCAGCAGGAGTTGATAATGAGTAACCAGTGACAAGTTTTGCATTGATCATATCGGGTCGTGGCAGATGCCTAAAGAATAGCACTGCTAAGCTTCGATGAGATAGCTTGCAAGCGATTGCGATCAACCTTTTCTTTAACCTGTCCTTTAACCTGTCCTTCAACCTCTTCTTCAACTATATCTACCTGGCTGGCGGCG
This sequence comes from Pseudomonadales bacterium, assembly GCA_029251375.1. Taxonomy (GTDB): domain Bacteria; phylum Pseudomonadota; class Gammaproteobacteria; order Pseudomonadales; family Azotimanducaceae; genus JAHRVQ01. The sequence continues at coordinate 103,344 of JAQXDL010000032.1, read as the reverse complement.
CCTCACAACTTTTCGGTCAAGGCAGCAGCAATTGCCGGTCAAAACGCACATCGATGCTGGCGCATAGGACAGACAAAAAACAGAGGAAAAAAGAGAGAAGAGACAAGAGAAATAGTGAAAAAGCACCAAGCGCCGTGCATTTTGCAAGAACAAATCTTTGGGAATTGCAAAATGCAAACATCTTAAGCAGTTTATTCTACGACAGTGGCCCAAACTAAGCCGCGTGCAGCACCAGTGAACAGTGCTCCGCTTCATTCAATCCGCTTTGCTATTACCCCTTAACAAGCCCACAACCCCGCGGGGCCTCTTTCTGGCACCATGCCCAAACCCCACTAAAGCCTATCAGAGCCGGTTAAGGCGACTATCATAAAGGCTGGCATAGCAATTGCACTATTGAGTATCAATCGACATCGTAGAGCAGCCAGATAATGAAAGTATTACTTCTACCAACAAACGGATTTAGCCAAGGATCAATGTATCCTTTTAAACACTACGCTGAAGAGCTAAAAACACGCTACAAAATTGAGACAACCGAAATTGTTAGCGATGATCTAAAAGAAAAGATTCAATCTATCAAAGATTTTGACGGTGACCTTATACTTTTCTCCGTACCTTGGGATTTTGGTACTGAAGGTGTGCTCGACTTTGCAATTGAGGCAAATCGAGAAAAGAAACACGCAAAACTTGTTCTATTTGACTACCTTGACGGTAATGAAAGCCGATTTTGGGCGGTGATGCCGCATATTGACCTCTACCTTAAGCAGTATCTGCACCGGGACATGAAAAAATATCAGCAGCAGTTCACCGGCGCATCAGAATTCATACAATATCAAGTTGATAGCGGCCGCGTAGAAAACACTATCCAAGAAGAAGTTTGGACCAATTTGTTTCAGTCGAAACTTGATATAAAACAATATCGAAAAGTTATGCTCGGCTGGAATTTTGGCCTCTGGGGTCGTCTGATACAGTTAGCTGAAGGAAAAGCATCAAGGGTGCTTTGGGCAAAAGATAGACCGCACAAGCGATTGTTAACGCTCGGCAAGCGAGCGATCGACTCGGTCCACGCGGCCGTCGGTGGCAACCCTGAACCCATTGATGTTTATTGTCGGGCGACACTCTACAAAGGATGGACCAAAGCCCACAGGATGGAGGTCATCGAATCACTTAACCAGCTACCAGATCGATACAATGTAATATCATCGATTAAAAAAGTAGGTTTCTCGGAATACTACAGAGAAATGGAGCAGAGCAAGATATTTGTATCGCCATCCGGCTGGTGTGAGTACACGCCTAAAGACTATGAGGCGATGTATTTTGGCGCATTGCTTATCAAACCCTGTGTCGAACATATCGACACTCATCCGAACATTCTTATCCCTAACGAAACCTATGTCGCCGTAAAATGGGATTTAAGCGACCTGAATGAAAAATGTGAATACTATTTGAATAACCCAATCGAAAGAAAACGCATCACAGACAACGCAAAGAAAGCCTTTGTTGACTATTTTGAGCAAAACCAATTTGTCGAAAAAATCGATGAAGTACTACATCAACTTGACATTCATCCGGAAAAAACCAACGAATTTGCTATACCGCTTAGGATGGCCGACTAGATTTGCAACTTTCGGGGAATAATAAGGCGGCCAGTCTCACTAGATCTTTAAGCTCATCAGCTTGGTCGTCAAAGGTTATAAAATCAATTTACGTAGCTTGAACAAAAATAATGGTAACAAAGCAAACCCTATTCCTGCTGATGACTTTAATGGCAGTCCCAACTTTTGTCTGGCTAGGCATCACATATAAGTGGGCCGAACGGGGTTTAGTAGGAATAGCGTTTCTGTCTACCGCATTCCTTATTGATATAAATTTTCACTCAATGGAAATCTATCGTGGCGACTCTCGCGGTTATGAAATCGGCCTAACTGATTGGATAATGTTATCGCTGCTGATTGTCATGCTTACCTCTAAACGCTGGAAGAATAAAAAAATCACCCTTCTGCCGCCCAATAGCGGACTCCTTGCAGTCTATCTCTCTATAGCCATCATTAGTGTTTATGTCGCCTATGTACAAATTTACGCCGGCTTCGGTCTTTTGAAAATTCTACGAGGCTTAATGGTTTTTGTCGTAGCCTACAATTATCTACAAGATGAAGAAGACTTGCGCTTTATCATTGGTGTTCTTGCGCTTATCGTTATCATTGAATTCGTTATGGTGATTGATCAACGTCTGTCGGGTATGTATCGCGCAAAGGGGTCCACTCCCCATTCCAATACGCTGGCAGGCTACATCAATATGATCAACATGCTTTTCTTCGCCCTGTTACTCGGCGATAAAAGCCGCCCAACCCTGTACTGGATAGTTTTAGGCCTGGGCTCACTCATTGTATTAGCATCTTTTTCTAGAGGTGCGATGATGGCAATGATTGTCGGTTATTTGATCGTCATCGTACTTAGCTACAAGAACAAATTCGACATGAGAAAAAACGGCATTCTAGCGCTCATGCTATTACTGGCCATGCCGATAGCCATCGACGTTGGACCAAGAGTCATAGATCGGTTTCTAAACGCGTCGGAAGCATCTGGCGCGAGTCGCAAGTTGGCAAACGTCGCCGCCGCCGCCATGGCTGATGATCATTTTTTTGGCGTTGGTCTCAATAATTATTCTCACGCGATCAATGAAACACATTATATCGAACACATTGACTCCATCGTCGACAGAGGCATTGTGCACAACATCTACCTGTTGCACGCATCAGAAATGGGTTGGATTGGAATGATTGCCTTCTGCCTAGTAATCGGCAATTTTCTCCGCCTCGGCTATCGAAGCATAAGCGCTTCGAGTTCCGAGTTGGCAAGCAATGTCGCTATCGGTTTGACGACCGCCATCGTTGTCCTGTCAATGCAGGGTTCTTTGGAATGGTTCTTTCGACAGACATACATAACCATTGAATTTTTTATGTTCGCCGGTTTCCTGGTTGCAATACCGAAGGTTTCGGTCGCCACCAATCGACAACGCAAAATTAATCAATACATGAAAAAGATCGCGCTCAGTCGATAAACCACCTTGAGTTGTTCACCCTTCGCAGCTTTGAACGCGCGACTCAATTGCATCAGGCTCAGCGTTTCACCGTCACGCAATTGCGCCGCATTTTTCTCACTGATATCGAGTTTTTCGAAACTGTACAGGTCGTTTTGAGCTTCTCGACTCTGTTAACAGTGGCCTCAATATTGGCTTTTAACGAAGCCGCAATTCTTTGCGTAAAATTTTGCCAGAGGCACTCTTGGGAATCACGTCAATCACCTCTAATTGTCGAATTTGCTTGTAGCTGACGAGGTGCTCGCTTACCAAGGCCTGAACCTCTTCCAGCGTAATCGTATCTCCGGCCGTGGCAACGACAAACGCTTTCGGCACTTCGCCCGCTGCATCGTCAGGCATACCAATAACAGCGACGTCGGCAATCTTAGGATGTGTCAGCAGCAGTGCTTCGAGCTCTGCCGGCGCAACCTGAAAGCCTTTAAACTTGATCAGCTCTTTAAGTCGATCAACGATTGTCATGTGACCATGCTCGTCGATGATTGCAATATCGCCGGTGTGCAACCAGCCATCACTGTCAATTGTCTCCGCTGTGGCTTTATCGTTGTTAAGGTAACCAGTCATCACTTGAGGACCGCGCACCCAAAGTTCACCACGATCGCCGACACCCTGATCTTCGCCCGTGTCTGGGTCTACAATGCGACTTTCAGTATTCGATACCGTGACGCCACTGGTACCGGGACGGCAATCACCTTCGACTGTGCAATGGCTGATGGGGCTAAGCTCAGTCATGCCAAAACCTTGCACCACTTCACAGTTAAACCGCGCACCAGCTTGATCTGCGAGCTCTGCACCAAGTGGCGCGGCACCAGAGAAAATCTGACGAACGGATGACGTGTCGTACTCGTCAACAATAGGTGCGTTAGCAAGGCCAATAATGATTGGTGGTACTGCAAAGAAACGTGTGATTTTATAATCCTGCACCGCCTGCAGTGCCTCAACCATATCAAAACGCGGCATCGTCACAACAGTTACACCGTTGGCGATAAGACCATTCATCAGTACCTGCATGCCGTAAATGTGGAAAAACGGCAGGGCTGCTAGCGCTACTTCATCATCGGTGTACTTGATGGCATGAATGCTTTGCTCAATGTTCGCAACCAGATTACGGTGCGTCAGCATCACGCCCTTTGGCATACCAGTCGTGCCAGAGGAATACGGCAACACAACCGTGTGCGTCGCTATGTCGACCGGCACTTGGCTAATCGGGTCAGCGAACACGTCGGCCATGGATGTTGTACCATCAGCGGCAGCGCCGATAACAATTATTTCTGTGACGTCCGTGCCTTCGATTGCTAGACGTGCTGTTTCGACAAACATCGGCACAGTGAAAAGCATCGTTGCACCAGCATCCAGTAACTGGTGTCGTACTTCCTCAGCACCATAGGTTGGGTTGATTGTCGTCACCGCGCCACCTGCAACCGCAACGCCGTGGAATACAACGGCGTACTCCGGCAAATTGGGTGCCATTAATCCAACAACCCTGCCAGGTGCAATACCCCGTAAAGCGAGTCCACCGGCCAAAGAATGTATCGCTTCACTCAATTGCTGGAAATTGTAAGAAGTCGCGCCCGTTGCATCTTGAATGGCAACGCGATCGCTAAGTTCAGAAGCGCGACGCAGCACGTGAGCCGTGATGGTGACATCCGGAATGTCGACTTGTGGAAGAGGGCTTGGGTGAATGATGATAGATGTCACACGAAATTCCTTATTAATCTGAAGGGACGCAGTTTAAACTGCGCCCCAGTCAGAGTAAAAAGGAATCGTAAGCAGATTGAGGCAGCACTATCTCGAGTAGTCCAGTTTTAGCGGAGAAACGTAACGCACTATCTACAGCACTGGTTTGGCAATAAGTTGACGACAAGTCGTACATTCTTAGACTGCAAAAATATGTTCTCAAGCTAGGTGCATATTGATTTTCCAAATCACAGCCATTATCAAAATATAATTGTGATATGTTTGCCCGCAAATGGTCGTTCACTAGGAAAGATTTACCAAAATGAAGAAGACAGCAGTTCTATTAATCCAGCTAGGAACGCCCGACAGCCCAAAGACCAGCGATGTTAGACGCTATCTGGGACAGTTTTTGAATGATCCAAGGGTAATCGATTTACCATGGCTCGCTAGAAAACTGCTGGTTAATGGCATTATCGTGCCTTTTAGAGCACCTAAATCTGCAAAAATATACAAAGAACTATGGGATGCCGGCGAGGGACAATCGCCTTTGTTAACACACACGCGAAGGGTTCAGGAAAAGCTCACAAACCGCTTTGAATACTCCAATGTTGATGTGTATATGGCGATGCGTTATCAAAACCCGTCGATGACCGACGTCATGGAGCAAATTCGTTCACTTCACTACGACCACGTCATTATTCTGCCTTTGTTTCCGCAATATGCCAGCGCATCTAGCGGTTCCGCCATTGAACTTGCGATGAAGATAATGAGCAAATGGTGGACAACCCCAGAGATAAGCATCATCAATCAATTCTGGGACAATGAGGGTTACATCGACTCCGTCGTTGAGCGTTCAAAAGCATTCAACCTTGATGACTACGACCACATTCTATTTTCATATCACGGCTTACCACAACGGCACGTCGACAAAATTTATGAAGGGGATGATATTTGCAATGACGCACCCTGCGAAACTGAGATTACCGAAGCTAACAGCCAGTGTTACAAGGCCACGAGCTACGCAACCACCCGCCTTCTTGCCAGCAAATTAGGCCTAAAAGAAGAAGACTATACGGTGTGTTTCCAATCACGCTTAGATAAAAAATGGCTCACGCCTTTTTCTGACAAGGTCGTTGAAGAGCAAGCAAAAAAAGGCGCCAAAAAGCTACTCGCCTTTAGCCCGGCTTTTGTTGCCGATTGTTTGGAAACCGTGATCGAAATTGGTCATGAGTACCAAGAAATTTTTGAAAGCCACGGCGGTGAGAAGATACAACTTGTGCCAAGCTCAAATGATCACGATCGATTCATCGACGGACTAGAAGATATCATAAGAGGTAAGTTGTAAGCAGCCAACGACATGACGGCGCCTATTTACCTCTGTTACCTTTTCGGCACTGCAGCCTGTGACGACACCAGGCAGATTTTTTGTTGGAATCTAAAATGACTTAACCTTCTATGGACTGATGCAGCCGATATGCTGATCCAGACACCCGCGTAAACCGTATTTACCACATGCCTGAAGGACCCGAAATAAAACGATCTGCCGACGCCATTGCACAGGTGCTCGAAGGACACGTTGTCGAATCTGCCGACCTGCACCACAATGCATTGGCTGGTAGCGAGTGCGCCATCGTTGGTCAAACGGTCGAGCGGATCGAATGCCGCGGTAAGGCCCTGCTGACGCATTTCTCATCGGGCAAAACAATGTACTCGCACAATCAGTTATACGGACTTTGGCGAGTCACCCCAAGAGGTAAGCTCGCCGCCACAAATCGTGCACTTCGGATTGCTCTACACACAGACAATCACAGTGCATCGCTCTATAGCGCCACAGACATTTCCATTTGGGACACCAGCGGAATCGAGCAACATCCATTCCTACAACGCCTCGGTCCTGACCTGCTGGCCCCTGAGACGCAAGCCGACACGGTATTGGCTCTGTTAGAGCAAGCCACTTTCAAAAACCGACAACTGGCCTCACTATATCTGGACCAAGGCTTTATAGCAGGTAACGGCAACTACCTGCGCTCAGAAATCCTTTTCTTCGCGGGCGTAAATCCGCTCTTGAAGCCTCGCGAATTGACACAGCCAGCGCGAAAAAAACTCGCAAAGAACACCATCAGCATTAGTCAACGGAGCTATCGCACCGGCGGCATTACGTTACCCGCAAGCATAACCCCGAAAGACACTAAACCCGGCCGACGCTACTACGAACGGGATCGCTTTGCCGTCTTCGCCAGAGAGGGCAAACCCTGTCGGATATGCCGCACGCCGATTAAAAAATCTGTGGTGACCTCACGCCGCATCTACTGGTGCCCCAAATGTCAGCCAGCCTAATCCTGCCCACCGTTGAGAAAAGCCTATTTGAGCAGCGATTGATTACAGCGCTTGGCTATGCCGGCACGCTGCCCATGCTGGCATGTTTGCTTGCAATGGAATCGAGCTGGGCTTTGCCTCTACTAACAGTGTACTCACTCGCCATTATTGCTTTCTTGTCCGGCAATTGGTGGACCACTGCGCTCATGCATCGCAATATCTCAGCCCGTCAACGACAAAGCATCCTGCTCTTCAGTAATGCCATCGTCATTACCGCTGTGGTCAGCGTGGGATTCATGGGGACAAAAGCGCTACTGGTGCTGGCCCTGTTATTCGTTCTGCTCCTTCTTGGTGAGCGCTTACTGGCAATTTTTCGGCCGCAGCCCAACTACTATCGCAATATGCGGACCGGCGTCACAACCTTGGTGATTGCGCTACACCTCTGCGCATTTTTGCTGTCGCCATGAGCACACTCTACTGGCTAAATGATGACCTGCGTTTACAGGACAATCCGGCATTGACAGCGGCGGCAACGGATGACGAATTGACTATGCTTTTTTGCATAGACGAGGCGCGCTTCAATACAGATCGATTTGGTAATAGGCAAATGGGGGCTCATCGCTGGCGCTTTCTGCGCGAGTCCTTGCTTGACCTTCAGCACAGCCTGTCAGAGCTTGGCCAGACATTGAATCTTGTGACAGGCAAGCCCAGCGAAATTGTTCGTGATCTGTTGCAGACTGGACGTTTCAATCGGGTTATTCGTACGCGCCAACATAGCAGCGCCGAAAAAATGCTTTGGCAGTACTTAACGGAGTCTTTCCCCGACATATCTTTCGAGCAATACGATGGCGCAACCTTGTATCAACAGGACGCAATATCCTTTGGTGAAAAATTTCCGGGAACCTTTACCCAATTTCGAAAATCCCTAGACGCCGTGGCATTCAGACCGACTGCGGCTATGCCAGCACGATTACCCACACCGCCATCCTTTGAACTAACGACTCGACTGGTGCAAGCACCCACTGAAAGCAGTTTGCTAGCAGGTGGTGAAACGGCAGGCGTGCAACATCTCGAAGACTATTTCCACACTGACGCTGCCTCAACGTACAAAGAGACTCGGAACAATTTTATCGGCGAACGATTCTCAACCGGGTTCTCGCCATGGCTGGCACAAGGGTGCCTTTCGTCGATACAAATTTATGAGCGACTATGCGTCTATGAGTCTGATCACGGCGCTAACGAATCGACTCGCTGGATCCTATTCGAACTCATGTGGCGAGAATTTTTCCGTTGGCACGGCAGTCATTACGGTGAAGCGCTGTTTTCATTTACGGGCATATCTGGCAAGCGGCCGCTCACAACTTTCTATCAGGAACGGTTCCTAAAATGGCGCGACGGACGAACGCCATGGCCAATCGTCAATGCCTGTATGAATGAGCTTAAAAAAACAGGCTTGCTGAGCAACAGGGGACGGCAGATTGCCGCCAGCTGCCTCGTCAACGAGCTTGGCCTGGACTGGCGTTGCGGCGCGGGCTACTTTGAAGAACAACTTATTGACTATGATGCCTGCAGCAACTGGGGTAATTGGCAATACATCGCTGGTGTCGGTTCAGATCCCCGCGGTGGCCGCCATTTCAATCTCGAAAAACAGACTGAGACCTGGGACACCGACGGCGCCTACCGCCAAAAATGGGCAGGCGAAACTGAAACTGGCCCACTAGACAGTCGCGACTATTACGATTGGCCGATTCAGTGAGCAAAACTTGACGCACCGCAAACCCCACCTACCAACAAAGCTTTGTTTGGTTTGCGAACGTCCCTTCGCATGGCGAAAGAAGTGGGCCCGCAACTGGTCCGATGTTAAGTACTGTAGCGAACGCTGCCGACGACAACCGAAGGGCTTAAGGGATAATTGCTAGCAGCAATCAATTTTTGGCTGCTTCCCTAACAGATAGTCCAACGCTGAATCTAGCAATCGACCGTGAAGCCGTGAAAGTATGCCCGCCCAGATTCAAACGAACCGAAAAACTCCTATTTGTAAAGTTGGCCAACTTGCTAGACATTGCGTTTACTTGGCAGAGTTAGTACATCACTTTTATTGATATATTTTGAACTATTAACATACCGGGTCTCAAGACCGGCATCTACAGCTTATTGTCTTAAGCTGCAGACCTCGAGTTGATCTTGCGTCGCTTCACTCGACTGCTATAGTGACTACAAAATAAAAATCATCGAGGTGATCCATGGCCCAATCAGAAATCAGTAACTCAACCAATTTCTTTCTTGACGGCAACTTTGCGCCCGTCGCCGAAGAGCGCGACGCGCAGGACATGGACGTTAAAGGCGCGATACCCAAAGACCTAGCGGGAAACTTTCTGCGGGTTGGGCCAAACCCGGTGCATATATTTGACGAGGCGGCCTATCACACTTTTGATGGCGACGGCATGATTCACGCCATCGAGTTTCATGACGGCCAAGCTCACTATCGCAATCGGTTTGTTCAAACGGACGGATACAAACTTGAACAAGAACGCGGCGATTGGGTGTACAAGGGCATGAACTCGATGCTTGACCCAACACCTTCTCGTGTACCCGAAGGCGCGCCGCGCAATAAGAACCTAGCTAATACAGCTTTCACCTATCACAACGACACCCTTTACGCCCTACATGAACCGTCTCGCCCCACTGCCATCCAGTTACCTGAACTTGAAACGTTGGGGGCGGTAGACTTCGATGGCAAGCTGAAGCACCCCTTCACCGCTCATCCTAAGGTTGATCATAAAACCGGTGAGATGATGACCTTTGGCTATGCATTCCAACCGCCTTTCGTCAGCTACTCCGTCATCAATGCCGACGGCGAATTGGTCCACACGACATCGATTACGATCGAAAAGCCCGTTTTTATGCACGACTTCGCTGTCACAGAAAAATATTCACTGTTCCTCGACTTCCCAATCACTCTCGATATCGAGCGGGCTATTGCCGGCGGTCCGGCATTGGATTTTGAACCAGCGCATGGTTCACGCATCGGTGTGATGCCCCGCTTTGGTACAGACTTGGATGTACGTTGGTTCGAAGTCGAGACCGGTTCGGTTGTTCACACGGCGAACGCGTGGGACGACGGTGACGAAATTGTTATGCAAGCCTCACGATCAAAAACATCGGACATTGCCAGTGCGGGTTTAGATGCCGAGAACCTCGAGGATACCCAAGGCCAGCTATATGAATGGCGTATCAATTTAGTCACCGGCGTTGTTAAAGAACAAACACTCAGCGAACAGCGTTGCGATTTCACTCGCATTAACGACACCCATGCCTGCCACAAAACACGTTATGTATACGCGGCTGTATTCAACCCAAGCCGACCCTTTAGTTTTGACGGCGTGATGAAGTTTGATAACGAAACACAAACCACCGTCACCTTCAATTATGGCGACAACCGGTTTGGTGGCGAGGCGGTGTTTGCACCAAAGGTCGATGCACAATCCGAAGATGACGGCTATCTTATCTGCTTTGTTCAAGATGAGACGACGGCACAAAGTGAATGTTTGATCTTAGATGCTCAGGATATCTCCGCAGGTCCTATTGCAACGATTCTTGTGCCTTATCGCGTACCCTATGGCTTTCACTCAGGCTGGGTAGGCGCTGCTTAAGCGCCTGACCACTTTGGCTGTCCGACAAGCGTCACACAAATAGATAGATAGATACATACATAAACAGTTACATAAAAGGCAACATAGAGATAGCCATGCAGCATTACAAATCACCCTTAATCGCCACCGACGGGCAGCCAGCGATTGTTTACATTGATATCAAAAGTCCCTATGCCTTTGTCGCCCTTAAGCCCATTTTTGCATTAGAGCGCGAACTGGGTGTGCAGTTTGACTGGCGACCACTTACTTTAGATATTCCAAGTTACCTAGGCAGTGCTAAGAAGAAAGCTGGCAAGGTTGTTGAATCTAATCGTTCTGCGTCACAGTGGAGCGGCATCAAATACGCCTATCGAGATGCAAGACGTTATATCGAGCGTCAGGGTTACATACTAAAAGGCACTGAAAAGATCTGGAACTCAAGCATCGCCAACATTGGTATTTTGTGGGTTGTAGAGCACGCACGTGACAAGCTTGAAGCCTATTTAGAGTCTGTCTACGCGCCATTTTGGCGTCGAGAGCTCGATATTGAAGATGTCGCTGTTGTCGCCGCATGTATTACCGCCGCTGGGGTTGACGCCGATGGTTTTGAGGCTTTTCAAGCGGGTATCGGCAAAGAGGTGCACGATCAACTGCAAGGACAATTGCATCGCAATAATATCTACGGTGTGCCGACCTATGTGATTGATGGGCAAATCCTGTTTGGCCGCGAACATTTACCGCTGGTACGCTGGCATCTAACAGGCAAGCAAGGTGATGCACCCGATATCGCTTACGAACTAAGCTCTGAACTAAGCACCGAACTAAGCACCGAACTAAGCGCTAATGAGAGCCATAACGAGTTAACGCTGTTTATCGACTTCAAATCACCGGCGGCCTATCTTGCTCTGAAACCCACATTAGATTTCATCAAGACACATCATCTTGACGTTAAGTGGTTACCATTTCCGACCAAGCAATCTGCCATGGCCGCTGAGCAAGACAACGAGACCAAAGGCGAAACCCATCGTCGCGTTCGTGCAGTTCAGCGACAACAGATGCATGAGATGTACTCTGAGCTTAGCAATACGCCGATGCATTTTCGGCCAAAACCTGGCAACAGCGATTTAGCATTGAATGTCTTAGCCAACTTATCGGTTGATCCAACGACTTTTGTTAGTCGAGCCTATGACGCCTATTGGATAGAGGGTAAAGACTTGAATGACGCCGTCGTGGTTGAAAAACTGGTCACAGATGCGGGTCTGCACTTCAGTGCTGAGCTACTACAGTCAAAGGCCATCGACACCAGCATTGAACAGGCGCAAGCACAGGGCGTTTTTGAGGTGCCGGCTTTTGTGATCGAGGAACAGGTATTTATCGGCAGAGAACATATGCCGTGGTTAATGGAAATTGTTGCCAAAAAAAACAAACCCTATCACTTAACTGAAACTAACTAAAAAAGACATCAATGCGAGATAAACAACACAACCGAGCTAAGAATTTTTGACTCTCTTGCTCGCATTAGCTCGCCACTCGCCTGGCGCCTTGTGAAAATATTTCCTAAATGCCAATTGGAAATTGCTCGGCTGACTGTAGCCGAGTTGATAACTTATTTGCTGCAGTGTCAGGTGCGTCTCTTCCAAATATTGACACGCTAACTGCATCCGCACTTCCAAAGTAACTTTTTTGTAGTTAGTACCGCTCTTGTACAAGCGGGCGCGCAGCGTGTGGACGGGCAAATCGAGTGCCGCAGCTGTCACAGCTAAGCTCTGCATAAAAGAGCCTTCAGTCAGCAGGTGGTTTCGCACCCGCAAGGTCCAATCATCGCCGGTTTGCATTCGCGCCAGAATGTGTTCGCAGCGATCCTCCAACAAAGGGGCCAACATAGCGTCTGAGGTCTTCAGCACCGCATCCATCCATTGACTAGGAAAAGTTAACCTAGCCTCGGCTTCATCAAAGCTAACTTTACAGCCAAGTAATGACTCATAAAAATGACGTGTGCGGGGACAGGCGAATGGGATATATAAATGGCACTGGGCCAACTGTGCATCTGGCAATAGATCAGCAACAAACCTAACTTGAGCTGACAACTCAGCGCCCATCATAAACTGATTCGTTTCACCACCTTGAATCAGCTCTGTTAACGCTAAAGTTGTAAGACCATTTGAATCACTTATTGTGTAAGACACCTTACTGACATCGGTTAACATTTTCAGAAAGCGCATCTGCGTCGCCAGCGCTTCGCCAAAAGAGCGCGTACTGGCGATTGCTAGTCCAACAATGCCATAGTCTGAAATACTGATTCGACGCCCATACGCCAAACCGAGATCTCGAAGGTCGTGAATTTTTTGCAGATCGCGCACAGCGAGAGAAAAACTCAATGTGGTACAGGGGTCAGGCACTAAAAGGGCTTGGATGACAGGGTTATGCGCCGCCAACGTTTCATTAAGAAGCTGATAATATCTTCGTGTAAGAGTTTCTGTGTGTGAGTCTCTAGAAATACGATGAGTTGGCACGGAAGATTACGTCAGCCTCGAGGTTCGCAAAACGCGCAAATCATATCATATCACTCACAAATCATATAACTACGGAGCACACTCTGTCGTAGCATACTGCGGTTACAGGCGAAACGAGGCCAATGGCAACAAGATATGAATTATTTGATAGCGCCCCAATATAAATTGCCCGCCGAGGCATACTTCGAAGAATCGTGGTTAATCCAAGAAAAACGTAAAATCTTCGGGGCGAGTTGGCTATACGCTGGCCAAACGAGCGAATTTGACGAGCACGGCAGTTATAAAACCATCAAGGCCGGCCTCGATGAGCTTGTTGTCGTTCGAGATAAACACGACCAATTGAACGCATTTCATAATGTCTGCCGTCATCGGGGCGCTCAATTGGCTCAGGGCACCGGTCAGTGCGGCACATTGGTTTGCCCTTATCATAAGTGGACTTACGGTCTCGACGGGCATCTGCGCGGTGTTGCTAAACACGATCAGTTTAATGATATCGATAAAATGGGTCTCGGCCTGCATCCTGCGAGCGTTGAAACATGGATGGGACTGGTTTTTATCAACGCCAACGAGCATCCGACTGAATCACTGACCGAATGGTTAGGCGATATTGGTAAAGAGCTTGCGCCATTCGGCGCTGACAAACTCGAACTTCTAAAGAGCGATACCATTAGTTTTGAAGCAAACTGGAAGTTCTATATCGAAAACCATATCGATTGGCTGCATTTATGGTTTGTGCACCCCGAGACCTTAGCCGCACTTGACCATGACAAGGGTCAATTCGAGCAACTAGGTCGCCATTGGGTTTCCTACGAACCGGCCAAGCCGGAGCATGCGCAGGCCTACAAAACGAGTAGTCCGCTGCCGGACATCCCCCACGTCAAAGATGCTATCGGTCGGTACTCAGAAAACGGCGCACATTTTATTTTTCCAAACCTACCTATTTTTACCGGCACAAGCTTCTTCGCGATCGCAGAATTAATTCCTCTAACGGCTGAGAAAACACAGATGAAAGTTGATCTTCTGGGTGTCCCTGGCGGCGATGAAGACGCATTTTTTGAGCTTTTTAACGAAATCACGAAAGGCGAAGACGCACGTATTGTTGAAAACATTCAACAGAATGTTCGCAGCAAGCATTTCGCCGTGGGTCCTTTGGCCCATAGTTACGAGAAGGCCATTTCTGATTTTCATGATCATTATTTAAAACTGATGGATTTGTAGATTGACGCATATCGACCTACAGGATCTGACTGGCGTTTGGCAACGGGACTCGCTGACGATCGAAAACGGCAAACCCTTTGAGGATTCAAATGTTTATTGGTTGCAGGCTGGAGATTATTTTGCCGATATGCGCTGGCCACTGGACCAAGCAAAGCACACCGAGTCGCTCCAAAGCGCTTTTGCCGGACGGACTCATTGGTCGCAACCGAAAATCAGATTCACACACCATATCGATTTGACTAAACAACATCTTGAAGATGAAGGCGACCTCATGATGGTCGACGAAAAGTTGGTGGAACGTGGCCAAGTGACAACCAAGGGAAAGACCATAGGTTACAAAGAAATCTGGTCTCCGCTACACACAACCGATCAGTCGCAACAGACAAACGTCGCCGTTGTCGATACAGCCAGTGAGATTGGCTACTTTATACAGGTTGGTGACTTCGCCATCGGCATGAACGACACGCAGGGTATATTTAGCGCGGCCTGTTTGAGGCGATCGACGCCGCAGGGAAAATGGCGATTACTCCACAGCATTGGCGAAACTGAGCGTTTGGCGCCATTGATCAATGCACACCTTATTGGATTTACACTGAGGCAAAACCTATGAATTACCACTGGTATGACGTAATCGGCAACATTGGCGTTTTGATGATTCTCGGCTGTTATCTTTTACTGCAGCTCAACAAATTGGCGTCCAGCGAGCTGAGTTTCTCTCTATTCAATGGCCTCGGAGCGCTGCTGATACTCATCTCTCTCAGCTACGAATTTAATTTGTCCGCTTTCATTATTGAGCTCTTTTGGCTTCTTATAAGCCTTTTTGGCGTCACAACCTATTTGTTTAAACGAAGAGCAACTTCATAGTGGGCCCACCTCAGAAACAATTGATTTCAACCCTACTTGCAACAGCCTCTGCCGCACTTCTTTTCCTATTGTTGCCGTTTGTTGTCGGCTGGATTTCCGATCAATACAATTTGGACGAACAGCAGGCTGGCCTCATTGTGAGTATTTATTTTGGTGGATTTCTCATCACCTCGGTGGCTGCATATATCACTTATGGAAAGGTGCGGAATCTCGCTGCCATACAGCTCGGCTACATATTGTTAGTGCCTGGGTTAGTAGTCTGCGGCTTGGCACCTAACACTATTTTTCTTTCGATAGGCCTTGCACTTTGCGGCATCGGCAGCGGGCTATTGTATGGCACGGGTGTTTCAATTGTATCGGCCCACCCACAAAGTGAACGTGCATTTGGTGGTATGGTTGCGACTCAACAGATAATTGCTTTAGCACTTATTTACAGCTTACCTGTATGGATTTATCCCTATTATGGATACGCAGCATGCTGGCTGGTACTGGCGGTAATTGTTGCGATCACGGCCTTGTCTTCACGTTGGATTCCGAATGACAACGGCGCTGATCAAAACATCTTAGCGGGCTCTTCAAAAACGGCCGCGGTTGGTATCGTAAGCCTCTTGTTTCACTTCTGTTTGCTTTCCGCGGTCTGGACCTTCGTCGAAAGGCTAGGTATTAGTAAGAGCTTTAGTCGCGACGACATTGCATTATCACTAGCACTGTCGCTGGCCGGTGGTCTCATCGGGGCACTGATTGCCGCCGCTATTGGCGACCGATTCGGTAAAAATTACCCGCACTTAATCTCAGCAACCGCTTTTCTTGCAGCCTTCTATTTTCTAGCGCTCAGCACACAATGGTTATACTTTCTTGCAGCGGTCATCTTATTTTCAGCTGCATGGACCTATTGTCTTTCCTACCAAATGGCCAGCATTGGCAATCTCAGCCATCGAATGGCCGTCCTTATACCGGGCGTTCAAGGCGTTGCAGCAATGCTTGGACCACCCATTGGTGGCTGGGTCATCAGTCAAAGTGGCTATACGAACTTAATGATCAGCGCGGCTGTTGTGATAACACTGTCAAGCGTCGCCTTTTGCTATCAACCTCTTCGCGTTGAACTTAGATCGGATGGATGAACATCACGAAAGGTGGAACCATTCACCCCCGACAACGAGTCACAATGTCTGTTGCCGCAAAATACAATCCTGGTCTAACTAGCGATTTTGGTCGTGCCGCGATACAGGATTGTAACTAGCATCAATTCTCTACGTACTCAGCGCGAAGCGTGTCGATCGCCAAACCAACGCTGTCAACAATTGCGGTAAAGGATTCCCAATGTGCAGGCAGAATGTCAACTTTGCTGGCAGTTTGCATCGCTTTCCAACCTCTCTCACCCGGCAGAAAAATTTCATCAACCCCCGGTCTTGGTTTGGCGCTTTTTACTGCAGAAACAAGACGGTCGGAGCGGCGTCCAGCTTCACCAGCAGGCATCCAATGAGTCGGGTCTATCACAATAATGCAGGCACCGCCGGTTAATGCTTCGGTCTGAGGCTCAAGCCAATGCGATGGTGGCCCATCAATTTCTGGGCTCATCCGTGCATTAGGGTTGATGACGCCAGCCAGCATTTCGGTAAACAGGTTAAACGCATACATACGAGGTGTGCCGAAAACTGACGGCGCATCGCAGTCTGAAATGCGCCCATAATCATCCATCTGCTTAAAATACGGTGCCGGATCGTCGGTCAATTCGCCTGTTTGGGGATCGACTAAATATTCGCCCTTGAGCTTTTTGCCTTGAAAAAACGCTTCGCTAATATCGCCATCGTGAACTTCCACAGCCTGGATGTCTGAAACAATCGGCGCCAGCTCACCACCCGGTGTCGCGGCGGCGAATGGCGCACCGGATAATACGTTCTGCATCGCACCCCAGGGAGATACAAGCGGGAGGCTATTATTTGTTGCCATCGCAAACATACCTTCGCGCGCAGCCATTCGTACATAAGTGCCGAAAGCGCCGGCGTCGTTGAAGTCGCGCACGAACCCAATCGCAATCGCACTTTCACGCGCCTTATTAATTGTAGCCTCCATCGCCATCGTGACAGCCCACTGACCTGAAGCGCGCTTGGCATCAACGACCAGCCACGTCGGACCTTCGTCAACGATCTCAGGAACCGCTGTTACGTCCATGGTTCCAGTGCGCGCCAGCAATACCGGAATTTCAAACACGCCAATGCCTTGCGTCGATTTCCCATTACGATCTCCATCGGACACGCAATGTGCGATGACCTCTGCCTGCTCATTCGAAAAATCCAGTGCAAGCAATACGCGGCGATAACAATACTCAAGAAAATTTGGATCTTCCTTAATCATGCTAGCTTTACTTTCATTCTGCATTCGTGGCGCTCTTTGAAACGGTAAGTGAGACTCTGCGACGATCAATATTAAATGTTAACATTATTAAGCTGCATCAACCTTTGGAGAATTCTGAATGACTGCACGAGCCCTGCAACGCCTGCCATCAGATTGTACTGTCGACGATATCGTCGAAGCCAATGAGCGAGATGGTGGCGTCATTGTTGATGACTGGCTAAATCCTCGTTTACTTGCACAATTTAACCATGAACTCTCACCTTGGCTAGATCAGCATGATGGCACCAGTTCAGGCTCAGAAGCCTCTGACAGCTTTCTCGGCTTGCGCACCAAGCGCCTGCAAGGTCTGTGCATGAAAGCGCCAAGTTTTTTAGACATTATGCTCGACGATAAAATGATCGGTTTTGCCGAAGCTGTGCTTGGTCCAATAGGACCTACGATTATCTTAAATAATGGCGAAGTTATTGATATTGGCCCAGGCGAGTCCGCTCAACCAATCCACCGCGATGACGATGCTTGGAACTTTGCAAACACATCAAACCCAATGATCGTGAACACAATTGCTGCTTTAGTCGACGTGACACCTCAAATGGGTGCAACGCTCGTTGCAGCAGGCAGTCATCGTTGGGACCGAGATCGAATGCCAACAAAAGATGAAATTGTTGCTTGCGACCTACCCGCTGGCTCTGCGCTTTTTTTTAGAGGTGACACATTACACGCAGGAGGCACAAACACGACGAACAGACGTCGCAGGGCACTTTCAACAGGATTATGCTGCGGCTGGTTGCGTCCGGTCGAGAACAGCTATACCAATATTCCCATCGACACTGTTAAAGGCTTTCCCCGCAGGGCACAGGAGCTTTTAGGTTATGCACTCTACGATGCATCCGACGTTGGCGGCGGATATCTAGGCTACCATGATATGGGTGATCCCATGCGGCTATTTGAGTAAGTGCATCAGCTAAGCCCTCGCAACAAACTCAGGCGCGAAGGATTTCCGTCTGTGATCTTGTATAAGAGCAGATAAGCGCACAGATCTTCGACAGTTTCTCGCAGTTAGTAGGCCTGTCGAGTTATCACTGTAGTCTAAGCGCAATTGGCTATTGCGGCGGAAAGGCGCTGAACATTTCTTTTGATAACAGGTCGGCAGCGTTATCCCGAATCGATGGGGACAGCTTTTTAGGTAAACGCCCCTCGGCAATCGAACGCCAGATAAGACCTTTCGTTTCAGAACTCAAAAGGTCGATAACAACCGTACCTTCCTCATATGTTTTTGGCTTGCCACCGCCGGTGCTGTAACCGATCGCCACAGAGGAGCCATAAGAACCCGTCGATACACCGCCATGCACGCCGCCGTCATAGTAATTATTAAACTGTTGCGCAGAGTAACGCTCTTCTTTCGACACGTGATAGTTCACAAGGAAATCGGCATTGCCCGACTTGGCTTCAGTAAAGCCCTTGGACGTTAGCTCGCGATTAATAAATCGACGTACTCGATTATTTGCATCGCCGTAGCTGCGGTATCGCGAGTCTCGAGACGGGTAAACATCATCGTACCAGCGATAGGTTTTCAGTTCGCTGAAGTCGACGCTCGCATCATGGTCGAAGCTATATGTTGGCTTACTGGCACAGCCAAACAAAAAAGATGATAGGAGGATTAAACAGGCTAGTCTTTTCATAAGTTTTTCTTTTTTGATTCGTTGTTATCGGCTGATGTACTCGCCGCGGGGCGAAAACTATACCACCTATTTTCCTCGCCTAGATAGACCTTTTGCGACGCCTTGCTTTCTATCGTTTGCTTCAGGTGTTTGTTTGCTGTCAATGCAGATCATTCAAGACAGGCACCCACCAAACCGGACTAAACCCACCCACACCCAACTACAACGAATCATTCTCTGACGCTAAAACAACTGGCGTGACAACCAAACAGGTGGGAGAATCTGAACCTTCAGACATTCGTATAACCAGCAACACCAGTGATATTTGACAAATTTCATATAAGCGTAAACCATCCCTTACACTTGCAAAGCATCTATCTATAAAATGACATTCGAAAAGATCTACGAAAGAGCCGTCAAGCGAAAGGGCGAAGCAGCCCTTCTAGACAGTTTGCCCGAGATGAATACACCTCGCGCACTGGCCCAAATACCTGACGCTATCTATCTGCGGGAGATGTCTAAATGTGTGTTTCGGGCCGGCTTTGTCTGGAAAATCGTCGAATACAAATGGCCCAATTTTGAACGAGCATTTGCCAACTTTAATCCTAGGGCTGTCGCTAACTTCAGCGATGAGAGACTTGATGAGCTAGCTCTAGATGCTTCAATCATCAGGAATAGAACCAAGATTTTAACAATTCGCGATAACGCCATGTTTGTCTTGGATATGATCGAGCAGCACCAATCTTTTGGCCAGTTTCTGGCGGACTGGCCTGAAGATGACATCGTTGGTCTACTACTGTACCTAAAGAAACATGGCAGCCGACTGGGCGGTCGCACTAGCCAGTACTTTCTTCGCTTTGTGGGCAAAGATACGTTCATGTTCACTCAAGATGTGGTCACGGTGCTGATCGCAGAGGGCATCGTTGACAAGGAACCGAACAGTCAAAGAGATTTGCGGGCGGCCCAACAAGCATTCAACCAATGGCACGATGAAACCGGCTTACCCTACAGTCACTTAAGTCGCATCATGGCCGCATCACTCGGCACGGGTAACGAAGAACCCGTACATATATGAGCCAATGCTTTGAACCTTGCCGCCGATAAGCCAGCAGTTCTGTTCTAAGCGCGCAAACACCTATCGAGACCGCCGGCTTTCTGTCTATCAATCAAACAAATTAGCTAAGACTCTGGATATAACCAAAAAAGCCTTCCCGATTGGCTTCTGTATCCGCCGCGACTTGCTGGCTGATTGGATCGGCCGCAAAGGCTGTACGCCATTGTTCGAGCCCGGGAATACGCGCATTCAAATCTATCCCCGTCATCTGGCCACCCATTTCAGCAACAGTCAAAACATAAAAAAGATAGATGTCCGCCATCGTGAACTCGGCCCCAAGTACCCAGGGGTCAAATGTGGCGAGTGCGTTAATACTATTAATACCACGATCGACCACAGCAACCACTTCACTAACCAATTGCTCCGGCGCCGGCGCATTCCTAAAACTGTACGGGATCAATCTGCGATTTGGCAATTCAATATACAACTCTGCCATGTGCATCAACTGTCGATTCTTATTGCGCGCAACGGCATCTGCAGGCAGCAATGGCTTCTGCGGATAAGCATCTTCGATGTATTCACACAGCACAGCCGCTTCGGAAAGATGCTCGCCAGTGTCAGTCGTCAGGCTCGGTACTTTCAGCGCCGGGCTTAATTTGTTGTAGCCCTGTGCGCTTGGGTACACCAAGTCTTCTTCAAAACTAACGCCTTTATATAACAATGCGTGTTTCGGCATGTTGTAGTAATTACTGTATGAAAACCCGTGAAGTGTTGGCATTTCTTGTTCCTTATATCAATTTTTTCAACGAGCTTGCTTAACTCGCACTGTTGGTTTAACTCTTTACTTGCACCCTTAAAGACCGCTGGCGTTACCCTCGCAAATTATGTTTTCTTTCTATTTCTCGCATTTGCCCATGGATCAACTTTGCCCTTTGCAATGTCTTTTGCAACTCGCTCGCTGGCTGCAGGAGCCGGGCTAGCAGACGCTTTTTCGTCAGATTTAGCATGAGACCTGGTAGAGGATTTGTGACGAGATGAAGCTCTGTCTTTAGGTGCGTAACCCGAATTGGACCCTTGTCTACCACCCCGCCCTTTATCGCCCCACTTCTTCGCTCGCTTTTCTGCCAGACGCTCTGCATCTTCAATACTCAACTCGGCAGGTTCACCGGGTTTTTGTTGCTCAGGAATAATTCGCTCTCGCGGCGGCAACAAAAATTGCTCGTCAGATGCCCTCGGTAAATTCTTAAACTCATACAAATAGAAAGCTTCTACCTTTTCCCGCGCCCATTCGGTCTTCTTCAAGAATTTGATACTCGATTCGATACTCGGGTTGACCTTAAAACAATTGATACTCAGGTAGGCGGAAAGTATGTCAAAGCCGTAATGGTCGACCAGCTCATTCAACAGAACCTTTAGACCGATACTGTGTAACGGGTTATTTCTGTAATTGACTTCATCTTCCATGTCGGTATCCACTCAAAGGGGCTCTATTCCCGCCATTATACCTATTACACAATCGACAAGTACTCATGTGGTCGACCAATTTAAATTGACTTTCAGCAAGCCTAAACGAACAGCTACCGATGTTCTTCGATTAAAAAATCAGCTAGTGTACCCTGCTAAACCATTCTAACTTATCTCTAGTAGACCGACAGGAGCATTACCATGGCATACGATCTGATCATACGTGGCGGCCTTATTGTAGACGGCACCGGCTCTGAACCTTATCTGGGCGATGTTGCCATCGACAAGGACACTATTGTTGCCCTCGGCAAAGTTGAAGGCACCGGCACGAGAGAAATTGATGCCAAAGGGCATGCTGTCACTCCTGGGTTTATTGACCTACATACCCACCTAGATGCACAGGCGGGCTGGGATCCTGATCTCACACCGGTTGTCTGGCATGGCATAACAACCGCCCTGATTGGTAACTGCGGCGTCACATTCGCGCCTTGCAAGCCGCAGGACCGCGAGTACTTGGCTAACATGATGGAATCGGTTGAAGACATTCCGAGCAACGTCATTTTGAATGGCCTTCCGTGGGATTGGGAAAGCTATGGTGAATACCTGAATTCTCTTGAGAAGCTAAATCCGGCCATCAACCTCGCAGGCATGGTTGGCCACTGTGCCATCCGCACTTATGTCATGGGTGAGCGTGGCGTTGATGAAGAGCCGACCGCTGATGAAATCCAGCAGATGGCGGAGTTAGTGGGTAAATCGGTATCGGAAGGCGCCATTGGGTTCTCGAGCAGCAGACTTGTTGCGCACAAGATGCCTGATGGGAGAAGTATTCCGGGCACGTTCGCCAAGACTGACGAGATGGTGGCTATCGCTAAGGCGGCCGGTAAGAACAACGGTCTTATACAAAATGTGCTTGAATACTCCCGACTTGATTCTGAAATGGCGTTGCTGCGCGAACAAGGTTTAGCGGCTGATTCACGGGTTATATTCACAGCGCCGCATATTCCTGGCGCGCCGGGCAAAGCCAATGCCTATATCGACATCATGGAATCAATGTTAGCGGAAGGTATCGACATTACGGGTCTCGCGCTACCGCGTTCATTCGGATTTCTGTCAGGCCTGAAAACAAACATTATGTTTATGTCACCTGCATGGACAGCACTGATTGAACTGGACTTTGCTGGTCGCCTTGCGGCGATTCAAGATGCGGGCACGCGTGCCACGTTGATTGACGAAGCCAGAGAAATGGGTGGTTCAACCGCTGCGCTAGACGCATGGGTTAGCAACTTTTACTGGCTTGGTGATGGAGATTCACCTCTGTACACCAAGGGCGCTGACGAAAGTTTGCCCGCCATTGCTAAAGCAGCAGGTGAACATCCGGCGGAAACTTGGCTGCGTTACATGCTCGAGAGTAACGGCGAAGCGCTGTTTCATGTTCGCTTTGGTAACCATGACTATGCGGCCATGGAAGAATTTCTTAAAAATGATTGGATCTTGCCAAGCCTTGGCGATTCCGGCGCGCACTTAACGCAGATCATCGATGCTGGCTGGGCAACCTTTATGTTGTCACATTGGCATCGAGAAAAAGGCACATTCACATTGGCTGAAACGATACGTCTGCTAACAAGCGCACAGGCGCGCATTTTAGGCTTCGCTGATAGAGGCGTACTGGCTGTCGGCAAACGTGCAGACGTTAACGTAATCGATGTCGACAAGGTGATTGAAGGTCAACCAACACTAATTCGCGATTTCCCTAATGACACGCCACGCCTGACTCAAAAAGCGCAAGGCTATCTCGCAACCATCTGTAATGGCAGTGTCATTGTCGAAAATGGCGAATTAACAGGGCATCGCGCTGGACGTGTACTTCGCAATCAGCCGAATGCTTCGGCGGCGTAGGTTCAATAAAGGTTCAATAAGGACACTCGCTTGCGTGACATGTTTAGAATATAAGAAATTTGAACAAGGTATTCTAAGATGACCATTGAGATCGAAACACGCGGTGAGAAAACTGAGCATGGCTGGCGAGATGTCGATGGTTTCATCGGCCCTATGCAACCGGGCTTTGGTCCTCGTACCGACCCTAAAGGCGTGTTTCCAACGGGTCCGGATATCGGTGAACAGCTGCCAGCATTTTCTTGCTTGGATGTTATGGGTAATCCCTTTGACTATGCCCACGACGCTAAACCAACGATTATGTTGTTTTTTCGTTCCGCTGTGTGGTGACCACCCTGTCGAACGCAGCTCGTGCAGCTGCAAGAAAAAATGTCAGCCTTCGATGCACTCGGCATTAGCGTGCTTGCAATCAGTTATGACGAACCTGATGCGCTAAAAGATTTTCAGGATGCCTATGATATTACTTACACGTTGTTGTCTGACCCTGACTCTAAAGTGATTCGTGACTACGGTATTCTAAACACGCTGATTGCAGAAGATGATCATCCTTGGTTTGGCATTCCCTTCCCCGGCACCTATGTGACCGACTCCCAAGGCACCATTACCCACAAGTTTTTTGAAAACAATCTGGTATTGCGAGTCGGGCCTGAAGAATTGCTGCGCGCTGTTGATGGCGATGCACTAAGTGAATACATCGGTAACCCCGTCAGCGATACAACGGACGCTGAACCTAAGGTGTTTCTGAAGGGTGAGCATTTAGCGGTTGGCGTTCTGCAACATCTTGTCTGTCAAATTGACGTACCACAGGGGCGACACCTGTATGCAGATCCTGCGCCGCAAGGGATGATTCCTTTTACGCTGACGCTAGATGCACAATCCAAATTAGTGATTCGTGAACTGATTCGACCTGCGAGTGAAGCACATACGATGGCGAGTACCGGCGAGATAATCCAGGTCAATCATGGCCGGGTTGAATTGAGATTACCTATCACTGCAAATGGTGCAATCACCTCTACTACGGTCCCTACGATGCTAGACTTAAGTGGTGAAGTCAGTTGGCAGACCTGCGACGAAGATGTGTGTGACGTACCCAGAAGAAGTCGATTTGAATTCAGTGTGCCGATAGAAGGCGCAGTCGTGCCTGAGTTCATGACTAAACCGGGCAACCCAAAGGTCCGCGCCATGGATGGGATGAAACATTTCAAGAAGATGTCGTCGCGCAGACAAAGCTAGTTAACCTTCTGTAAAACGAATCTCCATTATGGCGCTTGGAACAAGTTTTCCAGCGTTGCAATTTGATCAGTGCTGAGGGGCCCTTGCCTCTCGGCCTGTAAACATTCTTCCAATTCTGTTTGGTTTTTCACGCCCAAGATAACCGAACCGACTTTGGGGATACTCAATGCGTATCGATGCGCAAGGCTCGCTGGGGATTCGTCCCACTGATTAGCCAGCTGCCGAAAAGGCGCGGCTCTATCAAAATCTTTAAAGTCTTCAGCATCAAACCCAGACGGGTGTGGCTCTCTATCCATTGATGACGTTAAAGCACCCGCCTGAACAGCTCTGATCGCCAGGATAGGAATGTCGTTATTTTGACATGTCTGCAGGATTATTTTGGGGTCGAAGGTTTCCGATACATAGCTTATTCCCCCCGCTGAATTAAGAGGATTGACGATACACTGAACAGCCGCAGGTTGAATCTCGTGATTAAGCGCAGCCAACAAAGCTTCTTTTTGCCCCATACCGCCAATGCCCCAGTTGTCGATTTTACCCTCTTGTTTCAATCGTTCGTAAGCGGGAATGACCTCATTGAAGTAACAACTTAAGGTTGTCGCATTTTTTGCTCTGAGCTGGTTATGTTTAAACAACTGGTAGTCGTCTTCGATCAACTGCGAATGCATGAGAAACAAATCCACCTTCTCCATGCCCAACAATTTCAAGCTGTCGGTCAGCGACGCATTAAGCCTGTCATAAACATTATGCTCCGCCGGTGTGCCAATCTGGCATTTGGTGGTTATGTGCAGGCCATCGGTGCTCTTACCTTTCAGCGCCTCACCAACAACACTTTCAGCCTCGCCTCTACCGTACATGGGCGCGACATCTAAATGATTGATGCCGTTATCCAAAGCAATAGCGACCGTTTCGAGCGCTTGCGCTCGCGACGTTGCACCCCAGACTTGACCAAGACCTCCGCCGCCTAAAGTTAAGGCGCTAATGCCCCCAAAAGGTCTAAATTGTCTCGTTTGCATCCTCACATTTCCTCATCAGCCATGAAGCCAACGTATAGTTTACTGCTTTATCAATCCAAGTACCCGCACTAAGCTCTGCAAAGGCTTAAACAAGCTCAGTCGCTTTTGACTCGATCGCTACGAGAGTCTTATCCGCAAGCTGTTCAATGCCTAAAGCCATCTCGATAGCACGATCATGCTCGCCCTTTGCATAAAAAAAGCATATCGCTCGACACAACGCGAAAAGGCGTTGTCCGCCAAATGCACCCACACTGCTACCGAGCGCATGGGCTTCATGATCGAGCGCTGCCGCATCTTGCACTTCAATAGCGTCCTTCATGACGCTAACACTGCTTACTAATGACTGCCGAAAAGAAACAATCAATTTCAGAAAGGCGTCCTGAGAAGTGTCATTAAGCAACCCCTGCAACACTGCGGCATCAAACACAGGTTGATTTAAAATCGACTCAGCGGCTCCATTATTTTCGTTGACGATAGAAAGAGGCTCTTGTCCAGGTTCTATTTCTTTAGGCGTCCACTTCTTTAGCGTTTCCAGGAGCATATTCTGACTGACAGGTTTAGAGATGAAATCGTCCATGCCTACATCAAATAAACGATCTTTTTCTTTTTCTAATACATGAGCGGTTAACGCTATGATCGGCAATGATCCTTGGTCGTCAGGAAGACTGCGTATCGCCGTTGTTGCCTCTAACCCATCCATTATCGGCATACTAATGTCCATGAATACCGCATCAAATCTAAAGTTTTTCACTGCCTGCAAGGCCTCAAAACCATCCGCGACTGTATAAACACTATGACCGGCTTTTTCGAGCATCACACGCGCAATCATACTGTTCGTTGGGTTGTCCTCGGCGAGCAGAACTTGCTTTGAGAGCAGAGGCAAAAAAACCTCCAGTGGCGGCGAATTGGAACGGACTTGTGGGGAAGTGTCGAACTCATCTACGGCTGGGAACGGCACCGAAAACCAAAATTTAGAGCCAATGCCCGGTGTGCTTTCAAAAGCTATAGCGCCACCCATTAGCGACAGAAGCTCACGAGAAATAGCCAGACCAAGCCCCGAGCCTTGACTGACGGCAGAGCCGATTGGTTTGCTAGAGTTGAATTTTTCGAATATGTTTGGTTGCTTATCGTGGGCTATACCAACACCTGTATCTAAACAGGTGAAAAGTAAGTGTCGCTCCTTACTGCTAGTCGGACTGATTTCGACCACCGATAACGTAACACGCCCAACCTCTGTAAATTTTATGGCGTTGCCTAAAATATTGACGAGAACCTGTTGCAGGCGGCCCGCGTCGCCAAAAACTCGAACGGTGTCGTCAAGTTCACATTCAACATGAAGCTGAATCTTTTTCAGACGTGCCTCAGAGTCAAGCATCTCTGTTACGCATTTTACTATGTCAACTACGAAAAATGGCGCGATATCGAGTTCCAACTTTCCAGCTTCAATTTTTGTAAAGTCGAGAATATCGTTGATGAGCTGAAGTAACATTTCGCCAGAGCGACGCCCAACCTCGACGTATTTTTTTTGCTCGGCATCAATTTTAGTCTGATGTAAGAGACTGAGAACCCCGAGTACGCCGTTCAACGGTGTGCGTATCTCATGACTAATTGTTGCAACGAAGTCGGATTTAGTCTGCAACGCGCCTTCAGCCTTTAGAAGAGCATCCTCGCGTTCTGCTGCAATTCGCTTTTCTTCGGAAGTGTCACGGATGAAAGCGACAAAACTCGTTTCGCTCTCAAACCCTATGACCTGAATAACCATCTCGATAGCAAACATTTCCCCATTCTTACGCAGCGCTTGTAACTCGAGTCGTTTTCCTGCGATTTCGCTAACCTGAGACTTCCTAAACCGCGCCAGTCCGTTGGCGTGCGCAGCTCGGTATTCCTCAGGGACGATAACGTCGCCTATACGTTGACCGACAATTTCGTCTCTTTTAAACCCGAAAATACGTTCCGCAGACGGATTGAAATCTGCGCAACAGCCACCTTCGTCCATTGTTATCACAGCATCCAGAGACGCATATATGGTCTCCTTAAGCTTCGCAGAAGAGATCCTTGAGAGCTCCTCTTGCAGGTTTTCCAATTGGCGACGACGAGCTTGACCTAAGGTAAAAATTAACAGCAAAACCGCTAACGCAAGCGTGGTATATCCAGCCACCTCAAAAAAAATCGGCGTAAAAAGATGCGTTCGCAGCACATAAACGTTGAGTTTCAGATCGACGTCTTGGTCAGATTTATAAACGTAGGCATAACGCAAATCCAACCTACCCAAACAACCGTTGGGCCAGTCTCTATCTAGCGCCAGTACTTGGTCTTGTATCGACACACAATCGAATTCAGAACCCGTCAAATAGGCATCGATAATGTCCTCAGTCAGGGAACTTGACTGTGCAAGCCCATCAGGCTGTTTCAGTTTGCCAACCAGAGACGCAAGTGATTCCATCTTCGTGAGGTGGTTCGCGTGGCTTTGCTTCAACAAGAGATGACTACTGTACGCGGCACTTACACCTATGACCAATCCAATAATGATCACGATAAGCAAACGTACTGGGTGAGAACGCATGGCAGGATAACCGCTGTTTCTAATATCAACATGCTAACAAAGTAAACCGAACTTAACATTCGGAAATTTTTATAACTCAATGTCGAAACGCTACATTTCTCTGGTGGGCGCGCCTATCGCGCTGACATACCAGAAAAAAACAACGATACTGAAATCCGTGGGCCTGTAGGAAGGGGTTTACGCGGCTTTACTCTGCAGCTCTTTCTTTGACAGGTATTCGTCATATGTACCTTGGAAGTCGATAACTTCTTTGTCCTTAATCTCCATCACGCGAGTCGCAAGCGTAGAAACAAACTCGCGATCGTGACTGACAAAAATTAAGGTGCCATCGTATTGCATCAAGGCTTGATTGAGCGCATCAATTGCCTCCATATCCATATGGTTAGTTGGCTCATCCATGATCAACACATTTGCATCAGACAACATAAGCTTGCCGAACAACAGCCGATTTTTCTCACCACCGGAGCAAACCCTAGCTTTTTTATTGGCATCGTCGGCGGTAAACAATAAACGTCCCAGCATGCCACGGATCATCAGATCGTCGTGACTTGGCTTACGCCACTGCGCCATCCAATCAAATAAAGTTAAATCTGAATCAAAGTCTTCAGTACTGTCTTGCGGACAATAGGCGACGGTGGCATTTTCTGACCACTTCACTTCGCCAACATTCGCCTTGATTTCGTTCATCAGGCAGCGCAGATAAGTGGTTTTGCCAACGCCATTCTCGCCGATGACAGCCAGTCTTGCGCCTGCTTCGATGATCATATTGCCTTTGGAGAACAACACGCCCTCATCAAAACCGTGTTCTAAATCTTCCAACACAAGCGCCTGACGATGAAGCTGCTTTTCTTGTTTAAAATTTAGAGAAGGCGTCATACGGCTTGAAGACTTCACTTCATCGAGTTCAATTTTATCGAGTTTCTTAGCACGTGAACTCGCCTGTTTTGCTTTAGATGCGTTCGCAGAGAAGCGTGCAACGAACCCCTTCAACTCTTCAATTTCGTCACTTTTTTTAGCATTCTCGGTTAACAGCTGCTGTCGGATCAAGGCTGACGCTTCAAGGAAACTCTCGTAGTTACCGGGATAGATACGCAGTTCACCGTAGTCAATATCTGCCATGTGCGTACAAACAGAGTTTAGGAAGTGACGATCGTGAGAGATAACAATCATGGTGCATTTACGTTCGTTTAGAACAGTCGCCAACCAACTGATACTGTGGATATCCAAGTTATTGGTAGGCTCGTCAAGTAACAGAATATCGGGGTTTGAGAATAGTGCTTGGGCTAAGAGTACCCGCAGCTTCCAACCAGGTGCGACCTCGCTCATCAATCCAAAGTGTAGGCTTTCGTCAATACCTGCCTGAATCAAGATCTCACCAGCTCTGCTTTCGGCCGTGTAGCCGTCTAGTTCCGCAAACTCGATCTCAAGGTCGGCCACTTTCATACCGTCGGCTTCGCTCATTTCAGGCAGGCCATAGATACGATCTCGCTCTCTCTTGATTTCCCAAAGCTTGGCATCCCCCATAATCACCGCATCAACAACGCTGAATTCTTCAAAAGCGAACTGATCCTGACTCAAGGTACCCACCTTGTTGCCCGGGCTAATCGATATGTTGCCAGATGTCGGCGCAAGCTCGCCGCTGAGGATCTTCATGAAGGTTGATTTACCGCAGCCGTTGGCGCCAATCAGCCCATAACGGTTACCGTGGCCAAATTGCGCCGAGATATTTTCAAATAAGGGCGCAGCGCCAAATTGCATGGTGATATTTGCGGTGGTTATCAAAGTAATTCCTGGATGCTTGAGATGGGTGTAACAAGCACGCTATCTAATACAATGACGCCACTTGAGCGCGCGCATCCTATAGCTTTTTGTCACAAATGTCGACCGCGGCAGCCGTACCTATGTCGTCATAGACACCTTCACCGAGTGCTAACCCTGTTGCTAACGGCGCTAAATCGAACTGTGCAACAACAGGATGCGAGCACTTTAAAGAAAATCGAGTTTATTCTGCCTATTGCGATGCATTAGGCTATTGTTGATCTCTTTACTCAGGATTACTCATGGCAGTCGAAACAGGCCAACAAATGCAACAACTCTATCAACAGTTTGGCGAATTGCCCGGCGTGGTGATTGAGCTACACAAAGCGCTACTAGCGGTGCATATCCATAATGAAGCAGCTACTGCGACAGTGTTTTTACAAGGTGCTCAGCTCAGCCAGTATCAAGCTAAGGGACGACCCGCCTCTATTTGGTGTAGCGATTCCTGCGACTATAAAGCTGGTAGCCCGTTGCGCGGCGGCATCCCTATTTGCTGGCCCTGGTTTGGTGATTTCAACCGAAACCCAACAACTGTGCAGGCATCAGCTCCACACGCACAGGATCAAGTACCCAGTGCTCATGGCTTTGTGCGCAACCAAGATTGGTTGTTAGAGGATATTAAGGCCGTCGACGACAATTGCACCATACTTACCCTGAGCTTAGCGATAGCGGCTGGCGAACACATCCACTGGCCACATGCGACGCGCCTCGAGGCTGTGTTTACCATTTCCACGCACTTAACAATCACCTTTAGCGTGCACAACCTCAGCGAGCAAACCGTACACTTTACGAACGCTTTACACACTTATTTGCCCGTTGCCGATATTAGTCAGACCCAAGTCACTGGTTTGGCCAATTGTCGCTATCTCGATTGCTTAGATGATTGGCAAGAACATCATCAGAAGGGTGACTTACTGTTTAACGGCGAAACAGACCGTATCTACTATGACGCGGCTGACCCGATCATTGTAAAAGAAGATGACAAGCCTTCAATCAAATTACACAGCAGCGGCAGTAAAAGTACCGTTGTGTGGAATCCGTGGATCGACAAGGCCGAACGGTTATCGCAGTTTGATTCGCAAGACTACTTATCCATGCTTTGTATTGAAACAGCGAATATTGGCGAGGATGCCGTGGAACTAGCACCGCAACAGCGACATCAACTCACCGTCACTATCAGCACGGCTCTATAAAAGGTAGATCGAGACCCTTAGTGACTAAAAGTCACTCAAAATATTCACATCTTTATTATCAAGAATATTTAAACCAAAACAACACCAAAACGGTATTGTTTAGATATCATTAATAAATTTGTAAAATTTCTGAGAAAAATTTGAGAAAACGCGGCACCCCAACTTCGCTTTTATAAGGGACTCGTGATGGACATATCCAGAAAGCGCTTTAAAACTACGCTTGGCGAATCAAACTGAAGAATTTTGAATGACGATAGAAAGCAGCAAATACTAGATGTGTTTAGACGGAGGTCTAGATGAGGGTGTTATTCGACAAATACCGGATACAGGACTGGGCAACATGCAATCGTCGAACAACAAAGAAATAAAAGAGCAAGCCGTGCGCCTTTATCAGACGCCTTGCGTCTTGCCTTCAAACACTACAAAGCCGGCACCAATCTTACGATCTGGCTATCAGTTTTGTTTTCCAGTAACAGATAGACGAACCCATCGTAGCCTATTTCGACATCGCGAATACGCGCAAGGTCCTTAAACAGGGTTTCCCTGTGCACCAATTTTTTGCCATCAAATACCAAACGAAAAAGGGAGCTGCCTTTCAAAGAACCCAACAACATATTGTCTTTTCATTTAGGAAACTGATCGCCGTTATAAAAAGCGAAACTAGAGATCGCAGGAGAAGGTGTTATATCAACCAACGTTTGCTCAATCGACTCAACATCAAACTCTACGTTTTTAGGTTTATGACGCTCAACATGACCGCCTGAATACTCAAGACCAAGTGAAAAATAGGGCCAACCGTAGTTACGACCAGCGATCAGCTCATTGATTTCATCACCACCTCCGGGTCCCATTTCTGCATTCCAAGCGTTTCCTTGATTGTAATTCCACTCCAAGCCTTGCGGGCTACGATGACCATAGGTCCAAATAGTTTGTTGTGTGTAAGGTATGTCACTGGCATTTTGACTGGCAACAGCAAAAGGGTTATCCGCGGGTACAGAACCATCAAGGTTTATTCGATGAATTTTACCCGAAGGGTTCGTCATATCCTGTGGGCCATAGGCGTCTCGCATACCAACGCTGATGAATATATGCCCAGCATCATCAAAAGCCGTCCTACCGCCTGCCCTGGTATCTACTCGACTTGTGTACCAAACCGGATCGGTTTGCCAGATCGTTTCAACATCTACCCACTTGCCATCACGAATCCGGCCGCGATCGAGACGATTCATCGAAGTCTTCAATGGGTCGGCATCGATGCATTCCGTCGGACACAAATCCGTGTAATGCAAATAGATCCAACCATTGTTTTCGTAGTCCGGATGTATCGCCACATCAAGCAGCCAACCAGCACCGTATTTAATACCCATCAAATTTAGAGAACTGCCTGTTTGTGGGGTACCCGTGATCAATTTAGATTGAACACCGTCGGCTGAGATAATGCTTAAACCGCGTTCTTTCTCCGTCAGCAAGAATGAACCATTGGGCAAAGGCTCAATGCTAAACGCCATCGAGTCGAGGCCCGTCGCAAATGCTTCGATTCTAAAATTATGCTCTTGTGTTTTGAGTGACCGCTCTGAAATGTTGATTTTCGTATCAAATCGAAAGTCAGTGAAGCGCTGCCCTAATCGCCGCTCACCAATGAAAATCGCAAGCCCTTTTATGTCAACCTCAGACAGCATGTCTTTGAAGTTATCTCTCTGTGTCGCGCCATGTCTATTAGCAATGCTATCGATCAGATCCGTAACAGTATCACCGTGCTTTAACTCAGATTCGATTAAGGCAGGTCCAGCGCCTGTCCCTCTTAGGTCATCACCGTGGCACTGCGCGCAGTGACTGCGAAACATCGGCACATA
Source organism: Pseudomonadales bacterium (assembly GCA_029251375.1). Taxonomy (GTDB): domain Bacteria; phylum Pseudomonadota; class Gammaproteobacteria; order Pseudomonadales; family Azotimanducaceae; genus JAHRVQ01. The sequence goes on along the minus strand of JAQXDL010000032.1, from coordinate 69,933 downwards.
CAAATCAAGTTCGCCCGTTTCCCACCAATAATAGACAAATCCAGACCCAGCGATCGCAAGAACAGAGACGGACAACAGAACAATCTTCAATGTCGACATATAAGTAACCTCGTAAGAACATAGTAAGCCTATTAACCACACACTTGTTAAGTCTTTCTTACAAATGAAGATTACCCAGAGGATTCCGAACACGAGCATAGACTTATTCGCTTGAACAGCTTCAACTTAACGGTCTTACAAGGAGTTGAAATGAACAAGACCAGCGTTGGAAAGACACTGTAGTATTAACCTACTGAGTTCACCATGAATCATATGACAGGGTTAATAACACTCAAGCCGCCTAATTAGCGGCTTTAACGAGCCAACTGGAGCAGATCAAGATGTACACAACATTAATCGTTTTTGCGCTGATAGCCGTGGTGGTGTCTTTTCTGTGTTCCCTTTGGGAATCCGTGTTACTCAGCATCAGTCCTTCCTATGCATTGGTAGAGGTCGAAAAAGGCACAGCTATTGGCAAGCAAATCCAGTCTTTCAAAGAAAATATTGATCGCCCGCTGGCAGCAATACTCACACTTAACACCGTCGCCCATACGGTCGGCGCGATTGGCGTCGGTGAACAGGCAACTCGACTTTGGGCTGAAAGTAACCCCATGATTACAGGCTTACTTGTACCCATTGTGATGACATTAGCAATCCTGATTTTGTCGGAAATCATTCCTAAAACCCTCGGCGCTAATTACTGGAAAGTCCTCACACCTTTTACCACCATGTGCCTGGTGTTTTTATTAAAACTGCTGGCGCCACTAATATGGATGACGCAACTCATTACCGGCGCATTGAGCAATGACAAGTCGAGCAGCGTGTTATCCCGCACCGAATTCATGGTCATGGCAGATGTTGGCGCTAAAGAGGGAGTTTTTGAAGAAGGTGAAACCGAGATCATCAAAAACCTATTACGATTTCGCACCGTAAAGATCAGAGACATCATGACGCCACGGGTGGTCACCACGATCGCGCCGGCGAGTATGACGGTAGCGGAATTTCACCAGCAACTTGCAGATGTGCGTTTTAGCCGCATCCCCATTCACAGCGACAATCATCCAGAGGACCTTGTCGGCTACGTACGCAAAGATGAGATTTTGCGTCACGTCGCAGATGGCAAAGGTGATCAGAAGATCGACACGTTCGTGCACGAGATACCCACCGTACAAGAGGATCTACCCATCACCGGCCTGTTCAACAAGCTCATTGAAAAGCGCGAACATATCGCTGTTGTCGCTGGTGAGTTTGGAGGCCTATCAGGCATCGTTACGTTAGAAGATGTCATTGAAACGATGCTCGGTCTGGAAATAGTCGATGAATCAGATGAGCATGAAGATATGCAGACACTTGCCAGAGAGGTTTGGAAGGTCAGAGCCGAAGAAAAAGGCTTGTTTGAGACAACCAGTGACAAGACCAACAGCGTTGACGATGCTGAAAACTCAAAGTAGCGACTTGCGTGCCGGTCACAACTGCATCAACGACGCTTGCAGCAACAACCTAGGTTGAGTTCTAAATTTTTTTACGGTGGCGCCAAGTAAATTATCAATTTACCCTACCCCTTTACCCCGCGACCCTTTAACCTGTTCGACATTGCTGCGTGGCTCAGTTTTTGACCGCTACAAGTCAAATCTAGAACAGGTGATTCATCATTTAATCGGCAAAACCGAAAGGAATTATGCGTGCTGACTTTTTTACCTAAACCTATTCGAGGGATATTGGCCAGTATCTTGGTTATTAGCAACACGCTGTTCTGGTGTATGCCGCTCTATTTGTTCGCCTTTCTTCGCTTTGTTGGACCGGCGGCCGCTGAACCCTGGTGCACGCGGCGTGTCATGAATATTGCGGAACTATGGATAGACTGTAACAATCTGTTTCTCGGATTGTTCACAAAACTGGAAATCGACATTAAAGGCGGCGAAGGCCTTGGCCGTGACAAGTGGTATTTGGTTTTTTGCAATCATCAAACCTGGGCCGATATCGTTATTCTGCAAAGGGTATTCAATCGAAAAATTCCGATGCAAAAGTTTTTCATCAAACAACAATTGATTTACGTACCCGTCATCGGCATTGCTTGGTGGGCACTCGACTTCCCCATCATGAAACGCTATACCCGAGAGTTTTTAAAAAAGCATCCCGAACTCAAGGGCAAGGATCTTGAAGCTACTCGGCGCTCCTGCGAGAAATTTAAACTGACCCCGGTATCGATTCTTAATTTCTTAGAAGGCACGCGCTATACACCGGCAAAGCAAGCGAGCCAAAAATCACCGCATAAACATTTGCTAAAGCCGAAGGGTGGTGGCGCAGCGCTCGTCATTAACTCACTTGGCGACAAGCTTGACTGCATTCTTAACGTCACCATTCACTATCCCGAAGGCGCGCCGGGCTTTTTCGCGTTTCTTTCCGGCAACACTGAGCGCGTCAGCGTAATCGTCGAGCAACTGCCTGTTCCTGTAGAAGATACAAACGATGAAATAGATTCGGGTGCGATTCTAAGAAAAGACTTCCGACATTGGGTCAACGGTGTCTGGGAAGAGAAGGATCAACAATTAGCGCAACTTCAATCGTTAAACAGAAAAGCTTAGATTAGCTAACGTGCTTCAACTTCAACAATGAACTGGATTTCGAACATCTAACAGAAGTCCTGAGGATCGTATGTCAGAACAAAAAAAAGGATTCATCATCGACCGACAGGTATTCGTGCCAGCCGCGACTATCCTGCTTATTCTCGTTGCCTTCTCAGCGATGGCGCCGGAAAGTGCCGGTGGCTTTTTCCAGACTATTCAAAACACAATCATTACCTATGCCAGTTGGTATTACGTCCTCGTTGTTGCGATTATTTTAGTCACCGTCACCGCGGTCACATTTAGTCGGTTCGGCGACATCAAGTTAGGCCCCGATCATTCGGAGCCGGATTATTCCTTTCTGTCTTGGTTTGCCATGCTGTTCAGTGCGGGCATGGGTATCGGCTTGATGTTTTTTGGCGTTGCTGAACCGGTCATGCATTTCCTCAACCCGCCACTCGGCGAAGGCGGGACACCTGCCGCAGCTGCACAGGCAATGGAACTTACATTTTTCCACTGGGGTATTCACGCTTGGTCAATGTACGCCATTGTTGCGTTGATTCTGGCCTACTTTGCCTATCGACATGATTTGCCGTTAACCCTACGGTCATCGCTTTACCCCTTAATCGGTGATCGTATCTACGGTCCGATTGGCGCTTTGATTGATATCTTTGCGGTACTTGGTACCGTCTGCGGCGTTGCAACCTCGTTGGGACTCGGCGTATTACAAATCAATTCTGGCTTAGCCTACTTGTTCGACGTGCCCGTAAGCTCCACGGTACAAATTATACTGGTGGTTGTGACCACCATTTTGGCGACGATATCGGTCGTATTAGGCTTGGATGTTGGCATCAAACGGCTATCAGAGCTGAATATCTTCCTCGCCATCGCACTACTGCTTGGAGTATTGATGATTGGTCCTACCGTTTATCTGCTACAGGCCTTTGTACAAAACACCGGCAGTTATCTATCCGAGTTAGTGACTAAAACCTTCAACCTATACACCTACAATCCAACCGATTGGATTGGCGGTTGGACCATATTCTATTGGGGTTGGTGGCTCAGCTGGGCGCCGTTTGTAGGACTATTTATCGCCAGAATTTCCCGTGGCAGGACAATACGAGAATTCGTTTTAGGCGCAATGTTAGGACCAACTTTATTTACACTGTTCTGGATGACCGTGTTCGGCAATAGCGGCATTGACCTAATTCTTAACCAAGGTGTGGCATCACTGGGGGCCGCTGTACAAGCAGACTCCTCGGTCGCCCTGTTTAAGTTTTTCGAGAACTTCCCCATGTCAGAAGTGCTGTCATTTATTGCAGTAATTATGGTCATGGTGTTCTTTGTGACTTCCGCAGATTCAGGCGCACTTGTCGTCAACATGCTATGCGCCTACGGCGAAGACGACACGCCCGCGGTACAACGCTCTATCTGGACAGTCTTTATCGGCTTGATCGCTATTGTTTTACTGTTAGCGGGGGGCCTGTCGTCATTGCAAACAGCTGCCATTGCCAGCGCCTTACCTTTCTCGATGGCATTACTGTTTGCGATGTGGGGTTTCTGGAAAGCACTTTCACAGGACGTCAAGAAACGTGACGCACTGATGATGCAATCTAATCAAAGTTTTGATGTGTCGTGGCAAGATAGGCTCGGTAATCTTTTGCAGTACCCAACGGTTAGAGGCGTCGAGGATTTTCAGAATGTGGTGGTTTTACCTGCATTAAAGTCCTTTGCGGAAGAACTTAAGCAACAGGGTCTTTCTGCGGACGTATCAACAGTCGACTCAAATAGCGAAGCGCGGCTTGAGGTCAAACACGGCGATGAAGTTGATTTCATCTATAGTGTTATCAGCGGCGAAATTGTATTGCCGAATGAAGCACTACTTGGCGATGGCAGCGATGTTTCTTACGAAGCGCAAACCTACTATCGCGCCGAGGTTCATCTACGCGAAGGCGGCCAAGACTACGATGTCATGGGCTGGACCCGCGATCAGCTAATAGAAGATGTGCTGAGTCAATATGAACGGCATCTACATTTCCTACACCTCGTTAGGTAGTCACAACGAGGCCTATACACGCGCTGTACTTTTTGTTCAGCGCAAGCTTGTTGCCTAGGACCAAAAGGATCACTAAACTCGCGGGTGTACTTTGTTCAGCCGAGATTTTTGATGTTTATTCGAGCCCGTTTTTTTCTATTGCTACTGCTTGCTGGCACCGCACAAGCCGCCCCCGAGACCCGGCTGGTATTACAAATCACCGTTGATCAGCTTCGCGGCGATCTACCTTGGCGGCACATGGATCAGTTCGGCAAAGGTGGCTTTCACTACCTCGCCGACAAAGGTATCTGGTACACCAACGCCACATACCAACATGCCAACATGCCAACACTGAAACGATTGTTGGGCATACATCGCTAGCCACAGGAACAGTTCCCGCCGTGCACGGCATGGTTGGCAATATTTGGTTTGATCGCGCTAGCAATAAGCTTATCTATAATATTGAAGACCCACGATATGCACTTCTCAGCGCCAATGCAGATGTCGACGACAACAACGAAATCGACCCGACGCAGCGGGTGGCTAAAACCGATGGTCGGTCCCCACGCGCCTTATTAAGCTCAAGTTTCTCCGACGAACTAGCAGCAAGATACGGCGGTGCGAGTAAGATTTTCGGTGTATCGATAAAAGATCGTGGTGCGGTGCCTCTAGCGGGTCGCAACGGTAAAGCGTTTTGGTTCTCTAAGGCAGCCGGCGAGTTTGTTACCTCAAACTACTACTACGATGCATATCCGCAGTGGGTAGTCGATTGGAATGCTTCGGGTAAGGTCGACGCCTACGCCAATCGCTCCTGGACACTGTCGAACCCAAAAGACAGCTACCAACTGCTGTCCCTTGACGACAGCGAATGGGAAACAAATTTCCCTGGCTACGGTCGCAGCTTTCCGCACGCATGGGGAGCGCGAAGCAGCAAATACTTCACTACCCTGCTGACCGTCAGTCCAGCGGGCGATGAACTCACACTTGATTTCGCAAAGGCACTCGTTAACTCAGAGGGGCTGGGTGCGGATACTGTTACAGACTACCTATCGATCAGCTTTTCTTCGACCGACTATGTTGGCCACTTGTTTGGTTCATCCAGCTTAGAAATGGAAGACAACCTGCTACAGCTTGATCGCCGACTCGCTGAGTTGTTTGCCTTTATCGACGAGAAGGTCGGACTGAAACACACACTTATCGTATTGTCTGCAGACCATGGTGGTCCAGAAGCGCCAGGTTACCAGCGCAGCCTAGGCGATGATGTCGAGCATATCGACCCTGAGCACTTTGACGCCGTAACACTGAACGCGAACCTGCGTGAGCAGATGAATATTTCCCACGATCTTGTGAAGACATTTTTCACGCCTTACATCTATCTAGACCAAAAAATGATCGCCGAGCTGGGACTGAATTTAGCCGAAGTGCAGCGCACAGTTGCCGACCTAGTGATGCAGCGACCAGAGGTTTTCAGTGCTTATGCTGCCGAGGATATTAGTGCTGGACGACTACCCGATAGCCCACTAGCACGCATGGCAGCCGCCAATTACCAGCCTCTACGCTCTGGCGATGTGCACATCGTTTTTGGTTCTCAGGAGTTTATTGCTGACTTTGATGGTCTAAATGTGGCCGCGACTCACGGTTCTCCTTGGCACTATGATAGACATGTGCCGATCGTTTTCGCCGGCAGCAATCTTCGGCCTGCACGCATAAGCCGCGCGGTAACACCCTACGATATTGCCGCCACCCTTGCGAACAGACTGAAAATTGAAGCACCCTCCGGATCGATTGGTCAGGTGTTGCCGGAAGTCGCCGCAAAAAAATGAGCATACACTGCCGGCAAGCGATTACGACAGAGTACCAAGGCGATATTATAATTCAGTAATCACTAATCCGCGTTTGTTTGCAACGCTTTGTAACTGTACCTGTGTCCACCGATACTGCCTTCAAGCATTAGACCACCGCCAATATTGGTAAAAACAGCAACATCTTTATTATAAGACGGCGTCTTTGACACACCCATCGTCAGCACGGTGGCATTCATCTGCCCCGCGAACTCAAGTGTACCTGCCTGAAATAATTCAAGTGACCGCTGGGTTCTAAAGAGCAGGATTTGCTCATAATATTGCGCGCCCATATGGGGGCCGGCACTAAATTGCCATACGGTTGTTTTACCCAGTGGTGAGCCATCGGACTGAAATAACCAACCGCCACCATAGGCAAGACCGTACCCAGCACCTGCACGATAAACCCTAGGGAACATGGCATAGGCCACCGCTTCATCAAAGTAGCGCTTAAGATGTTCGTCAGATTGAAAATGTTTGGCGGCGTTCTGTGCGCCTTCATAGGTCGCACTGTTGAGTGAATCGTCACCCATCGGCTGACTAGTACATGCAGTTAGAAACAGACAAGACATGATTTATATGGATACAAGAGACTTCATTTGACTCCCCGCTTGCACTCAATATGCATCGACAAAACATCTGACCCACCTGAAACATTACCCAAAATGTCCGACGTCGCAAAGATACCAGATCGATGCACCAACGTTAGACCTGCATAACAGTTTCTCAACGCGGGTTGACTGAAGAAGTTACGCAGCGGCACGTCAACCTGCGCTTCCATATAATTTAGAAAGTGCGCCGCAGGGTCACCATCTTGCTTAAAAATCCCCACAGCGGGAATTTTGTCCGCATAGGAAAAACCAAAGCCAAAACCCCAACGAAAAAGTTCGCGGTCAGACCAAGGTGAATAACCCGTGCCCATCGCCATGACATAGGCATTGTATTCCCAGAAATCATCCTGCAGATCATTTTCCAGCCGCCGGTTAAAAGAAAACTTACCCCACATGTCAACTTTTCGACCATCGCGCAGCAGCTTACCGACGGTTAAGCCGGCCAAGTTCGTATCGATATCTTCATGCTTTTTGGCTTCCCCGTTGTGAAGTTTTAGAAAGGTCCTCTCAGCCGTATAGCCATAATTAAGCCGCCAAGACCACTCACCAAATCGGGACTTATCGCCCTTAAAATCACTATCGTTTAGCACGTTACCAAAATTGTAGCCAATACCAACGTAGGCCGAGGCAAGCAGATCTTCATCAACTAACGGGCTGTCCTGCACCGTGTCATCAACGTTCTCTATAGCAACATTAGCAAAAATACGAAAACGCTTATTCAATTGATAGGTTGTACCTAACCCTAACCGAACAAAACTGGCGCTATCGGATTTATAAGCGGGTCTGCCGGGCCGGGCCTAATCAGTTGACACACCATAGTAATAGTTAGTCAGCGTACTGTCTTGGTGGACAAAGGAAATGACAGGCGCAATCAGCCAACGATTAATACGCCAGGGATAGCGATAGCTCAATTCGGCTTCTGTACCACCGTGACGATCAAGCGCATCGTGTAGCACTGACCCTGATAATTCGCCCCAGCTGTTGCGCCATTCAAAAGACAGGCCAGCATCAATGGACTGGCGCCGTTCGTTAATACCTTCAAAGAAAGGATCATCGGAGTCTTCGATGCGATCGAAACGGTATCGTCCTAACAGGTCAACACTGAATCTTTCCGAATCCCACAAATGTAAGCCCATCGAAGTGCCGTGGGAAAACAGATATTTACCTTCGTAGTAATAGATTGGCACGAGGTCAGTCGCATTTTCATTCTCGTGACTGGAGACGTTATCAATACCAGTATAAGGGCTCTGACCAAAGCGTTGACCAAAGCCGAGAGCGACTGTCCCTTTGGCCACGTTATCGAGTTGTATTTCGGTTACCTGCCCTGTAGCCAATGCTCCAGAAGAGTGACCCGCTAGTACCATAAGCGCTATTAGTAACAAGCCAAGGTGACGAAGCTGGTATTTCACCCGACCGTGACCGTATAGCTGATCATCTGCAAGCGCCGAACTGTGTCCTGAACTATATCCTGAGCTATATCCTGAGCTATATCCTGAGCTAGGTTGCTTTACCGTGTGTTTCGCTAACCGCTGCAATTTTCTATCCTAGTGAAGAATGACAAAGCGAACCCATGTCCACCGCTCGTCAAAAGACTGCCGACGTGCAAACATTTCGACAGTTCGCATTATATACGATACTGTGAAAAATCCTGCTGCAAAACAACCTCACTATGCAATATCTACATTTCCGCCGGATCTTTCTTGGGCTGCTTGCTGCGTTAATCGCAACCTGCAATGTTGCAAGTGCACACGGTGAATCTGGCCCCCCGGCAAAGCAAGCGCAACATTTCGAGTTGCCAAAAAAACTCAGAGAGGCTTCGGGTCTTGCGCTCAGTCAAGAAGGACACCTTTTCACCCACAATGATGAAAAGGGCATCATCTACCGCTTTGACCCCAAGACAGGGAAGGTCAAGAAAGTGCTAAAAATCGGTAGCCCCGCTTTAAGGGACGATTTCGAAGCCATCGCAATTATTAACCAAGACTTTTACCTAACGACGAGCAAAGGCGTACTGCATTGGATTGCGGATGGCCTAAATTATGACAACAAAATTGCGACGAGCGTCACCTTGAAAACTGGCTTAGCCGAGGTTTGTGAAGTCGAAGGCTTATCAAGTTTTGCTGAGCAGCTTTATTTCAGCTGCAAGACAAACTATCAACAATCAGACCATCAATACATTATCGTCTTCAGGTTCAACCCCAAGACGTCGACACTGGTTAAATACTTAACTATGTCCTTAGCGGATCTTAGACTTGAAAAATTTCAGACTTCAGGCATCGAAGTAACGGAAAGTAAAATTTATTTAACCTCCGCAAGGGAACGACGTATTCTCATCGTCGACCACAAAGGAAAACTGCTGAGCCAGCACCGACCTGCAAAGCGGCAGCATCGAAAAATGGAAGGCATCGCGGTTTCTGCCAGCGGTAGAATCTATCTTGCTGGTGAAGGTAAGAAACGTGGGCAACTGAGCATCTACAACTCAATAGAAGATATTTAGAGTATTAACGTCACACCCAAAATCGATGATCTAATGATCTAACGAACTAACGAACTAACTAACGAACTAACGAACTCACAATGCTGTCGCTCTAACGACGACGGATATACCACAACAAATTCAACGCACTGTTGGTACTTTGATATCCCTCTATATGCAAGCGGTCGGTCAACCGATAACGTGCGCTGAAAGCGGTACCTGGTTCAAACATACTGTAACTATATTTAAGATATAGGTTGGCGCCAAAGTACCCACTCACCTGCGCCTCTTGTCCGCGTTCGCCCATCTCCGTACCCAATTCGAAGCCTTGAATACCAAACTGCTCCGCTGTTTTACCGAGCTGCTGGTTGGCGGATGCTAAACCCATCGCAACAGCAGCCTGCGCCGCCGCGCCATCTGTCGAAATCGTTGTTTCGTCCATACGCCGACCCGTAATCAAGTAGTGCATACGTTCCTGCTCTGACATAGCCTCGGAACTAAACAGCTGTATGCGCGGATCAGCCAGCGGGCCATCAACTAACACGCCAACGGTGTCGCCAGCCCTCGTTTGGCGACGCTCGGCACGCAAGCGAAGATAAGGCTCATCCAGAGGACCGTTGAACTCCAATCGTCCATCTTCTACCAACAAGTCCTGTCCGTATGCACGCCAGCGGCCATCAACAACCCCCACACTACCTCTTGCGAGCAGGTTACCGTCAGCGGGTTTTTCTAACGCCCCTGAACCAAACAAGCGTCCAACTAGTCCGTAACCCCTAAAACGAACAGCGTCCCCTAAGTGCACGGTCACCGCTGACGAAAACTGTACGCTGGCATCGTCCTGCGGCCGCTCACCGACTATTTGTGTATCCAATGAGACGCTCACGACTTCAGGGCTTCCCGTTAAGTGTGATAAATCAATGACGCCGCTGGGTATGAAAACGTCACCCTGTAGGTGGGTTCGTTGAGGCGAAGCAGAAAGCGTGAGATCCGGCACCAGCTGCAACGAAACACCCGGCAAAGGTGCGATGCTCAAACTATCCGCCAATAAATGTAACTGCGCTTGCCAGTCCGCCGAGCGCCAATCAATCGAGCCGGTGAGTTGCGCAGGCCCACCCTCAACAGCGACTTGCCCCTGCAGTTTGGCCTGCTGCCCCAGCAACTCTAATTGCAGCAACGAACTGGCCAGCAAACCCGCCTGACCAATAATACCTAACTTACCACCGTGAACACTTGCCGCGCCTGTGACCCAAGGACTGCCAGCTTTTATGCTGGCACTAAGATCAACATCAAGACTGCCAGACAATTGGCCTAGATCAGGATAAAGCTGCCGCAAAGGCGCCAGATCGATTGCAGCGCCACGCACCGTCATCGCGTGCATTGGCAAATCAATCCGACCTTGCAAGAGACCATATGCCGCAATGCGCGCTTGCCAGTCGATCTCGAGTGCATCGACGACACTCGCGCCCTGCGATACTGCATCACTGCGTGTCACTTGAACCTGAATATCTGCGTCACCGGTCAGGCTAGCTTTACTGCCTATGTAACGGTCAAACCATGCTAGTGGTATATTGCCCAAATCAAAGCGCAGCTCAGAGTAATCGTTTGCTGAAAAAACAAATGTGTCAGTCAGACAAAGCTGCAAATCAGCGCTTGTCTGTTCCTGTAAGCAGACAGGTGACAACGACAATTCACCTTGCTGAAACTGCAGCAGATGGCTTGGGAGCTGTTGTAATGCCCACTCAGATGCTGGCGCCCAATTCGTCGCCGGCAAGGTTGCTGAACCGCTAGCGCAGAATAACTGCATCGGTTGGTCAGCCATGTCCAATTGCAACCGACACTGCAGTCGCAATGCCGCCCCGGCAACGTCACTTAAAACATCGCTGACATTTTTATCAACAATCAATTCTTGTGCCTGCGCGTTAATAGTAACGGCATAGCCACTACCCGCTTGTTTCAATTTACCCTGCGCACTCGCGTGCCCAGATAATGGTAGATAGTCAGATAGCGCTGGTGCTACTAATGACCAATCTATGCCGCCATCCGCTAAACTACCCTGCAAAGACAACAAACTTGCATCATGGGAGATTCTAACGTCCTGTAAATACGGCAACAGGTCCTGAGCCCAAACTATCTCCCCGGCGACTTGCAATGGAAATTGCTGTATTTGTAACTCACCTTTATCTAACCAGATATGTCCATCTCGCCAACGTGCCTTCGCTACCAAAGGCACATCACCCAACGAGGGTTCCGACACGACACCCGTCACCGCCAATGTCAGTGACGCCATATCACCACTCATAACCGCATCCAACGACTTGATTGCCAAGGTCGTGTCATCCACAGGCCAATCAAAAGACTGCTGTGCAACCAATTGGGCTTGTACCCGAAACTCTGGCTCTAGTGGTGACAATGTACCGATTAAACGTAATGGTAATGCTTCAATTTCTGCCAGCTCGAACTGCAGTTGTCGAACCGTGCCTGACAATTTGGCATTCAGGGGCTGCTGCAACGCCGACACCGTTGCTGCGACCGTTAAAGATAGGGGGTAATCATCAACGAAGCGTAATTCCCCCGCGATCGTCATCTGCTGCTCCAACAGTTGTAAATGCAATCGCTTAGCTGACAACCTCTCTCTTCGCAAAGCAACATTACGACTTTCAACCCTTTCAAACACCCATGGCTCGCCAGCCACACCTGAAACAGTCAATTGGTCAATTTCCAATGCCGTCACAGTCAAAAACAGCGGACTGACAAACTCGGGCAATTCAATCGGACCGGTGCTAGGTTTCGCACGACTCACAATATCAAGTCGTTCCATCTTTAACTCAGCCAAACATAGTCGGGACGCCAACAAGCAAGAGGGGCTCCACGCCAACTTTACATCGAAAGCCTGCACCGACAAGTCAGCGGTCTGCCACGCAACGTGGCGCAGTTTGAATCCCTCTGCCAGGCTACCTGAATCAATCTCAAGCTGCAGATCTGGCACCAAATCTACCGCGAAATAAGCCAACCAGCGGCTACCCTGCTCACTGGTACCCAACCACCAGGCACTACTCACCACTATTAGCACAAGCAAGAAAACAAAAATAATCATTGCCGCCAGCAGTCGCCTTAACAAGGATTTTTGACGCCCCTTCTTCACAGGATCCGCTTTTGCGTTCGTGTTCATATCAGCGGCCCGAGATAAAAGTGCAGCTGAAAACCGTCATATTCGTCATCATTGACGGGCACCCCGATATCTATTCCTACCGCACCCACAGGTGTTTTCCAACGCACGCCTAGACCGGCACCGGTTCGAAAAGGCTCACTGTCATCAACATATGCCTTACCATTGTCAACAAACCCGACTATCGCCCAATTGGGCCAAATATCGTATTGGTACTCGAGCGTTGTTGTTATCAGCTTATCTGCACCCGTGATAGCACCCTGCGAATCACGGGGCGAAATACTTTCAAAGGAAAAACCGCGGATGCTATCTTGGCCGCCTGCGAAAAAGCGTTTCGAGGCTGGCACTTGATTTAGCTCATTGGCAAAAATTTTACCGATCTCAGCTTTACCAATAAACGAGTGGCGTTTCGCAAAGCGCCACAGATAAGAGCCGTGCACAGAGCCGCGCAGAAAATCCGTATCGGAGCCCAACGCCTCTGCGCTCGCCATCAAATTCACCCCATAACGGTAGCCATTTCCCTCTTCAGCAGGTAGGGATGATCGACTCCACGTCGCCAGAGGTAATATGTACATTGTGCTTATCTCCGGCTCACTACCTTGCTCATAGACTTCATGCTCAAGGTTAATGCCGAGCGAACGCTTGACCTCGCGTCGGTCCTGTTGCCAGATGAAACCGGTTTTTGCGAGGCTACTAAGAGTGTCTTCATTGTCCTTGCGTTGCCAGGCAACAAGCCATTCTAGAAACTCTTCGCGGGGGTGATCCCAAGGAATGGTGTAGCGTGTGCTGATGTTTTGCACGGGCTTTGACAGTTTAGAACTTAAAGATAATCCATGACCACGCTCATTTACGATAGGCTTGTCCCAATTGAATACCGCCTGCACACCCGTGTCTGTTGCGACACCTAGGCCAACGGTAAAGCGATCTTTTGGCTCGTCCTGCAGATACGCCTTAAGTCGCATCGTGCGACTATCATTGTCGCTAATAACACGCACGTCGGCCGTGACAAAGTAACCGGTATCCAAAAGTTGGTACTGTAAGTCACGAACCATTGCTGGCTGATACCAACTACCCACATCCATATTGAGCATTTTGGTAATCACATCGGGATCAATACGAGTGCCAACAAACTCGACCCCTGCCAAACGGAAACGAACACCCGTATCAATCGTCAACTTAGCCTGCGCGGTGCCGGCGTCTGGATCCACAAGCAACACTTGCCGCGTCATCTCAACCCTGGGGTAACCCTGTCGCTGCACAACACTTATCAGTTTATCTTTATAGTTCTCGTATACATCATGGTTCAGCGGCGCCGATGGCAAAAACGGATGCTGTTCGAGAAACGCTAAAATCGCGGAATCTTCAGCTCCATCACCCACCAACCCCAGCTCTGGCACAGTCCAATGTAGTTGATCGCCCGCTTGCACAATGACCGTTAATCGGTCTTTACTAGATTGTAATTGATGGCTGCTGTGGTAGTAGCCCAATGCCTGAGCGGCCTCGTCGACCATCTGACTGATTCGCACCTGATAGTGGCCGTTCGACAAATCTGATTTAGTAATGCCGGCAAGACTCGCGCTAATGTTAGCAGCCAACCCTTGCGGTGCACCTTCCACGTAGACTTTTACAGGCTCGGCGCTCGCAACAGTTGCCAGCAGCGCAATGGCGACAAGCAAAAGCAAGCCAAGTTGTCGAACAACCGTAGAAATGTTTGATGTCTCCGCGTTATATCAGGGCTTGGTTCATCGCCCCTTTGCTACCTGACAGTTTAACCGATTGGACAGAGCGAAAGCAGCCTATCAACGTCTTATCAACTAGAAACTAGAAATTCGAAATAGGAAAACGGCTTGTCGTGTCGTAGCCTCTGCAGCAAAACAATCCGCAGAAAGGAGATCTTTAGTCGCTTTGAAGCCGCTCCCAGAGCTATATTAAGGCCGATTCCCCAATTTCAGACGCTCAGCCTATTTTGGCTGATACAAATAAACATTTATGCGCTGCGCTCGTTATCGGTGTGTCTATTTATGCAGGTTTGCACTGCAATATATTCCATCACTGGCAATTATCATGTTGCTATTGAACTATATATAATCTCACACTGGCCGCATATCGGCCGCTAAAACAAGCTACGCCAACCTAATCCGATGGATAGCGCCGTAAATCGTCAAGACTCGATAAATTGGTTCACTCACTATGACTGACATTTCGCCATCGCCCTTTCGTTCTGTTAAACGATGGGGGCTGCTTTTACTAGCCTGTTTTGTGCTAATCGCCGTTCTTGCCGGTTTGAAATACCAACAGATTCAAAAGTCTATCGCCTTTGCGGCGTCCTTTCCCGAACGTTCCGCCTCAGTCACAGCAGTGATCGCTACGCCGACCAGCTGGAATCAGGTCTACCGCACCATTGGTGAAGTTCGCGCAACCCGCTATGTAGAACTGAGAAACGAGGTTGAAGGTCGGATAACTAAGATTGGATTTGTTGGCGGCGACAAGGTCGAACCGGACCAGAACCTGCTTAGCTTAGATAGTCGCGAGGAGATTGCGCAGCTTGATGCTACGCGAGCGCAACTGAAACTCGCAGATTTACGATTACAGCGCATTAGCGAATTACGCGGTGGTAAAATGGCGAGCCCGGAAGATTACGATAGTGCCGCAGCAGATAAGGCCGTATTGCAAGCTAACTTAGCTGCTCTGGCGGCACGCATCGACAAAAAACAATTGAATGCAACTTTCGCTGCGACAACCAACCTGCACACCCTGGAAGTTGGTCAATATATTGCTGCTAACACACTCATAACCGGCCTAACCGGAAATGAAGCCAAACTCTGGCTCGACTTTGATCTGCCACAGGATAAAGCCGATATCGGTATTGGCACATTAGTTCGCATCTCCGGCACGGGCATGAAAACTGACCTTAACGCACAAATTATTTCCGCCGAGCCAGCAATTAATGCGGCTTCAAGAACACGCGGCTATAGGGCCTTGTTAGACAACACCGCTGATAGCTTGTCCCCCGGCGCGGTCGTCGATGTTGCCGTTCAGACCGGCGTCATCAACGGTGTTTTTCGGCTACCCGCCACGGCGGTACGGAGAAGCAGCTTCGGCGCCTTTGTCTACTTGTTAGAATTAGACGAAACAGATTCGGACTCGGCAGCATCCTACCGCGCGGTAAGGCAACCTGTCACCGTTACCCGTGCCGAAGGCGATCAAGTCATCATCACGCAGGGGCTTGCACAAGGTGACTTGGTCGCCGCACTAGGCGCCTTTAAACTTCAGCAGGGGCTCTTAGTACATGTGGTAGAGCGTATAACAGCTGCTCAAGCTCGGGCAGCAGAAAAGCCATGAGCGGACAAAATGGAAAAACTAACTTCTTTGATATCTTTGTCGAGCGGCCGGCTATCCCGGTTGTCATATCCCTTGCGCTAATTTTGCTTGGCCTACGAGCAGCTGTCGAAATGCCCGTACTCGAGTTTCCTGAAATCGAAAGCTCTTCATTAGTCATTACAACACCCTATGTCGGCGCGTCAGCCGACACCGTCAAAGGCTTTGTCACCGAGCCGATCGAGCGCGCCGCAGCGACTGTGCCTGGCGTTGATTACATTGACTCAACAACAACTGCCGGTGTCAGTACCGTCACCGCTTGGCTAAAACTCAATGAGCCCAGCAATCTGGCCTTGGCGGAACTCAACACTCGCCTAGGGCAAATTCGTTTTGAATTACCTGCTGGCGCCGAGGATCCAATCATCACCGTCAACCGGGCCGATGCTAATAACGCCATTTTCTATCTTGATGTCGTTATGCAAGGACGAACTCGCTCAGAAACAGCCGATTACATGACCCGTAACGTCGTACCCATTTTGTCCTCCATACCTGATGTACAAAGGATAAGGGTTGCCGGCGGCCGAGACCCCGCTATGCGTATCTGGCTCGATCCATCACGACTAAACTATCTGAACGTCAGTGCAGAGCAAATTCGCCTGGCATTGATGGCAAACAATGTGATCGCACCTATCGGTAGAGTCGAAAACCAGCAACAGCGGATTGATCTGCAGACAAGTGCAACCCTCAAAACCAAACAAGACTTCGAGCAGCTTGTCATCAATAACATTGATGGCGCGATTGTGAGGCTCGGTGAGGTCGCCAGAGTCGAACTCGGTGAAGTTGAAGGTAGTCAGATAGCGCGCCTGAGTCAGCGCGATAATTTATTCCTGGCGGTTTATGGTCTACCCGGCGCAAACGAAATTGAAATCGGCGATAGACTTTACACAGTACTTGATGAAGTCAATGCCACGCTGCCAGATGGCATGCGCGTTGACATGGGTTTCGATGGCACCATCTATATGCGAGATGCCATCCGGGAAATATTTATCACGTTAGCGGAAACGGTGCTGCTGGTTGGCATCGTCGTATTATTTTTCATGGGCTCATTGCGTAGCGCATTAGTACCACTGATCACCATACCCATTTCATTGTTAGGTGCGATGGCTTTGATGATGGCTATGGGGTTTTCTTTTAATCTGCTCACTATCCTTGCCATTGTTCTGTCGGTCGGCTTGGTTGTCGATGATGCCATTGTTGTGGTCGAAAATGTATCGCGCTTTATGCGCGAAGGAATGAGCCGCAAACAGGCGGCCCTGGCCAGCTCCCGTCAATTATTGACCCCCATTATCGGCATGTCGATTACACTTGCCGCCGTTTACGTACCGATCGGATTTCTATCGGGTCTAACAGGTGTTTTGATTAAAGAGTTTGCCTTCACACTCGCTGTTGCCGTTTTAATCTCGGGCATGATCGCGCTCACTTTGTCGCCGATCATGAGCGCCTATGCAAGCCAAGCAAAGGGCCAAGAAGGCGCCATGACGCGTTGGGTCAACGCTCGCTTTAGCAGTCTGCAAAAACGCTACGAAATCTTTCTAAAGCATAGTCTCGATTGGACACCACAGCTGTTGGTCTTTGCCTTTGTATTCTCACTACTGTCGATTCCTTTTCTTTTAATGTCGCAACAGGAACTGGCGCCTATAGAAGATCAAAATGAGATATTTGTCATCTCCACACCGCCACCAGAAGCATCTTTAGAATATACCCATGAACATATGTTTGACGTCGTGGATGTCATGAATAATTTGCCCAGCGCAACCTTTATGTGGCAGATCGTTAACCCCGGCGGCGCAATTGGCGGGCAGCAGTTTGTTGACCCCAGTGAACGGGACTTCACCACCTTGGATATGATGTCGCAAACATTTGGCCGTCTGTCGAAAGTACCCGGCCTTCAGGCGTTCCCGAACTCAAGCCCATCACTGCCAAGTGCGGGGCGCTTTTCGGTTGAACTGGTCGTCACGGCGGCTGCCAGTGCTGAAGAAATGCAGCCCTATGCAGAGAAATTATTAGCTGCAGCCTACGCAAGCAATTTGTTTCTGTTTGCTGATACAAACCTAAAAATTGACTTCCCGCAGGCTCACTTTGAATTGAACCGCGACAGGATTGCTGATGTTGGCTTAACGGTCTCGGGGGTCAGTCGTCAGTTATCAACCTACCTCTCTGGCAACTACGTCAACCGCTTTGATCTCGATGGCAAAGCCTATCGTGTGATTCCCATGTTGGAGGATGCAGACAGGCTAGATATCTATGCGCTACAGGATTTGAAGATTCAAACGCCATCCGGTGAGCTGGTGCCATTTTCATCATTGGCGACACTCATTGAAAAAGTGGGACCCAGGGTACTGACAAAATTCCAACAACGAAATTCCTTTACCCTGTTCGCCGGTATGATTCCAGCCTACACGAAAGAACAGGGACTTAGCGCTATCGAAGCCGCAGCGGAGGAAATTTTGCCGCCGGGTTACATCGTCGACTACGCAGGGGAATCTCGTCAGATACGACAGGAAGGCAACACCCTATTTGGCGCCTTAGGGATGTCGCTGGCGTTTGTATTTTTGGTGTTGGTCATCCTCTTCAACCGCTTTAGAGATCCTTTGGTCGTGTTGTTGGGTTCTGTACCGTTAGCATTAGCGGGCGCGCTCATGTTTACCTTCTTAGGCTGGACCACACTGAATATCTATTCTCAAATAGGCTTGATTACATTAATTGGATTGGTGACAAAAAACGGCATTTTGATTGTCGAATTTGCCAACCACTTGCAAAGAGCAGGTCTCACTAAATTCGAGGCTATTCGCCAGGGCGCCAGCGTGCGACTTAGACCTGTACTGATGACGACAGGTGCGACGGTTATCGGTCATTTCCCATTGGTACTCGTCTCCGGCGCGGGTGCCGAAGCACGCAACAGCATCGGTATCATCTTAGTCGCGGGCATGTTGTTAGGCACTTTCTTTACACTCGTCATTCTGCCAAGTATGTATTTAGCGCTAGCCTCTAAACACGGCGCTGAGATTGAAGAGCAGGAGACGGAAAAGGAGAAAGAGAAAGAGGAGAAAGCGGAACCGATTGTTGCAAACTAAGAACAATCAACCGCCACCCACACATAGGGTGAAAACTTAACCCACCTTACGGTCTAATTTCTCTGTCATCCGTCATCAGCAACTCTCGGCCGAGGTAACCGTTGTTACTTGCTACTGCGACCTTGTGCAATCTCCTTCGCCGCGCAATACAACACAGGCACCAATAATGTTGTGACGATCGCTACCAACATACCGCCAAATGACGGTATGGCCATTGGCACCATAATATCGGAGCCTCGACCAGTCGATGTCAGCACCGGAATCAACGCGATCAAGGTCGTTGCAGTGGTCATCAGCGCGGGTCTAATACGTCGACTAGCACCCTGCACCACCAACGCTCTCATCTCTTTATGCGTGCTAGCTTTGTTGCGCGCTAGGGTTTGATCCAAATAGGTCGCCGTAATCACACCGTTGTCAGTGGCAATGCCAAACAAGGCGAGAAACCCAACCCAAATCGCAACGCTCATGTTGATGGGGCCAACTTGAAACAGTTCTCTGATGTTTTGACCCAGCACTGCAAAATCGAGAAACCCCGCCATATTGTAAAACCAAATAATCAAGAAGCCGCCGGACCAAGCAACCGCGATTCCGCTAAACACAATTAACGTCGTGACAACCGAAGAAAACTGTAAATACAAAATTAGAAAAATGATAAACAAAGACAGCGGTAGCACCACAGAAAGCGTTTGTTGCGCTCGCAGTTGATTTTCATAGTTACCCGCAAAGCTATAGCTAACACCACTGGGCAACACGAACTGACCGGTACTAATTTTATCGGCAAGGAAGGCCTGAGCCTGCTCGACAACATCGACTTCCGCCGCGCCTGCGATTTTATCGAATACTACGTAGCCGAGTAGAAAAGTGTCTTCGCTTTTGATCGCCTGAGGACCGCGAACATAATTAATCTGCGCCAATTGGCCAAGTGGGATTTGTGCACCAGATGCGGTTGGTACAATGATGTCGGCCAGCTCTTCCGGCGTATCCCGAAGCTCTCGATAGTATCGAACCCTAACTGGATACCTTTCTCGCCCCTCAACAGTACTGGTTACCGATTTACCACCGACAGCCACTTCAATCACCTGCTGCACATCACTAATATGCAGCCCGTGACGCGCTAGGGATGACCGATCCAGATCAATCTCCAAATAAGGTTTGCCGACCAAACGATCAGCAGTGACGGTTGTCTTCTCAATAACGGGCACCTGTTTCAGCAGCGCTTCCAACTCAAGCGCGACCCGTTCAATGGTATCTAGATCAGGGCCCTTCACCTTTATCCCCATTGGTGCACGCATGCCGCTTTGCAGCATAACAATGCGCGCAGCAATTGGCTGCAACTTGGGTGCCGACGTAGTGCCCGGCAAGTCAGTGGCTGATACAATTTCCTGCCAAATATCGTCTACGGAACGAATATGTTCGCGCCACTGTCGATAGGGCTGTCCGTTCGGGTCTTGGACGAGTTCGCCCGCGTCGTCCCGCTCAAACTCATTCGCTTCTCTATTGAAGCTAAAACGCATGACGCGCCCGTTCAGATCAGTGCGAAATTCTGAATGATAGTTAATAACGGTTTCGAACATGGAAATCGGCGCAGGATCCAGCGGTGTATCTGCACGGCCTAGTTTACCGACCACCGATTCAACTTCTGGGATTGCAGCGATGGCCTGGTCAAGTATTTCTAGCGAATCCTGCGCCTCACCAATCGATGCGTGGGGCATGATGGTCGGCATATATAGAAAAGAGCCTTCGTCTAGATTGGGCATAAACTCTTTACCAAAGCCGGGCAAAGATCTGTCCAATGCTTGCCAGCCACTCGTTTGTCGTAACGTCTCTGGCGCGAACCGAAGCAAATTATCAAAACCCAGCCAGGCTGTTAGACCGACTATCGTAATTAGCGCAGGAAATGCCATAAACAACGCTTTGTGCTCGAGGCACCATTCCAACACCCGAGGATACACACGTTGATAATAGCGAAACGCAAGCAGCAGACCACCGATAAGTACCACCACAAAGATCAGATTGACTAGCGAACCTCGGCCAGGCCCCAGGGGTAGCCAGGACTCAGAAAGTAAAATGGCTACTAATCCAGCTACGATCAAGCTGGCCGCGCCAACTAGATTGCCCTTCAGCCACTGCGGGATAGGCAAATGCGACTTGAGCAGCTGCACTGCGCCAAACGCGATCAAGAGTAAACCAACCGGTACACTTAGCCCGATACTGATGGCCAGGCCAACAAAAACCAGCCCAGCGAAGAACCAATATTTCACTCTTGCGGATTGAACTTTCGCACCAAATAAAAGTTGCGCAGCCGGTGGGATAATCGCCAGCGCAACAATAACGGCAGCAACCAGTGCAAACGTTTTGGTAAAGGCCAGCGGTGTAAAAAGCTTACCTTCCGCACCCGTCATGGTGAATACAGGCAGGAAACTCACGATCGTTGTCGCAACAGAAGTTAACACGGCACCGGCAACCTCTCGCGTCGCTTCGAACACGGTTTCTAACGGCGGATCATCGGCTTCAGCTTCCTCCATATGGCGCAAAATATTTTCACAAATAATGACACCCATATCGACCATGGTGCCGATCGCTATCGCAATACCTGACAACGCAACAATATTGGCGGACACGCCGAACAACTTCATCGCGATGAAACACATCAAGACCGCGATGGGTAACAGCGCACTAATCAGAATCGAGGCTCTTAGATGCATCACCATAATCAACACAACGATCATGGTGATGAAGATCTCTTGTGTTAACGCATCATTTAGCGTGCCCAGCGTTTCATAAATAAGATTACTTCGATCGTAGAACGGGACGATGGTTACCTGACTCAAGATGACGCCGGCTGGCCAAGTCGACGCTTTATTTGCACGTAGCCATGCAATCCATGCATCCTGATTCAGCGCTTGGCCGGTAAAACCCACAAACCCCCTTGCGTCGGCAAAGGACTGCAACGCATCTTTAGTCGTACTGCTATAATCGACTATCGCTTTTGAAGGCAGCCCCGGCGAGACTTCCTCAATCTTGGCTTTGGTATTATCGATCGCTTGCAAGGGGTTAAAACCGTAACGCGCAACCACAACACCGCCGACAGCCTGCGCACCGCCTTTATCGAGCGCACCGCGCCGCAAAGCTGGACCTTTAGCAACATTGGCCACATCTTTAATTCGAATCGGCACGTTATCGTTTGCACCAACCACAATGTTTTCGATGTCGGCAACATTTTTAATAAAGCCGAGGCCGCGGATGACGTACTCTGCACCGTTAACTTCGATTGTGCGCGCACCGACATCAAGATTAGATTGTCGAGTCGCACTAAATACCTGATCCAGGGTCACGCCATATGCGCGCATCGCATCGGGGTCTACATCAATTTGATATTCTTCTTCAAAGCCGCCAATGGAACCAACCTCGCTCACACCTTCGGCCGCGAGCAGCGAATAACGGACGTACCAATCCTGAATCGTGCGCAGTTCTTGCAGACCCCATCCACCCGTTGGCTTACCCGCCAAATCTCGACCTTCTAGGGTGTACCAGTAAACCTGACCAAGCGCTGTTGCGTCAGGACCGAGCACGGGCTGCACATCAGAAGGCAAGGTGCTTTTAGGCAGACTGCTGAGTTTCTCTAGGACGCGACTTCTAGACCAGTAAAACTCAACGTCCTCATCAAAAATAATGTACACGGTGGAGAAGCCAAAGAATGAATAGCTCCTGACCGTTTTTACGCCCGGCACGCCCAATAGTGCAACTGTGAGGGGATAAGTAATTTGGTCCTCAACATCTTGTGGCGATCGACCCATCCACTGCGTGAATACGATCTGTTGGTTTTCGCCAATATCCGGAATCGCATCCACAGACACGGGCGATCTCGGCAAGCTACCAATGTCCCAGGAAAAAGGTGCCACCATCGACCCCCAACCGATCACGCCGGTCAGCAGCAAAAGCACAATCAGCTTTCGCTCTAAGCAGAAGCGAATGCACTTATCGAGTAGAGAGTAGGAATCAGTTTTCATGCTACCGCCCTGCATTAGTGGTGATGAGCGCCGGTAGAAGCGCCGCTCTGTGAGTTCATCATGCTCGGCTTCGCCTGAATTTGTAGGGCACTATCAATTTTGAAGTTGCCCGAGACAACAACAAGCTCACCCTCTTTCAAACCGCTTATGACCACATAGTCCTCACCTGCCCTCGGACCGAGTATGACTTCACGACCCATATAGGTTGGCCCATCTGCGTCAACATCCTCAACGTAAACCACAGCACGCTTGCCCGTCAGCAGAGCTGCTGTCGCCGGTATGACAAGCGGCGCAGTCATATTCATGGCAGCATCTTGCTTGAAGCCCAATGACTCTGTTGTCACTAAATCCATACCGCAAACGGGACATTTACCCGGTTTATCACGCAAAATCTCCGGATGCATCGGCGAGACCCACCGACCCGCCAAATCCTCATCGACGAGATTGCCATCGTTCGCCAAACGTGCAGCGACGACAGCTCGAACAAACATCTCTGGTTTAAGTCGCTGATCGCTGTTATCCACATTCACCCTAACTTTGACGGTATGCGTTTTTGCATTCAGCACAGGGTCTATAAATGCCACGCGCCCCTTAAACTTTTCGCCCGGGAACGCTTCAGTGGTGAAATCAACTTGCTGGCCATATCGGAGCCACTGCAAATCAGATTCATAGGCGTCCAACTGCACCCAGACAGCGCGCAAGTCAGCAATGGTGAATATCCTGCTGCCGGTTTCGACATACATGCCTTGCTGTGCATTCTTATGAATCACAACGCCACTGGCGGGCGAATAGATCGTCACATGCTCAGTTGGCTTATTGGATTTTTCAATTTGTTTGATTTGCGCGGCAGTCAAACCCCAGCGCCGCAACTTATCTCTGGCGGCGGCTACTGTACCTTCGGCGGCAGCACGTAGAGAATTCAAGCCACTATTTGATAAAGCGCTCATGCCACGCAAGGCTTGCAGTAATTCCTCCTGCGCTGAATAGAGCTCCGGGCTATACAATTGCACCATGTGGTCACCCTTGTTTACGGACAACCCGGTGTAATCCACAAACAGCTCGTCAATCCGACCCGGCGCCCATGCAGTGATATAGGCAAGATTCGTTTCGTCATAGGTCACCTTGCCCGCCAGCCTTAGCGAAGCCGTGGGGAAGCGTCTTTGCACCGGGATAGTTTCAATTCTCATTAACGATTTTTGTGCAGCGCTAACACTCAGTTGCCGTGATTTATCTGTCGACGCCAAGCTTGTCTTTTCATCCTGGCGCACTCTTACCAGATCCATGCCACAAATCGGACATTGACCCGGACCGTCTCGGTGAATGTGCGGGTGCATAGAACAACTCCAGACACCGGCATTTGCCTTAGTCTCTAGCGGGTCAATATGTTGAGAGTGATCAGCCATCGATATTTGTGGTGAATGCTCGACCATCGCTTTGTCAGAAGGCTTCACATGTTTACTGTCAGCATCGCCAAATAGGCCCATCAGAAACAATGTTGCGACGACAGCGACAATTGCGATACCTGGGCGAGACTTTACAAACGTCAGTATTGTATTCGTCAAATTCATGAGCTTACCTCCACTTGAGAGATTATTAACGTCTGTTCAATTAACGGTTCACCGGTCAGTTTTTCGAGGATGATACGGGCCTGATTGTGATCCGTAATCGCCCGAGCAAAAGATAGTTCGAAGCTCAGCAGCATTCGCTGGGCGTCAATCATGTCGGAAAACGGCGCAGCTCCGGCACTATAGGCACGCTGCGTAGCGACGAGGGACTCATTGGCTTTCGGTAGCAAGGTATTCTCATACAAATTGATCTGTCGCTCAGCATCTCGAAGTTTGAACAACGCCGTAACGGTCTGAGCGTGGAAGGTATTCAACTGTTGATCACGTTTAAATTGATGCTGGGCTAGCATTGCGTCCGCCTCTTTCACACCCGCGTCATATTTCGATCGCCAAATAGGCAAGGTGAAGCCGATAGTTGCTGAAAGCGCGTCATCGCCACTACCGTTGACACCGGACATACGTGCATCTCCCGTGGCAATATAATCGACACCTAGGGTGACATCCGGCAGATAATTTTTGTTGGCTCGATCTCTCTGGCGATAGGCAGCTTCAATATCGAAACTGGTGGCTCGCAACTCTGGGTTATTCAGAGTAACTTTTTCTAACAGTTCTTCATCGGTGTAATCGACGACTGCTCGAGTTAACGCTTTCGGCAAGGTAAACATTTCTGTCGTAGGCCGATTGATTAGTGCGTTCATTCGAGCGAATAAAGGCGCGCGTCTATCGCGCAGACTGGCAAGACGGTTTTCAATTGTGGCAAGTTCAACCTGAGCCCGAATCACATCGGCATGCGTGGCTGCACCGGTGCCATATCTCGCTCTTGCGACTTGTTCAAGATGAAGTACAAGGTCACGATTGCCACGCACAATCTCGATTGTCTGACCGAGATAGAAAAGTTCGTACCAGGCGCTCGCCACATCAGCGATGACAGCGTTCTGGATAGAAGCAACACGCTCGGCTGAGGCTCTGGCGGCTTCCGTTGCCGCCGCCCCCTGCAAACTTCGCTTGCCAAACCAAGGCAGGGTCTGAGACAAACCAATGCCATGTTCTTGCGGTCCGACACGGGTTTCAACCTCGTCAACGAAATAGCGATAAGTCAATTTCGGTTCAGGTAATGCGGTTGCCTGAGGTACCCGCGCGAGTGCGCCAAGATGGCGCTGGCGAGCCGCATTAACGTCCGAATTGTGCGCCACTGCATAGTCCACCAATGCACGCAGGCTTTGTTCATCGGCTGTCAAAGCAGAATCGGCGTCCAAGTTAACAGAGCTCGAGCGAGCTAAATTTTGTGCATCAACGCTAGATTGCACACCACTGTTAATTGCAACTAGCGCGACAAAGGTAATAAGTTGCTTGTTCATACCGACATTCCTGGCTCAAATCAAAAACTCAATGATCGCGCGCAATGGCTTATCGCACGCGAGAATTAGTAGACGCAACGAGGCGCCTGAATTGAATCAGAACTTATATAAGCTGTCGGTCGTGACGGCGAACTGGCGAGTCAGCGATGAAAACCATCGCCTGAACCGGCGGACCGGTCGATATTGGTACCGGCAATGGGAGGTATGGAACCTGCGATATCACAAGGGCTTGGCCACTATCATCGCTTTGCCCTAAATGATTAAGCTTGGCCAACTGAAGCGTCAATGCGCCATTATCACAGCTGATTGCGACATCCGAACTGCAGTCTGGACATTGACTGTCAGTAAACTGGTGCGAACATACGTGTTGAGTTTCAACTAACGCATCGTGCTGGCCGTGCTGGTCATGCTGATGTTGTTGATTTTGATTCTGTTGATTTTGATTCTGTTGATTTTGATTCTGTTGATGTTGATGTTCAGATTGATGCTGACCGAGCTGCTGGTCACTGTCAGACACACTCACTGACGCCGACGCGCAAGCACACGCCAGATTGACGAAAACTAACGTCGCTGCAAGAAATAAGTTTAGGGCTTGCTTAGGTAGGCTCATCGGCGAACATTAACGCTCAGAAATCTTGCCGTCAACGTTAATTCGCCTATGCAAAAATAGCTTCCCAAGCCAACTGGGAGCCGTCGACAGGAAGTCCACCAAGCCTATTAACCTCGATTTGAAGTTGTCCGAGCTGCTAAAACACCGTCTAAATAGCAAGATCCGCTAAATTTGCTTGATATTACTTGGCATCGCTACTGCTCCTTGGGAAACCAATGCCGTGTGCGGTTAGCAAATGCCACCAGCGATAACATGACCGGCACTTCAACCAGCACGCCAACAACCGTCGCCAGTGCCGCGCCCGATTGTAAACCAAACAGGGAAATCGCCACTGCCACAGCCAACTCGAAAAAGTTTGAAGTGCTGATCATGCAGGCAGGCGCAGCAATATTGTGAGGCAGCTTAATCGCCTTAGCGGCGCTATAGGCAATCGCAAAAATCCCGTACGTCTGAATCAAAAGAGGGATAGCAATCAGAACAATCGTTTGTGGCTGACCGATAATTTTCTCAGCCTGAAATCCAAATAGTAAAACGACCGTCGCCAGCAGACCTATAACAGACCAGGGTTTAAGTTTTTGTACAAAGACATCAACGGCTAAACCTTGGCCGCGCTGCGCCAACCACTGACGCGTTAGGGCACCCGCTACCAACGGCAACACAACATATAGCAGCACTGACAATAACAATGTCTCCCAAGGCACGACGATATCGCTAACACCCAGCAACAAGGCTGCCAATGGCGCGAACGCAAAGACCATGATGATGTCGTTAACCGATACTTGCACCAATGTGTAATTTGGGTCACCCCGCGTCAATTGACTCCACACGAAAACCATCGCCGTGCAGGGTGCAACGCCAAGCAAAATCATGCCCGCAATATATTCTGTCGCGGACTCCGGATCGACGAGATCTACAAATAGCACCTTAAAGAACAACCAGCCCAACGCCGCCATCGTGAAGGGTTTGATAAGCCAGTTAACAACCAATGTCAGCACGAGGCCACGAGGTCGCTTGCCCACATCACGCAGCGAGGAGAAATCGATCTGCACCATCATCGGGTAAATCATAATCCAGATAAACAACGCAACGATGAGATTCACATGCGCATATTCAACGCTCGCAACTAACTCGAATAGTTGCGGTACCAGATTACCCAGACCAACACCGGCGAAGATGCAAAGTCCCACCCACAATGAAAGATAACGTTCGAAAATTCCCATCAATACTCCTCAACGGTGCCGCATGGCAAGGACATGCATTTATATCTAGTATAGAGTAATCACCTATTTCAATGGCAATAACCAATGTTCTTAAAGCTCATTGCAAATCTGACACTCGGTGTCGTCCTCACATTCGCAGCACTATCGATATTCGCGCAAACGCTATCAGGTGAGCTCAGGCTTGTGTTAGCCAATGAAATGATCGCCACCGAAACGTTACCGTCTAATCTGACACGCGCTGAAACTAAGGCCGCTGTGCTCCTCGTTCATGGTTGGGCAGGTCAAATGGATGAGGTCGGCGACATCTACAAACAATTAGCTGCACAATTAGCTAAGCAAGGCATTGCCTCTTTACGCATCAACATCCGCGGCGAGAGCGAACGTGAGGCCAGCAATTTTTTAATGACCAGCACATTCGAGTCTCGCGTCACCGATGCGCAAACCGGTTTAGACTACTTACAAACAAACTATGCTAATGCAAAGTTTGGTGTAGTGGGTTTTAGTTTGGGTGGCGCAACCGCCTTGAAATTGATTGGCGACAATCCTCTGGCCCTCAACAGTCTTGTGCTTTGGTCTACGGTTGGCGACCCAGGCACAATGTTCAAAGACCTAACAGCTGAACAGAAACAACAAGTGATGCAGGACGATAGAGTGACGCTACAACGATGGGTTGACGTAACCATCACTAAAGAACATTACTTAGGCTACAAGGGCTACAATATTTTCACACCGCTAACAGCCTACCGCGGTGCCATACTGTCGATTCGTGGCAGTGAAGATTATTTGGTGCCAGCGGAACGGGAAATTTTCGCCGCTGCATCGGCCACGCCTGAATTTTCATGGACCATTGAAGGCGCCGATCATATTCTTAACGTATACGATCAGCCAAACCCTGGCTATGGTGAACAAGTCGTGCAAGCCACGGTCAAATTTATGGTGAGCCACCTGCTCTCTAATAAAAGCCAGCGATAAGAGTAGACACCGCTGCCCTGTTAGAGCCGGTTCACACCCTCAAAAAACAACGTCAGTCGACAAATTGACAGCAATCGCTGTGCCGTGATCTAGTGGCTTATTAGGTGTGGGAATCTGGAAACAATATGCACGATTTAGTCATTCGAGGCTGACTGATTGTCGATGGCACAGGCAGCGCTGGTCTAGTTCAAGATGTTGCTATTGATGGCGAGACCATTACCGCTGTTGGTTTAGATATCGGAGCGGGCCGTGAAGAAATTGATTCAACAGGGCTATTGGTCACACCGGGCTGGGTCGACATACATACCCATTACGATGGCCAGGTAACTTGGGACCCCTATCTCACACCTGCAGGCTGGAATGGCGTAACGACCGTCGTTATCGGCAACTGCAGTGTCGGTTTCGCGCCGGTGAAACCAGATCAAAAAGACTTCCTAATCCAACTTATGGAGGGCGTTGAGGATATTCCAGGTAGTGCGTTGTCTGAAGGTATTCGCTGGAATTGGGAAACGTTTCCTGAATACCTGGACGCACTAGACGCAGAAGCTTACGTCATCGATGTCGGCACGCAGGTTCCGCATGGGCCCGTGCGTACCTATGTCATGGGTGAAGACGGCGCCGCATTAGTACCGATAAATTCAAAAGCAAACACAAAATTCCTATTACGGTTATCGAACGGGAACAGATATCAATTTAGGCTAAAAAGCGCCCAACGTTTGTGCGGCTATGATGGATCTGAAAAATACAATGTAAGCGTTATCACTTCAGTTACGAATAGTATAAAAAGGAAGAAACCTAAAGTCACGACACATAGACGAAAGCTATTGTGATCAGATGAAGAGTTATCACGGCTTGCTTTGACAGATGCTCTAGCAAAGGATATGTTCTGCTATCAATCTCATTTTGGCCAGTTAATGATCAGTCAGTCTTTTTACAAATATTTTTACATACTTTTAGCGAGTTCCCTACTAACCCAAACTTGCGCTGCCGCGTCAGATGAAAACACACAGGAATACGTCGAAAAGTATCCTTACATCTATCACCTTGTGCAGACAGAGTTGTGGAATAAAGCGCTGGAGACAAACTCAACCTATTATCCGCCAACCTATAGCCAAGATGAATTCACCCACGCAACAGCAAACCCTGCGTTCCTTCTGACCATCGGCAATCATTTCTACCCAGACGTGAAAGGCGAATGGCTGTGTCTGAGAATGTCGGTCGAGTCATTGGCAGGCACTGGCGTTCGTACCATCTTTGAAGGCACTGCACCTGTTGGCGATAAAGAAGCAGACTTCGAGGGCACCGACAGCGAATTGTTTCCGCATATCTTAGGCGGCATTCATCCATCCGCGGTGTTGCAAGCGCACAAGGTTTTTCGTAGCGAAGACGGCCGCTTTTTATCTGTAGAGGATGTTATCGATGGCGGCAATGCGGGATCGTAAACAGTCGTCACTCCTCATTTTAGCAATAGAATTGATACGCGAGAATTGTATGAAGCCTGCTTTTAGATTTGTTTTGCTTATCGCCTGCCTTTCTATTACATCCGTCAGCATTGCGGACACAACGCTGTACCATATCGTCAGTGAAAAGGAGCTGCGGACTCTAACGAAAGACAATGTCTACACACCGGCTTCTGTCGAACTTGAAGGTTATATTCATTTTTCAAAGATAGAGTTAATCCTGCCGATTGCTAACGACGCATATATAGACAGAGAAATATTGTACTTACTGCAGGTGACTTTTGATGATAACGACGAGTATCTAAGATGGATAGGTGACAATCCCGATTACTGGCGCGGACTTAACTTGGATATGGTAGAACGCAAGATGTTGTTTAGCAGAGACGAAAATGGTCTCTGGGTCCTGCCCAAATAGCAACCGCGGCACCCAGTACGAACGATCACAGCACTAACGACGACAGCACTTATGACGACAGCACTATCGATCAAAGAACTAGCGTGCTCTTTTTAATGTATTTCGTTCGGTTTATATTGAAAAAAGACAGCAGAAATATCATCGGTTTGATTCAGTTGATCGCACCAGGCCGACACATTGATTTTGAGCGCTTCCACAGACAAGCTCGGCAAACCGCACAGCAGCGTCTCTAGCGCTTCGGCATGACGATCAGTAAAGTTCTCCGAGAAACCGATGAAACAATCGTTTTTCTCTAATTGAATTTCTTGAACGTCGTAACTTTCGTTCGTTGAATATCCAATTGGAAAGCCACCTAGCCCGACCCTCTCCAGCCGTCGACTCGGATCGGTAGACAAGATGTAAGCGTTAGGCGCACCTGCTTGGCAGAAAGAAAGCCGGTTGGTGGCGAAATCAATTCTTCCAAGACTCATGGTAAATAAACTCGGTGACTTATCAGCCGCATAACGATTATTCAATTCTTCCGTAAACTCTTTTGGCTCTAGCTCATTGGTCAAATCGACTTGTTTTTGCATGGCATAAGCTTCCATTGCAGCCACCGTGCCATTGCCGGCAGAATCGAAGATAGCAAAATTAAAATATGTATCAGTGTATTCATAATCGACTATATCGCCGGACAAGATATAAAGTGGCTTAAAAATAAAATCTGCAACGATATTGGCGTTTTCAATTGGATCAGGCAGCCTACCGTTTTGATGCAATGAGGCTGACTCGATTTGCTGACATGTTTCTTTCAGTTTTTGTGAAAGTCGTTTTTTCTTTTTACCTTCCTTGATCGAACTTCTTACGAGAGTAATCAACTCATCATTCGACCAGGGTTTATTTAAAAAACTGTCTATATTGCAATTATTTATAGCTGTCTCTAATAATTCAGAGTCAACGTGGCCGGATAGGAGCAATCGAGGAGTCGTTGCTGTAATTTCCGCCGCTATTTCAAAAAACTCAAATCCATTCATTTCAGGCATCTTGTAGTCGCTAATAATGCAGTCGTACTTGTTTTCCATTAAATAAGAGACAGCCTGCCTGCCGCTGGTGCAAGCGTCCGCGCGGATACCCACTTGCTTGAAACAGCGGGTTAAAGCACTCAATACATTGATTTCATCATCAACAATTAAAATATTTGCGGGCATCACTTTTCTCTTTTTTTCGCTTTTTGAGACTGGACCCACTATCACAGATCTTGCTGCACCATAATGTGACCGGAGTCACAGAAACATGTAAGTAACTCCTTTTATTTGTCGGGCTCGGTGTAAAAGCTATTTAGGAGGCTATGCAAGTGTCCCGGAGCTATTAATACTCGGGTAAATATTAGGTGTTACTGTCAATTGAGGCACAAAATACTGTTCTTAGCCGTCCAAACTTGGCATTGTTAAGAAGGTCGCGCTGTTTCGAAAGGGCGGTTTATCTGAACCTAGATACTCACACTGAGCATAATTAGCAGAAGGCGGAACAACATGTATGTTGATAAATTTGCAGTAGAAAAAGCTAACCAAGCCGCTGTGATCATGGCAGAAACAGGCGAGACCCTGACTTACCAAGAGTTTGATCAACGCTCCAACCAAGTCGCACACCTGCTTAGATCGGAAGGTTTAAAAAGGTTGGATCATTATGCTGTGTTTATGGAAAACTCGATTTACTATCCTGAAATATGCGGTGCTGGTGAACGATCCGGGCTCTACTATACGTGCATCAACTCTTACCTGACCGCCGATGAACTCGCCTATATTATCAACAACAGCGAATCGCAGATCGTTTTTACCAGTACCGACAAATGCCACACGCTAAAAGCAGCCCTAGCTCAGTGTCCAAACGTGAAACATTGTTACGTCATTGGAGACAGTGATAAAGGTTTGAACGACGACCGGTTCAAACCCTATCAAAAGGCGATTGAGGATTTACCCACTACACCCGTTTCAGACGAGAGCCTGGGCACTAGCATGCTGTACTCTTCTGGTACGACCGGCAGACCCAAGGGTATTCTCAGACCATTAGAGGAATTACCGCCGTCGGATTCTCTACCGATGATGACCTTCCTGAAAAATCTCTGGCAATATCGCGAAAACATGATCTATCTATCGCCGGCACCTTTATACCATTCGGCTCCTCAGGCGGCAGTTGGCTTGACCCTCAGAGCGGGTGGCACCGTGATTATCATGGAAAAGTTTGATGCTGCAAAATACCTCGACTACGTCAGTCAATACGCCGTCACTCATAGTCAATTAGTGCCGACCATGTTTAGTCGAATGCTGAAACTACCGGCGGACGTTAAAGCTAGCGCCGATCTTTCTTCGCTTGAGATTGCTATTCACGCTGCAGCACCTTGCCCAGCTAAAGTTAAACAGGACATGATTAACTGGTGGGGTCCAATCATCCACGAATACTATGGCGCAACAGAGGGCTTAGGTTTTACCGCTTGCAACAGCGAGGAATGGCTTGCACACAAAGGCAGCGTGGGCCGGGTCATCATGGGCGACATTGCAATATTAGATGAAGACGGCAACCCATCACCCAAGGGTAAACCGGGCGAAATCTGGTTTAAAACGGCCAATGCATTCTCTTACTTTAATGACGATGAAAAAACACAGGAAGTCACCTCGACCGATGGCACCATGAGCACGGTTGGTGATGTCGGCTACTTAGATGACGATGGCTTTTTGTATCTGACCGATCGAGCCACCTTCATGATCATTTCAGGAGGCGTGAACATCTACCCACAGGAAACCGAAGATCTACTGATCACTCATCCAAAAATTGCAGATGCCGCTGTGTTTGGTGTACCCAATGAGGACTTCGGCGAAGAAGTGAAGGCTGTCATTCAAACCATGCCAGAAATCGATGAAAATGAAGATCTGGTGCTTGAGCTGATGGCATTTTGTGCGGCCAACCTCTCGCCTCAAAAATGTCCAAGGTCGATTGATTTCGAAGCTGAACTGCCACGTCTACCGACCGGCAAACTCTACAAACGGCTGTTAAGAGACCGGTATTGGGGCGATAACAAGAATAAAATTCTTGGCTAGCCCGGCCACAGGGCACGACTGAAAGGATCAATCAGAACTCAGTTAAAGGCTCATTGAACGGTTCAGAGCGAGGCCCAAGCGCTAACTTAGATCATCACGTGGCAAGGCGACTTTTACCCTCAAAGTATTTTTCTCTTGCCCCACAGGCTGCCCGATCATCTCGTCATAGGCACTTTCTTGTACAAGTTCGGCACATGCGATATTAAATTCCTTAAAAGGTTTCTTAGCGTCCAGCAAGCTGCGAAATGATAGCACCTTGCCCTGCTCATCTTTGACAAGGTAGGTTTCGTCTTCGATGACCAGTTCTACCAAGTAAAGACTGCATTCGAAACTACGCAATCGCAGTAACTCGATACACAAGCCTTTTGTTTTCCGGTGTCTTTTCACTAATTGTGCTAGCGTGATTGGGTGCATATTATTGCCGTCTTATTACCATTCGATATCGCTTCCATCAAAGGCGATGAAGCGGCCCGTGTCTTCGGCTTGCAGGTCGACAATTATGTCCGCCAACCATCCAGCCGATTGTGCTGACGTGAATAACTTAGCACCCGATTTTTTACCAACGAATGGTGCCGACAATTCGGTTGTTACCGTACCTGGGTGTAATGCGACAACCGCGCAGTTCGGCAGCGTGCGTTTCCATTCAACGCTCAGTGTTTTTACCGCCATATTCAATGCGGCTTTCGAACAACGGTAACTGTACCAGCCACCTAGCTGATTATCGGATATTGAACCGACGCGTGCAGACAACACAGCAAACACACTGCGACTCGCTTTCTTCAACGCTGGCTTTGCGTGCTTCGCAATCAACAACGTTGAAAGTGTGTTGACACGAATATTGTCCATAAAAAAGTCGGGATCGAGTTTGTTTATGGTCTTCTCTGGTTTACCTTCATGTGCGTGCAGCAGACCTACGGCGTTGATGATATACGTCAGATCGGGGCAGGAAGCGAAGAGTTCGGCCATCGCCTCTTCGTCAGTAACATCGAGGGCGACCCATTTGAGCTTCTCGTTTACTAGACTCGGCTTATTGGACCGATAAGTTGCCGTCACCGTCTCGATATCAACAGCATTACAAAAGAAGCTGACAAGTGCCTGGCCAATACCGCCGGATCCGCCCACAACAAGCACATTCACAATGAGGCACCCTCGGTTACATTTTCAGCCACAAACCAAGCCATCCCATCACGCTTTGTCCACGTCGCGCCCGTTGATTTCTCCGCAACGCAGAACCATGAATACAGTGCCGCCGAAACCTCTTGGCTTAGTGCAGTAAACAGTCGCTGCGCGTTCTCCAAAAATATTTTTTTCATATACTCATCGCCCTCGTGATTGGCACACCCATCAATGCCGTTATCGCCTAAGAAACTCTTAATGATCTTGGTACGGGCACAATCTCGATTTGGATCGCGGCATTCATTTGTCGTTGCCGTGAGGTTGCTTTTAGCGTTGAAGGCACTTCTCAAACCAGGTTACGCAGCGCGTCGGATAACGCTGGATACTTAAAGGTGAACCCTGCAGCAATCAGATTTTTAGGCAAGACACGCTGTCCTTTTAACAGCACTTCCTCGGCAAATTCGCCGAGCATCAGTTTCGCCATAAAGCTAGGTAGCGGCAAAATGGCGGGACGGCGTAACTGCTTGCCTAAGGTGCGTGCAAAATCCCCCTGGCGTTCCGGCCTTGGCGCCGTCATATTAAAAACGCCCTTTGCCTGTGGATTGTCGAGTAGCATCTCAAAACAACGTACCGCATCGACAATATGGACCCAAGACCACCACTGATCACCACTGCCCATCGGACCACCGAGGCCCATTTTGGCTGGCAACAACATCGCCGGTAATGAACCGCCATCGGCGCCGAGCACAATGCCTATGCGAACGGTGCAAATACGCGTTCCAAGATCTGCCAATTTATTAGCCTCTCGCTCCCACGCATCGCAAAGCTGATGCGAAAAACCTTCATGAAAAGCGCTGTCTTCATCGAGAGACTCCTCGACCCAGTGTCCATACCAGCCAATTGCGGAGCCGGATATATAAACCTGCGGCGGCGTCGGTAAATTTCGAATCCAAACATTCAGTCGGGCTGTCATCGACACCCGGCTGTTAATAATGCGCGACTTTTGCTCCTCAGACCAACGCGCCTTGTCCAGCGGTTCACCGGCAAGGTTGATCACCCCGTACCAATTAACATCAGGCAGGCTTTCTAGCGAAGACACATAGCTAATATGGTCAGAGTTCGACCGGTCGGTGGCCGCTTCTCTTGTCAAAATAGTGACTCGATAACCCTGATCAACAAGA
Source organism: Pseudomonadales bacterium (assembly GCA_029251375.1). Classification (GTDB taxonomy): domain Bacteria; phylum Pseudomonadota; class Gammaproteobacteria; order Pseudomonadales; family Azotimanducaceae; genus JAHRVQ01. The sequence goes on along the minus strand of JAQXDL010000032.1, from coordinate 33,771 downwards.
TGCTCACTTAAATGGCGTCCAATAAAACCAGTTCCGCCAGTGATTAGAAGATTGTTGTGTGTTTTCATTAGAAAAAGCTAGTCGAAACAAAATCTTACGCTTGAGCCTATTGATTGGATTATATTCACGGGTGCGGCACGGATAATGATCACTATAGTCGCTCTGCTACTGGGCGACCTTCAGGTTCTGCTATCTCTGTGATTTAATCTCCTACCATCAACACGAAAGCTCTTACTTGCTTAGCCTTTAATCAACGGGAAGTCTTTGAACCTGCTGGATCTAATTACTTTAACAACACTAGTTGTGTCGACGTTTGCCGTCACTAACCTTGATAACCTCATCATTCTGGTGTTTTTGCTGGGACAATCGCCAAATGCACGACAGCATGTGCTGATGGGTTTTGTCGCGGCGGTGATATTGGTCATAGCCGTTTCAAGTGTTGGCATCCTCATCGGCACACTTCTAAGCCCAAGCCTTGTTGGTTATCTTGGCTTCGGACCACTCTTGATAGGCATTTACATCCTTTATCAGCAACTGCGATCTACTGAAAATAAATCGACTGCTGTGATAAGTGCGATGGGCGCTCCATCAAGGGTCTGGCTGACCACCGTCGTATTAATGTTCAGTAACAGCGCCGACAGCATCGCCGTCTTGCTGCCTTTGCTTGCTGAGAGTGGCTCAATGCCAACCTTATTAATCGTCTCAATTTACTTGCTAACAAGCATATTATGGTGCGCAATCTCGATAAAAATTGCCTCAAATGCGGATTTGGCAAAACGCATAAATGATCGGGGTGAAAAGCTTGTTCCTTGGGTAATGATTGCGGTGGGCATCTATGTGTTATCGAACACAGGCACAGATAGTTTGCTCACCGGCGTAACGTCTCTCTAAGATCACAACGAACGTCAGGGACCCTCAACCATTGCAGCGCTACCTTCCCAATCGGGGTCTGCAACCCCCGTCCAACGTCCTGTATCTGGATCACGTATCATCGCGTGCACACGGGCGAGTAGCGAGTACATTGTTTTACTAGTAACTTCGATACCGACAGACTCTAATGCTTCTGCATCTTCAGGCGACCAACCATTAATTGGGGTCATTTCCAGCGTCGCCTCGTCCATCGCAAAGCTCGCGGTAAACAGGTTCAATTTTGGCGCAATTCTTGGTGCCGCAACCGCTTCGGGTAACGCATAGCCTTGATCAATGACACGACTGATGACCTGCACAATTGCGGGCGGAATCATAAATCCACCCGCTGCACCTAATGTCATAAATGGCTGGCCATCTTTCAATATAATAATCGGCGCTATATTTGTTCGCGGTCGGTCCCCTGGTTGCGCGTCGACTAGCCATGTCGGCATGCCGCCGGTTTGCGCGTGCAGAAAACCAAGTCCAGGCGTCATGATTTTGGCACCAAAGTTAGGCCCTAGGGTTTGCGTCATTGTCACCACCATGCCATTTTGGTCTGCCGCGACATGATGTGTCGTATGATGCGAGAACTCACCATTTGCTTCACCACTGAAATCCACCTGACCGACATGCATTGCCTCCGACTGCGAATCCGGTAGCGTGAATTTTCGTCTTGGTCCTTGCCTGACAACACTCGGGTTTGGTCGTTCAATCTCAAGCAAGAATTCTTGCACCCGCGCCTTGCTGATTGTTTGTTGATAGTTTTCATCATCAGGATCATCAATCACAGTAGCTTGCATCACCTGAGCCATGGTCTGGCTGATAACGCTCGCCCACTGAACATCGGTCATCTTTGCCATTTCGAAGTGGCTTAGCACCTTCAGCGCAGCAATAATCGCGGTGCCGTTAGCCGGCGCAATCGTTCCAATAATTTCATAACCTCTGTAGTAGGTACTGACGGTTGTCGCGTCTTTGGCGTTATAAGAGGCTAAATCTTCATAGGTAATGGACCCGCCTCGTGATTGCAGATCGTCAGCAATCTTTTTTGCAATATCACCACGATAGAACACATCCGCACCACCCGAGGCGATTCTTTGGAGTGTATTAGCAAGGTCTTCTTGCTGAAAAAGATCGCCTGCAGCACGAATCGATTGCTGCTCGTCCAGATAGATTGCGGCCAGTGTTGAATCTGATCTGATCGACTCCTCCACTCTAAAATGACGCGTCACCTCCCCAGGTAAAATGGCATAGCCGTCTCTGGCATACCGAATAGCAGGTGCCATGACATCTGCAAGCGGCCTGCTGCCGTGATCATCATGCAGCCTAAGCAAACCCGCTACGAGTCCCGGCACACCAACAATCTCCACACCACTAAAAGATGGTGCTAACCAGGGTCCTTTGTAACCGCTGCCTAGTTGCGTTTGTGCATCAATGCCGACCATATTGCCATTCACATCGCGCAACAAAATCTGCAGTCGACCGCCTAATCCATTCATGCTGTTTTCAACAACAGCCAATGCAAAACCGGTAGCCACCGCAGCATCGGCAGCATTACCACCACTGGCTAACAGTTCCGCACCAGCAAGACTTGCAAGCGGATGGGCGCTGCTAACACCAGCAACACCTTGCGCAACCTGCGGCGCTGTCTTATGCGGCAGATCAACAAAACCGGCACCGAGGTCCGAGCCACCGCAACTACAAAGCAGGGGCACAAGGCTTACTAGCAGAGTTGCGATGAAAGAGCGCTTATTCATTTGCTTGTCCTTGATATACGGTGCCTGAAGAAACAACACCTAGGCAAAATTACTTGCCTAACTATATGTAAAATTTACTGTGAAATTTCAGCTTGGCGCCACTCATTAGCATCACTCGTTACTATAGTCCTCATGAATTAGGACTCTCCCAAGGAAAACTAGCGCATGGTCGCCAACAATGAAAGTTTCGTTTGTTTGACATGCCAATCATCTTTAACACGACGTGTTGAATTCTTGCGCTGTGATGCCTGTATAACTAACTATGAGCTAGATCATCATGTTTCTATTTTGATAGAGCTTGGTGATATGAAGGGCCTTGAAGAAATGGTTGAATTCTTTGCGCTTGCCAAAGATCGAGTCTTAACGAGCAATGATAGGATCCGCGAGATATTTAGATTACCCAACCAGCCAAATTATAAGGTGCGCTTTCGAGCAGAAGATAAAGCATTTGAGTTTTATCGATAAAAAACGCCACAGCCGCAAAATTTTATAACACTGAACATCTCTTGTGGCATCGGCCGCGAAGCTTCGCTACTGATCGACAGAGGCGCGACGGATTTAACTATCCTAGTTTTTTCAGGGCCAGCCATACTATCTGCAGATAAGCATCTGCGTAACAGCTTCCCAATCTTGAAACTAACAGGCGTCGTCAGCGATGCATCATTACTACCCTCTAAAGAAGATAGGTTTGACCTCGTATTTATCTAGCGGTCCGCTCACCATTACGAAGCGTTCGAGACATTTACTGAGCAAGCTTAGCGGGTTTCAAAAAAAGCTTGCAAAGGTATGTTTAATAAACTGGGCTGGAGTACCGAATATGGGGTCGTCGGCGCCCATTGAATAGACGAAGATCAGGTCATCAGAATTTGTTCAAAGCATGCTTATCAATTTAGCAGTGCAAAATAGCGATTCGACCAAAACACGGTCGCACCCTTCGGATTTTTGAGGGTGCGGGCCGATTATCGGTTTAATCGTTGGCTGACAACTGTGAGCTATAAATCAATACCAAACAGCGATTTGAATTTTTCGTTATATTCATCGTCGGTCAGGTCGGCGCCCATCGCAATCCACTCTTCACTGGGAACAGTCGTTCGCGCGGCCATAAAACCTTCGGCGTCAGGGCCAACCGGCCAGCGTAGCTTGTATTCATTCGTTGTAATCGATTCAAGAATTGTTTCCGCAACCAAATCAGGCGACACAGCGCGCTTGAACCCAGCCGAGAATACCTTGCCATTACGGCGCATAATCGGTTGATACGGTGAGGTCTTATCGTATCTTGTCTGCTCCGCTGAGTTTTCAAATATCGACGTCATAATGACACCCGGTTCAACGTTCACGACTCTGACACCGAAGCGATAAACCTCATGCGCCAGAGCTTCACCTAGGCATTCCAGCGCCCATTTCGAGGCAGAATAGGCAATCTGGTTTGGCGTCGCTTGCAAACCGACCGCTGAGGTAATGTTAACAATGCTGCCCGTCTGTCGCTCTCGCATAGACGGCAAAACAGCCTGTATACAACGAACCACACCAAAGTAATTTGTTTCAAACATCTGCTTGTGCTCTTCTTCCGGCACCAACTCAAGCGGTGCGGCGCCACCGATACCCGCATTGTTTATCAGCACATCAACGGGTCCTGTTTTCTCAATCTCAGCAAACGCTTGTGCGACGGAATCTGTATCGCAGACATCAAGTTGAACAACAGTCACCGGCAAATTCTCCGCCGCGGCGGCCGTTTGTAATGCTTCAGCTTTCGCAAGGTTTCGCATACCTGCAAAGACTTGATAACCATTTCTTGCAAGATGCAAACTGGTCGTCAAACCAATGCCTGTACTCGTACCTGTAACAACCGCAATTTTCATAAGTAACCTCTTTGAACTTTATTAACAAATATGACTGTGAGAATTAGCACGCCTTGTGCACGACCGGCAATCAGTAATTACACTTCAACCGCGCTACAACGCATATTGATGATGCATTTAAAATGAACCTGGCAATGTTGACTGGCCTATTAGCGGCGTTTTGGCTATTGTTTGTGCCGCCGTACGAGTGCATTGGTCAAACTCCAATCATCGGGGAAAAATGATCACCCGATCTTAACTAACCAATACCAATAAACTACCAGAGACACAGCGTGACCGGCTCAAACCGTGACATGAACGCTTTAATTTAATTTGTCACTCTTCCAGTATTTAGTGCCTTGCAAAGTTACCTGTAACGCCAAACCCGCTTCGGTCAATTGGTAAATACTGACACCGTTAACCACCGTGCCTGCGCCGCTGGCTTCAGCACCACGGTCAGTGGTTTTAGCCGCCGCATCAGCTTGGCCTGAAAAATCCCAACCGGTATTGATGAAGTTATCCATCGCTGACTGCTTATGGAATACAAATACGGCACGAAAGTCCTTGATACCAAGTCCCAAACCGACACCCGCTGAGCCCATATTCATATAGGTACGCTGGCCACTTTTGTTATTAACAACAACACCACTACCGCCACCTGCAGAGAAGAAAATAACGTTAACGCCAACATTAGAGAAAACCGCATAACCGACAGCGCCCGCAATCTCTTTTTTCGTGGCCGGTTGCTGCTCATACAATTTTGTTAATACACTGGCGGCACTGCTGTTAATCTTATCGCGCTTCTTTTGATTTTTATCCGCTAATGCGGGACTTGTAATCAGCGCCAGGGTTAGAAAAAGACTCAGTACTCGCATCATGTTAATTCCTAATTATTGAATTGAAGTTGGTAGCACGAATATTCATCGCCCGACCAAATGAACAATCGACCTACATTTTAACAACACTTTAAAGGTGGCACATTAACACTTCGTCTGCACAAGCACACAATACCCACTATCTTAGTTTAGTAAATACCTTCTGTATGCCGGCGAGGTCAGATAACTTATTCAAGCCTTTGTTCGTAGTGAGACCTTACTGATCACGCTTACAGGCTTACCTTGATTGGTTTAGGCAGCAACAGTTGCTGCCGCGCCCTGCGACAGGACTTAGACCTGTTACGAGTCGATCATTTTGACCAGGTGGTTGGCCTTGGTTACGGCCACGCCAGCGATCCACTCGCAGAAACCGCCGCCACATTGCCGCCGCCGTCAGACATGCACTAGTCGCATTTAGTATTGATCTTCTCGACGAGACGATCAATATCGTTGAAGAATTTCAAAACGGAATACCTCAGCCCCAAACATGCTCTTCTCAGCTAGGCCTACGCCCCTATAATCTTGTACACTTGACCTTCAATAATTGGACCGTACGTGATGCAACCTCGTCGTTCTCAATGCCTGCCAAGCCCCCAACGAGGCGCGGCAACACCGGCAAATTTGTTCATTTTCCTCGTCGTTCTGGTGCTCGCGTGGCTGCTATGGTCTGGCATCTACAAACCGGTTGTACTTGGTCTGGGTGTTTTTTCTTGCTTGCTGACCCTGTTTCTTGCTCGCCGAATGGTTTTTTTCGCGCAATCGTCTGAACTGCTTAGCATGATTCGTCGACTGCCTGGCTATTGGCTATTGCTTGTCAAAGACATCATTGTGTCGAGCTGGAACGTCACCAAAATTGTGCTCGCACCAAAGCTCGTCATACAACCCACCATGGTCGACACTGATGGCGCAAAACTCGGAGAGATGGGCCAGACAATCTTAGGTAATAGCATCACACTATCACCCGGTACGGTAACGTTGGACATTGACGATGGCCGACTACTGGTTCACTGCCTGTTAAAGAAAGACGCCATGGCCCTAAAGCAGGACGATATTGTTGACCGCATCAAGGCACTGGAGTCCTGATGATATTTGCCGGTGTCTCATGCGCTATTTTGGTCACCATGGTGCTTGCGATTGCAAGGGCGATTAAAGGGCCGACTGTCTATGATCGCCTCTTGGCGGTCAACATGTTTGGCACGAAGACCGCTTTACTCCTAGCTGTTATTGCTTTTCTATTCGGCCGGGCAGATTTTCTCGACCTAGCGCTTGCCTACGCATTGATCAATCTCGTCGGCGTTCTGGCCGTACTCGAATTCTTCCAGAACCGTATCGACGCAAACGGAGACGCATCCGGTGATTGAGTGGCTACTTATCGTCGTTGATATTGTTAGCTGGATTCTGCTGATCATTGGCAGCATCTGCGTGTTAATCGGCGGCATCGGCGTGTTGCGCATGCCTGATTTCTATTCCCGAATTCATGCCGCCAGCTTGACCGATACCATGGCGACACTGGCGCTGTTTAGCGGCATGATTCTTCAAGCGGGATTCTCATTGGCCGCTGCGAAGTTATTCGCCATCATGTTATTCCTCCTATTGACCGGTCCTACTGCAACTTATGCATTGGCTAATTCAGCGTTACTGTCAGGCCATAAGCCGAAAGCCGCTGTGCTTGAGAAGAAAGTCGAGTGACTATCGTCTTCGCTATTTTCCTACTGACTATGTTGGTCATCACCGCGGTTGCCATAGTTCAATCGAGCAATCTGTTTGTGTCCGTCATGCTGACCTCGATTTTCAGCCTGTTAATGTCGACCAATTTTTTTGTTCTCGATGCTGCTGATGTTGCATTAACAGAAGCGGCTGTTGGCGCAGGTATCACAACCGTGATTTTTCTGAGCGCATTGGCACTGACCGCCACACAAGAAAAACCCAACCGCTCTGGTCGCGGCATTGCCTTGATCGTCGTTGGCTTGACAGCCTCTCTCATCATTTACGCCACATTTGACAAACCCAGACTGGGTGATCCGGATGCGCCTGTGCATCAACATGTCGCGCCTTACTATCTAGACAATACAATGGAGCAAATGGGCTTTCCTAACGTGGTCACCGCCGTGCTATCGAGTTACCGGGGTTACGACACACTTGGCGAAGTCTTCGTCGTGTTTGCTGCATGTATTGGCGTGCTGTTTATTCTCGACGCAAGGACCGGCACCGGACCAAAGTATGTCACCCGAAAGATGACAGGACTGCGTCATCATTTAATCCCACAGGTTGTTGGGCGAATATTAGTCCCCTTCATTGTACTGTTTGGTTTGTATGTCCAGTTCCATGGTGAGTATGGTCCGGGTGGCGGTTTTCAGGCAGGCGCTATCATTGCCACGGCCTTCATCCTGTACTCACTCCTTGAAGGCGAACAGGCCGCACTGCGCGCCGTTCCGAGAAGCGCACAGCTCGGTCTGGTTATTTGCGGCGCACTGATGTTCGGGATGGTGGGTGTTCTCTGCATGATCATGGGCGGTGAATTTCTCGACTACTCGGTATTAATGGAGAATCCTGTCACAGCAAGACAAATAGGTATCATCGTCATCGAAGCGGGCGTCGGTATGGCGGTTTGCGGCGCGATGCTGTCGATCTTCCATGCCTTTGCGGCACGCAGCGCGGAGGACACTGATGAAGCTGTTTGAGTTTCTCGGCTATTACAACTACTGGGTATTCGCGATTCTTTTGATGATTGGTTTCTATGCCGTTATTGCTAAGGCAAACCTGATCAAGAAGCTGATCGGCTTATCGATTTTTCAGTCCGCGGTTTTTCTGATGTACATCTCGATGGATAAAGTCGAGGGCGGCACCGCACCGATTATTAAGCCAGGTGTCGTCGACCAACTGTACTCCAACCCTCTGCCGCAGGTATTGATACTCACCGCCATCGTGGTTGGCGTATCAACACTGGCACTTGGGCTTGCGATCGTCGTTCGCATCAAGGAACGATACGGTACGATTGAAGAAAACGAAATCTTGGACGCGGATTAGTCGTTATGGATTTCGCGCAGCACTTACCCGCCCTACAAGTCATTGTTCCGCTACTAGCGGCACCACTGATTGTACTGCTACAGCCCCGGGGCTTCGCGTGGGCTGCCACTACTGCGACCGCATTTTTTAGTTTTGCGGTCTCAATTGCTATCGCCGTGCGCATTTTAGCGGGAGACATACTGCGCTATGAGATGGGCGGTTGGTTTGCGCCTATTGGCATTGAACTGAGGGTCGATGCGTTCTCAGCCATTGTTTTACTGATCATCTCAGGCGCCGCCGCCATATCGCTTATTGCCGCTCGAAACAGCATAAACCAACAGATAGAAGACCACCGGCAGCCTTTATTTTTTGCAGCCTGGCTACTCGCCATCGCCGGCTTAGTCGGTATGGTTGTGACGGCCGATGCTTTCAACATTTTCGTCTTTATGGAAATCTCATCACTGGCCGGGTACATATTGATTGCTGGCGGACCTGATCGCCGAACGCTACCAGCCGTGTTCAAGTACTTAATCATCGGTACCATCGGCGCGACCTTTTATCTCATTGGGGTCGGTATGATTTACATGATGACGGGCACCCTCAACCTTGAGGATATGGCACAGCGCGTCGTCGGTATCGAGGATCAACGACCGATTTTGGTTGCGGCAGCCTTTGTCTTTATCGGGCTTGCGTTAAAAGCGGCATTGTTTCCTTTGCACGTCTGGCTACCTAACGCCTACACACACGCGCCACATATGGTGACCGTGTTCTTGGCTGCCTGTGGTACCAAAGTGGCAGTCTATGTGTTGTTACGATTCCAGTTCAGCATTTTTCAATCTTTCGGCGAACATCTACTTCAGTTCGCACTCTTCCTAATGCCGTTGGCATTATTGGGCATTATCGTCGCCTCACTGGTCGCCATGTTCGAAGGTCATCTCAAGCGCATGCTGGCTTTTTCTTCCGTTGCCCAAATTGGCTATATCCTGATGGGTGCAAGCCTTATGTCAGATTCAGGTATCACCGCCAGCACGCTGCACATGTTCAACCATGCGCTAACGAAGGGGGCACTGTTTCTCGCCGTTGCCAAGTTTGCGACGCAGTATGCTGACCTTCGTATTGACTCACTCAAAAGTGCTGCCCGTAGTATGCCATTGACTTCCTTTGCCTTTGTCATCGCAGGTTTATCACTCATAGGTGTGCCAGGCACTGCCGGCTTTATTAGTAAGTGGCAACTGATCATGGCGATAATGGAAACCGGCAACATGGGTTTCATCATGGTGGCTATTGTTGTGATTAGTTCGCTCATCGCCGTCGGCTATATCTGGCGGGTCATCGAAACATTGTATGCGATACCAACGGATGACCTGCCCGATGATGCGGCTGATGTTAGCGTGAAACCTGAAAAAATCGACATGCTGTTAATCGCACTTATTTTCACCGTTGCGATGAACATCTACTTCGGACTGGTACCTGGGTTGCCATTAACCTTGGCTGAACTCTCCTCGAAAATACTGTTGAAGGTCGAATTTTGAGCCCTCAACTTGCCATCATGCTCGCGCTTGTCGTACCGCTCGTCGGGGCAGCCCTCATTGCTATTACTGGCCGGTTGCATGACAACCTGCGAGAAACCGTCACGCTTATCACTGCGACACTGTTAGCCGTTATTGTCTGGAGCCTCGTACCTTTAATACTTGACGGTGAACGACCCGAGGTGACTTTGCTGCAGGTCATGCCGGGTATCGATATTGGCTTTCGAGTCGAGCCGCTCGGTATGTTATTCGCGACGCTGGCATCGAGCCTGTGGATTATCAACTCGATCTATTCCATTGGTTACATGCGGGGCAACAAGGAAAAGAACCAGACACGTTTTTATATCTGCTTTGCACTGGCGATCACAGCAACAATGGGGCTGGCATTCTCAGCAAATCTATTCACGCTGTTTTTATTCTATGAACTACTCACACTGTCGACCTATCCGTTAGTCGCACACAAGGGTGATGCTGGGACCGTCAAATCTGCCCGTGTTTATCTTGGCGTGTTGCTGTCGACCTCAATCGCCCTGCTTTTGACCGCCATCATCTGGACCTACCATGTTGCCGGCAGCGGTGATTTCGTTTTGGGCGGCATTCTGAGGGGACTGATGGACCCTGCATCCGTTGGTTTGTTGCTGGCGCTGTTCGTCTTCGGTGTTGGTAAGGCGGCGATCATGCCCGTGCACAGATGGCTGCCGGCAGCGATGGTCGCTCCAACCCCCGTTAGCGCATTACTGCATGCAGTAGCGGTGGTTAAAGCAGGCGTATTTACCATCACCAAAGTCATCGTTTATATCTTTGGCGCTGATTATCTATTCTCACTGCCGCAAAGCGGCTGGCTCGTTTATCTGGCTGCCTTCACCATTATTAGCGCCAGTCTTGTCGCGCTTAGACAAACCAACCTAAAACGCTTGTTGGCTTACTCGACCATCGCACAATTGTCCTATGTAATTATGGCTGCGGCGATATTAAAGCCCATGGCTGAGATTGGCGCGGCGGTGCATATGGTTGCCCATGCTTTCGGCAAGATCACACTGTTCTTTGCCGCCGGCGCGATCTACGTCGCCGCTAAGAAAACAGACATCGCCCAGCTACGTGGTATCGGGCGTCGCATGCCCTGGACGATGGCTGCATTTTCCATTGGCGCACTGTCGATGATCGGTGTGCCACCGACCGCCGGCTTTGTATCGAAGTGGTACATCCTTGGCGGCGCTTTACAAGCCGGACACTACGTTGCTATTTTCACCATCATTGCGAGCACGGTGCTAAACGCCGCTTACTTTCTGCCCATTGTGTATATGGCGTGGTTTGAAAAGGAAGATACCAGCATCAATACGAATACCAGCGTCATAAAGGAACACGGCGAAGCCCCCCTTCTGATGGTGCTGGCACTGACAATTACAGCTGCTTTGACCATTGGCTTTTTCTTCTTCAACGGCACGGTCATTGAATTGGAAAAACAAATTGTGCCGCGACTGGACTCATCATGACAGACCCTAACCAAAAGCAAAGCGACGACCATTGGCTGGTTCGCCCGACGACGATTCGAAACATATGGATCGCAGGCATTTGCGTCTTACTGCTGACATTACTGGCTGGGTTTTTCATTCCTACCAAAGGTTATTTTGGTATCGATGACTGGCCAGGCTTTGGTGCTGTGTTTGGCTTCCTATGCTGCCTGCTGATGGTGCTATTCGCCAAGGCATTAGGCTTCGTGCTGAAACGCGATGAAGATTATTACGGGGCAGATGATCGTGATTGAGATGCTGTCACCCGCGTTGATTCTGATCGCCGCCGCGATACTGATACCTTTATCTAACGATCGAATGAAGCCGCTAATTGTTATGGCGGCGCCGTTGTTAACCCTCGCTGCTATCTGGCAGATCGAAGATGGTGTGCAAGGCAGCATTCTGTTTCTTGACTACTACATGCTCGAACCGGTCGAAGGTAGTCCGCTGAGGCGACTGTTTGCGACTGTGTTCGCCATCATGGTGTTTTTTGGCGGACTGTTTGCCTACCGGATTGCCAGCTGGCACGAGCTGTCAGCGGCTTTTGTCTATGCAGCCGGTGCCATTGGCGTCTGTTTTGCTGGCGACCTGATTACACTGTTCCTTTATTGGGAGCTAATGGCCATTTTCTCCACCGTGATTGTTTGGTGCGGCGGCACCCCCGGCGCCAGAGACGCAGGCATTCGATACGCGATCATGCACCTGCTCGGTGGTGTGATATTAAAAGTCGGTATCGAAGGCATTGTTGTCTCCACCGGATCGATACAGATTCAACCCATGCTGGCGACAGACTTTAGTACCTGGATGATTCTGATAGGCATTTTGATCAATGCCGCCGCACCACCAGTATCCGCTTGGCTGTCAGATGCCTATCCAGAGTCGAGCGTGTCCGGATCGGTATTTCTTTCTGCCTTTACCACCAAGACAGCCGTCTTGGCCCTGCTGCTATTGTTTCCAGGCGAACCGATTCTGATTGGCGTTGGCCTTTATATGATTATGCACGGTATTATTTTTGCGCTATTAGAAAATGATGCGCGACGCATCCTCGCTTACTCAATCGTCAATCAGGTGGGCTTCATGGTTTGTGCCGTCGGCATCGGCACACAGATGGCGTTAAATGGCGCCGCTGCCCATGCCTTTGCACACATCATCTACAAAGCACTGCTATTTATGTGCGCCGGTGTTGTCCTGTATCGAACAGGCAAAAGTCGCTGCACGGATCTCGGCGGTCTCTATCGAACCATGCCCTTTACCACCATTTGCGCCATTATCGGTGCGTTATCAATTTCCAGCTTTCCGCTCACCAGCGGCTTTACGACTAAAACGATGATTTCCCAAGCGGCCATTGATGAAGGCTACATGGCCGTCTACTTCTTATTGACGGCGGCTTCCGCCGGTGTTTTTCTACACGCCGGCATCAAGTTCCCCTGGTTTGTCTTCTTTCAAAAGGACTCAGGCCTGCGACCTAAGGATGCGTCCTTTAACATGAAGCTCGCCATGGCTGGCTGCGCTGCTATCTGTATCTTAATCGGCGTTTTCCCGCAGATGCTGTACGGTCTGCTGCCCTATGACGTTGACTATGTAGCCTACTATCCTGCCAAGGTTGTTTTCTATTTACAGTTGTTATTATTTTCGGGACTCGCCTTCTTCATTCTGCTACCGCTCATGCAGCGCACCCTAACAATCAGTCTGGATACCGACTGGGTCTGGCGCCACGGCGGTCGTTTGTTAGCAAACGGATTGAACACAGTTGTTGAACGATTCACAGCAGTTAAAAACAGGCTCGCTACTAAAACCATCAAGACACTCAGCTATCTGTCCGATCGCTACCTCGGGCAGCCGCATAAAGCCGACAGCGAAGAGAGGAGTGTTTTTGCGCGCTCCTGGACCATTGGCACAACAGCTTTGTGGATCAGCGGCCTGCTATCAGCTTATGTTTTGGCTTACTATCTTTAGACAAAAACTAGAGCGACACTAGTTAGCACGCTCGCTTGTGACCTTGTAACCTGCCATCTTATCGATCTTCGATGTAAATGCTTCACCTTCAGCGTCGAGGCAGTCCGCTCTGACTGCGGCGTAGGTGAAAGGTTTAAACAAGTTTTTCCGCGTGTGGAAAGCGTAAACAACAACGCCCCAAAGATTGAGTCCAACGCACAAAAATAACACTTCAGGGCGAATCAAATCACTGAACGAGAAAAACATAACGCCCTGTAACCAGAACTCAGGCTTCGTCAGCAAGATAACCATTGTCAGACGACCGGGTAAAAGCGACGCAATGATAACGGGCATGAGTATAGCGAAGCTGACAAAAATCAACTCCAACTCAAAGCGTGTGACATGCCCCTCTAACAACCCGTTTAGCGCGATAAAACCCAACAAAAAACAGATACCCGCGTGCATTTTGTGACCAACGGTATCCTTGATGCGAATGTAACCATTGACCCTGCCGTTTATTGTCATCCAGGGCCTGGGCTTTACAATAAAATCATCAAACAACTCAAAGATACCGATACCAAGATAGACCACCACTTCTATCCACAAAACAATTTCAAGACTACGAGGTATTTCGTAAAACTCTGTTGCTGATAGCATGAATGACGCCCTCTATTTTTTTACAACTATATCGTTGCTTTCACGAACAAAACAGACATAGAGACCTTTATGTGACATCTAATGCCTAGCCCGCCCTACTGACACACATACAACCCGTCTAGTTTGACACCATGGCATGATTTAAATAGCCTAGTTTGAACTCTTTGCCTAAATCATGCTGGTGCAAAAAATGTTTTCTCCGTGGTTACAAAGACCATCAAAAATCAAAGCACAGACTCGTGCGCTACTGCTCTTTTGCTGCACTTTGCTATTACCGGCGTTGTTCTTATCATCCTATAGTCATTCGCTTCTAGCTGGGCCGGTTGAAGAAGATTGGGAAGCTGCCGCACCGGATTCTGACGACCCTAAAGTTAACAGGCTTGATGGCAGTCACGGATATCTGACCAATCAAACTCAGACGCTCGCCAATTGGATGGATAGTTTCTTCGGCGATACGGACTACGATTCCGAGCAGGCCTAATCAATCATCCGGATCGAACTTGAGAATGATTGGGACAGTGAAAATGGCAACAGCTTTGGCTCAAAAATTCGTGACCGGGTCCACATGCCGAGACTGTCGAAAAGACTATCGCTGGTATTCAGTGGCGATGAAGATGAAGACGGTAGCTTCACAGATCGATTGCCTGGCCAAGAAGAAGAAGATCGGATTGGCTTACAATTCTCTGGACGCGAGACATCAAAATCTCGATTCGACTATACGCTCGGTTGGTCTAACGGGCACCTCAGACCCGGCATCAAATACCGTCGCCAGGGTGCGCTGAGCGATAAGACCACCTATCGTTTTACCGAACGTATCCAGTACGAGCATGAGAAAAATGTCTATTCGCGAACAAACTTCAGAATAAGTCGATTGCTAACAAACAATAGTATTGTGAATTGGTCATCGCGCTTGACCTATGGTGAGCGCACCCAGGGTGTTGAATGGACAACACAATTTTCTCTGCTCAATCGCTACAAAATCGAAGATGACCGCCCCATCGCAGTGTCGTATTTTGTCTCCGCCGCCGGCGTCACGCGTCCTGATAGTTACACAAGTGTCTATGCTGCTGGATTAGACTATCGACGTCAGTTTGTCAGGGATTATCTCTTCATTGAATTTGAACCGAGTGCCAACTATCGCAAGTTAACCGCCGAGGACAATCGCGAGCTTTTATGGCGCGCTGTGCTGAGGCTGGAAATAGCGATTAGCAAACAGCCGGCTAAATTGATCTGAGGAAATTGAACACACCTCGCCAGCACTTCAGCAGCTCAGTATTCGACATTGAAACCTTGTAATTTGGACATATGAATAACAAACTAAAATTACTGCAATGTCGTCATTAACGAATATAGCCTCCGATATCCTTTTCTAAGGGTCGATAAAACGCCTGAAAGAGGCACCCACTAATTCGCTGCAATCTGTTAGAAAATTAAATACATTAGAGCCACTAAAAAATAAAAAGAGATAACCCAATATGCCCAGCCAAACCCACTCGTCGGAACTCCCCGCATCGATTAGCAACATTGATCCTGCCGTCGGTCCGCTGCATCAGCTTGCTCACCCTGACCATATAAGCCATTCAGAAAGACTTGTACGCAAGCTCTACCAGGTGCGTGACAATGTTTGGTGTATGGTCGGCAATGGCCTATCAAATCAAACCTTTATTGAAGGTCCCGAGGGGCTCATCTGCATTGATACGGGCGAATGCGTTGAAGAAATGCAGGAAGCGCTGGATGAGTTGAGAAAATTCACTTCAGCCCCTGTGGTTGCTTGCTTGTATACGCACTTTCATTACGTCAATGGCACAACTGCGCTGCTTGCGGAATTAAAAGATGCTGGCAATGCAGAGTCTCTTCCTGTTTACGGTCATAGCCGCATCGCTGGCAACATCGCGCGTTATGGCGGCGAGGTCGGACCTCGAATCATGCGTGGTCTGGTACATCAATTTGCTATTTCAATGCCTACCGAAAGTGACGACGGACTCGTTAATGTCGGCTTGGGCAAATTTTTCAGAAATAGTGATCACGCACCTTTTACCCATGGACATTTACCTGTCACGCATAGCTTCGATGAAACGTTGAAAGCTGATATTGCAGGTCTTAAAGTTGAATTCACACATGCACCGTCAGATGCCGACGACTCCGCCACCATTTGGTTTCCTGAATTAGGCGTGTGCGTCAACAATTTGGTCTGGCCCGCCTTGTTTAACGTGTTTGCGATTCGCGGCGAAGAGTACCGTGATCCACGAATACTTCTATCCGGGCTCGATCACATGGCCGAACTTGGTGCAGATCATTTGCTCGGCGCGCACGGACCACCTTTTAGTGGCAAAGCGGACATCAATGATGTGATCGTCGACTATCGTGATTCCATTCAGTTACTTTGGGATCAAACCGTGCGAGGCGCCAACAAAGGCTTAAGCTTGGATGAGTTAACCCGTTTTGTTCAACTACCTGAACGCTTCAACCGCACCTATTTCACCCGCCAGTTCTATGGCTTGGTTGAACATCACGTCAAGCAGATTCACGCCGGCTTGTTCGGTTGGTTTGATGAAGATGTCGCTAATCTCTTCCCTCTGGCACCGACCGATCGTGCAACGCGGATCGTGGCAGGGTTCGGCGGCGCCAACAAAGTACTGGCAATGATGCAGCAGGCGATGCAAGAAGACGATCATCGCTGGGCACTTGAGTTGGGCGCCTGGCTTGAAAAAGCCACCGATGATCAAAGCAACAAAGACGCACTCGCCAACGTTGTACGGACAATTGCACAACGCACCACATCAGCCAATGTAAGAAATTGGTGTTTAACCAGAGCGCTCGAACTGGAAGGCAAATTAGATCTCAGCCGATTTCGGCAGCATCGATTTAGAGTAGACGAAGTTCTCGCCAAACCAGCGACAACTTTCATTAAAGTACTGCGCGTACTGTTGGCGCCTGAACGAAGCCTTGATCTCGACATGGAAGTACGGTGGCTGTTTGACGATGGCACAAGCACAGGGTTGAAAATCAGAGGTGGTGTAGCAATACCCACCAGCGGTGCAGATGCGCAACAGCAAATCAGCCTGACACATGCCGATTGGGCCAAAATATTGGGCGGCAAGCTAACATTTGCAGCAGCCCTTACGGAAGGAAGAATTCAAACCAACGATGATGCTGCAGCGATTGCTCGGTTCTTTAGTTGCTTTGATCATCCATCGTTTAATCAATAATTCTGTCGTCTAGACAAGATCGTCGACAAAAAAAGATGCCTCTAAAGAGGCATCAACAAATCGATGCAAAAGACAAGGAAACCAATAAAAGCAATGAGTGATATCCCTAAACCGACAGAGCCTTTCGCGGGCAATGCAACTCGCTTGTACGCTGATTCTGACCCAAGCCCACTCAACCTGAAGAATGACGTAAAGGGCGCGCCAAATGTTTTACTGGTGATGCTCGACGATGTTGGCTTTGGTTCCTGCAGCACCTTTGGCGGACCAATACCGACCCCTGGAGTCGACAAGATTGCTAAACAGGGTCTGAGCTACAACCAGTTTCACACGACGGCGCTATGTTCACCGACACGCGCATCCTTGTTAACGGGGAGGAATCATCACAGCGTTCACATGGGCGGCATTACGGAGATCGCCAACAGCTTTCCAGCCTACGATAGCGCTATTCCGCCTGAGTCAGCCACCATTGCAGAAATACTCAAGCAGAACGGCTATTCAACCGGATGTTTCGGCAAATGGCACTTAACCCCATCGTGGGAGCAGAGTCCCGCCGGACCCTTCGACAGATGGCCAACCGGTATGGGATTCGAGCGCTTTTACGGCATTGTCGGTGCAGAGGCGTCCCACTGGGAACCCGCCGCCTACGATCAAACCACACCGATTGAACCGCATCTCGGCAAAGAGGATTACCACTTTACTGAAGATCTTGCTGACAAGACTATTGAGTGGCTACAACGCCAAAAAGCCTCAGCTCCTGACAAACCCTTCTTCTGTTATTTTGCGCCGGCGGCTGTTCATGCACCACACCATGTTGCGCCAGAATGGATCGAAAAATTCGATGGGCAATTTGATCAAGGTTGGGACAAGCTCAGGGAAGAAATCTTCGAACGCCAACTCGAACTTGGCGTCATTCCGCCAGGCACAACACTGACCCCTAGAGCTGATGAAATTCCAGCCTGGGATGACTACCCCGATGAATACAAACCCGTCGCCAGTCGCCTAATGGAAGTGTTCAGTGGCTTTCTGGCCCACACAGATGCGCAGGTCGAACGGGTCATTGATGCAGTAACGGAACTCGACTGTTTCGACAACACACTGGTGATATATCTCACCGGTGATAATGGCGCATCAGCCGAAGGGACGGTGCACGGTGCATGGAGCGCGCCTTCGTTCCAAAATGGCGTGCATGAAGATCCGCAATGGTTGCTGGAACACATGGATGATTTTGGTACGGACCGATGTGAAAATCATTTCAACGTGGGCTGGGCCTGGGCCCTCGACTCACCGTTCCAATGGATGAAACAAGTGGCCTCGCATTTTGGTGGCACCCGAAATGCCATGGTGTTGTCACTGCCAGACCGAATCAAGGAACAAGGTGGATTAAGATCCCAATTCCATCATGTCATTGATGTTGTGCCGACGATTCTAGAATTGGTCGGCATTGACGCCCCCGAGAAAGTGAATGGCATTACCCAAAGCGACATTCAAGGTGACAGCATGGTGTATAGCTTTGCTGATGAAGCATTAAAGAGCACCCACGAAACGCAGTACTTTGAAATTCTTGGTAACCGGGGTATCTATCATGATGGTTGGATAGCCTCATGTTTCCACGGCCGCCTGCCGTGGATTCGTTATGCGGGTTACGAGTTTGATGGCCCCCAAGAAATTTGGGAGCTATACAACATTGAAGATGATTTTTCTCAGGGTAATGATCTTGCCGCCTCGCATCCCGACAAGCTCATTGAAATGAAAGCACGCTTTGATGAAGAGGCTGAAAAGAATGGCGTTTATCCACTGCGCGATGCATCCGCTGCGCGCACCGGCGACTATAGTGTGCCGCATTCGCTAGAAGGTCATAGCAAAATGACCTATACCAAAGCGCACGTGCGCATGCCTGAAAGCTCCATCATTAATCTGAAAAATGCCTCTTACAATATCGAGGCGAATATCGAATTATCTGGCCAACACAGCCAAGGCGTTATCGCTTGTCAGGGCGGCAATATGGCGGGCTGGAGTCTGTATCTCGACGCAAATGCGAAACCCTCATTTGTCTACAACTGGTTTGGTCATGAAATCACAGTGATTACTGCGAGCGAGCCATTACCCAAAGGTCAGCACAACATCAAATTGCACTACGAACATGACGGTGGGTTTGGCAAAGGCGGGCTAGCGACATTGCTCGTTAACAATCAAACAGTCGCAGAAGGTCGCATCGACAAAACCGTACCCGTGGTTTACTCCATGAGCGGCGAGACTTTCGATGTTGGCCGAGATGCGGGCTCAGCGGTTGGCCCCTATCCTCACAACTTCGAATTCAAAGACAAGATCATTGGTGTGACACTCGAGCGCCTATCGAGTAAAGATAAGGCAACCTTGGATGCGGAAACTAAGGGGAAGTTTAAGGCGGGTTTGAGTACGCAATAAGCGTACTGGGCGCGACAAATTTTTATGGATGTGAGGTATGAACACCTGCCAAACTTGGCTCAGGTGATCGGCGCCTCACTGGGGTTTTCGCCATCCATATCCGTTGGCTCTGGCTGATTGTCTTCTTGAAACTGTTCAACTTGTTTTTCGACGGTTGCCACACTGCGACCATACTGTGCGATGTGAAAGGTTGCGTCGCCTTCGTATACGAGTGGCAAGTTAGTTCGACCAATGACCATACCATCCTCTGGCGCAACAATTTCCGTTTCGGTTGAACCCATGGGGTCAGCAACAAAAGCGAGGGTTTGACCCGCAGTGACGTTGCCGCCGAGGGGAACCAGTGTACGTAAAATGCCGCTTTCCGGCGCACGCACCCAGCTGGTTTTGTTGCTAATGATGGGCAGCCTGGGTGGCTTTGAACTACGACTCTTGCGCAACATGCCAAGACTGCGCATGACACTGATGATGCCCTTAACCCCCGCGCGAATATACATTTCCTCAAAACGTAACGCCTCGCCTGCCTCGTAAAGCAAAATGGGCACGCCAGCATCCGCCGCACAGGCACGCAACGAACCGTCGCGAATCTTCGCATTGATCGCCAGCGGCACACCAAAGACCTCCGCCATATGACGGGTTTGTGGATCCTCCAAATTCGCTCTGATTTGCGGATAGTTACTGCGATGACGCGACCCCGTGTGCAAATCGATACCGTGGGTGCTCTTACTGACAATCTCCTGTACAAAGGTATGCGCAACACGGCCGGTCAGAGAGCCTTTAGCAGAGCCGGGAAATGATCGATTCAGATCACGTCCGTCTGGCAAGTAACGGGTGTGGTTAAGTAGGCCGTAAACATTGACGATGGGTATCGCGAGCAGCGTGCCGTGTAAATTTTTAAGTGCTTTGTGCTGCAACAGCCGACGAATGATTTCAACGCCGTTTATCTCGTCACCGTGTATCGCGGCGCTAATAAACAATGTCGGTCCCGCCGATTTGCCGCGCACAACCTGCACAGAAATCGACAGATCGTCATGGGTGTACATGGGTGCAACCGGCACATCAACCACTTGCCGCTCGCCAGCTTTGATGCTGACGCCACCGATGCTGAGCTCAGGTACTTTGCTTGCCATAATTTAGACCTTGGGTTGACGCTTAACCTTGCGCTTCTTCTTACCACGCAGATAGGAACGTCCTGAATCAACCAGAAATTTACCACGGATGGCCGTGCGGCCGAGCAGTACTCGAAACTTCATGGTGTCCCGGTCGGTCAATGTCACTTCAGCCTTCAAACGGCTATCGCCAATCGTGATGGTTGTTTCAATGACATAACGCAGCTCTTCATGACCGCCAGAATCGCGCACAGAGCGCTGACCAACTAAAGGCGCCTCGCAGCGAATCACGTCACTATCGCTTGTCTGCAATGGATGCATATCAAAACGCACCCACGGCACACCATCGCGTTCAAAGGCTTCAACCATGAACGCATGCAGACTGCTCGTACGGGCACCCGTGTCGACTTTAGCTTTGACCTGAGGAATGCCAATGTCAGGAAAACCAACCCATTCGCGCCAACCTAGGGTTTGTGGCATATCAGTCGTCATTGATGTGGGTATCCAATTCTTGAATGGCTGGGCGTCGCTTGCGTCTGGTTCGAACCGGTACCATACCGCGCATCGCTTCCAACTTGCCAAAACAAAGCAATTTGTCCCCCGCTTCAAGTACCCGTCCTTCTCGCGGATTAGGTATGACTTTAGCGCCGCGGTATAGCGTCAGCACATTGATATCACTTTCGGACAGCTTGGTTCCGACAATGGTTTGGCCAACAAACTTTGAACCTTCCGGCACATAAATTTCACTAACCCCATAGCCTCGGCTAACGGTTAACCTTTGCCTCACGTCTATCTCGGGAAAATCTACCTGCGCGGCGATATAGTCAATAATGGCGCCGGCGATATCCAGCTCAGTACATTTTTCTATGCCTTCAAGTCCTGGCGAGGAGTTCACTTCCATCACCTGCGGACCATCTGCGCCTTCCAACATGTCAACACCCGCCACACTCAAACCTAAAATTTGCGTACAACGCACGGCGGTCTCGCGATACCGTTCATCAAGCTCAACTGGCTCTGCAAGCCCACCTCGATGGACGTTACTGCGAAACTCTTGGCCTTGCGCAACACGTCGCATCGCCGCGACAACCTGATCGCCGACAACAAACGCACGAATGTCTTTACCTTTACTTTCGGCAACAAACTTTTGTATCAGCACATTCTGCTTTTGACTTTGCAACAGCTCGATAATGGAAGCCGCTTGATTGACCGACTCTGCCAGCAACACACCAATGCCCTGCGTACCTTCAATAAGTTTTATAACAACCGGTGCACCGCCCACCCTAGCAATGGCTGGCAGTACATCTTTTTTGTCACGTACGAAGGTCGTCTTGGGTATACCAATATGATGTCGGCTTAGTATCTGCAAGCTACGCAGCTTATCGCGAGAGTTGAGAATACCGTGCGCCGTATTGGCACAATAGACATCCATTTCCTGAAACTGTCTAACCACCGCCGTGCCATAGTAGGTGATCGACGCACCTATGCGCGGCAGCACAGCGTCATAGCTACTCAACGGTTTCTGCCGATAGTACAAATCAGGCGAGCCACGCTCTAAGTCGATGGCGAACTTCAACGTATCGAGGACTTTTATCTCGTGGTCACGCTGCTCAGCCGCCTCCTTAAGACGTCGTGTGCTATAAGCATTTGGGCTGCGCGATAGAATACCTAGTTTCATAATCTGTTCACCTCAAAGTGAAGCACGCAGGCATCTACCCACGAGCCAGTTAAGCCAAGCCGGTGCTGCAGCTATTGGCACAGCTATTCGGCGGCGCGCATCGTAGCCCAAAGTATCAAAACTACAAAGCTTTATTTACTTATAACTAAGCTGCCGAAAAACACGAGAAAAACAGCGGTTTAGGCTCTATCAGTTGGGCTTTTATTGCCAGCAGAAACAGCCTTTCGCTAATACTTTATGGGCATCGCCTTCGACGGCGACGATCTATCAAATTTTCTCATCAGTATTTCAACACTTAGCTACACACGTGACTCATTAAAAATTGTCACGCACATTTAGGCCAATGGGATTGGGGCCAACGGGAATCGAACTGTTTTACCGGCTTTTCGGCTAATAGCAGTCACCAATGTAATCGGTGTACTATCCGTAAGATTACTTCTGTATGTGTACTATCTATATGTGTACTAACTTTAGGCACACTGTCTAAAGCAATCAGATTCAGTTTCGGAGTCGACGCATGACAAAAACAATTATTCGTGGCGGTTCAATTTTCGATCCACACACTATGGACATGCGCCCTAACGAAACACTCGTTATTGAAAACGGCCTCATCAGTGCGGACTCCGACACATCATCTGCAGACGTCGTTGTCGATGCAGATGGTCAATTCCTGATGCCTGGCTTTATCGATGCACATGTGCACTTTCGACTTGCAACGCTCAATTTCTCGCGTTTGTCGCAATGGACTGAGGTCCAATTCGGTATCGCCATGGCACAACTAAGTGAAGAAACCCTCGCCCGCGGCTTTACCACTGTGCGTGACCTCGGCGGCGATGTCGTTGGATTAAAGCGCGCTATCACCACTGGTATGGCGCGCGGCCCTGATATTGTGCAAGCCAACCTAATGATTTCCCAAACCGGCGGTCACGGCGATGTCGAAAGCGGCATATTGGCGGTGCCTGATTGTGCTTGCCAGATGCGCCACAGTGCGTTTGGCATCGTCGCAGATGGTCCTGACGCTGTTAGAAAAGCGGCCCGCCACGTGCTCCGCGCCGGCGCCGACTTTATCAAGATTCATGTCTCCGGCGGGGTCGCCACGCCGATGGATCCACTGGATTGTACTCAATACACGGTGGCAGAAGTTCAAGCGGCCGTGCAGGAAGCGACCAATCGCAAGACCTATGTGGCGGCACATGCTTACACACCCGAGGCGATTCAGATGGCCGTCAACAACGGCGTTAAATGTATTGAGCATGGCAATTTGTTGGATGCCGAAACGGTTAAAGTAATGGTTCAACATGACGCTTGGTTGGTACCCACACTTGTTACGTTTAAGGCTATGGCATCTGAAGGTAAACGTCTGGGATTACCCGAACGAAACCTCGTCAAAAACAAAGCGGTCTTGGCATCAGGCCTGGAGTCTCTTGCGCTGGCTGACAAGGCTGGCGTGAAAATGGGTTGGGGCACAGACCTAATAGGCGAAACCCAATCGATGCAGCGGCATGAGTTTGCGATTCGCGCAGAGATACAGTCAGCCGAATCTATCTTGCATGCGATGTACATTATGAATCCCATTATATTAAAAAGGCCCGATAGCATCGGCCGTCTGGCACCCGGCATGAACGGCGATGTGGTTATTACGCCGATTAATGCGCTGCAGAATATTGCCGCACTGGCCGACGACAAGGCGATTACCCAAGTCATCAAGCGCGGCGTACCGGTTCACGCCGCATAAGAATTATTTTAAGATTGCATCAGGTTTTTCGAGGGAACCCAATCATCATGACAGACAACATCAACATCCGTTATGCACATGTGCCTCGCTTCAAAGCTGGATCAAGTGACGCCAATGATTATCTTGAAGAAAACGGCTTTGTCGTGATTGCCAATGCGCTATCAACCGAGCAGGCTGATCATGCGATGCAGTTAATGTGGGATTACTTAGAAGAACTCGGCACAGGTATTGATCGACGCGATCGCAACACATGGGATGACGATCGTTGGCCAACTGCGGTACACGGCGGCATACTACCCGGTCACGGCATCGGACATAGCGCGGTGCAATGGTATATTCGCGATATACCTACGGTAAAACAGTCCTTTGCGTCAGTATGGAATGATGATGAACTACTCACCAGTTTTGACGGCGTTGCCCTGTGGCGACCCTGGACACACAACCCTAACTGGCGCACCAACAATGGCCCTAGTTGGATGCATATCGACCAGCATCCGATTGGTCGACCGGGCAAACATTGCGTTCAGGGTTTGGTCAACTTATTACCGATGTCGGCCGCGACAGGTGGCAACGTCATGGTACCGGGCAGTCACAAACGCTTTGAGAAAATTGCAACACTGTATCCAGCGCGACTTGCACGTATTCACCCCAGCATTGATCACTTCCGCTTTCCGAATGACGATGAGCTTTTAGCGACATCAGAGCCGATAATTTGTCATATGGAACCCGGCGACTTAATGCTGTGGGATTCTCGCACCATACACTGCAGTAGCCCGGGGCTTGAAACGCCTAATTTCGACAACGATTTGTTTCGCGCCGTCAGCCTAATTTGTATGATGCCAAAAGCAAAATCGAACGACAAAGTGATCGCAAAACGGCGTGCCGCGGTCGAAAACTTGACCTCGACAACGAACTGGAGTGATCGCTTCATTAACGCAGATCAGTTCCCGGATATTATCGAGGCGAACAAACAACCACGTTTTAAATTACCCGCTGTGCCAGAGCTAAATGAAACTCAACAGCAGCTAGTTGGCTAACTAGCCAATGGGTTCGATCTAAAGCCTTGTCAATTATTTAGGATCCAAACGACACAAGCACTGAGTCTAGGTCAGAAATGATTTAGACTGTGCTTTGTCGATATTAATCAGCGATAGTGACAACTGCCAAAAGAACACAAGGCACAGAAAAAAAGCACAAAAATAAAAACAAAAATAAAAACAAAAACAAAAACAAAAACAAAAACAAAAACAAAAACAAAAACAATAAAAGACAACACCCCAGCATTAGGAACAACGTGGCCAAAAAGTATTACGTCATTTGGGAAGGCAGAAACAAAGGCATCTTCGAGGATTGGCCGACCGCTCAAAAATCTGTTGCCGGTCATAAGGGCGCAAAGTTTAAAGGCTTTGAAAGCCGCGCGCTGGCCGAAGCTGCCTTTAGCCAAGCACCCGACAAAAGCATCGCGACATCGAAGTCGAGAAAGCCTGCGAAAAAACGTGCTGCCTTTGTGCTCGATGAAAATTTTGATATTCACATTTTTTGTGACGGTGGCTGTGATCCCAACCCAGGACCTGCCGCATCGGGCATTGCTGTGTATCAGTCAGGCTCTATCATTGCCAAATATCACGGTCTGTATCATCAGGGCACAAACAATACTGCTGAGCTCAATGCACTGCACCAAGCCATGCAACTGGCGAAGGACTTCCTCGCCCAGGGTTTGAAAGTACAAATCCTTAGCGACTCGTCCTATTCTGTAAAAGCCATGACCCAATGGGCGCAGAGCTGGCAGCGCAAGAACTGGACACGGGGTAAAAACGAAGTGCTGGCGAATGCTGAGCTGATCAAGAAAATGTATGCCTGTTACCAAGAGCTGCCTGAAGAGGTCAACATCGTTCATGTCAAAGGGCACTCCGGCGTTGAAGGCAATGAAATCGCCGATCGCATGTGCTTTGTTGCCATGCAAAACAGAGTTGAAGACTTTGAAGAATATTTGGGCCTCGAGTCTATTGATGAATTGTTAGCGATCAACGCCGACTAGCCTTCTCAAATAAGCGTCAAGCTTCGAACACACGCACCTCAACCTGGACTAGATTCATAAATGGATTCAACAGACCTCATATTCACCTTAGTCAGCTGTATTTTCTTTATGGCGTTAGTGGCGTGGGTGTCTTATATCAAAACCCGCGGTGAGGTCGACACGCAGGAAGGTTACTTCCTCGCGGGCCGAGGTTTAACGGCTATTTTTATTGCAGGCTCGATGCTACTCACCAACCTTTCGGCGGAACAACTGATTGGTTTAAATGGTTCCGCCTACGGCTTTAATCTTTCCAGCATGGGTTGGGAGGTCACCGCCGCCTTTGCGACCATCTGTATGGCGTTTATTTTTCTGCCTCGCTATTTGGCAGGTGCTTTCACAACACTGCCCCAGTTTCTCAACGATCGATTCGATGACGGCGTGCGGCGTATGTCGGTTGTGCTGTTTATGGTCGGTTACGGCCTGGTCACCATCCCGTCGGTCTTATACGCGGGCTCCATTGCCGTGTTGCAGTTGTTTAATGTGCCGGAGTTAGTAGGTCTTTCATATTCCTCATCGTTATTTTTAACCATCTCGGTGATCGGTTGCATCGGCGCTCTGTACGCAATTTTTGGCGGCCTAAAAGCGGTGGCGGTATCCGACACATTAAATGGCATTGGCCTGTTGATCATTGGCGTTGCCGTACCATGGCTTGGGCTTTCAGCGCTCGGCCAGGGCAGTGTGTCCGAAGGCTTACAAATTATTACCACGACAGATACCCACAAGCTGAATGCGATTGGCGGACCGAGCGACCCAACCCCCTTTGCAACCTTGTTTACCGGCATGATCTTCGCCAATCTATTTTATTGGTGCACCAATCAATATGTGATTCAGCGCACCCTGGCCGCAAAAAATCTAGCGGAAGGTCAGAAAGGTGTGTTGTTCTCCGGCTTCTTTAAGGTACTGGTGCCCTTCATGATGATGATTCCCGGCGTCATCGCCTTTCATCTTTATGGTGATGGTCTGCAGTCAATTGACCTTGCTTACCCAAAACTGATTAAGGATGTACTGCCTCTTTGGGCCACGGGCTTCTTTCTTGCGGTATTGCTCGGTGCGGTGTTCAGTTCTTTCAACTCATTGCTGAATAGCGCGGCAACGTTGTTTTGCCTCGATGTCTATGCACCCATGAAAAAAAACCCGGTGACAGACGCACACATGTTGCGGGTCGCGAAAATCGCCAGCATCGTCATCGCGTTGTTCTCATTTATCGTCGCGCCGTTGTTACAGTTTGCACCAGATGGTTTGTGGCAAATCATTCGCATCTTCACAGGCTTTTATAACATCCCGGTGATTGTACTAGTGTTGGTTGGTCTCTTTACCCGGCAAGTACCCGCTGTCGCTGCCAAGGTTGTTATCGTGTTTCATGTCATCAGCTACGGCCTGTTGAAGTTTGTGTTCGACGATATCGTCGATATTCACTTTCTACATCTGTACGCGATTTTGTTCTTTATCGAGGTTGGCATCATGCTGACCATCGGTTACATGAAGCCGCGCCCAGTGCCCTGGTCTTACACAGCCCAGAATCTGGTCGACATGACACCCTGGCGTTTCGCCCTGCCCTGCGCCGCCAGCTTGATGTCTGCGGTGATTGGTTTGTATCTACTATTTTCACCGGTCGGCTTAGTCGGCGGCATCACCAATCTGTTTTGGGGTTTA
Source organism: Pseudomonadales bacterium (assembly GCA_029251375.1). Taxonomy (GTDB): domain Bacteria; phylum Pseudomonadota; class Gammaproteobacteria; order Pseudomonadales; family Azotimanducaceae; genus JAHRVQ01. The sequence goes on along the minus strand of JAQXDL010000032.1, from coordinate 5,878 downwards.
ATTACGGCGCTGGTGTTGGCCAATATCGCGGTATGGTGGTGGAGCAGTCGACAAACGCGCATCCCAGTCTTTATAGTAGGGGCCGCGACTAAAAGCATTGATTAAACACGACCGTTAACGCTGAAATTTGTACAAACCGACATTAGACAAAATGATATTGGACGAGCTAAAAAGTGACTGAACATAAAAAAGTCCGCCTGCGCGCATTCGAGAACGCCAGCAGTCAGCGCCATGTGCCTGAAGCGGATCGCTATCTTTATAAAGCGCCGATCGCCAAACATCGTCTCGCCATTATTGGTACCGGTACGATTGGCCAAGAACACATGCGTGTTGCGAGCCTACTTGGCCGTGCGCAGATTCATGGCATCTTCGACCTTGAAAGTCACAGCATGGATATGGCTGCGACAGAATTTTCCCGTTACAACAAAAATACACTGGTGCGCTACGACAGCATTGAGGCTCTCTGCGCTGACGAACAGGTTGATGCTATTTTTATCTGCACCCCCAACTTCACGCATTTCGATGTGTTAAATCAGGTTATTCATACCGGCAAACCTATCTTCCTTGAAAAGCCAATGGCAACCTCCCTTGCCGATGCAAAAGCCATCGTTGAAATGTCCGAACGCTATAGCAACATTATCCAGATTGGTTTGCAGTACCGCTATAAAGCGCAGTATGTCGAAGCCTTTCATGAGGCTCTGGCGCGCAAGACACTCGGTGAAATCAAAACCATCAGCGTTAGTGAATATCGACCGCCGTTCCTCGACAAGGTCAAACAATGGAACAAGTTCAATGAATTCTCTGGCGGCACATTAGTTGAGAAATGTTGTCACTATTTCGACCTGATTAATTTAATGGCGCAGTCACGTCCGCAGCGCGTCTTTGCCAGTGGTGGTCAGGCCGTTAACTTTACCGACTTTGAACGGGACGGCAAAAAGTCTGATATCGACGATCACAGCTTTGTCATTATCGACTATGAAAATGGTGTGCGGGCAAACTTCACCCTAAATATGTTCTGCGCTGACTTTGATGAAGAAATGATTGTTTCGGGTGAACACGGCAGACTTATCGCCGCTGAAAAGTCCGACTTTCAACACCAACAGCCAACCAAGACATCCCTGACGATTGAACTCGGTGAAACCGGTGCATCACGCAAACAAGACTTAGGCTACTCCTCTATTATTGAATCAAGCGGACACCATGGCTCAACCTTCTACGAGCATGCGGCCTTCATCGACGAACTAGAAGGTAAAGACGTCCATAGCGCAACTGCACAGCAGGGCCTGTGGGCCATTGTTGTTGCCAGCGCCGCACAGGCATCCATACGCACCGGCGAAGCGATTAATATCAAGGCGTTTCTAACCGAACACGATCTCATCGCAACGCTCAGTGAATAGCGCTCACCGAGTAGCGTGAATACAGAAAAACAAGTAAACCAGCTATAAACATGCATCAAGCGAATCAAACGCATCAAACAAATCAAACGAAAAACATAACGCAGTGGATACAGCCATGAATGAAGCAGTAATTAACGTCGACGAAAATCAAATGCCCGCGGTGGGTCTTGGACTGTGGAAACTTGATAAAAGTGACTGCGCAGATGTCGTCAGAAATGCGATTGAAATTGGCTACCGGCATTTAGACAGCGCCGCCGACTATGGCAACGAAGAAGAAGTCGGCGCCGGCATCAAGCAGGCATTGGCCGATGGCCTGTGCCAGCGCGAAGACCTGTGGATCACATCAAAACTGTGGAATACCTTTCATCGACCTGAACACGTGCGCGAAGCCTGTGAGAAAACGCTCTCAGATCTTGGTGTCGACTATCTCGATCTCTATCTGATTCATTTTCCTATCTCACTGAAGTATGTCGGTATCGATACACGCTACCCACCCGAGTGGATTGCGAACCCAGACGCAGCCAACCCCATCATGGAAATCGACCCTGTTCCATTGGCCGACACATGGCGCGCGATGGAAGCGCTTGTCGCCGATGGTTTAGTGAAGCAGATTGGTATTTGTAACTACACCAGTGGCTTGCTACATGATTTGATGGCGTACGCGAAGATCAAACCCGCCATGCTACAAATTGAATCGCATCCTTACTTGACCCAGGAAGCCTTGATACGTACCGCGAATAATTACGGCATTGCCGTCACGGCCTTCTCACCACTAGCCGCACTGTCATATGTTGAGTTAGACATGGCAACAACGTCTGATACCGTTCTGTCACAAGCCGCCGTGCTTGCCGCCGCCAAACGGGTTGAACGATCACCGGCGCAGATTGTGCTGCGCTGGGGTATACAACGCGGCACCGCAATCATCCCTAAATCGAGTAAGTTGGAACGTCTGAAAGAGAACCTGGCGTTGTTTGATTTTGAATTGAATGATGATGAAATGGCGGCAATATCCGCATTGAACGCCAACCGTCGCTTCAATGATCCCGGCGCATTCTGCGAAGGCGCATTCAATACATTCCACGCTATTTACGATTAGGTTGTTAGATGTCTTCATTCGTCGTTGAACAGGTACGTACGGACACTCAGCATAATGACGCTGACGTGTTTCCATTGATTTATGCCAAACAGACGGGTGCAGACCAACTGTCGCAAGCCATTGATTGGGTTGAGCAAAATCAAACGGTGTTGATGGAGCAGCTTTCAAGACACGGTGCCATTTTGTTTAGAGATTTCCCCGTGGTGTCGGATAAAGATTTCGATGCGTTCTTATCGGCATTTGATTTACCCAACTTCACCTACGCAGATTCTCTGTCAAACGCGGTACGCCGCAATCGTACCCCTAAGGTTTTTACGGCTAACGAAGCACCGCCCGCCGTGTCCATTTTTCTGCATCATGAAATGGCGCAAACACCGATCTACCCGGCGCAACTGTTTTTCTTTTGTGAACTCGCCGCTGAACAAGGCGGTGCCACGCCACTGTGTCGATCCGATCTTTTACTAGAGCGCCTGCAACAACAATTACCCGACTTCGTCGCGACTTGTGAAAGCTTAGGCGTGCGTTATTCCAACATCATGCCGTCGCAAGATGATCCCGAGTCAGGCCAAGGTCGCAGTTGGACAAGCACCTTGAGTGTCGATAACAAAACAGACGCCGAAGCCAAACTTAAAGCTTTAAGCTATGAGTGGCAGTGGCTTGACGATGGCTCGCTGCAAGTCACAACCCCGATACTGCCCGCCGTGAAAACCTTGCCTAACGGTCGACGTGTTTTCTTCAACCAACTGATTGCCGCTTTTCGTGGCTGGAAAGACAGCCGCAATAAAACCACGCGCTCGATATGTTTTGGCGACAGCTCAGAAATTCCAGCCGAGCACATGTCGGTTGCGATCGAACTCGGCGATGAACTGTCCTACGACATGCAATGGCAAACCGGTGATGTCGCATTGGTAGATAATTTTCTTGTGATGCACGGTCGACGTCCTTACACCGGCGAACGACGCGTGCTTGCTGCCTTGGTGGCAAATTCAGCTGAGGTTTAATCTATTCCTCACGTCGCCAAAAGCGAGGCTATATTAGATCTTGCCCAAAATTCCCGCACTACAGGCCGGTTAAATCAGACATCTTGAAGCATGGTACCCAAACGGGTACCATTAGCTCATGGTGAAAATTAAACCTCAAATTCCGACAAAGGCGACGGCCAAAGCTGACCAGTCTGAACGCTACAGCCAACGGGTCGCGGAGCTGCTTAAGTACGTACGCCGCAAAGCAGGATTATCGGCAAGAGAGCTAGCTCGCAGTGTCGGCAGTTCACACTCCACTATTCTGGCTTATGAATCCGGCAAAAAAACACCTGTGACAACGACATTGATGCGGCTCGTTCACGCCTGCGGATATTCAATCGACTTTTCTCTGTCGCCAAGGCTTCGAGGTGACGCAGACAACCCTAAGGGCGCAGAGCTGCAAGCTGTGCTTGAGCTCGCCTCGGAATTCCCTGCTCGGCATTCAGACACACCCGACAGCAAAATGCCGGGCACGTTATGAGTAGCCTCACGGAAAAAATTGTTAGATTGCACCAAGCATTAGCGCAGGCGGATATCCCACATGGGTTCGGTGGCGCATTAGCATTGGCTTGGTGTACTCAGCGTGCCCGTGGCACGATCGACATCGACCTAAATATCTTTGTTGATACGCAAGCTGCCGCAACGGCTCTAACAGCATTACCAGAACAAGTAACTTGGACGCAGAAGGATCTCGACACATTAATGAAAGAAGGGCAGATTCGCATCTGGTGGGATAAAACGCCGCTCGATCTCTTTCTCAACACCTTGCCTCTGCACAGACAAATGGCCAGACGCTGTCGCTGGGAATCATTCGGCGGCGCATCGGTACCCTTTCTATCCTGCCAAGATATCGCTGTGTTAAAGGTGTTCTTTAATCGCACCAAAGATTGGGCCGACTTAGAGGAGATGCAATCAGCCGGCACCTTACAAGTACCGTTAGTCACCGCAACCATCATTGAGTATCTAGGCGCCGATGACGAAAGAATAACCAAACTCACAGGGCTCACCGACAACGAACAATAATCGTTTGGCATCGATTCATCATCTTATCGCTTCATTCCTCGCTCGGTAAACCATCATAGTCACCCAATTTTTCCTCAAAACTTGATTCGATTTTCGTTCTTGGCAAGACGAACCGTCTCGTATAGAATCTTCGGTCGTTTGCGAGGAATAACAATAATGAAGCTGAACATTAACGGCGTCGAGCGCCAGGTTGCGACAGATTGGCAAGATGAAACCCTGCTTACAGTCTTACGAGATCATTTGGGTTTATCAGGTACCCGCTTCAGTTGTGGCATCGGCCAATGCGGCGCGTGTTTGGTACATGTCGAGGGTAGCCCCGTCACCAGTTGTTTAATGTCGGTGAAGGATGCTGCTAACAAAAACATTTTGACCATCGAAGGCCTCGCCGCTGAAGACGGCACGCTACATCCGCTGCAGCAGGCCTGGATTGACGAGAGCGTACCGCAATGCGGCTACTGCCAATCAGGGCAGATCATGCAAGCACTCGCATTACTAGAGACGACACCGAACCCTGACGATGCGGATATAGACCAGGCGATGAATGGAAACCTGTGTCGTTGCGGTACCTACGACCGTATTCGGAAGTCGATTAAGAACGCGGCGATCGTCATGCGGGAGGCAAACTAATGGCTGGCCTTTCCCGTCGTAAATTTCTCATCGCAACCGGCTGGGTCGCCGGCGGTGCAACTGTGCTGTACACCCTGCGTAACAAAGCAATCTCTGTCGCACCGACCATTATCTTCCCCGATGCAGAATCCGGTGCGGCCTGGTTGCAAATTCGATCCGATGGCGTATGCCGTATGTTTTTCGCGCGCATGGACATGGGTCAGAACGCGAACACCGGCTTGGCGCAAATTGTCGCCGAAGAACTCAATCTAAAGGTGCAGGATATTCAGGGTGTTACCCCCAGCACCAGCGATGTACCACCCATCGCTGTGACGGCAGGCAGCATGTCGTTAACCGCTTTTTCACGGCCAACCGCCATTGCCGCGGCCACCTTACGCGAAAGCATGCGGGCACGCGCAGCGATTAAGCTTGGCATACCCGGCTCAGATATCCTTGATGATGCGGGCGGTTTCCAAACAACCGATGGCCGAAAATTGAAATACGCAGATCTGGTTGATCAGACGAACCTCATGGTTGAGTTCGACGACAGCAAACCGGCACCAAATCTTTACACGTTCGACGCAAGCCGCGACAAAAAACAAGTTGGCCACGACGTGACACCCTTAGATATTCGCGCGCTGGTGACCGGCGGCGCCGTTTATACCGCTGACGTGCCAATGCAGAACCTCCTGTTCGGCCGTGCCATACAACCACCGGTACGTAACGCACGAATC
>JAQXDL010000022.1 GCA_029251375.1 Pseudomonadales bacterium | reverse complement strand
ACTAACCAAAACCTCGGTACCCGGGTGATTACGTCTCTCTTCTTGCTGAACGCGATACCAAGATGCTGCATCGGTATGAAACGATTGGTTGGTTTGGCCGCCATTGAGCACCATGCACTCGGCATTGCTTAGCCGAATCTCACGGGCACGTTTATCCCTCAATAGAAAACGATCGGCCAAGTTCAGCAGGTATGGATTGAGCAAAACATTAACCATCGCATCTGATTTACTGAATAGTCCATGTAGTCGCTTGGTTTGGTATCCGTAAAATCCGTCTTCGGAATACAAATCCCCCGTATCCCCTTGCTCGCTGTTGCCCCAATCCATTCGCTCTAGGGAACGACCAAAGTCTGTCATTAACTCGTCACAAAATTCTTCGCTGATGAAATTATCAACAACACAAGCGCCGTCTTTTTGAATTGCGGCGTAAACCTTCTCTTTATCGTCGGCAACATCAAAGTGCTGTAAGTCGGACATTAGAAATGCTCTGAGGTAATGAGCCTATCAGTGTTAACCACACATGAAAATAAGGCAAGCTCAACTCTGTTTCCCACCAATGGCGCCACTGCTTAGAAAATAGTCAAACGACTAAGCTACGCTGCACCTACAGCACTCAACTCCAAATCGGCTGGCCTGCAATTTGCTCGGTAAATGCGGCTGAATAAACCTCGGCAGGTAAAACCTCAGGACCAACAAACGCACCGGCGAATGGCACAGCAAAGTCAGGATTATCTTCGATACGTTTATGCATCGCCTCACGCATAACTCGACCCTTAACATCAAAACCGCTGTCTTTTAGTGAAGTTAACCGAGCGATTGTTCTTAGTCGTGACATACGTTCCATCCGTTCGACCACATATTCGTCAAAGATACCTGAATGCCATTGTTTGTTATCAAGAAGAGCATTTCGGACAAGGCGCACGTCTCGATGGGTGACGGATTGACCTTGGCCCAGTATCGGATCATTGCGACCTGCAGCATCTCCAATCAAGACAACACCCTCGGCGACAGGGCTGTCTACCCAAGCGTCGAAATTTGGATAGGCTATGCAGCGACTAATCGGCGTGGCGTTAACAATTGCATCGGCATAAGGCACACAGTCAACATTCCACGCCTCTAAAAATCGTTTTGGACCGTCTGGTCCGGCTAACCGGCTGCGTTGCTCACTAGGCCATCCGATGTAAATACGCACCCTGCCGCCGCCCTGTGGAAAAGCCAGAAAGTTAACATCGTCTTCATAACCAATCACTTGTAGGTCTTCTGGCCAGGCATCGGCACCTTCGACTAACATGCCTGAGAATAAATGATGCTCTGGGTCTTGCATCAGCACCTTGCCTATTTGCTTCGCCACCATGCCATTTCGACCATCAGCGCCGACCACCAATCTTGGTTGCAAGGTTTGTTGTTGGCCTTCATGGGAATAGGTCACGGTTGGCGGCGTTCCCGGTATAACCGCTATGCGAGACACACCGCGCAATAAACTTGCACCGGCATTAACCGCAGAGGCGTTGAGTTGGTTACACATTGTTGGGTGGCCGAGACACAAAGGTAATTCAGGCGCCACACTGGCGAGATCCAGTTTTTTAGCTTCGGAGGTTTCACGGGAGTCTAATTCATTGTAGTCAATATGATAAAGCGGACGATGTGCCCCGCTTGCCATATATTCATCGTACAAGCCCAGCTCTACTGTTTCAGCAACCCCCCAAGGCGCAATCCATTCGCCGCGCACAACATCTTTATGTTGCAAGCTTTTTTCTAACATGACAACGGATAGGCCAGCTCTTGCCAACACGGTTGCGAGTGCGCCACCACCAATGCCAGCGCCGACAATTACCACATCTGGGTTATTCATCTTTTATTCCTACTCATCTGTTATGCCTGCTTGAGATCTAGCAGCATTTTTTAAGATCGCCTCAAATCTTTATTTTCTTCGTTGTTATGATCGCAAAGAATTTTTGTCTAAACGCGATAAACATGCACATCATACAAGTGAAACAGGCACCCACTTTCGCACGGAATTAATAAGAAAAATTTTGGATGTCCGAGTTAACTCGTCTGTGTAGATGACTCGCTCTTGCAACTCACCTTGATCAATCAAATATTGCCTGTAAGTGCCGTTTAGCAAACCACAAGATACCGGCGGCGTGAAAAATCTACCATCTGTTTCAAGCACAAAATTAGCAATGGTGAACTCAGTGACTTCGTTTTTTTCATTCCACAACAGAACATCGAAACAATCTGTATGTTGACGCCTTTGCACCTCATACATTTGCCGTTGCGTTGTCTTATGGTAGTAAAAGGGATCCGATGAATTGATCGGTGAGTGACCTAGCCTAACGATTTTTGGCACATTATCCGACGCAGAGGGTTGCAGCGGCGTTGCTTCAACACCAATACATCCAAGCTTATCGACGGTCAAACGAACTCGCTGACTGCTAAAGGGCTGATTTTCTAGGGTGTTCGACAACCGTCGTAAAGAGTTATTGATCTCGGTCTCATCCACGTTAAAGTCGAAGTACGTTGCACTACCCAGCAGCCGCGCCAAATGTTGCTCTAACAAAAAATAATTCTGGCCCTTTTGCCAGCGCAGGGTTTCTAATAGTTGAAACGTCTGCGTCTCTGTTACGTTATCAATAGCCTTTGATTTTAGTAAACATTCTTCGTACTCGGACTGAGGGTCTGAATCCCAAACGATTCCACTACCAACACCATAGTTAAGCCGTTTGCTGTCTAAATGCATCACAGCAGTACGAATGGCAACACTGAATTGGGCTAAACCACCGGGCGCGATATAACCAATACTGCCGGTATAAAGCCCCCTTGCCTGGGTTTCAAGTTCGTCGATAATTTTCATCGTTTCAATTTTTGGCGCACCGGTAATCGACGCACAGGGAAACAGAGCTGAAATGATATTCGCACAGCTTGAGGTTGTCTTTGCTGTTACTGTGGATGTCATCTGCCATAACGTCGGATACTTTTCTAACTGCAATGGCTTTGTTACTTTGACCGAACCCGTATCTGCCACCCGACCCAAATCATTACGAATCATGTCAACAATCATGATGTTTTCAGCACGATCTTTTTCGGAGGACGCTAATTCGTTTTGTCGCTGTTCGTCCTCGGCTTGAATTAAACCCCTGCGCGCAGTGCCTTTCATTGGCTTGGTTGTGATTTTCGAACGGGTTTTGCTAAAAAACAACTCTGGTGAGGCGCTGCAAATTGCATAGTCTTCTAATTCGACATAAGCCGCATAAGGCGCATCTTTTGCAAATCGATGAAACAAGGCCCTCGGATCGCCAACATAATCGGCGCTACGCTGAAAGGTGTAGTTAACCTGATAGGTATCACCAGCACGAATATGTTTCTTGATTTTTGCTAACTGCTCTAGATAACGCTCGGGAGAGATGGACTGATGCCAATTGCTGGTCTCAAAATCAGCTTGAGTCACCGGTGGCTCATCCAGCACTTGCACGCTCTCGAACAAGCCGAAGCAGAATAGAGGTAGCTCAGTTTGTTTCACCGCTGTCAGCGCAGAGTCGAACGCGGGACTGGCTTCATAACTTATAAAACCGGCAGCAAAGAGTTTGGACTGATCTACTCGAGCTTCTACATCATTAAGCCGATCGACAACCTTCGCTGCGTCTGACGTTGCGACTACGTCCACCGGGTTGGTAAACAAAAGCCATTCGCCCGAGTTATGCGCGCCTACGACGCCTTGCGCACCACCGTTGATATCGATGGTCTTGTGCGCTTCGCTTTTTCGCAGGAGGATAGATTTAATCATTACGGGGTATTGTAAAGAGTTGTCGTGGATTGTCATGAAGATCTGCGAAAAGCATTAGTACCGCAAAAAAACATCGCACAAGTATTTTATCTATTACGGCTCTGCAAGGTTCTCAACAGCACGTTCGTCCACTAACCCAGCTTCAAGCAATAGGGTCATTAGCGTGATTTGAACCGCTACGTAGCTTTTGTCATTCTGCCACCATTCGTCGGGCGAGTGTGCATTGCCACTTCGACCGCCACGGCTGACGGTAATGGCTGGAATCCCCAGAGAGATTGGCAGATTCGCATCCGTCGACGATATTTCCAGGCTCGGGTTAAAGCCAAAGTGCCGCGTCACAGCAACTGCATTTTTTACGAGCGACACATCCGGGTTGCCTGCAGCGGCTGGACGCTTACCCACTTTAACAAAGTCAATTTGAAGTCGTTGACCGGTTGTCCTAGCGGCGTTCTCTTGCGCGATCGCTTTGGTAAAACTCACCTTGAGCAGCGCGTCAATTTCATCAAGCTTTTTCTGGCTGCCGGAACGCAGATCCACTTCAGCCCAGGATTCAAAGGGGATCGAATTTACCGATGTACCGCCGCCCATCCGCCCGATGTTAAAACTTGTTTTCTCACCCTTTGAGGTAATGGTCGGTGCTTTGCCAACAAATCGTGCAATACCACGACCCATCGCGTGATGAGGATTCGCCATGCCAAATGCTCCCCAGGAGTGTCCGCCAGGACCCGTGATGACGATTCTATATCGATGCGATCCAACACCACCGTATACAATCCTCTGGCTTGAACCTCCATCAATCGCAATGAGCGCGTCAATGGGATCTGCGCCATCGCGAAACAAATACTTAACACCCCGTAAATCGCCCAACCCTTCTTCACCCACATTACCAATGAATAACAGATCTGCTTGCGTTTCAATTTTCGCTACCTGCAGTGCATGCAATACAGACAACAAACTAACCAGACCTCGGGAGTTGTCACCAATACCCGGCGCGTACATCTTGTCGTCTGAATACTTAACGGTCAGATCAGTGTCAATTGGAAACACCGTATCGAGGTGCGCACTCAAAGCTACCACTCGCGACTCGCCACGACCTGGTCTTCGACCCAGCACATTGCCAACCTTATCAATGCGCACATCCTGAAGACCGGCTTGCCTAAGCATTTCTGCGAAACGAACACCCCTCGCTTGTTCGCCGAACGGTGGCGCCGGAATTTGCGTCAATTCAACCAGCTCACGCAGGGACTGCTCGTCGATCAATTGAGGATGATCAACCGCCAATCGCACATCGTGTCGCATCAGCATTTGGTCAATTTCGGTTTCAATTTCAGTAGCCGGCTTGGCAATCGCCATAAAGCAAAACAAAAGCGGCAACAGTGCTCGCAACATCAATTTGACCGCTGCAGACAAAACGAAGGCTTGGATTTTTAACATGTTGAGTAGCGCATACATAAAGCGTAATTGAGGCTCTGACTTGATCTGTTTTATTGGTTTATTGGTTTATTGTTGTTCGATAGCTGCTCTATCGCTGTTTTCAAATTGTTACTCTTTTAAGGCCCTGAAGGCCTAATCAACCTTAGCGGTTTAGCCGCAGGAACGACAGTGTCAGAGCAATAAGATTGATTGCTCGAACTCTACAGCGCTTTTTATAGAACTGTGTTTTAAGGTCTTTTGTTAAATGCTTTGAAAACAAGCGAGGCTGAGAAGCCGCGCATCCTTCTTGCCGATGCGCTTCTCATTTTACGGACACTACATTCGAATCTCGTCTCGATTTAGTGCGATTAGCGGTTGGTAGCTGCTTACCGCATCATTTCATGTCACTGTCTGAAGGTCAAACACTGACAAATTGGCATTGAACCCCTTAAGATGTCCACTCGGACGTTTCACGATGAAACAAATCAAGACTCTGGTCGAGTGCATCGAGACGCTCTTTCCAAGTCTTACCGCCGGTACCCAAACGAATCGTATTAACGCCGGCATCTCGATAGGCACGCAAACGTTCCCTAATCATTTCTTCTGTACCAATTAGCGATGTCTTCAAAACCATTTCATCGGGTACGCGCTTAATCGCTTCGGGCTTCTTGCCTTCAATCCACAACCGTTGCACCTCTTCCGCCGCATCTGCATAACCTGCTCGGCTAAAGGCATCATTGTAAAAATTAGTTTTTGCGGAACCCATGCCGCCCAGAGTGAAGGCGAGACCGGGCTTTCTGTCTTCGATAAGCTGCTCAACATTTTCGCCGATCTCAAAACTGGCCCCCACCTGGACATCAATATCACTCATAGAACGACCCGCCTTCGCCGCGCCCTTGCTCATGGGATCGAAAAACACGTCGGCATGCTCAGGGATAAATGAAGTGCCTAACCATCCATTTGCCTGCTCACCGGTCAGCTCTAAAGATTTTGGTCCAAGGGTGGCAAGATAAATCGGTAAGTTGGGTCTCGGTGGTTGAGACAAACGGATCGGCTTACCTTCCCCGCCGGGTCTCGGTAAAAGATAGTGCTTACCGTCATATTGTAATCGCTCACCGTTAAGTCCCATGCGAACAATCTCCATGCATTCTTTGAGTCTGCCAAGGGGATTGGCAAAACTCGCGCCGTGCAGACCTTCTACAACCTGAGGGCCGCTGACCCCTAGCCCAAGAATAAAACGATCATTAGAAACAGTCGCAAGGCTCTGAGATGTCATCGCTATCATTGATGGCACTCGCGCGGATATCTGTAAAATGCCGGTGCCTAGCTTAATTTTTTCTGTCTTCGCTGCGATAAAGGCCAACGGTACGATCGCATCCATGCCCCAAGCTTCTGCTGACCAAACCTGATCAACGCCCAGCTTTTCTGCTTTGACGGTGTAATCAACTAGATCGTCCCAGTCCTCTCCGTTGTAGTAAGCACTGCCTATCGAGATTGATGTTTTCATTATTTATTCTTCCAATGAGTAGTTTACGTAGCATGATGACTTCGCTGGCGGACGCTCGACACTCAAGTTGCTTAGCTCCAAGCGCTCTTTTAAAGAGACAATAGCAAATATGACGTGATTACCGTTTACCTATCCGCGCTGCAGCGCATTCGAGGCACGAATATCCCACACTCGCATGAGTGCTGGCAAGACAGTAAAGGTCATGACCACTAGCGCCGAGATCGAAATGGTTAACAACAGCCCGACGGATGCCGCACCCTTGTGTGGACTAAAAGACAGTGACACGAATGTACCAATCGTTGTTAATGCACTTATCACAACAGCCCGCGAAGTACTCGATGCGTATGCGTCCGCAACGGAGTTCGAATGTGTGTAGCGATGCACGACATGAATGCCCGTATCAACCCCCAAACCAATAATCAGCGGTACAACAAGGATGTTCGCCATGTTGAGGCTGACACCGGCGATCTCGCAGATGGCAAACGTAAACACGACAGACAATACAATTGGGATAAGCACCATGATTGGAAGATGCAGATTGCGAAAGTAAGTTACCAGCAAAACAAAGATGAGTAACAACGCGATCGTACCGGCCTGAATAAATGACTCAACCACAACATCGCCAACCCCCCATTCGACCACCGAGCGGCCGGCGACATTCGGCGCAACCTTTTGTACAGCCTCGATAAACTGCTGGGTTTGCTGCCGGGTTAATAACGGCTCAGCCGGATGCACCGTCATTAAATATTGACCTTGGTTGCTAATCATCCTCACCCGCAACATTTCAGGCAATGCTTGCAGGGTTATCGGCTCAGCAACAAGCATGGACATCAACCGATCAAGCTCGGCTTTAAGTCTTAATTGCAATTCATTGTTACGCGTTTCTAATTTATCGACGTGCTCAAGATAGACGCTGAGTTTCTGCATATGACGTAACAAAGCTCGTTCGTCAGATGCTAACGCCGGCACAGTGCTCTGAACGACCTCATCCAAATATAGCATCGCTTCGCCTAACACTATCTGACTATCCTGTTCCGCCAGGACTTCTTCTAAGGTGCTGTACAAGACATATAATTCTCGCAGAATTTCTTGTTTCGCGGCCTGATCGGTCGGCACAAAATCCAGCGGCGTATCGACGTCGCCAACCTCGTCAAGTTTCTGCAGCTCAATTTTTAATTCAGCCGCAATGGTCTGATCGTCAGCGAGAACAGAAATACTATAATCAGTTACCTGATGATTTTTCTGCAGATCAATCAACGTTGCCATACCTTCAGTGTTTGTGTCTCGCATTGCTAAGACACTGTAATCAAAGCGAATGTTTTGGGCGAAGTACAATGCGACTAGTGTCGCGACACAGGTTACCGCCAACACTATTTTGGGGTTTGTTGCGGAAAAAGGATTAAAGCCGCGAGTATGCAGACTGTTGTCAGTCTGCTGCGTCTGTATATCGTTTGGTATTCGCGCTGCCCGAACAGACTGCTCACGGGTAAGCATTCTACCGAGCGCGGGCAAAAGCGTCAGCGTCAAGATGCAGGCTATCGCCATGCCGCCAGCGGAAATGATGCCAAGTTCTGCAAGACCTCGATAGGCTGTCGGCGCAAATGAAAGAAACGCAATCATCGACGTTAAGGTACACAACAGTAACGCCGGACCAATATCCGCTATAGCGATCTGCGCAGCAGTTTGCGTATCCTCGCTCGGCACTTTAGCGGAATCTTTATGAGGCGCCTTTTCGTAAGTGTTCAGCAAGGCCTGCGAAGCATTGTTCTTCAATAGCTGCGCCGCTTCCCTCATGCGCAAAACAAAGTGCACTGCGAAGTCGACACCCAAACCAAAGAACATGACAACAAATATAAGAGAAAGGGCGTTGTAACTACCCACTGCAACAGTCGCGAAGCCTGTTGTCAGTATCACCCCTAGCAACAATAGGCCAAAGATGGCGGCAATCACCGCAATGGATCTGACCCCAAAGCCAAGTATGATCGCCAGTAAAATAAGCGATACTGTACCTGCGTAACCGATTCCTGTCATCGCAGCTGTCAGCTCTTCATCAGCAAGCACCAATTCGCCGGTGTGGCGCACACTAACACCGTCTACAAATGGCTCAGATGCGGTGGTTTTCTTTAGCGTCTTAACGATTTGCTTGTTCGGCAATCCTTTATCGTGTTGTTGTAAACCTTTGACGACTATCAACTGGTAGTGCTTTTCCGCCTCGGGGTCGACAAGTCGATAAAAAGCATCGAGCGTTATTTCGTGATCATCAATCTCACCGGAGAATCCATCAGCCAAGGTTGCCAAGGGCAGCGGCAAGGGGCCGCCGCGAAGACTTGATGCTTGGTCAGCAAAAGTAAATACCGCATTGCCCAAACCAGCCGCGTCCGCTAATCGCAACAGACTGCCATAGTTATACCTTGCACCCTCGGCCCAACGTTGTAAGTCAGGCGTCGACGGAAAATAAAGCACGTGCCTGCTGATATAATCATCAATCGCCGGCGCGAACACATCGCTAAAAATCGGCTCTCGCAAAAGTTTTGACTCAATTGATCTGGCCACGGTTTCAACATGCTTCGCATCGGCACCAGAGACCACGACAACGGCGGTCTGTTGCAGAAGAGGGAAGGCTTGTTTGTAGTTTTCGTTATCTTGATGCCATTGCAGGTCATCGGAAGGTTTAACCAACTTACTCAAGTCTGAGTTGATCGCACCAAAAAATAAAGCGATAGTCCCAGCTGCAAAAGTCAGCGCAACGAGCGACATTAATGTGATATTCGAATGGGCTTCAACAAATCGAACCCAACGAATCAGCAAGCGACTAAGCAAGCTATTGTTCATTTAGCAACTCTGTGCTGACCTGCGGTTGTAAACACATTGAATCGTAGTTCGATTGAAGCAATGCGACTGAATTTTCATGGGTAAGATGTTCCGCCTGACGACGGTTTGCTTTTGCAGCCCCGTAACGCTCATCGGCATTGTCAAACCAATAATCAATCTTGTTTGCTAGATCGTCGGCATTACCATGCTGAAATCTCGCGTTAACATCAGTGACAAACGTGCCTGTCGCGCTGTCTTTCGAATCACTCACTACGATCGCTTTTGCTGCCGCCATGGCCTCGATCACAGACATGCCTTCCAGTTCGATCTCACCTGCATGCAAAAACAAATCAGCGTCAGCGTAATGCTGAATTAGTTCGTCGTCAGAAACGGAACCTATGACCACATTAAGATCAAGTGAACTCGCGAGCTCACGCATCTGCGTTTCCAGCGGACCCGTGCCAATCATAGTCAATTCAATTTGCGATCTGTATCGGCTTCTTGCGATCCCCTGAAGAATGGTTGCTTGGCATTTTTCCTTGGCAAAGCGCCCAACCGAAAGTACTTTGAAATTTTGCTGGTGGCTCGCCTTGGCTTTTTCAGGAATCTCCAAAAAGCGTTTTGGCACACCATTGGACAACACCAAAACGGGCGACGTTAATCCGTTACTCACGAGCGCCTGCTTAGCAAATTCAGAAGGTGCTACAACGAGGTCAACCCGGTTATAAAAAGCTGCAATAAAAAATTTGTAGAGTATCTTGGCGAGGAAACTTGAGCGAATACCCAAATTAAGCAACATGTTCTCGGGCTGTACATGGAAAGAACAAATAACCGGTAAGCCAAGACGCTTTGCCACACCCAAAGCAGACCAGCCAAGAAAGAACGGAAACTGTATGTGCAGCAAATCATTTTCTGACAAGGTTTCGAGCAACAAAGCTTTATCTGGAACAGCCAAAGGCACTTTCATACGATCAAAGATACCACTCAAACCTGGGAACCGAAGCGGTTTAAAATGCACCATACGCCGATCAGGATTTTCTAGGCCTGCCGCTGTGCCTAGAATTGTGACGTCGAAATCATTGCTTAATGCTTCCACAAATCGTCGACTTGATACGACAGTGCCGTTAAATGGGAAATCCCAGGAATCGACCACTACTGCTATCCGTCTCACCAAAACCCACATCCTTTGCTCACTGCTATTCATTATCCTAGCTTGGCGAGAGCTTCACAACTCCGCTCACTGTATAACTTGTTTGCGCGCAGACTTGCATCTGCGTCATACGACCAACACCTCTGCTCAACGCGAGCGATCCGTTTGAAGCATCGGCGGATCTACCGGAACTCAACGCTAATCGTATTGACTTGATTTCCAAATTTCTGAGAAACGATCAATACCTGTATCGCTTCGCAGCGCCCGTGTACTTAATGCGGTTGATTCATCCAGGGGTAAACCCGTTGCATTCGCTATCTTGGTAATCCCATTGAACGCTGCGGCGACACCAATCGCATCGACGGTCGCACGGACGCCAATAATTGTAATCGCCTCGTCGCGGCAACGCGCCATTTCTTCCGGGTTAGACTTAAACACCGCCTCGGCAATCTTTAACAAGACAGCTTCATTTTCTACACCAAGATTTGCCGCCTCTGCTGTAATCGAATCAAGCGCCAAATTCAGCTTTTGTTGCTCGCCACTTTCACGAAGTAGCATGGTATGTGAAGAGGTTCAGTAAAAGCAGTCGTTGTAGGATGAAACTCGCGCAGCAATCAGCTCGATTTGCGGTCGACTGAGCTCGGAGTTCATATGCTGCAGACCATAGTGACTACGCATAATTTGGAAAAACTGTGCGACCGCAAGCGGCACAATACCCATGGCTCGGACAATATTTGGCACTTCCGGTAGACCAGATGTTACTTGAGCCTCTGATTTTGGAACCGCCATCAACGGAACCCACGCACCTTCGTCAACCACCGCTGCGTTTGTTTCTCGCGTCGGTTCCGCTGTATCAGTAGGGAACCGGAGCCTATCAATCTCAATCGGCGTCATACCGAGACCCCGAGCGTAACTGTCGAGGATGACTAAAATCGCCAGCATACCGGTGATTTCAATGTACTCCTGCGCATTTGCGGTCTCAGTCACTGCCTTGAACCACTTGTGGGTTAACCGGCCCGAGTCCGTCGCAATACGATGGATAATTTCGATCAAATGCTGCGGCAGTTCGGTTGCCGTGTCATGCTCGCCTCGGACCCAGTTTGGCGATGCAGCTTCACGGCGCTGCAAGCATAGCTTGCAGCTCTGCGCCCGCCTTATCTCTTGCAGAATAACTTGTCGTTTTTGCGCGGTAAACCAGGTACCTGTCTCAAGTAGGGCAACAAATGCCGTCCGATGACTTTCAACAACGTCATCGGGTATCGGCAATCCGCAGGCTTGGTAACCCAACACCAGCTTTGAAGCCAATTGTTCAACCGAAACATGGCTTGATTTTGTTGTTAGCTCCATCGTCAATCGCTCCCAAATAATGCAAACATGCGCACCCGAATGCTCGGGCCAACACGCAGACAAAAGAGCATGTTATCGACAAGTCGACAACTATCCTCTCACAATAGAAAAATACTCTTCGATTCGTTTTAAATGCCCATCAACATCGGTATCACCCGCATTGTGCGTAGCAACCGCGATCTTCGTTGCACCAATTTCCTGCCATTTTGATGAATGTGACAACCAACGTTCAGGCGTACCTCCGGCGTATTGCGCCTGAGCAAGTATGTCGAACCCGTCCCAGGACTTACCCGCTGCGGCTCGCTCTGATTTCAACAATGCAACAGCTGCTTTTGCAGCATCGTTAGCGCCCATGAGTGGAATCCAACCGTCGCCCAATCTAGCACAACGCTTTAACGCTGCTGGCGCAGCGCCGCCGAACCATATTGGAATATGTTGATCCGGTCTTGGATTAATGCTCGCCATATCAACCCGATGAAACTTACCCGTATAGTCGAGTGAATCTTCTTGCCAGAGCGCTCTTAGCAATTCGACCTGTTCTGCTTGTCTAGCACCTCTTCGTTCGAAGGGTACATTCAGAGATTCATACTCCACCTTGTTCCAGCCTGTGCCGATACCGAGTCTGAAACGATTGTTTGAAAGCATGGCAATCTCAGCGACCTGTTTAGCGACCAAAGCGGTTTGTCGCTGCGGCAAAATCAGAATTGTTGTGACCAACTCTATCGTTTCAGTAACCCCTGCTATGAAGGCAAACGTCGTCAAAGGCTCATGAAATGCAACATCTTTGTCATAGGGCCCCTTAAAGCCGCCCTGTCGACTTCTATCGGCTCCCAGTACGTGATCGTAGATTAACAACTGCTTTGCACCCAATGCTTCTGCGCCCTGCACAAACGCTTTCATTGCGCCTGGATCACGCCCTATTTCGTTATGCGGAAGAACAACCCCGTACTCCATTTATTACCATCCTGTGTTCATGATTATTTAGCGGTCGGCACTAAGCCTTTGCGGTAAGGTTTTTTTTCAATCGCAAAGCCCTTCGCAGTCAACCTTGCACTATGACGATCTGTCGCCTCAACGTCTTTGAACATCCGGCGTAACTCCTGCTTTCGCCAACCGACCATCTTCAGCCGCGAAGAAGCAGGAAGTGTGCGACTAACAGCCATACCCTCGAGTAAAAAAGAGGTCAGTAATGTAGCCGTTTCAAAGGCTTCAGACAGAGCTAAGTCGGGAAATGCTCTTGTAAGCATGTTCTGCCAAGATGCTTCGAACTCTGACATCGCGGGTGCCATCACATCTTGCAGGACCGCATCGGTTCGACATGCAACCTGTAGTTCGTGAAAGACAATAAACAGTGGGCTTTGTAATTGCTCCCAATGGGCATCGATACCCTCAACAACAGGTGAGTGTTGCGTACCTTCGTTTATTTGGCTTTTGGTCTCATCAAACAGTTCTATGCGACGTCTACCGAGATGCCTCACAGCAGTCTGAATGAGCTCACGCCGCGACGGGAAGTGATGCAGCATCGCCCCCTGGGAAACACCTGCCTGACTAACAATGTTGTCGGTCGTGGTTGCAGCATAGCCTCTTTCAAAGAAGCCTTGAATTTCAGCATCCAGAATTTTATGACGGGTATTTTCACTCTTCGTCTGCTGCCACGATTTTTCAGTTAACGGACTCATAGCTTGATGGTATCTTTTTTGAGCGCGACTTTCACGGCCCTCAAATCAGACCCGTTGGCAGGATAAAACAGGCCAGATATCTGGCTTCCTGGTGCCCTTGTAATGGTTGGCTATTCACCACGCATTCTGATATTTATAACGACAACAACGCTTGCGGGAGCGCATAAAATCAACATCATTCAGTCCGCCGTCGATCAAAATCAACGACTCGAGAAGCAGCCAATTTTTTGGTTCTACGGCTCAGCATCAATGGCTTATGGTATCAAGAACAACGCCTTCAGCTACTTACTACTGATTTATGCCAATCAAGTACTGGGAGTTCCAGGCTACCTAGCATCCATTGCACTTGCCATCGCGATGCTCTGGGATGCGCTGTCTGATCTGTTGCTGGGACATTGGTCTGATAAAACCCAATCGAGGCTTGGGCGCAGACACCCCTTTATGTATGCCGCATTCTTCTTGTTACCCATTACCTTCTATGGACTATTCAATCCCTTTATTGAACTCAACGACGATAATTCATTTGGCTATATTCTGGTTCTCGCTATCTTAATAAGAACCGGCACCACCTTGTTTGAAGTGCCCAGCACAGCCTTATTACCCGATCTAGAATCAGATTACGATCGCCGAAACAAATGGTTGGCGCTTCGCTATGCGTTCGGTTGGTATGGTGGCAATGGCTTGCACACGATCAATTTCGCTTTCTGGGTCGGTGCATATGGTGTTGCTGTACAGCAGGGTTACTCGATCTATGGCACCGTCGGCGCGATCATCATTGCATTGGTGATTTTGATTTCAGCAGGGGGCACTCAGAAAGTCGCCGCAGCCATGCCGCAGCCTGAAGAACCTTTTCGATTAAAGGAAATCGGCCATGAGCTACGACAAATTTTTGCGTCAATCAAGAATCGAAACTTTGCGGCGCTATTTCTCTACGGTCTAACTGTCGGCATTGCCTCTGGTCTAGGCATGGCACTATACCTTTACAACACCACCTATTTTTTCGGCTTCTCTGGCTCACAAATCGCTGTGACCGGTTTAGGTGTATTTATATCGCCTTTAATCGCTTACTGGGCTGCGCCACACTTTGGTCGTTTGTTTGGAAAAAAACAGGCGGCGATTATCGCCATTTTAATCAACGTATCACTGTACCCTATTCCCTATATCCTCCTGCTGAACGGATACTGGCCTGAGCTTGGCAGTTGGGCGGGCCTGTATATCTATACCGGTTTTATTGTCATTGAGGTTGTCTGCAGTATTATCGGCGGGGTCCTAATGGACTCTATGATGGCGGATGTTGTTGAAGAAAGTGAAGTTTCGACCAACCGTCGTTCAGAAGGATTGTTTTACGCCGCGAGAGGTTTCGCCGGCAAGGCCATTTCCGCAGGCGGCATCATTGGCGCCGGTACCACTATCTCAATCGTTGGACTCGATGGTGTGACGAGCTTAGATATGGTGACCGACCAGATTCGCTTTGATTTAGCCAGTTTCTTCTTACCACTTTACTGCGGCCTCTACTTCTTGGGTTTAGTTATCGTCTCGACCTACAAAATCGATAGAGAAAAACATAGCAAGAATTTACAGGAGCTCTCTGAGCGTTCCAGCAACTCAAACTAGGAAAGCAGCACATGTCGACGCCACAACATCAGTTCATAATCGTTGATCGACCGAGAGAAAATGTTAGCCGAATCACATTGAATCGACCAGAAAACCGCAATGCACTTAACAACGGGCTGCGCGGCGAATTATACGCAACCCTTGAAGAAAATGATCGTAATCCAGATGTACGCGTCACCATTATTCGTGGCGCGGGTAAGGCTTTTTGTGCCGGCTATGACCTGAAGTCGAACAATTCAGAGGACCAGCCTTTTCATACTGCGGGCGGTGATGGCAACTGGTCACGCCACGTGGTTGATGGATTTTTACGCGTTTGGGATCTTGGCAAACCTGTGATTGCTCAAGTGCATGGTTACTGCCTCGCCGGCGGCACCGAGCTTGCAACATCCTGTGATCTTGTCTACGTCGCCGAAGATGCACAAATCGGCTATCCGGTTGTTCGCTCGATGAGTCCACCGGACAATCAATTCTTTCCCTGGTTATTGGGCATGCGAAACGCGATGGAAATGATGTTAACGGGTACGGCGATATCTGGCATAGAAGCCGCAGAGTATGGCTTTGCCAATCGCGCCTACCCAGAAGCCGAGCTCGAGTCCGCTGTCTTAGAGGTTGCAGAACGGGTTGCCAAGGTGCCGCCAGACCTACAGCAGATTAACAAACGTGCGGTTCATAGACAGATGGATGCGATGGGGATACGAGCGGCTATTCGAACAGGAACAGAAATTCAGGCATTAGCCTTTCATACAAAATCAACGCAGGCGCATTTCAAAGAACTCGCCGCTGGACTTACCGACGCCTTAACAAAAAGAGACGGTAAGTTCGGCGACTATCGAACCGAAGAGGATAATTCTAAAGGTGACACTTAGAATACTGCTAGTCATAGCGCCGATGAAAATGGCTCAAATAGCAGCGTCACCAGCAAGCCCACCAATCAAAACTAGTCCTTCTTCTTTGCTTGAGCGCGAATGATTTCTGCTCCGGCAGGATCAATCAACATGCCATGCACCTGCTGATTATTAGAATGACCTAACTGTTGCAAGGACATCGCAGATTGCAGGGCTGTCCATATACCCTGTGCATCCTGCATTTGATTGACTGATTGTTTCGCCAATTTCAAACCCATGCTAGGCCGTTTCGCAATATGCTCCGCCATGTCTCGCGTGAAGTCAGTCAACTCGTCATTCGGCACGACGTGATTAACCATGCCAAGCGACTTCGCCTCTTCTGAGCTTAACGCTTCACCGGTAAAGAGCATTTCCTTTGCCTTGCGCACACCGACTTCCCAGGGGTGTGCAAAATACTCAACACCATTAACACCGAATGCGACAACGGGATCGGAGAAACTCGCGTCCTCGCTGGCGATAATCATGTCACAAACCCATATCAACATAAGGCCGCCGGCAATTACTTTGCCCTGTACTTCGGCGATCGTCGGCTTTGGCAAGTTGCGCCAGCGCCAACAGAAGCCCAAGTATATTTCCTGCTCCTGCGCCATGTAGCCTTCCGCCCCGGGTAGGTCAAAGCCGCCCCAATTGCTGACGGTATCAAAATCCGCCAGCGAGCTACGATCCCGAAGATCGTGGCCCGACGAAAAGTGGGGTCCGTCGGCAGCCAGCACGATCACGTTAGCATCGTTATCCGCGGCCGCCAGATCGAATGCATCGTTTAACTCGTAGAGCATTTGTTTGTCTTGCGCATTACGTGCGTCAGGTCTTGCCAATACAATTCTGGCAACGCCGTTGGTCACACCTTCATAGCGAATATGTTGAAAGTCTTTAGCCATTTCCTTCTTCCCCTTGTAGTGTCGCCATCAATCGGTGAGTTTAGCCTTTCATTTTTTCTAACATTTCACCCATCTGTTGATGCATAGCATTAACCGCCTGCAAAGGTCTGATCATGACCTTGAATTCGACAATTTTGCCGGCATCGTTCCAGGTCAGAATATCCACGCCGTTGACGTATTTGCCGTCTACCTCTGATTCAAATTCGAGTACGGCCTGATTACCCGACATGATTTCTTTACTGTATCTAAACTTTGATTTCGGCATCTTCTCCAATGTTGCGGGCGGCTTGCTTTCGTCTTTTTCAACGTCTTTCGATTTGTCACCGTTAAATGTACCGCCGGCGGCATTCAAATACATCTTCGTTAGCGCCTTACCTTTCTGTGCTGTGAAAACAACGGGAGAGTAGAAAACACAGTCCTCATCAATTAACTCATCAAGCCCGCCCGGCAATTGTCCCTTTAGGTGCAAATGCCACTTCTTCATGTTCTCTTCAATCATTTCTTTCTACCTTTTTAAAACAAAATTTTATTCTAATGACAATCATCGCTAGCGAATGTCTGGCAACGCAAGAGTAATGATGCCAGAGGTTTGCGTTTGCCCAACCGCCACACTGACGTATTGTTTGCCATCCACCATATAGCTCATCGGTGTTCCATAGGGCTTCAACGGCAGCTCAATCTCCGCCAGCTTCTCTCCGTTGGCTTTATTATAGGCCCGCATGACAGCAGGCTCCTCACCTTCATCAGCAAGGAACAACAACGTCTTGGTCAACAAAGGTCCACCCAATCCGCCGCTTACATTGCCGACAGGGCCGGGATCCTTAACCCCTAACGCTTTGAGTTTGGCGCGAATTTTTTTGCCCTCGCCGTTGGCTGCAACCCAGACATGTTCGCCCGTGTCGAGATCTATTGCGGTTATACGGGCATAGGGTGGTTTTGTCAGAGGCAAACCTTCTGGCCCAGCTATGCGGTTTCGCGCATAGCTCCTAACATATTTAAAATTGGACTCCTCAGGATCTGCTTCTTTTAGCTGAACAATGATAGGAAAAGTTCTAGAGGGTATATAAAGCATATGAGTTTCTGGATCGAAGGCAGCACCAGACCAATTACCGCCACCGCCCCAACCCGGCAGATTGATTGTGCCCTGCAAAGAAGGCGGCGTATAAAGCGGTCCGTATTTATACTCCTTCACAATTTCCCAAGCAGCCGCCTTAAGCTCCGGCGTATAACTAATCAGATTTTCATCCGAGATACCTTGTAAATCAAACGGCGCAGGCAGACTAGGAATCGGCTGGGTTGGAGATGTCCGTTCACCCGGCACATCACTGGTTGGCACAGCTGTTTCAATGATTGGCCAAACCGGTTCACCGGTAACGCGATCGAAGACATAAACAAAACCTTGTTTGGATATTTGTGCGACAGCGCGAATATCTTTGCCATCAACCGTGATATCAACAAGAGTCGGTGCCGCCGGCAGATCGTAATCCCAAACACCGTGATGGACCATCTGAAAATGCCAAACGCGCTCGCCCGTTTTAGCGTCAACGCAAACAAGACTTTCCGCAAATAAATTATCGCCTAATCTATCACCACCATACCAATCGTTAGTGGGCGTGCCGATCGGCAGGTAAACATAACCCAATTCTGGATCAGCACTCATTAGGGTCCATACGTTGGTATTACCTGAATACATCCAGGCATTGTTTTCCCAGCTGTCGACGCCGACTTCACCTTTTTGCGGAATGGTATGGAATATCCATTGCTGTCGTCCAGTTTTAACGTTGAAGCCTCTGACATGTCCTGGCGCCATCTCTTTCGTTTGGGGACCATCAAAAATTGATGAACCAACAACAACGATATCGCCGACTATCGTCGGCGCTGAAATCACCGAATAGCTTTTTCGATCTACATCACGACCTAACCCAATCGTTAGATCAGTCTTACCCATATCACCAAACTCTACATCTGGCTCACCGGTCTTGGCATCAATCGACCAGAGATGGGCATCGTTAGTCGGCATTAGTATTCGTTCTTGTTCTCCATCGGTCCAGTAAGCGACACCGCGATGATTGAAACCTAAATTGGTCGGCCGGCCTTGCTTCCAAGAACCGGTATCGAAGGCCCATAATTGTTGGCCCGTTATCGCATCAAGCGCAACGACTTGGCCAAGCGATGTACTCGCATACATAACACCATCAACAACGATCGGCGTTACCTTGTAGCCGTAAGGTAGAACGCCCTGTTTTCTTACTAACGCATTGTCGATCGAGTCCCACCGCCAGGCGATCTGCAGTTTATGGGCATTTTTTGGCGTGATCTGATCAAGGGCCGTATATTTACTGGAACCTAGATCTGAACCATAACTAGGCCAATCTTTTGAAACTTTTATCGGCACGCCTTGGCTTGAGGTCGCTGCTTTGTCGCTGGATTGCGAGCCGACCTGCTGTGCTGCGGCAACCGAGGTTGCAGCTAGGGTCGTCAAAATAAACAGACTTGCTCGGGCAACTCGATTAACCCGACCAACGAGCTCTAAAGATGTGGCAAGACACCCTGCGCTGTAAATTGACCGTAGCCTGCTGCTTAAGTAGGTATTGCTAGACTGACACCGGTCAATCTGCGCGTCGCTAAACCGATTACACTTAACCTGAGTATGCATAGTCGTGTCTTTTCATTCTTATTACTGAACTTCAAGAGTCGCCTACCTGCATAATTTATGCAATGCTCTGAGGGTTGTCAGGGACTGAATAAGCAAAATATTAGTATCAGAGTGTTTTTTTCAAAGCCCTGCCACGAACGCGCACTTGGCATTCGGCAAGCGGATGCTTTTCAGTCGTTTTAACAACAGGCGACTCACGTAACTTGCAAGGGCACGAAGACAGTGATATTCACTTTCAAACTACGTTATCTGCTATGTTTTCTCTTGATCCTGTCACCGCTGGCTTTCGGCCACAATATCTCCGCCAGTAATGCACAGTTCATTCAAGGCTTGGCCGGTCCGGCGATCGCCCCCTTTATGTATCTCGGCGCAAAGCATATGGTCACCGGCATCGATCATTTGTTGTTTATTGTCGGCGTCATTTTCTTTCTACATCAAACACGCGACATTCTGATCTACGTCACACTGTTTACACTCGGCCATAGTCTTACCCTGATTATCGGTGTGCTGCTGGACATACAGGCTAACGCAGCCGTTATTGATGCCATCATAGGTTTCTCAATCATCTACAAAGCTTTTGAAAATATAGGCGGTTTTCGCTCCGTCATTCCGATTAGTGTTAACACAAAGGTTGCTGTTTTTATTTTTGGGCTATTTCACGGGCTCGGTCTAGCGACAAAACTTAATAGCTTCGCTCTCTCTGAGCACGGATTACTAACGAATCTGATCAGCTTCAATGCAGGGGTAGAAATAGGTCAATTTTCTGCCTTGGCAGTAATGCTCCTTGTACTGGGTAACTGGCGACGGTTACCCAGTTTTGAGCGATATGCATTCTCCGCCAATGTCGTATTGATGATCGGTGGTTTTCTACTAATGGGGTATCACATGATGGACTATTTACTCGCATGAACAACATAAAGCCTAGAACGAAGATAGTTAGCGCAATAATTGCATCCGGCAGCCTTGCCATTGTGGTCCTGTTTACCATCGTACTACCGGCGGAGTTTAGTTATGACCCATTAGGCACGGGAGAAACTTTGGGTATTTTTGGATTGTCTGAACAGTCGACATTCACACCCGCAACCGGCCAACTTAACAGTGATCAAGTCGAATATACGCTGGAACCCTACGGGTCGGTGGAGTACAAGTATCACCTGCAGCAGGGCAGCACACTACTTTTTGAGTGGCAGGCAAGCAACACAGTGACCTCAGAGTTTCACGGTGAGCCGGAAAGTGGACCGCAAGGATATTCAGATACTTATGGGATCGGTAAGTTCACTCAACGTCGTGGCGTCTTCACCGCACCAACCACAGGTATACATGGTTGGTTCTGGGAAAACAGAACATCTGCGGATGTGACAGTGGTTTTGAAAACCTCAGGGTTCTATGCCAAGGCATATGAATTCAGGGACGGCTTTAAGAACGAATTGTTATTGAGCAGGGACAAGCAGAGCGACACCGGCGCCGTGGATAGGATCGAAAATTAATTCCCGCGCAACTTGCTCACTACTTGAGAGGGTTAGCCTTCTCTTCACCTTGAATATAGAGTTGATGGCAACTTAAACAGACGCGATATAATTCGCCGCCTAAATCAAACACCTTGTCTGCGTCTTTTTCTTCCGCCGCCGCTTGCGTTCGAATACCCACATCAACTAACGCGAGCGATATCTCTTGCCAGTCACCATTATCTTTTGAGCGGCCAGGCATCATCAACAGGTTGCCTGATTCAGCAACAACCATTGCACTGTGTTGCAGAGCCAACCAGCCTTCTTCTGTCGTAGGCGCTAGATCCTGCGTGCCCGCCTCGGTCATAATAAAACCGGCAGAACCCCAGATGACATCTGCGGCGGGGTCGAGCACTAGATTCATCGTGTGCTTTACATCGCCAGTGGGTCGATAAGGCACCTCCTCAAGTGGTTGCTCGCAGGACGCCAACATGCTGAGGATGACTGTAAAAACTGGATAGAATATCGGCTTCATGTGCTAACTAGTTTCTAGCGTTAGGATCACGACCATCTTTAGGCGCGCCTGTACCTGAGGAGCCCATAAAGAGTTTCTGGCCATCCGCAAAAGTAATATCCCGTCCGTTGGCTCGATTTGACCGATCCTTACTTTGGTATCCATCAACGACAATATAGGTACCGATCTTCAACGAGTTTTTATTAATCCCGCGGCGTAAAAGAGTATTCGGCGTACCACCTTCAACCATCCAACTTTCAGTCGTACCATCTTCTTTTTCAACCGCTAGATGAATCCAAGCATGTGGGTTAACCCACTCCACTTTTGTTACCGGGCCGCGCAACACCAATGGTCGGTTCGGGTCGAACTCAGCACCGAATGCATGATGCGCAATGAGCTGCCCAGGTAAGCTCATTGCAATTAAAGCAAAGGTAATGCTCAATAAATATTTCATCGACTGTTCCTCTTATTTGTTCTCTTTGATTCGTTCTCTTTGGTCTGTTCTCGATTACACATCTTGCTTATTCGCCATCAGAGACTGGCGTCTCAGATTCTAAAATTCTTGCACCTCGCAGAATATTACCCATCGCATAATTGGACTCATGACAGGCATATTCAAACACCTGCCCGGTTGATACCGGCCAAGGAAATTCACCACTCCAGGCAGCCGTCCAAACGCTTGGGTCTTCAACAGTAAAACCATAAACTAAGCTGCCATCTTCTGACATGGTGAAACTCTCAACCACATGAAGATCCCGACTAGCGCCGCCCAATGCGGGTCGATCGGTGAAGTTCGTTGTATCCACAACGAGCGTATTATCTTCCCAATGACCAACGGAATCGCCCATCCACTTTCTGACGTCTGATGGTAAATGTTCGCTATTGAGCCTGATAATTCTCGAATCATGAACCATCTCGTTCAAGATCATGACGTGATCCGTTGTTTGAACGATCCGCTTCACATTGTTGTAAAGTACCGGCAACATTGGTGGCCCTGCAGTGGAGCCAAATCCAAGCAGGCATCGCTCTGCTAAGGGCCTCAGTTCTGGATCATCGTAGGGACCTTGACCGCCGGATTTAACCCACCACGCTTCACCTTTGTTGGTTCGAAACTGGGCGTAGTAAGCCATCAGCCGTTTTCTTGCTTCCGGCGTCATCGCTGGGCGACGACCATCGACAGGATCATAGATAATTGAGGTGCGAAATTTACCATCTATCTCAAAGGCGGTATCGCCATTATCAATCCAAAAAGCG
This sequence comes from Pseudomonadales bacterium, assembly GCA_029251375.1. Taxonomy (GTDB): domain Bacteria; phylum Pseudomonadota; class Gammaproteobacteria; order Pseudomonadales; family Azotimanducaceae; genus JAHRVQ01. The sequence continues at coordinate 410,510 of JAQXDL010000022.1, read as the reverse complement.
TTGTAACCGCCAACGTTACCAGCTGCGCCTTCGGACCCATCACCACCCTCCGGCGGCGCTTCGCGATCTGGATCGCTTTGAGCAGAACTTGCGCTGAGTAGATCTTGCTTGTCCGTTCTGATTTTATCCGCGGCGTCTTTCGTTAGAAATTGATTGTCACCGAACATCTTAGGACGCTGCAACGGTGTCAGTGTCGCGATGTCATACACGCCGCTGAGATCCGGTACGGCTGCAACCTTATCTTCTGTCATCGTCGTGCATCCTGATAACCCTAGGATTGCAGCCAAAGAGATTGACACCGTTGTTATTGATTTACGGGCTAAAGACTCAACTAAACTGTTAAATACTTTCTGCATTATTTCTACCTGGCTGATTCACACTATCTTAATCAAGCGGATATCGGCGCCATTGCCCGTACATCATCTCTTCCACAAACTCGACACATTTGAAATCCAGCAGCTGTGCATTGGCTTCCATACGACGGTAAATAGGCATACTGATGACCCAAGCTTCTGTAAAGGTCGCAGGATCTGTGATGGTCGCTTCATATTGCAGATGGTTATCACTCATCGGCGTAAAACGTTCGACGACTTTAAGCTGCTCACTATGATGGTTGCCGGCTCTGTCAAACCAGGTCTCAGCATTTTGACCGGTGACTTCCAAGACCAATGTATCGCCATCCCAACTTGCCAGCGTCTGGCCCATCCATGAATCCACCGGCGCGGGGCCGGGGTCTTTGGTAAAAATGTCTCTGACTGCACCGGCATATTGATAGGCAATAAATAAGGTGTCGTCCCCCTGAAAAATTTGAAACGGATGAGGCATATAGGTTGCTCTAGGCACCCCTGGCAGGTAACACTTCACCTCGGGATCTTTGTCTGCCCAATTCGCGGCATTGTCATCCCGCTTTGCCAGTGCTTCTGCGGTGTAGGGTATTTTACCGCCATGTACAACACCTAAACTTGGAGGCACAGAACCGACAGCACCCAGGGCCAGAACATTCTTTGCGGGCACCGGTCCCTGAGGACCTTCACGAACTTGCATGGCGGGCTTAGCCATGTGAATTTCTAGATCGTAGTTGGCTTCATTCATCACCTGCCAAATACCGTTCAGGTCTGGGTGTATCCCGTTTGGACCACGCGGGGCCTTGTATTGATCTGCATATACGTCCAATGCCAGCAAGGCTGTACTGCCGGCAACTAATGTCATTGAAACTGCCATTTTTTTTAACAGAGAGCGCATTTTATTATTTTCCTTGTTCGCCAGTCCCCCAGAGATTAGCGCATCTTCTGACTAATTGGCACCAGAGGCGCGTGAGTATTAGTTTTCTAGATAATTGACTATGACGCGTAACTTTCATCAAATTGGACCATCTAATGTTGAGCAATATGATCTGTGAAAGATTCTTATGCCAATAAGTAAACCTTGGATTAAGACCTTTGAAGCCCTGCAGGTTAATCGATTCTGCCTGCGATCAGAGAATCTCGTGACGATTGGGCTATTCACTCTGATTTTCAGCTATGTCGGTAGAATTCTCTTATCAATGGGTCCGGCAGCCCTCGCAGCCAGTATCGTGCTGATCTATGTCAGCGGCTTGCTCTATCTTGGCTACCTGTTCGTGATTACAGAACCAACAGCCTAAGGTCATCAGCGTATTCCGCCCTTATCGGCTCAGATACTGACGCAGGAAAAGGCACGGATATTCAAACTGATTATTATCGTCAGTATGTTCTTTTCCTTCGGTTATGCACTACAAGCTCCTTTAGCGCAAATCATCTTCGTCTTAACATCAGCGATTCTTTTTCCAGTTTCGATGTCAGTACTGATTTTGACCAACAGTCTTATCGCAGCGCTAAACCCAGCAAAATGGATCGCCGCAATACGCGCACTTCAAATGGACTTCAGGTTAGTCAATTACCTCGGATGGCAACTGGCGACCATGGGCCTAATCTACGTTTTGCTAACGCGAGACATGGGATGGACAAACATACTCGTGACCCTTGCTTTCGTTTCTGCTTCTATCACCATGTTCAGAAGCTTGGGGGTTGTGCTGCATAGCAATGCTGACGAACTCGGCATTGATGTCCTGTTCAGTCAGGATATTACCGATAGCAAAATAGCTAACGCTTTCAACAATGAGTTGTCCGCTTTAAGCGACAAGCTATATCAACTGAGCAACGCAGGCGAGCACAACAAAGCGCAGCAATCTTATCAACAACATCTCGAAACAAACGCTTACGCATCCGAAGCGCTAATGTTTGATCGATTTAAAAAGTGGGAGGACAGCCGTTTTGCTATCAAGGTGGGTCGATCCTACATTGATCGACTTGTCTGCGCCGGCAAAAATAGTGAGGCTTGGGATGTTTTACTGTTTTGTTTTAGAGCTAACCAAAATAAGTATCGCCTGTTAACGCCAGAGTCTGTCTTATCATTATCAAGAGGGACTTTATCCTTGCAACAGAAAACGGTCATTGCACATTTGCTTAGCCATTTCTCTGAAGACTTCCCGGCACATCACACTGCAGCAAATTGTTTGCTGCAGGCTGCTAAACACTATGCCCTGGATCTTACAGATCCAGTCTTAGCCGAACAAGCGCTGACACAATTTGAACAACGGTTTCCCGACGGCACTTCCAACACGACTTATCTGGCGTTGAAAGAGATTATTAACCGCTTGCCTAACCGGTGACAATCAGCATTGCGCGCTCTGTCGCACATAGCTGCGATAGTTAAATCAATAGTTTAGGCATTGGTTAAGGTTGTAATTAAGGTAATAATTAAGGTAATAAACAAGACACTGGTTAGGGCAACGCTTTTGTCAGCAATGTCCAAAAAGCAGGCTCGAAAGGCGGTGCTTTAGGGTCGGTTGAAGTGTCTTTGTTTGGCCGTAATTTCGTGGTTCTGGCGACTACCAATTGCAAGCTGGGCACAACATTTAGGAAGTTCTGAAATGCACCCCTAGCTGAAATCATATCTTCAGGAGCATTGGGATTTGGTACACCCTGAATCAACTTTTCTTCATGCATTGGCCGCCGAAAGTAATCCTGATTGTTGTTCCACCAATACCAACCCCAGGCGGGATTCTCTTTTGAGCTGGGTTTGGACATATCATCAATATAATACGCTGGCACTAAACCACCACCGCGATTTAGAACAAGCTCACCTAACTTAGCCATATCTTTTGCGGTCGACATAAGTCCGGTCAGTTTGCGACCATCAGGTAATACCTGCTCACGCTCAATCCAAAAAGTCTGATTCATTTCGATATTATCAAACAACCATGCATTCGAGAGATCCTGCAGTGACTGGCTGGTTTGTTCTTCCAATATTCGCTTCAAGTAGTTGTAGGCAACATTGTTGTAGCGCCAGGTTTCACCAATGACGCCCTGCTGGCCTAAGCCATCATTCATACCTGTCGTCATGCTAAGCAACGTCTCGATCGTGAGCTTTGCCTCATCCCAAGGAGAGAGCTTGGTCCATTCGGGATCCATCAGGTGATTAACAGAATCGCAGGTTTCAATGAGATATTTATCCTCGGCGATGCCAATCATGAGAGACAAAAGCCCTTTTTGAACCGCGTAAACATCAACGGCGTCCTCAGACACCGCATCGTTGATTATGGTTTCACCGGCAAATTTAACAACAAGCTGATGCGTGCCGCTCTGCCGAGAAAAGGCACTTGCAGCAGCTAATGCCTCGGTGTCGATACCAAGATCCTGCAGTTTCGCTTGATCGATGGACATATCTGTCTGGACCTTTTGTTTATAAGCATCAACGATAGTTCATGGCATGGAAACTAAGCAAATCAACTGTAAACTATTTGTGTTTGTTCGCCGCCGAGCGGTCCCGTTCAAAACATGACTCTTTTCTATTAGACATATATAGTCAGTTTCATAAAAAAATAAAAAAGAAAAGGAAGGCAAAACAATGGCGACGCTTATCGCACCATTCGCAGCGAAGAAACCAGACCATGCCGCACTGACCGATGAATTTGGTAAGACCAGCTGGGTACAGTTCAACAGCCGTGTTAATCAATTGATCAGCTACCTGCGACAAGCTGGCCTACAAGTCGGCGATGCCTTCGCTGTTGTTTCCGGCAATCGCCGCGAATTCTTAGAAGCCTACGCTGCAGCCGCTCATGGCGGTTGGTTGATAGCGCCCGTCAATTGGCATCTGGTCGCAGAAGAAATTGCCTACGTATTAGAAGACTCAGGCTCCAAAGCTTTTTTAGTTGACGCGCGTTTTACTGATCTTGGTCTCGAGACTTTAAAGCATGCTAGCTGCCCGACACTGAACGCGACATTGCTTCTAGGCGGCTCAGACCCTGCAGGGGCAGGGCAATTTGAAGACTACGAAACCGCGCTCGCAACGCAGACAACTGACGAACCCGCTGATCAATGTCTGGGTGGTCCAATGTTTTACACCTCTGGCACAACGGGCAAACCCAAAGGCGTAAAGAGCGGCTTATCGCAAACCGGCGCACCGATCGAGACACTAAAGATGATCGGTGAAGGCTTATCGAACATGTTGCAGATGCCAACCGAAGGTAACACCTTACTCGTTGGTCCGATCTATCATTCAGCGCAATGGGCATTTTCGTTCCTGCCGTTGATCGCCGGCAGCAGCATGGTTATTCGTCATAAATTCGACGCCAAAGAAATGTTGGAGCTCATTGATGAACACCAAATCACTAACGTTCATCTTGTGCCGACGCAGTTCATTCGCGCGCTTCGACTTGACGAATCAATCAAATCGAAGTTCAAAGGCGACAGCTTAAGCATTGCATGGCACGGCGCAGCACCATGCCCACCCGACGTTAAACGCAGCATGATCGATTGGTGGGGACCTGTGATTTCTGAATACTATGGTTCGACCGAAGGCTCGATTGTTACGACCGTTGATTCCAATGATTGGCTGAGTAAACCAGGCACATTAGGCAAACCAACCGCGATTATGGAAGTGATGGTCATCAAAGAAGATGGCAGCAAAGCTAAAACGGGAGAGTCCGGCACCTTATATGTGAAAAACATCATGGGTAGTGACTTTGAATATCACAACGACCCTGAAAAGACCTCCGAGGCACACCTTGAACCCGGCGTGTTTACCTTTGGCGATATTGGTTACCTTGATGATGAAGGTTACCTCTACATGAGCGATCGCAAAATCGACATGATTATCTCAGGTGGCGTGAACATCTATCCCGCTGAAATTGAAGCTGTCCTGATCAACCACCCGAGTGTGGTCGACGCAGCCGTCTTCGGTATTCCAAACGAAGAGTTTGGTGAAGAAGTTAAAGGCGCGGTTGAACTAACCGAAGGTTTCAGCGCAGATAACAGCCTTGCGGAAGACATCATGGCACATTGTCGCGAGCACTTAGCGAAGTTCAAAGTGCCAAGGTCTGTCGATTTCGTCGACGCCATGCCACGACATCCAACAGGCAAGTTGTTAAAGCGATTACTGCGTGATGAGTATTGGAAAGATAGTGGCCGAACGATTTAGGGGTTGTTAATCACTGCTGCTTCACCCTTTATTTATCGAACCAATCACTACTTAGCGCGGCGCTGCAAATGCGCTTGCACTTGTGTTAACGACCCCGCTAGGACAAGACTGGCAATTTTTTTGACTATTTTGACAAGACGGTATTGGCATCGTGCTTCGTCCTAAGGAGAACGGCCATGATGCTTAGAATGCTTGCCCAAAATTAAGGTACAACCCGGAAGTGCCACCTTTGCCCATCGCGTATTCGAACCTTAAAATCATTTTTTCTTCCGGTCGAATGACATACCTGACACCGGCACCAATATTCGGGTACCAATTTTCACCGCCACCACAATCACTCAAACCGTCATAGAGGCAAGCTGCCCCTATAAAATACGCGGCGCCCCATCGGCTCGAAAAGGACAAGCGTTCTTCAATTTCAATCGACGTGACATTTGGCGCCAGAAACTGTCCTGCCGTATAACCTCGCAAGTTTACCGAAGAAAAGCCGCCTGGCGGCGCGTCTTGACTCCAACGACCGCTCAGTTGGTAAGCTAAGACTTTGTCGGCACCAGTCCAAAAGTTGGTAGAACTCGACGATTCGCGCAAATTGGACGCGCCGTGTGAGATGTAACCTTTGTATTTCATACTGTAAGAGTCAAAACTAACGTCGCCCCCCAGGCCCTCTCGATAGGCAATGTTATGGAGTTCAAACACTTGTCCAGCCTTCGGTGAATTCTGATTGTCACGACTATCATAGCTGAGCACGACACCGACGCCATTTGAGTCAAAGCCTGTTAAACCAATTTTCTTCAACACCTCGCTCACAAGGGCGTTTTCCGCGCCGATGACGTAGTTTGTCGTAATCGCTTGAAAACCCAGATACCAATTTTCTGCTACCCGTGTTTGATAGCGCAACACCGCTAGTCGAATATCGTCTGTGGTCTGAACAGAAAGGCCAGTGCCGAGAAAGTCAGAGAAATCATTATTTATCTCGCCTGTGACAACGGCCACTTTTATACGGTGCTTATCCTCGGAGAAATAGGTTTTTGCGAACAACGCGAGCACTTGAGAGTCCGAACTGCTATACGTGCCGCCTAGACCAAAGGTGGATACAGGGGACGTTTCATCAAAGTTTTTGAGATAGGCACCGACAAAGCCTAGCGAAGTACCAAGCTTCGGCTCGCTACTCAACGTTGGCGTTAGTAACCAAGGTGACCGTTTTTTCTCCTGCGGCGCTACTTCAACTTCCGTTTGAATGTCAATCAGCGCTACCGTTTGTTCGCCGCTCTGTTCTCTAGACTGCTGTTGGGTATGCTCAAGCACCTGGCTGCCAGACTCACGCGCTGGATCCGCTTTGTCTGTTGCCACCACATAAAACGGCGAGAGCGATAGGCACAATACAAGCAGGCATTTGTTGATCGCTGGCGTCGTCACAATCATCCGAGAATATTCACTTTAGTAATATTGCAACTAACAAAGCGGCGAGGTTAACACTCGCCGCTTATTTGCAGATGTGGCTTGCAGCGGGAAGTGTCAACTTTCAGTTGGATTCGGTAATACTTGATATCTGACCCGCGCGAGGTTTGCGACCAAGCGCATATTCAGGCGCACAGATTTCCTTGCCTTCGCCTGCCGCCACCGGCTCAGTATAGTAACCACAGGCGATACTTCCCATGGTGTAACCCAGCAACTCCTGAAGCGCAGCCGGCAGATCTTTTGCAATATGCGGCGGACAGGATAGATACTGGTTCTCTTCCTGTCGTAACCATCCCAAAGCATAGGTAATGTTGATGCCGATACGGTCTAACGTTGAATTGTTTTTGCCGCCACTGTGGATCACAGAACCTGAATAAATCAGCACCGAACCTTTGGGCATGACCGCTTGCGCCACTTCTTCAGGTTTAGCCTTGCGATCCCAATCCCACTTGTGACTGCCAGGGACAACTCGTGTTGCGCCATTTTCTAAGCTGAAGTCTGTTAATGCCCAGATGCTATTCAATTGTGGTTCAATTTCTTTAGGCAGGAAAAGTCCCCATGCTTGACGATCTCTATGAAGTGGCTGCTCGCCCTGTTCAGGTCGAAGCCGGATAACTTGAGTTAAATGCAATTGAATCCTTTCGCAGAAGGGTGCAAGAAAGGTTTCGACTGCGCTCAGTACGCGGCTGTCCAAGGTCAGTTGTTGACAACCTTCGGACCGCGCGATTAGCGCGCCAGTTCGAGTCGTAAGACCACCGGTGAAAGATGGATCACCATTTGGCGAAGCTTCAATGTAGGGTTCAAGTTCCGCTGCAACTTGAGTCAATTGTGTTTCATTCATAGCGCCACTGAGAATAACGGCACCATCTTGCTCCACAGCTTCAAGTATTCGATGAGTGCTTGTATCAATTTCAAAGGTCTGTAACGAAAGCATCCGTTATCTCCGACGAACCGGTTAGTTTTTTGACATTGTAGATTGCTAGATCACCAGAGCACAATAAGTCGCTCTCACAGGAAATTCCAGTGTTTATGCGCCAATATCTAATCAGCACTCAATTGCTTTTAGCTGTTGGCTGAGCCTTAAGTTCGCGCTGAAACACTAGCCCAGTAACTGTTCGACTTCCCACAGTTTGTCCTTGCCAAAGAAAATCTCTCCATCGACGAAGAAGGTCGGAGAACCGAACGCGCCCATCTCGACCGATCTATTCGTATTGGCTATCAGTGCCTGTTTGGTTTCCGGTAGCACCATGCCGGCAAAGATTTCATCAACGGGCAATCCAGAGCTTTCGAGTGCTTGTCGAATCACATCGGGTTCATCCATTTTCTTAGGTTCTGCCCACATGTGGCGATAGACCTCGTCCACATAATGTTTGAAGTAAGGCTGCTGTTTAGCAAACACAGCACCGCGCATTATTTGCAGGGTGTTGACGGGAAAAAACGGATTCGACTGGTAATTTTTAATCTTATGTTTTTTGAGGAATCGTTCTGTTTCAAGCGTTTGATACTCTGGTTTGTTCAACACGCCCGCCATCGTCACCATTGGGCTGGCGTTGTTAGTTGCCTTAAACACCCCACCGATAAGGGCAGGAATATAGTCAAATGTCGCGCCCGTTCGTTGTTCAATGCCCGGAATAATTAGATGGCTGAGATATGCGTTAGGGCTACCAAAATCAAAGTGAAACTCAGCGTTCATTTATCCATCCTATGAAATGTTCTATTAAGGGGCTGCGGCAATGAGCTCTTGAACTGCCATTCGTTTGAGACATCTTTATTTTTCTAGAGTTTTATTGCAACCATCGTGTTGTGACTCAAACTTAGGATTTATCTATCTACGAACCATCTTGCGGTTAGACGTGCTCTAACGATACAGTGAGTATTATTAGCGTATATACGTTTAGGTACGTTTCGTTTGCACACTATAGTTAACGCGACAATTTCATAATTTTCATCACTTCAAAGCGGATACAACGATGCCACAAGCAAATTCGATAATTGAGTTAGACACAGGCACTGATGAATTACTGTGTCGAATTGAATCACGGGTTGCTGTTATTACATTGAACAAACCCCAGAAGAAAAACGCCCTAGGCGATATTCTTACCCCGGCACTCAGACGCACTCTACTTATGGTAGAGGATGATGATCGCGTGGGTTGCGTGATGATTACCGGAGCAGGCAACGCATTTTGTGCCGGCGGTGACGTTTCCGAAATGGGTCCTGGACCGAGCAACTCAAACCCTTCTCCAGAAGCTATGCCAAAACATCGTGAAGAGAGAATTGCAGACCTGACGATGAAACAATCCACGTTGACACAGCGTCTATTTGAACTCGACAAAGTCACCATTGCCGCGCTACCCGGTGCCGCGGCAGGTGCAGGCGTATCAATTGCGCTGGCTTGTGACCTGCGTGTAGCTTCAACAAACGCATTCATCACAACCGCATTTCGCAATATTGGGCTTTCAGGTGACTACGGTGGCAGTTGGTTTCTGCCGCGGCTAATAGGTCTTGCCAAAGCTAAAGAGCTTTATTACACCAGCCCTCGAGTTGATGCATCAACTTGCCTCACACTCGGTATTTTCAATCAGGTATTTGAGGCGGATGAATTCCAATCAGCTGCCTTTGAGTACGCAAAGGCGATTGCACAGGGGCCAACGCGGGCCCTGGGTAGGATGAAGAAAAATCTCAATGCGAGCCTGCAGAACAGTTTGAGCGAGAGCCTTGAAATGGAATCGAGACATCTAATCGCATCAGCAGGCACTCAAGAATCAAAAGAAGCAGTCACCGCTTTTATGGAAAAACGTCAGCCGAAATTTCACGACTGACTGATCGCTGGCATGGTTTGTTGCAAGACACATTGGCTACGAAGATGGTTGGTCGCAGGACTGGTTCACTGCGACAACAAGCATTCGTTGTTCAGGTTAATGTTGGTCTATTGCCATACGCATCTATCTTCAGCAACAGTTCGTCAACCAAATCTTGGTTTGCACCATGAATAAAATCACCGTCACTAATCTTAATGTTCGGCCCTTTGGCACAATGGCCCATACAGACAGATGACTCGACTTCTACATCGAGGTCTCGCAGGCTAACTTCAGACTTGAGAAAATCTAACAGTGATTCGCTGCCGCGAGCAGCGCAAGAGGGCTGATCGGAGAACTTTCGATGATTAGTGCAAACAAAAACTTTTTTCATAGGCGCAATTTAACATCCTTGTTACACCAGCAAAAGCTGACCCAAAACGGTTCGAAACAATGCCTACTCCAGAGTTCAAAGCGCGGCTAAGCAACAGCGCGGCTTGTTGAAGTTAAATAGAAATTAATGCTTACTCTGATCAATACGGAAATTTGACTCACAATACTACTTACTCAGGAAAACCGATGTCGACAATACTCATTACCGGTGCCAACAAAGGCATAGGACTAAAAATCACGGCCCAATACGCAAACGAAGGTCATCAGGTTATCGCCTGCTGCCGCCAGCCGGATTCAGCCACTGAACTGCATAAATTGAAAGAATCGCACCAAATTCAGATCATGGAACTAGCCGTCGGAGAGGCGGAATCCGTTGCCAATCTCGCCAAGGCACTCAAAGGCAAACCTATTGATATCCTCATCAACAATGCCGGCACATCTGGCCCATCGTTCGAGAATCAAACTGCTATGCAAATGGACTTTGAGGGATGGGCGGATGCTTTTAATATCAATGCTATGGCGCCTGTTCGTGTGATGCACGCATTGACTGATAATGTCAAAGCCTCGCCCGCCGGTAAAGTGGCTACCATTACAAGTCAGATGGGCGCACTGTCGCTGGATATGGCTGTAGCCTATGCGTACTGCAGCTCAAAGGCAGCACTTAACAAATACATGAAGATGGCCGCGTTAGAATACGTCAAAGAAGGTATTGCGCTGTGCGTGATACATCCAGGCTGGGTGCAAACAGATATGGGCGGGCCAAGTGCGGACATTACCGCAGAGCAAAGTGCGGCAGGTATCATCGAGGTGATCGACAAACTGGATACGGCCAACGCCGGTGGCTTTTTCAAGTGGGATGGCGACAAACACGAATGGTAAGCCTTAAGTTTTAAAACCGGTGGGTGTATTCACCTTGCGATACCTAAAACGAACGCGGTACTCTTGACCTCATGTTTCGGAGAAAAAACAATGACATATGCACCTAACCATCGACCTTTCTATGATGCTGATAGTCACATCATGGAAAAACCTGACTTTCTAAAAGCCTACGCCGATCCGTCAATAAGACATCAGATCGCTGAAGTTAGCTATAGCGCCTCTTTGGTCACTGAAGACGAAGTCGCTCAGATTATGGATCAAGGTGGCAAGCATTCTGATCAGCATATTAAAGAGTTGATTGCCCTGGGCGATGATTTGATCGCCAAGTCCAAAGAGATTCAAGCTCTTGGCGCATTCAACAAAGATGATCGCAAAGTCGCCATGGACATGCTGGGATTCAAGAAGCAGCTTGTGTTTGCAACCCACAGTGTTGCCCAGCCTTTTCACCCTAGCTCAAAAGTCAGCCCAGAGATTCGCTACGGTGCAACGCGCGCGCACAACAGGCACATGATAGATTTTTGCTCAGATGACGAACGTTTAATGGGCGTAGGTGTTGTTCCTTTAGACTCGCCGGCTGATGCAATGAAAGAGCTTGAGTTTGCGTTAGAGGGTAACCTTGAAGCTATCTGGGTGCCGCATCGATCGCCAATTAATATCGCTCCAGGTCATATCGAGCTTGAACCTTTTTGGAAACTTCTCGCTGACTCCGGTACGCCTTTTGTTATTCACGTCGGCGGCTCGCCCCTACAAGCGCTAAAGTCATGGAGCAATAATGGCCGGGGCGCAGTGAAAGACTGGATGGGTGGCGGCGAGAATGTCCGCACCAAAGATGCAGCTGTTATGCACCAACCGCCGGAAACCTTCATTAGTATGCTATTGCTCGACGGCGTTTTTGATCGACATCCAAATCTTCGTGGTGCAGCGGTTGAACTTGGCGCAGGCTGGGTGCCTGAGTTATTGAAACGCTTAGATTGGGTTTCGAAGATTTACGGCCGCGTTGATGAATCCGTTAGGTTTGAAAGAACGCCTACACAGCAACTGACCGAGCAAATGGGTTTCACACCATTTCCCCATGAAGATGTTGCGAATTTAATTCAACAATCGAATGAAGATCTGTACTTGTTCTCAAGTGACTACCCGCACGTCGAGGGCGGCAGAGATCCAATTGGTAAGTTTACCAAAGCACTTGAAGCAGAGTCGGAGAAGACAAACGAGAATTTCTTCAGCGAAAACTTCCTACGACTTTGGCCTGAATCGAGAGTTAGTTAACGCGTCAGAACAAGTTCTAATCTGCACCATTAAACTTTGATACCGCTTGGCCTCAGAGTTTCATCGAGCAGTAGGTTAACCAGTAACCGCTAGAACACCGAGATTTACTGTTTAAAGTGAAAGATTTTTAGTGCGCGTTCAGGATACTTATCCTCAAACTCTTCACTGGCAGGGAATTCACCAAGTAGGCGAAACTTTGATTGGTATCGCTGCATCAGATTCGGTAGATGATCGAGTCCCAAATAGGGGCTATTGAGGGTTGCAATGACTTCACTATTTTTTGATGTTAATCGATCAAGTTTCTTTAGAACCTGCACATAATCTTTTTCCGCATCAAAGCTGCCTCGTTGGCGAGTAGGCGGATCAATAATGACCAGATCGTAAGGCGCCCCCTTCTCAATTTTTTTCCAGGCTTTAAACACATTTAGAGGCAGGGACCTTACTGCGTTCGGATTATGATTATTTAGCGCATGATTTCGCTTGCCCCAATTAATGCTGGGTTTGCTCATATCAACGCTAACGACCTGTCTTGCCCCACCGGCTAGTGCAGCAACGGACAATGAGCAGGTATAAGAAAAGAGGTTTAGAACGTTTTTACCGTCGCTGTACTTTTTTAACCATTTTCGAAGCGGACGCATATCCAAAAATAAACCAGCGTTTTGATGCTGACCAGGCTGAACTTCAAACTTTAATCCATTTTCCTCAACGGTAAGCACCTCGAATTTTTCGCCCCACACCCACTCCGCCGGCGCGCCTTTACTAGACCGTTGTTGATATACAACGGACTTAATTTGATTTAGCACATCTAATGCTTTGATAGCATCGATCAATTCTTGTAGCTCGTCTATAGGCTTGTAGCCGGTGAGCAACAGTACAGGTGGGAAGAAGTCGATATTGACATGCTCCAAACCCTCGAACATATGACCACGGCCATGAAATAGGCGACGTGGTTCCGGCAATGGATTTTGCAAGGAGAGGGCTAAACGGCTAAGGATCTGTTGATACATACGGCGCTTCAACAAGTAAAAGAGCACATCACTATACGTGACGCCATATGCCTTAAGCTATAACGATACGCTCATAGAACGCACGCAAGATCCTTATGCAGAGTAAACGCGCGTGAATCGCTGCAGATTGTTGTGGCGGATCATCGACTGAACTTCGCGGACATAAGCTAAGCCTCGTTCGGAGTATCGAAGTAGTCCATTGGCAAGGAGTTCGCCTGGGGATTGTTCATCGGATCGTCGAGCATCGGCTCTCAGCTGTCTTAGATCATTGTAAGCGACATGTGTATTAATTGTTCTTACATAGTACCTAACACCCTGTTCTACCGATTCGAAAGTCGCAACCTCATGCGTAAAGCCCTCTGTTCTTTGCAATGGCGTCAAACCGCAGCCTTGATAAAAGCACCATATACCAAAGAAGTTGTTGCCCTGCGTGGCGAAACGCGATGTCCCCCAACCAGACTCTTTTGCCGCTTGAGCAACGATGAGTGATGCGGGTACGACGTCGACACGATTTATCAGCGCACCAATTCGTTTTGCCGTCGTTAACATGTTCTGTTCATCCACTTCATTTTTGCCATGACGTTGCTTGCTCAAATCGTAACGCTTTTCGACGCGGCTTAATGCCAGCAATTGGTTTTCTGAAAGTGGTACCCCAGCGAGCAATAAGTCGCCCATTGCATTTAACCAGGCTCTCTCTTGAGTCACTTCCTGATTGGCTTTGTGAATCATTGGTAGCAGGTAGTTGTAAAATGCTTGTTTCTTTTCGCTGGTATCCAGGTAACGGTTGAAATCAGGTGGGGAATAGCGTGAAGCATTGCCCAATCGAACCGAGTCGGGATGGTAAGCCGCCGGTAGAAGCGGAGAACTGCTGTCGACAGATGCCGAGGGCTTCTGAGCTGCTTGAGAAGGAACTTCCATTGCAACTTCAGCAGACACAGAAACTGTCGACTGAGCTTGAGCGTAAACACCCTCAACCGTATGGTCTTCGACTATCGTCACTGCAAAATCATTCAGCGCTGTGCTAGTCGAATTGCCAAGGCATATCACCAAGGTCAAAACCATTATTGACACTTTAAAAAGCTTCATAGAGGAAGTTCAGTGGATTAGGTGCGGCGCATTGTAGTCAAAAAGTGAAGTTTCCTCCATATTTAATCGTAAATATTGATGTACGGTCAAAGAAGGACGTCGATAAAACCAACCATTAGTCAATAAATACAAAGACTTATTGCGAAAAAATGGTGCGATTTAATAATGGAGATAATCACACTTTTGTCGCCGCGACCGGGACATTTAAAGCATTTTCAGCTACAACGAGCGTGATTGGGGAAGGCTGTGTGTATCTGGATACAAACTGTTGCAGGCTTAATCGTCGCGCATGATTCCGTTAACTTAGGTTAAGTAACTCAATCACCGCAGGATCATTTTCAATCGCCGTTGCCAGCAACCGATCTTTGTCGGTGACCTTATTGTCAGAATCGTGTGTAGTAAGCTTGATATAGACACGATTATAGACGTTTGACCATTCAGGATGATGTTCATGCTCTTCCGCAAGGGCAGCAACAATACCCATAAATTGAAAAGCAGTTACAAAATCTTTGAAGACTAGTTCTGTTTCAAGACAATCGTCCGATTCGTTCCACATGTGCTTTCCATTACTTTGCTTGGCAAGTTACTTTCAGGTGATTCGTGGCCGGTTTAGGTTTCTCAGTAATATCCTTACTGAGAAACCCGAAGCCACTGACTAGAACTTTACGACAAGCGCTTATAGCTGAGGGTTTATGAGGTATTTTGTACCCGTGGCTTGCTTAGCGTATGCCTGTATAGATTCAGCTGAAAGCACTTCCGCTAATGAGACTTCTTTCGTGTAGTGGCTAGCGAAGGTTGTGTTAATTTCATCGGCAACGCGTTGACGAAGCTCCTGAAACTTATCCATACCTACCTTGCCAATGAACGGCGTTAGCAACCAACCACCTAGCGCCCAAGACATACCGAAAGCACGATTCAGGGTTGTTGGAGAACGATCTAAACCGCCGTAGATGTAAACCTGCTTAAATGTAGTTGAACCATAACGACTATATTCCTTCGCGGTTTTATTTGCGGCGATCTCCATTGCAGTCAGAATTTGACTTGCTAACTTACCACCACCGGTTGCATCAAAACCGATAGTTGCGCCTGTTGCGACCAAGGCATCAACTAAGTCATCCATGAAAGTAGCGTCTGATGAATTACATACGTACTTTGCACCAAGGGATTTAAGCAGATCCACTTGCTCTTTCTTCCGAACAATATTTACTAACTGCACATCATCAGCTAAACAAATCTTTACTAGCATCTGTCCAAGATTAGACGCCGCAGCAGTATGAAGCAGCGCTGTGTGACCTTCCATCTTCATTGTTTCGACCATGCCTAAAGCAGTCAAAGGGTTAACAAAACAAGATGCAGCCTGAGCAGCAGTCGTACCTTCATTCATTACCAAACAGGCCGATGCAGGAACGCACCGATACTGCGAGTACATAGCGCCGCCAGCAACACCGACCATCTTTCCGATAAGTCCTTTTGCATTAACGCCGGCATCGACGACAAGACCCGCGCCTTCGTTTCCAACGGGCAAAGATTCGTCAAGCCTCGCACCCATAGCACTCATCATCGCCTCTGGTACATCCATTGTTACCAAAGGATTATCAGCAGGTCCGGTCACCTTCATCGTACTAACGTCAGCTGGTCCGATAAGCAAACCTAAGTCGGAAGGATTAATAGGAGACGCAGAAACTTGTATAAGGACTTCGTCATCTCCGGGAACAGGCATCGGCACAGATGCCAACGATATATTTAGCTTTGCGCCTTTCGTAATTTCTGATCTGAGTTCGAGGGACGTATCTGACATATTTGTTCTCCAGCGTTTATTCTATTAACTAAATTTTTTATTCGAATCTTTAGCAGGCTCTATTTGACTTGAATGAGTTGCACTTCAAATATCAACGTACTGTTTGGTGGGATTGGTCCTACACCTGAAGGTCCGTAGGCCAAATCAGAGGGTACAAAAAGACGCCACTTGTCGCCTTCCTGCATAAGCATTAGGGCCTCTGTCCAACCCGCAATGACGCCATTAACAGGAAAAGAAAGGGGCTCGCCACGCTTGATGGAACTATCAAACTCGGAGCCATCGAGAAACGTACCCGCATAATGAGTCACGACCGTATCGGTCGCACCCGGCGTCTTACCAGATCCAGTTTCAATAATTTCGTACTGCAGCCCAGATGCTGTAACTACCACACCTTCTTTATTGGCATTCTCAGCTAAGAATGTTGCACCGTCATTAGACATATTTTTTTAGTTCCTTGAAGAAGTTGAATCGCGTTTTGGCACCTATTCGCAACCTTGATAATTGGTTAGAAACAACCGCAAAACCACCGTTTGCGCTATGCTTTTTCGATCACTGTGCCAAAAAGGACAGGAAGAATACCCCATCGGGAAACAAACAGGTAGCCGATCAAAGCTCTAACGTTATGTGCGATGAATCTATATTCACGTGTCATATAGGTGCAATAAGAAATCGGACAACACAGACCTTAACCAGCACAGTCAGCAAACAGCTCTAAGGGGCGTTATATTTTGTGGCGGATCACTGATGCATACACAACGCGCATTGATACCAACAACTCAGCATTGGTCTATCCACTTGCTCGACGCTAGCGACCAAATTTTAGTCGAGTTTCTGATCCGTATTAAGGCCCCTTAACACTTGATTGCGGCCGTTACGTTTTGCTTCAAGCAGCGCGTTGTCTGCGCTCTCCAGCCATTCTGCAGGCAGCTGGTCTTGACTATATTCGGCTACACCGATCGAAATGGATACACCCGTGCCATTCATTGCACCATGGGCTTCGACTAAACTCCTTAAGTCTTCTGCAACACCGAGGGCATGTTCCAAATTGGAGTTAGGCACCAAAACAACAAACTCATCGCCACCATAACGGAACAATGCATCAGTCGTTCTGATTCGAGCTTTAATAACAGTAGTTACTTCTTTTAATACCTGGTCGCCCAAAGCGTGCCCCTGACTGTCATTGATTACCTTAAATCGGTCAAGGTCGAGCATTAACATCGAAACAGCTGAATGATTTCGTTTAAAACCCTCAATAAGTTCAGCAATTTTTTGATCCATGGCGCGACGGTTGCCGGCGCCAGTTAACCCATCATTTGTTGACAGATGAAATAGTTCATCGCGTTGGCGATTTCTTATAGTTGCAAAAGCGTAAGAAAAGAGAGCACAAGCGAGCATTGAAGAAAAGAATCGTCCAAATTCTAGCGCCTCCATGCGCGAGTATAGTTCTGGTGACAAGCCAAACACTGCAACGATACAAACCGCGAGCGCCACGTTCGGCGCCAGCAAGAAGTAACTTGCAATCACTGTCGGATAAAGGAAGTAGACCTCTGTAATACCGCCGAGGTAGATAACGGCCGAGATACCAAAAACCGATAACATCGCTAAAACCAAACCGGTGAATTCTGTTCTGCCCGAACGATAAACAGACACAAGCAGTCCTACTGTGACAACTGCACCGATCGCCTCGATGGTTGCAATCGCGATATCTCCGCGAGCGAAGCGAATAATCGCAAAAGGCAGTAAACCGCACAGACAGATTATCCCCAACGCCATCACCATGAGCTCTTCTGAGGTACGCTGTGCTAATAATTGGCGAAAACGGGATCTCATCGGCTTTTCAACACAGAGGAGGCTGAGCGATCGATTAGCTTAGCGCGGCGAGCAGTAAAGTCTGCCCGACTACGCTCATCAATTGGCAAGGCTAAGTAGCACTCTAGTTCGTCGAGGGTCAACGTGCGCTGCAGGTCCCGGTAAAATTGTAGGCTTGAGATACTAGCGGCATCGGTCAATTGAAGACGCCCTTGCACTTGCGGACTAAGTATTCCCGCCTGCACCACCCTGCAATAAAAGCCAGGCCGCTGCGCGACATTAAACTCTCTAACAAATTGTTTACTACCGATTCTCGCCGCGAAAGTCGCACAGGGAATTCTTGGTGCAGTAACCTGCAGACTGATGTCACCAAAACGGACTTGATCGCCGATCATTAATCCTGCGCCTGGAATGCCACGAATCGTCAAGTTTTCACCAAAATAGCCTGCCGTGAATTCATAGCCTGTGTTTTGATTCCACCATTCATAATCCTCGGATCGGTAAACATAAATGGCTTGATCTATCCCACCATGATGACGCTTGTCACATATGGCATCGCCGGTTATACCTTGCGAGCCAATTTGCACAGCATGGTCCACAGGATTCTTAAAGATCCCTGTGGATACAGTCCTCTTACCCTGCTGCAGATCAGTCTTCTGGCCTACATTGATACTCTCTAGTTTTAGCACGCAAAAATTTCCAGCAACTCGCTCTCAATAAGCTAAATAAATTTCCTCTTCACGGATCCGAACAAACGGGCCCGCACAGCTACCAATATACTACTTTTTCTTTCTAAGCGTTGATCGCAAATGGCCCTAAAGCCCCATTTACCAATGCATTGAAGCCTCTCATCGAGACGACTATGAATATTTTCGTCATCCGACGGCAGCTTGATTTGCCATAAAACTCGGACTTCTGATGTGGCCTGATAAAATCCTACTCAGACAGTGCTGGATTATAGGTCATTCTCGCTATATGATGACGCGCTTTTTGAACCCCAAATCCAGACCCTTAGCAGAGCCAAAGCCATGACAGACCTAAGCCGTTATCGAAATATCGGCATTTTCGCACACGTTGATGCCGGTAAGACCACTACAACCGAACGTATCCTGAATATCACGGGTAAAATACATAAAATTGGGGAGGTTCATGATGGAGCCGCCACCACTGATTTTATGGATCAGGAACAGGAACGAGGCATTACGATTCAGTCCGCGGCAACGACCGCATTTTGGAAAGACCATCGTCTAAACATCATTGATACACCAGGACACGTCGACTTTACCATTGAAGTCTATCGATCTTTGAAGGTGCTTGATGGCGGTGTCGGTGTATTTTGTGGTTCTGGCGGCGTTGAGCCTCAGTCGGAAACAAACTGGCGTTATGCAAACGAATCAGAAGTCGCGCGTATTATTTTCGTCAACAAATTAGATCGCCTCGGCGCAGACTTTTACCGTGTTGTTGACCAGGTTGAAAATGTACTTGCCGCGAACCCGCTGGTAATGACATTGCCAATTGGCGAGGAAGACGACTTCGTTGGTGTTGTTGATATAATGACACAGAAAGCCTACATCTGGGACGATTCAGGCGATCCAAACAATTATGAGATTACTGATGTACCTGCCGATATGGTTGAACGGGTCCAGGAATACCGCGAGAAGCTGATCGAGACTGCTATCGAGCAAGACGAAGATCTGATGATGAGCTACCTCGAAGAAGGTGAAGAGCCTTCTATTGAAGACCTCAAACGCTGTATCCGAAAAGGTACGATCGCGCTTGATTTCTTCCCGACCTATTGTGGTTCTGCCTTTAAGAACAAGGGCGTTCAGTTAATTCTTGATGCCGTTGTTGATTATCTCCCCAACCCTACTGAAGTCGACCCTCAGCCAGAAGTTGACATGGAGGGCGTTGAAACAGGCAAATTTGCCGTTGTTGATCCAGAAGGTCCACTTCGCGCACTTGCATTCAAAATTATGGATGACCGATTTGGTGCGTTGACGTTCACGCGTATCTATACGGGTAGTCTTAAGAAAGGCGACACTGTATTAAACACCTTTACTGGCAAGTCAGAGCGAATTGGCCGTATCGTTGAGATGCATGCGGACGAGCGTATTGAACTAGACTCCGCCCAGGCTGGCGACATTGTTGCATTGATTGGCATGAAGAACACACAGACCGGCCACACACTGTCTGATCCCAAGGATGTTGCAACACTCGAGCCCATGATCTTCCCGGATCCCGTTATCTACATCGCTATCTCGCCAAAAGATAAAGGCGGCGCAGAGAAGATGGGCCTAGCCTTATCTAAAATGATTCAGGAAGATCCTTCATTCCGCGTTGAAACCGATGAAGAGTCTGGCGAAACGATTATTAAGGGAATGGGTGAACTTCACCTCGATATCAAAGTCGATATCTTAAAGCGTACGCACGGTGTTGAAGTTGAAGTTGGTAAACCATTGGTTGCTTACAGAGAAACGATTACACAAAGAGTCGAAGACTCTTACACTCACAAGAAGCAGACGGGTGGGTCAGGTCAGTTCGCGAAGATCGACTACACTGTTGAACCCGCAGAAGCTGGCGTTGGCTTTGAATTCGAATCAAAGGTCACCGGTGGTAACGTTCCTCGAGAATTCTGGCCAGCGGTTGAAAAGGGCTTCAGAACAAGCCTTGAACTTGGTCCACTGGCGGGCTATCCATGTCTTGACGTTAAATTGACGTTAACAGATGGTGGTTTCCACGCCGTTGACTCCTCTGCGATCGCTTACGAGCTTGCCTCGCGAGCTGCTTATCGACAAACAATGCCGAAAGCCGGTCCGCAGATTATGGAACCGATCATGAAGGTCGACATCTTCACACCGGATGATCACGTCGGCGATGTCATTGGCGATTTGAATCGTCGTCGCGGCATGATTCTAGGCCAAGAGCCTGGAGCGACTGGCATCAGAGTGAAAGCTGAAGTGGCATTATCAGAAATGTTTGGTTACATCGGTGACTTGCGCACAATGACTTCAGGTCGTGGCCAGTTTTCAATGGAGTTTAGCCATTACAATGCTTGTCCGAAAAATGTTGCTGATGAAGTTATCAAAGCTGCACAGGAACGACAGGCTGCAGCCAAAGCCTAAGGCTTTGAATCAAGCAGTTAAAGAAAGGTCGCTTAGGCGGCCTTTTTTTGCCTGAATTTTGGTGCGCTTCTTAGGTTTTATCGTAGCGCGGTTTAGGCGCCACTGGGACAATCATTCAGTCGAGTCAAGTCGGTAAGTATCACCGTCCGCCACGATCTTACCCGCCGTCGGGGACGCGAAGTGTGTACCAATGACAAGGGTGTCGGTACCGACCAATTCTCGAAATAGACGATGGCGACAACTCGCCGCAGCAGCTTGATCATCGTCGAAGCTGACGGTCCAATCTGGTCGTGCTATCTGACAAGGGTTATGGACAAAATCACCCGTAATCAAAGCTTGCTGGCCCTGAGACTCAATTTTCACACTAACATGACCGGGCGTGTGCCCGATCGACGGCACTAAGCTCACCTCGGGAGATATCTGATGATCTGTGGCAACCAACTGCGCCAATCCAGCATCGAAAATAGGTTGCACTGAACTCGACATCACCTGCTGTTGATCAGCGCTCTCGTCGGCCTGCCAATGCGCGTATTCAATTTCACCTATAAGATACTTGGCATTCGGAAAAGTGGGCACCCACTTACCGTCCAGCATATGTGTATTCCAGCCCACGTGATCAACATGCAGATGGGTACAAACGACTGTGTCAACTGATTGTGCCGGCCAACCAGCCGCAGATAGGTTTTGTAAGAAGCCGGTATGAAGTGCTTCGTTGCGAGTAATCGCACTCGGCTTATCATTGCCAATGCAGGTATCAACGATCAGCCGAAGACCTGGGGCCTGAACCAATAATGCATGAACTGATAATCTTAAGGCTCCCTCGGCCGTCACATAGTTGGGATATAACCAAGGGATTTGCGAAAGGGCTTCAGGCGTTGCTGCAGGCATGAACGGATGTTTCGAGTGGTAGGCGAACGGCAACTCTGTTTCGACAATTCGTGTGACGGTGACCTCGCCTATGTGCCAAGTTAAATTCATAGTTTACCCCTGTCTGCAGTTTGCCAATAGACTACATCAAATAGACGACGATTAATGGCACTTAGCAACGTGGCCCGAATATTTCACCAAATTCGTCATATAGGCATGTTTGGGCTACCTCCAACCAATTGATGAATTATTGGAATCTATTAGTGTCCTAATATTCCATTATCTTGAACCTCATGCCTTGCTAAATTGCGCGCCCATTAAAGTCAAACACGACCAACAAAAGAGGAAGTCCATGTCATCTTATTTGCAAGAAATTGAAAAATTTGCTGCTCTAAAGGATAAAGAGAGCACCTGGGGTGGAGTCAACCCTGAATATGCTGCACGTATGCATCTGCAAAACCGTTTTAAGAATGGTATTGAGATAGCAAAATACACGGCAGATATCATGCGTAAGGACATGGCTGAATATGATGCTGACTCTTCTAGCTACACTCAGTCACTTGGTTGCTGGCACGGATTCACTGCTCAACAGCTAGCAATGTCTGTTAAAAAGCATCGCGGCACAATGGACAAGAGCTACATCTACCTTAGTGGTTGGATGGTTGCAGCACTTCGCTCACAGTTCGGTCCTCTACCAGACCAAAGCATGCACGAGAAGACATCTGTGCCGGCTCTGATCGAAGAAATCTATACCTTCTTGAAGCAGGCTGACGCCCGCGAACTTCGTCACATCTTTATCGAACTAGATGAAGCAAGAGCAAATGGCGGCGACACAGACAGCATTATTGCTCGCATCGACAACTTCGAAACTCACGTCGTGCCTATTATCGCTGATATCGACGCCGGATTTGGTAATGAAGAAGCCACTTACTTGCTTGCAAAGAAAATGATCGAAGCAGGGGCTTGTGCAATTCAGGTTGAGAATCAGGTTTCTGACGCTAAGCAGTGTGGACACCAGGCAGGTAAAGTAACCGTGCCTCATGAAGACTTCCTTTCCAAGATCAACGCTATTCGATATGCGTTCCTAGAACTTGGTGTTGATAACGGTATCATCGTTGCACGAACAGACTCGCTTGGCGCCAGCTTGACACAAAAGATTCCTGTTTCTAAAGAGCCAGGCGATCTTGCTAGCCAATACAATGATTTTCTTGAAACACAGGAAATCAAAGATTTGAGTGAACTGAAAGAGAACGACATCACTATCCACCAGGGTGGCAAGCTCGTTAAGCCAGTAAGACTCGACAATGGTCTGTACTCCTTCAAGGAAAACACCGGAGTAGAACGCGTTGTTCTTGACTGTGTAACCAGCCTTAACCATGGCGCTGACTTGCTTTGGATCGAGACTGAAAAACCTCATGTTCGTCAGATTGCCGACATGGTTGATGAAGTTCGTAAGCATGTACCTAACGCTAAGTTGGTCTATAACAATTCACCTTCGTTTAACTGGACACTCAACTTCCGTAATCAAGTATTTGATGAGTGGAAAGCTGCAGGCAAAGACCTTTCTGCTTACCCTGATCCAGCAACAGTTGATCGCGGTTTGATGGATGCGAAATTCGATGATTCAGAGCTGGCTTTGGAAGCTGACAAACTTGTCCAAACTTTCCAAGCAGATTCATCTCGCGAAGCAGGTATTTTCCACCACTTGATTACGTTACCGACTTACCATGAAACAGCATTGGGCACCGATATTCTTTCTGAAGGATACTTTGGTGATCTAGGCATGCTGGCATACGTAAGAGATATACAACGTCAAGAAATCCGACGCGACATGGCGTCAGTCAAGCACCAAGATCTAGCAGGATCAAACATTGGAGATGACCACAAAGAATACTTCTCTGGTGATAACGCACTGCTGGCAGGTGGCAAAGACAACACCATGAACCAGTTCTAGAAACGGCAAGCCAATGTTGAAACCTTCAACTTTCCTAAGTTGAATCCTTAAGGGGCGTTTTACGCTCCTTTTTTTTATTCTTTTTTTGTCGACACTTTTAACTATTCAACTAGTTTTAGTGTTCAGATATTATCCAACGACCCACAATTGAGGTTCACGCCGACACCATGTCGCTTTAAACTTAAAATTTACACAACCTCAGACGGGATCAGGATCAATTTCAAATGACGATTGTCGAACCTCTTGCTACTTACCTAAAACTTGCTTTCATCTCGGCCATCGTTTTCATTGGCTCGAACACCTTTGCCAACCAACGAGCCAACAGCAGCCTATATCTTGAGTACTTCGAACAGGGAGATTACAGCTCTGCCCTGCAGGGCTTTGAAAAAATGTCTGAGCAAAATCCGCAGTTGACGGAGCTGAAATTTTTTCACGGCCGTAGTCTTTTTCGAGACGGTCAACTTAAGGCCGCACAAGAAGTACTTGAGGAGTTTGTATCGCTTCAACCTGATCACAGCGATGGTTTTTTAATACTTGGGTCGATTAGGATAAATCGCGTTAATGAAGTAAGTATTTTTAAGAAAGTAGGCTTGGCTAAAGCGGGTATTGCCGCTTGGCGAAAAGCGGCGGTTCTAGACCCATCAAATATCGAGGCGCATTATGGGGTTGTGAGCTTTTTATTCAATGCGCCCTCGATAGTTGGCGGCGACCCTGAGCAGGGTGTTTTAGAACTGGAAGTTTTACGCCAACTAAACCCGGCTTACGCTCAGCTCGTTGATGCAGAGATACATTTCAAAGCTGAACGGTATGAAACTGCAGAAGAGATCCTCGATACAGCAAGCCAACAAATTCCTGATCGAGCATTCCCGACAATAATTCAGGCCAACTATCTTTATCAACAGGGAAAATATACTCAGGCGCTACAAAAGGTTGCCGACTATCGCCAGAGAAAAAAAGCATGGAATGATCCAGGCAGTGCACAAGTCGGACTGATGGCGGGTAATATCTTTGCTGCCGTCAATGATCCAAATCGGGCAAGATCAGAGTTCACCAACGCGCTAAAACAGAACCCATCTAAACATCTCCGCCAACAAATTAAAGCTGCTTTAAAGGCGCTTTAAACATTCGCAGGGGATCACAGAAAAATTCGCTAAACGCCTACAGACTCGCTGCCCGCTAAAAGAACTGGTCAGCGTGTCAGCCCGCAAAGGTCGTCTAAAAAAGATAGCCGGTTCGGCTAATTAGAAAAATAATTCACAGGCGCTGATCAAACTTACGCTGTATATCTAGCAAATCGACTTGTTGTGACAATACCATCGCGGGCGCTGGTGCAACCAATCAGCCTTCGATGGTCATTGCACAGCTCTATCTTAACTATCGATAAAGCTTTTTAACTGTTCCGATCTTGCCGGATGACGAAGTTTTCGCAATGCTTTTGCTTCAATTTGGCGTATACGCTCTCGAGTAACTGAAAACTGCCTGCCAACTTCCTCAAGGGTATGATCGGTATTCATATCAATACCAAACCGCATCCTTAACACTTTGGCTTCTCGCTCGGTCAAAGCTGTCAGGACATTGGTTGTTGTCTCTTTCAAACCCTTATCTGTCGCGTGATCCATCGGCGATTCTGCGGTTGTATCACTCACTAGATTCCACATAGTTGAATCGTCGTCTTCGCCGACAGGCGTTTCTAAAGAAATTGGTTGCTTGGCAACGTCAATCGCTTTTAAAACCTTATCTTCTGGCAATTCCATTTTAACGCTCAGTTCCTCAATAGTCGGATTGCGACCAAGTTCCTGCACAAGCTGACGCTGCAGCCTATTAAGCTTATTCACGGTCTCCATCATATGCACGGGCACACGAATCGTTCTGGCCAAGTCAGAGATGGATCGTGTAATTGCCTGCCTAATCCACCAAGTCGCGTATGTCGAAAACTTAAAACCTCTTCGGTATTCAAATTTGTCCACAGCTTTCATTAGACCAATGTTGCCTTCTTGAATAAGATCAAGAAAGTGCAAACCACGATTGGTGTACTTTTTCGCGATTGAAATCACTAGCCGTAAATTTGCTTCAATCATTTCACGTTTTGCCGCTCGCGTATTACCAACTGCGACAAAGAGCCTACGATTAATGTCCTTGATCTCTGATATCTCTAGCTGCGTTCTGTCAGCAATTCGTCTTATGATTTTGTGCGAGTGGCGAATAGATATACGATTTTTCTTGAGCGCTTCGGAATAATCCTGATTTGAAGCGATCAACTTATCAACCCATTCGACTTCGGTTTCTCTACCAACAAATCCTTCTAGAAAAACACTCTTAGGCATTTTGGATTTAGAAACCATCAGATTTCTGATGACTTTTTCCTGACTTCGAATCTGTTGCATGTCTGATCGAACAAACTCAAGTAATGGTTCCATCTGAACAGGTACAAGCTTTAAAGAAGAAAAGACTTCCGCCAGTTTCGATCTAGCGGTCAAAGCTGCTTTACTTGTTCGATCGCCGGTTTCATTCAGCTTAATAATCTTCTTGTGATAACGAATAACATCCTTAAAGCGCTTGTTAGCTAACTCGACATCCAAGCCTTTCTTCTCTTCTGCATCTTCTTCCTGGTAGTTACCGGATGATTTTGCTTTAGCGACAGCTGACATATCGGGAATGATCGAATCATTATCCAGAAAACCGCTAATGATGACGCCTAGATCACCTTCCTCTTCAATAACTTTCTCGTACATGGCGGTGATTCTTTCAACAATACCCGGGTATCGAGAGAGAATGGCCATGGTTTCTCGAATGCCATCTTCAATCCGCTTGGCGATAACAATTTCGCCTTCTCGGGTCAGCAAGGGAACGGTGCCCATTTCCCGCATGTACATGCGAACAGGATCAATCGTCTTACCCACGAAAGATTCGGCCGTCGCTAGTACAGGGTTATCTGAAATCGGCTCTTCGCCGGTCTGATCTTTCAGGTCAGCTGGAGAGGGGGCTTGATCAAAAACACCCACACCCATTTCTTCGAACATCTGCACGATGTTCTCGAATTCATCCGACTCGGTAATATTTTTAGGTAAGGTTTCTGTGAGCTGGTCATACGTAAGATAGCCTTGCTCTTTGCCTCGATCAATCAACACCTTTAGCTTGGACTCTTCACCTTCCTCAGCATCCTGATCTAAAAACTCAGCATTCTCTGAAAGCGCTTCTAGGGCCTCAAGATTTTCATTCGTATCATCGAGCGATTCGTCTTCAAGAATTGAATCGAAATCTCCTTCTCGTGTACTAGGCATAGTCCGAAAGCTCCATTATTAACTGCGGGCAAGTAGGTGTTGCGATCTTGGGGGTGTTACTACCTCTCTTGTCTAGACAGAGTGAGGGATATGAGGCGTCACCAGTCAAGAAGAAATCTCGTGTTCTTCCCGAGGCTGCCTGATAGGAACCGATGTTGGTGCTAATGCGGACTCTGTACTCCAATAATTTAGTCTCTCAAGTTTGGCTTAGACAATCTTTCGTCAGTGAAGTTCTATAAAAGATCTCAGTAAAAAGTCCGATATAAAATTTCAAAGTGAAAACTCTCGCAAAATTGCTTCTGCCTTAGACCCATAGGAATCAGAAGTCGTAACTAAAGGAAGAATTTTAGCTCGACCAGCTACATTATGATTTTCCTCTCTGGCCGTGTCCACACCTATTTAGACAAATAACCAGGTCTCCGGACCTTTTAGGCGGCTACTTGCTGCCATTCATCGGAGAACTGCATCAAAGTGTTCGAAAAACCATCTACTACACCACATGTGCTGGAGGGCTGCCTGACCATCACGGGCTGTTGATCCCACTAATTTGCCGAATATTATCGCCGAATTCATGCCGAATTCGCGCTCACGGATCCGCACC
The DNA here is from genome assembly GCA_029251375.1 of Pseudomonadales bacterium. GTDB lineage: Bacteria > Pseudomonadota > Gammaproteobacteria > Pseudomonadales > Azotimanducaceae > JAHRVQ01. Next base: position 382,689 of record JAQXDL010000022.1, on the reverse strand, counting down.
ACAAAAAAATTCTCTCTAGTTTTCAAAACGTTAGATTTGATTTCTAAATGTCAAGGAATCACCGGTGTAGGATCCTCCACTTTTCAATCCTTCCAATTTAAATTAGATGTGGGTATATTTGTCACCCTCGCTAGCTTAAGCTGTATGTTTATACAGTGTTCTCCTCGGCAGGAAGGATACCCGTACAGCTTGGCTAGCTGAGACCAAACTTGCTTTAACCCGCCTAAACAGGCTATGCATCAGCTTAACTTGCGTCGTCTAAACAACTTCATTTGCCATAATGATCGTACCACTGGCAGCAAACATACCGCCTACACCATGGCACACTGAGAGCTTTGCATCTTCTACCTGTGCCGCGGCTGTGCCCCTTAGCTGTCGAACTGATTCCTGCAGCGCATACATACCGTACATCCCGGAGTGCATGTAACTGAGACCGCCACCGTTGGTGTTTAGCGGAAGACTTCCACCGTCAGGTGCGGTATTTCGGTCCTCGATAAACGCGCCCGCTTCACCAGGCTTACAGAAACCCAGATCTTCAAGCCCATAAAATGGCAAGTGCGCAAATGCGTCGTAAATCATCAAATGATCAACATCATTGTGTTCAATACCTGCCTCATCAAAAGCTTTCTTGCCAGACACTTTGAAAGCTCTAGACGAGCTGAAATCGGCCATCTGGCTGATCATCGGCGTCTCAACACTCTCGCCGGTTCCGACAATATAGACAGGCTGAGTTGGAAAATCTTTCGCACGTTCTGCGCTGGTTAAAATCAATGCACCACCGCCGTCAGTGACTAGACAGCATTCAGATTTAGTGAACGGATAGGCAATAATACGATCGTTCATGACCTCTTCCACACTGGTCAATTGCTGCAACTTTGCACGCGGGTTTCTTGCCGCCCACTCACGTTGAACAACCGCCACCATCGCCAATTGCTCCAAGGTTGTACCCGTGTCCTTCATATATCTTAGAAAAGGGATGGTGAAGGAGGTTGTCGGCCCCATGCCACCATAAGCACCCTCAAATTGTCCAGGCAGAGAACTTGGGCTACCTCGATACGCGCCTCGGCCTATACCGGAGCGGCCACTTTCGCCATGGGTAACGAGCACGGTTGTACATAAACCTTCGTTGATCGCCGCGGCAGCGTGCCTAACATGCAACATAAATGAGCAGCCGCCCACGCCAGTACCATCAACCCAGGTCGGTGTAATGCCTAAATAGTGCGCTAGGTTTACAGGCGACTCTCCCGCTGTCGCGATTCCATCGATATCTTTCAGCCCCAGGCCCGCATCAGACATCGCGTTTAACGCCGCATCAGCATGCAGCTGTATTTGACTCATGTCAGGAATCGTACCCAACTCGGTTGTTTCAGCAGCACCAACAATGGCAATTGAGTTTGACTTCACGATGATGCCTCCATAGGTTCAAAATAGGGCAGGGCAATGTCTTGCGACAGATCTTCGAAAACCACTCGAAGGGACATGTCTAACCGAAGTCGCTCCGGTGTTTGCTCGCAATTGATGATGTTAGTCATCATTCTTGGACCCTCCTTCAACGTCACGACAGCAATCGAATAGGGGCCATCAAATGCAGGATGCGGCCTGTGGTTGATCACGTAACTGTAAAGTGTTGCCTCACCTGAAGCCGAGAATACTTTGACTGACTTACTTGCACACTTAGGACAGAAAGGTCTTGGTGGAAAATAGATATGACTGCAGTCCTCACATTTTTGCAGCTTAAGCTCGCCCGCCTTAGTTGCATCCCAAAAGTGTTGTGTTTCTGGTGTCGGTTGTGGCACCGGCAATTTAGATTTATCAGCCATAAGATATCCTAATTGTGAGTAATCTGTGAAAGTTAGCCGTACTGTTCACGTCGTATTGGCGTATCAAAGTAAAACTGACATTTACCTCGATCTGTTTTTCGATCTCGCTTTTGTGTGATTGAGCGTTTTTTAGATCTCAACTTAGCTAATGTTTGATAGCAATTTTTGCCAAGGGTAGTCCGTATCAGCAATAACGAAGAAAAAGGGGTTAAGAATATTTTCTTTTGTGTTGTATTGCAGTTCAGCAAACGAATCATCAACGACCAATCCACCAGCCGCAGTAACAACCGCTTGCGCAGCTCCCGTATCCCACTCGGAGGTTGGTGCCAAGCGTGGATAGAGATCAGCACCACCTTCTGCAATCTGACAAAACTTTAACGAACTACCAACGTTTTTTGTGTCGACATCAAAATTCTCATTTAACAATGCCATGCAACGCTCCATCTCCTCACTTCCGTGCCGCCTACTTGCCACGACAGTGACAGCACTAGAAGTCATACTTCGAGTTGCCAACAAAGTCTTTCTACCCTTATCAATCTTGTATGCTTGGCGATCTTCTCCGACATTAATACCGATGTACAAAACATCCTTGACCGGCACATATACTGCGCCCATGATCGGCACATGATTTTCAATCAATGCGATATTAACTGTGAACTCACCATTACGATTAATGAACTCTTTTGTGCCGTCTAAAGGATCAACTAAAAAATATCGATTCCAACGACTACGAGTTTTAAAGGATATTTTGTCAGATTCTTCGGACAGGGTTGGAACGTCACTCACAAGGTCAGCCAATCCATCAACGATAATATGGTGTGCAGCTAGGTCAGCTTCGGTAAGCGGTGAGTTATCTGATTTAGTTTGGACACCAAAATCGCTACGATTATAAACCTCGAGAATGGCTTTGCCCGCTTGCCGACAGATCTTAGACAATCCTTCCGCCAATTGAGTCGAACTCAGGTTAGAATATTGACTAGGCATAGTATTAATTCTCGAAGGTTGAAGAGGCTTTAACATGAATCCAGAAACAAAAACTCAATGGTAGCCCGAAGCTTTGCTGACGCGCGTACGATCCTACTTGATATGGATGGTACCTTGCTCGATCTTCACTATGACAGCTATTTTTGGAATGAATATCTGCCCATAAGATTTGCTCAAATCCACGGTAAAACACCGGTAGAATCAACGCTTTTTGTACATCAATTACTGCAACAACATCGCGGCACGCTGAATTGGTACTGTACGGATTTTTGGAGTGGCGAATTCGATCTCGACATTATGAACCTTAAATCCGAGATCTCTCATCTTATTGCCTACCGCCCTGAAACACTGACATTTTTAGGTCGGCTAACCAAGATGAATAAACGGGTCATTCTTACAACAAATGCTCACCCTAACGTTATCGCTCTGAAGAACGACATGACGAATGTCTTGGCACATGTTGATGAAGTTGTCTCTAGCCACGATCTGCAAAGTCCAAAGGAAGATCAGAATTTCTGGCGTAATATGCAGTCGCAGCTAAAATTTGAGCCAAACACAACCGTATTCATTGATGACAGTCCAACTGTTCTCGATGCGGCCAGACAATACGGGATTGCAACGACCGTTCACATTGCAACGCCTAGCGTTAAATCGCAGCCAAGCCCTTCACCGGACCACCCCTCTATTAATAGTCTAATGGACTTGATCCACCCATAGATGACACTATCGATAACACTATTGATAACACTACCAACGGCGGGGCCAACTAAGGGGCTATTAACGCCATCAAACACATCCTCATAAACCTATTAACAAGGGCTTTGATAGAAAAACTGACAGAGCCACGACAATGAATAAGACCTACTATGTCCAACGAACAATCAACTAACGAAATGCAACAGACACCTGTACGTCTTGATAAGTGGCTATGGGCCGCAAGATTTTTCAAAACCCGCGCCAAAGCAAAAGAAGCAATTGATGGTGGTAAAGTGCAAGTCAATGGCAGCCGAGGCAAAGCCAGCAAAGATGTTCTGGTCGGTGATCAACTGAAAGTTCGCCAAGGGTGGGACGAGAAAATTGTGACAGTCACCAACCTATCAGCTCAACGCAGAGGCGCGCCAGAGGCATCATTGTTGTATCGAGAAACGCCGGCGAGTATTGAAAAACGAGAAACTGAAGCGGCGCAACGAAAGGCAGCAGGTATGACTTCTTTCTCGGAAGGGCGCCCTACGAAAAAAGGTCGACGTCTCATCCACCAATTTCGCGAAAAAAATCAAGAATGATCCAGCCCAAGTTTTCATGCGCCTATATTTGCACTTGTGCTTGCACTTGTACTTGCACTTATCCGAACGCTTTAGCTAAGCCCCTACCTTTGGCATACTAGGGTTCGCTACATGTCTGCTTATTTGGGATATACAGCTAGCTTTGCCGGTCTTCGAACAGATTTCGATAGCGATGTTTGAAGATCTTGTTACAGAGCTAAGTCTAAACGCGCGGTTGCCAAGCAAGCATTCCAGCTAAACTTAATAAGACGTTCGATGATGACGTTTTGGTAGAAGTAAATGGTAGAAATTAAGCTCGACACACTACAATTGTTAGCGAAGTTTGACTCCGCAAGCCTACGATTTAATCGTGGTATTGAGCGAGAAACGCTTAGAGTTGACCCACAGGGTAATCTTTCACTAAAACCACACCCTGCTTTTCTTGGCTCGAAACTAAGCCATCCTTCTGTAACAACTGACTTTTCTGAGTCGCAACTGGAGCTTATAACGCCGGTCTCGGTATCCGTTTCTGAAACACTGGAAACGCTATCTGATACCCATCGTTATATCTACTCAGGTCTACAAGATGAGTTGCTCTGGTCGTCCAGCATGCCTTGCGTACTACCCGAGGATGATAAAATTCCACTCGCTTACTACGGCGACTCCAACCTAGGCCAACTGAAGACAACCTATCGTAACGGTCTTGGCAATCGGTATGGTCGATCGATGCAGACTATCTGCGCTGTTCACTACAACTTCTCGTTTACAGAAGGCTTTTGGCAGACACTTGCGGAGCAGGAAGGCAGATCAAATACGGCCAATTATCGTACCAATCGCTACTTTGATGTGATGCGAAATTTCAGACGTTTTTCTTGGTTACCGATCTACCTTTTAGGCGCATCACCGGCAGTTTGCGACAGTTTCGTAAACGGAAAACAACACAACCTCGATGAACTTGGCAACAACAGTTTGTACCTTGAAAACGCCACGTCTTTGAGAAATGGCGATTTGGGTTATCAGAGCGACGCGCAGTCAAGCATATTGAATATTTGTTACAACAGTTTGGATAACTACGTTGAAAAAATCGCCAGCGCAGTCGCAACGCCTTATGCTGGCTACGAAAGCCTGCAATCAAATAGCAACTTATTACCGCAATTGAACGATTCAATCCTTCAGTCGGAGGCGGAGTTCTACACAACGATTCGCGCTAAGTGCGTGCCAGAGAAAGGCAGCAACTTTCTGCAAGCGCTAAAAGACGACGGAGTTGAGTACATTGAAGTTAGATTACTGGATGTTGATCCATACGAACCGGCTGGCATTAGTGAAGCCTCAATTAAATTCCTAGACACATTACTTTTATATTGTCTTCTTACAGAAAGCCCAAAACACGACGCGACGCTTTGCTCTTCCGTAACCGAGAATGTTGCAAAGACAGTCAGGACCGGCAGGCAAACGTCGACATTACTTTCCGATCAGGGGACGCAGAGAGAATTGGGGGTTTGGGGTCAGGAAATACTCTCGCAATTGAAGCCCATTGCTGAGATGTTGGATAAAAATGTTGCAGGCTCGTCTCACATCGACGCATTGAACCTGCAATCCGCGAAACTGCTCGACTCAACGAAAACCCCAAGTGGCAAAATCATGCAGGATATGAAAGTTCAGGATATCTCCTATCTTCGCTTTGCCATGAATCAAAGCATTGCGCATCGGGATCATTTCCAACAAACGCCGTTATCCAAGCCAGAGTTAGCTCGTTTCGAAGAAATGGCCCGACTATCGCTACAACAACACCAAGCAACCGAAGCGGAAACACAACTTCCTTTCGAGCGTTACCTCGCCGATATACAGGCAGAATATCTACCGTTGCATCGTCACAACTAGGTCAACGAAGCTGAATCATCTCGCTCATTTTTTTCTTGCCTGGCCTGATCAGCAACTCATGGCCGGGGGCTTTTTGGGTGATTTCGTCAAAGGCCGACTAAAAGGTCAGCGACCCGATGCGCTGGAGACAGGTATAAAACTTCACCGTGCCATTGATGTATTTACCGATCAACATCAGCAAGTTAAGAATAGCCATCGCAGATTCCCGTCACATCTGCGCCGCTTTGCACCCATCGTTACCGACATTGTTTATGATCATTTCCTCGCTAAGCATTGGCACCAATTTGATTCAACTCAATCACTGCCGGCTTTCAGCCAGAGCGCCTATGATTCCGTTAAAGCGCACCAATCCCATTTGCCTGATCAAGCCGCATTAGTCATTGAACGAATGGAGTCTGTCGACGCACTCACGTCTTATAAAAACTATGCATTCGTCGAGGCAGCGCTCGTTCGACTCTCGCAGCGGATTACAAGGGAAAACACGTTGGCGCAGAGCTATAATTTTTTCCTCAGAATCGAAGACGAGCTGCTGATGGATTTTGAATTGTTTTTCCCGGAACTGATCACTTTCAGCCAACGATGGGTTGTTGACGCTGCAAAACCATCTCCATCATAAGATGCTATGCATAATTTCACGTGCATCGCAGATCTGATTAGACGGTCGTGCTCACCAACGCAACACCGCTGTCTTCCCCGTGCCGCTTAGTTCATAATTCAGCAAGTGATTCACGAACAATCAACGTAACAACGTTAGTAACTAAACGCGTGACAACACAAGCACTAACACAGGTAACAATTGACTCGATAATCTAGGCAGCTCAAACATGTTGGACCGATTTCCATCTTCGCGAATAATTTTCCTACTGACGTTCGTAGGTTGCACATCTATGATGGGTGTTGCGCTCTATATGGAACATGCGATGAACCTAGAGCCTTGCCCTCTTTGTATTATGCAAAGAGTGATGGTGATTACTGTTGGCGCGATTGCCCTCATTGCGGCCATTCACGGTCCGCAACACAACGGCATCAAACTCTATGGTGCGGGCTTGACGGTTTTCGCATTAGGCGGTGCTGGCCTTGCTGGCCGACAGCTTTGGCTGCAGAGCCTGCCAGCAGATGAAGTACCAGCCTGCGGTCCAAGTCTGGATTATCTCATGGATGTATTCCCGCTGACCGAGGTTTTATCATTGGTACTTTCAGGTGACGGCACGTGTGCAGAAGTGGTCTGGACGTTGTTCGGTATCAGCATTCCTGGCTGGACATTGATTGGTTTAATTGGCCTCATGGCGATTGGTATATTCCAATATGTCCGCCCAAAATAGATTGACCTTCGGCCTTTCAAACTTCGACGTTATCTTGTTAGATCCAGATGTGATCGTCACCTGCAAAATCGTACAAGGCACCGCGATTAGTTCTTCCCGGTGATCGCGTCCAGCGTTTCCTGCTTTTGATCCGCAACACCCTGCAGGGAATTCACAGTCTCCATCATTTTACTTATTTTCTCTGGAGAGACACTTGTCATACCCGCCGGCAAACCACTCATACCCGATTGCAATTGTTGACCTGAAGTTTGAGTTGAAGCTCTGTCTTGCGGCACTTTAAACGCTGCTATCGTATTAATATTGTTATCAATCTCAACAACCTCTGCGCCCTCCATGTCCTGTGGTTGATTAGAGAATTGCCAGACACCCTCTTCATCTTGCCATTTATAGACCTTCGTATGGCTCGATGGAGCCGATGGGGATTCAAACTGAGCGCCGTCTAACGCCGGCACACTCGGCGTCATACCATCAATCGATAGGATCGGCTCACCGCTAGGACCATTAATGAAAAATAGTCCGGCGAAGCCTGCAACCATGATTACCATCATCAGCTTATACATTGTCGTTTGTGTTCCATTGATTAACACATTGAGTCTACACAATCAGGTTAATGCGTAAAGACCCGCGGCTAAGACCGGTAAGTGTTGTTGACCACGTCATCAAAACAAACCTCCGTCAGTCGCATTAAGCGTTTCGGCTAGGCCTTGATATGAGGCCTTAGTGTCGTTTGCAAAAGCACGAATCAAAAACCAATCGATGATGTGAGTCTGTTAGAATTCAGCCGAATTTTTTCAACCTTATCTATCTCATGCTGGTGTTTACTGAAATTGCGCTACGTCGTGGAACCGAACTGTTGTTCGATGATGTTTCTATGACCATTCACAAAGATCGCAAGGTGGGTCTTATTGGAGCAAATGGTGCCGGTAAAACCAGTTTGTTTAAACTGATTTTGGGCGAGCTTGATACTGACTATGGTGATTTAGAATATCCCCAATCATTGCGCATCGCCCACCTTGCACAAGAAGTCCACGCCAGTTCAGAGCCCGCTGTAGATTACGTTCTCGGCGGCGATCATGAACTCATGCTCGCACAAGCAGCGCTTCGTGCTGCAGAACAAGCCGATCGTTTTAACGACATCGCAGGACTGCACGAGAAGATAGACTCTCTCGACGGTTATACCGCCAAATCAAGGGCAGAACAGTTACTTGTTGGCTTGGGCTTTTCTCAGGATACATTTTTAAATCCGTTATCGTCTTTCTCTGGTGGTTGGCGCATACGCCTCAACCTCGCCCGCACGCTAATGGCACCCTCCGACCTATTGTTACTCGATGAACCAACCAATCACCTCGACCTTGATGCAATTTTGTGGCTTAGCACTTGGATTAAAAACTATCATGGCTCGATGTTACTTATTTCACACGATCGAGAGTTTCTTGACGAGACTGTGGATAGCATTGCCTATCTACACCACCAGAAAATCGATTTGTACACGGGTAACTACTCGCAATTCGAAGCGGTCAAAGCGGCGAGAATGGCAGAGCAGATAAGCAACTACGAGAAACAGCAGCGTGACGTTGCTCACATGCAAGACTTCGTTAGACGCTTCCGTGCCAAAGCCACCAAAGCAAGGCAAGCGCAAAGTCGCATAAAGGCGCTCGAGCGAATGGAGCTGATCGCGCCTGCCCATATCGACTCGCCCTTTCATTTTCGAATCCCACCGGCAGACAAAACCTCCGATCCGCTTTTAAGCTTGGATCATGCAGCTTTGGGCTACGGCAAGCCGGTGCTTAATAACATCAGACTCAATCTGCACCCCGGCGACCGAATTGGATTGTTGGGACACAACGGTGCAGGCAAATCAACGTTGATCAAAACGCTCAGTGGCGAATTGCCTTTGCTAGCAGGCGAGATACACGCCGGAGCAAACCTGAAAGTAGGCTATTTCTCTCAGCACCAGGTCGACGACCTAGATATGCAGGCATCATCTTTTCTCCATCTGCAACGACTCGATGAGAAAATGCGCGAGCAGGAGGTGCGCAATTATCTTGGCGGATTCGACTTTAGGGGCGATAAGGTACATGAACCCGTTGAAACCTTTTCGGGTGGCGAGAAAGCTCGTCTTGCATTGGCCCTTGTTGCCTTTGCGCAACCCAATCTGCTGCTCATGGATGAGCCAACCAATCACTTAGATATGGAGATGCGCCAGGCATTAACCATCGCGCTGCAAGAGTTTGAGGGCGCGATCTTACTCGTTTCCCATGATCGGCATCTACTGGCTAATACGGTGGACTCATTCTATCTAGTGGAAAATAACAAGATGACGATTTTCGATGGTGACTTAGAAAGCTATCGACTTAAATTGCTTGGCGAAAATACCGTAAAGAAATCCGAAAGTAGCAGTGAATCCAGCGATGGCACCGAAAGCAAAATGTCATCAACAGCAGCAAATGTTCAAACTCCCTCGCCCGCAACAAAAGTTAATCACAAACAAAGTCGCCAAATTCGAACACGGCTTAAGACAATCGAAGAGCGTATCGATAGATTAAAGGACAAGCTTGAAATCGTCATCACATCATTGTCTGACAATGCAATCTACGAACAAAGCGAAGTTGATAATCTACAAAACTTGCTAAGAGATCAGATGGGTTTGAAAGACGAAATCGAAACGCTCGAAGAAGAATGGTTTGAAAAATCTGAGATTCTAGAGCAAAGCTAGGATACCGCGACCCCTCACTTTACTTTGAGTAAGAATGCCTAAGCCGCTAATTTTTTGAACCCTTTAATAATCTCAACACCCTTTTCGGTTGCCAATATTTTGGCGTCCATTTCGGCATGATTATTTTCGCGATTCGCCTCATGCATCTCGACCGCATGCCAGTGCACCATATTCTTCCAGATAGGATCTAACAGCGTCGCACCCTTGACCTGCGTACCGTCCGTTTTCTTAATGGTGAAATTTCGAAATTCCGATATTGCAACCTTCAACCAGGCAACGTGAATGTTTTCATCCGTTCTGATCCGGTTAACCATCATTACCGCATGCTTCGCTTCTTCGCGCTTATCCTTAAAGACTTCTGCATGTCCAATGACAGCTTCATAGAAGCGGAATGCCCGTTCAGCACGAACTTCGATCATGAGAAGATTCATTAAAAACGAAATAAGCATTTCGTGTTCAGCCGGAATCCCCTCCATTTCACGACCTTCTTTTACACGCCCGATGCTTTCGGGTGGTGATGCCAGCGGGAATTTGTCTTTTCCAAATATCAAATCACGGGTCGCAAACCACATCGCATCATGACCACCTAGGGCAGAACCTTCCTTGCCGCCTTCATCCCAGCCGTGTGCCGTCATCAGCCCCTTGCCCATGTGCCCAAGAGCGGTGCCGGAAATGTCTTCGACAATGATGTCTTGAAAATCGGGTGGCGTGAACTCTGCCAGCGCTTTACCGCGAGCTTCGATCAAACCGGTAATTGTCAGGGAGTCCCAAAGTGGTTGTTGAATACCGTTTTGGAGCAAAAAAACCGCCTGAGCTTCGTTCGGAAAATTAGGTTCCGTCAGCAAGGCAGTGGTCGCTTCGACAATCTCAACGTTCTGCTTTTGCAGTTCTCGTTGCCAGGCATTGATCGCATTCCAGCGATATTTCGTGCGTGGCGATACATACTCGCCGTCTGCATTAAAGCCGCCGTGGAGTCGCAGCCCACATTCAACGTGCGGCGTTGCGTAATCGCTCTCTGCTTCGAGTTCTTCTTGAGAATATATTAGCTTGCTCAACGGTTTCTCCTGTCCGGTTAGCGCCTTAGTCCAAACCTAGGACCGAATAACTGAACCACCTCTTCGACCCATTCACCCATATGTATTTTATGTAAAGCATCATATGATGTTTGCTGACGCCGATGACTTCGGATCTTGAGGGCTAGCATTCGCAATTCACCTCGCGACTCTCGTGTCAGCAACTTTATCCACTGCGATCTTCTTCGCAGCATGTTGTTGCCAGCCTATTTTTCAAAACGGGTTTACAAACCGTCTCGATCCCATAAGCCTGATAGTCCAAGATAATGCAGATTGTAAGATAAACAAAGCTCGAATTGATAAGGATCTCAAGTCGTTGTTATCGCCACTGATCGCAAAGTGATTCAATGCTGATTGCGAATATCAGACTTAAACAAAATTTCAATAACGTTGATAGTTAGCCCTTACGAACTTGCCCAAGCAGATGGGGCAGCACGATCGCTACAACATTAACAACATCGACACCATTGACACCGTAAACGATGACCGGCGCCGAGTTGATTGAGTTGGCTACACACAAAGCCAATTGTCTAAATGCAAACGACATAGCTAACTCATAAAGCCAGACCATGGTCTCAACCGAATCCTTCGGTATAATGCCCACTTAGAATTTGGAGCAATGACAATGGACGGCAAGTTTCCTTCAACGCGTATGAGACGTATGCGACGTGATGACTTTTCCCGCCGCTTAATGCGAGAAAATGCACTTACCGTCGATGACTTGATCTACCCTGTTTTTGTTATCGAAGGCGAAAACACTATCGAGGAGATTCCCAGCATGCCAGGCGTGAAACGTTTAACGCTGGATCTGCTGCAGCAGGAAGCGAAGGAGGTCGAAGCCTTAGGCATCCCCCTTATGGCGATCTTTCCGGTCGTACCGCTTGAGAAGAAATCCGAAGCCGGCGAAGAATCCTATAACCCGCAAGGACTTGCACCTAGAGCCGTTAGAGCGATCAAGGCTGCCGCACCGTCCCTTGGGGTGATGACAGACGTCGCGCTAGACCCCTACACCACTCATGGTCAGGACGGCATATTAGATGCGCAAGGTTATGTCAGTAATGACATTTCAGTTTCAGCGCTGGTCAAGCAAGCCTTAGTTCAAGCTGACGCTGGTGTCGATGTTGTAGCCCCTTCGGATATGATGGATGGCCGAATTGGCGCTATCCGACAGGCGCTTGAGGCCGGCCAACATACCAACACCCGAATCATGGCTTATTCGGCCAAGTACGCATCGTCCTTCTATGGTCCCTTTCGAGATGCCGTTGGTTCTGCATCAAATTTGGGCAAAGGCAACAAGGCAACCTATCAGATGGACCCCGCCAACAGCGATGAAGCATTAAGAGAGGTTGGACTCGATCTTGAAGAGGGCGCTGATATGGTCATGGTTAAACCTGGCATGCCATACCTCGATATCGTTCGCCGCGTTAAAGATGAATTCAAAGTACCGACGATGGTTTATCAGGTGAGTGGTGAATACGCGATGCTGGCTGGTGCAATAGAACGTGGCTGGTTAGATGAAAAAGTCATCGAAGAATCGTTACTCGCGATGAAGCGAGCAGGCGCCGATGCAATTTTGACTTATTTCGCCAAACAAGTGGCGCAAAAACTTAACGGTATATAAAAAGATCTGATCGGTATCGTTTTGTGGTTGAGTAATTCCAGATCCCGCTTTAGGATAACGCTCTTTCAATCCTTCCTTGTAACTGGAGCATTTATTCAATGTCTGACATTAGCCACGTAACCGATGACTCGTTTGAAGCAGAAGTCATCAATTCCGATGTACCCGTCCTAGTGGACTATTGGGCCGAGTGGTGTGGTCCTTGTAAGGTTATCGCTCCTGTCTTAGAAGAAATTGCAGCTGAGTATGGCGGCAAAATGAAAATCTGTAAGCTTGATATCGACGCAAATGAGAATACGCCACCAAAATATGGTATCCGCGGTATCCCGACACTGATGCTATTCAAAAACGGTAGCGTCGAGGCCACTAAAGTTGGCGCTCTTTCAAAATCACAGCTAACAGCGTTTCTCGATAGCAACATCTAGTAAACGTAGGTTGTCACGTTGCCTTAAGAGCAAATTTGTACGCTTTTGGGGCAACTTATTACCGATTAATAGAAGATATATAGACAACATATCGTCAACACATTGACTGCATATTGACAACATACCGACAACCAATTTTGCTTTGTTCAGCTGGTTACCGAAATTAGGGGTTGACAAGCAGAGCAAAAACAGCCACTTTTGACATATCCGAGCTCATCGTCGAACTTACAGTCAAACAATGGGCGCTTGGCAAGCTCTTACTAAGCAGCTACCAATTTAAATCTCACCAAAAATTCCAACTAAACAATTAACTAATATTGAAATTAGGTCAAGCAGACTAGCTTTAACACTCTTCCAGTTTTTATCTAACTCAATTCTTCGCGCTTGAATGCGCCTTCTTAAACTATGCAACGACATAATCTATGAACTTAACTGACCTCAAATCAAAGCCTATCCCCGAACTCCTCGAAATCGCCCAAGAAATGGGTATGGAAAATCTCGCACGATCTCGTAAACAAGAGATTATCGCCAACGTCCTTAGAAAACACGCCAAGGGTGGCGAGGCGATTTACGGCGACGGCACATTAGAAATACTACAAGATGGCTTCGGCTTCCTGCGCTCAGCTGATAGTTCTTACCTTGCTGGCCCCGATGACATTTATGTGTCACCAAGCCAAATACGACGATTTAACTTACGCACCGGCGATAGTGTTTCTGGCAAGATTCGGCCACCGAAAGATGGTGAACGCTACTTCGCATTACTAAAAGTTGATCAAATCAACTTCACTGATCCCGGTGAATCTAAAAATAAGATTCTCTTTTCGAATCTAACACCACTATTCCCAGATTCACCTCTGACGCTCGAAGCCGGCAACGGCAGTACCGAGGATCTGACTTCACGTATTATCGATTTGACCTCTCCCATCGGTAAGGGACAGCGTGGACTCATCGTTTCGCCACCAAAGGCCGGTAAAACACTCATCCTTCAGAACATTGCACAATCGATCGCGAGAAATAATCCAGAATGCCATCTGATTGTATTGCTGATTGATGAACGACCAGAAGAAGTTACTGAGATGAAACGCTCTGTCATTGGCGAAGTCGTCGCAAGTACGTTCGACGAACCACCTTCACGACATGTTCAAGTCAGTGAAATGGTCATTGAAAAAGCAAAGCGCCTCGTTGAACACAAGAAAGATGTGATCATCCTGCTTGATTCTCTGACACGACTGGCTCGTGCTTATAACACTGTGATTCCTGCGTCAGGCAAGGTGCTGACCGGCGGTGTTGACGCACACGCACTGGAAAGACCAAAGCGCTTCTTTGGTGCGGCTCGAAACATTGAAGAAGGTGGTAGCTTAACAATTATCGCTACTTGCTTGATTGATACCGGCTCCAAGATGGATGAAGTTATCTACGAAGAGTTTAAAGGTACAGGTAATATGGAACTCCACCTTGAACGAAAAATTGCTGAGAAGCGGGTTTATCCAGCGATCAACATTCGTCGGTCAGGTACGCGTCGCGAAGACCTATTGATGACAGAAGAAGAACTACAAAAGGCTTGGATTCTAAGGAAGATCCTGCACGAGATGGATGATCTCGCGGCTATTGAGTTTATGCTTGAACGGATGAAAAAATCCAAAACCAACGAGGAATTCTTTGCCTCGATGAAGCGAAAGTAGATTAGCCAAATTGAGTATTACCCGCTGTAAGGTCGAGTCTGTTAGCTACTACAATCAGGATACTCGACGGATCCTGCTGACGCTTCCTGAAGGTAACAGCATTGAACACAAAGCGGGGCAATACTTGGAAGTCGTCAGTGACGGTAAGCGGTATCCATTTTCTATCGCGTCCGCGCCATCGCTGAAGAATAAAATCGAACTTCATATCAAACCTACGCCCGACTCAACCGATTCCGATAAAGTAGAAGCGCTGCTCGATGTGGCGACTGAGCTTGATATCGAATACCCAAAGGGCTCTTGCTTTTTAACTGAGATGCCCAGTGGACCGCTTATATTGCTTGCCGCGAGTACTGGCATAACCCAAATGAAAAGCATTGTTGAACACCTTCTTTATGAAGATTCGACCCTGGGTGATAACAAGCATCCGATCTTTCTTTACTGGGGTGTCGTCACTGAGCAGGACCTGTACTTACGCGAACTTTGCGAGTCTTGGCAAGATGAGTGGCAAGCTAAAGACCGAAATTTTAGGTTTATTCCTGTCGTCAGCGAGCCAGACAAATCCCCCGAATGGAAAGGCAGAACCGGACTTGTTGGAGATGCTGCGTTAAAAGATATAAAAGATGTAAGTAATGCAAAGGTCATCGTCAGCGGAGGTCCCGGCATGGTCTACGCAACGCTAGATATGTTCATTGCACGCGGTATGCCTGAAGAAAACATGAGCTCGGATATTTTCTCTTATGCGCCACGTGCCGGCTGCTAAAACTTCCGGCCGTCAAGCGCGACATAACACGCCTTAGAATAATTTTTTTATGCGTAAGGGGCGGCCACTAATCAAGAACCGTCCGGTAGTATTCATTACTCTTTTCAAAATCACCTTTAAAAGCCAGTAAATTCGCTAAACTCTTAGTGGCTTGCCTATTACCCAATTCAACGCCTTTTTGGTAAGCAATTTGCGCCTCATCCTGTTTGCCTAGGCTCTCACTAAGCTTACCTATGCAATAGTACAAAGCACCGTCACCATCATGTAACTTGAGCCATTTGTTGGCGGCTTTGAGTCGACGTTGCGCCGTCGCCGACCCCATATCGGCGTATTTTTCAACAACTTGAGACTGCCATGATGCGTTTATGTATTGCCTTAACAAAGGCTCCAGTTCGCTCTCATCTTGAGTCCATTTGACGAGCTCTAGAACTACACTCAAATCAGATCGAATCAGTGCAGAAGCTTTCTTGTACAACTTCAATTTTTCTATTGATGTTTTATGATGTAACCGTAAAACCTGAATCATCACATCCCGCTCCAACAGATCAACATCCGCGTCGCCTACCTTCTTGAGAGCCGGTATCAAGGATTGTAAAGACTCCCATTCATTCAAACCAAACAACGCCTTACGCTTTATCTTTAGGCTTCTTTGATTCTGTGGAAGTTCGTTAACCAATGCTATAGCTTGCTGATATTCACCCCGCTCAAGTGCCATTTCCGCTGCGGTAACGCCTATTGCAAGGTTAGCTTGCGGATCAGCCTCCAACGCCAAACGCAGATAACTTTCTCTTTTTTCTGCATCCCCACGGGCTTCAGCAGTTCTTGCAGCGGCTATGTAATTAACCGCCGACACGTCATGATGTTGCGCGCCGCTTACAAGAAACTTTTCTGCTCGAGCATAATTACCTTCCTGCAAGTAAATCAGTCCTCTGCCTGTCTGATTTGTCGAACGGTTTTTTTTACGTGTCTGAGACCAGCGTTGCACTTTACCCGTCATCGAAAATCCAGCGGCAAATAGACGTATCGTGTAGTAGGTCGAAAATATGGCCGCCGTAACGAGCGCCAACATAACCCACAAACCCGATTGAACTGTCGCGCCATCATAAGAAACCAACACGTAACCTGGGTCTCTTGCAGCAAGTGTGCCCAGCCAAACGGCAAGGGCAATGATTACCAACAGAACAGTCATAGTGCGTTTCATTGAATTGGCTCCATTTCTGTTACTGGCTCTTCTATTATTGGCTCCGCTGTTATCGAAGGTTCTAACGTTGGCTCTTCAAAGTCGCCGACTTGACGCGGGCTAGCCCCGTAAAAACCGACCATCAAACGCTTAATTTCCCGAAGTGAGCCGCTTACGTCTGGCATATCTTGTTTTACGCTTATCTGGCTTAGCTTCTCTATCGTCCGAACCATCGACTTTGATGTCGATTTGCCAGCATCGAAATATTTCTCAACCCAGCCTTTCGCGTCATTTAGGCTATCTTGATATATTTGCTGATTGCTACGTAATAAACCTAACTGAGCCAGCCTCAATGTCATTGTTAGATTCTGTCTCAGATAATATTCCTCTTCAGGCGGAAGAATGGGTGTAATCACCTCTCCATCATTTCGGTAGTCAACTAAGTTGCTCAACTTATGAGCAATCTTACTTAGCAAAAATTCTATCCGCGATAGAAAATCTGTCGATGCCTCAACCTGCCCGCCCTGATCCTGTGGCATCGCGCTAAACTGAAGTTGTCGCTGCTGCAGGTCATCCACTTGTTTAACCAATGCGCCGATCGTGACAAAAATACCCTCGACATCAAGCGCAGCAACGCCTCTAAGTTTCGCCACATCTTCGGCAATAGCCCTACGTAAATCGAAAGCAACAATACCCTGAGCATTCGCAATAATTTCGTCAGCCGCGACCAACAAAGCCTCAGCACTTTTAGCATCGGCTTCCATCAGCACTTTTTGGTTAGCAAGTCGGATTAGGTACTCAGCCTCTGCGACTAGCCAATCTTCACTTGAGGTACCAATTGTGTTTTTCAATTGACTAGTCGACGCTTCAATTTTCTGTTCAAGTTGGGAGATTAGCTGTGAACGTGCCTGCTCATCATCAGAGGAACTTCGGCCCAATGAGGCGATTTTCGACCCGGTCGATTTTTCAAGTCTGGCCATCTCGTCACGCACTTGCGCCAATTGTGCTTGCGTCGCATCAGCATTCAACGAGTACTCAGATGAGCTAGAGTCGTTCGACGATTGGATTTGTAGAGCTGTAAAGGCACCAAAACTGGCGATGCCTATTGCAATGAAACCAACCAAAAGACTAATGACTATGCCCGCGTTACTTGGTTTGCTGGAAGGCTTATTGCCCGGCTGACGGCTTTTTTCAGCGGAGGCTCTGGCTGTCGATCCAGCAGAGGATCCCGTTTTAGAATTCGAAGCTTCTGCTTCAGAGCGGCTTTTTTGTCGACCACTTTGCTGCGCATCAGGTTTTTCAGCGCTGGCGGTTTCGCCTTCTAGTCGTTCAACTGCTTCATTTAGTTGTACCGATAGTTCATCAGTTTTGTCAGACATATTATCCAATCACTCAATCTAATCATTGCAAGCGGTTACAGTTCAGCTCTAAGCCTTAGGCTAGGTCTGCAGCGCTAATGCCAGCGCCGAGATCATCGATGCCTGCCCCTGGTCCGACGCTGTGATGGCTATCGTGAAACCCAACTCAAGCGCCATCATGTTCAGTCTTGCGGATGGAACGATAACAGTCAAATCGGTTTTGGAATCCAAAAGTTCAGCAAGCCTACTAATCGCTTGGCCGCTATAGAGCATCGCGAAAGCGTGCGCTCCCAAATCTTGACCAATTGCGCCTTTAACGTAATCTACTACATTACCTCGATAGACCTCGAGATAATCGACGGAGAAACCCCTATCGACAAGACTTTGCTTAAGAAGCTCACGCCCTTCTTGACCTCGCAGTATGAGCACACGCCCACTTCCCGGAACCTGAAGTTGCGGAAGCGCAAGTAGTCCTTCAGAACTGGCATTTAAGGGAATGATGGGCTCAATGTCGAAGCTTCGAAGAGCATTGCCTGTTGTCGGTCCAACCGCATACCAATGTATCGAGATCGGCCATTGTGGCCAGTAGTCAGATAGTGTCGCGACACCATATCGAACCGCATTTTGACTTATCGCGATAACGTGATCATAACGATCAAGGCAGGCCACAATGTCGCGATCCGCAGCATTAAGGGAAGTCGCCTCGTAAGTCCAGAGAGGACGGCTTATCGGGTCAACTTTTACGGACGCCAAAGCAGCGCTAAATTCTGCATTTGCAGCATCATCGCGGGTTAAAAGTACTCTTGGCGCCTCTGTGTTCATAAAGGATTAGGATGCGATGATTTCGTTGGCACCCTTTGCAATCATTTCTTGCGTTAGTCTATCCGCAAGCACAATCGCTTCCTCACGAGGGCTTTCACCATTAAGTTTAATTATTCGCTCGCCAGAATTGTTACTGACGTACGTCGACAGTCTGATGTTTTCTCCGAATAGTTCGGCAAACGCTGCAATAGGCAGATTACAAGTAGCACCTAAACCACTTGAAACTCGACGCTCACAGGTCACCTCATCAAAGGTTTGCTGGTGGTTGATGACCTTAAGAATCTCAATGACGTCTCTATCATCACTACGGCATTCAATGCCAACTGCGCCTTGACCCGCAGCAGGAATACTCACCAATGGATCTATCCTCTCGGTAATACGCTCGCTTAAACCAAGCCTAATCAATCCCGCTGTGGCAAGAATAATGGCATCAAAGTCACCTTTATCAAGGCGTTCTAACCGCGTGCCGACATTGCCACGTAACTCAATATATTCAAGGTCAGGTCTCTGCAGCTTGAGCTGCAATCGTCTACGGAGGCTTGATGAGCCAATTTTTGAACCCGCAGGAAGATCGCTGAGTGAAGTATAGCTATTGCTGACCAACGCATCCCGCGGATCTTCGCGCTGACAGATCGCCTCAATACTCAAGCCAGTCGGCAATACCGACGGAACATCTTTCATGGAGTGGACGGCAATATCCGCTCGGTTTTCAAGCAAAGCAACCTCAAGCTCCTTTACAAAAACACCTTTACCGCCAATCTGGCTGAGCGGAGAAACTTTATTACGATCACCCTCGGTCGTCATACCGATGATTTCGACGACAATTTGCGGATGAGCAACCTGCAGCGCGCTCTTGACATAATTTGCTTGCCACATCGCTAACTTGCTTTCTCGCGTAGCTATCCTGATTCGACCTGTCATTTTCTTTTACACATTAAAAAGGCGGCATTATAGCCGCCTTTTTAAACTTAAGCCCGCGCACATAAATCACACTACGGAATTTATGCTTCGCGACTCATCTATAGGTTTTGCGTTCAAGCTTAATTCTCCTGCAGTGTCCGAAACACTTCGGCTACAAACTTTGTATCAGTCTACGCAGGCCCGAAACATGGCGCCTGCTTACATCAAGTTTGTCTTCCACACCGCGCATTCGAACACGATAGTGACCACGCGTATCGCGTTCTAAACCATCAAGATGATCCATCAAAACAAGCGCGTTACGGTGAATGCGAACGACTCGATCGCCGAATTCATCCTCTAAATCTCGAAGCGTGTCATCAATGAGCACCTCACCGCCTTCGTGGCGAACGGTGACGTATTTGTGATCGGCCTGAAAAAATCTAACCTCCGAGAGAGGAATTAGTTCGATGCCGCGACGCGTCTTAGCACTAATATGCGTTCTCTTACGTTGCTTTGGCGATTCTTCGCCACTGATTGCCAGCGCTTGCAGTTTATTTGTCCTGCCAACTTTACCTAGAGAGTCGTAAAGTGCTTCGCGCCTTACGGGTTTCAGAAGATACCCTGAAGCATTCGTATCAATCGCTTCAATTGCGTGCTCACTAAAAGCGGTGCAATAAATAACCGCTGGCGGCGCTGATAACTCAGCTAATTGGTGTCCCGCATCAATGCCGTCCGTACCTGGCATGCGAATGTCTAACAGAACAATATCCGGCTCTAAGTCTATTGACTTTTGGACGGCTTCATCCCCAGATGAGGCCTCCCCAACAACTTCATACGCGTCCATTGTTCCGACCATACGAACAATCCGCTCCCGTGCTAATTTCTCATCATCAACGACCAGCACTCTCATTTGATGTTCCTCTGCATGTTTGAGGGTTACTTATTGTCTTGGACAACATTGTTGATGTTTTATCCAAGCGGCAGCAATCCCAGTGATGTTGAAACTACTCCCTTTCTGCAACAAAACTGCGACATACCGCACAAAACTGAACGGTAAGCTGAAAATAAAAACCTGAAGTGTGACCGACATCACACTTACAAGACTTTTGACTCGATCACAAAGGATAGCTGATTGTTGTACAGAAGCTGGCTTCGTCGGATTCTGTTGTTAATTTTGCTTGGGCGCCATAAATTGCTTCCAAGCGACTGCGTATGTTGTCGAGCGCCATTTGATTACCCGAACTATGAATTTGAACCGACGCGGCGACAGGATTAGAAATAGAGGCAACAAGACAGTTAGCCTCTTGCCGCACACGAACCAACACTGTTCCGCCCTCGGGTAACGGTTGAATACCATGGTAGATCGCATTTTCTAACAGAGGCTGCAGCGTCAGAAGGGGTATTCTTACACTGTTCGGGTCTACGTCAATCTGCCAGTCAACATCAAGTCGATCATCTAAACGCAAACCCTCAATATGAACGTATTTGTCACACAAACTGAGCTCCTCGCTAAGCAACACAGGTTTGTCGGTTGAATCATTCAATGAGGCGCGAAATAACATCGATAGGTCCTCAACAACCTCCTCAGCCGTTTCCGGATCAATGCTAATGAGACTGGCGATGATATTCATGGAGTTAAAGAGAAAATGCGGCCGTATTCTGGACTGTAAAGCCTGAATTCTGGAATTCAATTCGGCTTGTTCCTTTTGCCTTAGTTGGTGCTGCAAAAAAAAGTATCTAAATGCGATCCCCGTCATCACCGCCGCAACGATTATATTCCGGCCAATATCGCCCAGCTCGACAAAACCCCACTGACTATAGTCATTGTTTGAAACCCATGTCGCCACCAAACTAAATAACAGCGTTAACGATAGGATTAGCACATACCCGGCTATCGTCGCCATGGGTACAGAAAGCCTCATCAAAATAGGTCGGAAATTACATAGCACACCCGCGGATGACAAAACGGTCCACTGGATAAACAAGGAAGTCAGCCCAAAGGCTACCCAACTAAAATCGATCAGACGTGATTGACTCAAGACAAGCACAAGTACGAGTAACTCGGTTACCAAGACCAGAAATAAAATACTTTGCGCTTGGCACAAATCCGGCAGGAAAAAGTCTTCTTCAACGATTGGTTCTTTCTCTGATCGCAATTGCCTTGCTACCCTTTTTATTAGTCGCGCTAATTTAATGCTATCACAATAACCTATACCCGCATCCGATCTTAGTACGTCCATTTGAAGCAACCATGCTGTTATGGAATGTACACAGGAAAAAACAGCTGAAACCAGACCGACCAAAAAATTCTATGCCCTTTGGCTCGCCTGACTTACTCGACAAGTACTAGCCACTAAGAACATCGTTGTTTGCCAGACAAACTATTTATCAATCCACGTCCCAAACTAAAAATATTACCGAAGCAGCCGCAGCAAGATGATGCTGCTATACTATTCGAATACAACTTTCTAAGGTCGCAGCCTGAGGCCGGTACCTATGGCCGTAATAGCGATTGCCGTAACAACGATGGCTGAAAAACGATGGCCCGAAAACAATGGCCAGAAAACAATGGCCAGAAAAAATGCGCCAAAATAGATAACCTTAGAATCTGTTAGCTGCAGATGGCAGAACACCACTTTTGGATAGAGATGAAAATGAACGATACAGGTGACAAGAAACTTTGGGATGGTCGTTTTACTGAAGCTACCGATGCTTTCGTTGAGGAATTCACCGCCTCGGTTAGCTTTGATCAAATTATGGCGCGGCACGACATCAATGGCTCAATTGCCCATGCCACCATGCTTGAACAAGCAGGCGTGCTAACGAACAATGAAGTCGGACTCATCATATCTGGCCTCAAAGAGATTGAGGCAGAGATCATCGCAGGGACTTTTGAGTGGTCAGTAAGTCTCGAAGATGTCCATATGAACATAGAGAAGGCTCTCACTGATCGGATCGGTGATGTCGGCAAAACCCTCCATACGGGACGCTCGAGAAACGATCAGGTCGCAACAGATATACGACTTTACCTTCGTGAGCAAATTGATCAAATATTAATGCTACTGACAAAGCTCCAAACCGGCTTGATTGGTCTGGCAGAACAAGAATCTCATACCATCATGCCCGGGTTTACACATCTGCAAGTTGCTCAACCCATTACCTTCGGGCATCACCTGATGGCCTGGAATGAGATGCTCGAACGGGATATTGACCGCGTCATCGATTGTCGTAAAAGGGTTAATGTTTTACCACTTGGTGCTGCAGCGTTAGCGGGTACAACATTTCCGATTCAGCGGGAACTAACAGCGGAGTTGCTCGGCTTTGATCGGGTCGCAGAAAACTCCCTAGATGCTGTCAGTGACAGAGACTTTGCGATCGAATTTTGTTCCGCCGCAAGCATGTTGATGATGCACTATTCTCGATGGGCTGAAGAATTAATTCTCTGGTCTTCTTCTCAATTTGATTTCATCGAACTACCGGATCGTTTCTGCACCGGCTCTTCAATCATGCCGCAGAAGAAAAACCCCGATGTACCGGAATTAGTTCGAGGCAAATCCGCTAGAGTGTTCGGCAGCCTATTCACGCTGCTTACCTTGATGAAATCGCAGCCCTTGGCATACAACAAGGATAATCAGGAAGATAAAGAGCCCTTGTTCGATGTCGTAGACACGTTGATTGGCTCAAGCCGCGCCTTCGCAGACATGATTCCTGCCATAGAAGCAAAGCGCGACAATATGCGCAACGCCGCAATGAAAGGCTACGCAACCGCTACCGATTTAGCAGATTATCTGGTTAAACGAGGCTTACCTTTTCGGGATGCACACGACGTTGTGGGCAAATTGGTTGGTATGGCAATCTCTATTAACAAGGATCTCTCGGAACTTAGCTTGGAACAACTTCGCAGCGGCTCCGAACTCATTGAGCAGGATATTTACGAAGTGCTAACGCTTGAGGGTTCGGTCGCAGCCAGAAACCATATTGGCGGCACAAATCCAGACCAGGTTCTAGCCGCCATCGCACGCGCGCGAATACGCATCGAAGAGCGACAGCATTAACGCTCGTCTGAGGCGGTAGGTTCTTAACGAACAGGTTCAAACATAGAAAATGCTAGACGACTGATCTTAGAGCAAGGACACGGGCAAACCTATCTGCTCAGTAAATACTCTTCCTAGCAGAGCCGATAATGTTTCAGATGAGGTTCCACAAAACCAATCGCCGTTGATAAATGCGCAATGGTATCCACCCGATCGAGCAGCCACCCAAATTTCCTGATTTGAAATTTGTCGACTCAGGACAATCGTCGACCCATTTTCCATAACAACCGTCAGCAGCCCACCGGATGTATCTATATCAAGATCAATACCGTGCTCTTCGGCGAGCTCATCTAGCTCGTCTTCAAGCTGGATAACGAGTTCATCCACTATTTTAGAAAATTCCGAATCTTGCACCTATTCACTCCCTGACAACCGGGTAACCAACCCACCGATGCAGCAAACCTGCACGCAATAGACTTTCCCGCCAATAATACAGCGAGTATACTGGTCAGCTTAAACAAAGGGTCAGAAAAATGCGTTTGCTCGCACTGTCATTTCTCACATTGTTGCTTTCGTCCTGCGGACAGAAGGGCCCTCTATACCTACCCGAGGTAAAAGCCGAGTCTGAAATAGTCACTGACGTTCAGGCTACGAGCGAAACCACAGAAGTACAGCAAACGACCTCAAATCGCTCGTCGAAAAAATCGACAATCCCCACGCCACAAAATTAGACGACTGATATGAATTATTTCGAAAATCGCGATGGCGACCTGCATGCCGAGGATGTCTCTCTTTCAGAGATCGCCAATACGCATGGCACCCCAACCTTTGTCTACTCAAAAGCCGCCATTGTTGATGCTTATACTCAATTTAGTGCAGCTTTCTCGCGCCACGAGCACCGAATTTGTTATGCAGTAAAGGCAAATTCGAATCTTGCTGTGCTAGGTTTGCTCGCCTCACTGCAGGCCAGTTTCGATATTGTATCCGGAGGAGAGTTACAGCGGGTCCTGCGTGCTGGTGGCCAAGCCGATCGAATTGTTTTCTCAGGTGTCGGAAAACAAGCATGGGAACTACGTGAAGCGCTTAGCGCAGGCATCGCATGCTTCAACGTTGAATCTGAATTCGAGTTAGAACAACTCCAAAATATCGCTCAAGACATGGATAAGCGAGCGCCTATCTCCATACGGGTAAACCCGGATGTCGATGCCGGCACCCATCCGTATATTTCAACGGGGCTTAAGGAAAATAAATTTGGCGTTTCAACCAGCAAGGCATTAGCGCTTTACGATCGGGCCAGTAATATGTCCCATATTTCGATTGTCGGTATCGATTGTCATATAGGTTCACAAATTACAGAACTTGCGCCTTTTCTGGAGGCCATGACGAAAATTATCGAGCTTGTTGATTCTCTGGAAGCTGATGGTATTACGCTCGAACACATTGACCTTGGTGGCGGCATCGGCGTCGTCTATAAGGACGAACAAGCAATCAACCTCGATACCTTTGCTGCTTCGGTTTTGCAATTGCTAGGACATCGCAAGCAAACACTGCTGTTCGAACCAGGACGCTACATTGTCGCCAATGCAGGTGTATTAGTGTCGACTGTGATCGGCACAAAAAATAATGAAGGAAAAGACTTCGCAATTATTGATGCCGCCATGAACGACTTGATAAGACCAGCGCTGTACCAATCATGGCAAGAGGTTGAGCTGCTAAAACCGTCTGCTGGCGCCAGGCGAACCTATGATTTAGTTGGTCCTGTCTGTGAGACCGGCGATTTTCTCGCAAAAGGCCGCGACCTATCACTCAACGAAGGCGATCGGGTCGCGATTCATTCATCCGGCGCTTACGGTTTTGTTATGAGCTCAAACTACAATAGCCGTAACAGAGCTGCCGAGATCATGGTGGATGGATCTCACTTTCATGAGGTTCGCGCAAGAGAAACTATAGAGGATCAGCTTAGGTTAGAGAGCCTTTTGCCGAACTGAAACGCTTGTAACAATCAGGTTAATGCAACTAACAAAGCGTAATAGTTGCAATAGCTCAACGTAAAGGTAATCTTACTACATTATGTTACTCCGATTTACCAAGATGCACGGTCTAGGCAACGATTTCGTGCTTCTGGACCTTATCAGCCAGGACCTAACTATTCGCGAGGATCAGATACGAACTCTTGCGGACCGTCGGCTGGGTGTCGGTTTTGATCAGTTGTTAGTCGTACAACCACCCACCATTCCCAATGCCGACTTCAGATACACCATTTTCAATGCGGACGGAACAGAGGCCGAACAATGTGGTAACGGTGCTCGATGTTTTTTACGTTTCGTTAGAGACCGTGGCTTAACGACTAAAACAACCATCGTTTTAGAAACCAATACCGGCATCATCACTTGCCATCTCGAAAAAGACGGCAACATCACAATTGACATGGGTGCACCAATTTTACAGCCTGCGTGTATTCCGTTCGTTGCCAGCCAGTCTAGAATTCTATACCCAATAAGCGTGCATTCACCGCTTTGTACTGACGCTGAAGAGCTATCTATCTCGGTTATTAGCATGGGTAATCCACATGCGGTGATACTTGTAGACGATGTTGACACCGCACCGGTAGCAACGCTCGGTCCACTTGTTGAAAACCACGAGAGATTCCCCGCAAGAGTGAATGTTGGGTTTATGCAGGTCGTTTCCAGAACACGTCTTAAACTGCGTGTCTTCGAGCGCGGCGTTGGCGAAACTCGCGCCTGCGGCACCGGCGCCTGCGCGGCGATGGTCGCCGGCAGACTTCAGGGTTTGCTGGATGAAAATGTAAAAGTTTCACTACCGGGTGGAGACCTTCAGATTAGTTGGCACGGCGAAAATTCAACAGTGAAGATGACTGGTCCCGCCTGTAGAGTCTACGAGGGACGGCTTCATCTATAATAAAGGCGTCTAGATAGGAGCCTGCAACCGCGAGATCAAATACCCATGGCAATTACATCAAGCAAGAAGGCGGCAGCACTGGATCATTCTCAGGTTGCTGACTTTCTCGCCAACAACCCAGACTTCTTTACTGATCGGGATGCGTTGTTACTTAGCATGTCACTACCCCATCAGCAGGGCGGCGCAATATCTCTGGTCGAAAAACAAGTCGCACTACTCAGAGAACGAAACCTTGATACGAAAAAGAGACTCGACGAATTCGTCAGGGCAGCAAAAGATAACGATGCGATTTTCATTCGCTGTCAACGACTTATTCTATCGCTTTTAGACGCAAAGACTGCGGACGAATTTTTCAAAGCGTTAGAGGATAGCTTTCAAAATGATTTCAAATGCAGCGCATACAGCCTGATTGCATTTGATAATGATGCCAAACAACTCAATCATTTTACTTCTGTCGTACCTGAATCTTCAGCACGAGAATATGTTTCGGCATTGATGAAAAGCTCAAAACCAACACTAGGTCCACTGCGACCGACCGAACAGGACTTTTTGTTTAAGCATCAAAGTGCGAACGTAAAATCTGCAGCGGTAATATCAGTTTTACGCGACAGAGAACCCATCGCCTTGCTGGCTATTGGTAGTCAAGACCCCAGCTATTTTCAGAATAACATGGGCACGCTATTTATCGGCTTCATCGCGGATTGTCTATCAAAACTACTGCCAGGATACATCGACGTACAAGCCAAAGTTTAGCGGTACAACAATGATGAGCCGAAAGTGATGAGTTCAAATAGCCAAGAAAAACAAATTGAGAATTTTTTGGCACACCTAAAGAATGAGAAAGGGCTCGCTCAAAACACCACGGAAAACTACCGGCGTGATCTAAAACAGCTGCTCACCTTCGCAACTGAACAAGGTATTGACGAATGGAACGGAATCGTCGAGCACCAACTCCGTTTCTATGTAGCTCAGAATCATCGCCAGGGCTTATCCGGAAAGAGCCAACAAAGAAAGTTGTCTACGATTCGCACATTCTTTCACTATCTCATTAGAGAAGGTCTTGCGAAAGCAAACCCAGCCATTGGCCTCACTGCACCAAAAACAGAAAAACGATTACCGCGAACACTTGATACTGATCAGATGTCACAGCTACTTGATCAGAAATCAAACTCGAACGCATCATCAAGCCAATGGCATGAAACACGTGACCAAGCTATGCTCGAACTCCTGTATTCATCGGGCTTGCGACTTAGTGAGATAGTCAGCTCAGACATCACTAACATTGATTGGAGCGACGCAACCATAAAAGTTGACGGCAAGGGCAATAAGCAAAGAATTATTCCTGTTGGTGCTATGGCGCTCAAATCTATCAAGGACTGGCTATCTGTTCGAGAGCAACTGCCACTAAAGAAACAAGTCATCTCATGTCCGGACGCACTATTCTTGAGTGAAAGGGGCGACCGCCTTAGTGCCCGCTCCGTTCAAACACGATTAACCCAGTGGGCAAGATCGAAAGGGCTGCCAGGCAAGTTACATCCTCATATGCTCAGGCATTCATTTGCGAGCCATATACTTGAATCCAGCCAAGACCTCCGCGCGGTGCAAGAATTGCTAGGTCACACCGATATATCGACAACGCAAATTTATACCCATCTGGACTTTCAGCACCTGGCTCAAGTTTATGACAATGCTCACCCTAGGGCCCACAAAAATAAGAGCGAGGGAGACGCAAACAAATGATAAAACTCATCGGCTTCGATCTTGACGACACACTCTGGGATGTTGCGCCTATCATTCGCAATGCAGAGTCGCATCTAAACCAATGGCTCATTGAGCATGTACCGGCACTCAAGTTTGATGTGCTGTCGATGCGCGAACTCCGGCATCAGATGCTTATCGATGAACCTCATCTAATAAATCAAATTACCGAGATGAGAAGACGCCTAATTGAGCGCGCCATGTTACTTAGCGGCCTGGATAATGAGTCTGCAGAGCGTTATTCCCGTGATGCGATAGAACAATTTTTGTTCGCGCGAAATCAAATCACGTTGTTCGATGGTGCTGAAAATGTGCTATCCGCATTGGAAAAACAGTATCGGCTTTGCGCGCTTTCTAATGGTAATGCTGATATCAACAGACTTGGCTTGAATCACTTGTTCGATTTTGCTTTTTCAGCGGAACAGGTTGGCATGCCTAAACCTGCACCAGACCTATTCTCCGCAGCGCTCAACCATAGCCAATTATCTGCAGGGCAGATGATTTATGTTGGTGACGATCCCAAACTCGATGTTGATGCGGCGAAAAAGCTGGGAATCTACACCATATGGATGGACAGAGGCACAAAGCCCCGCGGCAATTCCAAGCCAGACCAAACCATAACCCGCATAGATGAGCTAGCCGCGGCCGTCGATCAGATTCATTCTAACGCTGGCAGGCTAGTCTAGTTAACGTAACATGGCACTGTTCGGTCGATGTTCAAAGGCTGGAAATAGGCGGGTTTTTGTACCATGATGAAAGTTACTAATTTTGCGCTTAATTCTTATGATCGGTTTGTTTGTCCGATCTGACAGGACGTTCACAATGATCAGTAATAAATCAACCAAACCCCTTAGCCTTAAAAGACAGCAATTGCGGCCGGCCCAATCACTCGCCGCATCGATAGGACTATCGCTTATTTTGAGCCTTGGCGCTCAAGTAGCACTCGCAAAACCGACGGATAAGGCGAGCAATCATCACAGCAAAATGCACGCAGTATCCTCTGTCGAAGATGTGGTTGGAATGCGCGTTGATGACTTTCAATTGTTGGATCACACAGGCACCGCGCACCGGCTGTTCTACTACAATGACGCGCCCGCTATTGTTATCATGACACAAGGTAATGGCTGCCCGATCGTTCGTAACGCCGTACCTGCCTATCGCGATGTCAGAGACGTTTATGAAAAAAAAGGTGTGAAATTCTTTCTGTTGAACTCTAATTTACAGGACAATCAAACCACCATCGCGAAAGAAGTAGCCGATTTTGGCTTCGATATACCTGTGCTTGTCGATGAGAACCAATTGGTCGGCGAATCTCTCAATGTGACACGCACAGCGGAAGTTTTTGTTATTAATCCAAAATCTCGCAAAGTCGTTTACCACGGACCAGTAGATGATCGGTTGACCTACCAAAATCAAAAAGCACAGGCAGAGTTTGCTTATTTGAGTGACGCCTTGGATGCGGTTATCGCGGGCGAATCAGTAAAAATTAGTCAAGTTGATGCACCCGGTTGCATCGTTAATTTCCCAGAAAGAGACAAGAAAGAGATGCACGCCAGCATCTCATATAAAGACACTATTGCGCCGATCCTCGAACAACGCTGTGTTGAATGCCATCAAGTCGGTGGTATCGGTCCTTGGGCAATGACGAGCTACGACATGATTAAGGGTTTCTCTCCCATGATTCGGGAAGTGATTCGAACCGACCGTATGCCGCCCTGGCATTCGGATCCCAATATTGGCAGCTTTCTGCATGATCGAAGCCTGTCGAGCAGTGAAATTAAAACCCTCGTGCATTGGATTGAAGCCGGTTCTCCTCGAGGCGATGGCTATGATCCTTTAGCAGACCCACGTGAATCACTACCTGATTGGCCGCTTGGCGTGCCTGATCTGATTCTTACCGTACCATCATTTGATGTGCCTGCTACCGGTGTCGTTGATTATCAACGACCCTATGTGCTGAACCCGCTAGAGGAAGGCAAATGGCTTCGCGCAAGCACAGTCAAAGTAGGCTCTAGAGAGTCCGTGCACCACGTCTTAACAGGCTATATGAAAGACATACCCAAGAACGGAAAAAGTAATGAAGTCAGGTGGGGCGCATCTGTCGGCGGTTACGCCGTCGGCGCTGAATCAATGATAGCCAGAGAAGGACTTGGAACCTATATCCCACCGGGCGGCGCAATTGGGCTGCAGATGCACTACACACCTTTCGGGCGAGAAGTTACCGATACAACGCAAATTGGTCTGTACTTCTATGATAAGCAGCCGCCAAGAATGTTGCGTAACTCTGTCATCATGGATTTCTCGATTGAGATACCACCTGGACAGGCAAATCATGCTGAAACCGCCTATCTAGAGTTCCCCAAAGACGCAGAACTTTTTTATGCATTTCCACATGCACACTATCGCGGTCAGTCTTCAACGTTAGCGATTCAATACCCTGACGGATCTGAAGAAATGATATTGTCATTGCCAAAGTACGATTTTAACTGGCAACGTGCATACGAGTTTAAAGACCCCATAAAGGTACCGGCTGGCGCAAAATTGATAGCGCGCTACAGGTACGACAATTCGGCACAAAATCCGGCGAACCCGGACCCGACAAAGAAGATTGTCTGGGGCGATCAGTCATTTGAAGAAATGCTGTATACCGCCATTAGTTACCGATGGGTTGACGAAACCAGCGCGGATCAGAAAACTCAGTACGAAGAATTATTACGGGCCGGACGACTCTTCGGTATGTTGGACGACAATATCGATGAGTCGATACAAAAAGAAGAAGTTAGAGGTCGTGCCGGTCGGCGACTAGCGGGTAGCTTTGATAAGCTAGATCAAAACGATGACGGCGCACTGAGCTGGCAGGAGTATGCCGCGAGCTTCAAAGCAAAGCCGACTGCATCTACAGGTTCAGAATAGATTTCGCGCCCATTTATCTTTCCTGATAAGCACTGGCACGGTTGTAAGGCTATTGGCTCTCTTTGATAAGGGTTTTGATAGCCTCGATATCCGAATCCAACACGATCTTTCTCGTCTCACTACCTTTCAGCACCTCAAGGCTCGGGTGCGTTACCGGAACGCCCGGCAATGCTTGTGCCATAACGTCATTAAATTTAGCTGGATGTGCGGTAGACAAACAGACTAAAGGCACGTCCGCATCCATAACCTTCTCGGCCACTGATATACCGACAGCGGTGTGCGGGTCTAATAGATAGTTAAATGTCTCATGATATTTCTTAACAATCTGAACAGTCTCTTCGTTGGAAACCGATGCCGCGACAAAGTCTTTATCAAACCGATCCGAATTGAACCGAAGCTCCGCTCGACCGGTGTCACTAAATTTCTTCATAAACTCGGTTAGCTTCTCAGCATTCTGATCGAGCTTATAAAAGAGGTATCTTTCAAAGTTACTGGCAACTTGAATATCCATTGCCGGACTATGAGTGAAGTTAACGTCACCTCTTTCATAAATACCCGTTCTAAAGAACCGCGCCAGGATGTCATTGCTGTTTGTCGCAATGATGAGTCTTGAGATCGGCAAGCCCATTTGCTTGGCGATGTATCCGGCAAGTACGTTGCCGAAGTTTCCAGTCGGTACACAAACATCGAACTTTGTTGGTTGTCCAAGTTGATTGTATGCAGAAAAATAGTAGACCACTTGCGCAAGTACACGCGCCCAGTTAACCGAGTTGACAGCGGCAAGTTGATAATTGTCTTTAAACTCTAGGTCTGAAAAGATCGTTTTCAATAACGACTGACAGTCATCAAAACTGCCGTTGATACCAATGTTGTGGACATTCGCATCAAGCACGGACGTCATTTGAAGCTCTTGTAATGGGCTTGTTTTGCCTTCCGGGAACATAATGTAAACATCGATGTTGGCTTTACCTCGCACACCAGCAATTGCCGCACTACCAGTATCACCGCTGGTAGCGCCCAGTATGTTCACACGACTTCCAGATTCCTTCAAAATGTGTTCGAAAACATTACCTAGGAATTGCAGTGCGACATCTTTGAACGCCAGCGTTGGTCCATGGAAAAGCTCCAGAACATTGATATCGCCTACTGTTTTAAGAGGCACGATATCAGGATGCGAAAAAGTCGCATAACTTGTTTCAATAATTGTCTTAAGTTCAGACTCTTCAATATCAGTGATATAAAGTGACATCACTTCATAGGCGAGCTCAACATAAGAGCAATTTGCGAATTTCGACAGCGAGTTAGATACATCTGGTATCGATTCAGGCAACAGCAGCCCGCCGTCTGATGCTAATCCCATCATTACAGCTTGCTTGAAAGTCAGCTGACTCACCTTGCCACGGGTGCTCTGATATTTCATTCGATGTCCATTCGTTTACTTGAAGCCTGATTATAGAGTGCAACCGGTGCGGTTGAAATTCCGATTTTGTATCGGTGCTATAACTGGAACCACCTTGTGCCTAGTTAGCCCGTATAGTTAGACCGTACAGTTAGCCTATATGGTTAGTTCATCTCGGTAGTTCGTCTAGATCGTAGGTCTAGTTCGTGCGTCTAGGTAGCTAAACTTGCTGGCGGCTTATCCTTCAATTCCTTAACCTGCTCGGCTGCGTGATCGACAGACTCAAAATGGGTAATCCACGAATCGTTGTTTCGAACGGGATATCGACAAATTTATGTCGACCCATCGCAACAAAAGAGGGGTGCAAAAGCACCCCTGAGTATCTCGACTTGTCCTTTTTAACTGGGTTTTGTTCAGTATTCCAGCTTAGGTATTCACTACCTTAGGTTAAACTGCCTCACCACCGGTTTCACCTGTTCTGATACGGATAACATTCTCAAGGTTCGTGATGAAAATCTTTCCATCACCAACTTTACCTGTATTCGCAGCACCGCTGATTGCTTCAATGACCGCATCGAGATTCTCATCTGATATAGCGACTTCAATTTTAACTTTCGGTAAGAAGTCGATAACGTACTCTGCGCCTCGATAAAGCTCAGTGTGGCCCTTCTGCCGACCAAAACCTTTTACCTCTGTCACGGTCATCCCCTGAACTGAGATTTCTGATAGTGCTTCTCTGACGTCATCAAGCTTGAACGGCTTGATAATCGCTGTGACTAATTTCATGTGTTTCCTCCTATTTAAGGATTGCCGTATTTTTGTGTAGGCCAATGTAACCAAAATGCAGGTGCTTTCCAATGCCTAAAGCAAGCAGTGCGAACGACTAGAATATCGAATCAAAACTTAAGACCAGTAGATCTATTTTGTCTCACTTCGTTATCTTACTCGCCCCACTTGGATTAGCAGAAAAGTAATGCTTTTTAGTTTCCTCAACCCTTTTGATAATAACTCACATCTGCGAGTGCCTGATTCACAAGTACCAGCAGCTGCAACTCGGTTGGTTCATCCTATAGAGCATTGAACATGCCAAGTTAACAAACTAGCTATAAATCAAGAGGTTAGCTAACGACCGCACATTAACAGACCTTCTAAACGCACCATATTGATGCTGTCACACTAGTTGCGTTCGATTCCGGTGCAGTTTTAAAGCAAATGTTACACGTCACTTCTCACCTAGATAGATATTGTCCTACCCAAGCGCGAGCGTTACACCTACTTGGAACAGCAAACTCGGAGTGGAAGATAGCATTTTAGTCACGCGAACAGTATAGCGAGCACAGGCGATGCCAGTAGCAACGATTTTCTCCAGAGCCCAAGTAGGTATCGATGCACCTGTTGTTACAGTGGAAGCAGATATTAATAGCGGGCTGCCTCAAACCATCATAGTGGGGCTACCCGAGGCAACAGTTCGAGAAAGTAAAGATAGAGTAAAAGCTGCCATTATAAACTCAGGGTTTCAGATGCCTTCACGTAAGGTCACGATAAACCTTGCGCCCGCGGATCTGCCGAAACAAGGGGGACGCTACGATCTCGCCATTGCGCTCGTTATTCTCGCCGCAAGTGGGCAGGTGCCTATTGACCAATTGCAACAATTTGAAGCGCTCGGTGAGTTGGCCTTAAATGGGACAATCAGGGGGGTTAAGGGCGTTTTACCAGCAACTCTGCAGAATCAAAACACGACTCGGCAACTGATCATCCCAACAAGTAATGCATCAGAAGCAGCACTTGCATCTTCGGGACAAGTATTGGTTACCGATAGCTTACTCAGTGTTGTTGCCCATCTCGCCGGCTCGTCAAAGATGGCCGGTCCAGAGCAGGTCATGAAGCCATTTACCGCAAAGGTTCGATCGAACGCTGTACAAAATGTACCAAACTCCATAAACGTAAACACACTGTCGTCAGACAAACTGCTTTTGTCCGAAGTAAGAGGTCAGCATATGGCGAAGCGTGCGTTGATTATCGCCGCCGCTGGCGGACACAACATTTTGTTGCTGGGTCCTCCTGGCACCGGTAAATCAATGTTGGCAAGTCGTCTTTGTAGTCTGCTACCAAATATGAATGATAGTGAAGCTTTGGAACTGGCCTGTATTCGCTCTATTTCCACAGAGTTGTTAGAGCATCACAACTGGCACAAACGGCCCTATAGGGCCCCGCACCATACCGCCTCTGCGGTCGCTTTAGTGGGTGGTGGCAATCCTCCTAAGCCAGGTGAAATATCGCTCGCCCATAACGGTGTATTGTTTCTTGATGAGTTACCCGAGTTTTCTCGTCAGGTTTTGGAGGTTCTTCGAGAGCCTCTTGAGTCAAACCACATTGTGATTAGCAGAGCCAACAATCACGTTACCTATCCGGCTGGCTTTCAACTTGTCGCAGCAATGAACCCATGCCCCTGCGGCTACTTTAGTGAACAAACAATTATGGGAAAGAACAGATGCCGTTGTACTGTTGATCAGATACTGCGCTATCGACATCGCGTGTCTGGTCCTCTGATGGACAGAATCGATTTGCACGTTGACGTGCCAACGTTGGCGATAGGCACGTTCTCAGATCCTCAGCTAAAAGGAGATGTTAGCGAACATTACCATGCTGAAAAGATGATCCGCCAAGCACGAGAACGTATGTTGCGCAGGGGCGTAATTAACGCCCGTCTGCGGTCTAAAGACGTCGAGGCGCAATGTGTATTAGAACCCGCGGGGCAAAAGCTGTTAGACAAAGCCGTTCATCAGCTTGGGTATTCGGCGCGAGCTTACTACAAGGTTTTAAAGATTGCTCTTACCATCGCCGACCTTGAGGGTACTGACAAGGTCAGCACATCCCATCTGAGCGAAGCACTGACTCTAAGGCGACTAGACCGCTTGGAAATATGAAGTTTCTATATGAACCGAATCAGCTGTGCTTACCTTTGGGTTACACGATCGCTAATTCGGTGTGTATATCGGTCAGATTTATCTTACTGAATCTACCATGTAGTCAACGATCGCTTTAATATCGTCGTCGCTACAAGTGAAACACATACCCTTGGCTGGCATTGCTGGAGGTAGTCCATTGATACCGCTTGCATAGAGTACATCCATACCCTTTTCAAGACGCGGGCTCCAAGCACCTTTGTCACCTAGCTTGGGGGCACCGGCGATCCCGGCCGCATGGCAAGTAGCACAGGTCTTGTCGTAATTGGTTTTTGCACCACCTGAGTCAGCACTGGCAACAACCATGGAGCCGGAATTACTTGCGCAATCTTCGCCCTGCAAGCAAACACCACCGCTCTTCTTAATACGCTCAGCTATTTCAGTCTCAACCGTTCCGGCGGCGACCATCATAGGAAGGGCACAGAGGGATAATAATAATATTCCAATCTTTTTCACACTACTTACCTAACATACTAGTTAAAAATCGCGCGCATTATACCTTATAAACTAAGCAATAACACTCAGCATTAATGACACTGGCGCTAGCCTTTGCCGCTCCAATTTTTATCTTCATATTCTCTGTTCGACGTAAATTGAAAGACGCTTGATGTGCCACCTTCGACAACAGATTGTTCCGAGACAAGGGTCATTACCGCACGATCCCGAAACTCAGATAATGAATCTGAACCAATATTTACCATTGTGCTGCGCAATTTGTAGAGTGTCGTATCGAGAACGTCCGCGAGCGGTCCAACGAGAGGCACATATGCATCAACCCCCTCTTCAAACACCATTTTTCGTGTACTCATGCCATCATCATAGCGCTGCCAGTTTTGTGCGCGTATCGTACCTTCACCCCAATATGGCTTATACATCTGACCATTGATGGTTGTCTTTGGCGTTGGACTTTCATTAGTCATGGCAAAATAGCGGCCCATCATGACAAAATCAGCACCCATCGCCAAAGCAATAACCACCTGAGTGTCGTTAGCCAAACCGCCGTCAGAGCATATTGGAATATAGATACCGGTCTTGTCGAAATACTCGTCTCTTCTCGCCGCGACCTCTAATAAGGCAGAAGCTTGGCCTCGACCAACACCCTTTTGCTCTCGCGTAATACAAATAGAGCCACCGCCAATACCTACCTTAATGAAATCAACACCCGCTGTTTCAACCAAGTAATCGAACCCTTCGGCCGAAACAACATTGCCACCACCAATAATGACTTTTTCACCAAAGTTCTCGCGAATCCACTGGGTTCCCTCCATTTGGTACTCAGTGAAACCGTCTGAAGAATCAAAGCACAGAGCATCCGCCCCAGCTTCGAGTAAAGCCGGTACTCTTTCCTTATAGTCGTGGGTATTAATAGCCGCACCTACACATAGCCTTTTTGACTCATCAAGTAGCTCCATAGGATGCCGCTGATGATCGACATAGTCCTTCTTAAACACTAAGGCTGTTAAACAACCTGCTTTATTAACGATCGGCAAACAGTCTTTTTTATGTTGGTGCAGTAATTCGTTCGCTTCTCGAAGACTTATGCCTTCGTTGCCATGGATAACGTCACTGTAGGGTGTCATATGCTCCCCCACCGTGCGCTGCAGATCGTCTTCAAACTCCCAAAAATCTTTATCCGTGATAATGCCCTGTAACTTTCCCGTCGCTGTACCGTCATCCGTAACGGGCACAGTCGAGTGGCCCGTTCGATTCATTAACTCAGTTACCTCTGCAAGGGTCGTGTTCATTTGCACATTTGAATCGCTCTGAACAAAACCGGCCTTGTGAGATTTCACTTGCCGTACCATTTCTACCTGCGTCTCAATCGGCTGTGAACAAAAAATAAACCCCAACCCACCTTGGCGAGCTAAAGCGATAGAAAGTTGGGTGCCAGAAACAGCCTGCATGCAAGCAGACACGACGGGAATGTTTAGCTTTAACCGGCCTGTTTTTTCTTTGGTCAGCGAACCTAGAGGCGTGCCTAAATCAACGAGATCTGCTCGCTGTCCTTTGCGTGTCAGTCTCGGAATCAATAAATACTCAGAAAAAGTACGGGAAGTATCTTCCAATATTGTTGCCATTAGGTTCTCCAAAAATCACGTTGAATCAGCAAAACGAATCGCTCAACGTTCATGCGCTCTAGTTGTTGGTACTTACAAAAAATTACCTGGGAATATGGCGTTCTTGAAGGGCAGACGTGTAGATAGGTCTTAACTTGACGTAAGATTTTGTCGCACATCTCACTGTAATTTTGGTCGTCCGATTTCGCCATGGCGAATTCTAGTTGAATACAGAAAGCTATTCAACGATTGCGAATCGTCATGTGTTGTATTTCAGCTCGACACCCTGAAAAATCAGCGTGCCAGAGCACATTTTTAAGCCAACACATTAATTTTTGTACATAAACTATTGATATTAGTAAATATTCTCGTAATATAGCGATTTAAAGCGTGATACGGAACAGCGACAGAGCAGTATGAATAAATCCGAACTCATAAAACGGATGTCAGATCGACTCGACCAACTTACGAGTCGCGATGTCGACCTTGCCGTTCATACGATCATCGAAATTATGTCTGACTGCCTCGCCTCTGGAGATAGAATCGAAATTCGAGGATTTGGCACATTCTCGAACCACTACCGCAAGCCTAGAAATGTACGTAACCCGAAGACCGGAGAAGTCGGTATTCACAAACCGGGGAAATTTGTTCCACACTTCAAGCCGGGCAAAGAACTCAAGCGTCGGGTCGACGAATCTCGCAGCGAGGAAGAAGAGCGAACCCACATCGCGCTAGAGTGATTGCTTCAACTGATGCTTTAAAATTTTGCCTGACGACGCCGCTGGTAGAGTCTCCATCTCAATAATCCGATTCGGCACTTTGTAACCCGACAGATTTTGCCGAGCTAACTCCAGCAATGATTGATGATCCACCGTTTCGCCTGCAACGGGTTGCACAAAAGCAACAATGTCCTCGTTTCCATCTCTGCTTTGACCCACCACCGCACACAGGCTAACTTGTGGGTGAAGCGTTAATACCGCTTCAACTTCTGGTGGGTACACATTAAAGCCTGACCGAATAATCAGCTCCTTCGATCGACCGGCGATATTTACAGCACCAGATTCATCCTGATAAACGAGATCACCGGTATGGAACCAGCCATCGATGAGTACCTCAGCGGTAAGCTGCTGGCGCCGAAAGTAACCTTTCATAATATTGGGCCCCTTCGCCAAAAGCTCACCAACTTCGCCTTGGGAAACCGCTTGACCCAGACCATCGACAACTTTCAATTCAACACCGGGTAAGCAGTAGCCAACCGATGTATTCTGCAAGGGATTAGACTGCCGTGTCTGACAAATTGTCGGGCCACTTTCCGTTAAGCCATAACCATTGTGCAAGGTCAGCCCGAACGCTTCTTGAACTCTTCTCTTTAAATCCGGCTCCATCGGCGAGCCGCCAGAATACATAAATCGAAGACTTTTAGGGCGCCAATCGGGACTCATAGCCTCAAGTAACAAAGCATACATCGTCGGAACGCCAAGAAAACCAACGATAGACTCATCCGCTAACGTTGTCAGAACCTGCTGCGCATCAAAACGGCTATCAAGGAAAACACAGCCACCTGAAAAAAGGACTGATGCACATACCGCAGATAAACCAAAAACGTGAGACATAGGTAAGACACAATAAACACCTTCACCTGGCCTGATACCTCGCAGCCGACCGGACACAAAGGCTATAAAAGTCAGGTTGCGGTGGGTCAACATAACGCCTTTGGGAGCGCCTGTGGTGCCCGTCGTATATATCATGGCAAGTGTTTGATCGACCGGATCTTCGTGAACAAGCTCCGGTTGTACTTCAAAAACATCACTCACCATAAGCTGCGCAAAAGAAAGAGTGACTTTACGCGCCGAGGCATTGATGGCGTGCTGTTGAGCATCTGTCGAATCAGATGTCGTATAAATGACAAGACGAGGGTCTGAATCTGTTTGTACAAGGTTGATTTCACGATCAGATAAACGTGCATTGCCGACAATAACAATCGCATCCATTTCGCTCGCTGCGAGAAAGAAACCTAATGTTGGCAAACCATTTTCACAGACCAATAAAACACGGTCGCCTGCTCGAACGCTATGTTGCCTCAGGAATTCTTTGCATTCTCTGATCAGCGTACCGAGTTCGCTATAGCTCACGCGTTGCTGACCACAAACAACAGCCGTTTTGTCAGGCGTGTTGTCGATCCACCGTTGCACACCGAAACTTAGCCGGCGGGGAAGTTGAGCGATGATATCGTCGAGTGAACAACCTAACATCTTTTCATCATCTTCTTGCAGGGAGAGGAAGTTATTCATCGCGTACTTCTTAATTATCTGATTCGATTATTGGCTAGCCGCCATTTTTTGGCGTTCTTTCTCTATCAGGTAATCGGCAACGCGGATCATATTGGCATTCGAGCCAGCCATTCCACCCTCGATTCGATATTTGCCATTGACGATGATCGCGGGTACGCCGCCCGAACGATACGCCTTGCCCTTAGAATCGGCCTGCTGCACGCTGGCTCTTACTCCAAAAGAATTATAGGCCTTAGCAAAATCTTCCGGTGCAATACCGAATTCCGCTAAATATCCCGCCATTGCCTGGGGGCTATCCAACCTTCTTCCTTCCGAATGAATTGCATTGAATACTGCTGTATGCGCCTTATCTAAGGACTTCAGAGAAATAAGCGTAAAATAAGTTTGTGCGTAGGTCTGATAAGATTTATTCCAAATCGCAGGTGTTCGGCTAAATTCAACATCGGCTGGCAGACCTGCATGCCACGCACTAATCATTGGTTCAAATTGATAACAATGCGGACATCCGTATGAAAAATATTCCGCTACTTCAATCTTGTCTGGATTACGCGTATTCAGAGGAATTTGTAGCTCTACATAATGCGTGCCTTCCTCGTATTCCATGGCAACCGCGAGGTTCGACAAGGGCAGAAGAAACAGTAGGGCAGATAGGACTATTCGCATGTGTCGCATAATTTTCTCTCTTGAATATTTATTGCCAAATCGTATGGGTAAGCGTTAGCGATATAGTATTTTAGTTTTGAGTACACCGAAAGGTCGTGGCGCCCAAAAAAGAATCAAAAAAAAGGGCGGATGACCGCCCCTTTCAGTCGCTATACCAATCTACTTCAAACCATAGATGTAGTTCGCCACGGCCTCAATTTCGTCGTCGCTCAAATCCATCGCTGTCTTACGCATCATGCCGCCCTCATCGTTAGCACGCATACCCTGTCTGAAGGCTTTCAGCTGAGTCACTGTATACTCAGGCCATTGACCAGCAAGCGCCGGGAATGAAGCTTGATTATTGCCTTCGCCAGAAGGGAGATGACACGATGTACAGGCAGCAACGCTTTTTCGTTTGATCCCAGAGCGATAGACTGACTCGCCCAAGTCCACTAGTTCAGCATCCGATGCACCTTTTTGACGATCTTTCGAGGCGTAGTAAGCCGCGATGTCTTCCATCTCTTGGTCTGATAAGTCATCAAGCACGCCTGTCATTAAAACCGCAGGGCGTTCACCGCTCTTTATTTCCTTTAGTTGTTTGAGAAGGTACTTACTCCCTTGTCCAGCTATTGAAGGAAAAGAACCAGCAGGACTGATACCATCAGTACCATGGCAAACGGCACATGGCGCTATAAGTGTCTCACCATTTTCTACATTACCCACGGCCAGTGTAATGGATGATGTAAGTACAAGAATCGAAGCAATCAGTAATCTATACACGCTATTCCCTAATAATGCATTGGCATGCAGTGTTAAAATGAGCGCGCATTATATACAAAGTGCGCAATATACCCAATCTGTGAAGTGTTTTTCGGTGCAAACATGTCAAAAGTTAGATCAACTTTACCTCTAGATCAGGCAATTTTCCTTAAAAGTGCCAGTAAACTGTCCCAATGTCCGTCAGACGTTGGATCTGAGGTCGCATTCTGCGGTCGCTCAAATGCAGGAAAATCCAGCGCAATAAACTATTTAACCGATCAAAGGAAGCTGGCTCGGACAAGTAAAACGCCCGGTAGAACTCAGCTTATCAATTTTTTTACCGTCACGGACAGCTTTCGTATCGTTGATTTGCCCGGTTACGGCTATGCCAAAGTTCCAGAGGCGGTTAAGAAGGAATGGCATCGCAACATCGATGAATACCTGCAGAATCGTCAATCTATCAAGGGATTGGTGCTGGTAATGGATATTCGTCATCCTCTCAAGGAGTTCGATCTGATGATGCTCGATTGGTCGGGAACCGCTGAAGTGCCCATACATATACTGCTCACTAAAGCAGACAAATTTAAGCGAGGCGCACAACAAGCGACGATGTTTAGTGTCAAGAAACAGGTGCCAAAAAACGTGACTGTTCAAGTTTTCTCAGCGCAATCAGAAATTGGTAAAAAGGTCTTAGTAAAGCAGATTGAAACTTGGGTTGATGGGCCTGAAGAAACAACGATTGATACAAACGAACCGATATAGCTGCACGCGATAGCAACTGCTTAAGGAAATAGCGGGTAAAAAAAAAGCGCTGATCACAAGTTGGGGGGGGGATGTGATCAGAGCTGGATTTCTTCGGTTCTTCAGGGGAATAAAGCGCCGAGTTTTCGCTGTCAAATATGCA
Organism: Pseudomonadales bacterium; assembly: GCA_029251375.1. Taxonomy (GTDB): domain Bacteria; phylum Pseudomonadota; class Gammaproteobacteria; order Pseudomonadales; family Azotimanducaceae; genus JAHRVQ01. Next base: position 340,244 of record JAQXDL010000022.1, on the reverse strand, counting down.
TTCTGTAATTAAGACTATTAGTTACGCCTAAAGTTCAAGTATTTATAAATATTCCTAAATCGAAATAAGTTTGCGTTAAAATTACTAAACCGCTGCGACAGCTAACGAGCACGCTCGTGGGCACAAATGGCAGGCAAAAAAAAGCCCTAATCACGAGTTGGGGAAAGTGTGATCAGGGCCAGGTTTCTTCGGTCCTTTGGGGGGGAATAAAACACCGAAGTATTGCTGTCAAATATGCATTACGTAATTAGGACTGTTAGATACCCATAAAGTTCAAATACTTTTAAATATTCCTAAATCGAAATTAATTTGCTTAGCAATCACTAAAATGAGAGACGGCTAACGAGAACCGTTGTGGACATATGTGTCGGGCAAAAAAAAGCCCTAATCACGAGTTGGGGAAAGTGTGATCAGGGCCAGGTTTTCTTCGGTTCTTTGGGGGATTAAATCACCGAAGTTTCGCTGTCGAATATGCATTCTGTAATTAAGACTCTCGTCTACAGCGAAAGTTCAACTTTTTGCCAAATGAAGTCAGGAGGTTTTCTTGGTTAACTCTGGAGAAAAACTGAAATAGCGATTAGTTAGTGAGCAGCCTCCCAGTTCAAGCCTATACCGCACTCGACGACCAACGGTACTGATAGACTTGCTGCCTGAGACATAATTTCAACCAAGCCCTCATTAACCCGATCAACCTCATGATTAGCCGTCTCAAGCACCAATTCATCGTGTACTTGCATGATGATTTTTGAATCAATTTTGTTCAAATCCAGCCAAGACTGAACATCGATCATGGCTCGCTTAATAATGTCAGCTGCAGTACCCTGCATTGGCGCATTGATCGCCGTTCGTTCTGCACCCTGCCGGCGCTGAAAGTTACTTGCATTAATCTCAGGTAGATAAAGCCTTCTTCCAAACAGGGTTTCAACGTACCCCTGCTCAGCAGCGCGCACCTTGGTCTTATCCATATAAGCTTTAACACCTGGATAACGATCAAAATAGAGGTCAATATATTCCTGCGCATCATTACGAGAGATATTTAATTGTCGACCAAGCCCAAAGGCAGACATACCATAGATTAAGCCGAAATTTATCGCTTTGGCACTGCGCCGCTGGTCATCAGAAACTGCGTCAATGGCAGTTGAAAAAACTTCGGATGCTGTAGCGCGATGAATATCTTCTCCGGCGGCAAACGCCGTAAGCAAACCTTTATCTTCAGAGAGGTGCGCCATAATACGAAGTTCAATTTGCGAATAATCCGCTGCAATCAATTTGTATCCCTCTTCAGCAATGAAGGCCTTCCTTACCCGTCGCCCTTCTTCAGTTCGGATTGGAATATTCTGGAGATTAGGGTTCTGACTTGATAGCCGCCCCGTCGCTGTAACGGCTTGATGATAAGAGGTATGAACACGTCCTGTAGATTCGTGAATCTGCAGTGGCAGCTGATCTGTATAAGTTGATTTCAGTTTACTTAAACCGCGGTATTCCATGATGACCCTTGGCAGCTCGTAATCCATTGCCAATTCTTGCAATACTGGCTCCGCCGTCGACGGTTGGCCCTTAGGTGTTTTCTTTATAATTGGTAGATTAAGCTTTTCAAAAAATATTGTTTGTAGTTGCTTTGGTGAACCGAGATTAAATTCTTCTCCAGCAAGGGTATAAGCCTGCTGTTCGAGTTCAGACAATCTAACTTGCAGTCCCTGGCTCTGAATATTTAGCATTTCCGCATCTAGTAATACGCCATTACGCTCAATACGCGAAAGCACAGAAAGCACAGGCAATTCGATTGACGTAAAGACCTCTTGTAACGCAGGCACAGCTTCTAGTTTGGGCCAGAGTACGTTGTGTAGTTTTAAAGTGATATCAGCGTCTTCTGCCGCATACTCTCCGGCGACATCGAGATTTATTTGATCAAATGTAACCTGCTTTGCGCCCTTACCCGCTATATCTTCAAAGTGAATAGTATGGGTGCCAAGATATTTCAACGCCAAGTCATCCATGTTGTGGCGCGAAGCTATTGAATTAAGAACATAGGATTCAAGCATCGTGTCGAAGGCAATACCTCTCATTTCGATGTCGTATCTGGCAAGAACGCTCATGTCATATTTAAGGTTTTGACCCACCTTACGCACATCCTCACTTTCAAGAAGTGGTCGTAGTTTTTCTAAAACATACCGTGTATCTAGTTGTTCCGGCGCACCGTCGTATCGATGTAACAGCGGCACATATGCGGCGACGCCTTCTTCGATTGCAAAAGACACCCCCACCAGTTCCGCTTCCATATAATCCAAGCTGGTCGTCTCGGTATCAAACGCAAACAATTCGGCGGCACTCAACCGCTCAACCCAATGCTCAAAACGCTGTTTTGAGTAAACGACTTCGTAGTCCTTCTTCGCGTCGCTATTGTTAACCTCATCGACCTCACCCTCAGCCACGCCAAGCTCTTCCACCCATTGCTTGAATTCATATTCAGTAAATAGTGCACGTAAAGCATCATCATCAGCTTGCTGTGAAACGAGTTCATCTACGGTAATGTCTAACGCAACATCAAGTTTTATCGTTGCAAGTTGATATGACATGGGAAGGTGCTTAAGACTTTCGCGCAGATATTCGCCAACCTTACCGCCAACATCATCAGCATTTTCCATCACACCATTGAGGGATTCATAACTCGTGAGCCACTTCACGGCGGTTTTAGGACCACACTTTGGAACACCCGGGATGTTGTCTGACGTGTCGCCGACCAACGCAAGGTAATCAATAATTTGATCGGGTCGTACACCGAATTTTTCGACGACACCTTCACTATCCATCTTTGTGTCGGTCATGGTGTTGATGAGAGTTACATGCTCATTAACTAACTGCGCCATATCCTTGTCGCCTGTAGAAATCACAACACTGCGATTTTGTTGTGCACTTGCGAGCGCGATAGTGCCAATAACGTCATCGGCTTCTACCCCCTCTACGATCACTAGAGGCAAGCCCATCAGACGGATAATGTTTTGAATTGGTTCGATTTGTAAGCGAAGCTCATCAGGCATTTTGGCTCTATTAGCTTTGTATTCGGCGTACAGATCATTGCGAAATGTTTTGCCTTTCGCATCGAATACAACAATTATCTGGCTATCCGCGTACTCTTTTATAAGCTTCTTGATCATGCTAATTACACCTCGAATTGCGCCAGTCGGCGCACCCTTTGTGCTCATCAAGTTTGGTAGTGCATGGAATGCTCTAAACAGGTACGATGACCCGTCAATGAGTACCAGCGATTGTGTCTTGTTCATGGATAACTCGCTTTGACAAACGTTGTAAGAAAACTTTCTTCAAAGCCATTTTCGACGCGCTTTGATACCAATGTGGCGCTAGTAAACGGCCGTTACGAACCAGCTTTTACGATTTGGGAAACCTTACTGTGAACCGATCTGATATTTCAATCTTTGTTAATCTTTTTCTACTTTTCTTCTGCACGACTATTAGCCCGCAAACCGTCGCATCTGAAGTATATATACCCAGTAAAGAAGAGATCGCCCAAAGCGACGTGGAAATTGTCGCAGGTGAAGATAAAACGATCTATGAATATCGCGTAAACGGCTATTTACTCATGATCAAGATCGTTCCGAAGCGCGGTAAACCCTACTATATGGTACCTGGCGACGGCTCACCACACTATGAAGGACTCGACCACGCAAACAAGCTCTATCCGCAGTGGGTCATATTCGAGTGGTAATGTTGAAACCTACCGAATTGAACCTTGGCAATAGCCACTGGCCAGTTAGTTAGTAACCGGACATAGGCAGACAATGGCAGCATTCACGACTTTCTCTTTCGACTCCTTAGCTCGATATCTGATTATGTACGAACTTGGAGAACTGGTGCAGTTTACACCGATCACCCAAGGTATTGAGAACTCAAATTACTTTATTGAAATTTCTGATCAGTCAATATCGACGGAGTATGTACTCACGATTGCCGAAGACATCTCCTTTGACGATATGCCATTTTTCAACGATTTAATGACACAGATCCACCATCGTGGCTTGCCTGTACCACATCCACTGCAAACGCTGGACGGTATGACCGGCACTATTTTTTGCGGGAAGCCGACGTCTTTAGTTGAGCGATTACCCGGGCACCATCCCACCGACATTACGCCTGAGTATTGTCTACAAATTGGTGCTGCATTAGCGGAACTACATGAATCAGCTAAGGGGTTGAAACGAAACCGAGCGAATCCTTATGGTCATACATGGGTCAACCAGACCCTAGAATTTGTAACAGCAAGGTTAGATGGGCCGACGTCTGCGTTGCTAGCCAATATAGCGAAGCAATACCAACAACTTGAATCAGCATCACATGGAGAACAGTTACCAAAGGGAATCATTCATGGCGACCTTTTTCGTGACAACACACTATTTCTTGACGGCGAGCTATCCGGAATAATCGATTTCTATCACGCTTGCGAAGATTTTTTGGTTTTAGATATCGCCATATGTCTCAATGATTGGTGCCTTGACAACAATGTTGGATTCTCTGAAGAAAGACGTAACGCGCTCCTACAAGGCTATAATCAAATTCGCGTTCTCACTGCAACGGAACAAGACATGCTAGTGATGTTCCAGAGATATGCTGCATTACGCTTCTATCTAACAAGAGAACTCAGTGGAGGGGCCAAGGGAGAACCACTGAAAAACCCTGACGAATTTTTAGATTTACTGAAACTACTCTCCAAGTAGAATAACTACCAAAAGATATAAGTTAAAATAAATAGAAAATTCCGAACCAGCCTTTTTCGTCCGTCCATGATTTGATTTCATTAAACCCTGCAGAGCGAGCCATTAGCTCTACCTCAGACACTGAGTACTTAAATGAATCTTCAGTGTGAATCATCTCCCCTTTACTAAACTCAATCGTTTTACCCAAAACCTCGACCCGTTGATTAGATAAACTTTCAAGGAACATCTGGATACAACCTAATTTATCGTTGTACTGAGCGAAATGAACAAACTGCGACGTGTCGAAGTTAGAGCCAATGAGATTATTGATGTGGGACAATACATTAAGATTAAACGCCGCTGTAATTCCTGCAGCATCATTGTAAGCGGCATTTAGCACTACATCATCTTTTTTCAAATCGACACCAAGTAACAAACCACCTTTATCCTGCAATTGGTTGCGAACCCTAGACAAAAACTCAATGGCACTGTCAGGTGTAAAGTTACCAATACTCGAACCGGGAAAGAATCCTGCGCAGTTATCCAGCAAAGCAAAAGGCAGACTAAAGGGTTGGGTATAATCTAAACATGCCGCCTTAACCTCTAACCAAGGATATTCGGTCGCGACCCCAACTGCAGCACTGTCGAGATAATCTCTCGATATGTCTAATGGCGCGTAAATTTTAGGTTTCACCTGATCGAGGAGAATACGTATTTTCTCGCTACTGCCGCTACCGTATTCAATCAGCAATGAATCAGGACCGATACATGCTGCCATTTCAGCGCCGTATTGTTTCAGTAGCGCAATTTCCGTTCTAGTTACATAATATTCCTGAGTGCCAGTAATTTCCGTAAAAAGCTCGGAGCCTCTCTCATCGTAAAAATATTTAGGCGCAATAGACTTTTGGGTTTGTTGTAATCCGGCCAGCAGCTCATCCGCTACATCGACCTTGAGCATATCTAGCTCATGAAGTTCGTACTGAATAGATTCTGACATGGGACCTCTTTTTTAGAACCTTGGCGCTCAACAATCCTGGGCTAGTCGAATACCCGAAAACTGCCATCTATCCTTTGGATAGAAAAAGTTTCTGTAGGTTAATCGAATGTGATCCTCAGAGGTGACGCAGGAGCCGCCCCTGAGCACAAGTTGGTTTGCCATGAACTTACCATTGTATTCACCTAGCTTGCCGGGAAACTCCTTAAAACCAGGGTAGGGGCTATAGCTACTAGAGGTCCACTCCCAAACGTCGCCAAACATTTGATAAGACTTGTTTTTATCACTTATTGGTTGGGGATGCAGACGCCCGGTTCCAGCAAAATTGCCTTCCAAGTTTAAGTCCCGAGCAGCAATTTCCCACTCCGCTTCAGTCGGTAACCTACGACCGGACCACCTTGCATAAGCGTCCGCTTCATAACCACTGACATGACAAACCGGCGCATTTAACTGGAGCGGTAAAAGTCCGTTGAGTGTGTACTCAAACCAATCGCCATTAATTTGGCGCCAATACAATGGATGCGGTTTTTGTGACGCAACGCTCGACCATGCATCAGATAACCATAGAGCAGGCTGCATATATCCATCTGCCTCAATGAAATTTAGAAACTCTTGATTTGTCACCAATCGATCTGCAATTTGAAAATCCTGCAGCAACACATCATGAATCGGTGATTCGTTATCATAGACAAATTCGGCTGCCGTCGGTCTGTTAGTACCAACTTTATATATACCGCCTTTAAATTTCCGATAGGCAAGATCTGCAACACTGGGTGTCTGCTCCATGTGTTCAGCATTCAATGCGGTTTGGTAAGCAGGGTGGAGTGGGTTGTGGCCTAAGTTATATTTTAGGTCGGTAAATATGAGCTCTTGATGTTGCTGCTCGTGATGAACACCCAAAGAAATAGCAAAGCGAGTCTCTTCCGGCAAATCTTGCATGAGAAGTTTGTTCATTCGTTCGTCAACGTAATCACGATAATTGAGCGTTTCAGCAACAGTCGGGCGTGATAGATGGCCTCTTTTAGAACGGGGAAATTGCTCACCAATGCCGTTGTAATACGAGTTGAACAAGACCTCAAAAGCCTCGTTAAAGGGCTGATAGTTTTCAAGGTTGGGTTTTAGAATAAATGTTTCAAAAAACCACGTTACATGCGCCAAGTGCCATTTAGGCGGGCTGGCATCATCCATAGGCTGAATCAAGTAGTCTTCCGTTTCTAACGGCTTACAAAATTCAACAGTAGTGCGACGAACCTTGTTGTACTGATCTGTGAGATTGCTACAGGACACGTTTTATAAATCTTGTTCCGTGATAAGAGCAGTAAGTTTAAACGTACTTATCGTTAACAAATAGTGGCAAGGACTCATGTTAGTGAACAATTGCATTCACAACAACAAAATGGCGCAGACGCTTTATAGCATCAGCGAATCGAGAACTTTAGTGATACTGAGTGCTTGGTGAGGCGCCTTAATAAAGCCTGCATATAGACCATCGGGATTAATCACAATGATACTGGCGGTGTGGTCGACCGTATAGGTTCCAGGTTCACGTCCAGGAACTTTGCCAAATGCCGAATTGAGTTGCGTTGCCAGTTTAACGGTTTCGTCAAAGTCGCCAGTGTAGCCAACAAAGTCTTTATTAAAGCTTGGAACATAGTTGTTGAGTAATTCGGGCGTATCTCGCTCTGGGTCAACAGAAACCATAATCACCTGAGGCTGCTGCTTCATTTTTCCCACGGCACGATTTAGTACACCCAAGGTAGTAGGGCACACATCGGGACAAAAAGTGAAACCGAAAAATATAAGCGACCAGTTTCCTTCAATGTTAGCCCGGGTAACGGACTCACCTCTGTGGTTAGTCAAGTTAAACTCACTAATGGGGCGTGGCTGCTCAAAGCCAAAGTAACCCGCCGCAGACAACTGTTCTTCGCTAAGACCTTTAGGGGTAAGCAAATTTGCGATAAAAAGACCCATAAAAAGAGCAATAAATCCGAAAATCCAAACTAAGGTGTTTCTGACCCCTTGCCTTTGTGAAGGCGAGATGGGCGCATTTTGATTTGAACTAATTGAAGACAAAGCTACCTACCGGCATTACGTAGTGATCGACCAGTAGAGCCAAGAATAACAGGCCCAAATAGACGATCGAATAATGAAAAGTTTTCATTGGAGCCTGGCGGTTATTACCCTTGAGTAACACCATGCTCCAATATAAAAAGACGCCACCAAGTATCAACGCAGAAACGAGATACAACACGTTACTCATGCCAATTAAGAAAGGCAGTACAGTAACAAGGATCATTATGATCGTATAAAGCACGATGTGGAGTTTTGTGTATTCCACACCATGGGTCACAGGCAACATCGGTACATCCACTTTTTTGTATTCTTCCTTTCTCTCGATCGCCAGCGCCCAGAAGTGAGGTGGAGTCCAAGCAAAGATAATAAGTACTAATATAAGTCCGCCGCCATCTAAACTGTTAGTGACTGCTGTCCAGCCAAATAACGGCGGCGCAGCGCCAAACAGTCCACCTATGACAATATTTTGTGGGGTCGCTCTTTTTAAATACATGGTGTAGATCATTCCGTAACCGACCCAAGACGCGAAATTGAGCCATGCAGTCAGTGGGTTGATAAACGCCATCAGCAAGCCAAAGCCTAAAAGGCCCGTGGCTGCGACAAATATTGCACCTTGTCGATTAGATACTCGACCTTGCGCCATTGGGCGCGCCTTGGTTCTCGCCATGTCAGCATCAATCTTTGAGTCTACGAGGTGGTTCAGTGCAGCAGCTGAGCCGGCGACAAGGGCAATACCAATATTGCCGATGACGAGAATGTCGATTGGCACCATGCCAGGTGTTGCTAAGAACATGCCAACGGTGGCACACAGCAACATCAGCAAAACTACTCGAGGTTTGCACATCTCAAGATAGTCCCGCCACACGGGGGCTTCTAACGTTTGCGTGTAATCAAGGTTTGCCACGATTCTTTTAGGTACTCTATCTAAGCTTCTACAATGAAGCGCATGTTAACGAAGTTAGCAGGAAAATTCAGGTTTCCTAGCCGATATTGGAGATCTTCAAAAGATGCTTAATATCCTTGAGCATCGGTTTACCGGCTTGTTCAAGCGTGTAGAACATCATGATATTGCCGTTTGGGTCCATTAGGTAGATATAATTACCTGACACGGGTTCCGTTACGGTAGGCTCTAACGCCTTACGGAATTGCGCCATAGATGAATCGATACGAATCAGATCCGGGTATTGTTGCGACACGCCGTCTAGTGCTGTGTCACTTTCAGCTACTATAATCCGCTGAACTCTGTCGGAGTTTTTACCTAGCGCAATGTTGACCTGTCTAACGAAATAGAATCGTTTTTGACAGTCCTCATCACAACTTGTCCCTACGGGTACGAGCAGTGACCACTTTCGTTCGCCAATTGAAATACCAGCTACCTGATGAGAAATTGGCGGCGAGATTAGCGTGCCAAGATTCGTTTTCGTCACAGGTAGAAACTGAGGAAAGAAATTATAAACTGTCCAAGCAATAATGACCGGCACCAAACCAATGGAGAAAAGGGTGACTAGTGTCTTTCGGCTTTTGTTAACTTCGTCACTCATTTCGCTTTTTCTCTGTTTGTTTGATACATAAATACCGAAAATGAAATTGCAACCGCTATTGCCATTAAAAACCATGTTATCGCGTAGCCGAAGTGCTTTTCAGGCTTCATCGTTACCAGTGGCCAGTAACGCGGCAATGCATTAGGGTCCTGTTCTGATAATCGAACTAGGTGGTTGAAAACATTTGAGCCTAGTAAGTCCCCTAAGGCAAGTGGGTCCTTACTTAGGACAATACGTAACTGATTGTCTGCAAAGTCCATAGTTTCCGTCTTTTCGTTAACACGCTTTGTCACGTATACATTGCCTTCGATTGTTTGCTCGCCTATCAGCAAGGGCGGCACTGCTGGGGCATCCGCACGCGTTCGCCCCATTTGGACAAAGCCCCTATTTACTAGTACGTTAAGACCCGACGCCGTGTCATGGAACGGTACCATTACCTCAAAGCCCACATTGCCATTTAGTACCACATTATCAAGAAGCACTGTTCGCTCTGCCATAAAGTAGCCAGTGAGTTTGATCGGCTGACCATCCAATTGCGATAAAGCTTCGGGGAGGCCCGCGATCGGTAGGCCAGACTGCACGCGTCTGATCTTGTCTTCCTTTATCAAGGCTTCCTTTTCATAACTTCTGTCAATTTGCCAAAAACCTAAACGGAGAAATAGCAAAAGAAAAAAGATGCTGAAGATAGTGAGTTTCCAATTTATACGCACGATATCGCAACCCGCTCAGATTTCCATGATTGATTACCATTGAGGCAGTATAGTAGAGTCATTTTGTTTTTCGAGGTTCTTCATCATGTGGTTAAAGATCATTATTGTTCTGCTTTTTATCGGCAACATAGTTGCGCTCGGCAGAGCATTCTTCACGCTTATCGTTGATCAAGGTGGCGACAGCAAACGTACCGCCAATATGCTGCTGATCCGCGTGTCCCTTGCGGGGCTTCTGTTGATGGCTATCGGTTACGGTGTTTGGTCCGGTGATCTTGTCGTTTCATCCCCTTGGTACAATAATCAGGGCTAAATGAAACCTTGTTGGATATCGGAAAACACAGTTTAGAACGAAAATGACCTTGCATGGCAAGGTCATTTTATAATTTCACAATCTATCTGTATCAATCGAGGGAAGTTTAACTTCCTAAGATGTAGACAAAAACAAACAAACCAATCCATACAACATCGACAAAGTGCCAGTACCAAGCGGCCGCTTCGAAACCAAAACAGTCGTCGTCTCGGAAGTGACCCTTGATCGCACGACCCAACATAATGGCTAACATGAATGTACCTAGCGTTACGTGAGCACCGTGGAAACCGGTCAACATATAAAAGGTAGTGCCATAGATACCCGCATTGAGTGTCAAGCCTAGTTCGTCGTAGGCATGTTGATACTCGAGTACCTGACAGATAAGAAAAGCGATACCAAGTGCAACAGTGATCGCCAGCCAAAGTACGAGCTTCTGCCGATTGCCTTCTTTTATACCGTGGTGAGCAATGTTGACTGTGAAGCTTGAAGCTACCAGTAAAACTGTATTTACCAAGGGCAAGCCCAACCAGCCCATTGATGTGTGCGCACCCGGAAATCGTTCCATGTCCGGTGTGTTTAGTAGAGGCCATGAAGCCTCGAAACCTGGCCAAAGCATGTCGCTTGGACCACGTCCGCCTTCTCCCGCGATCCAGTCAATGGAAAATACTCTAACGTAGAATAGGGCACCGAAAAATGCGGCGAAGAAGAAGACCTCAGAGAGGATAAACCAGCTCATTCCCCAAACGAATGACCTGTTCATTTGAGCACTATACATCTTCGCATGGTTTTCTTTAATAACGGTGCTAAACCAAGTGAACAGCGTGAAGCCCAAAACGAGGCCGCCAATCATAAGTACCCAAATGCCAATTGAACGCTCTTCGCCGGCTGACATATCAATGAGGATATTTCCCATGCCGTATACGGTCAGAAATATGCCAATAGAAGCAAATATTGGCAACTTGCTTTGTTCTGGCACGTAATAGGGCTCGTAAGCCTCATCAGACATAGTTGACATATTTTCTCTCCATCAAAACGAGGTTACTGACCGCGACTAGTCGGCCGCCAGATCACCTGAAATTTGTTCAGTGATGTCATATAACGTATATGACAAGGTTAACTTAGTAATATCTTTTGGCAAGTCGCTATCGATGATGAAACGCAGTGGCATCTGCATAGACTCACCACTGGCCAATATCTGTTGTTCGAAACAAAAACACTCTGTTTTATGCAAATACTGCGCTGCCCTAAACGGCGTCACGCTTGGTACCGCTTGACCGGTGATTGAATTCTTCGCTGGATTTTTCACGTAAAATTCCGTCGCATTCAGCTTGCCAGGCGTTACCTCAAGCGAACGCGAAACAGGCCGGAATTCCCATGGCATATTCGCATTATTATTCGCTAGAAACTGAATGGTAACCGATCGTTCTTCATCGATTTGAAGAGTCTGCTCTGAAACGTACTTGCCACTAGTCTTACCATTTAGACCGGTGACATCACAGATAATGTCATACAAAGGAACGAGCGCGAAGCCAAAACCAAACATGCCGACCACAACCAAAACAAGTTTGGCTGCTCCGCGTTTGGCGCTATCTATCTGCTTCGACTCGTTCACTTGAATTCAACCTTAACCGTGAGCTTCTGATATATCTTTAAGATCGGGCGGGGTTGTAAACGTATGGTAAGGAGCCGGCGATGCAATAGTCCATTCCAATCCGTGCGCACCTTCCCAAACCTGATCTGTTGCCTTCACGCCACCTCGAACACACTTGATCACAATGAATAGGAACAAGAGTTGTGAGAAGCCGAATAAGAATGCACCAACCGATGACACCATATTGTAGTCTGCAAATTGCAGATTGTAGTCAGGGACACGTCGTGGCATACCCGCTAGACCAACAAAGTGTTGCGGGAAGAACAGTACATTGATGCCAACGAAGGAGAGCCAGAAGTGCAATTTGCCCAGCGCTTCGTCGTACATGTTACCGGTCCATTTAGGTAGCCAGTAGTAAACAGCCGCCATGATGGAAAATACAGACCCAGGCACAAGTACATAGTGGAAATGCGCGACAACAAAGTAGGTATCATGGTACTGGAAGTCAGCCGGTCCGATAGCCAGCATCAAACCTGACAATCCACCGATCGTGAACAGAATCACAAAGGCGATCGCGAAAAGCATCGGCGTCTCAAACGTCATAGCACCTTGCCACATCGTTGCGACCCAATTAAATACCTTCACACCCGTTGGAATAGCAATCAACATGGTTGCGTACATAAAGTACAGCTCACCTGCGAGAGGCATACCAACCGTAAACATGTGATGTGCCCAAACGATAAACGATAAGAACGCAATAGATGACGTTGCGTAGACCATTGATGCATAACCAAATAGACGCTTACGAGCGAAAGTTGGAATGATTGCTGACACAACACCAAAGGCTGGCAGAATCATGATATAGACTTCTGGATGACCGAAGAACCAAAATACATGCTGGAATAATACCGGGTCACCGCCACCGCCTGCATTAAAGAAGGCTGTGCCAAAGTGAATATCCATCAACATCATTGTCACAACACCGGCAAGGACAGGCATTACAGCAATTAGAAGAAACGCCGTAATGAGCCAAGTCCATACAAACAAAGGCATTTGCATCAATGTAAGCCCAGGTGCCCTTAAATTCAAAATTGTCACGATCACGTTAATAGAGCCCATGATCGAGGAGATACCCATCAAGTGCACAGCAAAGATGAAGAAAGTCGTACTAGGCGGCCCTTGCTCCGTCGATAATGGCGCGTAAAAGGTCCATCCAAAGTTAGGTCCGCCACCTTCCATAAGCAAAGTACTTGCTAGCATCGTAAAAGCGAAAGGTAGAATCCAGAAGCTATAATTGTTCATTCTGGGTAGGGCCATGTCTGGCGCACCGATCATCATAGGCACTAGCCAGTTAGCCAAGCCAACAAAGGCTGGCATTACAGCACCAAACACCATGATCAGACCATGCATGGTCGTCATCTGATTGAAAAATTCAGGTTCTACAATCTGCAGCCCTGGCTGGAATAGTTCAGCGCGAATTACCAGTGCAAATGAACCACCCAAAAGGAACATCGCAAAACTGAACCACAGGTACAGCGTTCCAATGTCTTTATGGTTAGTCGTAAAAACCCATCGCATAATACCTTTTGCTGGGCCATGGTGATGATCGTCGTGATGATGTTCTTCAATAACTGCACTCATCTTGGTCTCCTATTGGGCCTCTAACATTTCAAAAATTTCTTTCGGCTGAACTGACTCAGCCTGATTACCCCATGATTTTCTTTCATAGGTAATCACCGCGGCTATCTCGGCTGCATTCAGCTGCTTGCTGAAGGACTGCATTGCAGAACCCGGCTTGCCGTTTAGCACGATGTCGATATGGTCTTCGATCGGACCGACTGCAAGTCCTTGGCCTACCAAAGAAGGGAAGGCAGGCGGTAGTCCCCTTCCATTAACTTGGTGGCAGGATGCGCAAGCTCGTAAATAAACCTCTTCACCCTCGACCATCAACTCTTCTTCGGACCATTGCTTACCAACAATCTCAAACACTTTCTCTGCTTCGGCCTGTTGCTCGAGTAGCCAAGCTGCGTATTCATCTTTCTCTACAGCCCTTACAACGACTGGCATGAAGCCATGATATGGACCGCATAACTCGGTACATTTACCCCTGTAAGTTCCTGGCGTATCAACAATTGTCCACAACTCATGCACAAATCCAGGAATCGCATCTTTCTTCAATGCGAAATCTGGCACCCACCATGAATGTATTACATCGCCGGATGTAATCAAGAATCGAATCCGAGTGTCTATAGGTATTACCAGCTCGTTGTCGACATCAAGGAGGTAATTCTCTCGCTTGGCCGCGCGGTTATAAATTTCCTCATCAGGCGTGATCATTGAACTGACGAAGCTTATTTCTTTCGATGGATCGTCGTTCAAGTAAGTGTACTGCCATTTCCACTGCAGGCCTCTTACTTCAATATCCATTTCTGTATCGCCGGTATCGTACATTTTCGTCAACGTTGTGGTCGCAGGGATTGCGAGTACAACCAAAATAATGATTGGTACGATAGTCCATGCAATCTCTATAGTTGTGTTGTCGTGAAAAGTCGCCGGCTTGACGCCCAACGATTTTCGGTGCATCAGCATTGAAATAATCATTGTTCCAAATACCAAAACACCAATGACGACGCAGACCCAGAACATGATCATGTGGAGTCCATAAACCTCTTGGCTTATTTCCGTCACTCCCTGCCTCATGTTCAATGCCGACCAGTCTGCAAATGCAAGACTCGACGACATAAGTAGCGACAAAGCAACTAGCCACTTACACCGCTTCGCTTTATCCATTCCAAGAACTCCAATTTTTTATGTAAATCTGACCACGCTGACAAAAATCAACGAGGTATGAATATTAAGTTGCACTAAATACGCAAACCAACACGTTTGCGACCAATGTATTGCGCAAAATTGATGGTGCTTTGAATTCAAACTTACTTACCTAACATCCATAGCAACTGGATGTACGCGAGGCTTTACCTCTAGTATGTATTGAGCTTTTTGAGCTTTTTGAATTATTACGTTGTTCCAATTGCACTAAATCTAGCTTGATGCCTAATGTCGTTTAGTTTGACCGCTGTCCAACGTGCGTTAAACACCACCAGCGTCGTTCATTTATTAGATAACCAAGGCACCCGGCAACGGGGCGCAATTATAGCAATGCAGCGTCGTTTCTCAACCAGCAATAGCGTAAAGATGCTACCTTATTGGCTTTTTCCGGCTCCAGTATTGCGCTTCATCACTCCAGCTTATCGGCATGTATTGTTAAAACTAGGTTCGAGAGCCAATTATGCTCCATAATCTGGACGCAAACCCGCACCAATCCCGATCTGAAGTTAAATGACCTTGTCACTCATCACTATTTTGTAGTCATCCCTCATGCCGCCAAGTGGCGACCGATGGTTTGACAGGGGCACAACGTTTCTAATAACTGTTCATGATATGAATCAAATAATGACGAAGTCTCTTATCAGGTAAATGGCTTTTTGCTCAAAAGCTTGATGCCCGCACCTGCTTTAGTCCGTTATTCCTTGAATCTAATAGGCTGCCACTCTCCGGTTTGAGTATCATTTTCGGCTTGTTGACGATCCGCCAGCTCAGCATCGCTCTCAAGCTCAAGGCTGTCATTAAAACCACAGCGAACACAGCGCCTAGTTGAAACACCGTCAATGTCTTCTAGTACTAATTTATCTACGAGCTGGCAGGACGGACAAACGGCACCGGATATAAATCGCGCTTTTTGAGTCATTTAATTGTCCAGTCGACGGCCTATTATATGCATTGCACTATAATATGCCGTCTTGTCTAAGTAATGCCTCGACCTGAGGCTCTCTTCCTCGAAATGCAACAAACATGTCCATTGCATCAACGGAGCCACCGACCTCAAGAATGCAAGATAGGTATTTTTCACCGGTTTGGCGATTAAAAATGCCCTCAGATTCAAACTTCTCGAAGGCATCAGCCGAAAGCACTTCGGCCCATTTATAGCTGTAATAGCCTGCTGCATAGCCACCGCCAAAAATGTGGGAGAAGGCATGAGGAAAGCGATTAAACTTGGCAGCGGGCACAACTGCAACAGACTCGCGAACCTGATCAAGGGTCTGTAATATTTGTCCTTCAAGTTGCGGGTCAAATTCCGAATGCAAAGTAAAATCAAACGTCGCAAATTCTAATTGTCTAACGGTCATCATTGCAGATTGAAAATTCTTGGCCGCAATCACGTTGTCCAGCATCTCAATCGGCAAAGGCTCACCGGTTTCGTAGTGTCCCGAAATGAACGACAGAGCTTCGGGTTGCCAGCACCAATTCTCCATCAGCTGACTGGGCAATTCGACCGCATCCCAAGCAACACCATTAATGCCGGATACACTTGCACATTGAACGCGAGTCATCATGTGATGCAAACCATGACCAAATTCATGAAAAAGCGTCACGACCTCGTCGTGAGTCAATAATGCAGGGACATCCCCTACCGGACCACTGAAATTACAGGTTAGGTATGCGACCGGTAGCTGTATATTTCCATCGTGCAAGACCCGTCGAACGCGACAATCATCCATCCAAGCGCCACCTTGTTTATTCTCACGTGCATACAAATCGAGATAAAAACGCGCAATCACTGATTCATCACGCACAACATCATAGGTTTTTACATCTTCATGCCATGTCTCAACATCCTGGCTCTCTATGACATCAATATCAAATAGGCGGTGAACGACTTCAAACATACCGTTGAGCACAGTGTTTGCTGGAAAATACGGTTTTAACGCTTCCTCAGAGACGTTAAATTTTGCTTCTTTGAGTTTTTCAGCATAAAAACTGACATCCCAAGCTTCTATATTCTCTGCGCCAAACTTGTCGAGAGCGAAGTCGCAAATTTCTGCAAACTCAACCACAGCCTTTGGCTTTGCTTTAGCAGCAAGGTCACTAAGAAAGTCACTCACCTGCGATGTATCACGCGCCATCTTGGTCGCTAAAGACATCTCTGCAAAATTTGCAAACCCCAGTAAGCCGGCCTGCTCTTGTTTCAAAGAAAGTATTTCTATCATCAAAGCCGAATTATCAAATTCACCTGCATTAGGGCCCTTATCGGATGCTCGCGTGACATAAGCTTCATACATTTCTTGCCTGAGGTTGCGATTTTCGCAGTAACTAAGGACGGGAAAGTAGCTTGGGAAATCTAGCGTAAAGAGATAACCGCTATGGCCTTTTTGATCCGCTAATTGAGCCGCCGCATTGAGGCTACTGTTTGGTAACCCTGCTAACTCACTCTCATCCGCAATTAGTTTTGACCAAGCCATGGTTGCGTCCAATACGTTATCGCTAAACTGGCTCGACAGTTCCGAAAGCCTTTTAGAAATATCAGAAAAACGCTGTTGGTCTGACTCACCAAGATCGATGCCCGACAAATGAAAATCTCGGATAGCATTTTCCAAAGCCTTTTTCTGCGCAATGTCGAGTGTTGCAAACTCATCACTACCGCTGATGGCCAAGTAGGCATCAAATAACCTTTTGTTTTGTCCAAGCTCGGTGTGATAGGCAGAAACCAGCGGTAGAATTTCGTTGTAGGCATCTCTGATTTCTGGCGTATTAACGACAGAGTTCATATGACTCACCGGTGAATAAGCCTGTGATAAATTATCGTTAACCTCTTCGACAACCTCTACCAGTTCGTGCCAATTGTTTTTACCTGCATCAAGCAGTGACTCAATTTCATCGCGGCCATCATGGATTAATTTCTTGATCGCGGGAACAACATGTTCCGCTTTGATCGAGCCAAAGCGTGGCAACTCACTTTTCTCTAACAGAGGATTTTTCATAATAAACTCTAATGCTGACCTTGAGGTTTGTTAACAGTCGCGTAAATTTTTTATCACGTCAGACGTAACAACTTGTTTGTTTGTCCAGATTTCAAAAGCGAACGCCGCCTGTTCGACCAGCATCCCTAATCCATCAACGCATTCGCTAGCACCACTGTTTTGTGCCCACCGAAGAAAGGGTGTGGGCCGCGTTGAATAAATTAAATCATAAGCTCTAGTCGAAGCACCTACGATATACGCAGGCAGACTATCGCCAGCATTCCCATCCAACCCAGCTGATGTGCCGCTGATGATGACATCATAGTCAGACTCAAGCTGGTTCTCTTCAATCGCGAGTACTTTTTCGGAAGAAAATGAATCGACTAACGCTTTCGCTTTGCTCAGCGTTCTATTATAAATATGTATATGCGTAGGGCGTTCCAGCAATAGACTGCCAATAATTCCTTGTACTGCGCCTCCAGCACCAAGTATCAGGATTCGCTTATTTTTTAGTATCCATTGCAAATTCTTAGTAATGTCTTTTACTAAGCCAAGCCCATCAGTGTTGTGCCCCTCAATAAATCCGTTGTCGTTTTTTATTACTGTATTAACGGCCCCTGCCAGCTCGGCTTCTTTCGAGTGATGGGAGCAATAATCAAACGCTTCAGACTTAAATGGCACCGTGATATTAAACCCAAGCCCACCTTGAGCAAAAAAACCGTCCGCTATTTTGTTGAACTCACCTAAAGGTACGAGTATTTTTTGATAATCGATTTCTAAATTAACCTGTGCAGCAAACGCCTGATGAATCTCAGGTGAGCGACTGTGTTCTACGGGGTTACCAAATACACCGAGTTGCATCATATGTTTGCCGCCCTCAAGAGAGCTCCAGTTTCAAGGTCTCTAATTTCACTAGCACCCTTATTGGCACCGAGTTCGCCTTCGCACATATAGTCAACCTGCGTTCCAAAGTATTGAACTACAACTGTCGAGCTTGCTGCTGCAATCTCTCCAGAAGGGTTTGCCGAGGTAGACACGAGCGGCTCACCCACCTCCTCACATAGCTTAACCACGGTTGGGTGATTGCTGACGCGGACGGCAACTTTCTCGCTTGTACCCGATATCCATGCGGGCGTTCGGTCTGACTTGGCAATTAAAAAAGTCACTGCACCTGGCCAGGATTTTTCAAGCAACTTTTTTTGCTCACCCGTAATCGGTGCAATAAAGGGTGTAAGTTGGGCCAATTCGGACGCGACTAAAATAAGTCCTTTGGTCCAAGAACGCCCTTTCATCAATAGTATCTTTTCCACGGCGAGTTGATCATCAGGACGACAACCTAAGCCCCACACACCTTCGGTAGGATAGGCGAAGATTTCCCCCGGTGCTAAATGACTCGCAATGTGCTTAGGAGAAAGTAATGCGCTCAAGAAAGATTCAATGCGTCGTTTTTTTCACGAATTGCCTGAGCATTTGCGGCCCTCTCATCAATTAGCTTTTGTCTAACGTCAGAGTCAGAAACACCAATAATTTGCGCTGCCAGATATCCCGCATTTTTTGCACCCGCTTTACCAATTGCGACAGAGGCAACAGGAATCCCACCAGGCATTTGAACTGTCGATAGAAGCGCATCAAACCCTTGAAGCGGACCGGAATCGATCGGTACACCTATGACGGGCTTCAATGTTGAAGCAGCAACAGCACCCGCTAAGTGAGCAGCCATGCCAGCGCCGGCAACAAAGGCAACACAGCCTCGATTGTCTGCATCGGTGACGAAGCTTTTCGTATCCTCTGGCGTTCGATGCGCACTCGTTATCCTCACCTCATAGGCGATATTGAACTTCTTCAACACTTCCCAGGTTGCTTCCATCACTGGCAAGTCGGAATCGGATCCCATCAAAATCGCTACAAACGGTGTGCTCATTAAAATCTCCTAAATATCAGCAGAACCACAAAAAAGTGCAACTTACCCTAGTACCAGAATCCTTGCAACGAAAGCTATCGACTTCGAACATAACCCGTCGGCTCGAGCTTCACAAACCCCTTCATTTCCATCGAGAGCATCAACAGACTGATCTCGGAAAGTGACCTAGAGGTGGCCTCAAATAACTCGTCGAGACTCATTGGCATTGAAGATAAAAGCGCCAGAATCGCTTTCTCAGAGCTATCGAGTTGAACATTATCTGCCGCGGGCAATGTGGGCAGTATTGAAGTAGAAATGTCACCGCGGACAAGCGGGAACTCTTCCAATATATCCTCTATCGATTGCACAAGTTTGGCACCTTGCTGAATCAATTTGTGGCAGCCAAAACTCTGATTACCGTAAATCGAGCCGGGCACAGCAAAAACTTCTCGACCTTGCTCCATCGCCAGTCTGGCCGAAATGAGCGTACCACTCTTCTCCGCAGCCTCGACAATGAGCGTGCCCAAGCTCATACCTGTGACTATGCGATTGCGTTGCGGAAATTGGTAGGATCTCGCTTCTCGACCAAGAGGGTACTCAGAAATGAGCAGCCCCTTTTCTTTAATCCGCATCATCAAACGCTCGTGACGAGCTGGGTATATTCGATCACAACCGGTGCCCAATACCGCAATAGTGCCTTGCTCAAGCGCACCATGATGACCTGCCGCATCGATTCCTGTTGCCATTCCGCTGGTGATGACCAGACCGACTTGACTCAGCTTTGTCGCAAATTCGGTGGCAATTTTTCGACCGACTGAAGTCGCTCGTCGGCTGCCAACAATCGCGACTTGGGGTTGGTTCAAAAGCGCAACGTTGCCCTCTGCAAATAAACACAAAGGCGGGTCATAAATTTGTTTAAGCAGTGCAGGGTATTCAGGGTCGAATAGGCTTATCAGGTGGCAATCTGCGTTATCTAACCAAGCCACGTCCCGTTTTAGTTTCCGATTGAGCTGTCTGTCAGGGTTGTCTATCGCTGAGCGAATCTTGCTTGCAAGGCGAGGCACAGCTTTTTTGAAGTCAAAATCAGTCAAAAATGCTGCCAAACTATTAAAGTTTGTCGCATAACGTCCCATTGAAACATGACCGGTTGTCACGTTATTCAACGCTATTAGCTTTTCTAGTTGAGTAACCATCTTAACGCGATCAAAGTCGGTAAGACGCGTATTCTAGTGCCATTGCTGGCGAACGCTTTAGAGCAATGAACTATGGATTATGTAAGGTATCACCCACTCGTAAAGCCCGCTCTGTCTCAAGAACAAGACCATAGGACATTTTTTCAAAACTACGAAACACCATCAAGATTCCAGCGCGTTCAGATGGGAGCTGGATCGTGTCGTTATTGACTCTATCAGTGACGATTTTGCCCTTTTTATGAATCGCTAAAATGGTCCCTACGTCCACACCGCTTTCCAAGCCACGGTTAATCGCAACAACATCATTACGTCCCACTTGAGTGACGCCACCCAGCACAGTCATAATTACACCATTGACTTCATCTGATGCCACACTAGGAAAAAATGTCGAATCGACCCGGCGTTCTTCAGTCGGCAGTAAACGATCACCTATACGCACATCTTCTTTTACCGACGTCAAGGTCATTGAATAAAGCTCACCCTCTCGTGTATCAACGGAGGCTGTACCAATCTCTCTTGCTTCGTACCCTAAAACTTCACCGGTTTCAGGATCAATATAAACTTCGCCCTTGCGAAAGATGCCGAAAACAGACGGTTCCTCTAAAGGCCAATTGCCTCGGGCGTACAAACCATCGCCTGGACCGAACAGCAAACGGTCCGCTTTACCTGCAAGGATATGCGGCGCTTCATCCAAGGTATGTCGCTCGACTATCCTGCCCGTTGTTAGCAAACTCGCTATCGCATCTAGAGGTATCGCCGGAATAGCACTGGAAAGTTCGGTGCGGCGAATTTTAGGCGACATTCTAACATTACGATCACCCGCCACCATTGGTTGCTCAGGAGATAGCTTAACAGTTCGAGAGGTTTCTCCTCTGGCTACCGACAACTGCGGTATGCCTTTGACGTAAGTTAACGTAATTTGGTCACCGGGATAAATTAGATGAGGATTCTCGATGCTAGGATTGACCTGCCAGATCTCTGGCCACAGCCATGCATCGGTTAGAAACATTGTGGCGATGTCCCACAAGGTGTCACCGTCCTTCACTTCGTACTTATCTGGGTGGCCAGGCCGGAGAATACTATCTCCCGCATAGACCTGTTGAAGACACATCAGGCCGACCAATATTAGGGCAATTATTTTTTTCATGGGGCGAATCCCATTTGCAAAAAGAGTACAATGATAGATCAACTACAATCGCTATTGGCCAATTTGTATTTGAACCGACTCGTGGTAAGAAAAAGTTGCGCTAGGTACAAGAGCATCACGAGATTATCACCAATATATTCAACATGATCATAATCTTAGCAGCACAAATTACTCCATTACTAGAGGTATTAGACGAAACTCCATGGCTATACTAGATATCCTTGAGTTCCCGGATCCGCGCCTGAGAACACAGGCGAAGAGGATCGAGAATGTCACAAAAAAAATCGGCACCCTTGCGGATGACATGCTGGAGACCATGTATGCCGCGCCAGGCATCGGACTTGCGGCCAGTCAGGTAAATGTTCATCAGCAGTTAATCGTTATCGATATTTCAGAAGACAAGACACAACCACTCGTCCTCATTAACCCTGAAATAGTCTACCGAGATGGCGAAATAGAATCCGACGAAGGGTGTTTATCAATACCCGGATATTATGAGCCTGTAATTCGATCAGAAGTTATTCAAGTTAAGGCGCTTGACCGTAACGGCAGGAAGTTCGACTTGGAAGCTGACGAGCTTCTCGCTATCTGCATACAACACGAGATGGATCACCTCGCTGGGAAGCTCTTCGTCGACTATCTTTCTAATACAAAAAGACAAATCATTAGGAAAAAGCTGCTTAAACTTCAGAAGCTGAGAACCTAGCTTTGAAAATATTGTTTGCAGGAACGCCTGAATTTGCGGCGACTCACTTAAAGGGCTTACTGGCTTTTACGCAAGCCACAGACAATGAAATTGTCGCTGTCATCACGCAACCGGACAAGCCGGGTAAGCGAGGCAAGCAGCCCATTCCAAGTGAAGTCAAAAAGATAGCCCAGGCGGCGGGAATACGCTGCGAACAGCCGCCCAAACTCAGGTTCACCGACATTGAAGGGTATCAGGCAGACTTACTTATTGTGGTCGCTTATGGACAAATCCTTCGCGCTGACCTGCTCAACGGACCCCGCTTTGGCTGTATTAACGTGCACGGCTCTTTGTTGCCACGTTGGCGAGGCGCCGCGCCAATACAACGAGCCATTGAAGCCGGGGACTCGCAGACGGGAATTAACGTTATTCAGATGGACAAGGGGCTAGATACCGGAGACATTCTATACTCTAAGGCTATTGCGATCGAAGCCACGACCACAGCCAAGAGTCTTTCAGATGACCTTGCTCGCCTTGGCATAGAAGGGCTCTTGGCAGTCATCTCGCAAATTGAACAAAATATGCTGCAACCGATCAAACAAACCGATTTGGATGCTGTGTACGCACACAAGATAGAAAAGGAAGAGGCTAAGATCGATTGGTCTAAAACGAATCACGAAATTTCCGCAAAGATACGCGCCTTTTATCCAGATCCAATATGTTTCTCGCAGCTGGGACAACATCGAGTTAAGTTTCATAGCGTCAATCCCCCAGAGCAGGCGCTGGATCAAGCGCCAAATAATGATGGCGGTACCAACATTACATCAACCCCTGGGACAGTCATAGAAGTCACAAAGAAAGGCGTGCTGATCGCCTGTGGTAGTGGTTGTATCTCTATTAATAAACTTCAAATACCAATCGGTAAGGGCAGTATTCTCTCGGGCGCTGATATTCTCAACGCCCGTTCTGACATTATTTATCCTGGCGTCGTGTTTAGTTAACCTTATGAATGAATATCTCTCTGCAAACCAATCACTTCTCGCAGTTACCGACCAAGGCAAAAGCCTCGACGGCAGTCTAACCGGTAGCTCTCTTGCGCGACAAATAGCCTTCGGCGTGTTGCGACACTACTTTGAACTCGCGTCCAAAGTTGATTGCCTTGTGTCAAAGCCCCTGCCAGAAAAGAATGCTGACATTCAGCTACTGATTATGTCCGGTATTTACAGTATCGATCATTTAAACAGACCCGTTCACGCAAGTGTAAACGCCTGCGTCGAAGCAACATCAGATTTGAACAAGGTTTGGGCTAAGAAATTGGTCAATGGTGTGCTGAGAAGCTATCTGCGCAAAAAAGAACAGATTGTTGGCCAGATTCAGGCAGACCCAGAATCAGTGACTAATCACCCGCAATGGCTTATTTCAAGAATAGAAGCCGCATATCCAGATCAAGCACTAGCTATATTTGAGGCAAATAATGTCCAACCACCAATGACGCTTAGAGTTAATTTGAAACAACAGAGTCGGGAAGAATATCTAGAGCGCCTCGCTAGTATCGACATCGACGCCTGTATCGGTAAGCATGCGCCAACTGCCATCTATCTGTCCCGTCCTGTCGCTGTTGATAAGCTGCCAAATTTTGATACCGGCGCCGCTAGCGTCCAAGATGAAGCATCACAGCTCGTCGCACCCATGATGGATATAGCGGCAGGCATGGATGTGCTCGATGCCTGCGCTGCACCAGGTGGAAAAAGTTGTCATATTTTAGAAACATTTTCCGACATCAATTTGATAGCATTAGATAAAGACAAAAGACGACTAGAGCGGGTCAAAGAGAATGTCGCCAGGCTGCAACTCAACTGCCAAACTGTTGCCGATGATCTAAAGACCTTTGAACCACCGAATCAATTGTTCGATCGAATCTTGCTAGATGCGCCTTGCTCTGCAAGCGGGATCATTCGCCGACACCCGGATATTAAGTTACTGCGTCGAGACACAGATATTGCTAAACTTGCGGAGACTCAACTAGAGCTGTTAGCCAAGGCATGGTCATTACTAAAAGAAGAAGGCGAACTTATCTACTCGACCTGCTCTATATTGCCGGACGAAAATGAAATGGTCGTCGCTACTTTCTGCTCCGAAAATCCTGCCGCAAAAACATTATCTATAGATGCCCAATGGGGCGTCGGCAGTGCACATGGACGTTATTTACTGCCCGTAACAGGCTCCTCCGACGGCTTTTTTTACGCCAAGCTTAAGAAGCAAACACCATGAAAATTATTATTCTTGGTGCCGGTGAAGTTGGATCAAATTTGGCGCAGAACCTCACAAAAGAAGCCAGCGATATAACCGTTGTCGACAGTAATGCTGACAAACTAAGAGACCTTCAGGATCGGTTCGATATTCGAACAGTAAGAGGCATGGGTTCCCATCCAGATGTGCTGCGTTCTGCCGGTGCCGAAGACGCAGACATGCTTATTGCCGTGACCAATAGCGATGAGGTCAACATGGTAGCCTGCCAAGTTGCTTATACTGTTTTTCATACGCCGACCAAAATCGCACGAATACGCTCAACCGGCTATCTGGAACATCGCGATATTTTTCGAAATGATGCCATGCCCGTCGATTTTATTGTTAACCCCGAACAGATTGTTACAGAGGACATCTGTCGCCTCGTGTATAACCCAGGCGCACTTCAGGTTATGGATTTCGCTGACGGACAGGTTCAGCTTGTTGGTATTAAGGCAAATTACGGTGGCCCTTTGGTTGACCTAGAACTAAAGTACCTACGAGAACATATGCCTACCGTTGACACACGTGTCGCAGCTATATTTCGTAAGAACAGACCCATTTTTCCCGAAGGCAATACGGTGATCGAAGCAGACGATGAGGTTTTCTTTATCGCAGCGGCAAAAGATATTCAGGCAGTAATGAGTGAAATGCGGAAAATGGAGCGGCCTAACAAGCGATTAATCATCGCTGGAGGGGGTCACATTGGACAAGGGCTCGCGCGTATCTTGGAACATAAGTACGGCGTAAGAATTATTGAGCGTAGTCGTCAACGCTGCTACGAATTGTCTGAAACATTAGACCGCGCCATTGTGTTGTCAGGTAATGCCTCTGACAGGGACCTGCTCGTCGAAGAAAACGTCGAAGAAGCTGACGTTTTTTGCGCCGTTACGAATGACGATGAAGCCAACATCATGTCCTCGATGCTCGCGAAAAGTCTTGGCGCTAAAAAGGTCATCACGCTTATAAATAATCCTGCCTATGTCGATCTGATTGAGGGAAGTGAAATAGATATCGCTATCTCTCCACAGCAGGCTACTTTGGGCTCAATACTGACACATATTCGCCAAGGCGATGTGGTCCGCGTTCACTCTTTACGCAGAGGAGCAGCAGAGGCCATTGAAGCTATAGCACATGGCGATCACACCAGCTCCAAGGTGATTGGCCGAACCCTAGAAGAAATCGATCTACCAAAGGGCGCAACCATTGGCGCTATCGTTAGAGGAACAGACGTGCTTATTGCACATGATGATATTCGAGTGGAAGCTGATGACCATCTGATTCTGTTCTTAGTTGATAAAAGCCAAATTGGTGAAGTCGAAAAACTGTTCCAAGCTCCTTTGAGTTTCTTTTAGCGCCGATGCATATCCAAATTGCCTTTCGTGTACTTGGTGTACTGCTGATGATTTTCAGCCTAACCATGCTACCGCCCGCACTCGTATCCTGGGTCTACGATGACGGTGTAGCTGTTATTTTTATTAACACCTTTTTATTTACACTACTTGCCGGTTTTATTCTTTGGCTGTTCTTTCGCTGGGATGAGACAGATATGAGAGTAAAAGATGGCTTCTTAGTTACATTCCTGTTTTATGTTGCTCTAGGAACTGTCGGTGCCATTCCCTTTGCGCAAGAGGCGGGTATAAATTTGTCTTGGCCAAATGCCTTGTTCGAGTCATTTTCGGGTATTACCACCACCGGTGCCACCGTCATTACAGGACTTGATCACCTGCCTCAATCGATTCTGTACTATCGACAACAACTACAGTGGCTTGGAGGTATGGGCATTATTGTACTGGCGGTCGCTATACTGCCAATGCTTGGGATTGGTGGAATGCAACTTTATCGAGCAGAAACACCTGGTCCGGTAAAGGACAGCAAATTAACGCCACGCATAAAGCAAACAGCGATGGCGTTATGGTCGATCTATCTTGGTCTAACTGCTTGTTGTGCAGTCGCTTATTGGCTCGCCGGCATGTCTTTTTTTGACGCGGTTTGCCATAGTTTTTCAACAGTCGCTATCGGCGGCTTCTCGACTCACGATTCTAGCATCGGCTATTTCGACTCCGCATTGATTGAGTCAATCGCGATTGTTTTCATGGTTCTTTCTGGCATTAATTTTGGCCTACACTTTTTTTCTCTGAAAGAGAAAGCGCTGTTCCATTATTTTCAAGATGACGAAGTAGTTTGGTATCTGCTCATTCTTGCCACCGCGGTGCTAATGGTAACGCTTATTCTTGTGTCTCATCAGGTTTATGAAGGGCCAGAAGCTTTTAGGCTCGCTGCATTTGAGGTTGTCTCTATTTTCACAACCACAGGTTTTGCGACCGCTGACTTCAGCGTGTGGCCAAACATGATTCCATACTTGATTTTTTTTGGTGCTTTTACGGGCGCTTGTGCAGGTTCAACGGGTGGCGGCATGAAGGTAATGCGCGTCATGCTGATTATTAAGCAAGGCCAAAGAGAAATTCATAGGTTGATACACCCCAATGCCATCTTCCCGATAAAGATTAACAAACGCCCGGTATCTAACAATGTTATCGAGGCGATTTGGGGGTTCTTTTCCTTTTACGTCATTATATTTTTATTCTTAGACCTCATCATGGTCTCTCAGGGCATGGATTTTCTCACCGCCTTTTCTGCAGTCGGTGCAGCAATGAACAATCTAGGTCCGGGCTTAGGGTCTGTGGCTTACCATTATAATGACATCACTGATACCGCAAAGCTTGTTCTTTGCTTTGCGATGATGCTCGGTAGGTTGGAAATATTTACATTGCTAGTTCTGTTTTCACCCATGTTTTGGCGAAAGTAAAACCTCAGTGAGAATTCATCTGTAGCTATTGGTGATAAAAGTCTTGTTCGCCATCGAATTTGTAGAGCTTCTTCTCACCCGCCGGTCGTTCGCGAAATCGCTTATATTCCCACTGATACTGATCAAGAAATGGTGACACCGAAGCTTCGATACTTCGATTTAAGCCTGCCAGAGAATCGTCGATGTTAATGCTATATAAATCAGAGTCAGGCTCGCTAAATCGAACTAGAAAACCATTGCCCTGTCGCGTGACCGTACAGCATAAGGCTATTGCATTGGTTTTTCTGATCAGCCGTGAGACCAACACATCGGTCAATGCCTTTTGACCGAAGAAATCGATATACTCACCTCTTTGAGGTACCTGATCAGGTAATATCGTTACGACACCGCCTGACGTTAACGTCTTATAGAGTCTAAGTATGCCTTTCGCATTGGTTGGGACAAGTTCATTGCCAAAGCTTTCTCGCACCTCCTGCATAAACTTACGCAAATATTCTTGTCTCGGCGGTTGGTACAGCGCAGTCATCCGCCCCTTTTGAGAAAAAAAGATATTAAACATTTCCCAATTACCAACATGCGGAAGCAATACAATGAGACCTCTATCCGCAGCCATCGCCCGGTCGAGTAACGCTTCATTCTCAACGCTTAGCAGACTAGCAGATAACTTCTTTTGGTCACCGAGCCACGCATAAGGCATCTCGAAAAGCATCGTTGCGGTATGACCAAGGGATTTTTTCACTAACATCTGCTGCTCACCAGGAGACAAGTGAGGAAGGCAAAACGCAATATTTTCACGTGTCACTTTCGCTGCTCTGGTTTGAAAAAGAAGCCCCAGTCTGGCAATTAGTCGGCCGAGAATTCTATCAACAGAAAGTGGAAGTGTTGATATCCCCTTTAAGATCGCACTTACTATGCCCGCCTTTATTGATGTCATTGGCACGCGTTGTATCGATGACAATCAGTTATGTGGTCGTTCACCATGCCGGTTGCTTGCATAAATGCATAGCAGATTGTTGTGCCCACAAATTTGAAGCCGTCCTTCTTAAGTACTTTGGCCATTTGATTCGATTGCTCGGTACTGACCGGCACATCCTCTAACGTTTTGAAAGCATTGATAACTGGTTGACCATCAACGAAGCGCCATAGATAGTCACTGAAACTACCGTGCGTTTCGACTATCTCTAAATATCTCTGAGCATTGCTTACAGCACTATAAACCTTGAGTTTGTTTCGGACGATACCTTTATCTTGTAAGAGCTTAGCGATCTGCGTTGCATCATAAAGCGCCACTTTTGTCGGTTCCAGTCGATCGAAAGCTTGCAAATAATTCTGACGTTTTCTCAAAATGGTTATCCAACTTAGGCCCGCCTGAGCCCCTTCTAAAATAAGAAATTCAAATAGCTTTTGGTCATCAAAGATGGGCACACCCCATTCCTCGTCGTGATATCGTTGGTATAAAGGGTCATCTCCACACCAGCCGCAGCGTTTTAACTGAATTGTCATTGTAACCTTTGCTTTCAATTTTTATGATCAAATTCATGAAATCACTATCGATCAGGTATACTTACGCACTTTTTCGCCGAGGACACCAGTTCGAATGAGCAGCAACACTTTTCAGGACTTGATTTTGACTCTCCAAAACTATTGGGCGAGTCAGGGCTGTGTCCTTATGCAACCATATGACATGGAGGTAGGCGCGGGTACATTCCATCCAGCCACTTTTTTACGCTCGATTGGTCCAGAAACTTGGCGCAGTGCCTACGTCCAGCCCTGTCGTCGACCCACGGATGGCCGTTACGGTGAAAACCCTAATCGTTATCAGTATTATTACCAGTTTCAGGTAGCGCTAAAGCCATCACCAGACAACATTCAAGAATTATACCTCGACTCCCTTCGATTGTTAGGAATCGATCCGATGGAGCATGATATACGTTTCGTCGAGGATAATTGGGAATCGCCAACCTTAGGGGCTTGGGGCTTGGGCTGGGAAGTTTGGATGGACGGTATGGAAATTACCCAGTTCACCTATTTCCAACAAGTTGGCGGCATACAGTGTTACCCAGTCACGGGTGAGATTACCTACGGTCTAGAACGCTTAGCCCTCTATTTACAGGGTGTAGAAGACTTTCGCGATCTCGTCTGGAGTAATCATAATGGAAATATCGTCACTTATGCTGACATATTCCATCAGTATGAAGTCGAGATGTCAGGCTACAATTTTGATCATTCCAATGTTGAAGCGCTTTTTTCCCAGTTCGATTTCTATGAATCAGAAACTAAACGCCTACTAGACGTTAATCTGCCTTTGGCGGCCTACGAGTTCGTAATGAAAGCATCTCATAGTTTTAATTTGCTGGATGCTAGGCATGCGATATCTGTTACAGAGAGGCAGCAGTACATACTGCGAGTTCGCACGTTGTCACGGGCGGTCGCTCAAGCCTATCTTGAATCTAGAAAGAGCCAAGGCTTCCCATTGGCGGAACCTGATATCAAGGAAATTTTCATGAAGGAGGTTCTCAATGACTGAAGTTACACATGATGACCTCTTGTTTGAAATCGGTACGGAAGAGTTACCACCAAAAGCGCTCAGCAAAATGTTGCGAAGCTTAGAGCAAAGCTTCGCCAAAACTTTACAGCAAGCACAGTTGGACTTTGACTCAGTTAAGGGTTTTGCAACGCCACGTCGGTTAGCGATCGTTGTCAGGAAATTAGCTTCTGCACAACTCGATCAAAACCTTGAGAGACGTGGACCAGCGCTAGCAGCGGCTTTTAATCAAGACGAAACACCATCAAAAGCGCTATTAGGCTTTATGCGGTCTTGCGGTATAGACGATGCATCACAGCTAGAAAAACAAGTGTCGGACAAAGGCACCTGGTTAGTTTTTCGCCAACAGAAAACAGGTGAAAAAATTGAAGAACTGCTACCCAAGCTATTACAACAGAACCTAGCGGCCTTACCCATCGAAAGGAAAATGAGGTGGGGGTCTAGCCGGGAAGAATTTATACGCCCTGTCCATTGGCTCGTTCTACTTTACGGGGAGCGCATCTTGCCAGGGAACGTTTTCGGCATCTCTTCCGGCAACATCACAAAAGGGCATCGTTTTATGTCCTCTGGCGATATTTTGTTAGATACAGCGGTTGATTACGAAGAAAAGCTTGCTGGTGCAAATGTCGTCGTAGATTTCGAGAAAAGAAAATCGTTGATACGTGAGCAACTGAAACAAATCGCTATGGATCAGTCAGCTAAAATGGTCATCGAAGAGGACTTGCTAGACGAGGTCACTGCACTTGTTGAATGGCCAGTTGCATTGATCGGTAGTTTTTCTAAAGATTTTCTTCAAGTGCCTGAAGAAGCGCTCGTTTCAGCGATGCAATCACACCAACGTTACTTCCATCTCGTCGACGATTCAGGTTCACTAATACCAAAGTTCGTCACTGTGGCGAATATAGAAAGTACCAAACCTCAATCGGTTGTTAACGGTAACGAGCGAGTTATCGCGCCAAGGTTAGCGGATGCCAGATTTTTTTTCGAGCAGGATAAAAAATCTTCGCTAGCAGCTAAACTAGAGCGTCTAAGCCAAGTCGTATTTCAATCCAGTCTTGGCAGCTACGCAGACAAAGCGAAACGAATAGCTTCTGTTGCCTCTTCTATTGCATCCATAACGGGAGCTGATGCGGCCATATCTAACAGAGCAGGATTACTCTGCAAAGTTGATCTGGTCACAGATATGGTTAGTGAGTTTCCAGACCTTCAAGGAATAATGGGCGGCTACTATGCGGAAAATGACAATGAGCCTAGCGGCGTCGCAGAGGCTATTAGAGATCATTACTTGCCGACACAGTCAGGTGGAGACTTACCCAAGTCGTTAGAAGGACAGTGTGTGGCCATCGCAGATAAGCTGGATACACTCACCGGGCTATTTGGTATAGGTCAGCCTCCAACAGGTTCTAAAGACCCTTATGCGCTGCGCCGGCAAACATTAGGTATCGTGAGAACCTGTATTGAAAACGCATTGCCTTTGCGACTTAGTGAAATCGTTGGTCTAGCGAATAGCGCCCACGGCAAAGATTTTTCTTCAGAACCCGTTGTTTCTTACATGATAGACCGAATGGAAAATTGGTATCACGATGAGGGTATCCCTAGTGATTGCTTTAATGCGATAAGAATGGGCAATAGTTCCATAGACGATATGGCTGAGGCGCATATGAGATTGCTCGCGCTACAAGAATTTCGGCAACAGCCCGAATGTCAAAGCATAGTCGCTTCTAACAAGCGTATTGCCAACATACTTAAGAAATTTGACAGCAGCGAAGTCGGCAATGTGGATAGATCATTGTTTATAGATGACCAGGAACACGCTCTCTACGATGCCCTCAGTAACTTATCGCAGGCATTAAATAAAACGAATACTGCAAAGGATAAGTTGCTGTTGTTAGAACAACTGCAGGCGCCGATTGATGCGTATTTTGAAGCAGTGATGGTCATGGCGGATGACGACAAGACACGCCGTAACCGGTTAATTACATTAGCCGAAACGCGAAGGTTATTTCTTGATGTGGCGGATTTTTCGCTACTGCAATAGCACAAGGTACTAGGTCGATTACGACCCTGTCGACATACGCAGTCTTAGAGAGGTTACCTTAGATGTTGGTTGTACTTGATCGAGATGGCGTCATCAATATTGATTCGGATGATTACATCAAATCAGTAGATGAGTGGAAACCGATTCCAGGTAGTATTGAGGCGATCGCGCGTTTGTCACTGGCTGGATACAGGGTTTACGTAGCGACAAACCAATCGGGGCTTGCGAGAAATTTTTTCGCGTTGGAAGATTTACATAAGATGCACCAGAAACTTGAGTCCTTAGTTTCGACCGCTGGTGGTTACATCTCAGGTATTTACTTTTGCCCACATCATCCTGATGATAAATGTGAATGTAGAAAGCCCAATATTGGTCTGCTTAAAATGATCTCGCAGGACAGTAAAGATACTTTACAAGACTGCCCTTTTGTAGGCGACTCATTATCCGACATTAGGGCCGCCCTAGCTTATGGGTGCAGGCCAATACTTGTAGAAACGGGTAAAGGTCTGACAACCCTCTCCGTCTTAGATGAAGAGGTTGAAGTATTTCAAGATCTTGCTAGCTTCGTTGACTTCCTTTTAGCAAGCGCACCACCAACTTTTTCAAGGTAGGCAGTACAAGATAGCTTTTAATATAAGAAAAACTAAACGTCTAGATTGGTTACGGCCAAAGCATTATCAACAATAAAGTTCTTTCTCGGCTCTACATGATCACCCATAAGAGTTGTAAATATATGATCGGCAGCGATCGCGTCTTCAATGGTTACCCTCAGCATCGAGCGACCATCGGGGTCCATTGTGGTTTCCCAGAGCTGATCAGGATTCATCTCACCAAGACCTTTGTAACGCTGACGAGACTGACCGCGTTGTCCTTCCTTCTGCAGCCACTGTAGAGCTTCTTCAATACTGCCGACCGACTCCTCTTTGTCACCCTTTTTGACGAGTGCATCAATCTTTACCAGGTCGGTCATACGCTTGCCGAAATCGGTAAAACGTCGATAGTCCGCTGATTCAAAGAAGTCGAGCCCAAGCACATACTCTTTACCCGCACCGTGGTTAACAATCGTCACTCTTGGATAGAAGAGCTTACGACCCACATCCTCTTTAATATCAATTTGATATTTGGTTTGAGCGGTATTTAAAATCACTATGAGAGCTTCAAGCTTAGAGGTCCATAGCTTTACAGCGGCTTCGTCGGATAAATCTGTTACTTCCAGTTTAGGCAGATAAACGGTGTTAGCGAGCACTTCCTCTGGGTAAACGCGGCGTAATTTTTCAACCTGTTTGAGCATTGTGTAATAGTCCTCAGCGATCTGACGTAGCTCTTGACCGGAAATTAATTCACCACCCTGGGTTGGCGTCAAACTTGCGTCCTCTAAAGCAAGTTCTAGGATATAACTAATAAGTTCTCCTTCATCTTTTATATACCGCTCTGATTTTCCTCGCTTAATTTTGTACAAAGGCGGCTGAGCTATAAGTATGTGACCTCGCTCAATGAGTTCTGGCATATGCCTGAAAAAGAACGTCAGCAGTAATGTCTTAATGTGTGCGCCATCGACATCGGCATCGGTCATGATGATTATCTTGTGATATCTCAGCTTATCAGGGTCAAACTCCGTTCTGCCGATTCCACATCCAAGCGCTGTAATTAACGTGCCAACTTCTTGGGATGAAAGCATCTTGTCGAACCGCGCTTTCTCCACATTCAAAATCTTACCTTTGAGAGGAAGGATCGCTTGGTTCTTTCTATCTCGACCTTGTTTTGCAGAACCGCCCGCACTGTCACCCTCCACCAAATACAATTCAGATTTGGCAGGATCCTTTTCTTGGCAGTCAGCCAATTTACCAGGCAAGCCGGCAATATCTAAAGCGCCTTTTCGTCTTGTCATCTCTCTAGCTTTACGCGCAGCTTCACGCGCGCGAGCTGCGTCAACCATTTTTTGAACGATTGCTTTTGCCTCGGCAGGGTTCTCCAACAGATGTTCTGTCAAGTTAGCGCCCATTTCCTGTTCAACCGCAGATTTAACTTCGGAAGAAACGAGCTTATCTTTAGTCTGTGAAGAAAACTTCGGATCAGGCACTTTTACAGAGATGATCGCCGTGAGACCTTCTCTAGCATCGTCGCCGGTAGTGTTTACCTGTGCTTTCTTTCCAAGTCCTTCTTTTTCAATGTAGTTATTCAGGGACCGGGTTAATGCCGACCGAAAGCCTTGAAGATGCGTGCCGCCATCTCCTTGCGGAATGTTATTGGTATAGGCTAGCAGAGTTTCTTGATATGAGTCATTCCACTGAAGTGCGACTTCCACACCAATGCCATCGGGTCGCTGAACGGAAAAATGGAAAATCGTGTTTAACGCCGTTTTATTTTCATTCAGATACTCAACGAACGATTTAAGACCACCATCGTATGAAAATAGATCTGTCTTACCCGTTCGTTCATCTAGCAGGCTAATGGCGACTCCTGAATTAAGAAATGACAGTTCTCGTAAGCGTTTAGCCAATATTTCATAGTGAAACTTAATATTTGAGAACGTATCTTCTGAGGGTCTAAAACGACAGATGGTGCCGGTTTCTTCAGTCTCGCCTACAACAGCGATAGGTGCATCGGGCACACCATGTCGGTACACTTGTTCCCAAATTTTGCCGTCTCTCCAGATCGTTAGTTTAAGTTCAGCGGAAAGTGCGTTTACAACGGAGACGCCCACACCATGAAGACCACCTGATACTTTATAGTTACTATCATCAAACTTACCGCCCGCATGCAGAACCGTCATGATTATCTCTGCGGCTGATTTACCCTCTTCATGTAAATCTGTCGGAATGCCTCGTCCATCATCGGATACGGTAATTGACTCATCAGGGTGGATAATAACCTTGATTTCTGAGCAGTACCCTTCTAACGCTTCGTCAATTGAGTTATCGACAAGCTCCTGAACCATGTGGTGAAGCCCAGTCCCGTCATCTGTATCGCCAATGTACATGCCTGGTCGCTTGCGAACTGCTTCGAGGCCTTTCAGTACTTTGATGCTACTTGAATCGTAGGATTTTTCTTCAGTCATTCTCTGTCTCCGTTTGGGTAAATATTCCACGTTCCACGTGAAACACTTTTCCCGAAGTATCGCCCCATGAGGCTTTCACTATCTTCTCGTCTATACCTGTCACCAATACCTGTCCTTTATAGGAAGACAATAATTGGCACAGCTTGGTTCTATGTTCGGTATCTAATTCAGCCGTTAGATCATCCACGAGATAAACTAACGTATCATCTCCAGGCATTTGCTGTCCTAGCAACACGCCTTGACTAATCAATAGCGCCCAAGCGAAAAGCTTTAACTCACCTCGGGAACAAATTTTCGCTACGTTAACACCATCGATTTGGATTCTGACATCAGCACGATGAAAGCCACGTTGGCTAAAACCGCGCCTTAAGTCGCTTTCCAATTGCTCATTTGTCTCCAGTGCTAGTCCACGCGTCACATCCCAACCCGGGTAGTAGTCGCATTTTACGTCCTCATGACCCGATAGAAAACGACTAATTTCGGCAAAAACGGTAGCGAATGCTGTGAAGTACCTCTGTCGAGACTGGTGTATTGTCGTCGATAAAGTTACAAGCCGTTCAGTCCAAATTTCTAATTCTTTTGAATTCCTTGAGCTTTTTCTTAGAAGTTCATTTCTTTGTTTCAAGCACCTGTTTGCTGTTACCCAGAGCGTCGAAAAATCATGTTCCACGTGGAACACACCCCAATTCAGAAAACTTCTTCTTCCATCAGGCGACCCCAATAATAGATCTACAGTTTCCGGACCTAATACTAAGAGTGGCAACTCCTTCGCCAAGATAGCCGAACGGTTGACACTTTTACCATCTAACCTATACTCACTTACGCCCTTTAAACTGCGCTTTACGCCAAGTCGCGAATTACGCGTACCAGCGCTGATCTCCCCAAAAACCAAACAATGGTCTTCTGATCGCTGAACCAGCGGGAGTAATTGCTGGGTTCGAAATGACCGACCTGTACTCAAAAAGTAGATAGCTTCGAGCAGACTTGTCTTACCGCTACCATTGTCACCAACAAATATATTTAGCTTTTCATGGAGCTTTAGATCCGCAGAATGAATATTTCGAATATTCTGAACACGAAGCCTATTTAGGCTCATAGTTTCATTGGCATAACCACATAAACCGAATCATCATCTTCTGTCTCTTCTAAAAGCGCGCTACTATTCGAATCAGCTAGTGTGAGTTTAACTTTCTCGCCTTGCAGCACACCCAAAACATCCTGCAAATAGACGACATTAAATCCAACCTCTAACGCCTCACCCTCGTAGTCAACAACAACTGACTCCTCCGCCTCTTCTTGCTCTGGGTTATTGGCAGAGAGTTGCAGCACACCCGATGACAAGTTCACGCGTATGCCGCGAAACTTTTCATTCGATAGAATCGCAGTTCGGCTAAGCGCTTGGCGTAACTCGACCCTATCGGCAATAACAGTCTTATTACCATTCTTGGGAACGACACGATCGTAATCTGGAAACCTTCCGTCAACTAATTTTGTGGTAAAGGTAAAGTCATCTGATTCGGCACGAAGGTGGTTAGCGCCAATAGTGATTTTCACATCTCCTTCAAGCTCATTAAGCAGCCTCTGCAGCTCTTGAACGCCCTTGCGAGGTACAATCACCTGCTGAACACCATCACATTCGGTCTCATGCTTAAGGCTGCTCATGGCTAGTCGGTGACCATCTGTCGCGACGCAGCGAATGTGTTCTTCCGCCATTTCAACAAGCATGCCATTCAAAAAGTATCGAACATCTTGCTGTGCCATCGCGAAACCGGTTCGATCAATAAGCCTTTTGAAAGCTTTACTATCGAGTGTTAACGTCACTTCTGAGGCGGACGTGTCGACAGAGGGAAAGTCGCTCGCGGGCAATGTCGACAAAGCCGAACGAAAACGCCCTGATTTGATTGTCAGTCTTTGGTCCTTAAGACTCAATTCGATCTCGGCACCTTCAGGGATCTCTCGACAGATATCCATTAATTTCCGGGCTGGTACGGTGACTTCACCGGATTCCGCATTTTCTAATGCGATACGCCCGACCAGCTCAACTTCTAGGTCAGTGCCTGTTATTGAGAGTTGGTTATCATCAATATTCAACAGCACATTTGACAAAACGGGTAACGTCTGCCGTTTCTCGACCACCCCCGCAACTTGCTGGAGAGGCTTTAAAAGCGTCTCTCGGTTCACTATAACTTTCATACTAAACTCATTCCTTAATTACTTATAGTTAGCACTTACTATCAATACTACCCTTTAAAAACAATCTACAACATCATTGGGCTTACCACAAAGCGCGACTGAGCATCTTCTGGATTTGTCATCAGCACAGGACTATTTTGATCACTCAATTCTAACTTCACTTTCGTACCGTCCATTTTCTGTAATACATCTATTAGATAACTGACGTTGAAGCCAATTTCTAAATCGTCACCTTCGTAACCTATCGACATAACCTCCTCTGCTTCTTCTTGCATCGGATTATTAGCCTTCAATTGCAGCTCACCATTAGAAAGACACAACTTCACATTGCGATACATTTCATTGGACAATATCGCTATTCGGCTCAAGGCGTCCTTTAGCTCAAGTCTGTCCAACAGCAATATTTTGTCGCTGTTAGTAGGGATAGCCCCAGTGTAATCTGGGTAACTACCATCAATAAGTTTCGTCGTGAAGTTCGCCGTGGAACCTACAACGCTCAAATGGTTTGGTGACATCAACAATGAAACGCTTTCATCCTTTATGTCCTTTAACAGCTTTGATAGTTCTAAAACACCTTTTCGAGGTATGATGAACTGCTTCACGTCGAGTTCTTGTTGTTCTAGGTCACGTTCCGCAATGGCCAACCTTTGCCCGTTAGTCGCGACGGTACGCAATACCCCGTCACCAAACTCCAACAACATACCATTGAAGAAATAACGCACATCCTGCAATGCCATCGCAAAACCGGTACTTTCAAGCAATTCTCTTAACGCGGTTACAGGTACCTCGAGTTGCATCGCGGCGGAGTCTAATTCGACCTTCGGGAACTCAATTGCGGGCAGTGTCGCAAGATGGGATTTAAACCGACCGCTATGAAGCGAAGCGCGATTCCCCTCCAAGGATACTTCTACCAAAGCTTGACCAGGCAAACTACGGCAAATGTCGAAAAACTTTTGCGCTGGCACTGTCACTTCACCTGAGACAGCGTCCGTCAGCTCGGAAATTGAAACAGATAGTTCAACTTCCTGATCTGTCCCGGTCAGTCTCAGTTGACCATCCTCAACAACACAGAGAATATTAGCTAATACAGGTAGGGTTTGCCTACGCTCTACAACACTCGCAACTAACGCAAGTGGCGATATTAACGCCTCCTTCTCTACCGAAAATTTCATCTAAAAACCCTGTTTCTTATGCCGTAAGTATTCTTAGCAAATTGTTGTAATCTTCCCGTATATCTCGTATTTGCTCGCGCAACTCTTCCACTTTACGACAAGCGTGCAAAACAGTCGTGTGGTCCCTGCCACCGAAAGCATCGCCTATTTCTGGCAAACTATGATTGGTTAATTCTTTAGACAGTGCCATGGCGATTTGTCGCGGTCTCGCGATCGAGCGGGTCTTTTTCTTAGAATGCATGTCGCTTATACGAATATTATAATGTTCAGCGACCGTTTTCTGTATGTTCTCTATCCCTACCTGCCTATCCTGAATAGCCAACAAATCTCGAAGGGCCTCTTTAACAAGACTCAGACTTACCTCACGCCCTGTGAAATTAGCATTTGCATTAACCCGTTTTAGTGCTCCCTCTAGCTCTCTTACGTTTGAGCGTATCTTCTCGGCAATGAAAAACGCCACGTCAGACGGTAAAACCGTGCCGTACTCTTCTGCTTTTTTCATCAAAATAGCAACCCTCGTCTCTAGCTCAGGCGGCTCCAGTGGAGCAGTCATACCCCATACAAACCGACTTTTTAGCCTTTCCTCCAGACCATCAATCTCTTTTGGGTAGCGATCACAGGTTAGAACGATCTGGCTACCATTCTCCTGCAACCTATTAAATACGTGGAAAAACTCCTCTTGCGATTTTACGCCCTTCGCTAGAAACTGGATATCATCCATCAGAAGTACATCTACGCTTCTGTAGCGCTGCGTGAAATCCGACATCGTACCGGTCTCAATGGCTTTTACCATTTCCTCCATAAACCTTTGCGAGTAAAGACAGGCAACCTTTAAATGCGGATGCTTTTCTAAAATCGCATTACCCACAGCATGCATCAGATGGGTTTTGCCCAAACCTACGCCGCCATACAACAAAAGGCACTTTGAGTCTTGTCCGACGCTATCACTGATCTGCACTGCGGCTGCTCTAGCAAACTCATTTGAACGACCTTCTACAAAGTTATCAAACGTACAATCAGCCTTTAAATCTGCCATTGCGTAGAAGTGACCACTTACTTTTTCTACATTGCCTTTAGCTGATTCTCTCGTCTGCGGCGCTGCAAGCTCGGCATTTGTGCCAATTTCAAGGCTCACAGCTAGCCCAGCTTTATCCTTAACTAATGCCTCTATCATGGGCATAAATTCATTCTGAACTTGATCGCGAATATAACGATTGGGTGCCAACAGCCGCACGCCATCAGCCGAAGTCTGAACCTGTAACGGACGAATCCAGGTGCTATACTGTTGTGAAGACAGTTCGTCTTCTAGACTTGACAGACATTGCTGCCAGACTGTATTGCCCACAGGCTCCTCCACAGTAGCTTATTTCGAAAAATTAGGTAATTCTTCGTGTAGGTATAGACCAAAAGCGTCTAAATCTTTGCAAGGCATAGTACCCCTAATCCTATCGGCAAGCCAACTATCCACAACAAAAAAACAATTTAAAATCACTTATATTTCAAGCATTTAGATTAACAACCCGTCAGTAACCTGTGGATAACTTGTGCATAAAACCGACCAAAATCGATAAACAAATTTCCCTGTGGATAACTCGCTAAAGTATACCCAACTTGCACACAACGTAGAGACAGGTGATACAACTTACAACAACAGCCTTATACTTCCGCTAACTGATTGAATTCATACATATTAAAAGACTTTTACACAGAATCTTTCCCCTTAATAACTAGTAACAATAATAAATTTTATATATATATACATACTTATATATTAAGCCTTTCCGATCTTCGAACTACCACAGCTCGAACGGGGTGAAACATAATATTTACCAAATGAGAAATTGACTCATAACCTGTAAGTCATTAGAATCCCGGCTCTTTTTTCAGCCCTTTAGCACTATTTGGTAATTCATCATGAAAAGAACATTTCAACCAAGCGTCATCAAGCGAAAACGTTCACACGGCTTTCGATCCAGAATGGCAACGAAGAACGGCCGTTTAGTACTTAAGAGACGCAGAGCAAAAGGCCGCGCGGTTCTTTCTGCATAAGCACGTATTCAAACCCTCGATCTGTGATAGATCAGAGTCTCCCCGCATATCGTAGACTACTGACCTCCCCTGAATTCGATGCTGTTTTTAAGGATAATCACATCCGTGTGAGTTCACCGGAGTTCTTAGTCCTCGCAGCGTTGACGAGCTTTCCTGCAAGTCGTTTGGGGATGGTTATTGGTAAAAAAAACACCAATCAAGCCAATGATCGAAATAAAATTAAGAGAGCTATTAGGGAAACATTCAGGAAAAACTTTCCTCATCAACCAGCCGTTGATGTCGTCATAGTATCTCGCAAGGCAGTAGATCCAGAGCTACCGAAAATACTAAATGCGAAACTCGACGAGATTTGGTCGAAACTTAGCAAAAAAATATCGACCAAGGTACGAGATGGTTAAGAAACTACTTATTACCATTATTAGAACTTACCAACTTAGCTTGAGCTATTTTGTGGGTAGAAGCTGTCGTTTCTACCCTTCTTGTTCCGAATATACAAAACAAGCGATTGAACTTCACGGATCCGCTAAGGGATCATTGCTTGGCATCAAACGAATATGTAAATGTCATCCTTTCCACGAAGGTGGTATCGATAACGTTCCCACTACCGATTTACGATAGGTTTAGGTAACAATGGATTTTCAACGGATTTTAATACTAGCGGGCTTAGCGGTTACTGCCTATATGCTTGTCTTAGCTTGGAACGACGACTACAACCGTCCTGGCCAAACTGAACTAACCAGTGCATCCGTTGATCAGGTCGCATCTGCTAGCGATTCGGCTGTTCCTCAACTACCGAACAATGATCAATCAGAATTTATTCCCACCTTAGAACCAACAGCCGACAGCT
Organism: Pseudomonadales bacterium; assembly: GCA_029251375.1. Classification (GTDB taxonomy): domain Bacteria; phylum Pseudomonadota; class Gammaproteobacteria; order Pseudomonadales; family Azotimanducaceae; genus JAHRVQ01. The sequence goes on along the minus strand of JAQXDL010000022.1, from coordinate 298,596 downwards.
CTGTTCAAACGGGCACAGATGCGTATGCGCAAACTTTAAATAATCACAAGATCGTTCGCGTCGTCACAGACGTATTGGTAGTTGAGATAGATGTGGTTGGTGGGGATATTAAAAAACTATCATTACCGGCTTTTCCTGTCGCGCTCGACAAACTTGATGAACCTTATGTACTGCTTGATCCGCGCAACAACTATTCGGCCCAGAGTGGTTTGATCGGTGACAACGGTACCGATACGGCTGTTGGAAGACCAACTTACAAGGTGAGTTCAGACTTCTATGAACTTGATCAATCCAGCGATACTCTCACCGTCGACTTGGTTTTAGAACAGTCTGCTGGCGTAACAATTACTAAACGCTTTACCTTCAGGCGCGCTGATTACCTTATTGATGTTGAATACATAATTGATAATCAGGCAGGCACACAGTGGCGCGGAGCGTTGTTCACGCAGATTAAACGTAATAGTGAGGTACCTGTTTTATCTGATGAATCCGCTATGGGCATGCAACCCTACGTGGGTGGAGCAACGTTTCAAGAAGAAGGCCCATATACAAAACTAGAATTTGATGACATTGAAGAAGAATCTTACAAGCATAAAGTTAACGGTGGATACATCGCCATGGTGCAGCACTATTTTGTGAGTGCTTGGGTACCGGGTGATCAAAGTGCTTACACCTATCAAGCACGCAAACTAAGTAACCAAGATTCTTATCTATTTGGTTTTACCGGACCTTTAACTGCGGTGATGCCAGGTCAGCAAAGTGCTTTAACTGCAAAATTTTACGCTGGACCGAAGGATCAACACACACTTGAGTCGATATCGACCGGTCTGAATCTAACAATCGACTATGGTTTCTTGTGGTGGCTGGCACAGCCTCTATTCGACTTGCTTACCTTTATTCATACCTTTGTGGGTAACTGGGGAGTATCAATAATTATTCTAACCATCATTGTAAAATCGCTCCTCTATCCTTTATCTGCTGCCAGTTTTAAATCGATGGCGAAGATGAGAAAACTTCAACCAGAAATGGCAAAATTAAAAGAAAGGCATGGAGACGATAAACAAAAATTCTCTCAAGCGATGATGGAGTTATACAAGAAAGAAGGCGCAAACCCACTCGGTGGTTGTCTTCCTATGTTGCTTCAAATGCCAGTCTTCATTGCTTTGTATTGGGCGCTAATGGAAAGTGTTGAGCTAAGACAGGCTCCGTTCATTTTGTGGATAGATGATCTATCCGCAATGGATCCTTACTTCGTACTGCCGATACTTATGGGTATATCTATGTTTGTTACACAAATGTTGCAGCCAGAGCCACCAGATCCCATACAGGCAAAAGTATTCAAGTTGATGCCAATTATGTTTACGTTCTTTTTCTTATGGTTCCCATCGGGTCTTGTACTTTACTGGTTTATCAATAATTTGCTCTCGATCCTTCAACAGTGGTTCGTGACTCGGCAAATCGAGAAGGCCTGAATACTTAAATGGCTGCCGATAAACTAAAATCGGATTTCCCTACGGCAGACACCATCGCTGCCGTTGCAACCCCAAGCGGTAGAGGTGGCGTTGGCGTTATCAGAGTCTCAGGCCCCGATGTCACCGCGATAGCAGAACAAATAATCGGCGGGCTCCCACCGGTAAGAAAAGCTGTTTACAAAAATTTCTTAGACAAAACTGAAATAATCGTTGACCAAGGTTTGGCGATATTTTTCAAAGCACCTAATTCGTTCACCGGTGAGGATGTACTAGAGCTGCAAGGGCATGGCGGTCCAGTCGTGATGGATATGCTGTTAACGACGGTACTTGATGCTGGCGCTCGGCAAGCGAGACCTGGCGAGTTTTCTGAACGCGCTTTTCTGAACGATAAAATTGATTTATCACAAGCTGAAGCTATCGCTGACCTTATTGACTCGTCGAGTCAACATGCAGCGAGAGGAGCAATGCGTTCCTTGCAGGGCGAGTTTTCAAATATTGTTAAAGAACTTGATAACAGTGTTGTTGAATTGCGGATGTATGTCGAAGCCGCGATCGACTTTCCTGAAGAAGAGATTGATTTTTTATCTGACGACAATCTCGTAAAAAAATTACAGGAAACAAAAAGCGTATTTGTTCGGCTAATACAACAGACTAAAGAAGGGGCGCTGTTGCGCGAAGGAGTAACGCTAGTGCTCGCCGGTAAACCTAATGCGGGTAAATCCAGTTTGATGAACCAGCTATCTGGCCGGCAGTCTTCGATTGTCACCGCTATTGAGGGGACAACTCGAGATTTAGTTAATGAGCACATACAGATAGACGGTATACCCCTTAATCTAATTGATACGGCAGGGTTAAGGGCTGCCGCAGACGAAGTGGAAGAAGAGGGCGTTAGACGCGCATTGGCAGCGGTTGAATCAGCGGAAGGTGTGTTATTGCTGATTGATCTTGCTATGGGTGATTGGCGCCAGCAGACGCTAAGCATGCTTGCAGAGTTGCCGAAACTTGAATCGACTAAAGTGATCGTCGTACTTAACAAGAAAGATCTCGTTTCAGCGGAAGACGACAACTCAGGAGACTTTCCTTACCCGCTGGTTCGAATTTCAGCTAAAAACGGTGAAGGTATCGATGAGTTGCGAATTTCAATCAAAAATACTTTTGGTATGGGCATTTCCGAGGAAGGTGTCTTCATCGCAAGAACCCGACACCTAGAAGCACTATTAACCGCACAGGCACACCTACTGGACGGTATCTTGCAGTTACAAGAAAACCTCGCCGGCGATCTCTTGGCTGAAGAGTTACGCCTCTGCCACCAGAAGCTTTGTGAGATTACCGGTGAGTTTAGTAGCGATGACTTATTGGGAGAGATTTTCTCAAGCTTTTGTATTGGAAAATAGATTTTCGTCAAACGTTCTAATAAGCAAAGCGTATCTTCGTCAAGATCTTGGTGTTTTCTGTAAACTAGAGATTCATAGACAAACTCGACACCATCCGTATACTTGCCCACCCAATTTTAAACGATCTATGCTAAATGGATTATCCGAGCAAATTTGATGTAATCGTCGTCGGTGGCGGCCATGCGGGCACCGAAGCTGCCTTGGCATCGGCCAGAGCAGGGGCTGCAACACTGCTGGTTACCCAAAGTATCGAGACGCTCGGCCAAATGTCGTGTAATCCAGCGATCGGCGGTATTGGTAAAAGTCATCTCGTCAAAGAAATCGATGCGTTAGGCGGTGTCATGGCGCAGGCGGCTGATATGGCCGGTATACATTTCCGCGTGCTAAATTCTCGCAAAGGGCCAGCGGTAAGGGCGACTAGAGCACAATCCGATCGTCAGCTTTACCGTCAAGCGATTCGACGATTCATAGAAAACCAAGAAAATCTGCAGTTGTTTCAACAGTCGGTTGATGACCTGATTGTCGAGGGCGACCAAGTAAGAGGTGTAGTGACCAGCGGTGGTGTGTGTTTTCGAGCCGCCAGTGTGGTTTTGACGGTAGGCACCTTTCTAGGCGGCATAATCCATGTCGGCATGCAGAAACAGCCCGGCGGTAGAGCAGGGGATGCGCCCTCAAACAGACTCTCGGAAAGACTCCGTGAGATGCCATTTACGGTTGATAGACTCAAAACAGGTACACCACCGCGAATTGACGGTCGAACCGTAAATTATAAGGGGCTTGAAGCCCAACCGGGCGATGATCCAAGACCCGTGATGTCCTATCTGGGCTCTAGGCAAGATCATCCTGAGCAGGTGAACTGCTTTATTACTCACACCAGCGCACAAACACATGAGATTATACGTAACGGCCTCGATCGTTCGCCGCTTTTTACTGGCGAAATAGACGGTGTTGGGCCGCGATACTGTCCTTCGATAGAAGATAAAGTTGTCAGGTTTGCTGACAAAGATTCTCACCAGATATTCATCGAGCCAGAAGGCTTGAATAGCTACGAACTCTATCCAAACGGCATATCGACCAGCTTGCCGTTCGATGTTCAAATCGAGTTAGTGCGAAGCATCAAGGGATTTGAAAACGCCGACATCACTCGGCCAGGTTACGCCATTGAATATGATTATTTTGAACCAAGGGATCTGAAGTCCTCGTTGGAAACGCGCTTTATTGAGGGTCTTTACTTTGCCGGGCAAATTAATGGCACCACTGGTTATGAAGAAGCTGCTGCCCAAGGTTTGCTAGCCGGCATCAATGCAGCGAGAAGAAGCAAAGATCTCGAAAGTTGGTGTCCCGGTAGAAATGAAGCCTACATTGGGGTGCTTGTCGATGACCTTATTACGATGGGTACGAAAGAACCTTATCGCATGTTTACCAGTCGAGCGGAGTACCGGTTGGTGTTAAGACAGGACAATGCTGACCGCAGGCTGACGCCAGCGGGCCGCGAGCTCGGAATTGTTAATGATCAGCGATGGCAGCGCTTTACAGAAAAATCTGAGTTAATTGATAAGCGAAAAGATTTCTTGAACAGTCAGTGGGTTCAACCGGGAGATGACATTGAAAGTTATCTCGGGCAGTCACTCAACCATGAATATAGCCTATCTGAACTACTTAGAAGACCTAAAGTGAGCGTCGAATCTTTGCTTACGGCGGTTGCTATCGATTGGCCAGACAGCGAGGTCAATGAACAAATCGAGATCGATCTAAAGTACGAAGGTTACATTAAGCGTCAATTAGAAGAAGTTGAGAAGATTAATGGTCAGCACGGTGTGATTATTCCGGAGTCGTTTGATTACGCTTTAGTCGGCGGACTCTCGAATGAGGTTCAACAGAAACTGACGACCATCAGGCCAGAGACTATTGGCCAGGCAAGCCGCATTTCGGGCGTGACGCCAGCGGCAATTTCGTTGCTGTTAATCTATCTGAAAAAGAACTCGCAACTTAGATCTCGCCAAACAGGGTGATCGATACAAAGACTATAAACGAGGGTCTCGTTGCGCTTGGATTGAATTCTGCAGATCTCAGCAAAGACCTAGCGCACTACCTTGAACAGTTGTCGAAGTGGAACCGAGCTTTTAATCTTACGGCTATCCGAGAGCCGTCGATGATGGTTACGCATCACATATTAGACTCACTGTCTGTATTGCCATACGTTAAAGCTGACAAGATGTTGGATTTTGGTAGCGGGGCAGGCTTACCTGGTATCCCATTAGCGATGGCTAAACCAGATTTGGCGATGGTGCTGCTCGATAGTAATAGTAAAAAAACGCGTTTCCTACAACAAATGGTCATAGAACTACCTTTGCCAAATTGCCTTGTTGTGCATGCTCGAGTGGAAAAATACGACGAGGTGTTCGACCAAATAGTTTGTCGTGCATTTTCATCACTTGCGGACATCGCGACAAAAACGGCACACTTGTTGACTGCCGATGGAGAAATATTGGCGATGAAGGCCCAACTCAACGATGATGAGTTGCATCAAGACTTGGGCGCCTTTGAAATAGCGACCGTGCAGAAATTGAACGTGCCACACCTGGACGCGGACCGTCATCTTGTTACATTGAAGAAACGTTAAGGAGCGAACCCTTTGGGTAAAGTGCTGGCAATTGCCAACCAAAAAGGAGGTGTAGGAAAAACGACAACGAGCGTTAACCTCGCGGCTTCGCTTGCGGCAACTCAAAGAAAGGTGCTGCTGGTTGATCTTGACCCACAAGGCAATGCAACCATGGGAAGCGGCGTAGACAAGAGCGATCTAGATGTATCTGTCTACGATGTACTCGTTGGCAGTAAGACTGTGATTGAGTCCGTGGTGGAGGCTGAGGCTTGTGGTTATGACCTGCTTGCCTCGAACATCGACCTGACCGCCGCAGAAATTGAGCTGATGGATCTCGACAGAAGAGAGTACCGGCTGCGTGAGGGTTTGAGTGGCGCGAAAGAGAATTACGATTTTATCATTATTGACTGCCCACCCTCACTTAGCCTGTTAACGATTAACGGCTTAGCGGCGGCGGATTCGGTTGTTATACCGATGCAATGTGAATATTACGCTTTGGAAGGCTTGTCGGCACTAATAGACACAATCACCCGAATCACAGAGCAGGTGAATCCGAACCTTGAGATAGAGGGTATTGTTCGAACCATGTACGACGCTCGTAATAGCTTAACCCGCGATGTGTCTAAGCAGTTGGTCGATTTCTTTGGCGATAAGGTCTATCGAACGGTTATACCGAGGAATGTTAGATTGGCAGAGGCCCCCAGTTATGGCCTGCCAGTGCTCTACTACGACAAGCAATCAAGAGGCGCCAAGGCATATTTAGCTTTGGCCGGTGAAATTAACCGTCGATACGATCACGACCCTAAACGCCAGGGTGAGCCGGGTGCAGACGTAACGGGAGAACAACAATAATGGCAACAAAGAAAAGAGGCCTTGGCCGAGGTTTGGATGCTTTGCTTGGGGGAGACTCCAGCAAAAAAGCTGTAGATCCGGTGTCTACTGGCCTAGCAGAAATACCGGTTGAATGGATTCAGCCTGGTAAATATCAGCCCAGAAGAATTATTGATGATGAAGCGTTGCAAGAATTGGCGTCGTCGATTCGAGCCCAAGGGGTAATGCAACCTATTGTGTTGCGTTCAATTGGTGAAAACCGGTACGAAATTATTGCCGGTGAGCGTCGCTGGCGAGCAACACAGCTTGCTGGTTTGGATAAAATACCCTGTGTCATAAAAGAGGTGAACGACGAGGCCGCGGTTGCGATGTCTCTGATTGAGAACATTCAGCGCGAAGATCTTAACCCAATGGAAGAAGCACTTGCGCTGCAGCGTCTAATTGAAGAGTTTGACCTGACTCATCAGCAGGTTGCCGAGGCTGTAGGTAAGAGTCGTGCTGCGGTTAGCAACTTTTTGCGACTGATCAATTTGGCGCCTGAAGTTACCCAAATGTTGGTGCATGGAGACATTGAGATGGGGCACGCTCGAGCGCTGCTCTCTCTTACTGATGATCAACAGGGTAAAATCGCGCGGGAAATTGCTTCATCCGGTTTGAATGTCCGGCAAGCTGAAGCATTGGTGCGCAAACTAACTAGTAGTGACGGAAAAGCGCCTCAGGCCAAGAAAGTTGACTCGGATACGAAACAGCTCGAAAACAGGTTATCTGCAAATCTTGGCCAACCTGTTGAGATAAAACATACGGCAAAAGGAAAAGGTAAGTTGGTGATCAAATACAGCAGCTTGGACGAGCTTGATGGCGTTCTGAGTCGATTTGGTGATCTAGGTTAGGAAAAAACGCATTAACTTACAAAAAACACCAAAAAAAACCCGATTTTCTAACTGTTCAAGTTGAAGCCGCATATTGAAATCTCTATACTCTGCGCCCGAGCCAGACAGGGCATTTTCAACGAAGCATATTTTCAGTTGATGGGCCAGTTACTTCTCGTAATACGGCATAGATTGGAAGCGATAGAAGTGGAAGGTTAAGTATCCGCATCAAAAGTCCAATTTACCGAATTGTTTTAGCGCAATTTGTCGGAACAGTTCTGCTCGCAGCCTTTTGCTTGGTTGTTAGTTGGGAAGCGGCATATTCGTTTTTGTTTGGCGGATTGACCTGCGTTTTGCCAAGTCTTTTTATGGTTTGGCGCGTTAACCGTCCGGAGTCCGAGCCGGGTTTAGCGTTAAAACACATGGTAAGAGGCGAGATCGGCAAATTGTCACTGACATTTGTGATGTTCGTTATGGTCTTTTACTGGTTAGAGCCCCTGCGTGTGGGGTTCTTTTTCAGCGGCTTGGTAATAGGTATGTTTTGCAACATATTAATGCCGCTAATAGAAATTAAGTACAAATTGTCTAGCGATGCACAGAACGCTAAGCAACACAGTGAACAGGCGGGTCAATCTAAGCTCGATTAGAGTTGAGGAAAAAGACCTAGGTTTTCTAGTGAGCCTACATGGTATCTAGAACCAATATTAATAATGACTAATAGAGTTTAAAAGACAGATCATAATATGGCTGGTGAAACACAAACCTCTAGTGAGTACATTCAACATCACATTACCAATCTGACTTACGGTCAGCTTCCCGATGGTACTTGGGCATTTGCTCATTCCGTTGAAGAAGCAAAGGAAATGGGTTTTTGGGCAATCCATGTTGATACGATGTTTTGGTCGGTCACACTTGGTATCCTTTTCTGCACAATCTTTACCATTGCAACTAGAAAGCTGACGGCGGGTGTACCCAGCGGGTTGCAAAACGTTTGTGAAATGGTAGTCGAGTTTGTCGAAGATACTATTTCTGATGTATTCGGTAACAAGCCTAACCCCATCATTGGTCCGCTATCACTGACGATACTTGTTTGGGTTTTCCTCATGAATATGATGGACCTAATACCTGTTGACTTTATTCCCGCACTCGCGAGCATGGCTGGCCTTCACTTCTTCAAGGTTGTGCCTACGACAGACCCCAATGCCACACTTGCAATGTCGATCGGTGTTTTCTTACTTGTGCTTTATTACAGCATCAAGATCAATGGACCGGTAAAATATGTAGCAAGTAAATTCACGCATCCCATCGCTCATCCGGCAGCTGCACCTCTTAACTTTGTTTTGGAAATGGTCGAGCTGATAGCTAAGCCGCTATCTCACGGACTACGACTTTTTGGCAACATGTATGCAGGTGAGATGATTTTCATCCTGATTGCATTATTACCATTCTATGCTCAATGGGCACTTTCATTGCCCTGGGCTATATTTCATATCCTTATTATTAGTCTTCAGGCGTTTGTGTTTATGATTCTAACGATCGTATATCTCTCGCAAGCGCACGATACTGGCGACCACTAATTTAGATAACTTTTTGTAAATTAATTTTGACGAGCAACATTAGGAGTAAGTCATGGAACAATCATTAATCTTTATCGCTGGCGGTATTCTGATGGGTCTTGGAGCCATTGGTAGTGGTGTTGGCATCGGTATTCTCGGTGGCAAATACCTCGAAGGTGTTGCTCGGCAGCCAGAACTTCAACCAATGCTAATGACTCAACTTTTCATCTCATTGGCACTTGTTGACGCTGTACCCATTATCGCAGTTGGTATTTCACTGTACATGATCTTTGCGCTTTAATTCGCAAGCCATCATTTCCCAATTTTAGAGGTGAAGTGTGACAATTAATCTAACCATGCTAGGCCAGCTTATTTCTTTTGTGCTGTTTGTCCTGTTCTGCATGAAGTTTGTCTGGCCGCCACTCACGCAGATCCTGCGTGAACGACAAGCGGCGTTAGCGGAGGGGCTTGAAAAAGCAGCCGCTGCAGAGAAGCAACTTGAAGAAGCAAATAGTGCAGCAGAATCTGAGCTTGATGACGCAAAGAAGCAATCAGCAGAATTGATTGCCCAAGCGCGAAACAGAGCTAACCAGATTGTTGAAGAAGCAAAAACTGTCGCGCAAGAAGAGGCTGACCGAATTAAGGTTGGTGCTCAGGCGGAGATCGATCAGGAAATCAATCAAGCGAGAGAATCTCTTCGCTCGCAAGTCAGTACGCTTGCAATTGAAGGTGCTGAGAAAATCTTAGAAAGCAGTGTTGATAAACAGGCTCACGAGGAAATGCTGCAAAAGATCGCTGCACGATTGTAGGTTTGATATTACAAGTTTGGTAGTTACCCGCTTGTTAACGGCATCAATGATAGATGTGGCAAAAAAGTGGGTTAGAAGGTAAACAATGGCAGAAGCAGAATTAACAACGGTAGCAAGACCATACGCGAGAGCCGCTTTTGCTCAGGCGTTAGGCGAAGCATCAGGTCTCTCGAACTGGTCAACAATGCTTGGCTTGTTAGCTGCGACTGTCCAACAGAACCTGGTGAAGGTTGCACTTGATAATCCAAAACTCACCACCGAAGACGAAGCATCTTTAGTGATACAAGTCATGGGTGAAGAGCTATCGGATACAGGGTGCAATTTCGTCCATGTGCTAGCTAAGTACAATCGCATATCCTTGCTACCTGTCATTGCTGAACTTTACGAACTGCAGAAAGCGAATCACGAGAAAACAATTGAAGTAGAAGTTACCAGTGCATACGAGGTTGATGCTACTGCTCAACAGCAGTTGAGCGATGCGCTGAAACAGAAGCTTCAAAGAGAGGTGAATCTCTCAACGACAGTCGATCAATCACTTATAGGTGGCGTGATTATCCGAACAGAAGATACCGTTATTGATAACTCTGTTCGCGGCAAAATTGAAAAACTGTCACAGGTACTTAATTAAATTTAACCATTCCTTGAGGAACGGAAAATGCAACAACTGAACCCTTCCGAAATTAGTGAGATTATCAAGCAACGTATTGAGAAGCTTGATGTCTCTTCTGAAGCGAGAAATGAAGGTACGATCGTCAGTGTATCTGACGGTATCGTTCGTATTCATGGCTTAGCTGATGTTCAAAACGGCGAGATGATCGAATTTGAAGGAAACCTCTTCGGATTTGCACTCAACCTTGAACGAGACTCTGTTGGCGCCGTTGTTCTAGGCGACTACAAGTCTTTGCGAGAAGGTCAGACTGCTAAATGTACTGGCCGAATTCTTGAAGTACCTACGGGTAACGAAATGTTAGGACGTGTTGTCGACGCATTGGGTAACCCAATCGACGGTAAAGGCGCGATTAACGCTAGCTCAACTTCTCCGGTAGAGAAAGTGGCACCGGGTGTAATTGCTCGAAAGCATGTAAACGAGCCCGTGCAAACAGGACTCAAATGTATTGATTCCATGATTCCAGTCGGCCGAGGTCAGCGAGAATTGATCATTGGTGACCGCCAAACAGGTAAGACTGCAATCGCAATTGACGCGATTATTAACCAGCAGAAGTCTGGAATTAAATGCGTCTACGTTGCGATCGGGCAGAAGTTCTCTTCTGTTGCAAACGTTGTACGAACGCTTGAAGAACACGGCGCGATGGAAAACACCATTGTTGTTGTCGCTGGTGCTGCTGATCCAGCGCCTATGCAGTACATTGCTCCTTACTCAGGTTGCGCAATGGGCGAATACTTCCGAGACTCAGGTGAAGATGCACTAATCATTTATGATGACCTTACAAAACAAGCGTGGGCGTATCGACAAATCTCCTTGCTGCTTAGACGCCCACCAGGTCGTGAAGCCTACCCAGGTGATGTTTTCTATCTTCACTCTCGATTGCTTGAACGCGCAGCACGGGTAAACGAAGATTACGTCGAAGCAGAAACCAACGGCGCTGTTAAAGGTAAGACGGGTTCGTTAACTGCTTTGCCAATTATTGAGACTCAGGCTGGTGACGTATCTGCTTTCGTACCAACAAACGTGATCTCGATTACTGATGGACAGATTTTCTTAGAATCAGACAAATTCAATGCAGGTGAACGACCCGCGATGAATCCTGGTATTTCAGTATCTCGAGTGGGTGGTGATGCGCAGGTTAAATTCATGTCGAAGATTTCTGGTGGTATTAAGCTAGCCTTAGCCCAGTATCGTGAATTAGCAGCCTTCTCCCAGTTTGCATCTGACCTTGATGATGCGACTCGTCGTCAGCTAGAGCACGGTGAACGTATTAACGAACTGATGAAGCAGAAGCAATACGCGCCTATGAGCGTTGCCGAAATGGGCATAGTTTTATTTGCGGCGAACGAAGGCTATTTGCAGGATGTTGAAGTAAGCAAAGTACTGGACTTCGAATCAGCACTTATCTCTTACATGAACGCCGAACACGCTGGATTTATGGACGACGTAAATACAAACGGCGCCTATACACCAGAAGTTATTGAAGCAATGCAGAAGGCTTTGGATACATTCAAGTCAACGCAGACTTGGTAAGAGGGTAACGAGAATACTATGGCGAATGCCAAAGAACTCAGAAAGCAAATAGGCAGTATTAAGAATACGCAAAAAATTACTAGCGCAATGGAAATGGTTGCTGCGAGTAAAATGCGTAAGGCGCAAGAGCGCATGTCGAAAGGTCGCCCTTATTCTGATCACATTAGAACTGTGATCAGTCATGTTGCTATGGCCTCGCCTGAATATCGTCACCAGTTCATGATTGAACGAGAAGTAAAGCGCATCGGTTATATCGTTGTGACTACTGACAAAGGCCTTTGTGGTGGTTTGAACATCAACCTGCTGAAGGCGACGGTTAAGGATATTAAGAATTGGGTCGATGACGGTATAGAGATCGATTTGTGTCTTATAGGTAACAAAGGCGCGCAGTTCTTTAAGAGCTATGGCGGTAATGTTGTCGCGGCAAGTAGTCATGTTAGTGAAAACCCGCAAATGAGCGACCTTATAGGCAGTATTAAAGTGATGCTGGATTCATTTGAGCAAGGCAATATCGATAAGATATTTCTATCGAATAATGTGTTTGTTAACACGATGACTCAAAAGCCGACTATTAAGCAGTTGGTACCTTTAGATGCAGAAGACGAAGGCGCAGAAAGGGCCCGTTGGGATTACATCTATGAGCCCGATGCAAGACAGCTCATTGAAGGCCTCGTGACTCGCTATCTTGAATCTCAGGTTTATCAAGCGGTTGTAGAAAATGTAGCCTGTGAACAAGCAGCAAAGATGATTGCGATGAAGAGTGCGACGGACAACGCCGGTGATTTAGTTGATGAACTGGAGCTTGTTATGAATAACGCACGGCAGGCAGCGATCACACAAGAATTATCAGAAATTGTAAGTGGTGCAGCGGCAGTTTAAACACCGCCAAAACGTCATACATTAAAGTTTAAGTTTAAGAGGAAATAGCAATGAGTAGCGGAAGTGTCGTGTCGGTAATTGGCCCGGTCATTGATGTTGAGTTTCCCAGGGATCAAGTTCCCAAGGTATATGATGCACTATTGGTTGACGCAAAAGGTCTAACGCTTGAAGTGCAACAGCAACTCGGCGACGGTGTCGTAAGAACTATTGCTATGGGTAGTTCAGAAGGTGTGAGTCGTGGACTCGAAGTCAGTAACACCAGCGAGCCTATCTCAGTTCCAGTGGGTGATGAAACTCTCGGACGAATCATGGATGTATTGGGTAACCCTATTGATGAAAAGGGTCCAATCGGCGAGAAATCTCGCATGCCAATTCACCGTGATCCTCCTTCCTATGCGGAACAGGCGGGCGGGCGAGATCTACTCGAAACAGGCGTTAAGGTTATTGACCTTATTTGTCCGTTCGCGAAGGGCGGTAAAGTAGGTCTGTTCGGTGGAGCGGGTGTTGGTAAGACCGTCACCATGCTTGAGTTAATCAACAACATTGCGAGCGAGCACAGTGGTTTGTCTGTATTTGCTGGTGTTGGTGAGCGTACTCGTGAGGGTAATGACTTTTACCATGAAATGCAGGATGCAGGCGTACTCGATAAAATCGCTATGGTCTTCGGCCAGATGAACGAGCCTCCCGGAAACAGATTGCGGGTTGCATTGTCCGGTTTGACGATGGCTGAGAAATTTCGAGACGACGGTAAAGACGTACTGTTTTTCGTCGACAACATCTATCGTTATACATTGGCAGGTACTGAAGTATCAGCACTTCTTGGTCGTATGCCTTCAGCTGTGGGCTATCAGCCAACACTGGCTGAAGAAATGGGCGTACTGCAAGAACGAATTACCACAACAAAAACGGGTTCAATTACGTCTATTCAAGCGGTATACGTGCCTGCTGACGATTTGACTGACCCTTCTCCAGCAACAACCTTTGCTCACTTGGACTCAACTGTAACGCTATCTCGAGATATCGCCTCACTGGGTATTTACCCAGCGGTTGATCCTCTTGATTCAACATCTCGCCAGCTTGATCCTTTGGTTGTTGGTGATGAGCACTATAATGTTGCTCAGGGTGTTCAGGGTGTATTGCAGAAGTATAAAGAGCTAAAGGACATTATTGCGATTTTGGGTATGGATGAATTGTCAGAAGAAGACAAGCTGACCGTATACCGGGCGCGTAAAGTTGCCCAGTTCTTCTCGCAGCCGATGCACGTTGCTGAAGTATTTACTGGTCAACCGGGTGTCTATGTTTCCCTATCCGATACGATTCGTAGTTTCAAAGGTATTCTGGAAGGTGAGTATGACGATTTGCCAGAATCAGCCTTCAGCATGGTTGGAAGTATTGAACAGGCGATCGAGAAGGCTAAAACACTTTAAATAGAGTGTTTATGTCCCAAAGAAACACGTTGGTGTGCTAAAAATGCACACCTGTTAAGAGGTATGTAGGAAAATGGCGGCGACGGTACATTGCAGTATTGTTAGCGCAGAGAAAGAGATTTTCTCTGGTCAAGTGGAGATGGTAGTTGCGTCTGGCACGATTGGCGAACTGGGATTTTATCCAGGCCATACGCCTTTGTTGACAGGTGTTAAGCCAGGTCCGATTCGGTTGAAGCTCGAAGGCGGCGAAGAAGAAATATTCTTTGCCTCAGGTGGTTATATCGAAGTGCAACAAACATCTATCACCGTTCTCGCCGATACCGCGTTGCGAGCTGATGATCTAGATGAAGCTGCTGCTCAGGCCGCATCAGATAAAGCTGAACAAGAGCTTGCTGATAATCGTTCAGATATCGATTTCGGTCGTGTCCAAGCTGATATTCAGGAAACGGCTGCAATGTTACGAACGATTCGAAAGTATCGGAAGTAGAGCAGCTTAGACAGGATCAAATTCGCCAATTAGCGAACGAATTTAAAGGTAGCGTAAGCTACCTTTTTTTTGCCCGTAAATTGCTCAACTAACGCTGGTAAGCTAATCGTACCTAGTAGTGATCAACAGGTGTCTATCAAACAACAGTGTCATCAAATTGACAAACCGGTCGTATCTTATCAACCAAACAGCAGGTTAAAATGGTGTCCATGAATAACGCTGAAAACACGAATAAGAAAGTTGAGGTATGCATACTTGCTGCGGGTAAAGGTACCCGCATGAAGTCTAGTAAACCTAAAGTGCTGCATCCGATAGCGGGCCGGCCTATGCTCCAACACCTTGTTTCGACGGTACAGTCCCTTAATGTTAATAAGGTTCACGTTGTCGTCGGTAATGGCGCTGAAGAAGTAAAACATGCTTTTCAACATGAACAGGTCAATTTTGTCCCTCAGCTTGAACAAAACGGCACTGGGCATGCTGTTATGCAAGCTCTCCCATATTTTGAAGAGTCTAACCGTGTCCTTATATTACTTGGCGATGCACCGTTACTGAAACCCTCAACGATTGCCGAGATGCTTGAATGTGAATGTGACTTAGCTGTACTCACGGTCGTTCAAACTAATCCATTTAACTATGGTCGTATCATCCGTACGCAAGACCAGATTATTGAGATTGTTGAAGAGAAAGACGCAAGCCCTGAGCAACAACAAATTACCGAAATCAACACCGGGGTCATGATCGCCGATGTTAAAAAACTGACGGGTTGGCTTGAAAGGATTACGCCGGAGAACTCTCAAGGAGAGCTGCTGCTTACCGACATTGTAAAAATGGCGAATTTGGACGGCGATATAGTTAAGGGCATTATCGCAACGGACGCTATGGAAGTTCAGGGCGTTAACGATTTTACTCAGCTATCCCAACTTGAACGTCATTATCAAAGTAGCATCGCTCAAAATCTTATGCAGCAAGGTGTTCATCTCATGGATCCTAACAGGATTGATGTCCGTGGTGACCTGAGTGTAGGGGCAGATTCTACAATCGATATAAACTGTATTTTTGAGGGCGCTGTGTCACTCGGCTCAAACGTTCGAGTTGGTGCGAACTGCAAAATCATCGACAGCACAATTGGTGATAATGTCGAAGTTAAACCTAACAGTATAATTGAGGGCGCCTCACTCGAAGCCGGCTGTAGTGTTGGACCGTTCGTGCGGTTGCGACCGGGTGCTCAACTTGGTGAAGATGTCGCTATTGGTAACTTTGTCGAAGTAAAGAAAACATCGATGGGTAAAGGCTCTAAGGCGAGTCACTTATCGTACTTAGGTGATGCCCTTATAGGCGCTGGCGTCAATATTGGCGCTGGAACAATTACCTGTAATTACGACGGGGTTAACAAACATATCACTGAAATACAGGACGATGTGTTTGTCGGCTCTAATACTGCGTTAGTTGCTCCAGTCTTTGTTGGAGAGGGGTCTACTATTGCGGCGGGATCGACTATAACGAAAAAAATTGACGCTGATACTTTGGCGATAGGCCGAGGTCGACAGAAAAATCTGTCCAATTGGAAAGGACCGAGGAGCAAATAGATGTGTGGCATTGTTGGCGCGATAACGCACCGTCCGGTTGGCAGCATTTTACTCGAAGGTCTACAGAGACTGGAGTACCGAGGCTATGATTCAGCAGGGTTTGCTGTACTTGATGCGACGGGCGAGATGCGAAGGTTACGTCGGGTCGGAAAAGTTCGAGAACTAAAATCAGCTCAAGCCGAGACCGGACTTAATGGTGTTGTTGGTATTGCGCATACGCGCTGGGCGACACATGGTAAACCGACGCAGCAAAACGCTCATCCACATACGTCTGGATCATCGGTTGCAGTTGTTCATAATGGCATAATTGAAAATCACTCGGAGCTTCGGCTAAAACTTAAAGAAGCAGGTTATAACTTTGAATCTGAGACAGATACAGAAGTTGTTGCGCACCTTGTTGATCAGAAAGTAAAAGAACAAGACAACTTACTTGAAGGTTTTAAACTCGCGCTGTCAGAACTACAAGGTGCCTATGCCATCGCTGTGCTACATAAAGACTACCCTGATCGAATCGTCGCGGCACGAGTGGGCAGTCCACTAGTCGTCGGGTTAGGTTTTGGCGAAAACTTCATTGCTTCAGACCCCCAAGCACTGCGGCCTGTCACTGACCGGTTTATATTCCTAGAAGAAGGTGAGTTGGTCGACGTAACCTGTGACGAAATCTTAATCTATGGTGTTAACAGCTTATCCGTTATGGATCGTGCTATTAAACTGGACCGTGACAATGATGCGTCCGACAAGGGTCAATATCGTCATTATATGATCAAAGAAATTAACGAGCAGCCCGACGCTATTCGGGCAACTCTGGAAGGTAGGATTAGCAGTGATCACGTCTTACCTAACATTTTTGGTGTAGGTGCAGATGAATGTTTTGCCAAGACCGAGGCGGTACATATTGTTGCATGTGGTAGCAGTTTCTACACGGGTCTAATCGCTAAATATTGGTTTGAAGAGTATGCGGGACTTCCTTGCCAGGTCGAGATCGCAAGCGAATTTCGTTACCGAACAGTCGCGGTACCGAAAAATACCCTACTAGTAACCATTTCGCAGTCGGGTGAAACCGCCGATACACTCGCTGCTTTGAGAGAAGCAAAGGGACGTTATGTCGCAAGCTTGTGCCTATGTAATGTACCTAATAGTTCCTTAATGCGTGAGTCCGACTATAGTCTACTCATCAAGGCGGGCCCCGAAATCTGCGTGGCATCAACTAAGGCTTTTACGACGCAGTTAGCCGATCTCTTATTGTTGGTATTGGCGATTGGTAAATTTAGTGGGCTTGATGGAAATACTGCGAAAGAACTAACGGCCGCGCTGCAGGGGGTTCCAGCTTTGATAGAGGCTGCACTGAGAAAAGACCCGGAGATCGCTCGACTAGCCGAACGTTTTGTGGAGAAGCATCATGCACTTTTCTTGGGTCGTGGAACCCATTATCCGGTTGCAATGGAGGGCGCTTTAAAACTTAAAGAAATCTCATATATTCATGCCGAGGGTTATCCCGCAGGTGAGCTCAAGCACGGTCCGCTGGCTTTAGTTGATGAGGACATGCCGGTTGTTGCAGTTGCGCCAAGCGATGATCTACTTGATAAAGTGAAATCAAATCTGCAGGAAGTGAAAGCAAGAGGCGGGCAGTTGCTGGTATTTGGCGATGAAGACAAATCACAAGAGATTGACGCACATGATCTCGTGCTCATGCCTGATTGTCATCCCAGTGTATCGCCTATTCTTTATACAATACCTATGCAGTTACTCTCGTATCACGTCGCAGTTCTTAAGGGTACCGATGTTGATCAACCCCGAAATCTCGCTAAGTCTGTAACGGTAGAATAAATGGACGTTTCTCATATTCTCGACGGGCTGAACGACCCCCAACGTCACGCTGTTACTGCACCTTTAGGTAGTTACCTTATTCTAGCCGGTGCTGGCAGTGGTAAAACTCGGGTGTTAACCAATAGAATCGCTTGGTTAATTCAAACGGAGGATGCGTCTCCTTACAGTGTTCTGGCTGTCACTTTCACGAATAAAGCGGCAGCGGAGATGCGTTCTAGAATAGAATCTCTACTTGAGATGCCAGTGCGCGGCATGTGGGTTGGCACTTTTCATGGAATCGCGCATCGGCTGTTACGTGCACATTGGCAGGAAGCCAAGCTACCGCAGAACTTTCAAATCCTTGATGGCGATGATCAGTTGCGCTTAGTTAAACGCATTATTGCTAATCTTGATCTAGATGAAAAGAAATGGCCGGCGCGTCAGGCTGTCTACTTTATCAATGGCCAAAAAGATGAGGGGCTACGTCCACACAATATAGAAGATTTTGGTGACCTCTATTTAAAGACGCACCTGGAAATCTATCGTGCCTACGAGGATGCTTGCCAGCGTGGCGGCATGGTCGATTTCGCAGAGTTACTGCTTCGAGCGCATGAACTTTGGTTAAACAATCCAGAGCTGCTTGCTCACTATCAGCGTCGGTTCCAACATCTATTAGTTGATGAGTTTCAGGACACTAATACAATTCAGTACGCATGGATTCGCGTGTTGGCCGGAGGTAGAGATAATATTCTAGTCGTCGGTGATGACGACCAGTCAATCTATGGTTGGCGTGGCGCAAAAATCGAGAATATTCAAAAGTTCACGACGGATTTTCCTAACAGTGAAACGATAAAGCTCGAGCAGAACTATCGATCGACGAGCACAATTCTAAACGCGGCAAATGCGCTAATAGATCAAAACCCAGGACGTCTTGGTAAGAATCTGTGGACGGATCGAGGTAATGGCGAGCCGATAAGTTTGTATGCCGGGTTTAACGAAATTGATGAGGCGCGTTACATTGTTTCGCGCATCAAAGACTGGTCCAACCAAGGTAATCCCTATAAGGAAGCGGCCATACTGTATCGCTCAAATGCTCAATCTCGCGTCTTGGAAGAAGCCTTATTGCGCTCTCAAGTTCCCTATAGGATCTACGGAGGACAACGATTCTTCGAACGTGCTGAGATTCGAAATGCACTGGCCTATATGAGGCTGATCAGTTTTCGAGATGCCGATGCATCCTTTGAACGAGTAGTGAACACGCCGACCCGTGGCATTGGTGACAAGTCCGTTGCAATGATCAGAAATGTGGCGCGAGCGGAAAATATCTCTCTGTGGCAAGCATCAAAAAAACTGCTATCAGACGGTTCACTTAAAGGCAGAGCAAGTAACGCGATCCAAAGTTTTCTTGATCTTATTGAAACAATGGACAAAGCCACAGAAGAGAGTGATCTGCCAACGCTTTGTAGTGTTGTGATTGAACATACCGGTTTGAAAGCTTACTACGAGCGCGAAAAAGGTGAACGCGGTCAAGCGCGAGTGGAAAACCTGGAAGAGCTGATTACTGCCGCTCGCAGCTACGATCCCGAAGAGGTGCATAGTTTTGACACCGGTGATGGTGGCGTTGAAGATGCCACCGCAGAGCAAACTGTACTGGATCAATTTCTGGGGCACGCTGCGCTTGAGGCTGGGGAAAGTCAGAGTGACCCACATCAGGACTGCGTCCAAATGATGACGCTGCACAGTGCTAAAGGTCTAGAATTTCCATTGGTGTTTCTATCCGGTTTAGAAGACGGACTGTTTCCGCACCAGATGTCGATGGAAGAGCCTGGTCGGTTAGAAGAAGAGCGTAGACTTTGTTACGTCGGTATTACTCGCGCAATGAAGCAACTTTATATTACTTACGCCGAGTCGCGGCGTATAAACGGTAGTGAGACCTATAATCGCCTTTCACGATTTGTTACCGAAATTCCGAAAGATCTGATTCAGGAGATACGCCTAAATACTGTCGTCACTAAACCCGCTTATACAGCTCCGGTGCAACGTAGCAGACTGCTGCATGGTGACGTCGAGGGAACAAACCTTAAGCTAGGGCAGCGTATCGCCCATAGTAAATTTGGCGAAGGTGTAATCCTCAATTATGAGGGTGAGGGCAAGCAGGCCCGAGTTCAGGTTAACTTCGACTCTGAGGGAAGCAAATGGTTGATGCTTTCTTATGCGAACTTGTTGCCGCTATAAGCTATTTAAACTGCTTTTTGACGTTGAGTGATTTATCACTAGCTGAATTTTTAAGACGAAAAACGAAGCGCAAAATTAGAGATGTGAGCGAGGTGTATATGTTTCGACTATTGATGATTATCGGTGTGCTGCTGTTAGCAAGTTGTGGCGGTGAGCAGCAAGTGGCTAAAGATGCTGGTGCAAAACCAAGCGAACAAACCTTTAAGTGGCGTTTGGTGACAACTTGGCCAAAAAATTTACCCGGCATGGGTCTAGCACCTGAAACTTTTGCCAAGATGGTTAACGTCATGAGTGACGGGCGCCTAAGCGTTACCGTTTACGGCGCGGGAGAAATAGTCCCTGGCTTTGGTGTATTTGAAGCTGTGTCGTTAGGTAATGTTGAAATGGGCCACGGCGCTGCTTATTACTGGAAAGGTAAAGTACCTGTCGCGCAATTTTTTACCACCGTCCCCTTCGGCCTTACTGCGCAGGAAATGAACGGATGGCTGCATCATGGTGGCGGTATGGCGTTATGGGAAGAACTCTACGCGCGCTATGATCTCGTGCCAATTGCAGGCGGCAATACCGGCGTCCAAATGGCTGGCTGGTTTAACAAAGAGATTAACAGCCTTGAAGATATTAAGGGTATGAAAATGCGTATTCCCGGCCTGGGTGGAGAAGTCTTCAATCGCGCCGGCGGTTCAGCAATTAATTTGCCCGGTGGTGAAATCTTCACAAGTTTGCAGACTGGTGTTATTGACGCAACGGAGTGGGTGGGCCCTTACAACGATCTAACCTTCGGCCTGCATCAGGTAGCAAAATACTATTACTACCCTGGCTGGCAAGAACCCGGCCCTACGCTTGAATTCATCATCAATAAAGATTCCTATGACCAACTGCCAGCCGATCTAAGAGAAATCGTCAGAGCGGCAGCGCGGACAGTTAATGATGATTTACTCGCTGAGTACACGGCAAAAAACAATGCGGCACTTACAGAGTTAGTTGAGGTCCACAATGTTGAACTTCGAAAGCTACCTGATGATGTACTAGCAGAACTCAAAATCATCTCTGAGGAAGTCATCGCAGAGATTCCAGGTAACGATCCTTTGGCGCAAAGAATCTATAAATCTTATATCGATTACCGCGACAGTATTGAGAGCTATCAGGATATTTCTGAACGTGCATATATCAATGCTCGTGCTGCAGACTAGCTTACAAGGCTAGCGAGCGAATAGTAGATTTGGTAGCCAGGTGGCAAGGGCTGGTTGCCAAGCGAGTAACAACAACATTAATAGCTGCATACCGATGAAGGGCACAACGCCCTTATAAATATCGAGCGTCTTAATTTCAGTTGGTGCTACGCCTCTTAGATAGAACAGGGCGAAGCCAAACGGCGGTGTGAGAAAAGAAGTTTGCAGATTAATGGCTATCATAACGCCAAGCCAAATCGGATCGAGTCCCATCGCTAAAAGTACAGGCCCCACGATTGGCACAACGACAAATGTTATTTCAATAAAGTCTAGGATAAAACCAAGTAGGAAAATAACTAACATAACCACTAAGGTTGCCATGACGACGCCACCACCCATTTTATCAAATAGCCGGTGCACGAGATCTTCACCACCAAAGCCTCGAAATACTAACGAAAATATTGAGGCGCCGATGAGGATAAAGAACACCATCGACGTCGTGGTGAGAGTCGACTTGCCAATTTCTAGGATTTGTGACAAATCTAACGAGCGATTAGAAAGAGCAAGTAACAGAGCACCGGCGGCACCAACCCCAGCAGCTTCTGTCGGGGTCGCGATACCACTCAAGATGGTCCCGAGAACTGCGCCTATCAGTGCGAGCGGGGGCAGTATACTTGATGTCAATTCGGACATCGTTACAGGTTTAGTTTGCTTTGCCGGCGGTACCCATCGCGGCTTAAAGATGGCTAAGCAGACAATGTAAATTAGGTAAAAGCCAACCAGTATCAGCCCCGGTATGATTGCGCCCGCAAAAAGATCACCTATTGAAATTGTCTTTGGATTGAAGATGCCCATGCTTAGTTGGGCTTGCTGATATGCGTTGGAAAGCACATCCCCTAGTAACACTAGTGCGATTGAAGGTGGGATGATTTGGCCTAACGTGCCGGTTGCGCAAATGGTACCGGTGGCGATGGAGGGATGGTAGTTAGACTTAAGCATTATTGGTAATGACATTAGCCCCATAGTTACAACTGTTGCGCCGACAATCCCAGTACTAGCAGCCATCAACATCCCAACAAGCGTTACAGCGATACCCAGACCACCCGGGAACTTACCAAATAGTCTGCCCATTGAATCAAGCAGCCGCTCAGCAACTTTTGATTTTTCTAATATGACCCCCATGAGAATAAACAGTGGCACAGCCACGAGTGTTTGATTGCTAATGATACCGAACAGCCGATTCGGTGTTGCGAGTAAAAAACTGGCGTCAAAGGTGCCGGAGATGATGCCAAAAGCAGCTGCAATGAGTGCCGTGCCGCCAAGTGTGAGAGCAACGGGGTAACCCAACAATAATATACAGAAGGCTGCGCCAAACATAATAAGTGCAGCGTATTCACCCATTTGTTGCACCTGGTGTCGGATCAACAGGGTCGTTTAAATGACCGTCCGTTGCCCGTTGCGGCTGTGCTCCTGTCGGGTATAACAAGATGCAAAGATTTTTTAGTAACTCTGAGGTGCCCTGCAGAAAGATGAAAATTGCGGTGATTGGAATCAGCGTCTTGAGTAGATAAACACCGCCAAGCCCACCCGCTTCTGCCGATGACTCGGTTAAAGACCATGAAAAAGCTACGTAGTCGTAGCTAGTCCAGAGAATAAAAGCGGCGAGTGGAAACAAGAATAAGAGTGTGCCCATCACATCAACAATTGCTCTGTATCGCGGTCCAAATCGTTGATAGAGAATATCGACGCGTACATGGCCGCCGAGTTTTAATGTATATGCTATGCCTAAAAGTAGCGTTGCACCATGAAGATACATCACCGATTCTTGAATTTGAATTGCACCGACGTTAAATAGATAGCGCGAAACAACTACGGCACAGGTGAGAAACATCATGACCAGGAGAAAGGGCGCGACAAGGTTGCCTGTCCAGAGACTGACGCGATCGATGGCTCCTATCGCTTTGTTTGCGATGTCGTAGAATGTTGCCAACCCCAAACTCCCACTAAAACGTACGGCTTAAGTTTCAAAGTGAGGAATTCTAACATGCCTAAAAGTTGAGTATTAGTTCATGGCCATCTTCAATCGCTATCCTGATTCGCCGGTCATTTTGACTTAGGCTATTTTGGCTGTACTAAATGGCTAAAAGCGGCGCTTAGAATTTCGTACACGGGCCGCGTGTCACCAAGTTCTCGGCCATCGATCATCGCGACAGGAATCAATTCCGCGCCGGTGCCTGTCAAAAAGCATTCATCTGCGGTGTACAGATCATAGGGTGCAAGGAGTGTTTCGCTTACAGGGATGTCATGGCGATTTGCTAAATCAATGATCGCGTTTCGTGTTACACCGTCAAGTGCACCTTCACTGGTTGGTGGCGTCTGCAGTTGACCGTTCTTAACAATAAAGACATTGTCCGCTGTGCCCTCTGCAACTCGACCGAGGCGATTAAGTAAAATTGCCTCGTCGGCACCTGCAACATTTGCTTCCTGTCGGGCAAGAATTTGGGTCAAATAATTAAGGCTCTTTATGCGCGGGTCGAGTTCGTCGCTGCTCATCCGGCGCGTGGATGCGATGATCACGTTAGCACCGGAGTCTCTTATGTGATCAGGTATCATGCTCAGTTCAGCGACGATGATGATGGTTCTGGGCGAATGGCAGTTAGCCGGGTTCAAACCTAAATTCCCGGTACCTCGTGTAACGATAAGCCGGATATATCCGTTATCTAGTTGTGATGCCTTTACTGTTTTGTAAAGGGCCTGTTCTATTTCGGATAAAGGCATCGGTAGGGCCAGACCAATTGCCTTGGCTGAGTCGGTTAACCTTCGTAGATGAATATCCAACCTAAAGATTTCACCCGAATAAAACCGTAAGCCTTCAAAAACGCCATCGCCGTAAAGTAGGCCATGGTCCATAACCGATATGGTGGCGTCCTTCTCTTCACACAACTGCCCATCAAGGGAAAATGCTTGCATATTTAATCTCCATAACTCATTTTTTCGGTCGGTCTAGTTCTGAAAGGCCTCGTACCGACGAAACTAACCGTTGCGAACCAGACACTGACGAATCCGGTACCGACCTTCAATAATCTAACTGTCTGCGTTAAATACATCCCTTAGTTTTTCATACTGCTGCCCGAATCTTGAGCGCATTTCAGGCTCTAGAAATCTGGTCACTTTGGTGATGTAGACATCATGTTTGACATAATCTTCAGCAACGGTTAACGAAGGCTGTATTTTTTGACCATGAAGCATCAATTCCGCCCGTTGTCTCGAAATTTACTATTAATACGGTATTGCTATCGGTGACGAGAGTTAAGCCTCTGCCACCCTTTTCTTCATAGAGTGTTTTCTCTTCAGGGTGATGATAGGTGGCGCCCACTTTTTTCGTCGGTTTTCCGAAATGTACCAATGCGACCTTAACGCCGCGTGATTCTGCATTTAGTAACTCTCGTTCTATCCAATCGAGCTCTTGCGGCCAACAGGATAAAAGAATGTTGGTTTGGCTTTGTCTGACCGTCTCCAACGCTTTGGTCTCGATTTGTTTTTGATCGACAAGTGGCCAAATAAAGTCGCTAGGGACCTCGTCAGTCATTCTCTCTAAGAGAGGTAGTAACTGGGTTGTCTGGGAAACAGCAGATTGTCGTATTTGTTCCGAGAAGTCTTTCGGGCTTAAAGCGACATACTGTTGGCCATGCTCGGCTGCCGACAGGGTAGGTTGCACGATCCCTTTAGACATTAAACGGTAAGGGTTTCATATATTTTTGAGGATGGAACAGTTGATTTTTTGGCGACCTCATAGGCTGTGGCAGGCTGACAAGCTAGCAGGCCTAGGTAGGTTTTAGCCTCATAAGCCGTAAACCCGAGCTTTTGAATGATCGCTATCGCTTCATCTGTTTGTTGCATTGTTTGTTTCGCTCGTACCATTTTCGCGTAACAAATCCGCCTTTACGCGCTCTGAGATATTAAGCTGTATCTGCTGTCTCTAAGTATCTTAACTACTAAAGTAGTTACATAAATCAAAAATGGATCCTAAGCAATACACTAGCGCTATTCAAGAAGGTGAGCGACAAAAGGCAGTTTAGTGGTGTGCTTGTGATCTTTGAAATGCAGAATGTCCACTAAGATTAACGCTAGATTAGACTGTAATGTGCGACGATACCCACTAAAAATGCGGCTCCTACCCAATGGTTGTTGAGAAACGCTTTAAAACAGCCTGCCCGATCGCGGTCTTTGATTAGCCACTGGTGATAGGTAAACAACCCGATAGCGATCAGCATGGATAGGTAAAACGGCCAGCTAAAGTGTATCTGCCGATTAATCATGAACCAGGTGAACAGACAGAGAAACTGCAGCACGCCGATCATGAGCTTATCCATATCGCCGAACAGAATTGCCGTTGAACGTAGACCAAGCTTCAGGTCATCATTTCGATCGACCATCGCATATTGCGTGTCATAGGCGACGGTCCAAAAAACGTTCGCTAGCGCGAGCAGCCATGCGATCTGCGGTACCTCTCCAGTAACGGCAGAAAATGCCATGGGGATACCGAAAGAAAAGGCGACACCGAGTACAAGCTGAGCCAGATGCGTATGCCGTTTCATAAAAGGGTAAATGCCACCAACCATGGCAGCCAATAGGGCTAACCAGACCGTTTGTGCGTTGGTCGATAAGACCAGCAATAATGCGCTAAGGAGCAAAGCGGCCATAAAAATAACAGCGTCTTTCGTCGATACCCTGCGGTTCGCCAGTGGCCTAGCCTGTGTACGTTCAACGTACCCGTCAAAGTCTTTATCTGCAATGTCATTGATAACGCAGCCGGCCGATCGAGTTAGCACTGTACCCAAGACAAAAACAAACAAAAGGTGCCAGCCGGGGAAACCTTCAGCGGCTATCCAAAGCGCTGACAACGTTGGCCAAAGCAACAGGTTAATACCGATAGGCTTGTCCAAGCGGGCTATTTGAACGAGGGCTAAGCCCTTCGGGTAGCGGGAGCTAATTTCCTGCAGCATATTATTCCAAGGCATGTAGAATTCTGTCGTGATTCTGCTAAATCAGGTAGTATACGTGGCTTTATGGAGGCTTCGAAAGGTTGAAGTCATCTTCTATCTCATCAGTTCTGTTTAAGGTATCGGTAGTTTTTCAATGAAGAAGTGGCAATGTATTGTATGTGGATTTATCTATGATGAAAAAGAGGGATTACCTGACGAAGGGATCGCCGCTGGTACCGCTTGGGATGATATTCCAGAAGATTGGGTCTGCCCTGAATGCGGTGTCAGTAAAGAAGATTTTGAAATGATAGAAATGTAAGCAAACGTGTTAATCGCGTTTTAGCGACGTTTTCGTAAAGACCGAGTAAGACCAAACAAAGAACTATCGACAACTTAGTAGGTACTTGTATGGCGCCATCGAACCTTACACGCAATATTCTCATTGGCATGGGCCTTGGTATCATTTTGGGTTCCATCGTCCATTTTCTAGATTTAGCTGAAGGTAACCCGTTGGATGTCTATCTTATTGATGGACTATTCGATCTTGGCGGGCAGATATTTGTTTTGAGTTTAAAACTACTCGTCGTGCCATTGGTGTTCGTCTCCTTAGTCTGTGGCGCGAGTAACTTAGGTGCTGGCTCGAGCATGGGGCGTATCGGGCTCAAGACAATTATTCTGTATTTATTTACGACGGCCACCGCAATCTCTATTGCACTTATCGTCGCGTCTATCGTTGACCCTGGTGTTGGCATCAACCTTCCGACGACTGCTGAGTATGTCGCAAAGCAAGGCCCTTCTTTAAAGCAGGTTTTCGTTAACATATTTCCTTCCAACCCCATCAGGGCAATGTCAGAAGGCAATATGCTTCAAGTTATTGTATTCGCGATACTGATCGGCATCGCAATAACGAAATCTGGTGATCAAGGTTTGCGTGTTAAAGCACACCTAGACGATTGGAATGAAATCATTATGCGGTTAGTGATGATGCTTATGGCCGTTGCACCTATCGGTGTTTTTTGTCTACTAATATCACTGTTCTCCAATATGGGTTTCAGCGCCATCGCTGATTTAATCAAATACTTTTTAACCGTTGTTGCGGTATTGGCTATTCACTACGTAGTGACGTTCGGCTTAATGATAAAGTTTGTGGCTAAGTTAGACCCGTTGACCTTCTTTAAGAAGATGGGACCTGTTATGGCTTATGCTTTCAGTACGTCCTCCAGCAACGCAACGCTGCCTATGACTTTGAGTACTGTTGAAAAAAAGATTGGCGTAAAAAATGAAGTTGCCTCGTTCACCGTGCCGCTAGGTGCAACGATCAACATGGACGGCACTGCCATCATGCAGGGTGTGGCGACGGTCTTTATTGCACAAGCATTTAATCAAGATATTGGCTTTGCCGGCTATGTCATGGTGATATTAACAGCAACCCTCGCATCGATTGGCACCGCCGGTGTGCCAGGCGTTGGTCTCATTATGCTCGCGCTCGTGTTGCAGCAAGTAGGCTTACCCGTTGAAGGCATTGCTCTCATTATTGGTGTTGATCGATTACTCGATATGATGCGTACGGCTGTCAATGTTACGGGCGACGCGACGGTCTCAGCGATTGTGGCAAGAAGTGAAGATAAGTTTGATCTAGCGGTATTTGAATCTAAGGATGAAGCTCTGCAGCGCTAATGATGTTAAACCTGCGCAAGTTTTTCTGATGACATGAGCCAGCGAGCCATTAGTGCCTTTGCGACAGCGGGATCTTTTTCCAACATTTTATCTGCGAGCGGCCGTATTTGCGTGAGCATGTGGCTATCTCTGACTAAATCAGCGAGTTTGAATTCAACAGCGCCAGATTGCCTACTGCCAAACATTTCGCCCGGTCCTCGAATTTCCAAGTCCCTTTCAGCGATGTAAAAACCATCTTGACTCTCGCGCATTACATTCAAACGTTCCTTCGACGTGACGCCAAGAGGCGGGTGATAGAGAAGCAAACAAAAACTCTTGTTGGTACCTCTGCCGATACGCCCGCGCAGTTGATGTAGTTGTGCCAGTCCTAATCGTTCAGCATTATCAATGACCATCAAACTCGCATTAGGTACATCGACGCCAACTTCAATAACGGTTGTCGCGACCAACAAACTTAGTTCGCCTGCTTTAAACTGATTCATTATGCTGACCTTCTCGTCCGGCGTCATGCGACCGTGTACTAAGCCAATATTTAAGTTGGGTAGCGCTGCGGTAAGTTGCTCCGCCGTGGTTTCTGCCGCCTGACACTGTAAAACCTCCGACTCATCGATCAGGGTGCAGACCCAATAAGCCTGAGCGCCCTGATTGCAGGCTTGTTCAATGTGAGAGACGACTTCTTCTCTGCGACTCTCGGCGATGACAGATGTTGTAATGGGTGAACGACCGGGTGGAAGCTCATCGATGACAGAGCAATCCATGTCAGCGTATACACTCATTGTGAGTGTTCTGGGAATCGGTGTTGCTGTCATAACGAGCTGATGCGGCAAGAACCCGTCTCGCTCTCCCTTCTCACGAAGCGCTAAACGTTGATGGACGCCAAACTTGTGCTGCTCATCGATAATGACTAAACCTAAGCGATGAAAGTCGACACCTTTTTGAAAAAGCGCGTGGGTGCCAATAACGACTTCAGCTTGGCCAGAGGTGATAAGTTCTAATTGTTCCTGACGTTTTTTGCCCTTCAATTTACCCGATAGCCATGCGACCTTTAGACCGAGTGGTGCTAGCCAGTTGGTGAAATTATTGAAGTGTTGTTCCGCCAGAATTTCGGTCGGCGCCATGATTGCGGTCTGCATGTCGTTCTCTGCGACATGTATCGCAGAAAGCGCGGCGACAACTGTTTTTCCTGATCCGACGTCACCCTGTACTAAACGCAACATCGGCGCACCACGCATCATATCTGTTGCAACTTCCGCCGCGACTTTTGCCTGTGCGCCTGTCAAATCGAAGCCAAGACCTGCCAGGAGTTGCTGGTAAAGTTGGTTTGGTGGTTTGAACTTTCGGCCTTTTAGTTTCTGACTTTCGCGTCTAATCAGGCGTAGGCTCAAATGGTGAGCTAACAACTCTTCAAAGGCGAGGCGTTGCTGGCTAGGGTGCATACCGTTTCGAAGGGCTTCAATATTGACGCCCGGCGGCGGACTATGTAAAAACCGTACTGCACTATTGATGTCTGTCCCTGACAAGGCGGAGTAGTCCTGTCCGAGGGGTTTAAGCAACTTATCCTGGTCCATAGTTGTTAACACTTGCAGAGCGAGATTGCGCAGCCTAGCTTGAGTGACACCTTCTGTAACGGGATAGATAGGCGTTAGGGACTGCTCCAAGGGACCAGGGTTTGCCGTATATTCTGGGTGATAGATTTCCAGACCGGCGGCGCCACGCCTTGCCTCACCGTGAACCCTTAGAAACGTAGCACTTTTTAAGCTTGTCTGTTGCGACTTAGAGAAATGAAAGAACCGTAGCGCGATGGTACCAGTAGAATCTTGAAAGTGGGCTAGTAGACTGCGGCGACGACCGAAGGCGATATCACAGGCGACAACCTTACCTTCGATCACAACGCTATTGCCTGCTTGTATTGCACCAATAGGGGTTATCTTTGTTCTATCTTCGTATCTGAAGGGTAAGTGAAAAAGAATATCTTGAAGATTATTAATACCGAGGCGCGCCAGTTTTTGGGTTAGAGCCGGTCCTACTCCCTTTAACGAACTGACATCATTTTGATCGAGCCACTCGCTCACTCGACCGCCACTGACACCATTGCGTCAATCTCAACATCGACTCCTTTGGGTAGCGCACTCACCTCGACCGCAGCGCGGGCGGGAAAAGGTTCGGGTACGTACTGGCTCATAACCTCATTGAGAATGGCAAAATTTTTCAAATCTGTAAGGTATATGTTGAGTTTCAGCGCGTGGGAGAGGTCGGTGTCAGCCGCGTCACAGATGGCAACAAGGTTGTCGAATACGCGCACAATCTGCGCCCGAATATCGCCGGACTGAATTTCCATTGATTCAGGGTCAAGCGGTATCTGTCCACTAATATAGAGCACGCCTTGATGTGTGACTGCTTGAGAATAGGTGCCAATGGCTGCAGGTGCTGCGCTTGTTGCAATGACTTTTTTCATATCGCGTCCTAACTTCTCGTTCTTGTTAGCTTGTTGATACCGCGATGTGTCCGCAAGCGCTTGATGACTTTTGCTAGATGCACTCTGTCTCTAACGGAAAGCACAATATTGACGGTCGATAATCTGGCATCTCGGTCAACCATATTGATCCTTTCGATATTTGCGTCGGCATTGGTAATCGTGGACGCGAGACTTGCGACAAGACCCTTTTCGTTTTCCAGTTCTATGCGTAGTTCCACGGAGAAGTCTTGATCTAAATTCGGGTCCCATCTAACGGACATAGTTTCTTCGGGTTTTTCTCTTAGCTCAAACATGTTCCGGCATGCTTCGGTATGAATGACAATGCCTTTACCAGCGCTAATATGGCCGATAATAGGATCGCCAGGAATGGGACGACAGCATCGTGCATAGGTAACAACCAAACCCTCACTGCCCATAATCGCGAAAGGCTGGTGATTGTCCGGCTGATCAGAGATGTCTTCCCGATTGGCCAGCAGTGATCGGGTAATCACATAGGCCATCTGGTTGCCTAAACCGATTTCTTCTAGGAGCTGGTCGACACTTTCCAAATGTCGGTCTGTCAAAACCTGTTGGAATTGCTCTTCAGTGATATCTTTAATGCTGGAACGCTCAATGTTCAACGTTCTTTCCAAAAGTCTTTCGCCTAATGTAATAGATTCACTGCGCTGCTGTGTTTTTAATGCGTGCCGAATGCTCGTTCTTGCTTTACCTGTGATGACAAAGCCAAGCCAAGCTGGGTTGGGTTGCGCGCCGGGCGCCGTAACGATCTCAACTGTTTGGCCGCTTTCTAAGCTTGCACTTAGTGGCGCTAAGCGTCGGTCAATACGTGAAGCAACGCAAGTGTTACCAATATCGGTATGAACGGCGTAGGCAAAATCAATTGGTGTGGCGCCTTGCGGCAGGTCATAAATTTGGCCTTGCGGAGAGAAGACATAAACCTCATCCGGGAATAGGTCAATCTTTACGTTCTCAATAAATTCTAACGAGTTACCTGCACTTTGCTGTATGTCGAGTAGACCCTTCATCCACTCCCTAGCGCGTTCGTGGTTGCTGCTTGTCGTGTCGTCGCTTGATTTATAAAGCCAATGACCGGCGATACCATTGTTGGCGATTTGTTCCATCTCGTGGGTACGAATCTGAATTTCTATTGGAATACCGTGCATACCAAAGAGTGTCGTGTGCAATGACTGGTAGCCGTTGGCTTTGGGTATAGCAATATAGTCTTTGAAGCGTCCAGCGACCGGTTTATAGAGGTTGTGTATTGCGCCAAGAACTCGATAACAAGTATCTACGTTCTCGACAATGATCCTAAATGCGTAGACATCCATGATTTCCGCGAAGGATTTTCGTTTGCTGCGCATCTTGTCGTAAATACTGTACAGATGTTTTTCTCGACCGATGACGGCCGCAGGCATTTCCTCGCGCTGCAAGCACGTTTCGATCGAGCCCAATATCTTGCTGACAATCTCAGTTCGGTTGCCGCGGGCACGCCGAACGGCTTTGTGTATCATACTTGAGCGTAGTGGATACATCGCCCGAAAGCCGAGTTCTTCGAGTTCAACACGAATGGTATTCATACCTAGGCGGTTAGCGATAGGTGCGTAGATTTCAAGGGTTTCCTTCGCGATACGACGACGTTTGTCACCTGCTAAGTGCCCAAGGGTTCGCATGTTGTGTAGACGATCGGCAATCTTCACAAGTATAACCCTTATGTCTTTTGCCATGGCAAGGGTCATTTTTTGAAAATTCTCAGCCTGCGCTTCAGCGCGGGACTGGAACATGCTGACGAGTTTGCTGACGCCGTCGACTAAGTCAGCAACTTCTTCGTCAAATTCCTTTGCAATTAGGTGTTTCGGTACGCCGGTATCCTCAATAACGTCATGCAACAGGGCCGCCATAAGGCATTGGTGATCCATGTGCATGCTAGCGAGAATTTGTGCGACGGCAAGAGGGTGAGTAATGTAGTCTTCGCCGGATTTACGTTTTTGCCCTTCATGAGCGTCGCGTGCGAAGTAATAGGCTTTTTGTACGAGTTTGATCTGATCTTCACCCAGATAGGATGAAAGCTCATCAGAAAGCGATTCAATCGTTAACAAGGATTGACCCCTAGTATCGACGTTATCGCTCTCCCTAACTGAGTTTGTGGCGAATTAGAATTCTGGGTTAGATTGCTCAAGTCCATCTTTCGGGGGTTCAATGATGAGTGATTCCACTTCTTCGGGTTTAATGGTGTCATCGAGGATGTCTGCGTCGATGAATCCTTCGGCAATTTCTCGTAGCGCCAGAACGGTTGGCTTGTCGTTTTCGATCGGAACCATGGGCTCTTTGCCTTCGGTTGCGATCTGACGAGCTCGTTTACTACTAACCATAACAAGTTCAAAGCGGTTTTCTACATTTTCTAGGCAATCTTCAACTGTAACTCGTGCCATTCGTCTTTCTCCAGTGTTCATACCACAGTCGCGGGACGCCGGGACTGTATCGAGCCGCGCAGTTTACCGAAATATGTTGTCTGAAAACAACAGCATAGCTGCATTTATATCACTTATTGTCGTTCATGGGGTACGAGCTCAGCGATTAATGCAGCTAATCGAGCCACTTGAGCCTTTAGTTGGTACTTTTCGCTGCTCGAATCTTTATCAACAATAGCGTTAATCTCGTTTAGAGCTGCATTAAAGTCATCATTGACGACCAGATAGTCAAACTCATGAAAGTGAGACATTTCACTGAACGCCAGGTCCATTCGATGAGCAATAGTCGCTTCATCATCTTGACCTCGACCGACCAGCCTGTCGCGCAGAGTTTCTAGGGACGGCGGTAGTATAAAGATCGAGCGAGATGCTGGCATGCGCTGGCGAATTTGTGCTGCTCCTTGCCAATCGATCTCTAAGATTAGGTGGCAACCTGAATCCAGAGATTGGTTGATAGCAGCCATACTGGTGCCGTAGAGGTTGCCAAACACCTCTGCGTATTCAAGGAACTCGCCTTTCGAAATCATCGCTTCGAATACGGTGCGATCAACAAAATGGTAGTTAATACCGTCTTGCTCGTCCGGGCGCTGCTTGCGCGTGGTATGAGAAACGGCGACTTTGATGTTTTCTTTGGCGTCAACTAGGGCTTTGACAAGACTAGTTTTGCCCCCTCCCGAGGGAGCTGCAACGACATACAGATGACCTTTGTATTCCATATTCACTCGATGTTCTGAATCTGTTCACGCATCTGTTCGATGATGACTTTAAGTTCCACTGCCTGAATGGAGGTATTGGCTGCGACAGCTTTGGATGACAGGGTGTTAGCTTCGCGGTTCAGCTCCTGCATGAGGAAATCTAAGCGTCTTCCACTGGGTTCTTCGGATGCAAGGGTGCCGCGGATCTCCTCGATATGTGTGTCAAGACGGTCCAATTCCTCAGCAACATCGCCTTTTTGTGCGAGATAGACTAACTCTTGCTCAAGTCGGTTTTCATCGGCGTTGGACGACAGCTCGGCTAATCGATCAAGAATCTTTTGCTTCTGTCGAGCTGCAATAATAGGTACCTCACCTCTTACCACCACCACGATGGCTTCGAGCTCGGCTAACTTCTCAAGTATTATCCGTTCAAGTTCAGCTCCTTCTCTCGCACGCATGTCGATCAGAGAAACAAGCGCTTGCTCGAAACCTTGGTTAACGCTTGATGCTAGGTCTCCCAAGTCCACGTGATGCTCTTGTAGCACACCTGGCCAGCGAACAAGATCAATGATGTTGGCGGAGTTGTGCATATCAGCAATAGTTTCGGCCCGTTTAATGACCGTGATTAACTTTAAAAGCTGCGGTTCATTCAGCGAAAGCGCTTCTGCGTTGTTTGACTCAGTCTCAACTTTCAGTAAACAGTCTACTTTGCCGCGCTTCAAGTGCTTTTTTAGTGCTGTCCGAAGACCTGTCTCAAGGGATCGCAATCGTTCTGGCATTTTGATTGTCACATCAAGATAACGATGGTTAACGGAGCGCAGCTCCCAAGAAACCAATTCTTTCTCAAGTCGAGTGAAGGCGGTCATACTTTTTGTCATGCGTGGTCCGATATTAGAGTTTAGAGTCGAACAAACCCATCACAATTATGATGGGTTGTTTGAGGTTAATCTTTCGAATGCCAAGTATAATAAAATTTGGCAGTCAATTTCAGCAACTGAGGATAAAACATGGCATTTGAACGACCCGCCGGACGACAACTAGACCAAATGAGAGCTGTGACGATTGAGCGAGGCTTTACTAAGCATGCAGAAGGCTCCGTATTGATCTCTTTTGGTGATACGCGAGTTATCTGTACCGCCAGTGTTGATTCAGGTGTGCCTTCCTTCTTGCGAGGCAGCGGTCAGGGTTGGATAACCTCTGAATATGGCATGTTACCGAGATCAACAAATACACGCATGGACCGAGAAGCGGCGCGAGGCAAGCAAGGTGGCCGAACCGTTGAAATTCAGCGCTTGATAGGCCGATCATTACGCACTTGTGTTGATATGAAAAGCCTTGGCGAATATACCGTTCGCGTCGATTGCGATGTTATTCAAGCCGATGGCGGAACCCGAACAGCCTCAATCACAGGTGCTTGCATTGCGCTTTACGATGCGATGTTAACGATCAACAAACAAGCTGCCTTTAAACAGTTTATTGGTGCGGTATCGGTCGGCATCGTTGAAGATTCACCGCTACTTGATTTAGAGTACATTGAAGACTCAAACGCTGAGACTGACATGAATGTCATCATGTCTGAGGAAGGAAAATTTATTGAGGTTCAGGGAACCGCAGAAGGCGCGCCGTTTAGTCGTGACGAACTAAATGAGATGCTTGTCTTGGCTGAAAAGGGTATTTCGGAACTGATTGTGGCGCAGAAGACTGCGTTAGGTTTGTAGCAATGTTAGCCGATTATCAACGGGCCTTTATTGAACTCGCAATATCCTGTGACGTACTAAAGTTTGGAGAGTTCACGCTTAAATCCGGTCGTATCAGCCCTTACTTTTTTAACGCGGGCAGGTTTGACAACGGCGATGCTTTGCATCGCTTAGGCGGATTCTATGCGGACGCACTTCAAGCTTCCGGTGTTAAGTACGATATGCTTTTTGGTCCGGCCTATAAGGGTATACCGTTGGTCTCAGCGACAAGTATTGCGCTAGCGGCTCAGTATAATAAAGCAGTTCCCTATGCTTTTAATCGCAAAGAAGCTAAGACCCACGGGGAAGGTGGGCTGACCGTTGGCGCTGATCTTACCGGTGACGTAATCATTGTCGACGATGTCATTACTGCTGGAACCGCGATTCGAGAAGTCATTGCAATTTTGCAGCAGACCCCCGCCAATCCAGTAGGTGTAATGGTCGCGATAGATCGTCAGGAAAAGGGTAAAGCAGAGCAATCTGCGATTCAGGAAGTCGAAAGCGAATATGGCATCTCTGTCGTTAGCATCGTAAAGTTAGACCATGTGGTGGAATATTTGAAAGAAACACAGGAATATTCACAATTCATATCACCGATTGAGGGCTATCGTCGGAGCTACGGAACTGCTACATAAATAATATGCAGGAAACAAAATCAAAAACGAGGTTAACGGTAAGCTGGATCATGCTTGTATGCGAGCGTGCAATCAGACATTTTTTGCCGTCTACTTTGCGCCCATTACTTTTTGCATTGCCTCTGTTGGCGCTTTATCCCGCTTATTCACAGGCCGAACTATATAAATATGCAAATGAAGATGGCGTCACCGTGCTCGATAGCCATGTCCCTGCGCGCTACGTAAAGAATGGTTACACGATACTGAGTCTCGACGGTCGTGTACTTGAGATCGTGCCTCGCGCTCTTACAGATGAAGAGATTCGGGTAAGAGACATTCGACTAGCTGAAGAAAGAAAACGTGAGCGCATTGCGCGCGAACAAAAGATTACTGATCAAAATCTGCTGCGAATTTACAGTACGCCGGAAGACGTGATTCGCGCCCGTGATACGAAACTTGCCAGCATCGAAGGATTCATTAATACCAGTCAGTCCAATCTGCTGCGTCTGGAAACACAAAAACGCGACATGGAATCTCAGTTAGCAAATATTGAGCGATCCGGTGGTAAAATTTCAAAAGAGAGGGTCAGTCAGGTTCGAACGATCGAGAACAGAATCAGGCAGAATGAACGGGAGATAAAAGAGAAGCGAGCCGAAAAAGATGAGTTGGCAGCCTCGTTTTCGGCCGACTTGAAACGCGTCCGTGAACTCTACGACACACGCAATACAAGTGTCTAACGATTGTTGATCAGCCGTCAGCGGCCGTGTTCAATGACTGACATGCAAGACTCATTTCTACTTATATTTCTCGGTTGCCGCTACTCACCTTCTGCTCGCCGCGCTGGGAAGATTGTCATACTGATTATCTGCCATTGTAGCTCCCAGTCCTGGGTCGGCTTCTGCTCGAAGTTGGAACGGACGAACTGACTGATCCGACCTTCAACGGTCGATAACATTAGGTTTGCCGTCGCAGGAATATCGAAATCAATGGCACGACCATCTCGTAACTCTGACTCTCTCAACATCTGACGGAGTTGGGTCTCGAGACGATCAAAAAATTGTGCAACCCTTATTCTTAAACGATCAGATTCACCCGAAAGCGGATCGCCTGTCAGTATTCGTGTAATACCTGGATTTTTTTCGGTGAAACTAAGCAAAAGGTACAACGTGTTGTGGCACCGATGCTGAGTATTGGCATCGCTGTTGAGTATAGAGTTGACGCGGGAGAAGATCGTATCTTCGATGAATTCAATGAGCCCTTCGAACATCTTGGCTTTACTTGGAAAGTGACGGTACAGAGCGGCCTCGGATACGCCAACTTGCTTGGCAAGCCCGGCGGTGGTGATTCTGCCGCCCGGGGTAAGTTCTAGCATCTCAGCAAGCGCTTGTAAGATCTGTTGTTTGCGAGAAACTTTGTCTGGTTTTGACGATTCACTCACTTCTACTTCTCCTCGAGTTCGGTTGGATGATCTTGTGTCCTTGAGATCATTGTGCCAAC
Source organism: Pseudomonadales bacterium (assembly GCA_029251375.1). Classification (GTDB taxonomy): domain Bacteria; phylum Pseudomonadota; class Gammaproteobacteria; order Pseudomonadales; family Azotimanducaceae; genus JAHRVQ01. The sequence continues at coordinate 261,126 of JAQXDL010000022.1, read as the reverse complement.
CCCCTGATTTGTGAGAAGTTCTAGTAAGACAGCGTGCGCGACTCGACCGTCAATGATCTGAGCGCTGTTTACGCCAGCTTCAACCGCACTAAGAGCGCAGTCAATTTTTGGAAGCATACCTCCTGTAATAGTGCCATCTTGAATGAGTTCATTAACCTGCGATGCTGTTAGTGAAGAAATCAACTCTCCATTTCCGTCCTGTAGACCGGGTACATCCGTTAGCAAAATTAGCTTCTCTGCCTTTAACTCCGCGGCAACTTTTCCTGCAACAAGGTCGGCATTGATATTGTAGGTTTCGCCGTCTGCACCAAATCCTATCGGCGCGATGACGGGAATGATATCACCACTTGTAAGAATATCCAGAACCGCTCGGTTTATCTCCACCACTTCACCGACATGACCGATATCGATAATCTCTGGCGATTTCATTTCTGGTCCGGTTCTTTCAAGCAGCATTTTTTGAGCATGAATAAGATTTGCATCTTTGCCCGTTAGGCCAACGGCGCTTCCGCCGGATTTGTTTATCAGACTAACGATCTCTTGATTTACTTGGCCACCTAGCACCATTTGAACGACATTCATTGTGTCGGTGTCAGTTACGCGCATACCGTCAACGAAGTTTGATTCTATTTTTAAATCGGCTAGTAGCTTGCCAATCTGAGGACCGCCACCATGTACAACGATCGGATTGAGTCCTACCAATTTCATCAGAACAACATCGCGCGCGAAGCCGTGTTTTAGTGCTTCGTCTACCATGGCGTTGCCGCCATATTTAATGACGATAGTTTTGCCAGCAAATCGTCGAATAAAGGGCAGCGCCTCGGTTAGAACGTTTGCGACGTTAAGCGCTGAGTCTCGGGTCATTGTCATGTTTGTTATCCGTGTTAAAACTGTAGAGATTCATCGACAATAAAAAGTTTTTCTCTGAAAAGGGCTTGAATATTCTCCAAGCTATCCTCATTGTCTGCTTCGAATCTTAGTGTTAGACAAGGGCTGGTATTTGATGCACGAACAAGTCCCCAGCTATCAGAGAAGTCGACTCTCAAACCATCTATCGTTGTTATCGTTGCCGCCTCAAAACCTGACGTCTCTTTTTGCAGTCGCTCAATAAAGTCAAACTTGACTGATTCGTCAACCGGGATTTGGATCTCCGGTGTTGATACGCTTGTTGGGAATTCTTGCAACAGTTCGGCCAGACCGGCTGTTTGAGATCCTACGATTTCGAGTAAGCGTGCAGCGGCGTAAAGACCATCGTCAAAGCCGAACCAGCGTTCTTTGAAACAAATATGTCCTGACATTTCACCGCCAAGCATGGCGTCTGTTTCAGTCATCTTCGCTTTAATAAATGAATGGCCACTTCTTGATAGGATGGGACGTCCACCGAATCCGCTAATGACGTTGTTTAGGTGGCGAGTACACTTAACATCGTAAACAACGTCTGAGCCTGGGTTGCGAGACACAATGTCCTTAGCGAACAACATGAGCAGCCTGTCTGGCCAGATAATCTCTCCGGTTTTTGTGACAGCAACTATTCTGTCGCCGTCACCATCGACTGCCAATCCGATATCCGCGCCCTGGGCTTGAACTGTCGCGATGAGATCGGTGAGGTTGTCTGGGTTAATAGGATCGGGATGATGATTGGGAAAGTTGCCATCAACTTCACAATAGAGCGGCAACACTTCGCAGCCTAGTGCGGCGATGAGGTCAGGCGCAATATCACCAGCGATGCCATTGCCACAGTCGAAAACGACTTTTAGTGGTTGCGCGACAACGACATCATCTGAAACTGCGTCAATGTAGTCGTCACGTATATCAACTTCGGTAACATCACCATTTCCCTCTGAGAACTCACCACTGATATACAGTTGATACAAAGCTTGTATGTCTTCGTCTACGAGCGTTCGGCCATCGAGCACTATCTTTAAGCCATTGAACTCTGGCGCATTGTGGCTACCGGTAATCATAACGCCGCTACGCGCCTCTGTGTTGTGCGTTGCATAGTAAACAAGTGGTGTAGGTACAAAGCCGATGTTGATCACATCACGACCTGATTGGGTTAAACCTGAAATTAATGCGTCAGCCAACTCTGGACTGGATAGGCGGCCATCGGCACCAACAACTAGTGACTGTTCGCCTAATTCGCCAGCTTGTGTACCAATTGCGAGGCCAATTCGATAAACCACTTCCTCTGTTAAAGTTTCATCAACGACGCCGCGGATATCGTACGCACGGAAAATACTGGAAATGTCGACTTCTTCGTCAAGAATTTCATCTTCGACTTCAACCATATCCTCATCTTCAAGCTGACCTGTCTCTTCCATCATATCTATATCGACAAGTTCCGAGTTGCTTTCCTGTTTCGGAATCGCGACCACATCAAGCTGGTCTACGATCTTCTCTTCTACTTCCTTCTTACCCATGCGTGAAACGATGATGTCTAAATCGGCAAATTCTGTAAGTTGATACGTTGTGCTCGCTCTGAAATTGCCGTTTATTGCGTCAGACATTTGCGTATGTAGCTGATGTGTGTCAGAACCTATGCTGGTAATCAGTTGCCGTAGGCCAAAAATTGATCCAAGTGCAGCCAACAGTGAAGCTATGAAAATTGGCAGTAGGAAGTTTACTAAGTTGCCAACACTGGCATTAACGAGCGAAGCGGATGGATTAAATTCAATGCCCCAATTGGCGTTTTTGAGATTGCGTTTGATAACGATTGTCTCGTCTCCGCTACCTGCGTTCAAAAACTCTGCAGGTTCGGTATTCGCGAATGATTGAATAAGTTTTACTTTGCCGTCGAGTTCTGAGAGCTGATCACTAAATGCTGTTATATCCAGGTAGACGAATAGCGTGCCGTGGATGATGGTGTCTGAAGGGTTTTTGATTGGCGAGGCGAGACTTACAACCCAACGACCATCTGCAAAAATTGCTTCAAGAAATACGTACTCGCCTTGTTCAACGCGATTAACCATATCCAGAGAGGTGTACGAGAAGGGCGGTAAGGCATCACGTTCAACTTTGGCTTCACCTACTTTGAATAACCTTACGCGTATCGCATTCGGTATCATCTCTCGTAACCGTGCCTCTTCGAGAGAGCGAGAAGCGAAGTCGCCATTCTCGACCAGCTCTGTCAAACGGATGCTCGTCGCCATACTATTGGTCTGACGAATAAGTTGAGTTTGATTTTGGTCGATGCGAATTTGAAGGTTATCGGCAGCCTGCGCAATGAGTTTTTCCTTCAGCGTGCTATTGATATCCCCTTGTAGTACAAATATGGAAAATATTGCTGCGACAACAAACCCGGCGAGAATACAGGCAATCGGGACGGTCCCGGAGGTGAGTAGCTGGCTTTTCTTTTTGCTGGGCACAGAAGACTCCTTAATTTCTGCCGGAGGAACCGAACCCATCAGCACCTCTATCGGTTTTCTGAAATTCATCAACAATCGTGAATTCAGCCTGAATGACCGGAACGAGAATCATTTGTGCGATTCGATCCCCGGGGACGATTGTAAAGCTGCTCTGGCCGCGATTCCAACAAGAAACCATCAGCTCGCCCTGATAGTCAGAGTCGATCAAGCCGACTAAGTTGCCGAGCACAATGCCATGCTTATGACCAAGACCCGACCGTGGCAAGATCATTGCTGCGAGGCTTGGATCCTCTATAAACACTGAAAGGCCTGTCGGAATCATTACGGTGCTTGCAGGCTCAAGAGTGAGTTCTGTTTCGATACAAGCCCTTAGGTCTAGACCGGCGCTGCCTTGTGTTGAGTAGGTGGGTAGTGGAATTTTGTCACCGATCAACGAGTTCAGGATGCGTAATTGAAGTTTTTTCATGAGTCACTAACTACTGTTGTTTTGGCGTCTAGAAAGACCAAGTTTTTTATGGATTGACTGCAAAAAGTGCGTCCTTGTTGCAGTGCGCTGATCGAGACTTGTATCAAACCTTTTGTTTATCAAGCTGTTCAGAGACATGGTCGACTATTTTGGCGGCGATGTTTCGTTTTGACATGACAGGTAAATCAAATTCACCGTCATTCCAAACAAGCGTCGTTCGATTGTCGTCGCTATTAAAGCCGATACTCGAATCAGCAACATTATTAGCAACAATTAGGTCGAGCTTCTTTCGTTCCAACTTAATTCTTGCATGATCCAATAGGTGTTCAGTCTCCGCGGCAAAACCAACGCAAAATGGTGGTTCTGGCAACGCGGCGACACTGGCAATAATGTCTGGATTTTCAATCAACTCGATAGTCATTGTGTTTGAGTCCTGAGTCTTCTTGAGTTTCTGCTCAGATTGCAACATTGGCTTGAAGTCAGCGACAGCTGCCACGCCAATGAAAACGTCACAGTCAGCTATCTCTGACATGACTGCTGCGTACATATCGTCGGCGCTAATCGTATTGATTGTTCTAGCGCGATCGATTGGGTCAAGATTAGTTGGACCGGAAATTACGATAACTTCAGCGCCTGCTTCTACTGCTGCTTCAGCGAGCGCATAGCCCTGTTTACCAGAGCTATGATTGCTGATAAACCTTACCGGATCTATTGATTCTCGAGTGGGACCAGCGGTGATAACCACTTTTTTACCCGTTAGCTTTTCGCTAGGAAAAATTGAGATTGTATGCTGTACGATCTGGTCCACATCAAGTAGCCGGCCCTGGCCAGTTTCTCCGCAAGCTTGAATGCCTTCAGCGGGTCCCATAAGGCGAATGTTGGATTGCTCGAGTTGGTTAATATTCATTTGGGTTTGCGGGTTTGACCACATCGCCTGATTCATTGCTGGCGCTATTGCGATTTTTGTCTCGGTAGCCAGGCAAATGGTTGTTAAAAGGTCGTCCCCGTGGCCGCCACAAAACCTAGCGATAAAATCTGCACTGGCAGGTGCGATCAAAATCAGATCTGCCCAGCGTGCTAACTCAATATGACCCATAACTGATTCAGTTTCGGCATCCAACATGTCGATGTGCGTTGGATATCCCGATAGCGCTTGCATGGTTAAAGGGGTGATGAACTCAGTCGCGGCCCGCGTCATAACGACTCGTACGTCAGCGCCTTGATCTTGAAGTCTGCGTACTAAATCGGCGGCCTTATACGCGGCGATGCCGCCCGTTACACCGAGAAGTATTCTTTTGTTGACCAAATTATTGACTAAATTATTGACGACCAATTTATTTCTCGCATCGGTATTTCTGACGGACAATCACCTACATCTCTGAAAAAAAGCGCCTACACCCGACAAGGCCGGTTGCGCACAGACGTGGCTAGAACGTCAGAACAGAATTGGAGAGTAACGATACCACTGAAGTATTTCGGGTGTAAGTGATTATTCACTCATTAGATAAGGCATAGCTCAATTGACCTTTGGTCCTCGTGTTGGCCGCAGCACAAGCGCGAGAAAGCGTTAAAGCTATTCAATCCCAAATGGCGAATTCAACACGATAGAGCGTTCACTCACAAAGCGTCATTGACGCCAAGCTGAACAGGCGATGGATCCTAAAATGCAGTCAGGCGAGAGGTGTAAAAAGCAAAATGAATTGGCTGAAACGAGAGGGACCCAGACAAAAATTGCTGGAACATGGCTCAAAAGCGCTTACTGATCAGGAGTTGCTAGCGCTATTTTTGCGTACTGGCACGCGGGCGAAAGGGGTAATGGACTTATCGAGAGAACTTATTGAAACATTTGGCGGGCTGCGTGGACTACTTCAGGCCGATCAGGCGGAAATTCTGTCCACTAACGGTATTGGCGTCGCGACTTATGTGCAACTTAAGGCTGCCCTGGAGATGACAGAGCGGTATATCGAAACAGGGTTGGAGCGTGGCGATGCGCTTTCAGATCCGATGATGACGCGGCGCTATCTGAAAGGTAAATTGAGGGATTATGATCGAGAGGTGTTTGCGTGCCTTTATCTTGACAATCAACATAGATTGATACGTTACCGAGAGTTGTTCTTTGGCACGATTGATGGTGCGAGTGTGCATCCACGTGAAGTAGTTAAAAGCGTATTGTCTGAGAATGCCGCTGCTGTCATTTTCGCCCACAATCATCCTTCCGGTATTGCCGAGCCTAGTCAGGCTGATGAACGGATAACCCGTCACCTTAAATCTGCACTCGCTTTGGTTGAGGTGAGGGTATTGGATCATATGATTGTGGGAGATAAAGAGGTCGTTTCTTTTGCTGAGAGAGGCCTTCTATAAATTGGCTATAGCTTGACTATAAGGGCCTGCAGGGGACTAAGCGTAGTTTGAAGACAGTGGCCGATGAGAATTTGGGTTTGAAACACAGACAGGGTTCTGGTATAAAGCACGGCTCTCGAGAGGACTGGATCAAAATGCATGTTGTTAACATGTGTATTGGCCTGATCAACCGAACAGAACAACGCTTCTTTTAAGAAGTGCAAATCAGTGGATTAATCAAGTAAACCAAAGGCAGTCGACATGGCCAGAGTATGTCAAGTAACAGGTAAACGCCCAGTTACTGGAAACAACGTTTCACACGCAAATAACAAGACGCGTCGTCGTTTTGTGCCGAATATACATGATCACAAGTTTTGGCTAGAAAGTGAGAGCCGATTCGTGAAATTACGTGTATCAGCAAAAGGTATGCGTATTATTGATAAGAAAGGCATCGAAGAGGTCGTTACAGATATTCGATCTCGTGGCGACAAGGTGTAAACAGGAGTAACTTAGAATGAGAGATAAAATAAAATTAGTTTCGTCCGCAGGCACTGGTCATTACTACACAACGACCAAAAACAAGCGCACGATGCCTGAGAAAATGGAGATCAAAAAGTTTGATCCTGTGGTACGTCAGCACGTGATGTATAAAGAGTCGAAAATTAAGTAAAAGTTTAGTCTGGAGCCATGGCGGCACCAGATTGCTAGCTAAGGTCTTTTTGACAAGGTGCTCTTAGACTTGCTGATAAGCAACGGGTCGACTAAGCAATAAAAAAACCGGGCTTATCAGTCCGGTTTTTTTTGCGAGGTTTTTTGTAGCAGCAAATTTCCTTTAACATCGATTTCTACTTGCCAATGTTGCTTTACGTAAGTAGTCGCATGTTGCTCGAGAATCAGCAACGGACCGCTACAAACTTCCCCAGACGCCATCGTGGATCTATGTTTGTATGGAATTCTCCAATCCTCTGAATCGGTTGGATCTTGCTCAGCAACCCAATCGGGTAATTCAATGGGCTCCCGCTGTGCTTCAATATGTGATCGCAAGTTGACGACTTCAATAGGCAGGTCGAGTTGATGGCCATACTGACGCTGATGTGATTGATGAAAACGTGCTTGTAGACCGGATAGAAAGTCATACGGGACGTTAATTGTATGAGTTTGGCCGAGGTAACGCATATCAAGACTCCGATGCTCACTCATCTCAGTAATATTCTCTTTCCCAAGATCTAGCTTCGCTTTGAATTCCAAGGCTTCGAAGGCTGCTGTAATCTCAGTATCTTGCAAAGACGACAGGATTGATTGATGGGTTTGTATAAGTTCGCGACCGGGTTTGGTTGTTAGCATGCCAAACGCCGACAGCACGCCACCGTGAATGGGAACTGCGGCTTTCGTCATATCGAGGGATTCGGCTAAATCGCAGAGGTGTAACCCTCCGGCTCCACCGAAACAAACAAGGGCAAACTCCCTCGGATCATGTCCGCGTTGAACCGAAATCACACGTAAAGCTTGGCTCATATGCTCATTCGCTATTGCAATAATACCGGTCGCGACCTCGTCTAAGGAGCAATCTAGCTTGCCCGCGAGCAAGCTGAGTGCGGCCCTGGCGGCGTCAATGTTGAGTGGTAGCTCGCCGGCCAATTTGGGACTTGGCCCCAAGCGGCCTAACCACAAGTTAGCATCCGTGACCGTCGCACCGGTGCCTGCGTTGTCGTAGCATGCCGGACCGGGGTTAGCGCCTGCCGAGTCAGGCCCAACTTGCAGAAGGCCGCCTTCATCAATATAGGCTATTGAACCGCCTCCTGCGCCAATCGTATGTATATCTGCCATTGGGACAGCAACGGGATAACCGGCGATAGTGCCGCTGTTGGTGAGTTTGTAGCGTTGCTCGATTAATGCCACGTCTGTTGATGTCCCCCCCATGTCGAAAGTAATGAGGTTGGGTTGTTGCGTTAAGTTTGAAAAATATTGGGCAGCGGCGAGTCCGCCAGCTGGGCCAGAAAGTAGCAAATTGACCGCTTTGGTGGCAGCAAGATTTGCGTCAATTGTTAAGCCGGAAGATTGCATAATAGCCAGATTTGATGGCGACACGTCTTTGATTAATGCAGCCAGATAGCGCTGAATAATTGGTCCGACATATGCGTTTAGCCAAGTCGTCATGCCCCGCTCATATTCACCATACTCAGGTAGTATCTCGGAAGATCGCGAAACAAAATATTTATCTTTGAAAAATTCTTCGATGAGAATTTCGTGTTCCTTACAAAGGAATGAGAAAAGTAAATTGACAGCAATTGCGTCCGGTTTGCTTGCTTCAATTTCGTTTGCAAGGCGTTCTAACGCGCCGTCAGCAAGCTGCCGGGTGATATTTCCGGTTGCATCAACTCTGACATCAATCTCAAATAGGAGGTCAGTGTCCAAGGCAATTTCAGGCGCAGCGGGTCTGAGATTGTAAAGGTGTTGGCGAGTTTGGCGGCCTATTCGAATGACATCCTTGAGACCTTTGTTGGCGATATAAGCGGTTTCTACGCCTCTGCCTTGTAACACAGCATTGGTTGCTACTGTCGTACCGTGAACGATTACGAGTTGCCCTTGCGCCATAGCAGAGGAGAGCCCCATGGCCTTAATACCTTTTAGTATTGCTGTCTGTGGTGCTGTGGGTGACGAAAGAGTTTTGAACACGCGGAGTTGATTGTCGTCAATGCAGACGAAATCCGTGAAAGTGCCGCCGGTATCAACACCGAGAAAAATTGTATTCATAAACTATTCATCGAGACAGATGGCGCAAGGTAACCGAGACAAGCACAAATTGCCATGCCGGGGTAGGATGAATATGATGTGCTCCCTCGAGCGACTCATGTGTTTTAAACAATGCCAGAACTACCAGAAGTAGAAACGACCCGATTGGGCATTGTTCCCCATGTCACGCATCGACAGGTGGTTTTGGTGCATGTCCGACAGCCTAGTTTAAGGTGGCCCGTATCTGACGACCTATCTCAGAGCTTGACCGGCAGTATCATCACGGCGGTTACTCGCAGGGGCAAATATCTGTTATTTGAGACTCGATCGGGTCGCATGATGATTCATCTGGGGATGTCAGGTTCGTTGCGTATTGTTGATGCAAATACACCTATCGAAAAACATGATCACGTTGATATTGGTTTTGACGATGGTACTTTGCTGAGATACCGAGATCCGAGGAGGTTCGGTTCAATTTTTTGGTTACATGATACTCAGGGCCACGCGTTGATTGACAAATTGGGTCCTGAGCCTTTGTCGGATGCCTTTGACGGCAATTATCTCTATGAAAAATCACGAGGCAAGCAGGTTGCAGTTAAGCTGATGATTATGAACGGTGAGATTGTCGTCGGCGTCGGCAATATTTATGCGAATGAAGCGTTGTTCGCTGCGGGTATCAGGCCAGATAGAAAAGCGGGAACAATTTCAAAGAAGCGTTATGAAAAACTCGGTGCAGAGATTAAAAACGTTCTCGCGAAAGCGATTGAGGCCGGTGGCACGACCTTGAAAGATTTTGTCCATGAAGATGGACAACCGGGTTATTTTAAGCAAGAGCTAAAGGTTTATGGCCGCGGTGCTGAGCGCTGTGTTAACTGCGAAAAGATTTTACGAGAAAGTAGACTCGGGCAGCGGGCGACTGTCTTTTGCACAAACTGTCAGACCTAGGGGTTTCAAAGTTTCGCTGAAGCCCCGGTTCGACTTGGGTTGCGACGCATCTTAAACAATTTGAATTAACCCAAGTTTACGCTTACCGTAGGTCTAACATATAAATTTGCGGTTTAGTGACGAATAATTGCAACCAATCACGGCCAGTTTTAGGGTTTGAGAGGTTGCGTGGAAGGCACGCCAGAGAGATTAAGGCGCATCTAAACCAACTCGGAGGAAAGGTTAGTAAGAAAGCAATTTAAGATGTCATTAGCGCTGTTGGTGCTATTGTTCGGAAGTACCAACTCCGCCATAGCCGCCCAAGTGGAAGAGGATCCAGGGGCTGGCGCGATGGCGCTCGATCTTGTGGTTGCGAGACCGGTCGGCTTGGTTGTGTTTGGCCTTTGGTCGGTTACTTACCTTGCGACGTTACCTTTTTCCCTGTTGGGCGGTAACGCTGGGGATGCCGGCAAGGCACTTGTTGTCGGACCGGCTGAGTCTGTTTTTGTTCGATGTTTGGGCTGCAGCTCACCCGGACGAAAAGGCAAAGCCCCTCGGTAATGCTCTATTAGGCGGTTAGGAAATCTTTCCGTCTGCGAGCGCTTGTGCGACTGCTGGGTGTACGAAGCGCTTTACATCGCCCCCATAGGCCGCTATCTGGCGAACTAGGGTAGAAGAGATGTATGAATACTCTTCTGACGGGGCAAGGAATATTGTCTCTAAACCTGGCTGAAGAACACGATTCATGTTCAGCATCTGGAACTCATATTCGAAATCAGTCACGGTTCGAATACCTTTCAGAATAATCTCGGCACCAATCTCTTTAGCAAATTCTACTGTCAAGGTGTTGAAGCCGACGACCTCAACATTCTTGATATAAGACAGCGCCTCCTGAGCGAGTTCAATTCGCAATGTTAACTCGCCCGGGCTTTTGTGGGGGCTGGTCGCAATTCCCAGAATGACATGGTCAAATATTTTTGCAGCCCGCTCAACAAGGTCCGCGTGACCGTTGTGGATGGGGTTAAATGTACCAGGGTAGAGAACTGTCGACATTTTATCTTCACTCCGTCGTATTCGCTGCGATCAGCTAATCTGCTTGCCGGTTTTGAATACGTACTGTAAGTGCCTTAAGTTAAGAGAGGCGCCAATAATACATGACGAAAATGGCATGAACACCCTTGAATGAAAGATAGAATTAGGGTTGATATATAAGTCCGTAGTGAACCGCGCCGGATTTTTTCTGTCTGTGCAGCTGCCAATGGTGCTCAGAGCCCTCATCAAAGCCGCTTAGCGTGAGCGGGCTTGCTGACTCAAAATAGATAATCCCGTTGGGTTTCAACAGCTGCTTTGCGCCAATGATCTGCAGGCATTTAGTCAAATAGTCGCTTGAAAATGGTGGGTCAAGAAAGATGATGTCCCAAGCACGGGTCTGTACCGAGAGCCAATCAATAGCATCTGACTTAACACATCTCCATTTTTCAGCATCGGCTTGCAAAGTGTTCAGGTTAAATTTGATTTGACGTAATACTTGATTTGAGGAATCAACAATCACTACATCTCGCGCGCCGCGTGATAGTGCCTCAATACTTAAGACGCCACTTCCGGCGAAAAGCTCTAGACAACTGGCGCCTGCAATATCAAGCGAAAGCCAGTTAAACAATGTCTCCCTTACGCGGTCGGGACTGGGTCTTACCGCATCTTCGATGGCGAATTTGATCTTACGGCTTCGCCACCTTCCACCGATAATGCGTAGTGAACCTGACATACTATCTTTCTGCCTTCGTTTGTTGCGGGCCTTGTCGCAGCGCAAAGCTGTGATACGCAATGTACATCGATGAAAACAATCCTAGCAACAGCAAAATGGCGCTCAAAGGATAGCCAGCGAGCCTAGGCTCGATCACAATGCTTTGCGTTCCCTCAGGAATAACGAAGCCTAAAAGCCCTCCATAGGCAGCATAAGTCTCGAGTTGAACGATATTGTCAGGGCCGATGGCGGTCACAAACAGTTGACTAGAGAAGCTTGTAGCGACTGTCGCTGGGCAAGACATTGTTTGATCCATAACGGCCACGGAGAGCAGGTTCCCTTCCAACTGATGACTAAAATTACCGAAAGACATTTGTCCGCATTGCTTCGCTTGTGTAGACAGATCATCAACTCGTGGTGCGAGAATATTTGGCGCGTAAACAGTTCCGGTAGCGCCATCATCTACTGAATGACTTTGGCGGTATTGCGACTGTTTGATACTGTCAGTTAAATTCTCGGCACGCATCAGCTCTGCTCGCATCTCTGCTAGGTTTACGAATCTCTTTGTGTTGTTGCTCGCCCAGATAGCTCCAGGGGTTTCTTTAAGACGATGAGTGAAAACGCGGTTCCCATCGATTTGTAGCTCACAGCAAATGTTGTACAGTTGCTGAATGATGTCAAAGCCAGGCTGCCCAGGGCCAAAGTTGAAGAATCCGGTGGTCGGTCGGTATGGTCTATCCATCATCGCGTGAACAGTTTGCGAAAAGCTACGTAATGGAAAGCCATAGCCGTTGATGGTCTGAAGTCCGCCGGCGCTCGACATTAATAATCCATTGCGGGAAACGTCAATCGCAATTCTGTTTAACGGTTGTGCTAGTTGGGGTTGTGTTTGCTTGGCAAGCTCGCCTATCTGCTTGTTCGACTCAAGTTTAGGGGTGACCCCAGCAACAAAATTAATCTCTTCGCTAAAGGCGAGTAGAGATAAGAGGCTCAAGATAAACAAACCATTGCGACCGATTGGTTGATTGCGCGCCAGAGCAACCACTGTAAAGATCACCATGCCTATAACGACTAACTCTTGGCCGAGGGGCGACAGATGATAAACGATGGTCAAAGCGACGAGCGTTGTTGCAATCCAAACCTTGAGTTTGGTGTCGTCTTGTTCACGCGCTTGCGCTGAGCTGCGTTTGTCTTCGGCCATGTTGTAGCGTTGAATATCTTTCAATATATAGCCACCGACGATACTCGACCAGAGCACCATGACTGGAATAATACTTCGCATAGGTACCCTAAAATCCTGTAAAGGCGGGAAAATCATGAGTATCCAACTGGCAAGGGGTTCCAGTTGACTGCTTAGTGCTAGGCAAAGAAATATTGAACCCGCAAAACCCAATACAACTGCAAAGCGTCCGGTCCAAAGCAAGTACAAGCTTGATACCGCTAGCGGTCCTAGTCCATAGCGGATCTCATGGAGATAGCTTGCGGGTCGAGTGGCGACTGGATCGTAAAACCAAAACAGTGAGGTAAACCAATCACTCAGTGTTGAGATGAGGTAAGTATAAATGGCGGGGTTCTGACCCACGCTTCGGGTAGAGTCTTCACTGATTGCGAAGGTAATCATCTCCAAAAGTACCGGCGCGGCAAGTAGGCAAGCAAGAATGACCACGGCCGTCATTGTTAGGGTTGTCGTAAGATGGTTTCGCCAGTCCGGTATTGATTCTTTGCTTGCAAGGAAACAAACCAGAATGGGAAGTGAAAAAATGAGGCCGTACACAAGAATTTGAAAGCTAGGGCTGCATAGAGCGTGTACCAGCGCAAACACAATCATCGAAAAAGTTGTGAAGGATAACTGTCGGTTCTTGTGGCATTGCCAAAAGGCGATTAGTGCTTGAATAAAAAGGATACCGAGTACAATGTTTAGATGTCCTTCATCAACGCGGTAGGCTACAAACGGCGCAAAACCTAGCAACAAGCAGCAGGCAATCGTCCTGCTAATCTGCTTAGGTTTCCATTTGAATGCATCAAGGCCGGCAAAAGCACTGACCGACTGTACAGCAAGGAAGCAAAAAAACCACTGGATGACAATAACGGAAATATTCAGGCTTAGCAGTGGCGACGCCCCGATTTCCACCAACAAAATACTTAAGGGGAGAACGCCATAGACAGCCAGTATGTTTGTACCACCGAGGGTTTCAAATTTATAGGCAAGTGTATGCCAATCGCCTTGGGCTGAGTCTAGTTGGTACAGCATCGGCAGCAAGCTATTGAGAGCATCCGCTCCCATCAGGCTTAAGCCTGGAATATAGCCGATGACTAGCCAAGCAATCAGTACGACCACGAGGCAGCAAATAGCCAGCTTGATGTCGCTAGATTCTCGATTACTTGTAATGAGATGAAATTTCATAGCTTATGATACAGATCAGAAGCTCGGAAAGGCTATAATTTTACTTTGCGCTCTCCATTGAATCACCGGATAATCAGTAAAACTTTTAGGTTTTAAGGCTTTATTTATCCGTTAGATAGAGCGGCTTGCGATCAACAGCGACGCATGTGACATTGGAACTATGGAAACTCTCCATAACTCGCTAAAGTGTCGGCATAAGTAAGGTCTGTAAGGTTAGTAAGATTGAAAGCTCGATGTGAGTGATTCATTTCGGACAATAAATTAATGTAGTACTTCGCTAGGTTGTGAAAAGTGAAAGAAAACGAAACAGAAATAGTCATTGATGAAAGCGGCGACAAAGAAGATAAAGTTGGTTTTTTCTCAAGAATCAAGTCTGGTCTGTCAAAGACCCGATCGAAACTATCGGATGGGGTCGGTCGGGTGTTTCTGGGTGAGAAAATCATTGATGATGATTTGTTTGAGGAGATAGAGACGATTCTATTGAGCTCGGATGTTGGCGTTGCGGCGACCACTCAAATTATGGATGGCCTTGCCAAAAAAGTTGCTCGAAAGGAGCTAGCAAACGCAGAGTCTTTGTACGCTCATCTTAAGGAGCAGTTAAGCGATTTGCTGGAAAGCGTAGAGCAGCCTTTGGTGATCCCTAAGTCTGATTCGCCCTTTGTTATCCTCATGGTGGGCGTGAATGGTGCGGGAAAGACAACGACGATTGGAAAACTCGCGAAGAAGCTTCAGCAGGAAGGAAAATCCGTGTTGCTTGCGGCCGGAGACACTTATCGTGCTGCGGCGGTTGAGCAACTAAAGGTTTGGGGTGAGCGCAATGACGTACCGGTGATTGCACAGGGTACTGGCGCCGATAGTGCGTCAGTCATTTATGATGCGTTGGAAGCGGCCAAAGCGCGAAATATGGATGTGCTGATTGCAGATACCGCGGGTCGTTTGCAGAGTAAAAAGAATTTGATGGACGAGCTGACTAAAATTCGACGTGTGCTCAATCGCTTCGATGAATCGGCGCCGCACGAAGTTATGTTGGTGCTTGATGCTGGAACAGGTCAGAACGCAATATCGCAGGCGACGCAGTTTCAAGAGGCGGTTGAAGTGTCGGGTTTAACCATTTCGAAACTCGACGGCACTGCGAAAGGCGGCGTGATATTCGCGATCGCCAAGCAGCTCGAGATACCTATTCGGTTTATTGGCGTTGGTGAGCGGATAAATGACCTCAGACCCTTTGACGCAAAAGAATATGTTGCAGCACTTTTTGATTAGTCAGCGTAACAACAATCGATTTCTGCCCTTTGCGTGCAATAGGTCGATCAAACAGGTTACTTTGCCGAGGCAATTGAGCGCCAATGGTTGTTTGGTTCAAGGTTAGCTTTATGGGAGAGCTCAGTTGATTCGTTTTGATCATGTAAGCAAGCGCTATCCAGGCGGCAAGGAAGCGCTAACGAATGTGAATTTCGAGTTGGACCAGTCCGAAATGGTCTTTCTGACCGGTCACTCGGGTGCTGGGAAAAGTACACTGATGAAACTCATCATTATGATGGAACGGCCTAGCCAGGGTCAGGTATTCGTCCAGGGTTTAAATCTAAATCGTTTAGGGCGTCGTCACATACCGGATATTAGGCGTAATGTCGGTGTTGTGTTTCAGAATCATCAGCTGCTATTTGATCGTACAGTTTTTGACAATGTTGCACTACCGCTGACGATTTCAGGTTATCAACCTAGAGAAATTGGCCGTCGAGTTCGAGCAGCGCTTTCTAAAGTCGGTTTGGCAGATAAGGAGAAACACTATCCCGTGACGTTGTCGGGCGGAGAACAGCAGCGCGTGGGGATTGCGCGAGCAGTAGTGAACAAACCCCCGCTACTTCTGGCGGATGAACCAACGGGGAATCTTGACCCCGGCCTATCGCAAGAGATCATGAACCTATTTCAGCAATTTAACCAAGTAGGTGTAGCGGTAATGATTGCGAGTCATGATTTGGCCCTCGTTGAGGCCATGGGTCATCGGCAGATAATCCTCTCCGATGGAAGGCTCGAAGCATGAATCGTGATAGCGATAAAGTGACCTCGAGGGCTGATGCAAGGAGACCGCTTGGCGCCAAAACCCCAAATAATAAATTCGCGGGAGCAAGTACTCACTCATTACGAGGGCTCGATATTATAAGGAGTTATTTCGCTAATCATCGCCTCGTAGCAAAACAAACGATCCAAAACCTGATCCGCAGTTTCGGCACCAGCACCATGACATGGATGGTGATTGGCGTTGCCCTCGGATTACCCGCCATGCTTTTCATATTGCTGGATAACGCCGAGGGCCTAGGTGGTGATTGGCAAGGAAAGCCGGGTATTAGTGTTTATCTGCAAGTGGATGTTTCAGAGTCTGAGGGTCGCTTGCTTGCGCAGAGGCTTGCCGCCGAACCGGAATTTATCGACGCCCGATATATCTCGGCGGCGCAAGCGCTCGAGGAGTTTAAGGAGCACTCTGGCTTTGACGAGGTTTTAAATTCCCTGCCAGGAAATCCTTTGCCCGCGGTGATAGATATTGAACCCGACGATGTCAGCACCATCGAACTCAAGATGAGTGTGCAAAGGCTGCAAGAGCTTTCTGCTGTTGAATCGGTATCGATAGATTTAGAGTGGATAGAGCGCCTCATTGCATTGGTGACACTGGGTGAACGATTTGTCTTGGCACTGGCTATTTTTCTTGGCTTAGGTGTACTGCTCTCAATAGGCAACACGATTCGCCTAGCGATTGAAAATCGGCGAGCTGAGATTGAGATCATAAAGCTTGTTGGTGGAACTGATAGGTTCGTACGTCGACCTTTTCTCTATTTAGGTTTCTGGTACGGGATAGGCGGAGCGCTATTTGCTTGGCTGATGGTGCAGGGTAGTTTGTTATTTCTGTCAGCGCCAATAGAAGATCTCATTTACTCCTATCGAGGCGAATTTGCCGTCAAAGGTATGGGCCTGCTAGGTTCTGCCATGCTGTTCTTAACGGGCGCAGGGCTCGGTGTGGTCGGGGCTGGCTTGGCGGTTGGGCGGCATCTGCACGAGATTGAACCCAGCTAAGATTAAAGCTCGATAACTTGGAACCTACAAGTCTTATCAGGGTCGGTTTAGCTATGTGTTTTGGTTAGAATCAAGACATAACCAAATGTTATATATTACCGGCATCTAATAACTTTTCGCAATCCACGAGCCGTTAAATCATCTATATTGCTCGATTAGCACTTCTTCGAAGCGGGTGATAGACTTCGCAGCCCGAATTATTTGTTTAACCCGAGCAGGCTATGAGTTCTAACATCATCTCTTCAGTCGATGTCATGTCTCCAGGTGCCAACCTGGAAGCTTACATTCAGGCTGTGAGCGGGATCGCCTTACTCTCCGTTGAGCAGGAAAAAGAACTAGCAGAAAGACTTTTCTACGAAGAGGACCTTGATGCCGCGCGGCAACTGGTAATGGCGCATTTGCGATTTGTTGTTTATGTAGCGCGATCTTATGCCGGCTATGGATTATCGGAGGCTGATCTGATTCAGGAAGGTAATGTCGGCCTGATGAAAGCTGTTAAGCGGTTTAATCCCGAGTTTGGTGTGCGTCTTGTTTCCTTCGCTGTTCATTGGATCAAAGCAGAAATGCACGAATTTATCCTGAAGAATTGGCGAATTGTTAAGGTCGCAACGACGAAAGCGCAACGTAAATTATTTTTTAATTTACGCGGTTCTAAAAAACGCCTCGGCTGGATGAACGAAAAGGAAGTAAAGTATGTTGCTGGCGAACTCGGTGTCGAGCCGCACCAGGTGAGGCAAATGGAAGGCCGGTTGGCATCTCAGGATGAAGCCTTTGATGGATATAATGATGACGACGAGGATTTTGCGAGCCCAGCTCGATACCTCGAAGATGTCGAGAGTAACCCTGCAGATATCACCGAATATCAACGCCAAGCACTCGGGCAACAGAAACAACTTCAATCTGCATTCCAACAACTTGATGAACGCGCGCAGATGATATTGCAGCGCCGTTGGTTGGGTGATCAAAAGTCCACATTGCACGAACTGGCAGAAGAATTTGGTGTTTCGGCTGAGCGAATCCGACAGCTTGAACAGAACGCCATAAAGAAACTTCGTAAACACATTGTTCCCTGATCTGAAGTGATCACAAAATATATTTTTCTATTTGCTAGTGTTAGCGGCTTTATCGGAGTTGCGCTCGGGGCATTTGGTGCCCATGGACTGCGTGGTAAACTTGACGACAGCGCCATGCATGCCTTCGAGACGGCCGTCTCCTATCAACTTTTTCATAGCTTAGCCCTGCTTGTCTGCCTAATACTGATGACTCAGTTGGGGAAATACTGGGCTTTTACATATGCAAGCTATGCCTTCAGCATCGGCATTTTACTTTTTAGCGGCAGCCTCTATCTTCTGACGGTCTTTGGTCTAAAGATGTTAGGTCCTATCACTCCCCTCGGCGGTATATTTCTATTAGCTGGATGGCTCTTGTTGAGCTTGGGTATTTGGCAGAAGTACCAACCGTAAAGAGTTAAGTATGAATGATAAGACGCAGCCTGATCTAAATAACACTTCAAGTAGCGCCTCGAAAGAGATCTCGAATGACATCTCTCATAACAGCGCAGAGAGTCTGTCCGAATCAAAACAGCGCAAGCGTGAGATTCGAAGCTACGTTATCCGCGATGGAAGAATTACACCCGGACAACTTCGCGCCCTAGATGAGTGCTGGGTGTCCTATGGCCTCGATGTCCATAACGGAGTGCTCGATCTTGATGCAGTATTTCCTGAATCAAACCCGACCGTGCTCGAAATTGGCTTTGGCATGGGTGATAGTTTGTTTGAAATGAGTCAAGGTGACTCAAATACCAATTATATTGGTGTGGAAGTGCATAGACCTGGCGTTGGTCATCTTCTTCAATTAGCGAATAAGGCGGAATTGCGGAATCTTCGGCTTTTCAAAGACGATTCCATTGACGTATTGAAACAATGCATAAGTGATAAAAGCCTAGCGAAAATACAAATATTCTTTCCAGATCCTTGGCACAAAAAGAAACATCATAAGCGCCGTTTGATCTCAGAGGAGTTCGTTGAGTTACTAAAATCCAAACTCAAAGACGATGGTGTTCTTCATATCGCGACAGATTGGATGCCCTACGCTGAGTATATCCGCGAAGTAATGGTGCATTGGCGAGAAGTCGCGGTGCCGGCTCGACCGATTACAAAATATGAAAAACGCGGACTGCGCCTAAACCATGAGGTTACTGACCTTGCCTATGCGAAACCAAGCTAGTCCTAACTATGCCGATGCAACGACCGTCTGGTTATTCCGAGGTCGTGTTAAGCGAATGATACCTTTTGCGATTTTACTGATCGATTTGATGCTAGTGGCGCAAGCGTCTGCTTCTCAGCAATTGTTGAACACAGATCAAGACAATTCCCCGCAAGACCTAGTAGCTTTGATTGAAATACCCGCGGGTACAAACCAAAAGTGGGAGCAAAACAAATATAGCGGTCAGGTCGAATGGGAAATGCGAGATGGCATCCGCAGGGTGGTTAACTACCTACCTTATCCGGGCAACTATGGCATGATTGAAAACACATTGTTGCCGAAAGACAGAGGGGGTGACGGAGACCCTCTCGACGTGATTGTGTTGGGTCCGGCCGTGGATAGGGGTTCTCGTATAAACATCCGCATCATTGGCATACTGAAACTAGAGGATAATGGTGAGCAGGATGATAAGCTAATTGCGGTGATGGATGGATCTCCGTTTGATCACGTTAACTCTATCGCTGAGCTGCAACGTCATTATTTAGGTGTCGATGAAATTCTGCGATTATGGTTCAGTCATTACAAAGGTCTAGGACAAATGAAGTTTGTTGGATTTGCTGATCGCTTGGAGGCACTGGATGTGCTTCGAGCTGCCCATGAAAGTTTCCTAAGCTCGCTGGTCGTGCCAGGCCACGGTCGCGTGGACTAATATGAAAAATTATGCCCTTCCGATCAGTATTCTTTGTCTTTCTTCGGCGATAGCTTATTTTGGCTACGCATTGCTTACATTTGTAGCAGCGCTTCCGACATCATTAGAGAAAATTGAACAAACAGCTAAATCTGTTGCTCTGCTTGAAGATGAGATCGCAATGATCATCGAACAAGTACCCAGTATTCTGCAAGAGGTCGAGCAGGTGCGGATGCTGGTGCCGGACGTTCTAAGTGAGTCAGCAATGATAAGAACCGATGCGATTTCGGTGCAAAAAGAGATGCAGGCTTACCGACTCGTGTTGCCTTCAATCCTCGATGAGAGCATGAACCTCCGCAAAGATATTCTAGTGGTTGAACAGGAAATGGAAGCATATCGAGATATGCTGCCTAAGATCATGGTTGAGACTGCAGAAATTCGAAAACAAGTAGACTCGCTGCAAATTGAGCTCGCCGCCTATCGGCAAACAATACCTAAGGTGTTGCAGGAAGTTGAGACAACGCGACAAATGATCCCGCCTACTTTAGACCGCGTTGACGACATGATCGCTGAGGCCAGTGACGCCGGTAAGCGCGCCAGCGAGGGTGCTGTCGCGGGTGTATTCTCAGGCGTATTTAAAGCGCCCTTAGCCATGTTTAGTGGTGTCCTTCCTAAAAATGATAGCTCCGATGCGCCCTATGTTACCGAGGCTGCACTTAAGGTTATTAAAGGCGAAGACTCAGATGGCTTCGTTATGTTTCGCAACAAGAAGACCGGCACGGTTGGTAGCGTGACTCTTATAGAGTCATTGATAATCGAGGACAAAGATTGTCGACGTTTATCTATTCGAGCTGAGCGGGAGGGTAAATTGGTCTACGACAAGCTGATGAATGTTTGCCAGACAGCTTCAGGCGAGTGGATACAATTGGATTCGGTTAAGAGATAGGTTTAAACCATTTCCAACATGCTATTTAAGAACTGCGCGCCTTTGTTAGTCGGTTTGATCCAACCATTGCGTTCTTCAATAAGCCCAAGTGGTTGGGTTCGATTTAGGAATGCCTGGAGGGTGGATAAAGGTAAACCCGTCCTCATTTCGTATAAAGCTTGATTGAAACCGTCGGTTAATCGCAACGCATTCATCAAAAATTCTATTGGCAATTCACCTTGATCGACAATCGTGTCCTTAAAGTTAGCGCCCCCCGCTTGGCGTGAGCTTGCAAGATAGTGCTCCGGTTGTCGTGTCTTAGCGCGTCGTGTGACAACACTGTTGTGTGTGTACTTACCGTGCGCGCCAGCACCGATACCAATGTAGTCACCGAACTGCCAATAGTTTTGATTGTGCACAGATTGTTTGCCGGGTCTGCTGAAGGCGGAAATCTCGTACCGATGAAAGCCCTGGCTCGCGAGTTGATTGAGGCCGGTCTGATAAATCTCCCATAAAGTATCATCGTCGGGGAGCGTCGGCGGTCGATTATAGAAGACTGTATTGGGTTCTATCGTAAGCTGGTACCAGGAGATATGGGTTGGCTCCAGCGCAATGGCCGCCTTGAGGTCCGCAAGTGCATTTTGTAAATTCTGCTCAGATAGTCCGTGCATCAGGTCGATATTAAAATTGGTAAAACCGGCCTGTTTGGCTGCTGTTATCGCATTTATAGCGTCTGACCCTGAGTGTACTCTACCAAGTAAGTTAAGGTGCGTATCGTTTAAACTTTGGACACCAATACTCAGACGGGTGATGCCGGCGGCATAGTACCCAGCGAACCTTTCCCTATCGCCGACCAAGCCTTTTTGAACGGTGGCTGGATTGACTTCCATTGTGATCTCGATGTCATCTGCGAAATCAAGGCGAGACCGAATCCCTCCTAACAGCCTGTGGATCGCTTCAGGTGAAAACAAGCTGGGTGTCCCGCCGCCCATGAATATTGACACAAGCGGCTGATTCTTGATGGTTATTAAATCTTGATCAAGATCGCGTAGTAGCGCATCAATGTATTGGCCTTCGGGTATATCGCCTTTTATTTCATGTGAGTTGAAATCACAATAGGGACACTTTTTTGCGCACCAAGGAAAGTGGATATACAAAGAAAGGGGCATCATGTTATTGCACACGACCGATGGCTTGGGCTGAAGATAACTGTGGGATCAGTTCTGCAACCGCTCGGCCGCGGTGACTGATGCTGTTTTTTATATTCGCATCAAGACTAGCGGCAGTAACGCCGTGCGTCGGAATAAAAAATACAGGGTCGTACCCAAAACCTTTTTCACCGGTTGGTGTCTGCACGATGCTTCCATGCCAAGTGCCAGTTGCAATGATTGGCATTGGATCTAACTTGTGTCGTAGATAGACGAGTACGCATTGGAATCGTGCTGTGCGTTGATCGGCAGGCGCATTTTTCAATTCATCCAAGAGTTTTGCATTATTTTCCTCATCTGAAGCATTTGGACCGGCAAAACGCGATGAGAATATACCGGGCGCATGATCAAGGAAATCAACTTCCAAGCCTGAATCATCCGCGATTGCCGGTAGACCCGATATTGCTGATGAGTGTCGAGCCTTTATGATGGCATTTTCGATAAATGTCGTGCCTGTTTCGTCTGGGCTATCAACATTAAATTCGCTAGCTGGGTGTAGCGCAAAAGAGTCCGGCAAAGCCGCCGTCAGTTCTATGAGCTTGTGCTGATTATTACTTGCTAAAACAATATTTATTGGCGTCATTCAATTGCCTGAAAATAGTTACGATTAAATTTTAACAGGTAAACCTCGTCATGATCGTTAGGGGCGATCGTAATTTTAAAACGAATCATGTCTCGCTCATCTATGATCTGATTCGACAAGTAGTAAATTGCCCCTGGTTCTTTGACTTCCTGAAAATCCAGCGTAAATAGCTGGTTCAGCAGATTTGTGGAAGTACCCTCAATTTTAGCGGCTACAGCAGTATCATTTTTTCGAACTGTAATATTTGTAACAATGCGTGATTTCGAACGAGTAATATTATGCGCCTTGGCAACATCGCTGGGGATAAGCATGCTGTTGAGGGTCGTATAATGAATGTCATATCCCTGCCATTGGTTTATTTCAGCAAAAGCGGCGTGCGTAACGACACTTAAACTAATTAATAAAAGGCTCAGAATGCTTGATCGCTTGAACGGTTTGTAAGTCTTCATGGTGAGATAAAATCGGGTAGCTTTTTCGGTTTGTGAACGCGACAAATTCTGCGGCGTGTATTGATGGCCTTTTCAATCCTCATTGAGGATGTGCCAACGGTAAATGTTTTCGACAGCAACCGTCTCAGCTGTTCATTAGCGCGACCATCCGTTGGTTGCTCGGTAAGCCTGACATTGAGATAAGCTGTTTGGGGTTCGAGATTTTTTCTTAAGGCGCCTGTAACTGCCTTAATCTTTAAGATCAAAGCATCATGTAGCCAACAAAGAATATTAGTAGAAACTCTCTCACCTCTCGTGGCTCTCTTAATCGCAACCTGCTTAACTGACAAAGTTAAAGGCCAAGGATTAAGCCACGAGGCACGCCTAAAAATACGCTTAATGGTTGTATGACTAAATAACTGTCTATGAGATTGATAAAAACGAAAACCAGAATGATAGAGAAATCGATTCCGCCCATAGGTGGTAGAAGCTTTCTTGCCGGTGCGCAAATGGGTTCTATCAACTGATACACCAACGACAAAGCCGGATGGTTAGATGCGGGTGCGATCCAGCTTGCAACAACCGATACCAGTAAGGCAAAGAAATAGATTTTAAAGATAATCGCGAACAGCCCCAGTAACACCCAAGCAACGTAGTTAAGGGCAAAAAAAGCATAGCCGTATAAAGTCATGATGATCATTATAGCGGCGAGTTGAACTAAAAAAGCGAGGCAAAGCGTAGCCAAATCGACGCCGTAGAGCGTGGGAAATAATCTCCTCAAAGGTCGAATGGCAGGGTCGGTGATCTTTACGATACCTTGGCTAATCGGATTGTAGTAGTCAGCGCGGGCAACCTGCATCAAAAACCGAAGCATCACTAAGAACGTGTAGAGTCCGAAAAATGTTTGGATTAGATAGACACCCGCACTCGCGAAATTCTGGGTCATAACTGGTAAACCTTGCAACGATTGATTGTAAGTTCAGTGGTGATTATAGCTAAGTTCTTCGCCTTAAAGCACAAAGGCATTATTTTAGTTTAAAGCCACTATTTTTTCTTAGTCAGGCTAAACGTGACTATATGAGTGGTTCGGACGGGCTTTTGTTGATGCACCTAGCCGCCTCGCATCAAAACTCAACCCTTCGATAAATCGACAGAACGCTTGAATGCTGCTTCGATCGCTTTTTCAAAATTTTGTGCTAAGCCACCTTTGACCAGTTCGTTAAGCGCCGCTTCCGTGGTGCCGCCTGGAGACGTGACGTTGATTCTTAACTGCTCGGTAGAGAGCTCGGATTGTTGTGCCATTTGGGCAGCACCAAGCGCTGTCTGTAATACAAGGTCTCGGCTTATGGTGGGATCCAAGCCAAGGCCGATCGCCGCTTTTTGCATGGCTTCCATCACAAGGAAGAAATAGGCCGGACCACTTCCTGACACAGCAGTGACAGCATCAAGCTCGGATTCAGTTTCAAACCATTGAATCCGACCAACGGAGCCGAGAATGTTGGCTGCTTTTTGCTTTTGTGCTTCGGTGACGTGTTCGTTCGCATACAGCCCGGTCATGCCCTGATTCACCAATGCAGGAGTGTTTGGCATACAACGGATGATCGCCGACTCTGCACCAAGCCAGCTCGACATTGCACTTGCAGTGATACCGGCGGCGACGCTGATGGTGAGCTTGGATGTAAGCGCGCTGCCAAGGTCCTTGCAAATTTGCTCCATCATATTGGGTTTTACGCACAGAACAACAACATGGGCGCTCTCAACTGCGTCGTGATTATTCTCGCAACGTTGAATGGCTGAAGGTAGCTTCTCTAATTGTGCGGCGTAGGGGTCCGAAGCCGTGATTTTTGCTTCGGAGTCTGATGCTAGATAGCCGCCCATCAGAGCTTGGGCAATATTACCGGCACCGATAAATGTGGTTGATGTCATGATGGCTCCTGTTAGCAATCAAGTGTTGTAAAGTTTGTCGTAACCGCTCTGCGAAGCGACTGACCTAAGCTAGGCGTCTCGAGGGCCGAATAGTGCACTACCAATTCGGATAATTGTAGCGCCTTCCGCAATCGCGAGCTCCAAATCCTCTGACATCCCCATCGACAATTGATTGAACTGTGCAAGGCAATAACGATTAGCAATAGATTCTTGCAACAGCCGAGTTCGAGCAAACGAATCTCTTATCAGATCTAAGTCCTTAGATTTCTTGGGTATAACCATCAAACCGCGAAGATTGAGTTGACCCATTTCTCGTGTCGCGTCGATTAAGGCGTCAGTATCTTCGGGTAGCACACCCGACTTCGAGTCTTCCCGATCAATGTTGACTTGAATGAGCACGTTTAATGGCGACGCGCTTTCTGGCCTTTGATCGTTAAGGCGTTTTGCAACCTTAAGACTCGATACAGTGTGTACCCAGTCGAAGTGCTCGGCGATAGGTCGTGTTTTGTTCGACTGGATAGCGCCGATATAGTGCCATTGTATGGTCGGTTCGGAGAGCGCTGCAATCTTCAACAATGCCTCCTGTAGATAATTCTCACCGAACTGCCGTTGACCCAAAGCGTAGAATTGCTCAATAAGCTCGATCGGCTTAGTTTTACTGACGGCAAGCAATGAAACCTCGTCTTGACCGCGGCCGTAAAGGTCGCAGGCGGACTCAATTCGATCTTGAACTAATTCGAGCTTGTCTCTAAAAACCGGAGAATGAGAAGTGTTTTGCTTCATAGATTGCTGGCGATCTTCCATTGTTAGCTTGTCTGCTTTTGGCGGCCATGAGCCCTAATTAGGAAACGGTGGTTTATTCACGAATTCAATAATACTATTAGTGCAAACAGCCACAGTAGCGATTTCTTCAGAATTGTCGATAAATCAACATCGATTATCTAGTTAAGGGTTAAGCAATGGATATTACAGAACTTCTTGCGTTTAGTGAGAAACAAGGTGCTTCAGACTTACACTTATCTGCAGGTCTGCCACCGATGATTCGAGTAGATGGTGACATTAGACGCATTAACCTGCCTGCTTTGGATCACAAAGAGGTTCATTCACTGATTTATGAAATCATGAATGACAAACAACGAAAGGACTTTGAAGAATTCTTAGAGTGTGATTTCTCTTTCGAAGTGCCTGGTGTTGCGCGCTTTCGGGTCAATGCTTTCAATCATAATCGAGGTGCTGGTGGCGTTTTTAGAACAATACCCTCAAAAGTATTGTCGATGGAAGATTTGGGCATGGGGCAGGTTTTTCAGGAAATTGCGGAGACACCTCGAGGGCTTATCACTGTTACAGGTCCTACGGGCTCTGGCAAGAGTACAACCCTTGCAGCAATGATGGACTACGTTAATGACAATCGTTATCAGCACATTTTGACGGTCGAAGACCCCATTGAATTTGTCCACGAGAGTAAAAAGTGTCTTGTTAATCAGCGTGAGGTCCATAGAGATACGTTAGGTTTTAACGAAGCATTGCGATCCGCCCTACGAGAAGATCCCGACATTATACTAGTTGGAGAGATGCGTGACCTAGAAACGATTAGGCTGGCGCTAGAAGCGGCGGAGACCGGTCACATGGTTTTTGGTACTCTGCATACGTCCTCAGCAGCAAAAACAATTGACCGAATTATTGACGTCTTTCCCGCAGCGGAAAAAGACATGGTTCGTTCAATGTTGTCAGAGTCTTTGCAAACGGTTATCTCGCAAACACTTTTGAAAAAAATCGGCGGTGGTCGAGTAGCGGCTCATGAAATTATGATTTGTACAGCAGCGATTCGTAACTTGATTCGCGAATCGAAAATTGCACAGATGTATTCTGCGATTCAAACTGGTGGAAAACTCGGCATGCAAACGCTTGATCAATGTTTGAAAGAGTTGATCGGCAAAAATCTGATAAGTACCGAAGCGGCGCGTGAGAAAGCCAAAATGCCCGACGATTTCAGATAAAACCTGCATTTGTTAGCTCATGCAGACCAAATAGGACGTTAGAAAAATGATTGATTTCGACAAATTACTAAAAGTTGTCGTTGAACAAGGTGCGTCAGATCTCTTTATCACCGCCGGCTTACCTCCGTCGATTAAGGTAAACGGCAAAATGATGCCCCTGTCCAAAACACCTTTGACGCCAGAGCAGTCACGGGAGATGGTTCACTCGACAATGACAGAAGCGCAAGTGCAAGAGTTTGAAGCGGAACGTGAGTGTAATTTTGCGATACATAGCCCGATTGCTGGCCGATTCCGCATAAGTTCATTCTATCAGCGAAATTTTGCGGGCATGGTGTTGCGAAGAATTGAGACGCATATACCATCCTGCGACGATTTAAAATTACCTGAAACGATTAAGCAACTCGCCATGACAAAGCGCGGCTTGATCATCTTCGTTGGCGCAACCGGGACGGGTAAATCAACGTCGCTGGCGGCGATGATCGGTCATCGAAACGCACACAGTAAAGGTCACATCATCACGATTGAGGATCCCATTGAATTTATCCATGAGCATCGTGGTTGCATGGTAACGCAGAGAGAGGTTGGGGTTGATACGCCTAGTTTTGATGTTGCATTGAAGAACACACTGAGACAAGCCCCTGATGTCATAATGATAGGAGAGATTCGAACCAGAGAAACGATGGACTACGCTGTAGCTTTTGCTGAAACCGGTCACCTTTGTCTTGCCACTCTTCATGCGAACAATGCGAATCAGGCACTGGATAGAATAATCAACTTCTTTCCAGCTGATAGACAGCAACAGGTCTGGATGGATCTATCACTAAACTTAAGGGGTATGGTCGCGCAGCAATTGATACCGGCGATTGATGGAAAGGCTCGTCGTGCTGCAATCGAAATTTTGATTAACACGCCTTTGGTCTCGGATACCATTCGCAAAGGTGATGTACATACCATCAAAGAGATCATGACCAAGTCAACAGAACAGGGCATGCAGACGTTCGATCAGGCGCTGTATCAATTGTATACGGCGGGCGAGATTACTTACGAAAGCGCCTTGGCATCTGCTGACTCTGCAAATGATTTAAGGCTAATGATCAAATTGGCGGGCGAATCGCCTGAGGCCGTTGGTGCTATTACTGGCTTATCGCTGGAGTCTAACGATATTGATTTGGCTGGGCGCTAACCTTTAGATTTCCGACCTTGGTTGGCAAGTCGCTTCTGTATTGAAGGTGCTGTCGAATGCCTGAATTTTAGTCAGACCGAGAATTAATACTCAGTCCTGCTGAGACGCTCTGAAATATGACTCGAGGATCAGTTTGGCCGCGATGGCATCGATCAGCTCATCTGGGTCGGCGAACTCCCTTGCTTCAAAACTGGTTAATCTTTCGTCCCAAGTTTGATGGGGAATGTTGTATCGCCCGGTTAGTCGGCGAGCGAATTTCTCTGCTTTGGATGACATTTCGCTTGGCGTGCTATCCATGTTGATGGGTAAGCCGACAATGAACTTCTCGGGTTGCCACTGCTTGACTATTTTTCCTAAGGCTAGCCAATCTGGCTGGCCATCCTTTGCGGTCATGATAATCAACGGATTTGCTGTGCCGGTTATCGATTGACCGATTGCAATGCCAATTTTTTTCATACCGAAGTCAAAGCCCATACAGATCTTGCTCATCACGTCATACTCCTAGGACTTCTAGTCATGGCCCGCCCTCGGTGCGATTAATGCTAAGTCTATGCCCAGTAGTTTTGCGGCCGCTTGAGGTCTCGTGGCATAGGGCTCGTTAAATACGACGTCGCTCGAGGTTGGTGTCAGTAGCCATGCATCCTCGCGAATCTCGTGTTCGAGTTGTTGAGCGCCCCATCCTGCGTAACCTAATAGTGCAATGATCTTTTTTGGTGCTTGGCCTGCTTTCAGGGCGTCGATGACATCGCCAGAGGCAGTCATCGAAATGTTCTCTGCGATCTTAATTGATGACCGATACTGTTCGGGAGCAGGTGAGTGCAAGAAGAATAGGCGGTTTTGTTCGACCGGCCCACCAATCAGCAGTGGACAATCGATATCAATCGGGAGATCCGTAAACAGGTCGGACAGTGACTGTTCTGCAGGTTGGTTAATCACAAGTCCAAAAGCCCCATCAAGATCATGTTCAATAATAATGTAGATACTATCGCCAAAATAACCGCCTCTCAGTGAGGGCAAGCCTATGAGAAATTGGTTTTGAAATGTTTGTTGTATTGTTTGGTCGTTGGTATCCATCAATAGGGTACTCATGCATTCGTGAGTGTCATCGTGCTAATAACTTCGCAGAGAACTATTTCTGCGAAACTGCCAAGTCCTAATGATCTCCAGCACATCGGTCGATTGGCGTAGGTTATCAGGGAATGGTGCAAAGGGCGCAGCAAGTCTGACGATCCGAATGGCAGCTTCATCTAACACCGGTTCGCCGGAGGACTCCAACAGCTCAACTTCCTTCAAGCTTCCATCAGGAAGGATGGCGACCATGACACGCAAGTTACCGTATAATTTATTCTTTCTCGCCTCCGCAGGGTAGTTAAGGTTGCCAATTTTTTCGATCTTGCGACGCCATGAGTTTAAGTAATAGGCATTGGTGCTAGAAGCGGTTGATAGGCTGGTGAGTCTTTTAATGCGGGGTCTCTTCGCATAAATTTGTCTTTGCCGATCAAGCCGCGCTTCAAGGCTGGCGATTTCCAAACTGCGCTGCAGCAGAGATTTTTGCCCTTCAACTGGGATGTCGGAACTAACGCTATCTATCACTTTGTTTTCTGTGGAAGTCTTTCGATCTGATTTAGCGGCTGAAGACACCACCGGTTTTTGTTTAGAGACAACTTTTGGTGCGTAAGCTTGTCGTTCTGCCGGGGATGTTTCGCGGATGATCGTATCGTGGAAGTCTGCTTTGTTAGGCGAGGTCGTCAGCGCTTTTTTCTTTAATGTACCGCTGCCTACCTGATTGAACTGTGCCAGAAAATCAGGTTTTTCTGGGGCGTTCTGCGATCGATGCTGCGCCAAAGTCACTTCCATTGTGTGAGTCGACGGTTTGCGATCGAGATAGGTAAAGGTTACGCCTAGAATGATAACGGCATGTACAGATAGCGCCAGAAAGACGGTGAAGCCAAGGCGATCAGAGGGGGTAACAGCAGGACTGACAGTTGCCATGCTGTTACGCTTTAAATAGTAGGAATGTAGTGTTTCGCACGCGTTCTAGTTAACCAGAGTCTCAACAAAGTTCATATAGTCGGTTGCGATGTCCAGATTAAAGGCTGCATCTATCTCTCTAATACAAGTGGGGCAGGTGACGTTAATCTCGGTCAAGTACTCTCCGATGACATCGATTCCAACAAAATACAGGCCTTTTTCTTTTAGAGCTGGTCCAACCGCTTCGCAGATTCGATAATCACTGTCGGTGAGTGGCCTGGCGACACCAGAGCCTCCCGCAGCCAAATTACCGCGCGTTTCGCCCTTTGCTGGAATTCTTGCCAACCCGAAAGGCACGGGCTCGCCGTTGATAAGCAGTATGCGTGTATCACCTTGAGCAATTTCTGGAATAAAACGCTGTGCCATAATCTGGCGTTGACCATGATCTGTCAGGGTTTCCAGAATGACGGATAAATTTGGGTCATCTGACTTCACTCTGAAAATCGAAGAGCCCCCCATGCCGTCAAGAGGCTTGAAAATCACGTCCGCGTTGGTTTGGTGGAATTGTTTAAGTGTTTCAAGGTCTCTGGAAACCAAATGGGGAGGGCAACATTGAGGAAACTGCAATGCAAAAAGCTTCTCGTTGCAGTCTCTGATGCTGCCAGGTCGGTTCAGGACGACAAGTCCTTGCTGCTCGGCCATTTCGAGTAGGTAGGTGGCATAGATAAACTCCATATCAAATGGCGGCTCTTTGCGCATCAATACAGCAGTCATGTCGGTGAGTGGGATATCGATCTGATCCAGAACCTCATACCAATCTGGGCGACCTTCTCGGATAGCGAGTTGGGTAAACTTACCTTTGACTGTACCATCTAAAATATACAGATCGCCCAGTTGAAGGGTGAAAATCTGCCAGCCTAGCTTTTGTGCAGATGCCATCATGGCAAGCGTACTGTCTTTTTTGTAATTGATTTGAGCGAGCGGGTCGAGAACAACACCAAGTTTCATGGGCAACTTCTTTTGTTTGTGTTTAGTCAAAATCTGGCCTTATTGTAAACCAGTTGGGCTGGATATGTGACGGCATTCCCAACCTTCATAGTCGGTGATGGAATGAGTTTATAAACTGTGTTAAAAAACTTCTCTAAAGTGCCGACAGGGAATAAAATTTTGTCTCCTGTTGTGAGAAATCTTGTGAGCATACCAAGGCGATTGACGAGGCTAGGAAAGGTATATGGACGACAATTTTGAGGGCGTCAAGGTGATGGTCATCGATGACAGCAAGACCATCCGTCGAACAGCCGAGACATTGCTCTCGAAGGTGGGTTGTGAGGTGGTTACGGCAACGGATGGATTTGATGCTTTAGCGAAAATTGCCGATACCCAACCAGCAATTATATTTGTCGATATTATGATGCCTCGCCTCGATGGTTATCAGACCTGTGCGCTGATCAAAAATAACAACGCCCTTAAGAGTACTCCGGTGATTATGCTTTCAAGCAAAGATGGACTTTTCGACCGAGCAAAAGGAAGGATTGTGGGGTCAGATCAGTATCTGACAAAGCCGTTCAGTAAGGATGAATTACTGAGTGCCATTCGCGATCACGTGAAGGCAGTTGGCTAACAGTCGGAGTAGGAATGTGACGAAAGTATTAGTAGTAGATGATTCGCCGACAGAGATCTTCCAGTTCAAAGACATGCTTGAGAGTCTAGGATACGAAGTGATTACGGCTGAAAACGGTCGTGATGGCGTTGCATTGGCGGCGAAGGAGCAGCCTGATTGCGTTCTGATGGATATCGTGATGCCCGATATGAATGGCTTTCAAGCGACAAGACAAATCAGCAAAGGCGCCGATACCAGCCATATCCCCGTGATTATTGTGAGTAGCAAAGATCAGGAAACTGACAAGGTATGGGGAGAGCGGCAGGGCGCACAAGGTTATGTGACCAAACCTGTAGAAGGACAGGAGTTGGTTGAGATTATAAGGCGGGTGATAGCGTGATCAGTTTTTTTAGGGTTCATAGCTTTAATGTCACCGGCATTTATTTTGGTTGTCTGACGGTATGAGTCATTTATCTGCCTTTTCAGAGCTGGTGGCACTTGCTGAGCGCAGTCAGCAGTTGGCGCTCGAATTGCCCGCCAAGGAAAATGCTCAAACGCATTGGAATGGTTTAGGTTTTAGCCTGCTAGGACAACAGTTTGTCGCACCGATGAGCGAGGTGGCGGAGCTTTTGCGAGTCCCGACAACCACACGATTGCCGGGTGTAAAGCACTTTGTCTTAGGGATTGCGAATGTACGCGGAAAACTAATGGCGATATTGGACTTGGCCGCATTCTTCGAGTCCGAGAACGTCAAGAGCTTATCGCGATCGCAGAGGCGAGTTCTGGCGGTTGAAGATGATGAACAATTCTTCGGATTTATTGTTGATGAATCGTTAGGCATGAGGCATTTTCCGCGCGATGCATTTAGCGATGAAGTGGCCGTGCAAGAGATGTTCAAACCTTTTGTGCGGGGTGGCTACGAGATGAGCGGAGCGGTATGGCCGGTACTTAGTCTGGCGTCGTTAGCCGCCGATTCCAAGTTAAAGGATCTTTCGCAGAGCACCTAGCGACGTGGTCGCTGAATAAACGAATTAAGTTGATTGCCACTTTTATAGAGGTGAAGACAGGAAATAGCCATGGTTGAGAAGAGAAATACGAGCGTCATAGGTTCAACGCTTAAGAAGCCCAAAGTTGCAACGCTTACTGTCATCTTGATTGCATTGGTCTGTGGCTTTGCTGCGAACTTCTATTTATCGCAAGTGAATTCAAAAGCGACAAATAGTTATATCCAGCTGACGTCAGATTTGAAAGTGCTTGCGCAACAAACGGCGAAGAACGCCGCTATTGCCGCAAATGGTCAACTGGCTGTTTTTCCAAGTCTGGCAGAAGGAAAAGATCAGTTCAAAAGTAAACTGGGTCAACTAAAAAATGGTCGGCCTGTTGAGGCATTGCCGGCGTCACCGAGTGTTGCGATGGGCGAATTGGCTAAGCTGACTAAACTATGGGGTGAAACAAGCTCGCAAATTGATATTGTCTTATCGAACCGCGATGCGCTTGTCTACCTTAGGGATACAAGTGGTGATTTGACGATAACGATGTCTGCGATTCAGCAGGAGAATGACAAAATTGTTGCGGCGATGTTACGTTTGGGTGCGCCGGCAACTCAAATAGCCAGCGCGCAAGGACAAGCTTTATTGGTTGAAAGAATGTCTCGGACTGTCGATAAAGTGATAGAGATAGGTGCAACGCAAAGCCTGCAGGAAAATTTTTCCAAAGATGCTGCTAATTTTAGCCGCGTACTACAGGGACTTTCACAGGGCGACCGTGAGTTGCAATTAACGCCTATCAAAGATGGCACTGTTGTTGTGAGCCTAAATAAAGTTGCCGAATTATTTCGCACGGTTTCAACTCGCATGAACGAGATAACGACCCGCTCGCAGGAAGTTAGTCTGGTTAAACAAGCCTCGCAGGCAATTTCTTTGGCGTCTGACGACCTTGTTTCGCAAGCAAATAAGCTGACATCAATATATCGATCGACAGCCGGTGCTGGCTTGGCTTCGCCACTAGTTGGCGTTGGTTGCGGCGCTTTAAGTATTGTCATATTGATTATACTCAGCCTTGTTATTGCCAGCGAAGCTTCGCGGAACGTCAACGAAACCGCTATTCAAAACGAACAAAATCAAGCCGCGATCTTACAGCTATTGGATGAACTGGCTGACTTGGCGGATGGTGACCTAAGAGTGCAAGCGACGGTGACTGAGAGTTTTACCGGTGCGATTGCCGACTCAATTAATTTTTCTATCGACCAGCTTAGGTCGCTAGTGTCTCAAATCAATCAGGCCTCAGGCATGGTCTCTACAGCAACTGAGCAAACACAGTCTTCTTTGGGACTTCTCTCCGAGGCATCTCAAAGGCAGGCCAAAGAGATCACTGACGTCTCTGAGGCGGTCAACGAAATGGCTGTATCGATTGATATGGTTTCATACAATGCGGCTGAGTCGAGCTCCGTTGCAGAGAGGTCGGTAGATATCGCCAACAAGGGTGCATCCGTTGTACAAAATACCATTGGCGGCATGGAGAATATTCGTGGCCAGATTCAGGAAACTGCTAAGCGAATTAAGCGCCTTGGTGAAAGCTCCCAAGAAATCGGTGATATTGTTTCGTTGATTAACGACATTGCCGATCAAACAAATATTCTATCTCTTAATGCTGCAATACAAGCTTCAATGGCGGGGGATGCAGGTAAGGGCTTTGCTGTAGTTGCTGATGAAGTCCAGCGATTAGCAGAACGTTCCGGTGCTGCTGCAAAGCAGATATCCGCGCTTGTTAAAACGATCCAAAGCGATACTCATGAGGCGGTTACGTCGATGGAGCAAACGACCTCCGAGGTCGTGCAAGGTACGAAATTAGCCCAGGACGCTGGTGTCGCGTTGGGCGAAATCGATTCCGTGTCGAAATCGTTAGCCGAAATTATCGAGAATATTTCTGATGCTGCTAGGCAACAGGCGGCTTCAGCAGGAAAAATATCAAACACAATGAAAAGTATTGAGGATATTACAGCCCAGACCAACGAAGGCACGAGGTCAACAGTTGTCGCGGTGGGTAATTTGGCAGATATCACCAATGAATTAAGGTCTTCAGTAACTGGATTTAAATTACCAGGGTAACGACTGGTTAATATAGATTAAATGGACTAATTAGATGAGCGCAAATCAAGATTTTGTAGCGCTAGACTGGATCAAAGCTGATATCTCTGAAACCTTGGAGCAAGCTCAGCAAGCGCTCGAGTCATATGCCGAATCAAGTCAGAACTCGAGCAGCATACGAACCTGCCTGACCGCTTTGCATCAGGTGCACGGGACGTTGAAGATGGTCCAAATCGTGGGTCCCACTGATATGGCGCTTGAGATGGAAGCGGTTGCTCAGGCGTTGATGAATGAAACAGTGCCTGATCAAGACGAAGCACAGGAAGTTTTAATGCAGTCTATCCTGCAGATGCCCGGATATCTTGACCGTATACAGAGGGATCAACAAGACATTCCGGAATTTGTCGCAACGGTTGTTGATAATCTCCGCGGTGCGCGTGCGGCGGAGAGGCTTAATCTCAGTGCAGCCAGCTTTAATGCCAATTTGGATGCGTTTGATTTTGATCTGCTTTCCGCACCCACCCCTGCAGAAATAATCGAGATTTATAAAAATCAAAACGGACCGAAAACAGTTAAAAAACTGCGGTCGCGATACCAGCAATCATTAGTCGCATTACTCAAGAAAACCAACCCACGAGAAAACCTTAATTTGATGGGTAAGGTTCTTGCAAAACTAGAAAAAATTAGCAGTGGTTCACCTGCGGGATATTTCGCACAACTTGGTTTGGCGCTAGTTGAGGGTATCGCCTCCGGCGGCGTTAAGTTAGATGGTAAATCCGCCAGTCTGCTCAAGCGAATCGATGGTCCCCTCAAAGTATTAGCGGAGGATGACGAAGCAGCAATTGCGACATCTGTTAGTGATGATTTTGCTAACGATCTATTGGAAATCCTTAGTGGCGCATCGAAAAAAACGGCACGTATTGCCGCTGTTCTAAAACTGTTTGCCGCAAGTGAAGATTCAATTGCACCGTCCGTTGCCGACTTTGGTCCTGATGACGAAACTTTAGCTGCGGTATCGCGCATTCTGATTGAAGAATTTACCGCCATCACGGACAAGCTCGATATTTATGTACGGTCGAGTGCAAGAAGTCAACAAGATCTGTTTGATCTTCTGCCCGATCTAGAACAAGTGTCCAGTACTCTGTCGGTCGTCGGGTTGGTTGAACACCTTAGTCGAGTCGATAATCAACTAGCAGTGATCCGATTACTCCAAGACGAAAATGCTGAACCAACAGAAGAACAGCTGCTTGAGATGGCTGGGTCGTTGTTGGAGATTCAATCGAATCTAAATCGTGTCGTTGGCGATACTAACGATGAAGGCGAGTCTGACAATTTTGGCGACTTAGACGAAGCGCAAGCAACCGTTGTGCGAGAAACTCGCAATGGGCTAGCGGAATGTAAAGACAACATTATTGAGTTTGTTACCAATAGTTTTTCTTTGGATAAACTTGAGCGTTTGCCAAGTCTGCTAAACAGTCTTGCGGGCGGATTGCTGATTGTTAATCAACAGCGTGCGGGTGCGGTGTTAGAGGCATCCGCATTATATGTTGAAAGAAACCTGATGCGTGATGGGCAGCAGCCAGCTTTGTCAGACATGGACGATTTAGCGGATGCGATTACCAGTATTGACTATTATCTAGAACGATTCTTGGAAAGCGCCAAGGATCCGTACCTACAAATGATAAGCGTAGCGGAAGAAGCCATAGCGAAATTGGGTTATAACGTCGAAGAGTTGGCCAGCTTGAAGCTTCAGCAAGCGCCTGCGGTGCTGCAGGATACGGAAGTTGTGACACAGTCCGACAGTGATATCGCCATTGAAAGCGATAGTGAAATTGGCATCGAAAGTATTGAGCTAAATGCAACAGCCGACGAGTACATTGAAACTGTGCCTGTTGAAGTTTTGGAAGATGCGCCGCGATCCGAAGTGCAACAAGAAGTACGGCAAGAATTACAACCAGAATTACAAACAGAAGTTGCGGCATCGACAGATGCAACTATAGATTCGACTGTCGAACAAGCTGCCGAGGCAAATCTTGCACCCGCTGAAGAAGAGATTGCAGATGATTTAATCGATGACGAAATCATTGAAATATTCATCGAAGAAGTCGACGAAGTATTAGAAACAATCTCGGAATATTTGCCGAAATGGCAAACCGATATTGCCGATCAGGATGCGGTGACGGAAATACGAAGGGCATTTCACACACTTAAAGGTAGTGGTCGCATGGTCGGTGCGATTGTGGTCGGTGAGCTCGCTTGGTCAATTGAAAATTTGCTGAACCGAATTATTGAAAACACATTAGCAACGACAGCTGAAATTCAAAGTCTTGTTGTAGAAGTTGTTTCGCAGATACCCGCGGGTATAGACGCTTTCAAAAACCAACATCAAGAAACCTTTCTTGTTAGTCATCTTGTTGAACAAGCAGAAACATTCGCGCTCGCGACTATTCCAAGAGAAATTAATTTAGAGCCCTCGGCCGAGTTAGAGCTCTCAGCCGAGTCAGAGCCTTCAGCCGAGTCAGAGCCTTCAGCCGAACAAACACCGTCGGATCTCGAACTGGTTCAGGCTGACGATGAGTTGATTTCGTCAGATTCGAACGATGACGTAAAGGATTCGATATCAGAGCTGTTGAATGATGATCTAGCCGCGCCTGAAGTCACCGCTTTTATAGATAACGATGAGGTTGATGCCGCACCAGATTTTGAACTTGAAGAACTTGAAGAGGACGAGATTCAAGCAGCTGCAGAAGATGCGAATGAGTCAGCAGCGATCGAGCTCGATGCCTCAGAAGCAGACGCCTTAGTACTGGAGTCTCTAGATTTAGAGTCGGTAGAAGTCGAGCTTGAGGAAATAGTCTTAGACGAACCTGAGCCGGTGCATGCATCGGCGCAGAGTTCGGATGAAGAAACGCCCATTGCCGATACTTCAACCGAAGCAGCGGACTCAACCGCGGATCCAAGTTTGTCTTTTAATGGCGTCACAGACGACGCTACAGACGACGCCGGAGATGATATTGCGCAAGGAATGCGCGACCTTGATGCCAGCGTAGATGATAACGAATTCGCCACGCTCGAAGAAATAACGCTAGCTGATATCGAGCTAGATGACGCTGTTGTTGAAGCCTCTGAATCTGTCGTCAGTGAGTCTTCCGGTGCCGAACAAACCTCACCCGAACTGATTGAGCATGACGTTGTAGATCTAATCATTGAGCCAATCATTGAGCTAAGCGATGAGGCTGCAGATCATGACTCAGAACTTGACGAAATTTTCCTTGGCGAAGCGATTCAAAATCTGGCGGTTATAAAGACATTTCTGGCCGGTCCGCAGGTTGTTTCTGGCGAACTTATTGCTGCTTTCCATACTTTAAAGGGAAGCGGCGCAATGGCAGATGTTGTCGCAATTTCAGATGTCGCCGGACCCTTGGAGTCGCTCAGTAACAAATATTTCGACAGCGCCAAACAAGCTGATGACACATTTGTCGCCTTAGTCGAGCGTGCTGCAGAATTGATCGATATCGTTATTTCAAATCTGGCTATGTTTAGACATGAAGTGGATGGAAGTGAAGCTTTCCAAGCCCAGTGCGAGACGCTCAATTTAATGTTGGATGTTGAAGATGCTTTACCGCCGTTTGAGTTTGAAGGCATCAGGTTGCTCAGCAAATTCTCCGAGATTGTTGCTGAATGGGATATGAAACAAGTCGGTCAACTCATTGAAGAGTTACGACATGTTGAAGCTCAGGCGCGGGTGACGGAGCGAGAAGAATTGATCACGCTTACCGCCAGTATGCTGCGGTGTTATTCGGAAATGACAGCGAAACCGAATGCGGATGTCGAGAATCTGCTTATCAACGCGCATGAAACGCTTTTGGTTATGTTTGACCATATTGCTTCGAGTCAAGGAATTAGCTCACCGACTGAAATAATTCGGGAACTGGATCGGTTGGATTTTGCAGCGATTGAAGCACAACAGGAACAGGATACTTTTGCCGTAGAGAC
Organism: Pseudomonadales bacterium; assembly: GCA_029251375.1. Lineage (GTDB taxonomy): Bacteria > Pseudomonadota > Gammaproteobacteria > Pseudomonadales > Azotimanducaceae > JAHRVQ01. The sequence goes on along the minus strand of JAQXDL010000022.1, from coordinate 222,288 downwards.
ATTTGCCTTACTTGGTCAAGTAGCGAGTTTGATGGAAGTTTGGGCGGCGGATCTGAACAATGTGAAACCTATACAAGACATGGCAGATAAGCTTATAGGTATCGAAAGTGAAGCGAGCAGTAAGCAGCTTGTTTCGATAGCTGAAACGATAGGGCCCATGGTGCAGCTCTGTGAACAAATTACAGTCGGCGCGCTGTCAGCAACTCAGGATGATTTGAGGTTGCTTGACTCGGCTAGAAATAGTCTCTTACAGCAGCTAGAGGTATACAAGCAAGGCGGCTCGACGATTGCGGATGCCGCGGTTCTTGCCGCTTTTAATCATCGATTTGAGACAAAGGTTATCTCAGTCGCTGCCGAAGTCAGTGACGCCGCAATAAGCGAAGCGTTGGATGAAGGAGTTAATCAGGCGATTCATCAAGAATTGCTGCCTGCAGATGAAATCGACGAAGACGTGCTTGGTATTTTCTTGGAAGAAGCCGAGGAACTCAATGAGGCAATAGATAAGAGTATTCTTCAATGGAGCAATAACACAGATTCCAGTGAATATTTAGACAATCTGTTACGTCATTTACATACGTTGAAAGGCGGCGCGCGGTTAGCCGGTTTAAACTCACTTGGTGAATATACCCACAATTTTGAATCTGTCTTGATAGGGTTCCAGCAAAATCCAAGCGACATGGATGACGAATTCTTTGTTCGCCTAAATGCCCAGCAGGACGAGATCAATCGTAGAACCGAAATCTATAATCGATTAGCCATTGGCGATGTTAGTGATGCCGATTTAGCGTCCCTTAGATTAGCTAATGCACCAGAACTGATGAGCGCCTCAAGTCTGGCGGCGAGTCCGGATACGCTTGCTGAGTTGGCTGGCGATGAATTGTCCTTTGACGAGCTATCTATTGACGAATCATCCACCGAAGTAGGTGCTACGCAAGAGCTGTCTGTAAACGAGCTTTCTATAAATGAGCTACCGGAAGATAAGATTGACGAAGATATTCTGGCAATCTTTATTGAAGAAGCTCATGAGCTCAATGAAGCAATTGATCAGAGTATTTTAGATTGGGGAAGCAACCCGCAGACATCAGAGTACTACGACAATTTGCTACGCCACTTGCATACGATGAAGGGTGGCGCGCGTCTGGCTGGCCTAAACAGCTTGGGTGAATACACGCATAATTTTGAAACATTCCTCATAAAGGTTCAGCAGACCTCGGTGCCTTTTGATGAGGCATTCTTTGCAACTGTAAATCGGCGCCAAGATGAGATTACGCGGCGTGTTGGCGTCTATCAAAGGCTGGTACAAGGCGAAGCACAACCTGAAGAGCTTGCGGCGATGACGCGAGACCTAGAATCGACTGCGCCGATCACCACATCACCTGCTCTAGCTGAAAGTCAGACCTCAACTGACGAGCCGCAAACACAAACGAGCGAACGCGATTCATCTGCGAGTTCAGAACCCGCTTTGATTACAAAGTCCGATTCAGAAAAAGCGGTAGCGAACCAAAGTCAGGAGATGGTGCGCGTATCTTCCGAGTTGCTTGAAGAGCTTATCGGTTTGTCCGGCGAATCAAATATTACCCGCGGCCGCGTCGAACAGCAGATTCGCGATTTCGGAGAATCGCTGCAGGAAATGGAAGACACAATTAATAGGATCCGTGAGCAAGTGCGTCGTTTAGAGATTGAAGCGGAGTCGAGAGAAACAGTCTTCCGTAATACAGAAAATACGAGTAAGTCGAACTTTGACGATTTGGAAATGGATCGTTACACGATGTTGCAGGAAATATCCCGAACTCTAAATGAGGGCTCCTCGGATATGCTCGACTTGAAGGACACTTTGAGCAACAAGAGCCGAGATGCTGAATCGTTGCTGCATCAGCAGGCTAGAATCGGCACTGAGCTTCAAGAGGGTTTAACACGCACGCGCATGGTACCTATTGCCCGACTGATTCCTCGGTTGAGAAGAATTGTTAGGCAGATCAGTGGTGAGGTAGGCAAATCAGTTAGGTTTGATGCTTTCAACGTGGAAGGTGAACTAGATCGGACCGTGCTCGAAAAAATCGTTGCACCACTAGAGCATATGTTGAGAAATGCTGTTGACCACGGCATTGAATCCAGCGATAAACGTTTAGCGGCGAATAAGCCCGCGACCGGCAGAATTAGTCTAAGACTTTCTCGTGAAGGCGGATATCTTGTTCTAAACGTGAGTGATGATGGCGGTGGAATCAATGTTGATGCTGTCAAAAACAAAGCGATTGAACGCGGTGTGATCAATGCTGATGACGATATTTCAGACCATGAGGTTATGCAATTTATTATGCATGCGGGCTTCAGTACTGCAGAAAAGTTAACCCAGATATCAGGCCGTGGTGTTGGCATGGATGTGGTTACCAGTGAGATCAAACAGCTGGGAGGTTCAGTGTCAATTGACTCAACCTTAGGGCTTGGCACTGAGTTTACGATCCGCATACCGTTTACGGTATCAATTAATCGCGCGCTGCTGGTTGTTGTGCGAGAAGAGACCTACGCAATTCCACTCAATTCGATTGAAGGCATGGTGCGGGTTAGTCCCTATGAACTCGAAGCCTACTATCAACCGGATGCGCCACTTTATGAGTATGCCGGCCAGCCTTATCGATTGGCCTATATGGGCAAGATGCTAGAAAAGTCAGACGACCCAGACTTAACCGGTCAAGTATCACCATTACCTGTTATTTTGGCGAGCAACGGTGATAGTGCGGTTGCTCTGCAGGTCGACCGAGTCATTGGAAGTCGTGAAGTTGTGGTAAAGAGTCTTGGTCCTCAGTTTAGTAAAGTCGGCGGAATAGCCGGCGCGACTGTCATGGGCGATGGTAGTATTGTAGTGATACTAGACCTGATGGCGTTGGTAGACAAGGCCGACCTTCGTGAAGAGAGTGTGCAGGAAGTTGAGGAGCTGCATGAGATTGCACGGCCTCGTGCAAGAAAAGTCATGATAGTTGACGACTCTGTTACTGTCCGAAAAGTGACAACGCGATTGATGGAACGACAGGGTTGGGAAGTCACTACAGCCAAAGATGGTGTGGATGCGGTCAGCCAATTGCAGGATATCTATCCTGATGTTGTCCTACTCGATATAGAGATGCCTAAAATGGATGGGTTTGAAGTATTGCGTACGGTCCGGCGTGACGACCGTTTAGCGAAGTTGCCGATCATTATGATTACCTCCCGTACTGGCGAGAAGCATAAGCAACAAGCACTAGAGCTTGGCGTTAATAGATTTCTTGGTAAACCGTTCCAAGAAGCGATCCTCATCAGTACGATCGACGAGGTTATTGCCGAGTCCGACAAGGAGTAATGAATGTCGGAAGCTGATGTAATTATGGAGCTGCCCACTTTTGTGGTGCCTTTGCAGAAAAGTAAAATTCTTATCCCGAATGCAACTGTCGCAGAAATTATTCCTTATGAACCGTTGCAACGGGTACCGGACACGCCCGACTGGTTTCTTGGTTTTTTAGATTGGCGAGGTGTGCAAGTGCCTGTCGCATCCTTCGAAATGTTGACGATCGAACGAGCAAGTTTTTCTCTTGTCAGTGTCTCGTCAGCTAGTCTGGTTGTTTCTCGCGCCATTGGGGGCAGCGAAGATTTCGATTATCTTGCCATCGTTGCTCAATCATTGCCGACGCTTATTCGCTTATCAGAAGGTCAGTTGTTTGAAACCGGTGAGCCGCCGGAAAGAACAGAATTACTGCGAGCAAGATATCTTGATGAAATTATTTCAGTGCCCGATTTTGATTACATCGAATCAGAAATACAGCGAGTTGCATTTGGCTAGGCGGATGGCAATGGACCGTTTGAACTAAACATCGCCCCATCGTTGTTGGCAGAGAGTAAGAATGGCGATCGCCGCAGTATCAGCTCTAAGTATTCGATTGCCCATATTTATCTCCGTCACATTTGAACTCGCGATCAAGGTGAGCTCCTTCTCTGAAAATCCACCTTCCGGTCCGACTGTAATACAGACGGACTCGGGCGTTGTCGTGAGCGTACTAAATTTCAGCCGACTCACAGGGTTGGCAATAATATGCAGTGCCTTCGGCTCTGCAACCCATTGCTCCATGGTGCAATTTTCATGAACCCTCGGCGGTATATTTAAGCCAGACTGTTCGCAGGCACTTCTACAGATATTCTGCCAATGCTCAGTCTTATGACTTAATGACTTGTGAGAAACCGTCGTGAAGTCGCAAATAATCGGCTGGATAGAAGTCACACCCAGCTCTGTTGCCTTTTGAATCGCATTGTCCATTGCATCACGTTTTGTGATCCCCAGACCGAGGGTAATGTCTAACGTCGAGCAATGATCGATGGCTGTGTGTGCTGTCGGAGTGATGTGTATTTGTGATTTTTTGATCGAGTTGATGGTGCCAGTGAACTCTCCACCCTCGCCATTGAAGAGTACAATCTCGCCACCTTGTTTTAAGCGTAGTACGTTGCTGATGTAATGGGCTTTAGGTCCACTAATCGATACGGACTCACCAATGCTGATGAATTGTTCAACAAAGAATCGCGAAATACGCATAGAGTGTTCTCTGTTACTCGGGTAGACCGAGGTTGCGCCAAAGGTTCAGTGTTGGAAGCGATTGATTCAAAGTATAGAAATGTAATCCGGGTGCGCCACCGGCGAGAAGTTGTTCGCATAGACGGGTGACGACCTCTTCTCCAAAGGCTTTTAGTGAAACCGTGTCATCTTGATAGTGCTCCAAATTCTTTCGAATCCAACGGGGTATATCCGCACCGCAGTTATCAGAAAATCGCACTAGGTTTTGATAGTTGGTTAGCGGCATGATGCCGGGCACAATAGGAATATCGACGCCCAATTTAGCAACAGAATCTATAAATCTAAAATAGGCCTCAGCGTTGTAAAAATACTGAGTTATTGCACTATCGGCACCCGCATCCACCTTCGCTTTGAAGAAAGCCAGATCTGTTTCGACCGATTTGGAATCGGGATGGACTTCAGGGTACGCCGCGACTTCGATATGAAAGTGTTCACCAGTTTTTTCCCTGATAAATTTAACCAGGTCACTGGCATAGCTCAGTGTTACCGACGCGCCAATGCCAGAAGGTATATCCCCTCGCAATGCGACGAGACGCCGCACACCCGCATCTTTGTATTCTTGCAGCAGGGATTCTATTTTTGCAGGCTCATCGCCGCCGAAAGATAGATGTGGCGCGACCAGTGAACCCTTGCCATTGATATCCAGAACAGCTTGCTTGGTGCCATCCTTGGTTGATCCGCCCGCGCCATAGGTGACGGAATAAAAAGCCGGCTTCAGTGCTTCGAGCTTGTCATGTACCCGTCCTAGTTTGGCAATTGCCTCATCGGACTTCGGTGCTGAAAATTCAAAACTAAATTGCCGAGGGAACTTTCCTTGTGGACTTGATGCCTTAGGGTTCAATGCCAATCTCCGAAGTCTATTTACAAAGCTTTCGCGAGGTCGGCGGCCTTGTCAGTATTTTCCCAGGTGAAATTCGGCTCTTCTCGACCAAAGTGTCCGTAGGCCGCTGTGTCGCGAAAGATAGGTCGCTTAAGATCTAGCATGGCAACTAAACCCTTTGGACGTAAATCGAAGTGCTCGCGAACTAGTCGTTCGATCTGATCGTCCGTAAGTTTGCCGGTGCCAAAGGTATCAATACTAATCGATGTCGGTTCTGCGACGCCGATTGCGTACGAGATTTGAATTTCACAACGGTCAGCAAGGCCAGCGGCAACGATGTTCTTTGCGACATAACGTCCGGCGTAAGCTGCACTTCTATCGACCTTTGATGGATCCTTACCTGAAAACGCTCCACCGCCGTGTCTTGCCATACCACCGTAGGTATCAACAATAATTTTCCGACCAGTCAAACCGCAGTCGCCAACAGGTCCGCCAATAACGAAGTTGCCGGTTGGGTTGATGTGGTATTTGGTGTCGGCGTGCAGCCAGTTATCTGGTAGGACTGGCTTGATGATTTCTTCCATTACGGCTTCTTGCAGATCAGCCAAAGATATCGACGGGTCGTGCTGCGTCGATAATACCACCGCATCAATGCCACTAGGATTTCCCTGGTCATCATATGAAAAGCTCACTTGACTCTTTGCATCCGGGCGCAAAAAGCTGAGTTGTCCAGACTTTCGAACCTCAGCTTGACGCTTAACGAGTCGGTGCGAGTAGTCGATCGGTGCTGGCATGAGCACATCAGTCTCGTTCGTCGCGTACCCAAACATTAGGCCCTGATCACCCGCGCCTTGTTCATGGTCAGCAGCTTCATCGACACCCATGGCAATATCGGGTGACTGTTTACCAAGTGCATTTAAAATCGCACAGGAAGCACCATCAAATCCAACATCTGAGCTGTTGTAGCCAATATCAAGGACAACCTGGCGACAGATTTCTTCAAAATCAATCTGTGCATGTGTGGTGATTTCACCAGCGAGGATAACCATGCCGGTTTTTACCAGCGTTTCACAGGCTACGCGAGCATCTTTGTCTTCTGTCAGTATTGCGTCGAGTACGGCATCAGAAATCTGATCGGCCATCTTGTCCGGATGCCCTTCGGATACGGATTCAGAGGTAAAAGTGCGATTTGCCATAGGATATGCTTCGATTATTCAAAGGCAGGCATTCTACAGTGGTGTGTGACAGATTCCTAATTTGCCGGCTCTACAGAAGCTGATAATCGCTCAAGTTGAACCGTAGTCTTTTTCATTGCAATGTGGCCGCTGCTGTTTGGCTCTTGCACGGAAATGGACAGAAAGACGGGTAAATGACCCGCGACTGAGCAATATAACGATTCAAACGTCATTTTTTGCGTAAAAGACTTTGATGATGGTCAATAGTGTTTGATGTAGAGATGCGCCTAAGCGAAAATAGCCGCCTTTCGAAACATGCCAATGGCAGGTAATCAATGAGTTCAAATCGAGAACGGGCAAACGCAATTCGCGCACTAGCGATGGACGCAGTACAGAAAGCCAATTCGGGTCACCCAGGCGCGCCGATGGGGATGGCAGATATTGCTGAAGTTCTCTGGACACAGACGCTACGACATAACCCTTCGAATCCAGATTGGTCAAATCGAGATCGGTTTGTCTTATCCAATGGCCATGGTTCAATGCTGGTTTACGCGCTGTTGCATCTAACGGGCTATGACCTGCCGATGTCTGAGTTAAGTAATTTTCGCCAGATGGGTTCGAGAACCCCTGGTCACCCAGAGTACGGTTACACGCCAGGGGTCGAAACAACGACCGGTCCGTTGGGTCAGGGTTTCGCTAATGCGGTTGGGTTTGCGTTGGCTGAAAAAATTCTAGCCGCACGGTTCAACCGAAGTCACGATGAACAGGTGCTGAATATTGTTGATCACGCTACCTATGCGTTTGCCGGAGACGGTTGTTTGATGGAGGGTGTTTCGCATGAAGTCGCTTCTCTCGCCGGAACGCTCAAACTCGGCAAGCTAATCTGCTTCTACGATGACAACGGTATATCAATCGATGGTGATGTTAAGGGTTGGTTTTCAGAAGATACCGCGGCTAGATTTCGAGCCTACGATTGGCAGGTGATTGAAGCTGTTGACGGCCATGATGCCGATGCCATCGCGACGGCAATAGCTGCGGCAAAGGATAATACCGAACAGCCAACCTTAATTTGTTGTAAAACGAAGATCGGTTTTGGCTCGCCCAATAAGTCTGGCAAGGCTTCCAGTCATGGGTCTCCCTTAGGCGTTGATGAAGTCACAGCAACCCGAGATCAGCTTGGATGGACGCATGCGCCGTTTGAGATCCCCGGTGATATTTACGAAGGGTGGGATGCGAAACAACAGGGCGCTGCGGACGAAGAGGCTTGGAATCATTTGTTCATGCAGTACAAATCGGCATTCCCCGAGCTTGCTGCTGAATACGAACGTTGTTTGAGCGGTGAGCTTCCGCAAAACTGGCAGCCGATGATGGATCAGTTGTTGGTAACAACCAATAACGCAGCTGCAACGTTAGCGACTCGACAGGCCAGTGCCAATACCATTGCAAAAATAGCTGAAGTGTTACCGGAACTCGTTGGCGGTTCGGCGGATCTGTCTGGTTCGAATAATACCAATTGGCCAAAAATGACAGTTGTAGACGCGACAGAAAATGGTGGCAACTACGTGCATTATGGTGTGCGTGAATTTGGTATGACAGCAATTGCCAATGGCTTGGCATTGCACGGCGGCATCATCCCATTTACAGGTACCTTTCTGATCTTCATGGAATATGCCAGAAACGCCGTCAGAATGTCCGCGCTAATGGGTATTCGAAACATTCACGTGTATACCCATGATTCAATTGGTCAAGGCGAAGACGGACCAACCCACCAACCAGTCGAGCAGTTAGCAAACTTAAGGGGTACGCCTAATATGTCAGTGTGGCGGCCGGGGGATGCTGTCGAGACTGTTGTTGCTTGGCGAAATGCGATTGAGAAGAGCAATGGACCTACAGCGCTGGTTTTTTCAAGGCAAGGCTTGCCGCATCTCGAACGTACTGAAGAGCAATTGAGCAATATAGATCGCGGTGCTTATGTTCTTAAGGATGTGGCCGAGGAAAAAGTCATTCTGATTGCGACTGGCTCGGAAGTCAGTTTAGCACTCGCGGCGGCACAAGAACTTGATGCGCAGGGCATTCCGACGAGAGTTGTGTCGATGCCAAGTGCGGACAAGTTTGAGTTACAAGATGCAGCTTATCGTCAGTCCGTATTGCCCTCAACGCAGCGCTGTCGAGTTGCGATAGAGGCTGCTCATCCTGATTATTGGCGCAAGTGGGTTGGCTTAGACGGTGAAGTTGTTGGTCTCGCGAGTTTCGGTGAATCAGGTCCGGGCGGGCAAGTCATGGAGCACTTTGGCTTTAGCGTCAGTAATGTCGTGGCCGTGGTAAAAGGTTTGATATGAATGTCATTGATCTGAGAAATCTTGAGTTAGAGGGCAAGCGAGTGCTCATTCGAGAGGACCTTAATGTGCCCATAAAAAACGGTCAAGTCATGTCCGATGCTCGTATTCGAGCCGCTATACCAACGATCCAGCATGCGCTTGATGCTGGCGCAAAGGTGATGGTTATGTCCCATTTGGGGCGGCCGACGGAAGCCATGTCGATTCGTGACCAGCCAGAGATGAGTATGCGGCCAGTTGCCGATTACTTAGCGAACACGATGCAAAAAAAGGTTCGATTAGTAGAAGACTATCTTGGCGGCATTGATGAAGCGCTCTTCGATGATGCAGATTTTATTCTATTTGAAAATGTCAGAGTTAATGCCGGTGAGAAAAAAAACGATGAAGCCTTAGCGAAAAAATTGGCCGCTTTGTGTGATGTCTTTGTGATGGATGCATTCGGCACGGCTCATCGAGCGCAGGCAACGACCGAGGGTGTCGCGCGATTTGCACCGGTGGCTTGCGCGGGTCCATTGCTTGTAAAAGAGCTTGATGCGCTGCAGCGTGCTGTTGCAAAACCAGAGCATCCCATTGTAGCAATCGTCGGTGGCAGTAAAGTTTCGACCAAGCTCGAAGTACTTGATGCGCTTTCGGACAAGGTTGACTCACTGATTGTTGGTGGTGGTATTGCGAATACATTTATTGCTGCGCAAGGGCATGAGGTGGGAAAATCCCTGTGCGAATTAGGTTTGCTTGATTCTGCGAAAGCGCTAATGAGCAAGGTTGAAATTCCGATACCAACGGACGTTGTTGTTGCCGATGGTATTGATCAGCCAGATACTGCCGAAACGAAGTTGGTCAGTGAGATTAATCCCGATCAAATGATTCTTGATATTGGTCCTGAGTCTCAACAAGTTATTGGCGAGATACTAAAAAGTGCAAAAACCATTATATGGAATGGACCGGTTGGCGTATTTGAAGAAGCAGCCTTTGCAGGGGGAACGCAGCAGCTCGCAAAACAAATTGCTGAGAATAAAGGTTTCTCAATCGCTGGTGGCGGCGACACGTTGGCAGCAATCGATAAGTATGAAGTCAGTGCCGATATCAGCTATATCTCCACCGGTGGTGGTGCGTTTTTAGAGTTTGTTGAAGGAAAAACCTTACCTGCTGTGGCGATACTGGAGCTACGCGCAAAAGGTTGAAAAGGATAATGGGTGCATGCTGGCTGTCAAAAACTCACGGCAGCTTGTTCATTACTTGAAAGACGCTTGATGAATTTTGGCATCAGGTGGTCTGATAAAAATAGCGAACCCCTGCAAACGACGGCAGGGCAAACAAAAAATTAACTAAGGAGTAGATTATGGCCCTAGTCAGCATGAGACAAGTACTAGACCACGCAGCTGAAAATGGATACGGCGTCCCTGCGTTTAACGTCAATAACCTTGAGCAGATGCGCGCAATAATGGAAGCGGCTCAGGAAACGGATAGCCCCGTTATCGTGCAGGCTTCAGCGGGTGCGCGTAAATATGCGGGGCCCAATTTTTTGCGTCACCTGATATTGGCTGCGATTGAAGAGTTCCCTGATATCCCCGTCGTCATGCATCAAGATCATGGTGCGTCACCGGATGTATGTCAGCGGTCGATTCAATATGGCTTCTCATCTGTGATGATGGATGGATCATTGTTAGAGGATCAAAAAACGCCGGCGAGCTACGAATACAACGTTGATGTAACGCGGCGCACAACCGAGATGGCGCACGCTTGCGGTGTCACGGTTGAAGGTGAGTTGGGCTGTTTGGGTTCACTTGAAACAGGTCAGGCTGGCGAAGAAGATGGGGTTGGTGCGCAAGGTACTCTGTCAATGGATCAGTTATTGACGGATCCTGACCAAGCGGTTGATTTCGTTGAAAAAACAAAGGTTGATGCATTGGCCATCGCCATCGGCACGAGCCATGGTGCGTACAAATTTTCTCGTCCACCCACCGGCGACATTTTGGATATCAATCGCATTAAGGAAATTAATGAGCGGCTGCCCAATACACATCTCGTGATGCATGGGTCGTCGAGTGTGCCACAGGAATGGTTAAAGGTGATTAATGAATTCGGTGGAGAAATCCCCGAAACCTATGGTGTGCCGGTAGAAGAAATTCAGCAGGGAATCAAGCATGGGGTTCGCAAGGTGAATATCGATACTGACCTGAGATTGGCATCAACTGGCTCGATTCGTCGCTTTATGGCAAACAACCCGTCTGAGTTTGATCCTCGCAAATATTTCGCAGAGTCCCTTAAGGCAATGAAAGAGATTGTTGTGAATCGCTACGATGCGTTTGGTACTGCTGGCAATGGTTCGAAAATCAAACCCGTGTCGCTCGACATCATGTTTGAGCGCTATAGTGCAGGCGAACTTGATCCGAAGCTGAAGTAACAGTTGAAGTAACAAAAGGGCAAACACCAGTGCAAACAACAATGACGTTAACCAATACCTGAGTAGTTTATGTTGGCTAATCCGATCGACATTATGACATCCATCGCCAACATCGTTGGCGTCGACAATTTAGCATCAGACGACGGTGCTAAACAGATCTATGGATTAGACTGGACCCGATTTTATTCGCCAGCACCTTTGTGTGTTGTGTTTCCAAAGTCGATTGAAATTGTTCAGGCGCTAGTCTTATTTGCCTGCAAAAACGGTATTTCTCTAGTGCCCTCTGGTGGTCGCACTGGTCTTTCAGGAGGTGCTGTCGCCCGCAACGGCGAGGTCGTTGTGTCTTTCGAAAAAATGAATCAGGTACTTGAGTTTGATGCTATCGACCAAGTTGTCACCGTTCAGCCTGGAGTGGTCACCGAGGCGCTGCAACAATTCGCCGATGAGCAAGGCTTGTTTTATCCTGTTGATTTTGCGTCGGCAGGCTCAAGTCAGATTGGCGGCAACTTGGCCACCAATGCGGGTGGTATTAAGGTACTGCAATACGGTTTGACGCGAGACTGGGTTGTCGGACTTAAGGTGGTCACGGGCGCGGGTGAACTTCTAGACTTGAACCGTTCGTTAATCAAGAATGCAACCGGCTATGACTTTCGGCATCTCTTTATCGGATCCGAGGGCACTTTGGGATTCATTGTTGAGGCTTCAATGAAGCTTGCTCGCAAACCAGAAAATCTTACTGTAGTGCTGCTCGCTGTGCCGGATATGACGAACGTTATTTCAGTCATGACTCAGTTTAGGGCGAATGTCGAATTGACTGCGTTTGAGTTCTTTTCAGACAAAGCTCTCGAGCATGTGCTTGCCCATAGCGAGCTAAGTCGTCCCTTTACTGAACCAAGTGCTTTCTATGCTTTGATTGAATTTGACCAACGCAACTCGGCCGTAATGGATGCTGCTTTGGGCGCTTTTGAATCCTGTGTCGAGGCGGGTATCGCAGTGGATGGTGTGATTAGCCAGAGTGAACAGCAACGTAAAGATATCTGGCGCTATCGCGAAGATATCTCTGAGGCTATTACGCCGCATACACCCTATAAAAACGACGTTTCTGTGCGGGTGTCGAAGGTGTCCGAGTTTCTCAAAGCTGTTGATGTTACTGTGGCATCGGCATATCCAGAATTTGAAATCGTGTGGTTTGGCCACATTGGTGATGGAAACTTGCATTTGAATATCTTAAAACCTGCTGACTGGCCCTTGGATAGATTCAAGCGTGAATGCGAAGCTGTAAGCGAGCAGGTTATGAAGCTCGTGCAGAGATTTGCCGGTAGCATCTCAGCAGAGCATGGTGTTGGTTTGTTAAAACGAGATCAGCTTAAATACAGTCGATCTGCCGAAGAAATTGCGTTGATGAAATCTATGAAGCGAATCTTCGATCCAGCCGGCATCATGAACCCAGGCAAACTGTTGGCCTAGTCAAAGCTGCTATATATTTTTGTGCACTTCTTCGACCCCGTCGTCGGTTGCTATCAAAATAATGTTGGCTGATCTCTGTGCGAACAAACCATTGGTAACAACGCCTGTGATGTTGTTGATTTGATTCTCCAGCTCGACTGGGTTTTTGATCGAAAGTTCATGAACATCAAGTATGAGGTTGCCGTTGTCCGTCACAAACCCTTCTCGATAGGTGGGTCGGCCACCAAGTCCAACTAGTTTTCGAGCGACGAAAGATCTTGCCATGGGGATAACTTCTACTGGCAATGGAAATGCGCCTAATTCTGAAACCATTTTTGAACCATCGACGATGCAAATAAACTGCTGTGCGACCGCAGCAACAATTTTTTCGCGTGTTAGCGCACCGCCGCCGCCTTTAATTAGTTCGAGATTAGCATTGGACTCGTCGGCGCCATCGATATAAAAATTTAGCTCTTTGATCGCGTTTAAATCAAATACGCGAATTCCGTGTGACTCAAGCCTTTCTTGTGTTGCGCGTGAGCTAGCGACCGCCGCGTCAAACTTATGTTTATGTTTAGCCAATGCGTCAATGAAGAAGTTGGCGGTCGAACCGGTACCAACGCCGACGACGGAATCACTTTTAAGATGGGGTTCGATGTAATTGATCGCGGCTTGCGCGACAGACTGCTTGAGTTGATTCTGTTGATCAACTTTATTGGATTGGCTCATTTAACTAACCGGATGTTAACTACAAAAGACAAGTTTATACTTACCGGCGACCGGACACTAACCTTCGATTCTATTTATTGCGTCCGGCTAGGAAGAGCTCAACCATGACCAGCAACTATATTAAGAAAATCCTTGAAGCAAATGTCTACGATGTCGCTATTGAGTCTCCTTTAGAATTGGCGGGAAATCTGTCTGATAGGTTTTCTAACAAAGTTTTTTTAAAGCGAGAAGATCTTCAGTCGGTCTTCAGCTTTAAACTTCGTGGTGCATTTAACAAAATTAACAGCATGTCAGCCGCTCAGCAAAAAACCGGTGTTGTCACGGCTTCCGCGGGTAATCATGCGCAGGGTGTCGCCTTGGCCGCATCAAAAATGAAGATACCAGCGACCATCGTGATGGGTACTAACACCCCTGAGATCAAGGTCAGTGCGGTCCGAAAATTGGGCGCCAAGGTTGTCCTGCAAGGTAATAACTATGATGAAGCCAGTGAACATGCCCGAGGTCTAGAGAAAGAACTTGGATTAACCTATATACATCCGTTTGACGATCCAGAAGTGATTGCCGGTCAGGGCACTATTGCGATGGAAATGTTGCGGCAGCACACGGGGCGACTGGATGCGGTATTTATTCCCGTCGGTGGCGGCGGTTTAATTAGTGGCATGGGTACCTATATCAAATATTTAAGACCTGAAGTCAAGGTGATAGGTGTTGAAGCTGAAGGTTCCGCATGCCTGCATGCTGCGCTGGAGGCCAATAAGCGCGTGCGTTTAAACCCTAAAGACCTCGATCAATTCGCCGATGGCACATCGGTTAGTCAAGTCGGCAAAGAGACTTTCCGGTTGGCTAAAGCATGCGTGGATGAGGTGGTCAAGGTGACGGTTGATGAAATTTGCGCCGGTATAAAAGACATTTTTGAAGACACACGCAGCATATCAGAACCCTCTGGTGCACTAAGTGTTGCGGGTATGAAGAAGTACATCGAGCAAAATGCTGCGCTTGGGGAGACTTATGTTGCAGTTGTGAGTGGCGCGAATATGAACTTTGATCGGCTTCGCCATGTTTCGGAGAGAACCGATATCGGTGAGCGACGAGAAGCATTACTGGGGGTCACCATACCTGAGAAGCCCGGCAGTTTTCGCCGGTTCTGTCATTTAATCGGTAAACGCAATGTGACGGAATTTAACTATCGGTTTGGCGATCAGTCTGGTGCTAGAGTGCTGGTAGGAATCCAAACACGAATGAATTCGCAGGATAAGCAGCAGATCTTAAAAAAGCTGGAAACGCAATACGATGTCGTTGACCTATCGGAGAATGAGGTCGCGATATTGCATGTTAGGCATATGGTGGGTGGGACGACGACTAGCTTGCCTAATGAAAAGCTATTTCGATTCGAGTTTCCTGAACGGCCCGGTGCTCTGCTCGATTTTCTGAACCTGATGGGAGATGGATTTAATATCACGATGTTTCACTATCGCAATCACGGCGCGGCATATGGACGTGTATTAGCAGGCATGCAAATACCAGCAGAGGCGATGTCACAATTTAAGAAAGATCTTCAGCAAATGGGTTACCGTTTTTGGGAAGAAACCGATAACACGGCTTATAAGATGTTTTTAACGGATCTCAGCTCTCACTAGCAGGGCTGTTGAGAGAATTGTTCAAATGGTAACGCTGATACTCCGAATCAAATGAAAAGAGAGTCATATCTGTGATGCGATCGACGTAGAGTTTTCCCATTAAATGGTCGAACTCATGTTGGAATACGGTGGCGAGAAATCCCTGCAGCTGGATGCTTTTCTTTTCGGCCGATCCATTTAGGTAGTCGACCCGAATATGTTGCGGTCGCTCGACGAAACCCATCATGCCCGGTAGCGATAGACAACCCTCCCAATAGCCAGCAGTCGCAGCATTCTCAATCGTAATTGTTGGGTTGATATAGACTTCGAAAGGTAGAGTTTGGATTTCTCCATATCGCGTAATCGGATCGGTTATCTCGATCACAGCAATTTGTAGTGGGACGTTTACCTGGGGTGCCGCCAGACCGATGCCGCCGGAAGCGTGCAGCGTTTCCCGCATGTCTTCGACAAGCTCGAGGAATGTGTCAGAGCCAATTTGCTCTTCGGCATAGGGCGCTGCGACTTGACGAAGTGTCGGGTGACCCATCCTTATAATTTCTCTGACAGCCATAGCAACCCGCATATGTTTATCTAATGATTTCGATAACCATAACCACTTGGAAATCAGTGTTCAATCGCGAATTGGTAAAATACGAAGCGCAAGGTGCGCGGTTGATCGCGTTTTTATATGATTTTTAACCTTTCGTGCTTCGATTTGCGCCGCTCAGCCTTAGTACTTGATTAATGTAGTAGCGGGTTATATTTTGCTCTTTCGAAGTTTAAAAATCTCACTTACACACACGTAAGTTTGCTCATGTGCGAAATTTTCAGGGGGCGGAAATGAAGAAAAAACCAGATTTAATTGTACTCATCATTGTCGTCTTTGGCATGGGGGTGACGGTCAATGCTGTCGGCCAAGCACTTGGCGGACTCTAGTCAGAACGATTGACGATGCTTCGCGTGGGATTCTTAAAGCGTATTAACTGCAATGTATAATTTCCCGCTCCGTGACGATTGCCTGCAATGGAATATCCCAATCCGCCGGCACTAAATCCTCGCATTCCTGAAAGCCATAAGCGATACCCACAAAATATGGTGATCTCCAGCCACGTCTTACCTGCGCAAACGTGCGATCATAATAGCCTTTGCCCATACCTAAACGATTACCTTTTCTGTCAAAGCCGACCAAGGGAAACAAAACCACATCTAATAAATTTGGATTGATAACCTGTTGAATATCAAACTGAGGCTCATCGATGCCGTATCGATTAGGGTATAAATCGGGAGTCTCTGGTTGAAAAAATAATCGAGTTGACTCCCAGGGTCTTATTGCGTCGCTAATAAGCGGTAAGAAATAATCGGCTTTGATTAATGTTGGCAGCACACGAAGGTCGACTTCGCCGTCGCTGGGGTGAAAATAGGCGATTCTGTTAGCCCGTTTGATTTGAGCGAGTTGCGACAATGATCGGCAAACATGCAAGGAAGATTGCTGGATGTCTTCTATACAAAGGGATTGTCGCGCAGTCCTAATTTGTTGCCTCAGCTGTCGATGTTGGCTTTGGCGATTGCGCTGTAATTCAGGTTTAGTGTGGACTGAGGTGATCAAGTGCGATGAATCCACTGTCTAGAATGTGTTGTTAAGGTCAGTCAAACCTGTCGACCAGATAGTATAAGTTCCCCAAATTGCCGCTGTGCTAATAGGCCCTTGAACCCTGCGGTTCAAGGCGGGGGCCCCTAATTGACATTAGGCTTTCCGGAGACCGGACATGCGCATCAATCAAGTTAAAGAACCTCCTGGTTATCGCTTAAAGGGTCGAGGACATATCGACTGGCAAACAACCCAGGGAATATGGAGAGTATATCGTAAACAAATTGCTTTGTATGAATCGTTGGAAATATATCTTTAGGTTATTAGCACGAAATGATCGTTAAAACCTAGGGCTTGGATATGCTAGGCGCGGGACTTGAGTCGATTTAGAACTTGATCGAGTTTTGTAGACAGGGTTTGAATCTTGTTAGCTTGGTGTTTGATGACATCATTCGTTTTGCTCGTTTGACCGATATAGTCGTTGGCAATATTCAAAGCTGCCATTACAGCGATTCTATCCAATCCAAGTATGGCGCCACTGGATTTAATCTCCCGCATTTTTTCGTCGACGTAAGAGGCAGATTCTTTAAGCGCTTTTACTTCGTCTGGCTTGCAACTTACCTGATACTCTTTCTCAAGGATCGAGACTGAGACAGTTTGTGTGTCATGCAAGTTATCAGACATGGTTATGGTCTTCCTTTGTTAGTCACTTTCGAGAGCTTTTAATCGCAAAATCATAGCTTCAACTTTACTCTTAGCGAGCTCATTCTTTTCGAGCAATCGGGTTCTTTCTGCGATCAAGTTATCATGATCAGACTCCATGATAGCCTGCTTCTTCTCAAGATCGTCACAAAGATTGATGAGTTCATCTATTTTGGTTTCGAGGTCTTGTATTTCCAATGTTAGTTACCAAGATCAGACGGATTGGTACTATAAAACTACCCTTCTACAAAGGTCAAACGGCTTGCGATAGCGTATTATTAACAAATAGCCAATGCCACCTAAGATTCGCGTGTGAAAGTACGTCATTAGGTCAGCAAATATGCAGTATAAAGCAAGTTAACAGGAGGGCTCTAAGGGTGAGTGGTGATGAGATAGGATACGACGATCTGCAGCAGGTGTTGCAGGGATCTGCGTTGGAACCGAGCGAATTGCACGGCTTATTGACCGGCTGGCTTTGTTCTGGTTCCAGTTGGTCGCAAACCGAGGCCAGTTCTGCATTGAGCCATTGGCTTGATGACGCTTCAGCAATGCACGCGATTGAGGGGATGGCAAAATCACTCGCGGACAAAATTTTGGCACAACTGCGGGATATTGATCTGGCCTACCGGTTGCTTCTGCCGGCCGATGGCGCGGATATTAATTTTAGGCGTCAGGCGATCAGTGATTGGTGCTCAGGTTTTTTAGCAGGTTTTGGAACCTCCGGCCGGGTCCAACAGGATGACCTGCACCCCGAGGTCTCAGAAGTGTTTATTGATTTGGCGCGCATTGCTGGGTTGGACGAGGATATGATGGATAGCGAGGAAAATGAAAAAGATCTGCTCGAAATCGAAGAGTATGTTCGAATGACGGCGATGATGGTTTTCACTGATTGCGCGCAGCAGGCGATTCATTAGGAGAAGTTTTTGTGGGCTCAGCACTGAAAATTACCAATAAAGAGTTTGCACAGCGACGCGTTGAGTTGATGTCGTTAATGGAAGAAAACAGCATTGCTATACTCCCGAGTGCGGTCGAGCAGAGTCGCAATAGTGACGTTAACCACCATTTCAGGCAAAACAGTGATTTCCACTACCTGACAGGTTTTGATGAAGCGGATTCAGTATTCGTGCTGGTGCCCGGCCGAGAGCATGGGGAGTGTATTTTATTCTGCCGTGAACGTGACCCAGAAATGGAGCAATGGCACGGTAAAATCACTGGTCCTGAGCGTGCTATGCAACTTTATGGTATCGATGATGCTTTCCCGATGGCCGATATTGATGACATTCTGCCAGGTTTGATCGAAGGCAAATCTAAGCTCTATTATGCCATGGGTAGTCATAGAGAGTTTGATACACGGGTCATCGCTTGGACAAGCAGTATTTCGAGTAACCAGAATTCTGGTAGCCGCCCGCCGGGAGAGTTTGTGCAGATCGATCAGTACCTGCATGACCTAAGACTGTTCAAAAGCAAACATGAAATACAAGTCATGAAGCGTGCCAGCGAGATAACGGCGGATGCGCACAAGAGACTGATGTCGTTTGTTAAGCCAGGTCAGTATGAGTATCAGTTAGAGGCAGAACTACTGCATAGCTTTGCATCGAATGGTGCAAGGCATGCAGCTTATCCATCTATCGTTGGCGCAGGAAACAATGGCTGTATCTTGCATTATATAGATAATGACGGGTTGATTGCCGATGGTGATTTGGTGCTCGTTGATGCTGGCTGTGAATTTGAGAGTTATGCAGCAGACGTCACCCGCACATTTCCTGCTAATGGTAAATTTTCTGAACCTCAAAAAGCGCTCTATAACATCGTTCTGGCGGCTCAAGATGCGGCGATTGAATTGATCAAACCGGGTAATCATTGGGATCAGCCTCACCTTGCTGCGGTGCACGTGATTACCAAGGGGTTGGTTGAATTAGGTCTGTTAGAGGGCGAGGTAAAAGATCTTGTTGATAACGAAGCCTATAAAAAATTCTACATGCATCGAACCGGACATTGGCTGGGTTTGGACGTACATGATGTTGGGGAATATCGATTTGAGGACCAATGGCGGGTTTTTGAGGCTGGCATGGTGACCACGGTTGAACCAGGCATCTATATTGACGAAGGATTATCAGACGTGCCTCGTCAATATCGAGGCATCGGTATCCGCATTGAGGATAATGTTCTTGTGACGACTAAGGGCAATGAAGTTATAACCTCAACGATCCCTAGGACTGTCCAAGAAGTTGAAGCATACATGTCAAAAAGTCGTGCGAGTGATTAAAGTAAATTGGCGTCAATGCTCAATCTGATTGCGCTAAAGTTGGTCAATTGGTTGTCGCTATCGCGGCAAGGTTCATAAAAGATAACAAAGATGGAATCGATGTGACGGAAGTAAAAGAAGTCGATATAGTCATCTGCGGTGCGGGTTTAGTTGGCCTCGCCTTGGGTGCTGCGCTAACTCAAAGTGATCTACATGTTTTGATTCTGGATGCGCAAAGTCAACCACAAACACCCGCCGATACTCGAGTGGTCAGGCAGGATTTTGACCTTGTTTCTGGCTTTGCACCGCGCGTCAGTGCTCTCAACAAAAGCTCGATAGCATTTTTGAAACGCATTGGTGTTTGGGGATCCGTGAGTCGATCGTCTGCTTTTGTCGCTATGTCCGTCAAGGATGCGGTCGGTACTGGCGCAATAGAATTTGATGCAGATTTTATTGGCGCATCAGAATTAGGGCACATCGTCGAGAACCGACGGGTTATTGATGCGCTACTTTTGCAACTCGCCGACGCCGATCAAACAGAGGTTGTTTGGGATTCGAAATTGGATGATATGCAAGCGCTAGAATCCGGTTACGAATTAACGCTTGATGATGGTGGTCAAATTAGCTGTGCGCTGGTCATCGGTGCCGATGGCGGTCATTCAAAAATACGCGAGCTGGCGAATTTGAAAACCGTGGCTTGGAGCTACCACCAACAAGGCGTTGTTTGTAACATTGAAACACAGCACGGTCACGGTCAAGTTGCACGTCAATGGTTTACCGAGCGGGGCCCTTTGGCATTTTTACCTCTCGAGCCAACCAATCTCTGCTCGATTGTTTGGTCGGTTGAAAACCCAGAAGACTTGATGGCGATGTCCGCCGAGGAATTTTGTCGAGAACTTGCGTCGGCGAGTGAGCAAGAGCTTGGCGGTATTTTGGGCGTCGACAAACGTTTTACTTTCCCGCTCAATCAGCAACATAGCCTGAGGTATATCAAGCCGCATCTGGCGCTAATCGGTGATGCGGCGCATACCATTCATCCCCTTGCTGGGCAGGGTGCAAACTTGGGGTTTGCCGATGCTGAGGCTTTGGCGAGTGAACTTTTGCAGTATCGGTTTAGCGAGCGGGGTATTGGTGATTTTGAGGCATTGCGCCGCTACGAAAAGTCCAGACAACCCTCAAATCTGTTAATGACCACGGCGATGGAAGCGTTTAAGCGACTCTATTCGACAACAAATCCCGGCATTAACTGGCTTCGCAATACCGGGATGAAGCTGACGAATGACAATACCTATCTTAAAACGCTCATTGCCCGATTGGCTAGCGGCGGTGGTTAACGGCCTGCTCGAGGCTGCCGGTTCTCTATTTAAACGTTGACTCCTTTTGTTGATAGGGAAGTTGTCTGAATTTCACGATCAAGATGAGATAATTTATAGGCCTTGTGGGTCTCTGTCGCTATGCTGTCGTGGTCGAAAACGCTAGAATAGCGCTCTTTTTTAATCGTGTGATTTCCCATGGGTCTCAGAACGCCTATATATGAACTGCATCTTCAGGCAGGTGCAAAGATGGTTGATTTCGGTGGTTGGGATATGCCGATCCATTACGGATCACAAATCGAAGAACATCATCTTGTTAGGAATAGTGTAGGCGTCTGTGACGTTTCACATATGACCGTGATCGATCTTGCCGGAGCTGACAGCAAACGCTATCTAAGGTACTTGTTGGCAAATGACGTTGAAAAACTGCAGTCAGCAGGTAAAGCTTTGTATAGTGCGATGTTAGACGATACAGGCGGTGTACTTGATGACCTCATTGTCTACCTAACACAGGACGGTTATCGGATCGTTGTCAATTGTGCGACACGTGAAAAAGATCTCGCATGGATGAACGATAAAATCCAAGCCTTTGATTGCGCCCTAACAGAACGTCCTGATCTGGCGATACTGGCAATTCAAGGTCCTGAATCTCTACAAGTTCTTAAAGAAGTGCTGGCCAAGGATGCTAACGAAGGGCCAAGTCGCGTTGCCTACATCGATCAGTTGAAGCCATTTGTTGGCGGATTTTGCGGAGACTGGTTCCTTGCGAGAACGGGATATACCGGCGAAAAAGGTATTGAAGCGATTGTGCCTGCCGATGACGCTAAACAGTTGTGGCGAGATCTTGCCTCGGCGGGTGTGAGAGCAATAGGTTTGGGGGCGCGCGATACGCTTCGACTTGAGGCCGGCATGAACCTATATGGTAGCGACATGGATGAGACCGTGACACCGCTGGAGTCGAATATGGAAATTACGTTGTCGATAGATGAACAGCGTGATTTTATTGGTAGGGGAAAATTGGTTGAGCAGATTCAGACTGGTGTTAGCAGGCAACTGGTTGGTTTGGTGTTAAATCAGCGTGGCGTTCTACGTGCGCACTACCCAGTGTATGCCAATGATGAGTGTGTGGGAGAGATTACCAGTGGTGCTTTTTCTCCAACACTGCAGCATTCGATCGCGTTGGCCAGAATTAAAACTGGCGCTGACGATTTGCAAGTTGAGATCAGAGGTAAAAGGCTGGCTGTCCTAAAAGTGAGTCCACCCTTTGCTCGGAATGGCAAAAAGGTCTTCAAGCTAGCGGACGCTTAGTGACCCGTTGATCTGAAAGCAAGTATATTGGTTCATAGTGGGTGGCAGGATCATCCGTTTTGATTGGTTAATAGTAAAGAGAGCGTTTACAGGCCACTTGCCAAAAACGCAGTAATGGTAAACAAGCAATAATGATGAGGAACAACCTATGGCGGAATATCCAGGAGAACTAAAGTACGCAGAGAGTCATGAGTGGGCTAGGGTTGAAGATGATGGAACTGTGACAGTTGGCATCTCTGACCACGCTCAAGATTCGCTCGGTGATGTGGTTTATGTTGAGCTGCCTGAAATCGACGCTGATGTTTCGGCGAAAGATGAAGCGGGGGTTGTTGAGTCGGTAAAAGCCGCATCAGATATCTATTCACCTATATCCGGTAAGATTATTGCTGTGAATGAAACGCTGGAAGACGCCCCGGAGACCGTAAATGATTCGCCTTATGATCAAGGTTGGTTCTTTAGGCTTCAGCCAACCGACCTAGCAGAGCTTGAATCCATGCTCGACGCTAATGCGTATCAAGAGTTGTGTGACAGCGAAGAACACTAACTTTGCGTCGATCGTCCAAACCTAGAACTATTAACTTCTAACGAGGTAGCCATGCCATTTGTGCCGCATACGACACAGGATGAAGAATTGATGCTTGATGCCATTGGTGTCGAATCAATTGAAGATCTGTTTGATGAAATCCCGCCGGCGTTGCGCGCAGGTGTTTTGGCGAACACGCCTGACGGCATCAGTGAGCAAGCCTTGTTACGATTAATGTCGGATAGATCTAAGCAGGATGAAGTCGACCTGTGTTTCATTGGTGCAGGTGCCTACCAACATCATATTCCGAGTGCCGTATGGGACCTCGTTACCCGTGGCGAGTTTATGACCGCATATACGCCTTATCAGGCCGAAGCGAGTCAGGGAACGCTGCAACTGATTTACGAATTTCAAACGATGATCACGCGACTTACCGCGATGGAGGTTGCCAATGCCTCGGTATATGACGGCGCATCCGCTTTAGCGGAAGCGATTTTGATGGCAGTGCGAGCAAATAGAAAATCAAAATCAAGAAATGTGTTGGTACCCGGCAACCTGCATCCTAGCTATCTAAGTACCTGCCGAAATATTCTTCATAATCAAAAAATTAACCTCCAGGTCATACCTTATGACCAGCAGTCTGGCTGTATCAAACAAGAAGATCTGAGGGACCTCGAAGGGGAAGATTTTGCTGCGCTTGTTATCCAGTATCCAAACTTTTTCGGCGGCTTAGAAATGGCTGACGAACTGACCAACTGGGCACATGCGCAGGGTCAGTTGGTTATTGGTGTCGTCAACCCGACGGCGCTTGCCCTGCTAGCTCCCCCTGGCATATGGGGTGATACCGGTGCAGATATTGTTGTTGGTGAGGGCCAGCCGCTCGGGATTCCCGTTGCTAGCGGTGGACCTTATCTTGGATTTATGTGCTGTAAACAAGCCATCGTGCGCCAGATGCCAGGCAGAATAATTGGAAAGACTGTCGACCTTGATGGCAAGGTTGGCTTTGCGTTGACTCTGCAAGCACGTGAACAACATATTAGGCGCGCGAAAGCGACGTCAAATATATGCACAAATCAGGGCCTACTTGTGACCGCAGCAACCATTTACATGAGTTTAGTGGGCGATCTTGGTTTGCGATCTATCGCAACCCAGAGCCATAACGGCACGGTTAATTTGATCGGTAAGGCACTTGATATAAAAGGCGTTAAACGAAGGTTTGCAAGTCCAGTGTTTCACGAGATTGTATTAGAGCTTCCTTGTCTCGCCTCACAAGTGCTGAAACAAATGTGCGCTGATGGAATTTTAGGTGGATACGATTTAGGCGCAATGGATGCGACACTGGAAAATTGCATTTTGGTCAATGTGACCGAAACCAAGACGCCACAAGATATTGATAATTTCATTACCAGCTTGCGAGCAGCGGTTGAGGTGACAGCATGTTGATCTATGAGATTAGTAGCGAAGGACGAAGTGCGACGGCGCAGTATGAATCCTGTGAGCTTGAAAACAGTGAACTACCCACAACTCAGTTAAGGGAAACGACGATTGGTTTACCAGCCGTTTCCGAACTGCAGGTTGTTAGGCATTACACTGGGCTTTCGAAGAAGAACTTCTCGATTGATGGGGAGTTCTATCCGCTGGGTTCTTGCACAATGAAATATAACCCTCGAGGAGCTTTGGCTGGAGCGCACATGCCGGGGTTCTTAGCACGCCACCCGTTAGCACCAGAGAATGTAAGCCAAGGTTATCTATCTTGTCTTTATGATCTGCAGGAATACCTCAAAGATGTCACTGGCATGAGGGCTGTTTCTTTGACCCCGATGGCCGGTGCTCAGGGTGAATTTGCTGGTGTGGCGATGATCCGTGCCTATCATGATAAGGCCGGCGACTCTGAACGTACCGAAATTCTTATTCCGAACGCGGCGCATGGAACCAATCCGGCGACCGCGGTCATGTGCGGCTATACCGTGCGCGAAGTGCCGGTAACAAAAGAAGGCGATGTCGACGTTGACGCGTTGAAGGCCGCCGTTGGTCCACAGACAGCGGGCTTGATGATGACGAACCCTTCGACTTGCGGTGTTTTTGAGAGGAAAATTCAGGAAATTGCAGAGATTGTGCACGAGGCTGGAGGATTGCTTTACTACGACGGCGCAAACCTTAATGCAATTCTAGGCAAGGTAAAGCCGGGTGATATGGGATTCGATGTGATGCATATGAATCTGCACAAAACATTCGCGACGCCCCATGGCGGCGGCGGGCCAGGCGCCGGCCCCGTCGGTGTCGGTAAACGACTCGAACCCTTTGTACCAACTCCGATCGTTGGTAAGCGTTCAACAAACGGTGAAGATGAATATTATTGGATGAGCGACAAAGATATTCCCGATACGATCGGTAATTTGTCAGCCTTTATGGGTAATGCAGGAATATTGCTTCGAGCCTTCGCTTACGCGAGACTTTTGGGTAATCAGGGTATGCATCGGGTTGGCGAATATGCGACTTTGAATGCAAATTATATGGCCACAAAAATGGCGTCTGCCGGGTTTAAGCTAGCCTATCCGAATCGTCGTGCGACTCACGAATTTATTGTCTCAATGTCGCAAGAGGCCAAAGAGCTAAATGTTAACGCTATGGATTTTGCTAAGCGTCTACTCGATTATGGTTATCACGCGCCGACCACCTATTTCCCCCTTTTAGTTCCCGAGGCTTTGCTTATCGAGCCGACAGAAACAGAAAGCAAAGAGGAGTTGGATGGTTTTATTGAAGCCATGACACAAATTCTGCGCGAAGCGAAAGAAACACCCGAACTTGTTCGTAGCGCGCCGGTTACCACACCGGTTAAACGCTTGGATGACGTGAAGGCTGCACGTGAGTTAAACCTTGCTTGGAGATCCGCTGATTAAAGACATGTCGGCGGTGAATCTCTGGCGCGTTTATACATGGCCGCCCGCCAGACGCGAGGCAGTCGACTTGTCTACATCAGTTAATCATTTAAGCGTAGTCGAAGAGCAAGCTCAAAGTCTTCTAATTGGTGCAACAAGGCTGACAAAGTAAGGTCAAGGTTCATCTGCTCAGTTTCGCTGGGAGCCACCTTTGCTGCTAAAGCTATTGCCTGATTGATTGTTATCTCAAAACTTTTCGCGTTGGTTGCGTCCAATATTGTAAATAGTGGGGAAAGATTAACCTCACCCAGTGTAAGGCTTCGCAGTGTATTGAGCTCCTGCAAAAGGGCAGATCTCGATGTGTTGCTATATCCACCATGACTTAAGTCACGTTCGTTCAATAGTAAACTTTCTCGAAATGCTTGGCGCATATTCTTCAGTAAACTTTTCAACAATCCGGCCAAGATCGGAGCAGAAGATGATTGGTCATCAAGCTCTGATTCAGACTGTATGATGAAGCGATCTATGTCGGTCGCGAGTTGTATCACGATAGTCGACAACATCAGTGTTCTGCGGTTGACGTTTTTCGCTGCTGCGCCAACGTTTTCAAGGGAGCGAGTCGATAGGGCTGGATTGCTGTCCGCTGGTACCGAGTTCTCAATGTAGTCGCTCAGCTTACGTGCAAAAAGCAGGTATTCTAAGCTGTGATACCCCAAGGCGACCTCGTCGTCTGATGTGATGCCGTGCTGATGAATTAACTCTGTCGCAGAAATTTCGATGCTAATGTCATTGACGATGCCTGTCGTCGGATAGTCGGGTAGAGAATCAAGAAACCCTGGTTGAATTGGCCATGCATCGATTCGACGGATCAACTGATCTTTATCGACCAATAACGCGGGTTTTAGTTTTAAGAAACTTTCATGCGCGGTTTGCCAGGCGGCCTGTGCCCGCAATAAATTTTCATGGCTGGGTTCGTTAGCAAACATATTAATTTGAGCTGCCATCGTTTTAGTCTGCCGCCTGACGTCTAGATGCCGTTGTTGAACATAAGTGTTGAACTGATTGACGTTGGTAACCAGGGTCGGCTTTAAACTGATTGGTAGACGTTTCGACTGACCGGCTTCTTTTGTATCAGAACAGGCGCTTAGCAGCATAAGCACGGATAGCCCGGTATAGGCTAGATATCGGCTGCGTTTCGATGGAAGGCTAAGCAAAACAATTAATCTCGAAGCGAGATGATTGGCCACTTATTTTTTGCCGCCAGTTGCCTAAGTCGATCGTCCGGATCAACAGCGAAAGGATTGTCGACCAGGTTAAGTAGTGGCAGGTCGTTGATTGAATCAGAGTAAAAATAACTGCCTTGCATTGAAGCAGGATTTTCCTGTAACCATTGCTTGAGCCTTGTGACCTTGCCAGCGCCAAAACTTGCGACGCCAGAAAGCTGGCCCGTATATTGGCCGCCAATTTTTTCGGGCATAGGCGCCACAAGGTGTTCGATGCCGAGTAGTTTCACAATAGGTGCTGTGACAAATTCGATCGTTGCAGTCACTACGACGATCAGGTCACCGGCGTCGCGGTGTTTTTGAATAAGCGTCGCGGCCTTGGGCAATAGATAGGGTTGGATACGCTCCTTTACAAACGTTTCTCGATGGGCGATCAAAAATGCTTCATCGTGAGATGCGAGCACGCCGCAGGAAAATTGCATATATGCATCTATATCCAGTTCGCCGCGCTTATAGTCTTCATAGAACGCCTGATTTTTTTGTCGATGATCTGCTGCGTCGACAATATTGGCGTCGACGATATACTCTCCCCAAGCGTGATCACTATCGATTCCTATCAGGGTTTCATCGAGGTCAAATACCACTAGTGCCAAGCCAACGTATCCTTATGATAGAAATAACGTTAGTTTATAGAGGTTCGTCAATTTTCAATAGGACTCGGGCGCTTTTTCACGTAATTGCTCCCGATCGCTGTTTCAGCGACAATCTATCAATTGGCAAGACTATTAAGCAGTCAGGGGTTAAGAACAGCTCTGAACTGCAAAGCACCATCAGCCATGAGGCGATGTGAGCCGTGAACAGATATGATGGAACTGAATTTGTGGGTACAGCGTTGTCAGACAGGTTGTACCAGAAAATGTTTCACAGGATTTTAGATGAGTTGGACAAATTTTGATTGATTCGGATGGTTACAGGCCGAATGTTGGCATCATCGTCGCTAATGACAAAGGGCAAGTGCTTTGGGCCAGGCGTGTCGGCCAGCAGGCTTGGCAATTTCCTCAAGGTGGTATCAATGAAGGTGAATCGATGGAGGCTGCTCTTTATCGAGAGCTGAAAGAAGAGATAGGTCTCAGTGAAACGCAGGTTGAGATTGTTAATTCGACGCGAGGATGGCTCAGGTACAAGTTGCCTAAACGATATTTGAGGCAGAACAACACCTCGTTTGTTGGCCAAAAGCAAAAGTGGTATCTGTTAAAGATGCTGACGGGTGACGAACAGGTTCGTTTTGATCAGTCTGCAACGCCAGAGTTTGACCACTGGCAATGGGTAAGTTATTGGTATCCACTAGGTCAGGTTGTGCAGTTTAAAAAAGACGTCTACCGTCGGGCGATGAAAGAGCTTGCACCGGGTATTTCAAAGTGTGTGAAACGTTCAGCTTCCTGACAAATCTCGGCAAGACGAGATTTGAGTTAAACGAATCGAGTTGTTGCGCGTTTCTTGTAAAGCAAATTAACGACTTAAAAATAGCCATCTAGATACCTCAACCTTAAAATTTAAAGAAGGGCGATAGCCACATGCTCGACTTATTGCGACGGGTCATACAGGAAGTCAATACAGCGAAGGATTTGAATTCCGCGCTCAATATTATCGTTGATCGGATTCAGTCAACGATGAATACAGAAGTATGCTCGATCTATCTGTTGGACGAAGCGAGAAAACAATACGTGTTTATGGCCACGCGCGGTCTCAACGAGGCACTGGCCGGAAAAGTCACGCTCGAAATCGATGAAGGTCTAGTAGGATTAGTGGGTGAACGGGCGGAACCGGTAAATTTACATAATGCGAAAAAGCATCCTCGATATCATCATGTGACGGATTTGAGGGAAGAGAGTTTTAGTTCCTTTCTGGGTGTACCCATCATCCACCATCGTAAAGTTTTAGGTGTCATTGTTGTACAGCAAAGTCGGCGTCGACGTTTTGTAGCTAGCGAAGAAGCTTTTCTTATTACGCTTTCCGCGCAACTATCGGGCGTGATCGCCCACGCAAAAGCCACCGGTGCATTTTCATTGTCAGGCGTCGTTGCCGATTTACCGGCAAGCGAGTTCCAAGGCACATCCGGTGCGCCCGGGGTTGTCATCGGTACGTCCGTTGTCATGTATCCAGAAGCTGACTTGGCCAAGGTGCCGGAACGAAAAACGACGAAGATTAAAAGTGAAGTGAAGCTTTTTCGTCAGGCCATTGACGAAGCTCGTGCCGAAATTCGGCATATGAGCGAGAAGCTTTCAGACCGATTGCAGCCAGAGGAGCTGGCCCTATTTGACGCGTATTTGCATATGTTGGATGACTCGGCCATCACCGGCGAAGTCATTGTGCAGATTGAGCAGGGCATATGGTCTCAAACAGCGCTGCGAAGGGTTGTTGAATCTCATGTTGCGAATTTCCAGGCAATGGATGATCCCTACCTTAGGGAGCGTGGCTCTGACGTGCTTGATCTTGGCCAGAGAGTTTTAGCTAAGTTGCAGAGTAGGGATGAAAAACGAAAAACCTATCCACGCGGTACAATTCTAATTGGTGAGGATTTGACCCCGGGTATGCTAGCTGAGGTGCCAAGAAGCCGATTGGCCGGTTTGGTTTCAGTGAGTGGTTCAGGCAGTTCGCACGTCGCCATATTGGCGAAAGCGATGGGTGTTCCAACCGTTATGGGCGTTGAAGACCTGCCAATCCATCTGCTCGAAGAAAAACCGATGATTGTTGACGGCTTTGAAGGTCTCGTCATTACCTATCCGAATAAAGAACAGCTTCGCCTTTATAAGACAACGATTAAACAAGAAGCCGCTTTTAATGAAGACCTTGAGGTTCTCAAAGATGAGCCGTCTGAGACGATTGATGGCGAGCGAATTCGACTGTGGGTCAATACCGGTTTGATGACGGATGTTGCACGATCCTTGGATAGGGGCGCTGAAGGCGTTGGGCTCTATCGAACGGAAGTACATTTTATGATGAACGATCGATTTCCAACCGAGGAAGAGCAACGCTTAATCTACCGTAAGCACCTCAAGGCGTTTGCGCCTCGTCCGGTGACAATGCGAACGCTAGATATTGGTGGAGATAAAGCGCTCAGCTATTTTCCAATTGAGGAAGAAAACCCATTTCTCGGTTGGCGCGGCATAAGAGTCACGTTGGATCATCCGGAAATATTTTTAGCGCAGGTGCGTGCGATGATTCGTGCCAATGAAGGTATTGATGCTTACTTGAGAATCATGTTGCCAATGGTCAGTAGTACCGGCGAAGTCGATGAAGCGCAGAGGCTTATCAGCCAGTGTTATCGGGAGATTGTAGAGGAGGGCGTCGAAGTTGAAATGCCCGATGTGGGTGTAATGATTGAAGTGCCGGCAGCGGTATATCAAGCCCGCGAGATTGTTCGGCGTGTTGACTTTCTATCCGTCGGTAGTAATGACCTAATCCAATATATGCTTGCAGTTGACCGCAACAATGCCCATGTTGCTGAGCTTTATCAGGAGTTCCATCCTGCGGTCTTACATGCGCTCAAGACAGTCGTGGATGCTGCTCATATTGAGAACAAGCCACTGGGTATTTGCGGCGAGATGGCGGGCAATCCTTCGGCGGCCATATTGTTGATGGCCATGGGCTACGATGTGCTGTCGATGAATTCAAGTAATCTACTTATGGTAAGGCTTGCTATCCGAAGTTTCAAAATGTCAAAAGCACGCGCGATGCTAGCAAAAGTATTGACGATGGATAATGCGTTTTTGATTAAGAGCTATGTGGAAGAGGAGATGGTGAAAGCAGGCTTGCCGCAGTTGGTTCGAATGCGACATTAAAAATTCCGGATGAGCCGACGCGCCTCTAGAAACTGTTTAATAGATGGCTGGCGGCGTTTGCAGTGGCATTCATGAAAGCACATCGATAGGCCATCGTTGTCGACGAGCTGCCCATACAGAACGATAACCTTGCTGATCAGTTAATATCGAGTTGAAACTGGTTTGCCACTGACATTGAGCCGTCAGGTCTAAAGCCCCGTTCTTCAAAGAACAGGTTGTCAGCTGCGATTCGCACAACGGTGGCTGCACTTGTGCCGTAGTGTTCACCAAGAATAAAACGCGCACTATGATCCTGACCGTCACCTCGATGCGCGAGCAGATCGAACAACTTATCAGAGTTAAACTCGTCGGCCACCATTTCCTTCAGAGAGTCACGGCCTTGGTTTACCTTTGGCCAATTGCAATCGAGAAGTTGATTGCTGAGGCCATAATGGCCCTCAGTTAGTTGTGTAATCTGGCGGGCTCGGTTTGAGTAGTACCAGGTCTTACTGCCATCGAACAGAACTAAGTTAAAGCCTCGATATTGATCGGCCAGTGCATCAACATCGCTCAGGTAGTTTTCAGGCGAAATATTCGAGTCTAGAAACTGAGACGTTAACTCGCCTCTTGTCCTTGGTGGAACGGGTTCTGCCGGCGTTTCTGCGAAATTAGTCACGGCAGCGAAGCGCCCATTTTTGTTGACCCCTAACCAAGTGCCGTTAGCTTGAAGGTCGCGCCCGCCGAGTATAGATGTGTTGTCATGCCAAAAATCCGCGCGGGCTGTTGGTCTAGCATGTTGTTCATCTCTGTTAGCTGCAACAACCAGGCGTTGTTGTGGGTCTGATGAAATCGTAAATAAAATAAGGCACATAGAGGTAACACTTGTGATTCTGTAAAATCAGAGTTTATCATCCTCTTAACTTAACGGATAATGGCTGTACGTTATCCTTCAGAGATCTGTGATTGCCTATGTGGCATTACCCTGAGTTCGACCCCGTGGCGATCAGTCTTGGTCCAATATCTGTGCACTGGTATGCATTGAGTTATTTGATCGGTATCTGTTTCGTCTGGTGGCACGTCGGTTTTCGATCACGTAAGTTCAACCTTGGCTGGAATGAAGAACAAATCTCCGACATGATTTTCTATGGCGTGTTTGGTGTTATTCTGGGCGGTCGCATTGGTTACATGTTGTTTTACGGACATCAGCAGTTGATCGATGATCCATTGTCGATCTTTAAACTCTGGCAGGGCGGCATGTCATTTCATGGCGGTATGCTCGGTGTCATTCTCGCTGCCTATCTTTACGGTCGAAAAAGCCAGCGTGGTTTTTTTGCGGTCATGGACCTAATCGCTCCAAGCATCCCAATGGCACTTGGGTTCGGCAGGCTCGGTAATTTTATTAACGGCGAACTGCCCGGTCGCATCAGTGATGTCAGTTGGGCGGTGATCTACCCCGGCGACGTGGTCACACGGCATCCTTCGAGCCTCTATCAAGCCGTTTTAGAAGGACCGGTGCTGTTTTTCACGCTGTGGCTTTTTACACAAAAAATGCGACCGAGTATGACAACATCAGGCATGTTCCTTATCGGCTATGGCTGTTTTCGGTTCATCTCGGAATCGTTTCGTGAGCCGGATGCACATTTGGGGTACGTTGCGTTTGAGTGGTTAACCACTGGGCAACTGTTATCATTACCCATGCTGATTGTGGGCGTTGGCGTGCTTATTTTCGGCTACAAACGAAACGACTATTCGGCATTTGAGTACAGTCGTGGCGCCGGTCAACCTGACGCAGAACAAGTGACACCAACCAAACCAAGAAAATCTAAACAGAAAAAATCTACGAAACGCAAAATTAGATAGAAATTGCTATTGGAAATCATTTACTGGAAATCATCGATACTATGATCATCAAACCGAAAATTAAAGGCTTCCTGTGTACTGCATGCCATCCTACCGGTTGTGAAGTGGATGTTAGGCAACAAATTGCCCATGTTGAATCCAAGGGTAAAAATCCGAACGGACCAAAAAAAGTGCTAATCATTGGTGCGTCGGGTGGTTATGGACTCGCCTCGCGAATTTCCGCTGCCTTTGGCTCGGATGCATCAACCGTCGGTGTGTTCTTCGAACGTCCCGCGGTGAGGAAGCGAACCGCGTCAGCTGGCTGGTACAAGTCGGCGGCCTTTACTAAGTTAGCAAAGGATGCGGGCCTATATGCTGAGAATATTAATGGTGATGCATTTTCCGTAGAGATAAAGCAGGCAACGATAGATTTGATCAAGCGAGATCTAGGTCAAATCGATATGGTCATCTATTCGCTGGCAGCCCCAGCAAGACAATTGCCTGATGGTAACTTGGTGCGTAGCGCACTCAAACCGATCGGTGACTCTTTCAGAGGTGCGACCATTGATTTTAACTCAGCTGAATTGCGGTCTATCGAACTTGAACCGGCGGAACAGCAAGAGATAGATGACACTGTGAAAGTTATGGGTGGTGAAGATTGGGAACTATGGATACAGGCATTACTTGAAGCAGGCGTATTAGCGGACGGCTGCGTCACAACTAACTACACCTATCTTGGTGGAGAAGCGACCTGGCCTATTTATTACCACGGCACGATTGGTAGAGCCAAGGTTGATCTTGATCGAGCGGCCAAAGCCCTGCAGCAACCAATGGCATCTGTTAATGGCAAAGCCTATGTTGCCGTGATGAAAGGTTTGATGACTCAAGCCGCGTCAGCAATTCCGGGTATGGCGGTTTATCTTTCGCTGCTATTCAAGATAATGAAAAGCGAAGGCACTCATGAAGGTTGTATCGAACAAACGACTCGGCTGTTTAATACGCGACTGTTTTCTGGCGAAGCCTTTGACGTCGATGAGGAAGGTCGTTTACGTTTGGATGATTGGGAATTGCGGGATGAAATTCAAGCGTTTGTAAAATCCCAATGGTCAAAAGTAAATAACGAAAATCTCGCTGAAATAACTGATTTTGCCGGTTATCGCGATGCATTTTTGCAGATGCATGGGTTTGGGTTCGAGGGTGTCGATTATGATGCAGAGGTCGATCCAGATGTGCCGATGGAATTAGCTGCTGGCTCGTAGTGGATTATTAAGTCGTTACTGCCGCTGGGCTATCTTTTCTAACGCATCGTGCGATCAAATGTTTTTGCTGTGTGCTTGTCAGAAGCTAGGTCTGGACTGATCTTTTTAGCGGGTTAGACCAAGATTTGTGACACGCTGTATGCTAAAGAGCGTGTTTGGATTGTAATTGCATTTGGTGTTTTAGATCGTGCTTAGGTCGGCGCTGGGCATAATTATGTCGATGATTGGCGTGCCAGTGACAGCGGTCGCGGGTGCGCACAAGCTTTACATCGGATAGCCTACACAGTTCGCAACATGCGCTCACACTGGCGCTATTGTTAAATGATCGAACCCGCACAACAATGTCGGCATGTACTGGCATCCTCGCTCAAGCACACCTCATTATCTCGTCAGGGCTATCTACCAACCTCGCGTAGTAGCATATTGGCTAGCGATTCTGATTTGTATAAGCCAATACCATTTTCATTCAGACCACTATCGCACTGAGGTGGTTTGGGTGACCGTGATTTTCCTGCTGATCTATCCGCATTGTATTTTCTATTATTGTCTGCTGCGGATTAACACCGATGTCGGCGCTAGGAAAAGTCTGTTAGTCGATGCAGTATTAATCGGTTGTTTGATCGCGTGGTGTGGCTTTTCGCCGCTTGTCATTGTGTATTTCTTCACTGCGCTAAGTATTAGTTCGTTGATTATTGATAAGCCATCACGCCTGTTCTTGAATTTGGGTTTATCGATTTTTGCTGCAATTGTGAGTGGGCTTGCACTCGGCCTTTTTTGGGGCTGGCACGGTGTGCTGCTTGAAAACGCGCGACAAACAGATGTCCTTGGGATGTTGTCAGTATTTTTTTACGTGTCAATTGTTGCCTGGAAAGGTTTTAAGGTTACCTCAAAGATGGGGCTTACAAATAAGCGAAGTACGTATCAACATGAAAAATTATCGCGACTGACAGGTCGTTTGAAACAATACATCAGCCCTCAAGTTTATGACTCGATTGAATCCGATGCAGCGTCGATTAAAAAAACACAACGTAAAAGGCTAACTGTTTTCTTTTCAGATATTGAAGGTTTTACTTGGTTGATGGATTCTCATGAAGAAGAAACTGTCACCAAAATTTTAAATGAATATCTTGATGCGATGGCGAAGATTGCACTGACCTTTGGTGGTACGATCGATAAATTCATGGGTGATGGCATGATGATATTTTTTGGCGATCCGCACTCCAAAGGTGCGAAAAACGATGCGCTGCAGTGTCTGTATATGGCAATTGAAATGCGTCGAGAACTGGTGAGGTTACGCGAAGACTGGGCAGCAAACGGCGTTTACAGCGATCTTCATATCAGAATTGGCATTCACACTGGTTATTGTGCAGTGGGCAATTTCGGTTGTACTGAAAAAATGGACTATACCGCGATTGGCGGAACAGTGAATTTAGCGAGTCGACTTGAGTCCAACGCGTCACGGGATGACATATTGATTTCGAACAGCACACATTCGCTGGTTGGAAACCAGATTGACTGCGAAGCTCAGTCGCCGGTGAGGCTGAAAGGCATTCGTGAGTTTGTCGAAAGTTACCGTGTTTTGCCGGACAATAACGCTTTTGATAGGTCGGTTATAAAGTTGTCCAAAAAGGGGCTGTTGTTCGAAATTGATCCATCGTGTGTCGACTATGAAACAGTTAATCGATCAATTCAGCAACTACTCAATGAATATAGTGATTGGAACGGCAAGGTGCTCGCTGATAGCCAGGCGCCGTCTGTAGCCACTAATGCCCGCGAATCGAAGGTTTCGTTATAAGAACAGCTAAAACTCTTACGAAAAGAAGTTAAAGGCTCATGATCTTATCAAGTAGGCATGCAGCGCTTGAGTTCATGTATAATGCGGCTCCTTTTCGACATGACTTGATGGGCAGACATGACCCCAGAATTACAGAACTCGACTTTCCTGAAGGCCTGTAGAGGCGAACAAACTGAGCACACGCCAATCTGGCTGAACCGGCAGGCTGGTCGCTATATGCCGGAATATCACGAGGTTAAAGGAAATACGCCAAGTCTGGATTTCTTTAAGACGCCTGAGCTTGCGGCCAAAGCAACTTGTGACGCTCAGCGTATTCTAGGTGTCGACGCGGCCATTATGTTTGCTGATTTACTGCCGATCTTAGAGCCGATGGGTCTTGATCTTGACTATATCCCCGGGGTTGGTCCTAATATCAGTAACCCCATTCGTAGCCACGCGGATATTGATGCGATTGCCGAGCGTCCGTCGATAGAAACAATGCCTTATATTGCCGAAGTTATCGGGCTAATTCGGTCTGAGCTCCCGGCAGATATCCCACTAATCGGTTTTGGTGGCGCGCCATTTACCTTGGCGTCCTATGCGATTGAAGGTAAGGGCTCACGTAATTACGTGTTCGTGAAGCAGATGATGTATGGCGATACAGGTGCTTGGCATCGGTTAATGGAAAAGATGACCAATTGCGTCATTGATTACATGAACTACCAAATAGACTCTGGCGTTCAAGCCGTGCAGCTGTTTGATAGTTGGGTGGGTTGTCTGTCACCGATTGATTACGAGCAGTATGTATTCCCTCACAGCCAGCGATTAATGCAGGCGATCGGTGGCAAGGTGCCTGTGATTCATTTCGGTACGGGTAATCCCGCATTATCATCATTGATGGCTAAGGCCGGTGGCGATGTTCTGGCTTTGGATTGGCGAACACCGTTAATGGAAACTTGGGAGTTGACGGGCGTAAAGTCAGTTCAAGGTAATCTAGACCCGATTATCCTCTGTGCGACCGAGGATGCGGTTATTAATAAAGCAAAAGAATTGCTCGATGAGGTTGGTGGCAAACCGGGACATATTTTCAATCTTGGTCACGGCATCATTCCAGAGACCCCCGTCTCAAACGTTAAAGCGCTAGTCGATTTTGTGCACGAGTATACGAAGCGATAAGCGTCGTCACGCCTCTGTTTACCGTTGAGCCCGCACGAGAAGATGAAGTTGATGTTTGCTTATAGTGCTCTGACGATAAAGTATCGGTGTTACGGGCAGTTCTATTTTAGAAGGAACTGCCCGGTCTAGTCCTGATCAGTGCCTGAGCAGGTCCTTACCAACCTACTTACCGATTGAGTTGATCAACGTCTCTGACAGCACCTTTGTCGGCGCTAGTCGTTAAGGCTGCATAAGCTTTTAATGCTGCACTAACGACGCGGGTCCGATGCTCCGTTGGCAACCAAGCGGATCTGCCTTTAGCTTCCATCGCAACTCTGCGAGTTGCGAGTATTTCATCAGAAACATCGAGATGTACGCTTCGAGCAGGAATGTTAATCTGTATCTTGTCGCCTTCTTCGACCAGTGCGATAGCACCGCCTTCGGCCGCTTCAGGTGAGGCATGTCCTATAGAGAGTCCAGAGGTCCCGCCTGAAAATCGGCCATCTGTTAAAAGGGCGCAATCTGAGCCAAGCCCTTTTGATTTTAGATAGC
This sequence comes from Pseudomonadales bacterium, assembly GCA_029251375.1. GTDB lineage: Bacteria > Pseudomonadota > Gammaproteobacteria > Pseudomonadales > Azotimanducaceae > JAHRVQ01. The sequence continues at coordinate 184,987 of JAQXDL010000022.1, read as the reverse complement.
TGGTGGGGTACAACATTTCCTGCATACCCGGACCACCCTTCGGTCCCTCGTAGCGAATCACGACGACGTCGCCTTCTTTGATTTGGTCATCCAAAATCGCCGCGACTGCAGAGTCTTGAGACTCAAACACCCGTGCGGGTCCTTCGAATATCCAGCTCCTTTCATCGACACCTGCAGTCTTTACGATGCAGCCGTTTTCCGCAAGGTTACCGTACAAAACCGCAAGACCACCTTCTGTACTGTAGGCGTGCTTGATATCTCTGATACAACCATCTACTCGATCTAAGTCTAATGTGTCGTAGCGAGTTGCCTGGCTGAAAGCAGTCTGAGTTGGAATGCCGGCGGGACCTGCACGATAAAATGTTTTTACCGCTTCATTTTTCGTTACGACGACGTCCCACTCTTTAAGTGTGTCAGCCAGTGGTTCGCCATGGATGCTGTTTACTGTCGTGTTGAGTAAGCCGCCGCGGTCAAGCTCCCCTAAAATTGCCATCATGCCGCCAGCGCGATGGATATCTTCCATGTGATATTTGTCAACAGCAGGCGCCGCTTTGCAAAGATTAGGTACTTTTCTAGATAGCGCATCGATGTCTTTCAATGTGAAGTCGAGTTCAGCTTCCTGAGCAGCGGCAAGGAGATGCAAAATAGTGTTGGTTGAGCCGCCCATTGCAATATCCATCGACATCGCATTTGCGAAGGCGTCGTAGTTGGCAATATTTCTAGGAAGCACTGAATAGTCGTCCTCTTCGTAGTGTTGTTTGGCAAGCGAAACAATCTTTCTGCCGGCATTCAAAAACAACTCTTCTCTATCTTTGTGGGTCGCTAACAAGGAGCCATTGCCTGGCAGCGCAAGGCCAAGAACTTCCGTCAAACAATTCATGGAATTAGCGGTGAACATACCTGAGCAAGAGCCGCAGGTAGGACAAGCAGATCGCTCATATTCATCGACTTCCGCATCGGTCATTTTTTCATCGGCAGCAACAACAATCGCATGGATTAGATTGGTGTTGTGATTCGCAAGCTTTGTTCTGCCCGCCTCCATTGGACCGCCAGAGACGAAGATTGTCGGAATATTTAGTCGCAAAGCGGCATTGAGCATGCCCGGCGTAATTTTGTCGCAATTAGAAATACAAACCAGTGCATCGGCACAATGAGCGTTTACCATATATTCTATTGAGTCGGAGATAATGTCTCGTGAAGGCAGGCTGTAGAGCATACCGTCATGGCCCATTGCGATACCGTCATCAACGGCGATGGTGTTGAATTCCTTTGCGACGCCGCCGCACTTTTCAATTTCCCGTGCGACCAGTTGACCCAGGTCGTGCAGGTGAACATGGCCTGGAACGAACTGAGTGAAAGAGTTCGCGATAGCGATGATGGGTTTTTTGAAATCATCATCTTTCATGCCGGTCGCACGCCAAAGGGCTCTTGCGCCAGCCATGTTACGCCCATGGGTTGATGTTTTAGATCGATATCTTGGCATTGTATTGCTCCTACTGAGAATCCCCTTTTAGGGGCATCTCGAAATATTTAGATTTTCTTTGATAGTTGTAAAGAGAATGTCTGGCATGGGGTAAATCTTGAATGTTCTTTTCCTTGAACCCCCGTTCCGTAAACCAATGAGTGGTGACAGTTGTTAGGACAAATATCGCAGACATCTTGCTGCTAGTGGCCCGGGTCATGATCTCTTTAAGTAATAATTCACCGCGATTGCCATTTCTGTAGTTTGGGTGAGTGGCAAGACATGCGAGTTCACCTTTATCTTCGAATGGATAAAGAGCAGCGCAGCTAACGATTAGTCCATCTCGCTCGATGACAATAAATTTGTCGATTTCTGATTCGATTAGTTCTCGTGACCGCTTTACCAAAGTGCCTTCGGATTCGAGTGGCTCTATCAGTTCCAAGATGCCAGGAATATCTTCAGATGCCGCGCTCCTAATTTGTTCATAACTAATGCGAGTGATCTGAGTGCCGACGCCATCTCGCGTAAAAAGCTCTTCTAAAAGCGCTCCATCTTTTTTGTGGCTGATTAAATGACAGCGTTCAACGCTATGCAGACAAGCTTTGTGAGCGATGGCGATTGGCGAATAGGCGATTAGTTCGGATTCTTGGATATCGCTAACCGCCAGTTCACTGATCAGTTCGTCGTTGTGGTCCATCTGCCCGGTTTCATCAACAAACAATATGAGTTTGTCTGCGAGCAAAGCGGTTGCAACTTCACCGGCTACTTCAGTGGAGTGGATGTTAAAAATTTCACCGGAGGGCGAGTAGCCTATGGGTGCAACAATGACGATTGCGCCCATATCGAGTTGTTGGTTAATCAAGTCGGTGTTTATCTTTCGCACTGTACCTGTGTGGTGGAAATCGATTCCTTTGCGAATACCAAATGGCTTTGCTTTGATGTAATTACCTGACGCAAGGAAAATGTCTCGTCCAGACTGAGACGTAGTGACGATGCCGCGGGATAGAGCAGCTTCTAGATCAATTTTTAGTTTGCCGACGGTTTGCTGTACGACAGGCAGTAACTCAGGACTCGTAATTCGTACGCCATTGTCGGTTTGGCTATGTTGGCCGGCATCGATAACGGCAGAATCAATTTGTGGTTTTGCTCCCATGGCAAGAACGAGGCGAATGCCCAGTGAATTCAACAGCAAAATATCATCAATGATATTGTGGAAGTTCTCATGAGCCATAGCTTCGCCACCTAGGTGGATGACGAAGGTTTTATTCCTATGGGCTTTGATATAGGGCGATGATTCCCTAAACCATTTAACATGTTGACGATTATCGACCATGGTCTGCCTGACGTTTGTTTGCTAGAAATATGAATCTTGCGCCTATTTTCGTGCCTAGTGGACGCATTAATAACAGTACTTTTGAATTAGGGCGCGGATTATAGCAATTGTTGGGTCCAGTTGTGACAGATCTAAAAATTCATTCGGTTGATGTGCTTGGTTGATTGAACCGGGCCCCATGACAATCGTTTCAACACCTAAATCGGTTAAAAACGGTGCTTCAGTGGCAAATGCGACAGCACCGCCATGGGTATTGCTTGATGTGTCGTCTCTACTGCGTTGAAACTGAGTGATGGTATCGAGCAACTCAATGCCATTGCATTCAAAGGGGTTTATTGGTGCGTGGAGCAGTTTCAAGTCCATCGCCAGACCGCGTTGGTTGAGTACGGGGCCAAGCGTGTTATCCAGTTGTTCGACAATCGCAAGGCTACTCATGCCAGGCAAAATACGTAAGTCAAAAGACAATTCAGCGTGATCGCAAATACGATTTGGGTTGTCACCACCGTGAATACAACCAAGATTGAGCGTCGGGTAATGTACCTCGAATTGAGTATCTTGATATTTTTTGGCCATGTCTGTGCGAAATTTACTGAGCAGTTCGATCGCAATACCCGTTCCATCGATCGCGTTGTTACCCAATTCAGGGTTTGATGAATGGCCAGAGTGGCCTGTGATGGTTAACGACAGCATCATTATGCCCTTGTGACGGGTGATCGCTTGCAGATTGGTTGGCTCGCCAATGAGAGCGAAACGGCTGTGGTTTATGGTTTCTCGAGTGATTGATCGGGCACCGGACATGGATGATTCTTCGTCTGCTGTACCTAGTATTGTTAAGGGGCGCTTTGGCTTGGTTTGCGCATAGCTTGCTGCAGCCGTCACGCACATGGCGAGGAAGCTTTTCATGTCGCAGATTCCAAGCCCATACCAGCGATTATCGCGTTCCTGCACTGTAAAAGGGTCCGACTGCCAAAGATGTGCGTCAAAAGGTACCGTGTCAGTATGCCCTGAGAGAAGCAGCCCATCGCGCCCTTCGCCGAGCGTCGCGATAATATTGGCTTTGCCAGGGTGATCAACAATTGGCTGGATATCAACGTTGAAACCCAGTGGTGTAAGCCAATTCGCGAGAAGGTGAACAACATCAAGGTTGCTCTGATCAAACTGTGGCATGGTGCTGCTAACCGAAGGGGCAGCGATGAGGCTGCTAACCATCTCCTTTAACGGTGGAATCTGCATTAAAATATCTCCCGGGACTCATTGTTACCTTTCAGGCAACAACCCCCGTTGGGTTCGGACTGACTTAAACAAAGCCTGTTTGAAGCTTCAAAGTGCTTTCGAGACCCGGTGCGAGCAAGACTAGAAAACGGCTTTTTATGTCTGGTTAATAAGAGTGTAAGCTATAGTGAAATGGGGTTTTCCACAACATACATTGAGTCATAAGAATTGAGGTGAAGGTGAGTATTTCCGAAGCCAACCGTAGTAAGCCGGATATCGCGCTTAACTTTAGAACGATCATCAATGACTTGGTGGCGGATGGGCGTCTGTCCGTCAACGATGCTGATCAATTGAGTCTCAAGACAAGAACGAAGGATCAGTTGAAATGGCATCCGCTCGAGCTGATCGCTGAAGAGTTAATGCAGGACCAAAAAAAACTCAGTTCGGCGCTCGATCTGGAGACTTTAACGCTTTGGCTGTGTGAAAAATATCAACAGCCCTATCAGAGAATTGATCCGTTAAAAATTGATTCCCAGATCATCACCAAAGTGATGTCCCACGAGTTTGCTAAAAGGCACGGTCTACTAGCGTTAGAAGTAAAAGATGATGAGGTGGTTATTGCCAGCGCTGAGCCGAATGTTGCCAGTTGGGAAACAACGATTTCACAAAGCCAACCCGGCAAAGTGGTGACACGGGTCATTGCCAATCCGGCGATGATTCGACAGTACACGACTGAGTTTTACACGATGGCGCGCTCAGTTAGTCAGGCCAATGCCTTGGGACTTAATAATAATTCCCTGTCCAATCTAGAACAGATGCTAGAGCTTGGCCAGCTTGAAACCATGGAAGCAAATGATGAGCATGTCATCAATATTGTTGATTGGTTACTAGGCTATGCGTTTACTCAAAGAGCGAGTGATATTCATCTCGAACCGAGGCGAGTTAAAGGCCGAGTCAGATTTAGAATAGATGGTGTGCTAAATCTGGTTTATGAATTGCCAGGCTCGGTTATGACGGCCGTGGTAAGTCGTTTGAAAATATTGGGAAGAATGGATGTTGCTGAAAAGCGTAGGCCACAAGATGGTCGACTAAAGACCAAAACCCATGATGCGCACGAAATCGAGCTGCGACTTTCGACTCTACCGACAGCCTTTGGTGAAAAAATGGTCATGCGGATATTCGATCCAGATATTCTTCTGAAAACATTCGCGCAACTTGGTTTGGCAAATGATGATTACGATCGCTGGGAGTCCATGGTGCAGAACCCGAATGGTATTGTACTGGTCACTGGGCCAACGGGCTCGGGTAAGACTACGACGCTGTATACCAGTTTAAAGCACCTAGCGACTGAAGAAGTAAACGTTTGCACAATTGAAGACCCGATCGAAATGGTCGAACCCAGCTTTAATCAAATGCAGGTGCATCACAACATTGACTTAAGCTTTGCTGATGGTGTGCGAGCATTACTTCGACAAGACCCAGATATTATTATGGTGGGTGAGATTCGAGACTTAGAGACCGCAAATATCGCTATCCAAGCTGCTCTAACCGGACACCTTGTGATATCAACACTACACACAAATGATGCGCCGTCAGCGTTAACCCGACTGTTAGAGTTGGGTGTGGCACCTTACCTGATTAAAGCAACTGTCTTGGGCATTATGGCTCAACGACTTGTTCGAACCTTGTGTTCAAATTGTAAAGCGGCAGCAGAGCCGGACCCGGAAGGTTGGAAAACGCTGACAAATCCCTGGAAGATGAATGTACCGAAGATTATGTATAAACCGGTCGGTTGTTTGGAATGTCGTGATACTGGTTATCGAGGACGAGAAGGGATTTATGAGCTGTTGCCCATGACGGACAAGATCAAAAGTCTGATTGATGAAACAGCGGACATAGGCAAACTGCGTATGGGTGGCATGAAAGAAGGTATGAAGACATTGCGACTTGCCGGAGCCTTGAAGGTAGCTTCAGGTATAACGACGGTCGAAGAAGTCCTTAGGGTCGCGCCCTTTTCAGGCTCTGAATAGCGTCTTAGCGTCATGATGATGACAGATATATCATTTACTGAGGGCGTGGAAAAACAGCCTAGCTTGTATCAGAAATACAGAGACAATCAGGATAATCTACAAAATCGGTTTCGAAACCGGTATGGCCTCTTGCCAGAGCAACTCGCGCTGATTGAGAAAGTCAGCACGCTCAGTGATTTCTTTAAAGATTACCTCCACAAAGATCTATCCAATAGTTTGGTTGCCAGTGGTGATCTTTTTGCCGCTTATCAGCCTGAAGACTACAAAGCACGTGCGGAAGGTTTGGACCAAGAGGATCTAGATAACGCTCTGCGTCAATATAGAAACTACGAGATGGCGCGTATCGTATTTCGAGATTTTGCTCGTTTAGCAGATCTCGTTCAAACCACAGCCGATCTCTCCTGCCTCGCCGATAGCTGTCTAGAGATAGCGCTACTATATCATTATGAAAAAAATGTGGCTCGGTTCGGGCAACCGCTAGACGGTTCAGGAAAAGCCCAGCAGATGGTTGTGCTTGGCCTGGGAAAGCTAGGTGCGCAAGAGTTGAATGTTTCGTCAGATATCGATCTGATTTTTTTTTACAACGAAAGTGGCGAGGTGATGGGTGACAGCGGTGTCAGTAACCAAGAGTTTTTCATTCGGACGAGTCGCCAGCTGATTAAGACCCTTGATGAAACGACTGCCAATGGGTTCGTGTTCCGCGTCGATATGCGTCTGCGTCCTTACGGTGAAAGCAGTCCGTTGATCATGAACCGCAGGTCGATGGAGAAATACTTTTTTGAACAGGGTCGGGATTGGGAACGTTATGCTTTCGTGAAGGCGAGGGCGGTAGCGGGTGATAAAGAATTAGGGGGTGCCTTTCTAGAATGGATGAAACCGTTTGTGTTTAGGCCGTTGCTTGACTACGGCGCGATTGAATCGCTGCGGGATATGAAACGGTTGATCAACACGGAGGTAACCAGGAAATCATTGGGTGATGACATCAAACTGGGTCCCGGTGGTATTCGAGAAGTGGAATTCATTGTCCAGGCTCAACAACTCGTCTGGGGTGGTAAAAAACCAGTACTTCAGCAACGTCGAATACTCGAGAGTCTGGACTGCCTCGCAGCGGAAGGTTTAATGCCTGCGGTTGACGTTGAGCGTTTAAAGGCGGCTTATACATTCTTGCGAAATACTGAACATTTTATTCAGGGTGAAGCCGATCGACAGTCGCAACGATTACCGAACAATGAAATTTCAAGTTTACGTTTAGCGTTGGTGATGGGATTTAGCTCAGTTGAGGAATTCGAGGTAGAGCTAGAATCGCAACGAGGTTTTGTTGCGAGTCGATTCGAGGATTTTTTGGGCGTCGGTGCGAGTGAAGAAATTTATGATGGCGTAGAAATGACCGGTTGGATTGCTGCTTGGCAAGACCCTGATGCAGCGCAAAATTTTCTGGTTGAAGCGGGTTTCGTTGATATCGCAGCGACCACCAGGTTGTTAACGGAACTGTTGGCGAGCCTAGAGCAGTTGCAGGATGTTGGACTCGAAAGAGCCCACAAGCTTGTGCCAAGGTTGTTGTTACTCTGTAGTCGTGAAAAAAACGGCGACGAAGTACTCGTTAGGATCTGCGAAATATTATTGTCAATTGTAAGACGCAGTACCTATTTGTCTTTTTTGTTGGAGAACGACGATGCCGCGAAACGGCTGGTGTTGTTGTCTGCAATGAGTGAATGGGTTGTACATCAGATCGGTCAATTCCCAATTTTGCTTTACGAACTTACGGATCGCAGCAATGACCTGTATCGACTGCAAGATGATGCGTTGAAGAGCGAGCTTCACAGCTATCTTGCAGAATTCGAGGACGATGATCTAGAGGGACAGATGGACGCTTTGCGCCAGTTTAGGCACAGCGCTTGTTTGCGCGTCGCCATATTCGAATTGTTGGGCATACTGTCGACGATGGAGGCTTCCGATAGTTTAACAAAAATAGCTGAGCTTGTTCTTAACCGCGTTACCGAGCTTGCGATGAGCTATCTGACAGCTCGGCATGGACGGCCGTGTTCAAAAGCGGGCGAACCGTTCTCTACTGGCATTGCTGTTATTGGTTATGGAAAGCTCGGTGGGATTGAGCTTGGCTACGGTTCTGACCTTGATATCGTTTTACTTCATGATGGCGATTTGCACGGCGAGACGAATGGCACAAAACAAATCCCGAATGGCCTGTTTTACAGCCGGCTAGGTCAACGAATGGTTCATATCCTGACGAGTTTTACGCGGTTCGGATGTTTGTACGAGATAGATTTGCGATTGCGTCCGGATGGAAACAAAGGCTCGTTAATGCGTTCGATGGCGTCTTTTGAACAATATTTGAAGAACGACGCATGGACTTGGGAGCATCAGGCTTTGGTTCGAAGTCGTTTTGTTGCGGGAGATCAGCGATTAACGAAGCGTTTCGAATCTATTCGGCAGGATGTACTAACGATGTCCAGAGACCTTGTCGATTTGAGGCGATCAATTACCGATATGCGCAAGAAAATGCGTGCCTCAATCAAATCTGGCGTGACCAAAAGCGAAGTGCCAGAGCTGGTCTTCCTTGCTGATTTCGATCTCAAGCATGCAACAGGTGCGATAGTTGATGTTGAGTTTTTGGTTCAATATCTTATTTTGGCCAATAGCTCAGTCTATCCGTCGCTATGTAAGTGGACGGATAAAATTAGGTTGATAGAGAGTTTGGCGCAAGCGGGCTTGCTGCAAGCGGGTGAGGCTGATTCTTTATGCGATGCCTATCTTGGGTACCGCTCAGCAGCGCATTACAAATGGCTGGGGGGCCAGATTGATAGTTTTGAGCCGCTGAATCGGTCAAGGGCTGCCGTTGTTGAAATTTGGCGCAACAAGCTTGAATTGTGACCGAGGCGGTCAGTCCGTGTAGAATAACGCGTCAATTTTTTATTTAGGTAGTTATTAGTATGTCGCAGTCCCTCGCAGATAGAGATGGTGTCATCTGGTTTGATGGAGAAATGGTGCCTTGGCGAGAAGCGAAAGTGCACGTTCTGACCCACACCTTGCATTACGGGCTGGGTGTGTTTGAGGGCGTCAGGGCTTATCCGACGGCGAACGGGCCTGCTATCTTTCGACTTCATGACCATACTGATCGATTATTCAGGTCGGCGCATATATTGGGGTTACCGATTCCTTTTAGCAAAGAAGAGATCAACAATGCTCAAGTTCAGGTTGTTGCAGACAATAATCTTAAAGAAGCGTATCTGAGACCGATGTGTTTTTACGGCTCCGAAGGTATGGGTCTGCGAGCGGAGGGTCTGAAACCACACTGCATTATCGCCGCGTGGGAATGGCCTAACTACATGTCGCCAGAAGCTCGGGACGAAGGTATTAAGGTCAGAACATCTTCATATACCCGTCATCACGTCAACATAACGATGTGTAAAGCCAAAGCTAACGGTAATTACATCAATTCCATGCTGGCGCTGCGCGAGGCTTTAGACAGCGGCTGTGAAGAAGCGCTTTTGTTGGATAATGAAGGTTATGTAGCAGAAGGCAGTGGTGAAAATGTATTTCTCGTTCAAAATGGCAAGCTCATCACACCTGAACTGACCTCTTGTCTCGAAGGTATAACCCGCGCGACAATTTTCAGCTTCGCGCAGGAGCTTGGCATTGAAGTTAAAGAGCGCCGCATTACGCGTGATGAAGTCTATGTTGCAGATGAGGCATTCTTTACCGGCACGGCAGCGGAAGTGCTGCCGATTCGCGAGCTCGATGGGCGTGTCATAGGCGAAGGTGTGCGTGGTCCGATTACGGAAAAATTACAAAGTATGTATTTTGATCAGGTGTTGGCTAAGCGAAGTGAATACCCGCAATGGTCAACGTTCGTGTCCTAAGCAGACAAGGGGACATTTATGGCTGAGAGAATACTGATCGTTAGCCCTTCGTGGGTCGGCGATATGGTGATGGCCCAAAGCCTCTACAAGCTCATCCATGAGCGGCATCCAGGTGTTCTTATCGATGTTATGGCGCCGCCTGCTACGCTGCCTTTAGTGACACGTATGCCGGAGGTTTCCCGAGGTATCCTGTTCGACATGGGGCATGGTGAATTGAAGATTACCGAGCGCCGGTTGTTCGGTGAATCGCTTCGAGCTAACCGATACAAACAAGCGATCATTCTGCCTAACTCCCTCAAATCTGCGTTGGTCCCGTTTTTTGCGGACATTCCAATCCGCACCGGCTTTCGTGGTGAATATCGCTATTTCCTGATTAACGACATGCGGTTTTTAAACAAAAATTTGCTGCCTAGAATGATCGATCGTTTCGCCGCACTAGGCTTGCGAGAAAGCCAGTCCTTACCAGAAACGTTACCCTTTCCTGCCTTGACCGTTGAAGCGTTCAAGCAAAAGCAATTGATTGAACAGTTTAAGATTGAGCTGGGTCGTCCAGTATTATCAATTTGTCCCGGTGCGGAATTCGGGGACGCCAAAAAGTGGCCTGAACAGCATTTTGCCAAGCTTGCTGATGAAGCGATCAAAAGAGGCATGCAGGTTTGGATATTCGGCGGGCCTAAAGATAAGAAAACCTCGCAAACCATACAGAGTCTGATGACACTGGAGCATCTCAATCACTGCTTGGATTTAACTGGGCGTACAACAATTCCCAACGTGGTCGACTTGATGAGTCTATCTGCGTTGGTAGTGTCAAACGACTCTGGCTTGATGCACATTGCAGCTGCTGTTGGTTGTGAGACAGTCGTCGTTTACGGATCAACATCCCCAGAATTTACACCTCCGCTCACTGAAAAACTAAATATCGTATCCCTCAATTTACCTTGCAGTCCGTGCTTCAAAAGAGATTGTCCGTTGCAACACAAGTACTGTTTGAATGAATTAAAGCCGGCACTCTTGATCCCGATGGTTGAAAAAGCTGTTTCTGCAGCGGCCAGTAGACCTTAAGTTGAAAGTACTTATTATCAAGCTGTCTTCATTGGGTGATGTTATTCATACATTGCCAGCCGTTAACGATTTGAAACAGTGGGGGAAAACCTGCGAAGTATCTTGGGTCGTCGAAGAAGCGTTTGCCGAGATTGTGTCAGCCAATGCTAATGTGGATCGAGTGATTCCGATTGCGCTGCGACGTTGGCGTAAGAGTTGGTTGGCGAGTTTTGGTGAGATTCGTCAGTTTCTAAAGGAGATCCGAGCCGAACACTATGACTTAATAATTGACCCGCAGGGGCTTATGAAGAGCGCGCTCGTTGCGAGTGCTTGTCGCCTTTCGAACAAAGGCTTGAGGGTTGGTTATGACAAAGCGTCGATCAAAGAACCGTTAGCGGCGATGTTTTACGACAACAAACATCCCGTTGCACGTCGACAGCATGCCATTACACGAACGCGGCAGCTATTCGCGCAAGCTTTTGGCTACAGCCTTGATGCAGGACGTCGGTCCGACACCCCTGGCGTCGCTGTAAGTGCGACCGAAATCGTCAACGACAGGCAACTTGTCGATTCAGGAACGCACTATGGGTTTGTGCAATCGCAAGTCGGTGAGGTCACTAACTCAATCATGTTTTTGCATGGCACGACATGGGCGTCCAAGCACTGGCCAGACGCCTATTGGTGCGAGTTGGCGCAGCACATTGTGTCCTTGGGATATACGATTTTGTTGCCACAATCGAATGAAGTAGAGTTGGCGAGGGCGACGCAAATTGAAGCGTATGTGGATCAACAGGGCTCATATTCAAAGGCGCAGGCGAGTGATCAAGCGTCGCAGACTAAAAATGGCGTGCGGAGTAACAGTACCGTTAAGATACTTCCTCTCAGTAGCCTGACAGAAATATTTGAGATGATGAAACAGTGTGCCGGATTTGTTTCCGTTGACACCGGCTTGGGGCATCTAGCGTGCGCGCTGGAACGGCCCCTCATCGGACTCTACGGATCTACTGATCCGAGTTTGACCGGGCCAACAGGTAGTATGCATAGGGTTCTAACGAGCCAAGCACTGCCGTGTATTCCTTGTATGAAAAAGCATTGCCAATATGACCAGACCTTAACAGAGGCTTTCCCGCCTTGTTTTCAGGCGGTCACGCCGGTCAGGGTGAGGGACAGACTAAGCGAGTTACTTGATGCAAACAAAATAATCGATACGAAGGGAGACTTGTACTAATGCAGCTTGCGTTTTGTTTATATAAATACTTTCCCTATGGCGGTTTGCAGCGAGACTTCATGAAAATTGCGCTCGATTGTCAGGCTAAAGGACACAAGATTCGCGTTTATACATTGATTTGGTCTGGTGATATTCCGCAAGGCTTTGAAGTCATCATTGTGCCCGTAACGGCCTTGATGAATCACACCCGGTACAAGCGCTACACGGACTGGGTGCAAAATGCACTTAACGAGATGCCCGTCGATTGCGTTGTTGGCATCAATAAAATGCCAGGCTTAGATGTCTACTATGCCGCTGATTCATGCTACGAAGAGAAAGCGCGTTCGCAACGGAGTTGGCTTTACAGGTTATTGCCAAGATACAAACACTTTGCTGAGTACGAGCAAGCTGTATTCGGTAGTGAAAGCCATGCTGAAATTCTGATGATATCGAAAACCCAAGAGCCCTATTTTAAAAAATATTATGGTACCGACCCTACTCGTTTACATTTTCTTTCGCCGGGTATTTCAAGAGACAGGATAGCGCCACAAAATGCCAGCGAGGTGGCGCAGGATAAGCTAGCAGAGCTTGGCATCCCAAAGGATAACCATCTGGTTCTGATGGTCGGGTCAGGCTTTATCAAAAAAGGCCTCGGTCGGGCTTTGTTGGCCATAAAAAGTCTGCCAGATACAACGCTGGCGAAGACGTCATTCTGCATTGTTGGCGAGGATAACAATGCGCCTTTCATGCGGCAGGCAGCAAGGCTTGGTATCCGGGATAATGTGATGTTTTTGTCTGGTCGGGATGATATCCCGCAACTCATGCAAGCAGCTGATGTTTTGCTGCACCCAGCGCTGGATGAAAATGCCGGCATTGTTTTGCTGGAAGCGATTGTCGCTGGGCTACCGGTACTTGCGACGGATATTTGTGGCTATGGTCACTATGTTGTTGAAGCTGACGTGGGTGCATTGGTTTCAAGCCCCTTCGATCAAAACGAGCTAAATAAAAAATTACTTTTGTTGATGCAATCGGACCGCCGGCAAGAGTGGCAGCGTAACGGTCGTCGGTTTGCAGAGACAGCAAATATCTATTCTCTCGCTAATGAAGCGGCAAGGATTATTGAGTCTGTCGGTGTACGAGGTCAACCCTCGCCAAATATCGGTACATTGGCGTTTGCCTTGTTCAAGTATTTTCCGTTTGGTGGCTTGCAGCGAGACTTTCTTCGCGTTGCAAAAATCTGTCAGGCCAGAGGTTTTAAAATTCGCGTCTACACACTTTCTTGGGATGGCGATATCCCTGACGGTTTCGAACTTGTCGTGGTGCCGGTGACCGCCCTGACTAATCATCGCAAATACGGGCGTTTCTCTGAATGGATAAACAGGCATCTCCAAACGCAACCGGTTTCGGCTGTTGTTGGATTCAATAAGATGCCCGGACTAGATGTCTATTATGCAGCCGATGCGTGTTATGAAGATAAAGCCCGTAATCAGAGAAGCTTTTTCTATCGTCTACTGCCTCGCTATAAACACTTCGCACGTTTTGAGAAAGCGGTTTTCGATAAAAGTGCGGCGACGCGGATACTGATGATTTCCGAGGTTCAGTTGCCACTTTTTCAGAAATATTACGACACTCCGCAAAGTCGTTTTCACCTTCTACCGCCGGGTATCGCTGCGGATCGTCGAAATCTTGCGGATCAAGATGAATTGCGTGCATCTTTGCGGCAGGAGTTTGGCATTGATGAGGATCAACAGCTGCTGTTGATGATTGGTTCGGGATTCATCACGAAAGGTGTTGATAGAGCTATTGATGGCTTGAAAAGTTTGCCGGTCGAGTTACGTGAGCGAACGCAATTGGTTGTTGTGGGTCAAGATAATCCTGCGCCCTTTTTGCGGCAGGCAGCCAAACTGGGACTTGAGAAGCATGTGACCATTTATAGTGAGGGTAGATCCGATATTCCGAGATTTTTGTTCGGCGCCGATTTGCTGGTTCACCCTGCGTATGCAGAAAATACAGGTACAGTAATTTTAGAAGCGATGATCGCTGGACTTCCAGTGTTGGTATCGGATGTCTGTGGCTACGCCCATTATGTAAACCAAGCGGATGCCGGCAAAGTCCTCAGTGCACCATTTTCACAGGAAGAATTTGACCAAATGCTCCTACAAATGTTGGTCTCTAATGAGAAGACCCAGTGGCGTGAAAACGGTCAGCGGTTTGGAGCCTACGCGGACATTTATAGCATGCCCGATAGGGCGGTCGATGTTATTACAGAGACGGTATCGCAATGCTAAAACTGTTCGAAAAAGAGCTCGAACCGGCGTTGACTGAAGTTAATCTGCTGCAGGACTGCATGGGTTTGCAAGGTGAGATTTTTCGCGAGGTGGAGTCTCGCCGAACGCTGAAGTTTTATGTTGGCGATCGTGCTTATTTTTTAAAGCTGCATCTCGGCGCCGGCTGGAAAGAAATTATTAAAAACCTGTTACAACTTCGATTACCCGTGCTTGGCGCGCGCAATGAACTGCTCGCTATTAGAAAAGTTGAAGTGTTAGGCGTTCGGACTTTGACAGCAGTAGCGTATGCAGCTGAGGGAAATAATCCGGCCACCATCCACTCTTGTCTTATTACACGTTCGCTTGAGAATACTAGGAGTTTGGAAGAGTTGGCGAAAGATGGCCAAATTTCCACGCCACTACGCAGAAGACTCGTGACGCAGATTGCGAATACTTCAAGGACGCTACATACCGGTGGCGTTAATCATCGAGATTTCTACATATGCCATTTTTTGATGGATATGGACACGTTCAATCATGATTCGCCTTTGCTATATCTAATTGACTTGCATAGAGCTCAAATCAGAGCGAATACGCCGCAGCGATGGCGTGTCAAGGACGTCAGTGGATTACTTTTTTCCGCGATAGATTTTGGGCTAACACGCAACGACATCTATCGATTTGTAAAGATCTATAGTGGTAAGTCCTTGAGGCAGACGCTTAGAGAAGATTCGGATTTTTGGTCACAGGTGCTCTCAAGAGCAGAAAGTTTGTACCGCAAAGATCACGGTATGGATAATCAACGGTTAACTGAGCTGTCGATCACCACTAGAGCTTGATTCAAGCATATTTTCGGAAACTTTTTTAGAATTGGCCAGTTGGGGGATCAGACCCTAATGCGCTATGCTCGTGGTTTATTGTACATTCAGCTATAACGGGTCCCATTTAAAGGGCCGTAGGATGTGCTCACTAAATCGACTAGATTGAAATGTTGTACAAGTCGAAAGAGCAAGGAAATGATTTTTTAGGTCGGAGCAAATGGCGGTAGTAAATTCCAAACACTTGATTGAAGCGAAGCGGGAGATTGCGATTCCTTTCGAGTTGAGATTGCAGTTAGTTGACGGTGATACCGTCTCGATGACGATTGTTGAAATTTTCAGACTGCTACCAGGGAAAAGAATTGTCGCCAGAGCTAAGTACAAAGGCGGTGACGTGCTGGCCAAAATTTTTCTAGGTAAGACAGCCGCTCGCTATTCGGAAAAAGACAAGAGTGGCATAAATCTGATTGCCGCTGCAGGCGTCCGGAGCCCCGAACTTTTGTTTGAGGCTCAATTTCTCGACGGCGATGGCGTCGTGCTTGGGTTTCAGTTTCTTTATGACTCCGTTAGCCTCGAAGCGAAGTGGAACACAGCACACGAAGACGCCGAGCGCGTTGACGTGTTGACCCGCGCAATGATCATTATCGCCCGATTGCACAATCAAGGCGTTGTGCAGACGGATATTCATCTCGATAACTTTTTAATGAGCGAAAGTCGAATCTACACGATAGACGGAGGGGCCGTTGTTAGAAAATCTGATCCACCGCTGGCGACGAGCCTGAGCTTAGAAAATCTTAGCTGGTTCTTCGCGCAGCTCTTTCCAAAGTACGATGAGCTTGTCCCCATCGTGCTACCTGCCTATGAAGCTATTCGATTGTGGAAGCCTGACCCTGATAGGATTGTTCGATTGCGAGAGCAAATTTCTCATAGTCGCGACTCGAGGAAAAAAAGTTTTCTTGAAAAAACCTACCGTGACTGTACCCGCTTCATTTGCCGTTCAAGTTTTTTTCAGTTTCTTGTTTGTGAGCGCGAGTGCTATGACGAAGAATTTAAAGAGTTGCTTGAAAATATTGATAACTATATTTCTAAGGGGAAGCTTCTTAAGCAGGGTAATACAGCCACCGTCGCACAAGTTAAATTGTCCGGAAGAGAATTTGTTGTTAAACGTTATAACATCAAAGATTTTTGGCATGGCGTGCGTCGAGCTGTAAGTAAAACCCGGGCGTCAAAATCGTGGACCAATGCGTTTCATATGGAGTTTCTTGGCATACCTTCGCTGACTCCCGTTGCCTTGATGGAGCGAAGAATTGGCCCTTTTCGGCGTACGGCTTATCTTATTACCGAATTTGTCGAAGGTCCTGATGCTTTGACCTGTTTGTCGAATCGGAACCACTTTAATGGTGAAGTTGAGGCGCTTGCGACTATTTTAGTTGGTTTGTCTGAAAGTAAAATTTCACATGGTGATTTGAAGGCCACTAATTTTCTCATGGCGCAAGAGGGGCCAATTATTATTGACCTCGATGCAATGCGCGAACATAAAAACGAGAAGCAATTTGAAAGAGCTTTTAATCGTGATATCAACCGGTTTATGCGCAACTGGGAAAATGACCCGAATGTGTTCGCACGGTTTCAAAAATTATTACCTGAAACCTACGACAGTTAAGCCGCTAGATTTTTGATGCTGTTTTCAAGAAAAAATCAGTTTTGTGTTCGCTATTTTTTGTTCGATGTATCAAAGCTAATCATGCTACAAATTGACGTACAGCGAAAAGTTCAATGACGAATCAACCTGTGCTACAAATCTGTCACGGATATAAAGGTCCCTTTGTTCACATCTGTAGACAATACGCCGACGCCCTTAAACCTGCGCGAGTCACGACGGTATTTCTGTCGGGACCTGAGGATGCGTCAATCGCCGCTCAGATTGAGGGTGAAGTTATTTTCTTAAACTATTCTAGCCGCGAGCTCAGTGGCTTAAAGCTCGCTTCACTAAGAGATCTGAGAAAAATTTGCGGCGCTGAAAGTTATGATTTTGTTGTGGCGCATCGCTACAAGGCAATTTATCTTGCCTGCTTGCTCGATCGGCAGTTTGCTTTTCGTCAGTTACTTGGCATCGCGCACGAACACAAACTTCTTAACCGACTGAGTCGCCGATTATTCATTGGAATCTTTGGAAAAAAAATGGTGCTGGCGGGTGTGTCCAAATCAGTCGCGTCAGATCTAGAAGTCGAATTGATGAAAGTGAAAGCCGTCAATCCTGTCATCGTGCTACCAAACATAATCGATAGAAATGATTTCCAAATATTGTCAAAACTCGAGGCCAGACAGCGATTGGGCTTGCACCCTGATGATTTTATCGTCGGCAGTATTGGTCGATTAGTAAAAAAGAAAAATTTCTCACTGCTACTTCAGGCTTTCGCGACTTCTTCACAAGAATTAGGACGGTTGGTCATCATAGGTGAAGGACCCGAGCGAGAGATGCTGGAATCGTTAAAGAGCGAACTCGGTCTGGATAACAAGCTAAAGTTGCTTGGCTACGTGAGTGATGCAGCAAATTTAGTATCCGCTTTCGATGTTTTCGTCTTATCTTCCGGTGAGGCCGAAGCCTTCGGTATTGTTTTACTTGAAGCCATGCAAGCTAAGGTGCCTGTGATATCGACAAACGCTCCGGGTCCAGCGGAAGTTGTTGCTGATGCTGGATTGGTGTTTGAAAATGGAAGCGTTGAAGAGTTAGCGAATAAGCTAATCTATATAAAGACATGTTCGGTTGATGACCGAGAAGTATTAGGCCGCTTGGGTGCCGAAAGAGTCGCGGCGGTTTATTCTACGCAACATCTCACCAATGCTCTCATTGAAAATTTTGATATCAAGGTGCTTTAAGTGGGTTTTATCAGCACTTAATTGAACGCTGGCTATTTTCTAATAAGGTTGTTCGCGCCCTGCAGGCTGTGTTTTAAATCGTCTATGTGACCACCAATATTGTTCAGGTGCTTTCTGTATTGCCTTTTCAATTTGGCGATTAATTTTAGTTGCATCAGCGCGATCATCGTCGGTCGGAAAGCCAGTCAAAGGCGGTGATAGTCGCAAGGTATAGCGATTGTGCTTATCCCTATAATGGGAGAACGCAATTACTGGTGAACCGCTAATCCTAGCAAGGCGCGCGGTTGCGGTAATCGACGCAGCGTCGACGCCAAAGAATGGTGCAAACACAGAGTGCCTAGGGCCATAGTCGTGATCCGGTCCGTACCAAACAGCGCGTCCAGCCTTCAAACTTCTTAAGACACCTCTAATGTCGTCACGCTCTAAAGCACTCGGAAAGTTCTTCGCTCGGCCATTTGTCATAATCGCTTCCGACAGGTCATTCCTATCGCGACGATACATGATGTCAAAAGGGACATGGGTCGATAAGAGTGCGCCACATAAATCTAAAGTCGACAGATGCATACCCATTAGGATCACGCCCTTACCCTCGGAGAGTGCGTGCCTCAGGTGTTCGACACCTTCGATTGTGGTGCGGTGAAGCAGTTGATGAGGGTCATTGAACCAAGCGTAAGCGGTTTCAATAACTCCGATACCCGTTGAGCGGAATGTATCTTCAATCAGTTGAATGCGTTGCTGATGATTCAACCATGAAAAACATAAATCGATGTTTACTTCGACGGTGTGGCGACGCTTCTTCGCAAACAGTAATCCAAGCTTGCCAATCCACCCACCTAAAGCAATCTGCCAATCATAGGGCAGAAGCGTTATCGCTCGCATAACAAGCCAAAGTATCCAAGTACCCCAGAATTTTGGATGCAAGTGCGCAAGGGTTAATAGTCGTGTTGAATTAATCACAAGATATAGCTTAATGGGGGATTAGTAGTTTACCGACATAGTTCCGTTACGCCAAACAGCGATAGATTTAAATAACGCGTTGTAGTGATATGATCTAGTTATGACGGCTATGTTTGAGCGCATTCTATCTGCGCTACCCATAGGGCCAATACCACCAACATGATTGAGCCAACAGCAGGTTCAACAATAGCGACGAGTAGTGCATGAATTCAAAAATAGCATCCCCCAGATTTGATGGTGCCCGTGTGCTCACCGTTGGCGATACTATGCTGGACAGGTACTGGCACGGTTCAACCAATCGGATTTCGGCTGAAGCACCTATTCCTGTGGTCGATATCAGCGAAACAGAAGAGCGGCTGGGTGGGGCGGCAAATGTTGCGCTTAATGTCGCCGCTCTGGGGGCGCAAGCGAGTTTGGTTGGTGCTATTGGCGATGATGATTCCGGTCGAATTATCAGTTCGAAGCTCGCCACCGCAGGTATACAAGATCTTCTAAAGACCTTTCCAGACCTGCCGACGATCACTAAATATCGAATTGTAAGCCGTAAGCAGCAGCTCGTCAGGGCTGACTTTGAAAAGGTGCAAGATATTGCCGCATCACATTTTAGTTCGCGACTTGATACTGGCATCAATAGCAGCGATGTTGTTGTACTGTCTGATTACGATAAGGGTGTACTTGCCTCTCCGGCAGCGTTTATTGAGGCGGCTAGGGCCCAAGCTAAGCCCGTGCTGGTCGACCCAAAATTCAAAGACTTCGCAGCTTACGCGGGTGCAACGCTTGTTAAACCCAACCAAAAAGAGTTTGTATCGGCGGTAGGACAGTGGCAGACCGAAGCTGAAATGGTCAATAAGTGTCAGACAATGATGTCGAATTTAGGCTTTGAGGCAATGTTGATTACGCGTGGGTCCGAAGGCATGACATTGGTTCAAAAAGGTCAGCAGGCGCATCATTTGCCTGCGCAAAACCGAGATGTCTACGATGTTAGTGGCGCTGGCGACACGGTGATTGCCGTTTTGGCAACAGCGCTCGCAGCGGGCATGACGCTGATTGACGCAATGATGCTGTCAAATATTGCGGCGGGAATTGTAGTTGGGCGTCTGGGTACAGACAGCGTCAGTGGACCAGAGCTGCGTCTCGCGGTGGATGAAGTGAGCGGTAATCAAGGTGTCATGAGTGAGGAACAGCTTCACATTGCCGTGGATGAGGCTAGGTCTCGTGGTGAAAAAGTGGTCTTTACTAATGGCTGTTTCGATATTTTGCATGCGGGACACGTTGACTATTTGAAGGAAGCCAAGCAGGAAGGTGACCGACTGATTGTTGCAATTAACGATGATCACAGCGTGCACAAACTAAAGGGAGAAGGGCGACCTATTAATGCTTTGGACCGCCGCTTGACGATGCTAGCCGGCTTGGCGTCGGTCGATTGGGTGTTATCGTTTAGTGGCGATACGCCTGAAGCATTGCTCGCGACGCTAAAGCCCGACGTGCTGGTGAAGGGTGGTGATTATGGTATTGATCAAGTGGTTGGTGCTGACATTGTTCGCGGCTACGGCGGCGATGTGAAGGTTCTAAAATTAGTTGATGGGTTATCGACGACCAGTCTTGCTGAGAAAATTAAGCGTTTGTAGTGCTATGCGATCTAGCTTAAAGCGTCAGTGCGGAAACATTCGCGCGTAGATGTTCTGGGTTGATGGTGCCGACGATTGCACTTGTGACGCCAGGGTAATTTACCACATAGTCCAATGCGTCATTGTTCGCAGCGTGCCCGCTGGCGAAAGCCTTCTTAATTAAGATACCTTTGTTCCTATCCTTTGCAATCTTGAGCAATTCTA
Source organism: Pseudomonadales bacterium (assembly GCA_029251375.1). Classification (GTDB taxonomy): domain Bacteria; phylum Pseudomonadota; class Gammaproteobacteria; order Pseudomonadales; family Azotimanducaceae; genus JAHRVQ01. The sequence goes on along the minus strand of JAQXDL010000022.1, from coordinate 164,070 downwards.
ATTGGGAGCTGTCTTGCCGATTTAGAGTGACCATAAATGCATCCACCTGCTCGATTGCTAAAAGACTTCCGGCGACCGTTTTTCCAGAGAAGCCGATATACCGAACTAAGCCTTTTTCTTTGTATTGTTGCAGCGTCTGCAGAACATCTGACTTTGTGATGATGTCTGCATCAGCGCCGTCGCTATGAACCATGACGAGATCTAATTCAGAACGGCGCAGTGCTTTGAGGCTATTTTCAATGCTAGTGCGCGTGCTCTTAGCGCTAAAGTCATAGTGGGATTGTCCATTGATGTGGTATTCCCCTACTTTGGTACTGACTATAAATTTGTCTTTTCGTGACGCAAGTAAAGAACCTAAACGTTGCTCGCTTACGCCATAAGCAGGCGCAGTGTCGAGTAGGTTTATACCCAATGATTCTGCCAGATAAAGTAGTTTGTCGAGTGTAGACTCATTCGGCAATGTAAACTCATTCGGGTAGTTAAGTCCTGTGGTCCGCCCAAACTTCACAGTTCCTAAACCAATCGGTGATAAGTAAAGATCAGTTGCACCAAGTTGCCGTCGCTGTTCTACGCTAATAAAATCTGCGCTAACCAAAGCTATTCTCCCACGGCGTTTTAGCGATCTGTGCCAACGGTAAGTCTGGGTAACTGCCTTGTTGAGCCTGCGGCACCAGCGTCGTATTTGGTCCCGTCAGTTCATCAAGGACCATATCAGCCAGCATGGGCACCAAGGTCAGTTTGGTTGGCCACGCGACCAAACAGTTGCCTGCGCATTTAAGAAACGGATGATCTGGTCGATTATTTTCCTTCTGAGCAGGCTCTGCTCTATCAATATTCAAGGTTGCCCATTCGGCGTTGGTCAAATCTATCCAAGGCAGCAAATCTCTCAGTTCGCGCTGAGCAAAATCAATTAACTTGCCGGCTGTCATGCCAACGCCCTGTTCAGCGAGGTTGCCACCGAGATACCAGACCTTGTCACCATCTAATGCGGGATGGGTGCTAAAGGTGATGCGTGGTTTGGCGACTGTCTTGAGGCTGACGGCGTGCGCGTAGATTGATGGCAGCTGACCTTTCAACATAACCTGCTGTAGGGGCCGCGTTTGCATTTGGGATTTTTCGAGTGCAGTACCTGACAGCAAGGGCGCATTTCCAGCACCGGCAGCAAAGATGTAGCGGTCTGCCTTTAATGATTGGTCCCGCGGTAGTTGCAGATAGGATACCTCACCATTATCGGTAACGACCTGAGGCTCTGCGTGATAAATATAGTTAGTCTGCTGCTGCGAGAGTTTGCTGATTAAAGCCGGTGTATCAATCACGATATCCTGTAGCTGATAAAGCGAACCATTGAACTCTCTGTTGGCAAAAACCTCCGGGTAATCGGTTCGAGACAGGGCGTTGATTCTTCCGCGCAGGGATTTGCTGGCAAAAAAGCCGGTGACTTTTGAGGAAAGTGAACCGTCAGAAAATAAATAATAGTCCTCTGACAACAGGTTTAAGTTTTTCAGGTCGACCGGTCCTTGACCGGCGATACAGTTTCGCCAGACGCTTGGCATGTCAGCGATTGTTTCTGAAGCAGGCGTGGTAAAACCGCCCAGCGCGTATTTAATACCGCCATGTATCATGCCTTGAGAGGCAAAAGTCTGTTGTGAACCTAATGTATTTTTCTCGAACAATACTGCATCGTAGCCTGCGTTTCGCAAGCTGTTGAGTAGCCATAGACCCGAAATACCGCCGCCGATGATGGCAATCTGTGCAGAATGTTGCGTCATATTGTTTGGTGTCTCTCCGGGGTGACTCGACCAATGTGTATTGCAGTGTTAAAAGCTTCATTAGCCACGTCGTTCAGTACCTAATAACGTGTCTTGGCTTGCACTCCATCAGTTTCTTTAAAGTGTCGCCTCGGTAATTCGGCGACTCAAGAAATCGTGCAGGAATATGACCGAATAGTCAGATGTGCCCGCTGAATTGCAAGATAGTTAAGTATATCAATATTGTGCCGCTGGTTTGCGTTGTAAATTCCTTATATTCTGATGGCTTGTAAAATGAACCTTAACTGATTGGAACACCCCATTATTCGTTTCTTGTACAGCCTACTATTTTATTGTCTGACACCTTTTGTCTTGTTCAGGGTGTATTGGCGTTCTCGCCGAGAACCCGGTTATGCGGACGATCTATCCCATCGATTTGGTGCTGTGCCGGTTCGGCATGACAGGCCAATATGGGTGCATGCGGTTTCAGCTGGAGAAACGATTGCTATCGTGCCCTTGGTGAAGCGATTGGTTACTTTAGGCCATGCGGTGATTGTAACGAATATGACGCCAACGGGAAGAGAGCGTGTTGAGTCTTTGCTTTTAACTCACTGCGGTGGGTCTGTGACCAATGCCTATGCGCCTTACGATTTGCCGGTTGCTGTATCGCGGTTTCTGGCTCGCACTCAACCAAAGGCTTTGATCATCGTGGATACAGAGCTGTGGCCAAATATGCTGCATCAGGTGTCTCAACAGAATATTCCTAGCATACTGGTTAATGGACGATTGTCAGAAAAGTCTGCAATTGGTTATGCGCGTATCGGCATGCTAAGTCGACCGATGTTCAATCAGCTGACCTGTGTATGTGCGCAAAGCGCTTTGCAAGGCGAGCGATTCAAACGACTCGGTGTTTCATCGCAAGGCTTACATGTAACCGGTAGCGTAAAGTTTGACCTGCAATTACCAGAGGATCTTGCCGCACGCAGAGCATCACTACACGAGAAGTTTAAGGGTCGATCTGTTTTACTCGCGGCCAGCACCCACAAGGGAGAAGAGGACGCTGTGCTGCTTGCCTTCAAAGAAATGGGGCTCAGCGAAGACTATATATTGGTGCTCGCGCCGCGCCATCCAGCCCGTGCAGACGCGGTTTTCGCTTTGTGCGAGCAGGCGCAGTTGCCTGTCCAACGTCATTCTGTTTGCCAAGATATACTGCCCGAAACGAAAGTGTATCTAATCGATACCTTAGGCGAATTGTTGTATTTCTACAGTATCGTTAACAGTGCTTTTGTTGGCGGAAGCTTGGTAGATGTGGGTGGGCATAACCCAATGGAGCCTGCGCATTTCGGTATGCCGATGCTAATGGGTGGTTATTTAAGAAACATTAAGGATATCGCTGAGCAGTTCGTTGAAGGCGGTGCAATGAAGATAACGCAGCCGAGCGAGTTAGCGGCAGATTGGCGCGAAATCGAACTTAACCCAAGGTTGCATCAACAAATGTCAGAGGCCGCGGAGCAGGTTATGCAGGCGAATAGGGGTGCGCTGGATCGGGTTGAACAACTGATTTTGCCACATCTGCAATAAACGAAGTGTTGTTGCGCCAGTTTTAACGTAGTGACTAATATACCGTTTAGGTGATTTTTTAATCACCGCACCAATACCTTCAGCTGACCGAGGGTTGCGCGACTTAGGAATCGCGAGAGTCAAGAAAGTGATAATTTGTGGTAGGCTGATTTGACAGACGTGGTAAAGACAAAGCAGAAAATGCTGATGTCAATTATAAGTAGAAAGTAGAGTTAACGAAATAGATGGATAAGCGACGACGATACATCCCAGACCTTGCCTCTGATATGGCTGAGTGTGATGCAAATTACATTCGCTTGTATCGATTATTTCCGCGCATGAGTCAAGATGAGCAGGTAGAGTTTGGTGTTGAGAAATTGGCGCAGAAGTCGAACCTAGGTGAGCGCGGATTGGCGGGTGAGTCTGTGACTGACACGAACCGCTTGTCGATGGAACCAGCAGCTAAAGCATTGCCCGACGTGGTGCGAGGTGAAACCAATGATGGCGCAATCGTCACGATTGAGATCGAAGAGCGTTGCCCCTACACCACCATGCTGAAAGTCAACGTTTCCGATGTCGAGGATAAGCCTTGGGTTAAGTGGCCAACCCTGCAGGTTAGGGTATACCATGACATATGTTCAGCAGAGGTGATTAGTTTTGAGCGGCATCGGAACTTCAAGTACCGTTATCGAACACCGAACCAAAATATGTTCCAGCCAGATGAGAAGTCGCAGATAAACAAGTATTTTGGGGAGCTCTTAAAATACTGTTTTGAAAACGGACATAGCTTAGAAAAAATTCCAGTCTTCTAGACAATTACCTTTCAAATACTTTAGAAAATTGTCTCTTTTGCGAGAGCAGAGAGGTTATAATTTTCTGCCACGAAAGCAAGGTTGAGCGTGGGGAACTGATTCACGGTGTTGTTTGCCGCAGTCCACGACGAACAAATTTGAGGCAATCATCATCAGGTCCTTTTGGCTGACGATTTCCTTTAATTTTTTGTTATCGCTCAATCGTATCCCACTATTTGAAACACTTAGATTAGAAGCAACGCATTATGGCGAAGACCTATAAAGCTGATTCCATTGAAGTCCTAGAGGGGCTGGACCCAGTTAAGAAGCGGCCAGGTATGTATACCGATACAACTCGACCGAATCATTTAGCCCAAGAGGTAATCGATAACAGTGTTGATGAGGCCCTCGAAGGCTTTGCGACAGAGATTAGGGTGACCTTAAGAAAAGATGGGTCTATGTCGGTTGGAGACAACGGCCGAGGTATGCCAGTTGACATCCACAAGAAAGAAAAAGTGTCGGGTGTTGAATTAATTCTGACCAAGCTTCATTCCGGCGCAAAATTTAATAGCGATAACTATCGGTTTTCCGGTGGCTTACACGGCGTGGGTGTGTCCGTGGTTAATGCTCTGTCAGAGCAGTTTGAAGTCTACATAAAGCGCGACGGCAATCTCCATCACATGGCCTTCAAGGATGGCAAGAAAGCCAAAGAACTTTCGGTTAAAGACAAGGTAGGTAAACGTAATACAGGTACATTAATCAACTTCAAGCCTGACCCCAAATATTTTGATTCAGCTAAGTTTTCCGTTTCACGGTTGATCCATCTGCTGAGAGCAAAAGCGGTGTTGTGTCCTGGTTTGCGCGTGATCTTTACCAATGATACGGCGGCAAAAGCAGAAGAAAGTGAATACGAATGGTATTTTGAAGACGGCCTAAAAGATTATTTAGGAGCTTCATTAGAGGGTTTTACTGTACTTCCGGAGGAGCCATTTGTCGGTTCCATGGCGGGCAATGACGAAGCAGTCGATTGGGCTGTGCAGTGGCTACCCGAAGGCGGCGATCAGATCACAGAAAGTTACGTAAACTTGATTCCGACGACGCAGGGCGGCACTCACGTGAACGGCCTTAGGACGGGTTTGCTGGAAGCGCTTCGAGAATTTTGTGAGTTTAGAAACCTCATTCCAAGGGGTATAAAACTTTCCGGAGAGGACATCTGGGACCGCTGTAGTTATGTTGTTTCAGCCAAGATGTTAGACCCGCAATTTTCGGGGCAGACGAAAGAACGGTTAAATTCAAGGCAGGCTGTGACCTTCATATCTGGCGTCGCAAAAGATAGTTTCAGCCTTTGGCTAAATGAACACACGAAAGAAGCTGAAGCGCTTGCTGAATTTGCCATCAACAATGCGCAAGCCCGTCTTCGTGCCGGCAAAAAGGTCGTCCGAAAAAAGGTTACCGCTGGCCCTGCATTGCCAGGAAAGCTCGCGGATTGTTCTTGCCAAGATGCAATGCAGGGTGAGCTCTTTCTTGTTGAGGGTGATTCCGCTGGCGGTAGTGCCAAGCAAGCGCGCAATCGTCAAACTCAAGCGATTATGCCTCTGCGTGGCAAAATTCTAAATACTTGGGAAGTTGATTCGAGCCAAATCCTTGCTTCCCAGGAAGTGCATGATATTTCGGTAGCGCTCGGCATTGATCCTGAATGTACCGATCTCGAAGGACTTCGCTACGGCAAAGTTTGTATTCTAGCCGATGCCGATAGCGACGGTCTGCATATCGCGTCCTTACTTATAGCCTTGTTCTTGCGTCATTTCCCATTGTTAGTGAAACACGGTCATGTGTATGTGGCCATGCCACCGCTATACAGAATCGACGTTGGCAAAGAGGTTTTCTACGCGCTCGATGAATCGGAGCGTCAGGGTATATTGGATTTGATTGCAGCAGAAAAGAAGAAAGGCAAAGTCAGTGTGCAGCGTTTTAAGGGTCTAGGTGAAATGAACCCATTACAGCTTCGTGAAACTGCGATGGCAGAAGATACGCGGCGGCTGGTGCAGCTAACAGTTGATTCAACGCTGGAGGCGACGGAAATGTTAGATATGTTGCTAGCCAAAAAGCGCAGCGGTGACAGAAAGATCTGGCTAGAGAAGAACGGTGATCAGGCCGAGATTGTATAAAAGTAAAACAAGAGCGCATTCGTTTGAACGATTGCCGATTGGAAAAATGAAATATGAGTGAATCGACAAATACTGGTGATATAGAAACAATTTCGCTGAAGCAGTATACAGAAAGTGCCTATCTTAATTACGCCATGTACGTGATTAATGATAGAGCCTTGCCTTTCATCGGTGACGGTTTAAAACCGGTGCAGCGCCGTATTGTCTACGCAATGTCAGAATTGCGACTTACAGCGGATGCGAAATACGCGAAGTCTGCGAGGACTGTTGGTGATGTCATTGGTAAATTTCATCCACATGGTGATTCCGCCAGTTACGAAGCAATGGTGTTGATGGCGCAGTCTTTCACTTACCGATATCCCCTTGTCGATGGTCAAGGTAACTGGGGTGCTCCGGATGATCCAAAGTCTTTTGCGGCAATGCGATACACAGAGTCAAAGTTAACCCGATATGCAGAAGTGTTGTTAGGTGAGTTGGCGCAAGGCACGGTTGATTGGATTCCTAATTTCGATGGTACTCGGGAAGAGCCGGTAAATTTACCCTCAAGGCTACCAAACATATTACTCAATGGTGGTGCCGGTATTGCCGTTGGTATGGCGACGGATATTCCTCCGCATAATCTAAATGAAGTCGCTAGCGCCTGTATAAGGTTGTTAGACAAGCCTAAGACGACCACTAAAGAACTTTTAGAACATATTCAAGGGCCGGATTTCCCCACCGAAGCAGAAATCATTTCTAGTCGGGAAGACATACAGCAGATTTATGAAACGGGTAAAGGTTCGGTAAAAACTCGAGCAGTCTATGAGATCGAAGACGGCGAAATCGTTATCACAGCTTTGCCGTTTCAAGTATCGGGCACAAAAATTCTTGAACAGATCGCGGCTCAGATGCAGGCAAAAAAATTACCGATGGTAGTCGACCTTCGTGATGAGTCAGATCACGAAAACCCGACTCGAATCGTTGTCGTGCCAAGATCAAATAGAATTGACCTTGAAGGGTTGATGGGCCACCTGTTCGCCTCAACTGATCTTGAGCGTAGCCATCGGGTAAATTTCAATCTGATTGGTCTCGACGGAAGACCGGCAGTTAAGCCGCTAGCTGAGTTGCTCAATGAGTGGTTAACATTTAGGACAGAGACTGTACTAAAACGCCTTAACTTTAGATTGCAGAAAATTCTTGATCGACTGCATATTTTAGAAGGCTTAATGGTCGCCTACCTAAATATTGATGAAGTCATTCGGATTGTTCGCACCGAAGATAAACCGAAACAAGCATTGATCGAGAGTTACAAGATTTCAGAAATCCAAGCTGATGCGATTTTGGATCTGCGGTTGCGTCAACTGGCAAAATTGGAAGAGATCAAAATCAAGGGTGAACAGGATGAGTTAAACCTTGAAAGAGCCGATATAGAAAAAACCATCAACTCAAAGGCCCGACTGAAAACTCTCATCAAGAAAGAAATCATGGCAGATGCTGCGGCCTTTGGTGATGAGCGACGCTCTCCTATCGTGCAGCGTGAAGAATCGGCAGCCTTTAAAGAGAAAGATCTCATATCCACAGAAGCTATTACAGTTGTGCTGTCAGAGAAAGGCTGGATTCGCGCCGCAAAAGGGCAGGATGTTGACGCGACGGAGCTTAACTACCGCTCCGGTGATGGGTTCTTGGTCGCATCTCCGGCTAAATCTAATCAAGATGCCGTTTTCTTGGATTCAGCAGGTAGAGCTTACGCAATAGCCTGTCACACATTACCCTCAGCACGTGGTCAAGGAGAACCCTTGTCTGGTCGAGTAAAGCCAGCACCGGGCGCAAGCTTTACTGGGTTGGTGACGGGCGAACTAGATCAGCAATATCTTGTCTCTAGTGATGCGGGTTACGGATTTGTTACCACGGTTGCTGACATGATCACCAAGAACAAGGCTGGCAAGTCACTCATGTCGGTGCCCAAGGGAGGTATAACCAATCAACCCTGTCTGGTGACAGATATAAAGCATGAGTACGTGGCGTCGATTAGCAATGAAGGTCGAATGTTGATCTTTCCTCTCTCCGAACTGCCTGTCCTAGGGCGGGGTAAGGGTGTGAAAATGATGAACATACCGAAGGCTCGTGTTGCTGAGCGTTTGGAAATGATGAGCTTCGTCTTGGTTTTCTCTGAGGTCGATACCATCATTGTTTATTCTGGCAAACGGCACCTCAGTCTAAAGATCGCAGACCTTGAACATTATCAGGGTGAGCGCGCGCGTCGCGGTTTGAAATTGCCTCGCGGCTTCCAAAAAGTTGACGCTGTCAAACTTGAACGAGCGCAATAGGGCACACAAAATATAAGTGAGATTGTCTGACGATGATCTTGCTGTGTTTTTTCAACGTTTGTTGCGGTACTTATTTCAGTGAAAAGTGCTTACTTCAATAATTAGCTGAATAGGGTTGTCAAGATACTTTAACGGCTACAAGGATTGATCATTGAGGGTGAGTGCCTGTGCTTTGATCAAGGCCTGATTTTCAAGCCCAGTGATCATATAAACTTCGCCATCTGGCGTCATTGTGCTGTGAAAGTCTGTAAGTTGGTATTTTTCAGCGTCTGATTTTTTGTCAGCTGTCTGTAGAAGAGTTGCGACTTGTTTACTGGTAAGAAAGCTTTGTTCGGCCATCGATGCCAGATAGCTGGTATGTTTTCTTGCTTTTTCGACAGCTTCATTGTCTTTGACGTCTCTTGCTTGATGCAACGCAGCTTTGATTTGAATATTTGAATTGCTGAATAACTCAATTGTAAGTAGTCCAGAGCAAACGGCTTGAAAGAGTTGATTGGCTTGATCAAATGTAACTAACAGATCGTCTCCAACTTGCTCAACGCGGCCTCCGTAAAGTGAAATGGCTTGACGAATCTTCGGCAAATTTTTCGCTAACAATCTCGCTGGGCGTAATTTCAATACCAAAAACGTGCGTTCCATAGCCGGCTCGTCAAAGACTTTCTCGGCCGTAGAACTTGGTGTTTTTTTTGTGGTAACTGAGTGCTTCAGCGCAACCAACAGATAGATCAAATCTCCGTAGCAATAGATTAGAAAGCCAACAATTGCGATGAGTAACGCGTGAGCCGATAGGCACACGATCAACAATCCATTGATTCGTGAGTTAAGCATATCGGTGCGGAACCCGGTTTGAACTGCCCCCATGACTGAATCTTGGAATGTGACCTGCTGAGAAAACATTCGCGAATTGGGCGAACGCCTGCCCGCTTGCGCGACCAGATTCCCACTACTGTCCAAAACCGATGCGTAGTCAAAATTGTCCTTCTTCATTAGCTCCGCTAACAAGACATTCAGACTTAAACGATCGTTTGCTATCAGATGGTCTAAAACAGAGATGGCGAGATGATCCGTTACGCCTTGGCCAAAACGATTGGCTTGCGACTGAAGTTCTTTAGAGGCAATACTGACGATGAGATAACTGGATACTAACGCGCTGAATAGCAATGGACTCAGGAGAAACAGAAGCGTTCGAAATTTGGTTTTACGTGATCCCATAGCAATAAATTTACCGGTGCGGAGTGTCAGTATACCCAAATGTGTACTGCCAATGGTGAAGCTTCACCGATTGGTGTTTCTCATTGTCCATGAGATGAAGGATAATGTTTATTTTGTTTCCGATAGGATGTAAAAGTGGCTGATTTAGTGCTCCTCAATGTATCTGGCGAGGATCGACCTGGTGTGACCGCCTCCTTCACTGAGCTACTCGGTCAGTTCGACATAGATATTCTCGATATCGGTCAAGCCGTCATACATAACCACTTAAACCTCGGTTTGTTAGTTAATCTGCCTGCGGACGATAAAGCGATTCATGAGCGTATTTTAGCCTGCGCCACTTCACTCGATGTGAAAGTGAAGTTTTCGGCGGTGCTCGAGGAAAGCTACGATGATTGGGTTGAGTCGCAGGGACAATCGAGGTTTATTCTCACCTTACTCGCTCGCCGAATTAAAGCATCTCATATCGCCGAGGTTAGCCGCGTCGTTGCCAATCATGGTTTGAACATCGATGCGATTGTTAGATTATCCGGTCGTGTGCCGCTAGTCGTTGACGATGACTCTGTGAAAGCCTGCGTCGAATTTTCATTGAAAGGTCGGCCCCATGATTCTACCGAGTTTCGCGCAGCGCTGATGACCGTTAGTGGCGAATGGGATATCGATATCGCGGTGCAGGAAGACAGTATTTTTCGAAGAAACCGTCGTCTGATTGCCTTCGATATGGATTCCACCTTGATTTCGACTGAAGTGATAGATGAGCTTGCGATACTCGCAGGCGTTGGGACTCAGGTGGCCGAGGTCACTGAGTGTGCCATGCGCGGCGAAATTGATTTTGCTGATAGTTTGAGACAGCGTGTTGCTTTGTTGAAAGGGCTTGATGAGGCGTGCTTACAGCAAGTCGCGGAGTCGCTGCCATTGACTGAAGGTGTCGAACATCTTTTTGAAATGTTGAACAAGCTTGGCTACAAAACCGCGATCCTCTCAGGTGGATTCACCTATTTTGCTAAGGCTCTGCAGCAGCGTCTAGGGGTAGACTATGTTTATGCCAATGAACTCGAAATTGAAGACGGCGTCTTGAGCGGCAGAGTCATCGACCCTGTTGTCGACGCGGAAATGAAAGCTGAGTTATTGAAAGAGCTCGCGAGCCAGGAAAACATATCGATGGAGCAAGTGATTGCGGTAGGTGACGGTGCAAATGATCTTCTCATGCTCGCGACCGCCGGTTTGGGCATAGCATTTCATGCTAAGCCGATTGTTAGGCAGAATGCCAAGCAATCGATATCGACCATGGGGCTTGATAGCATTTTGTACTTGATGGGTATTCGTGATCGAGACGCGGTGGTATTGGGTACTCAAAGTCTCAACAGCGACTGAGGCGAAGTTTTCAGGCTGCTCGTTCAAGCGCGCCAAGTAGCGGCTGCGTAATCAATCAGAGGTCTTCTGAGGCAAAATCATAGTCCATATCTTCGAGTGGCGGCGACAAGTAGTAGCCCTGAATGAAATTAATACCCGCTTGCCAAAGTGTTGAGAGAATCATCGGATCTTCGATACCAGAGATGGCTGTTAATACACCGGTTTCTTGCAGTGATGTCACCATTTCCTTCAGCTCGGCGAGCTTCTCTTCGCTCTGATCAACCTCCTGTGCAAAAGAATCGTCTAACTTAACGAAATCAGGTGTCAGGTGTTTCATCAAAGTCATTGGCTTTAGAGAGCAGCCAAAATGATTGATGGAGGTTTTACAATGAAGTTCCGACATGCCCTGCGTGAAGCTCGCAGCCTGCTTGATATAAGCTGTTGCATCGCTTTCGTGAATTTGAAGGATGACGGCGTCGCTAGGAAGTTTTGCAGCTTTGAGTGCAACACTCATCCAAGGCAAAAAGGTTTCGTCGGTCATCGATTTATGGGTGAGATTAATAAATAGCTTGGCTTTACTACCCGTCGCGCGATGTTCCGCTAGCATTTTTATTGACTGAAGAATGACCCAGCGATCGAGCTTCTCAAGTAAACCAGCATCTTCGGCGGGGCCCAGAAATTGCCCAGGCAGAAGCTCATTCTCCTCTTCATCGATGAGACGTAAAAGAACTTCGAATTGTTCGTCATCGTCACCGTGTAAACTGATGATTGGTTGAAACATGAGTTTGAATGCATTGTTCTCAATGGCGGTCTTAATCATGTCCTTGATATTTTCGGAAGTAAGGGACTTGCCTGCTTCGCCAACTTTCACTTGAGCGTTTTGATAGAAATTGACGCCGTTACCATTCTCGACCGAAACGCAGGCCTTATGTGCTCGGGATATCACATCCTCAGCACCCGAAGAGTTTTCTGAGACTAACGCTAAACCAATACTGGCGGTTGACTGGTAGGATTTATCTGCCACATCCGACATGTGTTCCTCTACCTTAGCGCGTAGATTCTCCGCCATTTGTGCAGCAGCATCTTTGTCGCTGCTGTTGTAGAGCAGTGCAAATACATCATCACCAAATCTAGCAATTAGATGTTCTTCACCGGTTAGTTCGGCAACCAGATTGGCTATGTCCGCAAGTACCAAATCTGCATTGGATATGCCTGCCTCGGTCTTTAACTGGGCAAAGTTGTCGATACTGATATACATCAGAATAGAGGTTTGACCATCATGACTTGATTTGTCGACCGCAGCGTCAAGCTGTTCAATGAGAGCTGAGCGGTTTGGCAACCCCGTAAGCAGGTCCTGACTCGAAAGCTCTTTGATACGTTCTTCGTACGCAGGGTCTAAATCGCTGCTAACTTTGAATATCACTTGGGTACAGGATTCGCCATCGTAAGTGGCAGGCGATAGAGATAGGCTTGCCGTAATCTCCTTTTCTTCGCTGGTTACGCAGATGAATTCTTCTGATTCAGATTCATTCTTATCGTAAGATTTTAGAAATGCCTTGAACTTTCCCTGATTCGATGCAGCGATCAGATCAATGATCGGAATTCCTGCGAAATCATCAGGGCCTTCATAGCCGAACATTTTTGAGTAGGTGCTGTTGGTATAGATATGCATACCTTCATGCACATAGCCGATTGCGGCAGTAGAGCTTGCGAGTAATAGCTGGTTTCGTCTATCTATCTCTCTGACTTGTTTTTCTGCTTGTCGTCTTTCACGACGATGATAGAGGTTGGTTAACTCTCTCTCGATAATCATCGTGAGTCGTTCGTCATCATCGTCAAGGGCGACGTCCAGTGCCCCCATTCTTAATCCCGCCGTAATCGATTCAGGATCGCGACCCTCGGCAATCAGAATAATTGGAATATCTCTTTCTGACTCTCTGATAATGCCAATGGCGTGTTCCATGGTCAGATCATTGGCTTCAGACACGCCCAATAATAGATCCCATTTTTGTTCTTTTAGCTGGGTTTGAAGATCTTCGGTTGATGCTATCTGATGCGCACGTGTTGCTCGGCCAGCCGTACGCAACAACACAATAAGCTCTTCAGCTCGGTTTTGTGACGCTTCAAGGATCAACAATCTGACGGGTTTGTTATTGCTCATTTACTAGCATTGTCTTTTGCAACCTGATTACTATAGCAGATTTGAGCCATTGTGAATTTGTTCAGCGATAATTGGTGATAGGTTGAGAGCACTCTATAAGGGTGACTTAGAGGGTTGGCCGGGCACTTCTTTGACTAGTTTGGGGACCAGATAACCCGGTAGCGATGCTCTCATGACAGACATAATTTCCTCTGCCTCCTTGCCTGATACATCAAAATGGGCCGCGCCTGCGACGGGATCGAGTGCGTGTAGATAATAAGGCAGGATATTTGCCTTAAATAACTGTTTTGACAGGGTGCTAAGAATTTCAGCGTCGTTGTTTACATCCTTCAGCAACACGCTTTGGTTAAGCAACAGTACATCGGCCCTTTGCAGGGCTAACATAGCGTTTGAGACAGTTTCATCAAGCTCTTGAGGATGATTAATGTGAGTGACAAGAACGGCTTTCAATCTTGATTCAGCCAGTATTTCTATCAGTGTTTTAGTGATCCTCTGTGGAATGACGACCGGCAGCCTTGAGTGAATTCGAATGGTATCGATATGGGGTATGGTCTCGACTTGCTGAACAATCCACTTAAGTCGCTTGTCTGACATCATGAGAGGGTCGCCGCCCGACAGTATGACCTCGTTGATGCTCGTATCGTTCATTAGAGCATCAATGATGCGCTGCCAATCCTTACTGGTGGGCTGAAAGTCCTGATAAGGAAAATGACGGCGGAAGCAATATCGACAGTTAATGGCGCAGCTGCCCGTTACAATGAGTAGCACGCGACCATGATATTTTTGAATCAGACCTGATGTTTTTGCGAAGGTGGACTCGTTCAAAGGTTGTTCAATATAGCCGGGCACATCCCGTACTTCCTGAACTGTGCTGATTACTTGCCTAAGCAGCGGGTCATTTGGATTACCTCTTTCAATTCTGGAGAGATAAGGGCCTGGTACTAAAATCGGAAAGTTAGAATAATGCGACTGATCCGGTAATCCCAGCGCCTGTAATAGCGCTGAGATATCTCGAATTGATTCATTGACAATTTTTTGCCATGAAGCCTGTTCTGGATCTAAATCAGAATCTAAGGCGCGATCTAACGCTGGATTTGTTGAAAGAACCTGCAAACTGACATCGGTTAACGGTATCATAGACGTTTTGTACACTATTAAGAGAAGTGAAATGGCATCTTATTCTACCAATGAATTCAAATCGGGTCTCAAAGTAATGTTGGATGGAGATCCCTGTTCAATTTTGGAAAATGAGTTTGTTAAACCCGGTAAAGGCCAAGCCTTTAACCGCGTGCGAATGCGCAACCTGATCAACGGCAGAGTATGGGAGCGGACGTTTAAATCCGGCGAATCCTTAGAAGGTGCCGACGTGATGGAATACGAGATGGAATATGTCTATTCGGATGGTGAGTACTGGCACTTCATGAAGACAGATGGCAGTTACGAGCAGTTAGGTGCTGATAAGGCGGCTGTTAGTGAAGCTTTGCAATGGCTAAAGGAGACGGAACAATATGCCGTCACACTTTGGAACGACAACCCGATAAGTGTTGCTGCCCCTAATTTTATTGAGCTCGAAGTCGTTGATACGGACCCCGGCTTGAAGGGAGACACAGCCCAGGGAGGCACCAAACCTGCAACCTTGAGTACCGGCGCTGTGGTAAAGGTGCCGTTGTTTATCAATATTGGCGAAGTTTTGCGAATTGATACGCGTACAGCGGAATACCAAGGTCGCGCAAAATCTTAAGCTGAATCATGAAGCGGGTCTTGGCAATAAGTTGTTTTCGCTCGTGAGCTTTGAGCCTGCTGCATCTCTTCAGATGATTCAAGCCAGAGCGCAGATGCTGACGCTCATCCGGCAGTATTTTTTGTCTCGGCAAATAGTTGAAGTTACAACGCCAGTGTTGGCGGCGCACACTGTGACAGACCCGAATATTGAAAGTTTGAGTGTCGCGACGCATCAGAACGAAATGTTTTTACAAACATCACCAGAGTTCGCGATGAAACGACTACTCGCGGCGGGTTCTGGTCCAATCTATCAGATCTGTCCTGCGTTTAGAGCGGCGGAAGAGGGTAAGCACCATAACCCTGAGTTCACTATGTTGGAATGGTATCGGCCGGATACATCGCTATCTGAGTTGATGGATGAGTTGCAACTCTTGATGGAAACGTTGGCGACGAGTTTTGGTGTTGCGTGGTCGGCCCCCAAGCGGGTCAACTATCATCAGCTGTTCCAAACAAGATTTAACATAAACCCGCATCGAGCAAGCGTTAGTGAATTGTTAAGCATCGCAAATCGAGAATTTCCACAGCGTGTTCAACACTTGGCTACTACACAAGGTGCCGAGAAGCTTGATGATGTTCGAGATTTGCTGTTCTCTCAGGGTATTGAAAAGACTTTGGTGTCACCTCACTTTGTTACTGGTTTTCCTATGTCTCAAGCTGCTCTTGCTAAGACCTGTGAGATAGACGGTGAGAACGTTGCTTTAAGGTTTGAAATGTATTGGCATGGTTTGGAGATTGCTAATGCTTATGATGAGCTGTTGGATTCAGTCGAGTTGGTAGGCAGGGCGGCAAAGGATAACCAGCAAAGAAAAGAAGATGGTAAGCCAATGCGTCAGCTTGATGGACGTTTGTTGTCAGCGATGGATTCATTACCGCAATGCGCCGGCATTGCTGTCGGTATCGATAGGTTGTTAATGTGTCTAACGAATTCAAAGAGTCTCGAAGAAGTGCTGACGTTTCCCTTTTCAATTGCTTGATGTCGAAGTCGTCAAACAGGGATTCATTCTTGTTCGACGATCGTCTCGCCCATACGTAGTGATGCGCCAGTCCCCTGCCGCCACTGAACCGCGTTCTCTAAAACAACAATTGCTGTTGATCCCATTTGAAACAACCCCAGCTCATCACCTTGCTTAAATTGTAACGGTGCATCGAAGCTTTCTTGTTTAAATGTCTTGGCACGATAGGGCTGATCTCGCCAAACAGGCTGAGTCGCAGCGACAATCATAGCGCCTACCATGACTACCGCCATTTTTCCGTGTGGGGTGACAAACTCCATGACCAAGCGCTCATTGTCAGCAAACAAGTCTGGCTGGTTGGTAGCAGTATATTGATTGACTGAGAAAAGCTTACCCGGCACATAACGCGCATCGACCAATGTTGCATCCATGGGACAGTGAACTCGGTGATAGTCTTTTGGCGCAAGGTAAACAGTCATAAAGCTGCCGTCACGATAGGCTTCTACATTCGTGTTAGCCAAGAGTTTTTCTAAGGAATAGCTCAAACCCTTTGCTTGAAGTATCTGATTGTCGCTAACTGGGCCGGCTTCGGATACTTGCCCATCGGCAGGCGAACAATATAAGCCGGATATCGGCCGTGCACCTGGTTTCAATGTGCGGGTAAAAAAGTCATTAAAGCTTTCGAATTCCTCTGCTTTCTGACGTTCTGCTTCAGATACATCAACGTCAAATTTCCATATGATCACATTGATAAAAATATTTTTTATCAATGCTATTCGGCAGTTTGCAACCCAGCCAACAATACGAGATAGAAGATGTTGAGGGACGATTTTTTGTAGGATTAAAAACAATTTCGTTAGCTCGTTTCAATAGGAGTGGTTGGATCGTTGCCCCACTCTGCCCAGGAGCCATCGTAGGCTCGAATGTCGAAGCCCAATATCTTGCCAATGAGATAAGTGAGACCAGAGCGATGATGGGTTTGGCAATGGGTAATGATAGGTTTGTTGCCGCTGATACCATGTGATGCCAGAACCTGCTTAATGTCGGCACGGATCCTAAAATTTCGTGCCTGGTCTATTGTATCCATCCAATCCAAATTGATTGCGCCAGGAATGTGTCCTGATCTGGCGGACGATTGTCGCTGACCGGTATATTCTAGTGCCGAACGTGCATCCCAGATGTCCGTGTCGTGCTTATCCAAGCTATCGAGTATGTCTTGTTGACTGGCGATGTAAGCATGATCAATAGTCAGGTTGGTGTTGGTTGGAGTTGTTTCATTGATCTCATTGCTGACGGGTAATTTTTCGGCTAGCCAAGCGTGCATGCCACCATCTAGATATGACATCTTGTCGTGACCAATAACGTCTAAGGTCCATATAAAACGTCCAGCCCAGCCGCCGCCTTCGTCGTCATAGACAATAATATGCTTGTCTGAGTCATAACCGATGCGATTGAAAAACGCTTGCAGCCTAGCTAACGACGGAAGTTTTCCAACTGCGGGCGCAATACCGGAGACAAGTTCCTGAGGCGTGACGTGTATCGCTCCTGGCAAATGGACCTGTTGGTATAATTCTGTATTGCAAAGGTCGATGATTAGAATGTTCTCATCGCCAAGATGTTTGCCCAGTGCGGCGGGTTCGAGCAATAAAGGTAACACGATTCGGTACTCTTTTTGGTGATGGTGCCGCATTCTACGTTAAGACACTGCGTAGAAGAAATTTATGTCAGTAATGGTGATCACGCCATAATAAAGGCTTGTTTGTCATGCGATTTATCTTCTACATGTACCAGTTGATGTGCAGATGGAAGCAAAATGAAGCAGAAACATCAATGAGAGCGCAATTTTACCGGACGGCAAATTTTTTTTTCGTTAGTATAATGGGTGAAAAAATATGTCTGGAATTATGAGTGAGTTATTCTGAAAACCTGGTCTGGATGGACCTTGAAATGACGGGGTTGAATCCGGAAGTCGATCGTATCATCGAGATGGCCACAATCATCACGGATTCTTCTCTGAATATCATTGAGGAAGGACCAGTCGTCTATGTCGCTCAAGAGCAGCTGCTGCTTGATAGCATGGACGAGTGGAATATGACTCATCATACCGAGTCTGGTCTGCTGGAAAAGATACGCGTCGAAGGTGTAAGTGAATCCGAGGCCGAGAGAATTACGCTCGACTTCATCAAACAGCACGTTGACCTCCGCTGCTCGCCTCTCTGCGGCAATACTATCGGTCAGGATCGCCGATTCCTGCATCGCTATATGAACGAGATTGAAGAGTATCTGCATTATAGAAGTATCGATGTCAGTACGATAAAAGAACTCGCAGTGCGCTGGCGCCCAGACGTCTATGAGGGCTTTTCAAAAAAGGGGGCTCATCGCGCTATTGACGATATCAGAGAGTCCATTGAGGAGCTGCGTTACTACCGATCTGAGTTTTTTAAGCTTTAGTTGGGTTTTGTTGAATAAAAGTTGAGTATTAGCCAGCTAACTTCGGCAATGACGTGGTAAACCTTGATCCCAACGAGTGGACGTTAACTGACTGGCTATGGCGTTCGCTTCTTAATCTGTTGTGTTAGTGCCCAATCAATGTGTTCTCGAACCAGTTCGGACGCGTCATGCCGGCGCTGTTGCAGAAGGGTGACGATGTCAGAGTTATAGTCAGCGTTGCCGAGCGCGACGGCGATATTACGCAGCCAACCTTCGTATCCTGTGCGACGAATGGCAGAGCCTTCGGTTTTCGATAAAAATTCTGCTTCAGTCCACACGAACAGGTCCGCCAAGGCACTTTGATCTAAATGATGTCGAGGCGAAAAATCTGGCTCGCTCGTCGGCTGGGCGAATTTATTCCACGGGCAATAAATCTGACAATCATCGCAACCGAAGATGCGATTGCCGATGCCTTTTCTTAAGCCGGGGTCAATACTGCCCTTATGTTCGATGGTTAGGTAAGAAATGCACTTTCGTGCATCTAGCTGATAAGGCGCGATAATTGCCTGGGTTGGACAAACATCGATACAAGCCGTGCAGGTGCCACAATGGTCGGTACCATAAGGCTCATCAACCGGCAGCGGTAAATTAGTGAAAATTTCGCCCAGAAAAAACCAAGAACCCGCATCTCGATTTAGCAGCAATGTATTTTTGCCAAGCCAGCCAAGCCCGGCTTTCTCGGCAAGCGCCTTTTCGAGTACGGGTGCGCTATCGGTGAATACTCTGCCCTGGAACTCGGGTAGAGCTTGGTCGCTTAGGTGGTTTTCGATTTCTTTCCACAGCTTCACCAATTTTTTCCGAATCACTTTGTGGTAATCACGTCCCATCGTGTAACGCGCGATATAAGCTTTATCTGATGTATCCAGAATGCGCACCGGTTCGGTGCCCGCCGGCAGGTAGTTCATTCGTACAGAAATAATTCGCAAAGTCCCGGGCTCCAACTCTGCTGGCCTAGTGCGTTTATGACCGTGAGCTGCCATATAGCCCATTGACCCGTGAAATTCTTTCTCTAGCCAGCGCTTGAGGTGACCCTCGTGTTCACCAACATCGGTATCGACAACACCTACTTGCTGGAATCCAAGGTTTTGGCTCCAAATATCGATCTTTCGCCTCAGATCTTGGTAGGGAAGTGTTTGTGTCGAATTTTCAGTCATAATGCTCTGGGTATCGTGCTAAGTGCTCGCTTGTTCAGACAGATCTTCTGTCGATGATAGGATGCGGATGTCCGTAGAAACTAATTTAGTCTTGGTTGATGTAATCTTTGAACTCAGATAAAACCTTTTAGATAATGACAGCTATTAACCCGATCGTTAGCCCATGAAAGGTCAGTAGCGCGCAATCCAATATGCATGACAGTCAACTTCAAAAAATACCCGACACATTGTACACGGCCCGTCAGGTTCGTGAACTGGATCGCATCGCCATACAAGAGCATCAACTTTCTGGGCTGCTGTTAATGAAGCGGGCAGCGCAGACCTGCGTTGATTCATTATTGCATCATTGGCGAGGCACGAGCCGCGTTGCGGTTTTTTGTGGCAGTGGCAATAACGCGGGTGATGGCTATTTCATTGCTGCATTTCTGGCAGAAAAACATGTTCAGGTTACTATTGTGCAGGTAGGGGCTCTTGAAAAACTCTCGTCAGATGCTCGCCAAGGTTACGAAGCGTGCTGCCAACAAGATATAGAAATCATTGCTGATCCGCGCCAAGCAAAACTTAATCAGGTCGAAGTGATTGTCGATGCGTTGTTGGGAACAGGCGTAGCTGGTGAGATACGTTTGCCCTTTGCTGAGGCGATCAATGTTATCAACAGCCTTCCATCCCGCGTGCTTAGCGTCGATATACCCTCTGGAATATCAGCGGACACGGGCCAGGTACTTGGGGTTGCGGTTCGTGCGGATGTGACGGTCAGCTTTATCGGTATGAAGAGGGGCCTGATGACCCTTGACGGTCCAGATTATGTTGGCGAGATGCAGTTCGACTCGCTCGGCGTGCCTGAAGACATTTTTACGAAAGTCGGAAAGTCTGTGGTGCGACTCAGCTACCCAGACCTTGTTGCAGATTTTCCAAAGCGGCGTGGTAATAGCCACAAGAATTCCTTTGGTAATCTGTTGCTGGTCGGCGGTGATCAAGGCATGTCGGGTGCAATACTGATGTCAGCTGTCGCGGCGATGAGAGCCGGCGCCGGGGTTGTAACAGTTGCGACGCACCCAGCCCATGCCTCTTTTCTTGGGACAATACATCCTGAACTGATGGTGCGAGGTATTACCGATGCGGCGGCACTTGATAGTTTAATCGATAAAGCCAGTTGCATGGTCATTGGCCCGGGTCTGGGACTAAGTGAATGGTCCGAGCGATTGTTTAGTCGCGCGATTCAAGCTGAATTGCCGATGGTCATTGATGCTGATGGTCTTACTTGGTTATCGCGCTTACCAATCGAATTCTGTGCTAACAACAATTGGATATTAACGCCGCACCCAGGCGAGGCGACTCGACTATTGCAGGGCGCTGTGGAGCATAGTGAAAGCTATGAATCTGCTAACTTGCCTAATGTTCAATTTGATCGGTTTAGCTCGGTCGTGGAGATTCAGCAACGCTATGGCGGAAATATTTTGCTGAAAGGTCAAGGCACATTGATCTGCAATAGTGATGATGTTTTCCTGTGTCCGTACGGCAATCCAGGCATGGCGACGGCCGGCATGGGTGATGTGCTCAGTGGTGTTATCGGCGGATTGGTGGCACAAGGCTGCAGCCTCATTCAGGCAACAACCTTAGGGGCCGTCGTGCACGGCAAAGCGGCGGATAGTTGCGCGACACGATTCGGCCAACGAGGTTTAATGGCGACGGATTTGTATCCTGAAATTCGAAGGTTAGTGAATGGAAATTAGTCTTATTGGTACTTCGGAAGAGGACACGATGTTCGTCGCTGGTATTTTTGCGAAAGCGGTCGGTCCTGCTGGGGTGATCTATCTTGAGGGTGATCTGGGTGCTGGTAAAACCACTTTTGTAAGAGGTTTCATGCGAGGCTTGGATTTTTTTGATGCGGTTAAGAGTCCAACCTTTACCTTGGTTGAGCCCTACGAGTTAAGTACAGGGCAGGTTTACCATTTTGATTTGTACAGACTCGGCCACCCTGAAGAGTTAGAATACTTAGGCGTTGATGACTATTTTAATGAAAATGCGTTGTGTCTTATCGAGTGGCCTGAAAAAGGTAGTGGATATCTGCCGGATTGCGATATTTTACTGTCAATAGGGTCGGTATCGTTGCAGCAACAGGCCGCTATCCACAACAACGATGCGCGTCAGTATACCTTTGCAGCGAAAACAGAAACGGGGCAAGAAGCATTGTCTAATCTCAACGGTTTCTTAATTCAAGCGCGGCGGCAATCGTTAACTTATTGCCAACCTTCATAGAGGTTAATTTTATGATGAGTGCTTGGCTCAAAACTAAAATCAGGATCGAACTTTAAAGGCGCTAAGTTCAAGAGTTTAGAAGCATGATTGCGAAAGCAAGATTGTCTAGATACGGGTGATGAGAGCAAACGACTTGAAGAATAGATGTTCGAAATTAGCGGTCACCATTGTTTTTTTTAAGGCAATCATTTTCGCGATGGCGGGTGGCATGCCGCTTTTCGTAGCGTCAGCTTTCGCCGCGCCAACTTCGATTGAAAGCGTGCGTGTTCGTCAATCACCAGAGAGAACTCGAATCGTCTTCGATCTAAGCCAGCCAGTTAAGCATCGAATATTTAGCCTCGCAAACCCTAGAAGACTTGTCATTGACATTGAAGAAACCGATCTTGCTGTCGACATCAGTGATGTCCTTATCGAAGGCACGCCAATCACTGGATTACGCACGGCGATTAGAGAAAACAAAGATCTTCGGGTTGTGCTCGATTTGTCAAAGTACGTCAAACCAAGCAGCTTCGTTCTCAGTCCTATTTTGCAATATGGGGATCGCCTGGTTGTCGATCTGTATACGGAGGAGCAACAGGTTGCGCCGGTGATTCAAAAAGCCGATCAAATTTCACGGCAGATGCGAGATGTTGTCATCGCGATTGATGCTGGACACGGCGGTGACGATCCGGGTGCAATTGGACCCGGCAAGCTCTACGAGAAGACTGTTGTGATGGCAATCGCCAAGAAGCTCAAGATCTACTTTGAGCGAGAGCAAGGTTACAAGGTCGTATTGATTCGTACCGGTGACTACTATGTTGGCTTAAAAAAGCGGACTCAGCTTGCCTACCAGAGTCGAGCTGATGTGTTTCTTTCAATCCACGCGGATTCATTCAAATCTCCGAATGCCTCGGGTGCGTCGGTTTACGCCATATCGCAACGGGGAGCCACGAGTGAGGCGGCGAGAAGAGTCGCTGAGAAAGAAAATCGCGCAGACCTCATTGGCGGGGCAGGTATTATCAGCATGGATGACAAGGATGATTTGCTTGCCGGTGTTCTTCTCGATCTTGCGATGGATGCAAGTCTGGATGCCAGTGTCGAAATGGGCAAAAATGTTCTCAATGAAATCAAACCTATCAACAAATTGCATAAGACCAGTGTTGAACAAGCCGCGTTTGCCGTGCTGAAATCGCCGGATATTCCTTCACTGCTGATTGAGACAGGTTTTATCACTAATCCGGCTGAGTCAAAAAAATTGAAATCTGCTAAACACCAAGACCGAATTGCGAGGGCGATATTCACGGGGGTTAATCAGTACATGAAAACTAAACCACCTGAGGGTTCGTATTTCGCGTGGAAAAGACGAGGCGGAGCAAGTCAGCTCTCGACATACAAGATTGTCAGGGGTGATACACTGTCTGGCATTGCAGATAAATACAGAGTTTCAACAAAAAAAATTATGAGCGTTAATGGTTTAGACAACGCCAATATAAGAATAGGACAGGTGCTAAAAATTCCCTCAATTTAGTTTGGCGCGAGATTATCTCTAAGTTAACGGTGTTGAAAATTAATTATTGCCGATGAAGTATTCCAAACCAACACGCGCATCTTTGATGATAACGCAGTTACATACTCGGCAGCCTGTTGAACGTAAGGGCAAGCAGAAGAGTTAAGGAAGAACAGTGTAATGAACAAACGAATTAATCAGCTGAGTCCGAGATTGTCGAATCAGATTGCGGCTGGCGAAGTTGTTGAGCGGCCTGCTTCTGTGGTGAAAGAGCTGTTGGAGAATAGTCTGGATGCCCACGCCAGCAGAATTGAAGTCGAGCTAGAAGCGGGTGGTACAAGGCTTATTAGAGTCCGAGACGATGGTAATGGTGTGCACGCTGAAGATTTGACGCTCGCATTGAGTCGCCATGCGACCAGCAAGATTGAGACGGCTGATGATCTTGAATCGATCGCAACACTAGGTTTTAGGGGGGAGGCCTTGGCGTCCTTGGCGTCCGTTTCGCGTCTCACATTGACAAGTAATGCACAGGCCGGGCGGGATGGTTGGACTATTACTGTTTCCGGCGCTGACATGCAGCCAGAGATAACGCCGGCGCCGCATCCACAGGGCACCAGTGTTGAGGTGAAAGATCTTTTTTTTAATACACCGGCGAGGCGAAAATTTCTTCGTACCGAGCGCACCGAGCTTCAGAAGATTGAAGAGGTCGTGCGTAAGGTTAGCTTGAGTCATCCAGAGGTTTCGATTGTGCTTCGGCATAATGGCAAGCAGTTGCGCCATTATCCAGTTGTCGGGAATAAAGAAGAGTCGCTCAGAGTTGCGGCAGTATTAGGTAAGCCCTTCCTCGAAAATTCTATCTACTTGGAAAACGAAGTAATGGCCGATCAGGGTTCAGCCGGTATCAAGTTAAGAGGCTGGATAGGGTTGCCAACAGCATCTCGAAGCCAGCCCGATCAGCAATATTTCTACGTCAACGACCGTATGATCCGCGACAAGTTGGTTGTGCACGCGGTAAAGCAGGGTTATCAGGATGTCATGTATCACGGTCGGCATCCTGCATTCGTTTTACATCTGACCATTGACCCCAAATATGTCGATGTCAATGTGCACCCGACCAAGCATGAGGTGCGTTTTCGTGAAGGCAGACAGGTGCATGATTTTCTATTCCGTAGTATCCATCGCGCCTTAGCGGAGGTTAGACCTGAGACCGGTGGCATAGAACCGCAGGGCAATGCCAATGTTGCTAGTGGTTCAGGTTTTGAGCAGTTTGGCGTTAACCCGACGCAATCGAGTATTCGATTTGGTGCAGCCTCCGCTGGTGGAAATTCATCCGGCGGTTATGCGACCGAAAGGGTGCACATTGGTGAGCAGGCTAAACTATATGGCGATTTGATGTCATCAGGAGTCGGTGCGTCAAGCGAGTTAAACCCTTTTCAAAATGAGGCTGATGCGGATATTCCGCCACTTGGATATGCCATTGCTCAGCTGCATGGCATTTATATTCTCGCTCAAAACGAGCATGGTTTGATTATTGTTGATATGCATGCCGCCCATGAGCGAATCACCTATGAGCGAATGAAAATAGCGAGCGACAGTGAGGGCATCAAAATGCAGCCCATGTTGGTGCCGCTTGCCATGGCGTTGAGCGAAAAGGAATGTGCCGCGGCCGAGGACAATCAAAAACAATTATTTGACTTGGGTCTCGATCTGCAGAGGGTATCTGATGAGTCCATTGTGGTGCGAGCAATACCTATCATGTTGGGTTACAGTAACGCCGAATCGCTTATTCGTGACGTGCTGTCGGACTTGATTGAATACGGCTCAACGGCAAGAATTATGCAGCATAGGGATGAAATATTGTCGACCATGGCTTGCCATGGGTCCGTCAGGGCTAATCGTCGGCTGACGATTCCCGAGATGAATGCCTTGCTACGTGACATGGAAGAAACAGAGCGCAGCGGCCAATGTAACCACGGCCGACCGACTTGGACTCAGCAGAGTATCAGTGAGTTAGATAGTTTGTTTATGAGGGGCCAGTAGCATTGGCGACAGCTATTCATGACAGACGCTAAATCGGCAGACCCAACCGAGCGATTGTCGGCGGTCTGCATCATGGGGCCGACGGCCAGTGGTAAAAGCGATTTGGCGATAGAGATTGCACGCAAGGTGCCGGCAGAAATCATTACGGTGGATTCTGCTCAAGTCTATCGCGGACTAGATATTGGCTCAGCGAAACCCAATGCCAGTTTGCGGCAAGAGATACCACATCACCTGCTCGATATTCGAGACCCGGCCGTACCCTATTCCGCGGCGGACTTTCGAACCGACGTAGTGGCCAAGGTGGCGGAAGTGCGAGCGAGGGGCGCCATCCCATTGCTAACTGGCGGCACAATGCTCTACTTCAAAGCGCTCAAGGATGGCTTGGCACAAATGCCGGTTGCCGATGAAGGGATTAGGCGAGAGATCGCAGCGTTTGCTCAGCAGCAGGGCTGGCCTGCGGTGCACAAGCGGCTTGCAAAGGTCGATCCAGTTGCTGCGGCCCGCATTCATGAAAATGACCCTCAAAGATTGCAGCGAGCACTAGAAGTCTACCAAATTAGTGGCCATTCCCTGACCTACTGGCAATCTAAAGCGATGCCAGCCTGTCCCTTTAGATTGGTTGAAATCGCGGTCATACCGCCCGACAGACAGTTGCTGCACAATAAGATCGCTGCCAGATTTCATCAAATGCTGGAACTAGGCTTCCTCGCGGAGGTAGAGGCGCTTTACGCCAGAGCTGACCTTTCCACTAGCCTGCCCGCCATTAAGGCGGTGGGTTATCGGCAAGCCTGGAGCTATCTTGCAGGCGATCTAAGTCGGGATGAAATGATCGAACGAGCCATTATTGCGACTCGGCAATTAGCTAAACGGCAATATACTTGGCTCAGGAGCTGGAAAAATATCCACCAAATTCAGACGACAAATACTGCCGAGGCCTTGAAAATTCTGCAGGTAGGCAGCATATTAGATTAGCAGCGGGTTATTGAGGACGAGCCAGACCTTAATGATCGGGTTGCTGTGCAATGTTTTAAGTCGACATCATGGTCGACGACCCCGGTTTGGGGCAAAAGGAGAGTCTCATGTCAAAAGGGCAATCGTTACAAGACCCTTTCTTAAATCAGCTTCGCAAGGACAGGGTGCCAGTATCCATATTCCTGGTCAGCGGCATTAAGCTGCAAGGACAAATTGAGTCCTTTGATCAATTTGTGATTTTACTTAGAAATACAGTCAATCAGATGATTTATAAATCTGCGATATCGACCGTGGTTCCATCTCGAAATGTTAAGATGCCAAGCATGGACGATGAAGAAGACGAAGATTAGAATCTCTTTTTTGAGGTCTTAATTCAGGTCGGACTGAACTAACGATTGAAGCTTAAATTTCGGTTTGAGCTTCTTCATTAGGTGGCTGGCTGAGTATTTTGCCAGCTATTACGCTTCACATATTTTGTTACACGCATAGTAAGAGCCATCCTTATAGGTATAGCCATTGTTTTTTGAACGGCCAGACGCTGGTACACAGACGCTACTGATTCATATTGAAGCTCAGGATGCTACTGTTGAAGAGCTGAGAGAGCTTGCCGTGTCCGCTGGTTTAAATGCTGTAGCAGAGGTCACGGCAAAGAAGCGAAATCCGGATCCAAAGACCTACATAGGCAGCGGCAAACTTGACGAAATTAAGATAATTGCAGATGAGTTAGGCGCTGAGCTAGTTTTATTTGATCAGGAGCTCAGTCCAACTCAGGAAAGAAACTTGGAAGAGGCGTTTGAGCGCAGAGTGCTCGGCCGGACGGGATTGATTCTGAATATCTTTGCGCAACGGGCGCGTACTCACGAAGGTAAGCTACAGGTTGAGCTCGCACAACTTCAGCATGCTTCGACCCGACTTGTTCGTGGTTGGACCCACCTTGATCGACAAAGAGGCGGGTCTGGTAGAGGGCAAGGTTCTTCGATGGGTGTTACCGGCACCGGTGAAACCCAGCTTGAAACCGACCAACGATTGGTGCACACCCGCATAAAAAATATTAATCAGCGGCTTGTAAAGGTGCGCAAGCAGCGTAAACAAAACCGCCGCAGTAGGCAAAAAGCTGACATAAAAACGGTCTCCCTGGTCGGGTACACCAATGCCGGCAAGTCGACCTTGTTTAACGCGCTATGTGCCACTGATGTGCACGCAGCAGACCAGTTGTTCGCGACACTTGACCCAACCATAAGGCAATTGGAATTGCCCTATCTAGGTAAATCGATATTGACTGATACAGTAGGTTTCATCCGCCAGTTACCGCACGGACTGATAGATGCTTTTCGAGCCACTTTGGAAGAAGTGAAGCAGGCGGATCTTTTGTTACATGTGGTTGATGCCTCCAGCCCGGAAAAAATATTACATCATGAAGAAGTGAATGCGGTGTTGACCGAGATCGATGCAGATAAGGTGCCACAGCTGTTGGTTTACAATAAAGTCGATCTCACCGAGGAGACGCCTCGAGTTGACGTAGATGAGCAGGGTAAGCCTTATCGAGTCTGGGTGTCGGGATTGAACGGAGACGGTTTGGAGCTTCTGCTTTCAGCTATCTCCGCGCGGCTGGCTTTAGAAATCGTTGAGACAACTTTGAAGCTGCCACTAGGGCAAGGCAAACTTCGTGCACAATTATTTGAGTTGAGTGCTGTGGTATCGGAGTCTGTGGATGACGATGGACGTCAATGTCTACAGGTTCGTCTAGAGGCGAATAGTTTGAGAAAGCTGATTAGTCAGGCAGGCTTGGAGTTTGCTGATCTGGGGATCGCTGATTCACGCGATGACCAGGAACCATGGATGAAAAATGTCGTTAACTCCTAAAGACGACTCTTAGCAAAGACTCCTAATAGCGACCCTTAACAACCAGATAAAGAACCGTAAACAAACGACAACGTAGATAGTAAGTGGTAGCGATACAAACAAACAGATTAGTTGCGATGTACGCTTGGATAAAAATTCCGGGTTGAAATCAAGATTAATAATTCAGTGGAAAGGTAGGACAACGCGCCCAAAAGTGGGAGAATGTCGACTTTTCCCCTAGGGAAATACAACGGAGAAAATTATGGCGTGGAATGAGCCGGGCGGCGGTGACAAGGGTGATAAAGACCCCTGGGGTAATCGCGATGACCAGGGACCACCTGATCTTGATGAGGCTTTTCGAAAGTTTCAAGCAAGCCTGACAAGTATGTTCGGAGGCGGTAAGTCTGGTTCCGGTGGTGGTTCTGGAGCTAGTGCATCTTTCAATTGGAACGTATTTGGTTTGTTGGCTGCTGCATTAGCGATTATCTGGGGCGTCATGGGTGTCTACCAGCTAGACCAGCAGGAGCGAGGTGTAGTGCTGCGGTTTGGCGAACTACAAGATGAAGTTGTTATGCCCGGCTTGCATTGGAATCCACCCATCATCGATCAAGTACTGATAGAAAATGTGACGAAAGTTCGAGATATTCGTATCGACTCAGAGATGCTCACAGAAGACGAGAACATCGTTAAGGTTGTTAACATGACGGTGCAGTATGTGATCTCAGACATTAAGCTTTACATGTTAAAGGTAAGAAACCCTGGCGTCAGCTTGATTCAGGCGACTGAAAGTGCGCTGCGGCATGAAGTGGGTAGTGCGGTTATGAACGAAGTTCTGACCGAAGGTCGTGCTCAATTAGGCGCGCAGGTCAAAGTCAGAATTCAGGATTATATGAATCGCTATGGAACAGGGATTCTAGTAACCCAAGTAAATATTGACGAGACCGCGCCACCTGATGCTGTGCGAGCCGCATTCGACGACGTTATCAAGGCTAAAGAAGATGAAGTTCGGTTTCGTAATGAGGCGGACGCCTATGCGAACCAAATTATACCTGAGGCACGTGGTGAAGCTCAGCGAATGTTAGAAGAAGCGGCGGGCTATAAAGAGCGTGTGGTTTCCGAGGCGTCCGGTGAGGCTTCTCGTTTCAACCAATTGTATACAGAGTACAAACTTGCTCCCGAGGTAACCCGTGAACGTCTATACATAGACACGTTAGAGTCGGTGATGTCGAACAGCACCAAGGTTATGATCGACGTCGAAGGCGGCAATAATTTACTCTACCTGCCTCTCGACAAGCTTATGGAAAACAGGAGCGGCAATGATGATCGTGCTTCAAATTACTCGCCAAACGGGTCAGCAGTTATTGACCGAACCGATGCAAATCGTCGTTCTGTTAGTCGGAGGGATAGAAACTAATGTCATCTAAAGGATTTGTCGGCGCCTTCATTGCGCTGTTAGTAGGAGTAGTAGGTGTCAATTCACTTTATGTCGTTACAGAGCTCGAACGCGCTGTATTGTTAGAGTTTGGTGAAGTGGTTGAGAGCGATATAAAACCTGGTTTGCATTTGAAAAAGCCTTTTATCAATAACGTTACGAAGTTTGATTCTAGGGTGCTGACTCTTGATGCGCCGCCAGAACGATTTCTGACGTTGGAGAAAAAAGCAGTGATCGTCGATTCATTTGCGAAATTCAGAGTCAGTGATGCTCAGCTTTTCTATACATCGACTTCCGGTGATGAAACCCGGGCGGAGAATCTGTTGCGACAGCGTATTAACAACGGTCTTCGAAACGAGATCAGTAAGCGGAGCCTGCACGAAGTTGTATCGGGTGAACGCGATCAGCTGATGAATGTTTTGACCGAACGGGTTGATGAGGTAGCGCGGTTAGAGCTTGGTGTTGAAGTCGTTGATGTGCGAGTAAAGAAAATCGATTTACCGCCAGAAGTGAGTCAGTCGGTCTATGCTCGAATGAACACTGAACGAGATATTGAGGCAAGGGAACATAGAGCTCAGGGTCAAGAACTCGCGGCGGGTGTTCGTGCCGATGCAGGTAGGCAGCGCGAGATCGTTCTCGCTCAAGCTTATGCTGAGGCAGAAGGGATCCGTGGTGACGGGGACGCGCAAGCGGCCTCGATTTACGCGGATGCTTTTAATAAAGATAAAGAGTTCTACAAATTTTATCGGAGTATGACGGCCTATAAGCGCACCTTCTCTAATCGTGGAGATATTCTGCTTATTCAGCCAAATAGTGACTTCTTTAAGTATCTAAATAAGAGTACTCAGTAGTAGAATCCGTTCTGGATAAAAACCGGGGTAATCCCCGGTTTTTTTTGTCGTTCAAAAGCCTGCGTTCACTGTTTTTCGCGGGTGGTCTATAATTGATCGACAAATTTGGCGTTAACGATAGGCCGGTTCAAGATGCGCAGGTCTGACGTAAAGCTTATATGGCACCGCAATTATGGTACTGCTATTCATATCGCGACAAAGCTGTGGTCTAAACAATGTGGCATGAGCTTGGCATTGCCCTCTGCCTCGTGCTGGTCATTGAGGGTATGATGCCTTTCCTTGCGCCGGCAAGCTGGAAAGAAATGGTCACAAGCATTGCGGACGTCGATAATCGAACGCTTAGAATTATTGGCTTTTCAAGCATGATGATTGGAACCGGACTACTTTACATAATCAACTAACTAGCGATGGCTACAAATGAACATTGTTAATCGATGGCTGCTACCGGACGGGGTAGACGAGGTTTTACCACCTACTGCTGCAACGTTGGAAAAAGTCCGCAGGCAGCTGCTAGATACCTTCGAATCCTGGGGATACGAGCTAGTCATTCCGCCAATGGTCGAGTTTCTTGAATCATTGCTGACAGGCACCGGTACAGACCTAGACTTGAAAACATTCAAGATCACGGATCAAGTGTCCGGAAGAATGATGGGCATCACAGCTGATATCACGCCTCAAGTCGCGCGTATTGATGCGCACAGCCTTAACAATCCGGGTAATGTTCGCTTATGTTATGCCGGTACGGTGTTGCATGCGAAGGCAGACAATATGCTCGCGTCGAGGACGCCGATCAGTGTTGGCGCAGAGTTATTCGGCGATACAGGGCCGGACGGTGATTTGGAAATCGTCAGTTTGATGCTTGCTTCAGTTGGTGCGGTTGGCGATCAAGCTGGTCGAAGCCTGCACTTAGAGCTTGGTGATGTTGGCATCTATCGAGACCTGATTGAAACAGCCGCCATCTCCGATGCTGATGAAAGACAGATTTTTGACATGATCCAAAATAAAGCGCTGCCAGATCTAGATGAAAAAGTTAAGACGCTTAATCTAGCTGATCCATTAGCAGAGCTCATCGCCCAGCTACCTCGCTTGTGCGGTGATCTGACGGTTCTTGAGAAAGGCAAAATACTATTTAAAGAATATCCCGGCATCGTTCAACGCCTTGATAACCTAAGTCAGATCAGTCAATCGATTGCATCAAGACACGCAGATGTTGATATTTATTTTGATCTGAGTGAATTGCGTGGCTACAACTATCATACCGGTATTGTCTTCGCGGCGTATCTGACGGGCACTGGCACACGCATTGCCAAAGGTGGTCGATATGATGACGTTGGCGATGTCTTCGGTCGAGCCCGCGGCGCAACAGGTTTTGATATCGACATTAAAACGCTTGTTAAGCATCTTGGTGAGCAAGCCATCATCGGAAGTGTTGGCTCTGGAAGGGTTAGCGTCGCTTACGGACTTGGTTCGGCGGAGCGTCGTTGGCAAAAAATCTGTGAGTTGCGACAGCAAGGTTATGTCGTTATTGAAGGGCAGGCCGAGCAGTGTGAGTTCACGTTGATCGAGGCTGACAATGAATGGTCATTGAGAAGCAATGACTAGTTTGGATTGAATACAATGGCACCACGCGGACACATTGAGTTAGCGGCCATAGCAGGAAAAGAACATGGGTAGTAATGTTGTAGTAATGGGTACCCAGTGGGGCGACGAAGGCAAAGGAAAATTTGTCGATTTGCTCACTGAAAATGCAAACGCGGTTGTTAGGTTTCAAGGCGGTCACAATGCCGGTCACTCTTTGGTGGTTAACGGTAAGAAGACTGTTTTGCATCTGATTCCATCCGGCATACTGCGGGAGCATGTTGAATGTCTGATTGGTAATGGTGTTGTGCTGAGTATTCCTGCGCTTTTCGAGGAAATTGAATATCTAGAGGCGGAGGGTGTTAGCGTGAGAGATCGCTTGCGCGTTAGTGCTGGCTGCCCTCTTATCTTACCTCACCATGTTGCATTAGACTTGATGCGCGAAAATCTGCGCGGTAACCAAAAAATTGGTACGACCGGTCGAGGAATTGGCCCCGCCTATGAGGATAAGGTTTCTCGTCGAGGCTTAAGAGTTGCTGATCTTTACAAGCCAGAGCAATTCAAGACTGCGTTGGAAGAAGTGATGGATTATCACAACTTCGTGTTGGAAAACTACTTCAACACCACTAAAGTCGATTTCAATGAGTCATTAGATGCTTCGCTACATTTGGCGGAGAAGCTTGAGCCGATGGTGACTGATGTGGTTGAACGCTTACATGTGCTGCAAGACGAAAAAGCGAATATATTGTTCGAGGGTGCACAGGGTGCATTGCTTGATATCGACCATGGTACTTATCCTTTTGTGACGTCTTCGAACACAACAGCAGGCACAATTGCTAGCGGTTGTGGAGTTGGACCGATGGCGTTGGACTATATTCTTGGTATCACCAAAGCGTATACCACGCGCGTCGGTGCTGGACCTTTCCCAACAGAGCTTTTCGATAGTGTTGGTAGCCATCTTGCCAAGGTAGGCAATGAATTTGGCTCGACAACGGGTAGACCTCGTCGGTGTGGCTGGTTTGATGCGTTTGCGATGAAGCGCGTTATTCAAATTAATAGCGTCTCTGGTTTGTGCATTACAAAGCTGGACGTGCTCGACGGGTTAGAGGAAGTCAAACTCTGCGTTGGCTACACGCCGGACGAGAAGGGTGATGACGTGCCTGTGTTTGAGACGATGCCTGGTTGGAAAGAGTCTACCGTTGGGCTTCAATCATTGGACGCACTGCCTGACAACGCTAAATCCTATTTGAATCGGATTAACGAAGTCTGTGGCGTACCGATAGATATCGTATCTACTGGTCCCGATCGACGAGATACGATCATATTGAGAGAGTTGTTCGATTGAATCTACGCTGCGTTAGTCGTCGGCTAAAGCATCTACAGACGAATTCGAGGTTTTGGCGGGACTTGTCATTGCAGATCCTGTCGTCAAAGCCCGCGCCATCAAATGTGGTGTGATGGCAAATCTTCGAAATCATGGATTTGTTAAAAAATACAGCTGCGGAAACGCCGCTGGCATCGCGACACAGAACGGACTAATGTGTTTAGCATACGGTCTGTATTTGAATCATTAAGCTGGCTGTTTTAGGAGCGACGTTTGAGTAGCGATGTGTAAAAACGAGGGTTGCTAAGCTGATTTTGTACAATCGTTCGTACTAGCGCGTTCTAATTATTAAGATTCTTGGACACCAAGCGCCAATTTATCAAGAATCGCAACTAACAGTTGTTGCGATTTAAAGTGGATATTTGGTGCCGAGGAGAGGACTTGAACCTCCACGGGGTTGCCCCCACTAGCACCTGAAGCTAGCGTGTCTACCAATTTCACCACCTCGGCATGAGGGACGCGCAGATTACTAAGGCGCCTCCAATCTGTCAATCATCCATAGGTACCAAACTTTGAAAAGAGATCCGTTTGCACAAAGGGAAGCTCAGAACTACTCCAATCCAATAGCGAGTCGAGAACATATTCTCGCTTGCCTGATAGAACATGATGAACCCATGGGGTTTAAGCGACTGGCGACAGCGTTGAATCACGACCAACCTGAACAAAGAGAGGCGCTGCAAACAAGGTTGCGGGCGATGGTTCGCGACGGTCAGCTCGATGTGGACCGACGGAACGTGTTTGCTATCGCGATGAACAAAGACTTTCCAACTGGTAAAATAAGCGCTCATTCTGATGGTTATGGCTTCCTTATTCAGGAAGGTGACACGGAAGATATCTTTTTGACGTTCAGACAAATGCGTCAGGTTATCCATGGTGATATCGCGAAGGTTCGTGTCAGAGGAAAAGATCGGCGTGGTCGCAGTGAAGGCGAAATCGTAGAAGTGCTGGAGCGTAAGACGCAACAGCTGGTTGGCCGTTATTACGTGGAAAATGGTCAACACTTACTCGAGCCTTTGAATAACAGAATCAATCACGAGGTGTTTCTTAAGTCCGGTTCAACTTCCGAAATGACTTTCAAGGCAGGCCAAATAGTCGTTGCCGATATTGTAGAACAACCGGGTAAACGTGGTGTTGTCACGGCGACGGTTGTAGAAGTACTTGGCGATCATCTAACTCCGGGCATCGAAGTCGATATTGCGTTACGCAACCACGATATACCTGTCGGCTTCTCCGACGACGTGATTGAGGCAGTTGATGGTATGCCGATTGAAGTTCGGCCCTCGGATAAACGAAATAGATTCGACCTTACCGAGCTGCCCTTTGTCACAATCGATGGTGAGGATGCTCGTGATTTTGATGATGCTGTTTATTGTGAGAAAAAAGAAAGCGGCGGCTGGCGGCTTTATGTGGCAATTGCAGATGTTGCACACTATGTGACGAATGACTCAGATTTGGATCAAACGGCAAGTGAGCGAGGTACATCCGTTTACTTTCCGCAATACGTTGTGCCGATGTTGCCTGAGAAATTATCTAACGGTCTTTGTTCATTAAAGCCCAACGTCGAGAGGCTCGTGCTGGTTTGCGAGATGACAATTTCTGCCAAAGGGAATGTATCGAGCTATCAGTTTTATGAAGGGGTCATACATTCGCACGCCCGACTTACTTACACGCAAGTTGCGCGAGCGATAGGCGATAAGTCTCTCACAAACAACTCGAAAGAATTAAAGACGCGCAGCGAGCTGTCCAACGTTGTTGGTCAGCTTGATGATTTGCATGATCTTTACAAGGTGCTTATAAAGGTCAGGCAGGAGCGAGGTGCGATCGACTTTGATTCAGCAGAACTACAGTTCCAGTTTGCAGCTGATGGTCGCGTTCAAGGGGTCGTTCCTAAGGCCAGAAATACAGCGCATCGTATTATTGAAGAGTGCATGCTCTGTGCGAACGTTAGCGCCGCACGATTTGTGACGCGGCATAAAAAGCCGGGACTTTTTCGTGTCCACGCAACGCCTGAGCCGGTAAAAGTAGAGCAGTTGGCCGAATTCCTGTCGCGTTTTGACGTGCCTTTCTCTGTTGGCGACGAACTTACGCCGAAGGATTACCAGCAGGTGTCGGAACGTTTGCGAGAACTTAAAAACGGCAGAGTGCTGCAGATTTCATTGTTGCGTTCAATGAACCAGGCTGTCTATTCGATTGAGAACGAAGGCCATTTCGGCCTAGCGTACCAAGAGTACACGCATTTCACGTCGCCTATTCGACGTTATCCTGATCTGCTGACACATCGGCTCATCAAATCAATTATCCACAGTAACAACGAAGACAAGACAACATTGCGGTTGGGTAAGGCTTCTAAAAAGAATTTTTACCCTTACGACAAGTCGCAACTGGTTAACCTCGGTGTACAAACTTCCTATACGGAACGACGCGCCGAGGCCGCCGTATACGAAGTGTTGGAATGGATTAAGTGTGACTATGTCAGTGATCGCGTTGGCGATATTCTGGAAGGTGTTATTACTGGGGTCACCAAGTTTGGTTTTTTCGTTGAGCTTAATGACATTTTTGTTGAAGGCCTGGTGCATATCAGCACACTTAAGGGTGACTACTACCAATATGATCAAGGTGCCCAGTGTTTAGTGGGTGAACGTACCAAAGAGGTTTATGGCATGGGTGATGGCGTTCAAGCGCAAATAGCTCGTGTCAATGTTGACGAGCGAAAAATAGATTTTGAACTGGTGAGTCATTCACCCTTGGCAAGGAAAGCCCCTAAGCGTAGTGCTTTGGAAAAAAAATCTGATCGTAGTCGTTCTAAAAAAGGCGCAGCCGCTAGCAAGACCGATGCGAAGCGAAAAAAAGGTAAACCCAATCGCCGTAAAAAAATCGACCCGCAATCCAAAGTCGTCACAGCGAAATCGTCGAAGTCTAAAGCTAAGTCTGCAAAAACTAATGGCGCTGAAAGCGGCGGAACTAAAGCAGCAAAGCGGGGGGGCAGTGGCAATGCGAATCAAGACGCCGGCAAGGTAAGGAAACGTAAAGCAGGTAAACCAAAATCAAGCCGCGGACCTAAAAAAGCGGCTGGCGACAAACGCAAGGGGCGTTGATAGTTGTATGTCAGAAAACGTATCAGAGAACCAACTAGTAGAAAGAATATTCGGTATCAATTCGGTCGAAGGTAGACTTCAGTCAGGCAAGGAAGGCGTCAGTCGGCTTTTGATTCGCGACGGAGAATTGTCTGCGCGACTTAAAGCACTCGTTGATTTAGCGAATGCTAAGCGTTTGCCGATCGTCAAAGTGTCAGATAGTGAGTTTGAACAATACACTCAGGTCAATCATCAGGGTGTCGGTTTAGAAGTCAGCCCACTGCGCACTCGAACCGAGAACGAATTTTATACCTTGTTGGAAAAAAGGGTCTCGCAAGAAAGTGAGTCCTTACTACTCATTCTCGACGGTGTGACGGATCCGCGTAACCTTGGTGCTTGTTTACGCAGTGCCGCCACGCTAGGCGCGATGGCCGTGATTGTGCCTAAAGATAATAGTGCGCCGCTGAATGAGGCGGCTGTTAAGACTGCCAGTGGTGGTGCGTCTATCGTGCCAATGGTGCAAGTCACTAATTTGGCTAGGTGTATCGAGACATTGCAAAAAATGGGCATCTGGACTGTGGGGACACTACTCGAGACAGATCAAACGCTATCGGATGTCGACCTTTGCGGCCACATCGCTGTTGTGATGGGCTCAGAGGAGAAAGGATTACGGCAAAAAACCATTAAGTCCTGTGACTTTCTTGCCAAGATACCTATGCAAAACGAAACTTTCGGCTTCAACGTTTCCGTAGCCGCGGGTATATGTCTTTACGAGGTCCAGCGCCAGCGTCTTCTAAAGGCAAATTAGGCGAAATCAACGTCAATAAGCGCGAATAGGTGATTAAACCAGTGGCTATTGCATCAGCACTGACGTTTCACTACAATGCGCGTCCCTATTTTCTCCTTGCTTCACCAAAGCCGTGTCATTAGGGCGCGAGCCACTGGGAAGCATTAACCCAAGAGGAGTCTTATAATGAGACATTACGAAGTAGTGTTTCTGGTGCATCCTGATCAAAGCGAACAGGTCCCAGGAATGATAGAACGCTACTCTACACTTATCGTCGACGGTGGTGGCAAGATGCACCGAGTTGAAGATTGGGGTAGACACCAGCTTGCATACCCAATTAACAAAATTCATAAAGCGCATTACATTCTGCTGAACATTGAATGTACGCAGGACGTGCTTGAAGAAATTAATACAGCTTTTAGGTTTAACGATGCTGTTATCCGTAACTTGATTCTTGGCCGAAAGGGCCCTGTTGATGGCGACTCACCGATCATGAAGGTCGAACGCGAGAGCCGTGAGAAGAAAGAGCGTGATGTTGTTAAAACGGAAGCGCCTAAAGTAGAAGCCAAAGATGACGTTGTCACAGAGGAATCAGCACCCGCTGAAGCCGCTGATGATACCGTTGCAAGTGAAGGTTAATCGGAGGATATATGTCACGTTTTTATAGAAGACGAAAGTATTGTCGATTCACCGCCGAAGGCGTTACTGAAATCGATTACAAAGATATCGAAACATTGAAGCAATATGTCTCGGAAACGGGAAAGATTGTGCCTAGCAGAATTACTGGTACAAAAGCGAAATACCAGCGTCAGCTAGCTAAAGCAATCAAGCGCGCTCGATATTTGGCATTGTTGCCATACACTGACGGCCACAAATAAGCGGGATAACCATGCGTGCAATTGCTGAATTTGTCATGCGAGGCAGACTTCAGGCGATTGGTGTTTGCGTTTTCGGTGCTCTGTTACCGCCTTTTTATTGGTTAACGGGTGCTGTGCTTGGTTTGATCGTGCTACGCAAGGGCATAAACGAAGGTGTTTATGTCCTGTTGTGGAGCTGCTTGCCGCTGATCGTATTACTTTTCCTTTATGGGCAAGTATTCTTGATGTTGGTTTTGATAGGCACGGTAGCCCTTGCATATGTGTTGCGGGCCTCGGCTTCATGGGAACTGACGATTGCGGCAAGTGTCGTTGTAGCGGGCATTTGCGCACTACTACTTGAACTTGTGTCCGGTGAGATGATCGCCGGTATCGCAGAGTCATACGTTGCTGTGATTGCTGAGCTTCAGGCGCAAGCTGAGACTCAGGCGAATCAGGCTCAAGCGCTGCTACTGACATTCGACCAGGCCTATAACATGGTGTTTGGTTCGCTTGCGGTAGGCATTGCACTGAACATGGTTTTGTTTTTGGTGCTCGCCAGATGGTGGCAAAGTGAGCTCTATAACCCAGGTGGTTTTGGAGAAGAGTTTCGACGATTACGACTATCCCCCATCATTGCTGCCGCTTTGATTGGGGTGATCGTCATACTGATGGGAATCGGGGCGTTTACATCTGCGCCGTTCCAAATGTGGATCGGGTTAGTAACACTGCCCATGGTATTGGCGTCGATCGCGTTGGTGCATTGGACAGTGAATGAAAAGGGTCTGTCTAGAAGTTGGTTGTTTAGCTTCTATTTGATGATGATATTTATGTTCCAGCTTGTTACGCCAGTGTTGGTTGCGACCGCACTCATTGATAGCTGGTTTGATTTAAGAAAATTTCTTCGACGAGCGAAAGAGGAGTGAGAAAATGCAGGTCATTCTGTTAGAAAAAATTTCCAATCTTGGTGAGCTAGGTGACAAGGTTGATGTGAAAGCGGGTTTTGGTAGAAATTACCTAATCCCACACCATAAAGCTGTCTCCGCGACAGCAGAAAATGTACTTGCGTTTGAAGCAAGACGCGTTGAACTGCAGGGTATTGCAGACGAGAAGCTTGGCGTTGCGCAAAAGCGTGCCACTGAAATCGAAGCGTTGAGCATTACAATTGCGACTAAGGCTGGTGAAGAGGGTAAATTGTTCGGTTCAATTACCGTACGAGATATTGTTGAAGCTGTCGCTGCGAAATCTGTCGTTATCGACAAAGGCGAAGTAAAAATGCCTTCTGGTCCAATTCGAGAACTGGGTGAGTTTGAAATTAGTATCCAACTGCATCCAGAAGTCACGACTATCTTGAAAGTTGGTGTTATTACCGAAGAATAGTCGAAAGGATGTCTGTAGTTTTTAGGCTCGCTTTGTTTAAAGTTGAGCCTAAAAGCGACACTTCCATTTGCGCTTGGTTAAACCCAACGCTTACCAATTGTATGTGAGCCGTGTACCTGTTAGTTCTGTTGGCGCATCGACTCATTGAGAGTGGGAGGGCGCTGTGAGCTTGTTTGCGCAACCTCCTATCAAATACTAGCCAAAAAATAGCTCTAAACCCTTTGACGACCAAACGGACTTTCAATGTCAAAAGAAGCCGAAAATCACGTTATCCACAAGTAATCCACAACGCTATGCACTGACAAATTTGTCAGCCTGCAGTAAGCTGGTGCAACTTTCATTCGCCTCTTTTCAGAGTTCAATCCGTTGGCCATTGCATCAGACGAAACCACCACTCTCTCACTAAAGATCCCGCCGCATTCTCTCGAAGCTGAGCAGTCTGTGCTAGGTGGCTTGATGTTAGACGAAAACGCTTGGGATAGACTCGAGAGCATCATTACAGCTGATGATTTTTACCGAGGCGATCATCGTATTATTTTTCGTTGTATGGCTGATTTGGTGGCAACGAATAAGCCGTTAGATATCGTCACCATCTCCGAGTCACTTGAAGGCGTTAATGAGCTAACCAATGTGGGCGGTATAGCCTATCTATCTGAACTCGCCAGCAATACGCCTACGGCATCTAATGTTGTCGCCTATGCTGAAATTGTCGCAGAGCGAGCAACCGTTAGAGGGCTGATATCGGTGGCCAATGAGATCGCCGATGCCGGATTTAATCCTCAGGGTCGAACGGCGGCGCAGTTGGTCGACATGGCTGAATCAAGTGTCTTCAAGATTGGTGATGAACGGCCAAGCCAAGGTGGTCCGCAGGAGGTTAATACCTTGCTGGCAAACACGGTTAAACGAATCGATGAGTTATTCGAAACAAAGGGTGCGTTAACGGGACTCAGTACCGGTTTCAAGGAAGTTGACGAGATGACAATGGGCCTGCAGCCGGGTGATATGGTTGTGGTTGCCGGTCGGCCTTCAATGGGGAAAACTTCGTTCGCGATGAATATCGCGGAAAATGCAGTCATAGCCGGCACCAAGCCCGTATTGGTGTTTAGTATGGAAATGCCAGCAGACTCGCTGGTGATGAGAATGCTCTCATCATTGGGGCGTATAGATCAGACAAAAATTCGAAGCGGCCAACTCAGCGATGACGATTGGCCAAGACTCACTTCTGCGGTCACGTTACTTAACGATAAGCCTTTGCTGGTCGATGACTCAGCTGCTCTTTCGCCTTCGGAAATGCGATCAAGGGCTAGACGGGTCGTGCGCGAGCACGGCGATCTTGGGTTGATCGTGATTGACTACATCCAGCTAATGCAAGCCTCAGGTGGCGCGCGATCTGAAAATAGAGCAACAGAGATATCGGAAATCAGTCGATCTTTGAAAGGTCTTGCAAAAGAATTCAATTGTCCCGTCATTGCACTGTCGCAGCTTAATCGAGGCTTGGAGCAGCGCCCAGACAAGCGTCCGATTATGTCCGACCTTCGAGAGTCTGGCGCGATCGAGCAGGATGCTGATGTTATTATGGCTATTTACCGCGATGAGGTTTATCACGAAGATGCTGAAAAGGGAATTGCAGAGGTAATCATCCTTAAACAGCGAAATGGACCCATCGGACGAAGAAAGCTCGCCTTTATTGGCCAGTATACAAAGTTCGAAGATCTTGCGATTGGTTACGGCGATTACGATTACGAATAGCAGGAATGTCATGTCGCTTTTAACCACAGATAGCCCGCAAGAGATTAATCAGCCTATCGCTAGAATTCATCTGGCAAATATTCTTCACAATTTTCGAATTGCCCAGTCTTTTGCACCTCAAAGCAAGACCATGGCAGTTATAAAAGCAGATGGCTACGGTCATGGCGTGCTGGCGATTGCCAACACTTTAGAAGAAGCTGACAACCTCGCCGTAGCGCGTGTATACGAAGCAGTGGAGTTAAGACAAGCAGGCTGTACCAAGCCAATTGTCGTGCTTGAGGGATTTCTCGGCTTGCAGGAATATAAACTCTGCCGGCAGCATAAACTCGTGCCAGTGGTGCATTGCACCGAGCAGCTTGAGCTTTTAGTCGAACACGAAGTTAATTGTCCGCAAGGTGATCAACAATCTGACCAGACACTGCGACCGATACCCGTTTGGATTAAATTGGATTCAGGTATGCATCGATTAGGCTTCGATGAACAGCAATTGGCTCGGTCAATCGTTAAGCTTAACCAACTGAATATTATTGGTGTGATGAGCCATATGGCGAATGCAGACGATCAGTCACATCCACTCAACCAGATACAACTTAACCTGTTCAATTCCATGTTAAGCAATTTTGCTGAAAACACGCAGCAGGCGCTGGCTAACTCCGCGGCTACGATGCAAATGCAAGCGAGTCATCTGCAGTGGATACGGCCGGGCATCATGTTGTACGGCAGCAGCGGCTCAGTAAACGGGTCGGCTGTTAGTGCGTTAGAAAATGAACAGCAATTGTTGCCAGGCATGACCTTGTCGGCACCAGTCATAAGCACGCGTCAAATACAGGCGGGAGAACAGATAGGCTACGGCAGTATCTGGCGCGCAGAAATTGACTGTCGGATAGCGGTTGTTGGCCTCGGTTACGGTGACGGATATCCCCGTGAGATGCCGCAAGGCACGCCTGTACTGGTCAATGGCCAGCGACGTGGTTTGGTTGGACGGATCTCAATGGATTTACTGTACGTTTTACTCGAGCCTGACGATCAGGTTGAGTTGGGCACGCATATTCAGTTTTGGGGCAACGATTTACCTATCGATGAAATAGCGGCGCATGCGGGTACCATTGCTTACACTCTAATGACGGGGCTGACCGGACGAGTAAAGAGGATTTATCAAAACTAATGGCGAAGAGTAAGACAGTGTACGTGTGTGGCGACTGTGGTTCTGAGTTCGCCAAATGGCAAGGTCAGTGTAATGACTGTAAGGCGTGGAATACATTATCGAGTTTGAGTGTCGATTCAACTGCATCGAAATCCCGTCGTAAAGGCTATGCAGGTCAATTAGAGTCGACCAAGTCTTTGTCTGATGTGTCCATTGAAGATGCGCCCCGCTTAAGAACTGGCATAGAGGAATTCGATCGGGTCTTAGGCGGTGGTTTGGTGCCAGGCTCAGCGGTGCTTATTTCTGGAAACCCGGGTGCTGGTAAAAGCACCTTGTTGATTCAAATAATGTGTTTGCTGGCGAGTAAACAGACTGCTTTATATATCACCGGTGAGGAAAGTCTCGCGCAAATTGCGATGCGTGCAAGACGATTGAACCTGCCTATGGATGATTTGAAAGTCATGTCGCAAACCAGTGTCGAAGCGATACTGGCTGTCTGGGATGACCTCAAGCCTAAACTGATAGTCATTGATTCCATTCAAGTCATGCATTTGGATGATGTCGATTCAGCCCCAGGTGGTGTTACGCAGGTGCGTGAGAGTGCGTCTATCTTAGTTCAACACGCCAAGAAGACCGATACAGTATTACTTCTTGTCGGCCATGTTACGAAAGAAGGTAACCTCGCCGGACCTCGAGTACTTGAGCACATGATCGATTGTTTTGTAATGCTGGAAGGTGATGACTCTCGGTATCGAACTCTGCGCAGTAGCAAAAACCGTTTTGGAGCC
The DNA here is from genome assembly GCA_029251375.1 of Pseudomonadales bacterium. Taxonomy (GTDB): domain Bacteria; phylum Pseudomonadota; class Gammaproteobacteria; order Pseudomonadales; family Azotimanducaceae; genus JAHRVQ01. Next base: position 120,775 of record JAQXDL010000022.1, on the reverse strand, counting down.
GTCAACGAGCTCGGTATTTTTGCGATGACAGAGAGAGGTTTGATTGAAGTATCGAACCCTTCAGCGATATTTTTATCGCGTGATGAAGAGCCTACGCCAGGCTCCATCGTCATGGTTGTCTGGGAAGGCACGCGGCCGTTATTGGTCGAGGCGCAGGCCTTGGTTGATGGCAGTGCGCTGGGTAACCCTCGTCGCGTTGCTGTTGGTTTTGAGCAAAATCGACTGGCCATGTTGCTGGCAGTGTTACACCGCCATGGCGGTTTGCAGGTGGGTGATCAGGATGTCTTTGTTAATGCGGTCGGTGGTATTAGGGTCGCGGAGACCAGTTCAGATCTGGCACTGCTGCTTGCGGTGGTATCAAGTTTCCGTAATAAACCTTTGCCGCTGGATATGATTTGTTTTGGCGAGGTTGGTCTGTCGGGGGAAATTCGGCCGGTGCCTAACGGCCAAGAGCGGATTCGAGAAGCGGCCAAGCATGGTTTTAAAAGAGCCGTCGTACCAAAACAAAATCTGCCCAAAAAGCCAATTCCTGGCATGCAGGTGATCGGCGTTTCGAGGTTATCGGAAGCCTTGACCGCAATCGAATAAGCGAAGCCTCGTTTAGCTCTGAATGAAAGCGCTATTCATACGAAAAAGCTACTGAACGACATAAGTTCAATTCTATATGCTCGCCATTATGCGAGTTTTTTGTATCGCACCCGTGTTGGCGTTGCACCCTTGTCGCCGGTTCTTTTCTGATGATCAACCTCGTATTCAGAATAGTTGCCATCGAACCAAACCGCCTTACTATCGCCCTCGAATGCAAGAATGTGAGTAGCAATTCTATCAAGGAACCATCGATCATGGGATATCACCATGATAGTACCCGGGAAGGCTTCAATGGCATCCTCAAGGGCTCGCAGGGTTTCAACATCCAAATCATTCGTTGGTTCATCAAGCAGCAAGAAGTTTGCGCCTTTTTTAAGAAGTTTGGCTAAATGTACACGATTGCGTTCACCGCCGGAGAGGTCCTTTACCCGTTTCTGTTGGTCCGAGCCTTTGAAATTGAAGCGGCTAACATAGCCACGAGAGGACGTTTCGTATCGGCCAATATGCAGAATGTCGTTGCCTTCGGATATCTCTTCCCAGACATTTTTATCATCCGAAAGATCATCTCGGCTTTGGTCGACGTAGCCCAGTTCAACGGTTTCGCCAAGTCGAATCTCGCCGGCGTTAGGTTTTTCATCGCCGCAGATCATGCGGAACAAGGTCGACTTTCCTGCCCCGTTACCGCCAATAATGCCGACGATTGCGCCTTTAGGAACAGTAAAACTTAAATCTTCTAAAAGCAGATCATCGCCGAAACCCTTGTTGACTTGGTCTACTTCTAGAACCAGATCGCCGAGCCTTGGTCCGGGTGGTATGTACAATTCTAAGGTTTCGTTGCGTTCTTGAAATTGTTGCGAGTTAAGTTCTTCAAACCGTGCCAAGCGCGCTTTGTTCTTTGCTTGTCTACCTTTAGGTTGCGTGCGCACCCATTCAAGTTCGGTTTTGATAGAGCGTTGTCGGGCGCTTTCGCTTTTTTCTTCGATCTCGAGTCGCTTTTCCTTGGCATCTAGCCAGTCGGAATAGTTGCCTTCATAGGGGATGCCGTAACCTCGGTCGAGTTCTAGTATCCAGCCAGCTGCATTATCGAGGAAATAGCGGTCGTGCGTGATAGCGACAACGGTGCCGGTGAAATCCTTTAGGAATCTTTCGAGCCAGGCAACACTTTCTGCATCAAGGTGGTTGGTCGGTTCATCAAGTAACAACATGTCAGGATTAGACATGAGCAGTCTGCAAAGCGCGACCCGGCGCTTCTCGCCACCTGAAAGTTTGGTGACATCAGCGTCGTAAGGCGGCAATCGTAGCGCATCCGCTGCAATTTCCATTTTGCGTTCCAAGTCCCAGGCGTCAACCGCATCAATTTTGATTTGCAATTCACCCTGCCTTTCCAGGAGCTCCGCCATTTCGTCATCCGACATGGGTTCAGCGAATCGATCACTAATTGCATTGAACTCATCGAGCAGATCTTTGACTTCACGGACACCGTCTTCAACATTACCTCGAACATCCTTATTTGGGTCAAGATCTGGTTCCTGAGGTAAATAGCCGATCTTTAGATCGGGTTGCGGGCGCGCTTCGCCAATATATTCTTTATCAACACCGGCCATAATACGCAGCAATGTCGATTTACCCGCGCCGTTTAGTCCAAGAACACCTATTTTTGCGCCGGGGAAAAATGACAAGGAAATATCTTTCAAGATGGTTCTTGAGGGCGGCACAATCTTGCCGACCTGCGACATGGTGTAAACATATTGGGCCATGAATGTTCTCCGACGAAAAAGGCTAGTCTATCAAAGCTTCACCGAAAAAAATGTGTCTCTTCTATGCGGAAGTCGTGCTGACATGGTGCGGAGATAAATCGAGCGTGATTGAAACAGGATTTGAACCAAATGCTAACGATAGGACGATGAAAAGTGAAATGAGCGGCTCAGTAAGAATCTCTGTCCGATGGTCCCTTAGACCTGCCGCCCTAACAGTGACACTTATCGAGTGCCATGTATTAGGCCAACGATTAGAGTAGAATACGCGCAAATTTAAGAGGTGTGATACGTGCATTGTCCGTTCTGTAGTGACAGTGAGACCAAGGTAATCGACTCGAGATTAGTCGCTGAAGGTGATCAAGTGCGCCGGCGACGTGAATGCCAAGAATGCGGCGAGCGATTTACAACCTTCGAGTCAGCAGAATTGGTATTGCCAAGGGTGATTAAGTCCAACGGCGTTAGGCAACCTTTTGACGAGGAAAAGCTAAGAAATGGTGTTCTGCGAGCATTTGAGAAACGCCCGGTCAGTTTGGAAAATATTGAATCATTGTTGAATCGTGTCCTACATAAACTACGAGCGACGGGCGAGCGTGAAGTCAAAACCCTCGTGGTGGGTGAAATTGTCATGGATGAGATTCGTCAGATGGATGACGTGGCTTATGTGCGGTTTGCATCGGTTTATCGTAGTTTTCAAGATGTTGATGAGTTTCGTGAAGAGATTGACCGTCTTCGAGACAATCCGCTAAAAGATATTGATGCAACAGACGAGCCTATCGATGAGCGGTAATCAACCCAGCACAGTGACCCAAACCGATCTTCATTTTATGGCGCTAGCGATACGGGAAGCAGAACGCGGTTTGTATACTGCACATCCGAATCCTAGGGTGGGGTGCATATTAGTTAAAAATGGCGAGATCATATCGCGTGGTTATCACCGATTGACGGGGACCGGACATGCCGAAGCGAATGCACTGGCGGCGGCAAAAACAGATGTCAGAGGCGCGACGGCTTATTGCACTCTGGAGCCCTGTAGCTATAAAGGCAGAACAGGCTCCTGCGCCGAGGCCTTGGTCAGCGCCGGCGTGACGAGGGTTGTTTGTGGCATGCAAGACCCGCATCCTAAGAATCGTGGCAAAGGTTTTGAGATTCTCAAGCAGGCAGGTATTGAGGTTGTGAACGGCATACTGGAACAATCTAACCGTGCGCTCAATCCCGGTCATATTCGAAAGTTTGAATCAGCAATGCCTTACACACGACTAAAATTAGCTATGTCTATGGATGGTAAGACGGCGCTTGCTAACGGCGAAAGTAAGTGGATTACCGGCCCGCAAGCACGTAAAGATGTGCAGCGATTAAGGGCCAGAAGCTCTGCTATCGTAACCGGCGTGCAAACAGTCATTGACGATGACCCGCAAATGTCGGTGCGATCCTCTGAGCTAGGTGTTGAAGACGCGAAACTGGCGAGTGAAATCGAAAGAAAGATTGTCGTGGTTGATTCAACGTTAAGAACACCGAAGCACGCTCAGCTTCTTGCGAATCCTGCAACCGTGATCGCATGCGCCGAAGGTGTTAGTGATGCCCGCAGAGCGGAGTACAATGAATACTCGTTAATGTCGCTACCAGACGATGGTAAGGGACGGGTCAATTTGAAAAGTCTTTTAGCAAAACTGGCGGCGAATGACTGTAATGAAGTGTTGTTTGAGTGTGGTGCCAGTTTGTCCGCTAGCTTGATTGAAGCGCAATTGGTCGACGAGATTATCATCTATGTTGCACCCAAACTATTAGGTGCAAGTGCACGATCGTTGGTGGACCTTAATATCAACAGCATGAGTCAGAGTTATGATCTCGAATTTACAGACCAGCGTCAGGTCGGCTCTGACATTCGACTGACGCTATCTCGTAAGGGTTGAATAGACAGAGATAATGATGAATGTAATGACGCTTAGAGAAAGAGCGTTCACAATGTACACATATCGTTAAAAGTAGCACATGATAAAAAATAGGAATTGGTGAGCAAGATTATGATCAAAATAGTAGAAGGTGATTTTTCAGCTGCAACAGCGAAATACACAATTGTGGTTGCACGATTCAATGGTTTCGTCGTTGAAAGCCTGCTGGAAGGTGCAATCGATACTCTTAAAAGGCATGGCGTTAGCGAGGACAATATTAGTGTTGTGCGGGTTCCCGGTGCGTTCGAAATGCCGCTGGCGACTAAGCAGGTAGCGCAGTCGAAGTTATGTGATGCGATTATTACCTTAGGCGCTGTGATTAGAGGTGGCACGCCTCACTTCGACTTTGTTGCGGGTGAATGTGCCAGTGGTATCGCACGGATTTCTCTTGAAGAGAACCTACCTATCGCATTTGGTGTGTTAACGACCGACACCATTGAGCAAGCAATTGAGCGTTCTGGTACTAAAGCAGGCAATAAAGGCGCCGATGCTGCAATGTCAGCTTTGGAAATGGTTAGTTTGATGCGCAAGCTAAACTAATGGCCGCTAACAAAAAAGTTGTCAACATAAAGAACTCCCCTGCAGCGCGCAGTAAAGCAAGGCGTTTCGTGCTTCAGGCGCTTTACCAAATGCATATGACAGGCACGACGGCTGCAGAAGTTGAGACCCAGTTTCGTCAAGATCATGATATGAAGCGAGTAGATACTGAGTATCTGCATGATGTTCTTATAGGCATAGCGAAGCAAAAATCTGAATTAATCGAGCAGCTTACGGCTCAATTAGACAGGGCGTTTGAAGAGCTGGATCCAGTAGAAACAGCCGCGCTGAAAATTGGCGCTTTCGAGCTCATACATCGTGTCGATGTGCCGTATCGGGTTGTGATCAATGAAGGGGTCGAATTGGTAAAACAATTTGGTGCCTCAGAAAGTCACAAGTTGGTTAATACTGTTTTGGACAGTCTGGCCAAAGTTCACCGTCAAGCTGAGTACGCGCGTCGTTAGACAAAACCGATGAGATGAGTGTAATGGACGAGTTCGAAGTCATTCGCCGTTATTTCCAACGCGACGATAAGTTTACGAATGATCTAGTGAGTGTTGATTCAGGCGACGATTGCGCGGTGTTGAAGCTGCCCCTCGGCGAAGAACTCTGTGTCTCTACTGACACCTTAATCGAAGGTGTACATTTCCCAATTCAAGCAAGTGGTAGAGTTGCTGCGGCCAGAGCAATAGGCGCTAATTTGAGTGATTTGGCGGCGATGGGCGCGACACCGCACAGCTGTACGGTTGCCTTGACCATACCCGAAGTGAACGACGATTGGTTATCAGGGTTCGCTTCCGTTCTGGCAATTGCCAGCCAGGACCATCATATGCCTTTGGTTGGCGGCAATCTTGCAAAAGGCCCTTTATCGATAACTGTCACTATTATGGGTAGAGTCGCGGCCGGCGAGGCGTTGTTGAGATCTGGCGCATGTGTTGATGATGATATATATGTCAGTGGTTGCTTAGGCGACGCAGCGGGTGGCCTGAAGGTTGTTGTCGAAAATCTCGAAGATACTGCAGCACGCTATGCGACATTGCGAAGTCGTTATCAGTCGCCTTTGGCAAGAATTAGCTTAGGGCAATCTTTACAGGGGTTGGCTTCGGCATGTATTGATGTTTCTGACGGGTTTTTAGCCGATCTATCCCATGTACTGAAGTCGAGCGGTGTGGGCGCTTGTGTAGAGCTCGATAAGCTGCCGGTATCTAGTGGGCTAACTAACTTGCTAGGTCGCGATGGTGCTTTGGCAGCTGCAGCGACCGGCGGTGATGACTACGAGCTATGTTTTACCGCGCCGAAGTCGATGCGGCAAAACATTGAGAAGCTCGCCGATGATCCAATGCTAACGCGGGTGGGACATGTGACGGCCGACACGGCACTGAGAGTGAACAATGCTCAAGGCCTTGCAATGTCCGATTATGCAACAGATGCCAGTTTAAAGGGTTACACTCACTTCAAATGAAAACAAAAACACTCAAGACATTCACCAACCCCTGGTATTTCCTAGCACTTGGGTTTGGCAGTGGTTTGGCGCCAAAAGCCCCCGGCACCTTTGGAACCCTTGCGGCGATACCGGTGTATTTGTTGTTAACTCAGTTTGGTGATCTGGGTTATGGCTTGTTCGTCGTCGCGGCCGCGCTTTTCGGTTGCTGGCTATGCCAAATCGTAGCTGACGACATGCAGGTAAAAGATCCTGCCAGTATCGTTTGGGATGAATTTGTCGGTTTGTGGATAGCGCTGTTCATGCTTCCTGAGGGGATAGCCTGGATTATTATCGGTTTTATTCTGTTTCGCTTTTTTGACATCGTAAAGCCTTGGCCCATAGGATGGATTGATAAGCACGTCAAAGGAGGTGTTGGCATCATGGTAGATGACATCGTCGCAGGTCTTATTAGCTTCTGTCTTATTCAATTATTAGCATATTCGCAGGTGTGGCTGACATGATCTTGTTTGCGAACCGAAAACCTCGTTACCAAGTTCCTGCCAGCCTGTCTAATAAGCTGCCTGCGTTCTGCTTTAGTCAGCTGGCAAAACGCGCGAGAGGGCTGTTTTGCCAGTTATCAGCAATGGCGCTTTTGGGCGCTTATTCGGCTGTGAGCCATGGCATGGATATCGATGTGCTGGGGCTTTTTAAGAATTCGGCCATGCTGAAGATTGACGGCAAGGAAGTGCTTATGCGGGTTGGTCAAACATCTGAGGGCGGGGTCTTTTTAGTTAGTGCAGATAGTAAGCAAGCCGTTGTTCTTATTGGCGATCAGGAGTATCTACTGAATTTAAGTAGCCGCATTGGTGCGGAATTTACAAAACCTGTTAGTCAGACTGTCTCGGTGCTCCTAAACAATGCCGGCCAATATAAAACAAGCGGCAGTATCAATGGGCGCTCTGTATCATTCCTTGTCGATACGGGTGCGAATATTGTTGCTCTAAATACGCCGATGGCCGACTCATTGGGAATTGATTACTCTTCTAGCCGACTGATGCAGGCGACAACAGCCAGCGGCGTGGTTGAATCCCGCGAGGTGGTTCTGAGCTCAGTTCAAATCGGTGGCATTAAGGTTAACAACGTCAAAGCTGCGGTACTAAAGGGGGATTTCCCCAGGGATATTCTCTTGGGTATGTCTTTTTTAAGGAATGTCGAAATGAATGAAAACCGTGGTGTGTTGCAATTGACCGGCAAATATTAGAGTCCGTTATGGTTGCTCCGAGTCGAAACCGACCTTCGGCACACATTATGTAACGTGATTCGGCAGCAAAGGTCAGTGGCTAGTAGCTGCAAAGTCCTGATAGAATCCGCCCTCGCATTGTAGGAGTTCACAGTGACAGCTATTTATGTCGCATCATCGAAGCTACCGACGCCTTTCGGCGAGTTTATGCTGCATGGTTTCGAAGATTCAGAAACAGGTCAAGAGCATGTTGCGATCACCTTAGGTGATGTAACATCCGCCGGTCCCGTACTTTGCCGTGTTCATTCCGAGTGTTTGACCGGCGATGCGCTCTTCAGTATGCGCTGCGACTGCGGTTCCCAATTACAGGGCGCTTTACAACGAATCTCGGAAGAAGGTCGCGGCATGATTCTTTATCTGCGGCAAGAAGGTCGAGGTATTGGTCTGATTAATAAAATCAGAGCATATGAACTGCAAGACCAAGGCGCCGATACGGTTGAGGCAAATGAGCGTCTCGGTTTCGATGCCGATCTGCGTGACTATACAATCGTCAAAAATATGTTCGGACACTTCGGCATTAAGCAGATCATGCTAATGACCAATAACCCGGTTAAGGTGACAGCGCTCACTAAACTAGGAATTGAAGTGGTTGATCGAGTGCCTTTGGAAACCGGACAAAATGACCATAATGCTAAATACTTGGCCACTAAAGTGGATAAGCTCGGCCATCTTCTAAGTGGTAAAGCTGAAGAATAATTACTTTAGGTTATGGTCCATAGTGGCGGATGGACCCGTTCGGCTGCGTAAGTCGAACAGACGATAAGCTAGCTCGTTCCGCATACAAACTTTTTACTGAGGATTGATGCCTGTTTGCAGGGTCGCTTCAGTTGTCTGCGAAGACATCGATGCTAGCCTCGCTTCAATCGCGTCTTTAATACCTTTCACGTCTAAACCACAGGCAGACAACATATTGCTTGGCTTGTCCTGATGAATGAACTCATCGGGGATGCCTAGATTTATTATCTTTGTGTCTATGTTGGCGTTGACGATGAATTCATTCACCGCTGAGCCTGCGCCACCGGATAGGGTGTTTTCTTCAATCGTTACGATGAGTTGGTGCTGTTCTGCCGCAAGTTCGATTGTCGATTTATCCAGCGGTTTGACGAAACGCATATCTATTAGGCTTGCATCAAGTTCCTCTGCAACGATCTTCGCGTTTGTTAACAGAGAGCCGAAGCAGAGTATCGCTACATTGCTCCCTTGTCTGACAGGCTTTGAGTGACCGATTTCCAGCACAGTTAAGTCGGTATCGACGTTAACCCCTGTGCCTTTTCCTCTTGGATATCTGATAGCCGCGGGACCTTCATGACAGTATCCGGTGTGCAGCATCGAGCGTGCTTCGTTTTCGTCTGACGGCACCATAATAACAATGTTAGGTATGCAGCGGAGGAAGGAAAGATCAAAGGCGCCAGAATGGGTGGGACCGTCTTCGAGTAAGCCAGCACGATCAATTGCAAATGTGACATCAAGATTCTGAATGGCAACATCATGAATCAGCTGGTCATAGGCTCGTTGCAGAAAAGTCGAATAGATGGCAACGACCGGCTTAACGCCTTCGCAGGCCAAGCCCGCTGCTAGAGTCACAGCGTGTTGCTCGGCGATGGCAACGTCATAGTAACGATCAGGGTACTGCTGAGCGAAGTTGACTAAATCAGATCCTTCTTTCATCGCAGGCGTAATACCCACTAACCTCTCATCATTCTTTGCAACATCACACAACCATTGGCCAAAGACATTCGAAAACGTTGGTATTTTGCGGTTGTCGCCCAGAGGTTGTTGCGGTGCCATTTCCAAATTAGGTGCTGAATCGACAGATGACTCAAGTTTAGATAGCGAGTGAGTGCCGTCGGTAGAATTTTCTGCTGGGGTATAGCCGCGTCCTTTTTGAGTAATGACATGAAGAAATTGCGGTCCCTTCAAGTCGCGAATATTCTCAAGGGTATGTATCAGAGAATGTAAATCGTGACCATCAATGGGCCCCATGTAGTTGAAACCTAACTCATCAAACAACGTGCCGGGCACGACCATACCTTTCATATGCTCTTCTGTTCGACGTGCGAATTCCCAAGCGCGAGGTATTCTGCTTAAGAGTTTCTTACTGCCTTCCCGCATCGAAAGGTAAAGGCGTGAGCTTAGTATCCGTGCAAAGTATCGCGACAGTCCGCCAACATTTTGCGAAATAGACATGGCATTGTCGTTCAAGATTACGAGTAGATTGGCTTCCGTGTCGGCGACATGATTCAGCGCTTCAAAGGCCAGTCCTGCTGTCATCGCACCATCACCGATAATGGCGACAGTGCGGCGGTTCTTTTGCTGCATGCGCGATGCGATGGCCATACCAAGCGCAGCACTTATTGAGGTTGAAGAGTGGCCTACACCGAATGTGTCGTATTGACTCTCGGCTCTGACAGGAAACGGTGCAATGCCATCCGGGCGTCTCAGTAAATGCATTGATTCCTGCCGACCGGTTAAAATTTTGTGCGGATAAGTTTGATGTCCGACATCCCAAACCAGGTGATCTAAAGGAGTGTCAAAAACATAGTGAAGCGCTATGGTCAGTTCAACAACGCCTAAGCCGGCGCCAAAATGCCCGCCGGTTCGGCCAACCGTATAAATAAGGAAGTGTCGCAGTTCGTCAGTGAGTTGTTCTAGTTGCTCAGGGGCAAGTCCTCGAATATCCGAGGAAGCCTGGATCTTATCAAGTAGTGGCGTGTCCGGTCGAATGAGCGGAATTTCGTCGAAGCTGCGTGTAGACATAGGGGGCGAATTCTACACCAAATTGCATGGCAAGGTACGCCCTTTGGTTGCCGACATAAAGAAATTATAACCGCTACTGCGAACGGTTTAAGTTTGATCAATGATCTCGCGTCGCCACGAAGTTTGCTAGGGTGATCAAAGGCTGTGCATTCTCACCCAGCGGGCTTAATGCGTCGATAGCTTCTTGGCGCAGTGAATCGAGCTGAGCGGTCGTGTAGTTAAGGCCATGAATGGAAGTGAAGGTCGCCTTATTGTTAGATTCATCCGAACCTTTAGTCTTGCCCATGACATCTGTGTCGCCTGTTTCATCCAAAATATCATCTCTAACTTGAAAGGCTAGGCCCAAGGCGTAACCGTATCGACTGAAGCAGTCGGTGATTTTGTCCTCGACCCCTGCAATGAGTGCGCCGGACATCACGCTGGCAGAAATAAGGTCACCAGTCTTGCGACGATGCATGTTGATGAGCTCTGACTCGGAGATCGTATTGTTCTCAGCGGCAAGATCAATTGACTGTCCGGCTACCATACCGGCCGGTCCCATGGCATGCGTGATCAACTTGATTAATGCTATGCGGGTCTCTGCGCTGATTAACTCATCGGTGGCAATCAATTCTATAGCGCGGGCTTGTAGCGCATCGCCCGCTAGGATCGCCGTAGCTTCATCAAATTTGATGTGCACCGTGGGGTTGCCGCGTCGTAAGTCATCATCGTCCATGGCAGGTAGATCGTCGTGAATGAGGGAGTAGGCGTGAATCATTTCTATTGCACAGGCGGTCGCATCTGCGTGCGCGATATTGCCATTGGAAGCATCGATGGCCATATAAACGAGTAATGGTCGAATACGCTTACCGCCGTTGAAAACACCATAGATCATTGCTTCCCGAAGTGGTGCGGGGATCTCTTTGAAGTCTAAAAATCGTCTTAGGTTTTCATCAACGCGATCACGGTAAGGCTGAAAAAGTTCATTCATTATTAGCTTCAATAAAGGGCTGACTATCAACTGCGCCGTTTTGTTCGATTAACAAATTGACTTTTTGCTCGGCGGTCTTGAGTGCCTGTTGGCACTCGCGGGTCAGTTTGATGCCCTCTTCGAAAGTTTTTAGCGAATCCTCCAGGGACAGGTCACCGGATTCCATTTTTTCGACCAACGACTCTAGGCGGGCGAGGGATTCTTCAAAGGGGAAGCTCTTCTTTGCAGGCATGTTGGTGAGGTGTCTTTTTTAAGGAATGGCAACGATACTGAGGCATACAGGAAAGGTCAATTGCCGTCTGTGATTACTCAAAAGTCATTATCGAATGCCTCGTTATTATCGCCTATCTGCGCGATGTAGCTGGTACACGCGCAGCCGCAGCGTCGGACCGACAAAAGAATTCAGATAACGTAAGTCTTAGCCTTGGTCTTTCTTTGTTGACCCCATGGGTGATATAACGCTTATCTGAGTAACATCCGAGTAGTTCTAAAGCTTAGAATAGCTTAGCCAAGGTAAGCTAATTGCTCACGGGGATGTAAATCAATTATCGAGCCCAACTTATAGCGGGCCAGGAGTAGTAAGTATGTATCGTACGATAGGTAAGGTTTGTGTTGTTGGTTTGGCGTTGATGGTCAGTCAACTAACCTTGGCTGATGCAGAGTCAGAGATAAAGTATCGAAAAGCTGTCATGAAAGTCGTTGGCGGTCACATGAGTAGCATCGGTACGATTCTGCGCGGTGGTGTACATATGGAAGATCTTAAATTGCATGCTAACGGCATGGCGAGTATTTCGAAGGTTGCACCGAATGTTTTCCCAGAAGGTTCCGATGCTGGTAAGACAAATTCAAAAGCGATTATTTGGCAGCAGCCTGAAGATTTTAAAATGGCGATGGATAAATTTGTTGTGGCTGCCGACAATTTTGCTGCGGTTGCGAATGCTGGCGATATGGCGAACATTGGTGGTGCGGTGAAGCAACTTGGTGGAAGCTGCAAGGGTTGTCACGACGACTATAAGAAAGAATAGTTGCTAATTGTCTTCGTCAAACATATGTGACGAGTCCGTAGACTATTAGTGTGCTGAGTCCAAACAAAAATGAGGCAAGCAAGAGTTGCTGTTGAGAGAGTGTCGATGCAGTTGAGACAGTCGATGCATCGGCAAGGCTCGCTTCAACATTATTTTTTGCCGCTGTCTGTGCGTCCGTCGTCTCACTTATCGGCCCCTTGTCTGCATCGACTGCATTGCCAGAAATCATCGTGATAAACAGACGTTGTTTCTTGAACAGGTCGTAAAATAATATTGCCGCGATGTGAAGAGCGACAAGTCCGACCAACAGCCAGCGGTTGAAACTGTGAATAGAGGTTAACTGCAGACTGGTTTCATAGCTGACTAGGTGAGTCAGTGGCCCTTCGGTAAAAATATCATCGTTAGCAAATAAACCGGTGGCCGCTTGTAGTAGCAGTAGTATTAGCATCGCAAAGACGCTCACAGCGCCGAGGGGATTGTGGCTGTCGTGCGCTGGTGTATGTGTGCCCTTGACGTAGGCTGCGATGATGCCGGGTGAAGGCGTGAACCTTGAGAAGCGGGCGTTGCCCTTAGAAGTTAAGCCCCAAGCGAGTCTGAACAGAAGTAATGTCAGCACACCATAGCCTGACATCATATGATAGTCGATCGCGTCGAAGTCTCCGAAAAAGCCGGTATAAAGGCAGATGCTTACGGCCACGACCAAAAGCCAGTGGAAAGCTCTGGTTGGTATATCCCAAATCAATTTTGAACGTTTTTTTTCAGTTGTTGCATGTGATCCTAATGCCAACAGATTCTCGCAGTCTGTGTTGAAGGGGACTATCTTACACAGAGGTCACAGGTGCTGTGAATGACTGTTGAGAAAGATGCTGTCGCGACTTTTTGTCTGCCAACATCTATCGATAGTTGTTCTGGCTGTTGCTGCATTGTCGACAAATGTCGGCGCGGTTTAGACTTTTTTTCCTATCGCTGATTTGCATCGCTGTTAGGCTAGGTTATTGTGTTGAAAAGACAGTGGGATTGATTGTGAAACCAAAAAAAGCCGTAGTGGTACTTCTCGATAGCCTAAATAGACATATGTTGGGATGTTATGGCGGTGAGGAGTTTCTGACGCCTAACCTAGATCGATTCGCTGCTAGGTCCGTCAAGTTTAACAACCATTACACTGGATCACTTCCATGTATGCCGGCTCGTCATGACATTTTAGTGGGCGCAATGGATTTCCTCTGGCGGCCATGGGGCTCGATAGAACTGTGGGAACGGCCGATTACTCATTACCTCCGAAAAATGGGCATCCCGACGCATCTATTTTCTGATCACCCGCACTTGTTTGAAGTCGGTGGCGAAAACTACCACACCGATTTTTACTCATGGGAATACACCCGAGGTCACGAAGGTGATCCTTGGAAAACCCGGGCCGACACATCATGGCTTGGAACTCCGGCCTTACCCGCACAAAACGGCAAGCGTCATTATGATTTGAATCGCACCTGGTTCAGAGATGAGCTGGATTTCCCTGGACCTAAAACCATGAAGGCAACAGCCGAATGGCTTGCTCAACATGGCAAAGAGCTGGACAGCTTTATGTTGTTCGTCGACGAATTTGATCCCCATGAACCCTTTGATACACCTGCGCCATGGGCAAATAAGTACGATCCGGATTGGCAGGATGAGTTAATGATTTGGCCTCCTTATGCGGAAGATGGGGTTAAGAATAGCAAACTCTCAGAAAGAGAAGGCCATCACATCCGAGCCAACTATGGTTCAAAACTCAGCATGATCGATCATTGGTTTGGCAAGGTTCTCGACGAGATGGATAACTCCAACCTTTGGGATGACACGCTATTTGTTGTCTGCACCGATCACGGACACTATCTCGGCGAGAAAGATATCTGGGGCAAGCCGCGAGTACCGCAATATGAAACCCTTGGGCACACACCCTTGATGATTGCGAGCCCTGGCGTCGAAGCAAAAGAGATTGATGCGTTGACAACCAATGTTGATATCCATGCCACATTGGCGGATCTGTTTGGTGTTGATGTTGAGTATATAACCCATGGTCAGTCACTATTGCCGTTAGTGTACGGCGAGAAAACTGAAATTCGGCAATGGGCGATTGGCGGCATCTACGGGCAGTGGGTGCAGATACAAGATGGCACCAATAAGTATGCCCGAGCGCCGGTAGGTTCTGGTTTCCCTCTATCGATGTGGTCAAATCGCTGGTCTACCATGCCGATACCGACAATGCCTTCGGTACGTCTGCCGAACCCGGACAAAAGAGCGTACCTTGATTTCATGCCTGGCTCAGACATTCCTGTCATCAGGCAGCCTTTCCAGCAAGGAGATTTGCTACCTTTTTGGTCGATGAATCCGAAAATTGATGACCATCATCTATATCGGCTCGATCTTGACCCAACCGAAGCTGAAAATCGGGCAGGCGAGAAACTGGAGGGCGATATGATTGAATTATTGCGGGTTGCGTTAACTGATATGCAGGCACCAAGAGAACAGTTTGAGCGGCTTGGGCTTCTCTGATCAGTTAAACCTGAAATTCAAATGTAACTAAACCGGTTAATTTTGCGTCAAACCGACAAGGCAGCTAAAGATGTCAGTTGCGGCGTCGCTCTGTCTTTGTAAATGCTCGGGTCGGCGCAAGAGGCGGTTACGTCTTTAGAACAATGTGCTAATTTGTCTATGTGATATACATATGTACAACAGTAGTTCACTAAAGCGGATAAGCCATCCTTCATGAGTGAGCAAATTAGTCGGTTAGTTGCGATGCGAATGGTGTTTGAATTGAGACAAGGTCATTTGACGTCAAGTCGACGCTGAGTCGAAAATGAACAAGCTAAGAGAGGGAACATGTTAACAATTAGAGATTTATCAAAAACGTATGATAACGGTGTGAGAGCTCTGAATCGCGTTAGCCTCTAAGTTGATAAGGGCATGTTCGGCCTGCTGGGACCAAACGGGGCAGGCAAGTCGAGTTTAATGAGAATACTGGCAACTCTTCAGGAGCCGGATCACGGCACTGCGAGCCTCGATGACATAAATATACTGGAGGATAAAGAGAGCTTACGGCGGGTGTTAGGTTACCTGCCGCAGGACTTTGGTGTTTATCCAAAAATTAGCCCAGCTGCGATGTTGGACCACTTTATTGTCTTGAAAGGCATAACAGCCAAGGGTGAGCGTAAAGAGATTGCAGACGCTTTGCTGCATCAGACCAACCTGTACGATGTGCGTAACTCGGCTATCGATACGTTTTCAGGCGGTATGAAGCAACGTTTTGGTATCGCGCAGGCCCTAATTGGTAATCCAAAACTGATTATTGTCGATGAGCCCACGGCGGGCCTAGACCCTTCGGAACGAAATCGCTTTCACAACCTGTTAGCTGAAATTGGTGAGAATGTCGTCGTCATCCTCTCTACGCATATCGTCGATGATGTCAGTGACTTATGTTCAAACATGGCCATTTTAGGTGGCGGTGAAATTCTCTTGAGCGGTAAGCCCAGAGCTGTGATTGATAGCATTCGAGGCGGCGTGTGGAGCAAGAAAATTCATCGCAGCGAAATGCAAGATTATCGAGACAATTATCGCGTCATCTTGTCGCATCTGGCAGAGGGCGAAACAATTATTCATGTCTTATCTGACGATAAGCCTGAGGGCTTTGCCGAGGTGAATGTCGACCTCGAGGATGTCTATTTCGCGACTTTAGTCGGTCATGGCATATCAGTCTCAATTTAGATTGAGCTTGATTCAATTGTTTATTTATTTACGAAAATCAATATCGACGCGACATAAAAGGCATTCTTCATGTTTCTCGACATCCTGAAATTCGAACTGAACTACCACCGAAAACAGTACTTACTATATGTCCTGTCGGGCACTTTTTTTATTTTGTTCTTTCTTGCGACGACTAGCCCAAACGTTCAGATTGGCGATGGCGTCGCTAATGTAAATCTCAATTCGCCCTATACCATCATGATGACGGTATCAATGATTAGTGCCTTTTCGATGTTCGCTGCGATCGCGTTTTGTTCAAACGCTGTTGTAAGAGATTTCGAGTTGGGTACCGCAGAGCTATTTTTGTCGAGGCCGATAAAGAAATTTGATTATGTGTACGGTCGCTATCTTGGTACGTTGTTGATCACTATCGTGATTTATTGCTGCGGTGTCCTAGGCATTATGGTTGGTGAGCTGATGCCCTGGTTAGATGCGGAGCGGCTTGGCACTTTTAGGCTTGAGCCCTATTTATATACAACAGCTGTCATCGGCTTGCCCAATATAATTATCATGTCGAGTCTGTTCTTTTTTGTTAGCACTGTGACAAGAAGCATTATGGCGACCTATGTTGTCGCCGTTGGTTTGTTGATGCTGAGCGTTTTACTCGATAGCTATATCGAAAAAGACATGGTTGCGCTGGTAAGCTTTCTCGATCCATTCGGCACCACCTCACTAGAGGAGGCTACACGCTATTGGACTGTGTTCGAAAAAAATGAACAACTACCAAGCATCGATGGCACAGTCATTTTAAACCGTATTATTTGGATGAGCTTCGCTGTATTGACTTTGGTTGGCGCCTACCCCCTGTTTCCCTTTTCGTTAGAGAGCGGCGCGAAGAAGTTTTTTAACTTCAAGTCGAAAAAATCAAAAGATGTCGTGAATGCAGACACCAATTCGGTGGCAACGTTAGCGGGTAAAAATTTCACAGCATCGATTGCTAACCCATCCTATGGCTTTAAAACCCAACTGCTGCAATGTCTGTCGCAAACAAAACTTGAAACATTGAGTGTTGTTAAAAATGTTCCATTTATTGTCATCCTGCTGTTTGGACTCATGCAGGTAACCTTTGGTGCGCTTGGCAGTTTGGATAATGCGTTCGGCACATCGCTGTATGCATCTACCTACAACACTGGTTAGTGTCATTAATTCTTCGTTCTCACTTGCTTTACTATTTGTGCTGATCTACTACACCGCTGAAATTTTGGTCAGGGAGAGGTCGGTGAAAGTAAATGACATTGTTGACTCAATGCCGTTTCCAAATTGGATCATGATTGCAGCCAAGATAGTGACGCTGCTGCTTATTGTGTTTTGTATGATGTTTGCGGCGACAGTTGCCTCTATTGGTGTGCAGCTCTATAAGGGTTTTACGGATATTGATTTTCTGCTCTACGCAAAAGGCCTGTTGTTTTTCTTTCAGATTCCTTACTACCTGATGATCGTACTGGCGGTATTCTTCTATGTCGTGACAAGAAGTAAATACATCACCATGTTCCTTTCGATTGTCTTGGTTGTAACAAACTTGATGATGATGCCGGCGCTGGGTTTTGAGCATCGCCTGTATCGCGTTGGTCAAGTAACTCCAGTTTATTCAGAGTTCACCGGCTATAGTCAAAATCTCGTTCCCTATATGTGGCAAACACTTTATGCAGGGCTTTTTGGTTGTTTGTTACTCATCGGCGCTCATCTGTTATGGCCCAGAGGTGCGTTAACTAACTGGCGACAACGTCTGAGTGTTGCAAAGCAGAGAAATACCGCCGTTGTAAAACTGCTAACCCTAACCTTTGCGGTTTCTTGGGCTGGGGTTGGTAGTTATCTTTACTACAATGCCAATGTCCTCAATCAGTACCTAAAACTTGATGACTATAAGCAGTTGAGCGCGGAGTACGAGACGCGTTACAAGCAGTACCAAAACATGCCTGCTTTGGAGATCACTAACGTTTTTGCTGAGGTTGACATCTACCCGAATGAGCAGGAGCTAAAATTGGTTGGCTACTATGATTTGATCAACAATCAGCGCGAGCCAATTTCAGTATTGCATCTTTCCTTCTCGCCGGGTCCGATCGTTCAATCGATTGAGATGCCGGGTGCAGAGTTAACGGTTGACGACGCAGATCATTACTATCGAATCTACACCTTTGATAAGCCTGTTGAGCCGGGTGAAACTATCCGCATGGATTTCGCGGTTGATTGGTTGACGCCCGGTTTTACAAATAATGGGCATAGCGTCAAGCTCGCTAAAAATGGCACGTTTGTGAATAACCAAGATTTCTTCCCTCTCATTGGTTATCAATCCGGCGGTGAGTTACAGGATAACAATCATCGCCGAGAACAAGGTCTTGATCCGATACAGCGTATGGCAAAAATCGATGATGAGTCAGCTTGGGGCAGAAGTGGGCTGGGCGGTTCAAGAGTTCAATTTGAAACAATTGTTTCCACCAGTGCTGATCAAATAGCAATTGCACCAGGTTACATTGAGAAGCAGTGGCTCAAGGGTGATCGGGCATTTTTTCACTATAAGATGGATACGCCGATATGGAACTATTATTCTTTTGTTTCGGCCGACTACCAGGTCATGAAGGACAAATGGCAAGACGTCGCAATCGAGATATATTATCGTCATGATTACAACATAGATACTATGGTGCGCTCGACTAAACGGTCATTGGCGTATTTCAGCGAGAACTTTTCGCCCTATCAATATCGGCAGTTCCGAATCATGGAGTTCCCTCGATTTCAGGGTCGCTTTGCTCAATCATTCCCAAACACGATTCCATTTTCTGAATCCATTGGCTTTACCGCCGATCTCACAGACCCAAAGAAAATTGATTATGTGTTCTATGTCACGGCACACGAGTTGGCGCACCAGTGGTGGGCTCATCAGGTCTTAGGCGCTGATGTTCAAGGCTCAAGCATGATTATAAAAACGCTGTCGCAGTATTCTGCTCTAATGGTGATGCGGCAAGAGTACGGAGAAGAACAAATGAAGCGCTTTCTTGAGTTCGAGCTGGATAATTATCTGCGCGGACGGGGTGGTGAAATCATCGGTGAGCAGCCTCTGTATTTAGTGGAGAACCAACCTTATATCCACTATCGAAAAGGTAGTGTCGTGATGTACGCGTTGCAGGATTACATTGGCGAAGACAATGTTAACGAAGCACTCTCAGAATTTATTGATACGTACGCATTCAAAGGCGCACCGTATCCAACCGCCAGAGATCTAATCAAATTACTGCGAGAAAAAGCGCAACCCGAACATCAGTCTATGATCACCGATCTATTTGAAAAAATTGTGGTGTTTGATCTGAGTGTTGCTGAAGCTAGCGTTGAGGAGATTGCTGCTGATGAGTACGAAGTTAGCATTGATTTGCAGGCCTACAAATATGAAGCCGATGATAATGGACAAGAAACGGAAGTGAGCTTGGGCGAAAGCTGGATTGACATCGGAGTGCTTGGAGAGAAGCAAGGGCTGCATGAAACGGCCAAGCTAATTTATCTTGAGAAGCATCGAATTGATCACTCGATGATGACACTTAAAATTCGCGTACCAGAAAAGCCACTCTCTGTTGGTATAGACCCGCTCAACAAACTTATCGATCGAAACCCTGAGGACAATATCAAAGTTTTGTGAAATTGCCTTAGTATGAACTGGCTGCGCTGCGCGAAAACCTACTGAGCGACATTGGCGGTGAGAATCTGGATAGAAACATTTGAGATAGATGTCGCTGCTTGCCAGCCTGTAGCCAAGGACAAGGACGCTGCAGCGTTCAACGACTTAACGGTGAAGTTGCGGCTAAGTGCTTGGCCATCGATTTGAGCGGATACCCGTATCTGGATGTCGGTCATATCAATAGTTGTCTTGTTACTGAGGATAGCTACCAGTTGTTGATCATCAGAGGTAGTAGCATTGACACCGATGTACTGACTTGGGTTGTCTGGGATATCCAAAAGTATGAAGTTGTTCGAGGCTGACTCGCCGGTTTGACTGTTGCTGCCCATTGCCATTTGAAAATACTGTTTAGCCTCGCTGCGCTCCCCCCGGCCAAGTGCAAGTCGTCCTAGCGCATTGCTGGATATAGCGGTGGGTAACAGTTGGTGACTGCGGGTCAAATCTTGTGTTGCCGCTTGAGTATTACCAAGCTGTTGGTACGTTAAGCCGCGACCTAGATAGTATTCGTAATAGCTATCGTCCAGCGCTAGGGCTTGGTTGAATGATGTCTTTGCTTGATCAAATTTTTTCTGTTGGAAATAGATATTACCTTGTAGGCCGAAAAACATTGCCTCGGTTGGTACGGAGTTTATCGCCCCTTTGACTAAAGCATGCGCTTCGATCAGGTCTTCGGTGGAGGAGGCGATATCGGCCTTTTTGTAAGCATGGCGGTTGTCGTAGAGGAAGCTAATTTTTTGTCGGTAACGCTCCGCATAACGTTCACCGCTCGGTAAATTGAGTTCGCTTATCGTTGTACGATTGGCATCAACCCGTGACTGTGACGGCGGGTGGCTCGCAAATAGACCATCAATCCAGCTTGATGCCTGTCCCTCTGAGAGCCTGACGAAGGTTTGTTGTAGGCCAATCGCGGCGGCGGGGTCATATCCGGCCAGGCTCATGTATTTGATACCGTAGTAATCAGCTTCAAGTTCTGCGTCGCGGCCGTATTTTTGGCCGATCATTTGAGCCCCGACCTGAGCGCCGCCAACGATGTAGTTCCCGTAGTTGGTGGTTGACGCGCCGATTGACGTGGCAACGACAAGGCCTTGCATAATCTGGCTTCGCTGCAGTGAGTTGGCGCCGTGTTTGGCGGCCGCGTGCACAGCCTCGTGGCCGAGCACCGCTGCAAGCTCCGCCTCGTCTTTAAGCTCGAGTAATAAACCACGATTAATAGCGATTTTCCCCCCGGGCAACGCCCAGGCGTTGGGTACGGAATTGTTGAGCACAATAAACTCATAAGGTAAATCGCGGTCGCCCGCATTGGCGACTCGTTTACCCACTTCATTAATGTAATCGTTCAACCCTGGGTCGGCGAGAAATTGTCCGCCTTGGGACTGCTGTGACGGTAGATATTGCTGACTGCCAATATTGATCTCTTCATCAGTTGATATCCATGACAGCTCATTCTTGCCTGTGACTGGGTTGACGGCGCAACCACTTAAGCCGAAAGTCATTGATATCCCGATAATAACGAACAATCTGCTTAGGCTTGTATGGGTAAAGAGCATGGTTTTGGATGGCTGTGACATGTATTTATCCGATCAAAGTGGCGAACCCAACGATCTATATGCCTCAGCTGGGCCTATCGCCGGATATTGAATTTGAGAATCCCTTTCAGTCAACATAGTATGTCGCACATAAACCAATTTTCACAACATATCCCTGCAAGCAAGCAGGTGGGGCAAAATGCCGTTAAGTATCGATAACATTAAGCGTTCGTTGCACGATGACGAAACTGCCTTCCAACCAAGGAAGAATACTCGGCACGCCGCGGTTGCAGCAATTCTGCGGCCATTGCCGAGTCATACGGAAGCTTTGTTTATTTTGCGCTCGACGAAAGAAGGTGACCCTTGGTCCGGTCAAATGGCGTTTCCAGGTGGTCATTATGAAGATCACGACCTATCACTGCGTGACACGGCTGAACGGGAAACGATGGAAGAAATTGGTTTGGATCTGCGCGCTGAGGCAAATTTTCTTGGCAAGATCCACGATGTTGAGGCTAACCCAAGAGGTCGAGACTTCAATATTGTTGTTTCTCCCTTCGTCTACCAACTGCATAATCTTAATCCCAGCTTCTCGCCGAACTACGAGGTGGCGGATGTTTTGTGGGGCTCGTTGACCGATATGTTTAGCGGTGAAAATGTCACTCAACTGCAATTTCCAGCCGTTTCAGGTCAGTCATTCCCGGGTTATGGAGTTGGTGATCAGGTGGTATGGGGGCTAACACTCCGTATGCTCGATCATTTTTTTAAAATGCTTGATGATGATTGGATCAGCAATTACGAATAACCAATGGTCGGCTATACCAATTAGCCTTGTGCGTGATTCGGTGTCGTCATTGATCAGCCTTTCCTGTTGATATCAGGAGACAGAGCCGTTGCGGCAGAAACAAAAATTAGTCAGCTGACCCAACATTAAGCTGCAATTGCTGGTCTGGCGAAGCTAACAGGTTTTGCATTGCGGCTTGATTGCATTATCATCTCTGCATAGCGTCGTCGTAGGCTGATCGTTTTCAGCGGTCCATTGGATTTTTTATGCAAAAAGCTCAAATGAATTTGATTGTAATAGTTACCGCCGTCATCATTTATGGTGGACTTTTGGCGTTGCTCGGCGAGATAGATATTCGTCAGATGGCTTTCATTGGTGTTGCTTTTGCTACTCTCGCACTGATACCGGTACTGCTAATTAATCTTTCCGCCAAGAAATTTGCGGGTGAAGTCAGCGAGGTTAATTCGCAGCTAAGCGCGAGTAAGAACGAGTTAGCAGAAGTGAAATCTCGATTTGCCGAGGTCACAACCCTTGATGAGCTCACAGGTTGTTCGAATAAACGTCACTTCGAAGACTTGCTTATTCAGCATGCTGCAATGAGCGAACGTGGTACCTATAAATTCACCGTTGCAGTGGCTCAAGTGGACCAATTTTCTGAGATTATTGATCGGCAGGGGTTGGGTCGTGGAAATCAAGTGTTGCAACTATTTTCTCGCATCGTCAAAGCTGCGCTTCGAGAAGTTGACGTTATCGCGCGGTTGGACACCGATAAGTTTGGTTTGGTTTTGTCGGGTTGCTCGGAAGAAGATGCGTTAGTAATCATCAATCGAATCGGTCAGCTCATCAGCCAGATTCAGGTGAACGATAAGGACGACTTAAAGATAACCGCGTCTGGTGGTATTACCTCCTATCACGGTACAGAGCAGCCTCAGGACTTGATTGAACATGCCGAGGAAGCTCTACAATTCGCGATAGAACAAGGGCGTGATCGAGTTGCCGCG
The DNA here is from genome assembly GCA_029251375.1 of Pseudomonadales bacterium. Taxonomy (GTDB): domain Bacteria; phylum Pseudomonadota; class Gammaproteobacteria; order Pseudomonadales; family Azotimanducaceae; genus JAHRVQ01. Next base: position 97,714 of record JAQXDL010000022.1, on the reverse strand, counting down.
TATAACTATGTTGAGCCAGTCGTCGCGTAGTCGAATCAATGCGTACTGCAAGCCTGACGTAGCGCTACAGATTGTCCATGATAAGCGTTTCCATGAGCTTCACGTGGCCTTGCTGATCATTCAAACAGGGAATGTAGTTGTAGCTGGCGCCACCTGCTTCCATAAAAACTGCTCTGTTCTCAATATCGATTTCCTCTAACGTTTCTAGACAATCCGTCGTAAATCCAGGACAAATTACTAGCAGGTTTTTGACACCCTGCGCGGGGAGATTTTTTAACGTTTCGCTCGTGTTGGGCCCAATCCATTCGGTTCGACCAAAGCCAGGCTGGTAAGTGATCAACCATTGGCATGGGCTCAGGTTTAGTTTTGCCGCGATAGCCTCGGCCGTCTGCACACATTGACGTGGGTACGGATCGCCACCATCAGCTTGTAGTTGTCGAATGCCACTGAAAGAGAACAGTAGTTTTTTGTCATCGGTTAGGTAATCTCGACAGCTGACACGATCATCCGCCTGCGCGCAAGCTATCGATTGTTCAATGGAGTTTGTCAGCGCCGCTATATAGTCGGGCTCAGCAAAGTATTGGTTGATAATTTTGATTTTCGGGAAGACCTTATTCTTTGCCATTAGGGCAGCCAATCTGTCGAATGCTGCGGCTGTGGTCGAAGCACAATACTGGGGGAACAAAGGAATAATAAGCGCATGCTCAATACCCTCTGATTTCAGCACTGCTAGTCCCGCTTCTATGGAGGGATTACCGTAAGTCATGGCGGATAAGACCCTGATCGAGTGCCCAGCCTGCTCTAGTTTCTTTTGTGTACCTTGTGCTAGTGCATGGCCATGAGTTCGCGAGGGCATTTCACCGTTTTTCTCAATGGCCGCGTAATTTTTCACTAGGTGCTTGAGTCGGAACGGCAAGATGAAAAGGTGTAGAAACGGTAGCCACAGCCATGGCGTGATGTTCACAATCCGGCGATCTTTCAAATAGTCTGCCAGATATCGTCGTACTGACCGCTCGTTGGCATTTTCAGGTGCGCCAAGATTGACGAGCAGTGCGCCCTGTGTGATTTTTATTTTTGTGTGCATAACTGAAGGGACTGACGGTTTAGTCTTTATACTAAGACCGCGTCGCGCTGGATCTTTTTGAATAGCCTTATCAAAACGCGATTGTCGAGTTATTGCTTTGAATTTCAGTTTGCTTGAATCATTGACTTAATATCTGCTGAGTCGCCAAACACGTTCTGCAACCCAACCCGCCACTCTATCGGTTATGCGATCTGTTAGGTGACCAGTTGCAGTAATGTCATGTTTCATGAGTCTCATCTGGCTTTAAAGCAGTCTGGCTGATTATTTTTGTCTGCGTTGCGGGCTTGCAGGGATTAACTCGGCACATAGTTCGCAGGTAGTGGGTCCGTGATCACCAGATCTGTGTCGCTAAATGTGTCTTGTAGTATCTGGGGCAAGAGTGTGGGTAATTGGTTTGGTGTGAAATGGTCCGTGGCTGTCTGTAGTTCAGCAAGAGACCACCAACGGAAATCGATTAGTGAATCGATTTCGTATTGTTCCATACCAGCAAAGCTAGGTTGAAAATCAGCCGTTTTGACAAGGTAGTAACGTTCATAAACGGGCCGAACCTCATTGTTGTATTGAAAACTAAAGCGACATTCCCAAAGTAAACGGCCGACCTCAACATTTGTCATACCCGTTTCTTCGTAGAGTTCTCGGATCAGCGCAGCTTGCGGACTCTCGCTTGCTTCCATGCCACCACCGGCTGCCATCCATACTGAGTCGGATATCCAGGGCAATTTCAGCTTAAACAAAAAGCACTGATGCTTGTCGTTGACCAAAATGGCGCGGGCAACATTGCGTATCTTTAGCGTTTTCATAAATTGGCGTCATTCCTCTTTTTGCTAATGTTGCCGGTGCCAATGTAGTCGGCGTTAATGATTACCAAGCTCGTGATTAAGAGGTTAAGGCTTCATTGCCTAAAATCACATCGGCGAGCTTTTCAGCCATCATGATGACAGGTGCATTTAGGTTGCCATTGGTGATGTCAGGCATGATCGAAGCGTCAACTATACTTAAGTTATCGATGCCGTGAACATTCGCTTGTCCGTCAACCACGGCCATGTTGTCCGACCCCATCTTGCAAGAACAACTGGGATGATAGGCGCTGTGACTGTTATTGCGTACAAAGGTGTCGATGTCGATGCTGCCAGGGTTGAGTTCCGTATCGACATATTCAGCAAACGCATCTTGTTTTGCGATCTGCCTTGCGATCTCCACGCCACGGCGAATAGTGTCTTGATCTTCTTGAGTCGCGTTGTAATTAAAATTAATCTTCGGTGCGTCGGCGGGGTTCGAACTGTTCAAGCTAACCTCACCTCGACTGGTTGGTTTCATGGGCCCTACATGGAATTGAAAACCGTGCCCGTTGTGTTTATCAGAACCATCATAGTTCATGGCGATGGGCAAAAAGTGATATTGCAAATCCGGTTGCTTCAGCTCCGGTCTGCTACGCAGGAAAGCGCCGGTTTCGAAGTGATTGGTGGCGCCTGCGCCGGTTTGCCGCAGATACCACTCGATGCCGATCGCCGGCTGGTTGTACCATTTAAGCGCCGGGAAAATAGAAACCGGTTTTTTGCAGCTGAATTGCACGTAAGTTTCCAGATGATCCTGCAGGTTCTTGCCGACCCCTGGTAGATGGTGCTGCACGCTGATACCGTGGCGGTCGAGTTGGGCGCTATCGCCAATGCCTGACAACAGCATCAGTTGAGGTGTATTAATGGCACCCGTGCAGAGAATGATTTTTGTGCCTGCTTTTATCGTTTGTTGCTTACCATTAATAATGACATCGATAGCTTCCGCGCGGGTCTGCTTACCTTGGCTGTCATGGCTAAATCGTATCTTTCGTACCATTGCCTTCGGAATAATAGTCAGGTTCTTGCGTTGCTTTACCGGATGTAAATAACCGCGTGCGGTGCTAAACCGTTTGCCTCTGCTGATGGTCTGGTCAAACACGCCGAAGCCTTCCTGATGCTCGCTGTTGAAGTCGTCTCTGACTGCATGCCCCATTTCAGCGCCTGCCTTAAGCCAAGCATGAAATAGTGGATTATTTAGCTTGCCCTGATTTACCTGCATGGGTCCGTTTACGCCACGCCAAGTTGACTCGCCGCCAACGTAGTTCTCTGCTCTCTTAAAGTAAGGCAGGCAGTGGTCATAATCCCAGCTTTCTAAGCCAGGGTATTCTGCCCATTGATTGAAATCTTCTCGATGTCCGCGCACATAAATCATGCCGTTAATTGATGACGATCCTCCCAGCACACGGCCTCTAGGGCAGTAGATTTTCCGATTGTTTAGAAAAGGCTCGGGCTCGGAGTCGTAGAACCAGTTGTAGGTATCCGAGGCGAGAATGTGGGACAGGGCCGCCGGCATGTGAATGCGAAAGTCCCAGCTGTGATCCCTCGGGCCAGCCTCGATTAGAGTGACCGACGCTGACTCTGAGAGTCTATTGGCAAGAACACAGCCCGCGGAACCCGCGCCAACAATAACAAAATCTGATTTCAATCTGAGTACTCGCAATGATTTGCGATGATTCTACAGATTGCTTTAATTAATGGTAATCATTATTATGTCGGTAAACTCCATATCGTTTGGTTTAGACGCTAGGCGGTTGAAATGAACAAAAAATAAGTTGGAGCAACCGCATGGCATTACCCGTACCGCTAAAGCTCAAAGGCGCACCTGGCTCTCCTTACACACGTAAGATGTTGGCCTTGCTTCGGTATCGGCATATTCCCTATGAGCTTCTGATTGGTGATCAAAGCACCGCTGAGAATTTGCCAAAGGCGAAGGTCGGTCTGCTGCCAACTTTCTACTTGCCAAACAACGAAGGCAAGCTTGAAGCGGTGGTCGATTCAACACCGCTAATCCGCCGCTTCGAACAGGACTTCGCAGGCCGAGAAACGATTCCCAGCGACCCCGTTGTTTCTTTTATTAACTATCTACTCGAAGACTATGGTGATGAATGGCTAACAAAAGCGATGTTTCACTATCGTTGGCACTTCGACGCCGATATTGAAAAGGCGGGCAAGATATTGCCACGCTGGCGCGGCCTCAATGAAACTTCGCAGAACTTGGATAAGCTGCAAGCCTACGTCGCCGAGCGCCAGATCACTCGGCTTTATGTGGTCGGTTCTAACGACATCACGGCTCCGGTCATTGAAGACAGTTACGTACGCTTCCTCGACATTTTTGACCAAATCGTTGAGAAACAGACTTTTATTTTTGGTAGTCGACCAAGCTCGGCAGATTTCGCTATTTATGCGCAGTTAACGCAACTCGCCAAGTTCGACCCAACCCCAGCCAAAATCTGTCTTGATAAAGCTCCCCGTGTTTATGCTTGGACTGATGTGGTTGATGATCTATCCGGTAACCCTGCTGATGCAGACGGCTTTATTGGCAGAGACGAACTTGGCGACGTGCTCGGTGACTTATTGACCGAAGTGGGTCGCACCTATGTACCGGCCTTGCTTGCAAATACACAAGCAATGGTGAAAGGTGAGGAACAGATGGATACGACAATTGATGGTCGACAATGGGTTCAGCCCACGTTCCCCTACCAGGCAAAATGTCTGCAATGGATTCGTGCCATGTTCAATGAGCTCAGTGAAGCCGATCAGGCATTTGTGCAAGCGCTGTTAAGTGGTACCGGCTGTGAGCCGTTGGTTTCATCTTCCTAATATGAATAACAAACAGGAGCGTTACCCCATGAATAAAAATGTAATCAGAGTAGCAGCTGCGATACCGGGCATTCCGATGTTGATCAATGGCATTGGCTTTATCGCAACACCAGAAGAGACCGCACAAAGTCTTGGTATGGAGCTGTTGACTGGTATCGGGTTGTCAACCCAATTGGGTGATTTCACATCCTTCTTCATTGGCACGGCGGTGCTGATCTTTTTAGGTGCTTTTAAAAGCGACAGTAAACTGCTTTACGCCGCGGCTTTGTATCTAGGTGGTGCTGCGGTGTTTAGAACCGTCGCTGCGCTCGCCAATGGAGCTGATATGGCAACCGTGCTTATTGTTGTTGAGCTCGTACTAACAGCATGGATTTGCGCCTGTGCATTTTTGTTAGCTAAAAAGGACTAAACCTAAACTAAAGGGCTATCTTCACAAAGGCATAAGCCGAAAAGCTAAGTGCGCCTTTGTGGTTAGCCAGGCAAAACTTAGATGAAGACATAACGTGGTTCGAGCAGTATTAATCATCCTGGCAATTGTCTTGGGCATCATCGCTTTCGCTCTAAATAATAAGTCAGGTCAGCTGTTTTTGTTGGATACAGGCATAAAGCAAGTGTTGGCGCAAGACTACCAACATGGTGATGATAGTCTTCGAGTCTTAGTCTGTGGCAGTTCTTCGCCATTGCCCGCGGCGGGTCGTGCACAGGGCTGTATTGCCATCATCACCCCCGAGCACTTCTTTGTTATTGACTCCGGGGCGGGTTCAACGAGCAACCTTCAGTCGGTAAACTTGCCGCTGAACAGGCTCGATGGCGTTTTGGTGACGCACTTTCATTCAGACCATATTGCAGAATTATATGAAGTAAACCTCGGCTGCTGGGTTGGCGGTCGCCCAGCGCCGATGAAAGTCTATGGTCCAAAAGGCATCAAAAAAGTTATCTCGGGTATCAATCAAACCTATGAATTGGATGTTCAGTATCGAACTGAACATCATGGTGAAGCGTTTATGCCGGCGAAACTGGCTGTCCTTCAACCGGTTCGACTCGATGCGGGTGAGGCGTTAACGCTTGGCTCACTAAAGATCACGTCCTTCAGTGCTGACCACTCGCCAACTTCACCTGCCGTCAGCTACAAGATCGAATACAAAGACAGAAAGGTTGTCGTCACTGGCGACACAAACGTCACAGCAACCTTGGCAGGGCAGGTCAAGGGAGTCGATTTACTGCTGACTGATGCCCTCTCCCAGCCGATTTTAAATAGGATGATTGCAGGGGCGACAGAGGCGAGTCGCACTCGAGGTGCAAAAAATTCTTAAGGATGTTCAGGACTACCATGCATCAACCGAGAAGTTAATTGAAATGATTGCTGTAAGTGACGTTCAAATGACGGGTTTTTATCATATGGTGCCAGCACCCTCAAACATCGTTATGGAAAAGATCTACAAAAATGACCTGCCAAGCGATGTTGTCTTAACCGACGATGGTATGTGGTTCACCTTGCCGGTTGGTAGTGACAGCATCGAGGTTGATTAGCTACTTTTATAAATAGGTTAGTAACTGTGGTTATAGCTAGCCCGCCATCTCTATTTTAAGAGATCAAGCGCATCCAAATGCAGCGACATGTCTGCGCTACGGCGTAGCATGGTCATAAACATTTCATCGCCACGTTCCGTTTGATTAACAATCATTGATGCAATCACGGCCATGACCAAGCCTGCAAAACTGCTTAAGCGATAGTCGTTCCAGCATTCATCAAAGGTGTAGTTGTCGACCCCATAGCTCCGCAAGCGTTGATGGTATTGTTTCAGTACATCGACTTCACAGGCCGCTCTCGGTTCTGCATCCATGCCTGTGCCCATAAAGTATGCCGCATCAGCGCCGCCGGTGCCTATGGACGGCGACCAGTCAACAACAGTAATGGGGTAGGGTCCGCCAAACATCATATTGTCGAGTCGGTAATCAATATGCACCAGCGTAAATTTGTCTGGCGTGTTGCCATTATAAAGATGAAACTTTTCGCCTAAGTCGGTCACTAACCGTGCGTGCTCAGGCGCAAGTTTGTCGCCGTAGCGCTCAAGGAACCCAGGACAAACCATATCCCACAGTGCCCGAGGATTATCAGCAGGCATCGTAGGCGCCAACCATGCAATGTCTTTTAATGTTGGGTCACACCATCTTGGGCCTGCAAGCCCTGCAAGTTCGGTAATCGCCAGCGCTGCCTGATCGGCATTACAACCGCCAAGTTGATCACCTTGCACGCCGGGTGTCAGATCCTCCATCATCAAAACAAACTCATCGGCTTGATCTAGGTTGATATCAGAGAAATAGATTTTAGGTGTGCGTATATCGACGGTCGGCTCTATCTGTTGGTAGTAGAGTACCTCTTTAAGGTAGTCATTGACGGCGATGCCCGTTTGCCTGCTTACCGGATCATCAGAGGCGAACTTACCGACCAGCGATGACGGACCTTCGCCAGAGCCGTAGTCCAATTCAAATCTTACATTTTGGCCAACTTGACCCGTGCCAATATTCTTTTTGGTAAAACCTTTGATGACACCACTATGACCGGAGTATGCCAACACTTGTGTTAGCCATTCATTATCGACTTTATTGGGATAGCATCGATTATCTGGTTTGATTGTCTGTGTCATGACTCGACTCCGGTGTTGAGTTTTATCTTTTGTAGAACTGTTACAGAACTTCTAGCGAAGGTGTCTAGTATTTTTATACAAGTTGATGACATTGAGTATGCCATTTTTAATTAAGAATTTTTAAACAAAATAATCTGCAGGCTTTCACTCAGTTCGTGCTTTTCGATTGGGTCAAAAGTGTGTTTGCTAACGCCGAGCGAGCGCGGGCAAACCTCTCGAAAGTAGGACCGCGGTCAGTAAAAACAACGTTGAGATCAGCAGACAGATGGCTAGCCCCCAAACCTGAAACACCCAACCAGACAGTACCGTTCCAATTAATCGTCCCATGGCGTTGGCCATATAATAAAAGCCTACATCCATAGAGACGCCATCCGCGTCAGCGTAGCTAACGATAAGGTAGCTGTGGATGGACGAGTTGATGGCGAAAATGACGCCGAAGACCAACAGTCCCACAATCAAGCTCATTTGAACATGTGCGGCTTGTAAAAGGGCCAGGGCAATAAATGCAGGGATAAACGCGAGTAACAAGGCCCAGCGCAAAGCACTGTTACCGTCCGGTGTCCTGCGTTGATAAAGACTTGGCGCAAGACTTTGCACAATGCCATAACCGATGATCCAAGCAGCCAGAAAGCTGCCTACCTGCCAGTGACTCCAGTTAAGTTCGGTTGCGAGAAATACTGGTAAGGCAACGACGAACCAAACGTCACGCGCACCAAATAGAAACAATCGTGCTGCCGAAAGCAGGTTGATGGAGCGACTCTTTGAAAAAATATCAGTGAACTTTGGTTTGTTGCTTGCTTGTCCCAGGTTGGCGGGTAACAGGATCAAGCTTGATAGCCAAACCAATGTGAGGGCGACAGCCATACCAAGGATCGCGGTCTGAAATCCCAACAGTGTTAAGAGCAGCCCGCCAAGGAAAAAGCCGAAACCCTTCATCGCATTTTTCGAGCCGGTTAGTCGTGCCACCCATTTGAATAATTGGCTCTCTTCACCTCCTTGGTTGTCTACATTGTCGTGATTCGTAGGTACAAGTTTCTTAACGGAGGCTTTGGCGCTCATTTTGTTTAGATCTTTTGCAACCCCGGACAGTGCTTGGGCAAGCATCACCCAAGGTGCAGTTAGCATTGCTACGGGTACTAACAACATGGCAAGGGCGATAATCTGCAGCAGCAAACCCATGTTCATGATGCGGGTAAGCCCGATACGTGCACCAAGCCAGCCGCCGACCAGGTTGGTGACGACACCAAACACTTCGTAAAAGAGGAACAGCATGGCAATCGCCAGCGGGCTGTAACCGAGTGTGTGGAAGTGCAGTATGACCAGCATGCGCAGCGCGCCGTCGGTCAGCGTAAAAGCCCAGTAGTTACCGGTGATGGTTAAATACTGGCGCATTTTCACTGACGCGGTGGCGGACCTAGTGCTCATCAAGCCGCCGGCTGCGGGCCGTTGGTTTGAGCAGTAAGCGAGCGCTGGACCAATTGAGTCAATTCAATACAGCGGTTTACATAACCCCACTCGTTGTCGTACCAAATATAAAGTTTCACCTGCGTGTCGTTGATGACCATGGTTGATAGTGCGTCAACAATGCCGGATCGAGGGTCAGTGCGGTAGTCGATAGAAACCAATGGCTTTTCTTCGTAGCCAAGAATGCCGTTTAATTCGCCTTGTGCTGCCGACTTCAGAAAGTTGTTAACGACTTCAGCTGTCGTTGGTGTTTCAACCTCAAAGACACAATCCGTTAGTGATGCGTTCGCTAGCGGCACGCGTACCGCATGACCGTTTAGCTTGCCTTCAAGTTCAGGAAATATGTGGGTGATCGCTGTGGCAGAACCCGTCGTTGTTGGAATCAAACTCATGCTGCTGGCGCGGGCGCGTCGTAAATCTTTATGCGGCGCATCCAACACATTCTGTGTATTGGTGATGTCGTGAATGGTGGTCATCGAGCCGTGTTTGATGCCGAGCTTTTCGTGAATCACTTTTACCACGGGCGCCATGCAGTTTGTGGTGCAGGAAGCGGCGGTGACGATCGGGAACAGTTCATGATCATACAAATCGTCATTCACGCCCATGACGATATTGAGTACGCCGTCTTCTTTAACAGGCGCGGTGACAACGATGCTTTGAACCCCTTGGTTTAGGTATTGTTTTAAGAGTGTTTGGGTCTTCATTACACCGGATGCTTCGATCACAATATCGCAGTCGGACCAGTCAGTTTCAGCAATTGCCTTGTTTTGGCTCCATTTGATAGCTTTGCCTGCAACCATGATGAGATTTTTTTCCGGCGCTTGAGTCTCAGTTTGCGCGGTCGCTTCATGCTGCCAACGACCATGAATCGAGTCATAGTTGACAAGATGCGCCGCGGTTACTGCATCCGCCGCCGGGTCATTGATTTGGATGAACTCAAAGCCGACCTGATCAAAACCAGCGCGCAGCACCAATCTTCCTATCCGTCCAAATCCGTTGATACCTATCTTCACGGTCATTGCTGTTCCTTACTCTAGGCTGTTCAATATGCTCAAGGCTGCTCTATCCGCTCAAGGCTGTTCGATATGCTCAAGGCTGTTCTATCCGCTCAAGGCTGTTCTCAATTAACTAACTAGCGCTTCGCTCAATTCCCAAAGCGTATTCGCATTGTCGTTGCTGACGGCGTAGGACATCACACCGTTTCTGGATGCCGGTAATGTGTCGTGCACGACGGCTTCACTGCAGTCCTCAAGATACTGGCCACCTTTGCCGCGCAGATATTGGCTGGTTGCGGCCCAAGTTGAAGTGGACGCACCTTCTTGTGTTGTCTTGAAAAGCTCATTGACGTTGCCCTGCTCATCAACCCAGCCTCTGGATTGGATATCTTCTTTTGTCATGTGCCTTTGTAGTGATGTCATGATGCCGCCGGGATGTACGGCAAAGGCTTCAATCCCTTGGGCCTGATACCGCTGCTGAATGCCAACCGCCATCAAAGCGTTAGCCGTTTTTGCCTGACCGTAAGATGACCAAGGATCGTAATCACGATGCTCAAAGCCAATATCGTCAAACACAACAGGGCTTAAAAAGTGTCCGGTTGAGCTTAAACAAACGACCCGGGCATAATCAGCGTTCAGCAGAGCCGGTAGCAATCCATTAAAGAAAGTGAAATGGCCAAGATGATTGGTGCCGAACTGTAGCTCAAAACCGTCCTCGGTTTTGCTGTAGGGACAGGCCATGACGGCGGCGTTGTTGATTAAAATATCCAGTGTGTCGTGGCTCGACAAATAATTTACCGCGGCTTTTTTTACAGCTGCCTGAGAATCGAGCGGTAATTCTAGTGCATCAAGTTGCTCACGACCGATTTCAGCATTGATTGAGGACGCGGTTTCAACTGCTCGTTCATAGTCGCGACAAGCCAGGGTAACGGACGCGCCCGCGCCGGCCAGCGCTTTGACTGTTTCCAAACCAATGCCAGAATAACCTCCCGTAACAATGGCGTGCTTGCCCGTTAAATCGATACCGGCAACTGCTTGCGCGGCGGTTGTGCGATAACCGAAGTCTTCTTTCGTGGCTGAACTTGAGCTCATGAGATGAGTTTCCTTAAATTTATTTAGTCGCCTTTACATTGTCGGATTTTGAACTATTTGCTCACTGATTGCATGAGTCAGATGTTGTAACTAACTGACTCATTGCGGTCTTGTTGCTTTGATGATTAAGTAAACAGCCAGCGTGAGATTTCTTTGCGATTAGAAACAACAATGGGTTGAGATCTAGCCGACATATCTTTGGCATTAGGCTCAACCCGCAACTCCTGTAACAGATATTGGACCAAGGGGCCGCGGCTAGTCATCGCAAGCTTGCTATCGAGCATGCCGTAGTCTTCAGCGACGACTCGGCGTTGTGCCTTGTTCAATTCGGGGTTTGGCACGAGGCGAATCTCAACCTCCGTATGCCAATCCAGGTCTTCGGCAACAGTATGGCCTGATAAATCCATTAGCTCTGGTACACCGCGGAAGCGACTCAGCACAAAATCTCGGTATTCACTGTTCTTCTCACACCAGCCGCGCACATGCCAACGCAAACCGGTAAACACCAGGGTGTGCGGCACGATGATGCGGCCTTCGCGGTCCGGATTAACCAGTGACACATAGTCCACATCAAGGCGTCGACATTGCCTTGCGGCTTGTACGATATTGCGTATCAGAGCAGGTGCAAGCTTACGCGCCGGCGCATTGATCACTTCGGTATTGGCGGTACTCAAGGGTAGTGAGCTGAATGTTTGGCTCAGATCGTCATTGCGGTTCAGTAGATGCAAGTACTCGTCAGCATTACCCGAGGTATACACCGGCTTGAATGTCTTTGACGGTTTGTACCCTTTAAGAGTTTTGTCGTATTCCAGGTTGCCGGGCGCGCAGTCATTATTATATGCGTTGATGTCTTTCGAGGCCTGTTGCCGACCGATACCAAAAGTGTCACACAAATGGTTGGTCGTCAGTCTGCCTTCCCACAGGGCAATTATTTCTATTGTTCGATAGCGTAGTAATAAATCCCAGCGAGTCTGCCACGCTTTGTTACCGTCAATAACTTTCATTGTTGATGCTCCTAGGCTTATTAAATTGTTTGACCTGCTTGATTACACGACATATACATGTACACATAATTGACATGTATAAACTGACAACTATAATATCGAACATCACGCAAACAAGCCAACACTAAGCGGCAAATAATTAAACCGTAAGTTAAGGAGAACGAGATGAACAAATTAGAATATTGTTTGGCGCAAATAGCCCATCAAGTCACCGAGACTGATGAACTTATGGGCGAACTGATCGATATGCTCGCCAGCGCGGCCCACAGCTATCAACCCCCTGCGGAAGAAGACGCGGACTTGGGTGATGAACTCGTGGGTTATGTCGAGAGCATTACCAGCCTCGTGGCGTGTTAGCCGCGTCGACAAGGACGCATAGGCGGAAAGGCTATTTGAAAATCCTATAGCCGGATCGCAGGCGCGTTGTCACAGAATTGTCACAGAGTTGTCACAGAGTTGTTACTGAGTTGTCACTAAATTCTCACTCAGTTGTTACTGATTTTTAACGTTCAAGAATGACACAACTGACTTAAACGTCTTTAACATCAGCCCAGCGGAGATTGTTATGAAATCATTGTCGCAGGTATTACCCCAAAGCTTGTCCCAATTATTGATACAAGTATTGCCAAGCGTGTCTTTTAAAGTGCTTGCGAGGATGCTGCTTTTATTATCATGTATGTCCCTGCTCACCGGCTGTATGGGTTACTGCATGACCTACGAGAAAAAGAGCTGGGCGACTCTCTCTCATAGCGAAGCCAGCGCAAAGTGCCGGCATCAGCGCGAGGTCCAAAATGCGACCCGCACGCCAGGCACCCCAGCGGAATACTTTAGCTTTTCCTGCATGAGTTCATACGGCTGCCCCATTGTGTTTAAAAAACGGGATGATGCGAGCCAGGGCTCTGGCTAGAGCGAGAACTAGATCTTGAGTTAAATCTAGGTTTAAAGCTGGAAGGTCCGTCAATAAACCGTGAATCCCATCGGTATGAAAATGTCTAAATAGCACTTTGTTAAAGCATCATTCAAAGACATAATGCGCTGCATGACGACTATACAAAAAGATCCCTGTTATGTGTTCGGACTGGTCCTTGATGGTGAAGGCGGGGCGCGTGAGGTTGTTGAAACGGTTGAAACGGTTGAAACGGTTGACGCGAATTGGCTTCATATTGACTACTCAATAGATTCTGCCGAGCAATGGCTGCAAAGCCGTGGCCTCGATGAATGGGTTGTTAGTACTTTGGTGCGGTCAGACACCCGACCTCGAACTGTTGTCACAAAAACCGGCGTACTAATCGTTCTGCGGGCGATAAACCTTAATCCCCACTCTGACCCTGAAGACATGGTGTCATTGCGGATCTGGCTTGAGGCTGATCGTATTATTACGGTACGTCAGCGCCGTTTGTTTTCTGTACAGGATACTAAGCTAGAGCTGGAGCAAGGCATGGGCGCAACCTCGGTGCGCGATGTCATGATTAGCATTGTTGAAAAAATTGGTGATCGTATTTCCGCCTTTGTTGATGAATTGGAAGAGCAGCTTGAAGGTATTGAAGAGCTCGTCGAAGCGGATCCAAACGCCAAAATTAGAAGCGAGATTTCGAACAATAGACGCAAAGTCGCCAGCGTTCGCCGTTTCCTTGCGCCTCAGCGCGATGCGCTAGAGAGCCTTTATCGCCACGCCACGACGTCTATGGAAATAGCCGAAGCTAATGTGCTGCGGGAACAAGCTGACCGTATTGTTCGGTACATTGAGGACTTGGATTTACTGCGCGAGCGGCTCTTGGTGCTGCAGGAGGAAACAATGAATCGCATGATGGAACAGCAAAACTCTCGTATGTATGCGTTGTCGATTGTTGCGGTTATTTTTCTACCTATTACCTTTGTTAGCGGCCTATTCGGTATGAACGTGGCTGGATTGCCAGGTACTGAAAATCCCCAAGCCTTCGGTATTGTAAGTGTAGGCATGTTGGCTGTGACAGGCCTGGTTTTTGTTCTTCTGATGATAAAACGATGGCTATGACGATGGATGATGTACATGCTTTTCTGGAAACCACCTTGGTCTCCTTTGGCGATTTCAATTTAACTGTCGGTCAACTGGTCGTCATTCCCCTATTTATTGTAATTGGTTTGTTAATGCTGGGTTGGGCTGTCGGTAAAACGACCAGCACCTTAAAGAAAAGGGAAGTCAGTCCTGATCTCATTCAAATTATTCGGCGCGCGGTTTATGTTCTTGGCTTAATCATCATCGGTATCACGACCCTAGACCTGCTCGAAATTCCGCTCACTGCTTTCGCCTTTGTGTCCGGCGCTGTTGCAATCGGCGTTGGCTTCGGCGCGCAGAACATCATCAATAATTTTATCAGTGGCTGGATTTTGATTTGGGAAAGGCCCATTCGGATAAATGATTACATAGAGCTGGGTGCAACCACGGGCACGGTGGAACAGATCAATACGCGCTCGACGCGTATCCGAAGAGTTGATGGTGTGCACATGCTTGTGCCTAACTCAAAGCTGCTTGAAGAAACCGTTGTGAACTGGACATTGGTAGATAAACTGCTTCGCTGCATCGTAAGGGTCGGCGTGCAGTATGGCTCAGACGTGCAAAAAGTCCGCAGTATCATGCAAGAGACTTCACAAGCCCATGCGTTGGTATTGAACGAGCCTGCCTGCGATGTCATCTTTGAAGACTTTGGCGATAACGCATTGATATTCGATCTGTATTTTTGGGTTAGCAGCGCCGGCGAGCGTAACGGCCGGCAGATACGGTCTGACATCCGCTTTGCATTAGAGGAAGCGTTTGAAAAAGCCGGCATTGTCGTCGCTTATCCGCAGAGGGATGTGCACCTCGATGGTAATCTAAGAATATTGAAGGCTAGCGACTAGAGCGTCGCTAGCCGTGGGGAGAGGCGTGACTCTTAGTGGGTGTGTATCAAGCCAATGTTTGTCGGGATACACATCACCAAGAGTCTACTGCCTTGTCTAAACAATTAGAGTGACTAACCTTTTTGATCAGCGGCAATTTGCTTGGCTGAATCTCTTTCTGCAATCAGAGTCGACAGTGGTTTTGCTTCTGGGAAGGCTTCTGCCAGATTAAGATCGAGCACTTTCTTGCTCGCTGCACCTGCCAAAGGCGCCGTGTACATAAACATAATGTCAGCATAAGTGAAGCTGTCACCGGCGATATAGGGTGAGAAGCTAGCATTACGCTGAATACATTCAACACCTTTTAAAATGTTCGCACGTGCCTTTTCTTTAACTTCTTCGCTGACGGTGCCACCAAAAAACGCTTCTGCGAAACATGTTCTAGCAGGTAGCTCGATGTACAGTTCAAGTTCTTTGATTAACTCCCGTACCTTCGCACGTTCGAATGCACCGGTTGGCATTAAAGACGGACCTTGGCCTAGCTCTTCAAGGTAGTCAAAGATCACATCGGTTTCGCTGATAAAACCCTGCTCGGTTTCGAGGCAAGGCACCTTACCCATAGGGCTTTTAGCAAGAAACTCATCTTTCTGGCTTGGCATGATTTTAACGAATTCGAATTCAATACCTTTTTCGATAAGAGCCATCTTGACCATATTGAAATAATTACTGCCGGTGAAACCGTGTAGCTTAAGCATGTGTTCTGCACTCTAATAATTTGAGAGGCAATACTACAACGAACCGTGGTTGATCGGATAGCCGTTGTGCTTATTGTCGCACAGCTCTTATTGGAGCTCTTATTGCAGCGCTTAAATGGCCTCCAACAAGAGCCCGATTAACAGGTTCTATGACAGGTCCGACGAATAGTCTAGCGAGGGTTAGTAAACGTGTTAGTAAGCATGCTGCTAAAAGTAGTAGCATGCGTAATAGTTAAGGAGGTGATGGGAGTGTTCGACATCATTGAGCCAACGACTGCGTCGACAGGTGTCTGGATAGCTTGCCTGCCGCATTGCTGCGGCACGGCCGGTATTTTACTAAGGCTCGATGGGGCAGAACTTGGACTCTAAATCGAGTACTGCCAGCAACCGACCAAAGCCGATAAACTGACCAATCATCATGCCAAGCTCCAAAACTTGCTCGTCCGAGTAGTGCGTCTTTAATCGATCAAAGAAAGCATCGTCCATATTATGGTGATCCGCCGCGAGTAGATCGGCATATTCAAGAGCGAGTTGCTCCTCATCCGAAAAGTTGGAAAGGGGTTTGTCCAAATCGAGTTGAAGGATTTTTTCTTCTGTTAGGTCGTGTCCTGCCACCTGCAGGAGCCTTGCGTTTAGTCAGGTAAAACAATCGTTGTGGCGAGCGATACGCAGCCGCACCAACTCAATAAGTTGAGCGCTAATGGTGGTACCTTCGCGCGCGGGCATGTAGAACTTAAAGTAAGCATCGAACATGTCTTGCCGATTCGCCAGGCCGCGCATGGTTGATGTGTCGCCGCCGCCGGCTTCAATGGCTTTGACGGTTTGTAGGGTTGCTTGCGAGAGTTCGTGATCTTCCTTTAATTTAATGCGGGACATAGGTGCTCCGGTTCTTATTAGATTTTTTCGTTTCTGATACTCCTAGATACTAGCAAGCTTAACCACAGAATTCATACTCTGCGGAAACAACATTGCTACCGATAAGAATCTGTGTCTAGATGCTTGCCTCGCAAATATGGATTAGTTTTCTAAATGTATTACGGCTGGTGGATTGTCATAGGCATGTTTGGTGTTCTCACCGTTTCTTCAGGCTTTGGGTTCTATAATCTGTCCGTTTACCTAAACGTGCTGGTGCGCGATACCGGCTTTCCTGTTTCTGCGGTTTCCTTTGCGATAACGCTCTTTTTCTTGATTGGCGGCGTCGGTGGTATCGTCATCGCGCGATTGATCAATGTGGTGTCGATTCGTGTGTTAATGATTGGCGGCGCATTTGTTGGTGGCGCATCGCTTGCCATGGCCAGCCAAGTAGAGTCGTTAGGTGAAATCTACTTTTGGTTTGCGCTATTCGGTTTAGGTAATTGCGCTGTTTCCATTGTCGTCTCAACCACATTAATTACGCGCTGGTTCCCTGGCGCTAACCGCTCGATTGCTCTATCACTTACCTCCACCGGTCTTTCTTTTGGCGGCATTGTCATCACACCCTTATCAGCTTGGATAATCGATATTTACGGTTACGCGCAATCGATGCAATGGTTCGGCGCAGCGTTCTTTTTCTTTACCCTGCCCGTGGTGTTATTAATTATTCGTAATCCGCCGACGATGGCGTCAGACTCACTGCATGCGAAACTGACTCTAGCGGGATGGACTTATAAAGACGCACTACAAAGCCGCTTCTTCTGGATGGTTAGCGTCGCGTTTGTGTTTTGCATGGGCGCGCAGGTTGGCGGCATATCACATCTATTCAATCGTGCGGAAACAAGCTTTGGTCTCAGCACAGCGGCTCTGGCGATTCAAGTCTTAACGCTGGCTTCCATTTCCGGTCGACTGCTCGGCGGCTGGATTGTCATGTATGTGCCAATACGGGGTTTTAGTATTGGCTGCGCGCTATTGCAGGGGTTGGGTTTAGGTATCATCGGCGTTGCCGATAGTCCGGCATTGTTGTTGCTCGGTGCAGGTTGCTTTGGTGCTGCGCTGGGCAACCTATTGATGCTGCATCCCCTGTGGTTGGCTGAGGTTTTTGGCAACAAAGATTATCCGCGCATATTTGCCCTATCAAATGCGATCAGCGTTATCGGCGTTGCATCGGGCCCGTTTGTCTTGGGTTTTGTGCATGATGGTTTTAGTTATTCAGCATCTTACTTAACGGCCTCGAGTCTTGCCTTGTTCGCGGTGTCGATATTTGTATTCTCACGCTCGACATCTCAGCCAGTCAGTTCCCCCGTGCAGCAGTAACAGTGCTTATCAAGAAATTGCTACTCAGGTAGATGCCAAATAGGCGAGGACCATGCGCGCTCAGCAGCCATTTTATCGGCATCTGGAAATTGCTCGCATAATTCTGCTTTCTCGCACAGGAGTTTGCTCCAACGAGGTGTCGGCACTTCTAGGACTCTTGCATACCAGTAGGCCGTAACGGCTGGATCGAAGTCTTCATCCTGCCAAGTCAGACACGCGTTGCTTCGCCCCTGATCGTAGCTCGCCACCTTAATGACACTTTCTTGTATCCGATCGTCGCGATATTCACCTTTGATAATCTGTATTTGCTCGAGCTCGAAAGTGTCCTTCATGGCTTGTATCGCAAACCAAGGCGACTGCGTGGTGCTGTAGGTAGTTTTATCCAGGCTTCCACCCATGGTCACGTGCAATGACGGGTTAGGCTGCTTGCAATAATCAGACTCGCTCACGCCAAAGCGTAGGCTAATGCGTGGCCCGCTTGTCGCGTACGCCTCGCGTCGATGTAGCGCGTTGAACACGCCAGCGCGCGTGTTCTCAGCTGCCCAAACGGCAACGAGGCCGCCGGGGTTGAACGAGGTTCTGCCGAGCTGCTGTTCGTCAGTCATTAATAGTCCGGCAATACCACGAGTGTAGCTTTCCTCAGCAACCCGACCGGGGGTGCCAAAGTGTGTGTCCGTTGAGCCTATTGCGCCTAGCATAAGCGGGTTGTTGCGGGAACGACTTGACTGATAGGCTGCCAGACCTCGACCAAGCAATGAGCGATAGTATGAAGACCGCGCGCTTGTCCAAGCTTCTTGCGGTGTCGATTTTTCTGGGCCACTGATCATCGTTTTTGCAGCGTTTTCCTGTACTAAATCAAAACTACAGTCTTCATCCAGGTCTTCCTTGTTTTGCGGCAAACACTCGCTCGATCCTTTTTCTTGGTAGATTTCAGCAAGGCGTTCGAAACGACTTCGAACTGCCCATTCGTTTTCAGTTTCATCCTCTACCGAAAAAGTCCTGCCGCCATCAGCCCAATTGATATTGTGGGGGATCGTTAGGACACGACAACCTTGCTCTTCGTTGCAGTTGTCATCCAATTTCTGCCAAAGCTGTTGGACCTTAGGAAAGCGCGTAAAGTCATAGGCTTGATCGGGCACCTTGTCGCCGCTGAAGATAACATTGCGGTGCCAATGCCGACCGCCGGGAGAACCGGTCCATTCATAGCCAATCAGTGCAGTGAACTTGCAGGGCACATTCGCATCGTTGGCGGCAAATTGAGTTCGGCGCCATTGATTGATTCTCGCTTGGTGACAACTTTTTCTATCATCAGCACAGATGCCGGCCAGCGTCGGTGTTTCGGACGTGACGGCGGGTAGGAGATACTTTGTGAAGATTTGCCGAGCATCCTTCTTGTCATGCAGATCACGCATACCGTTGCAGTAGGGATGGTCGACATACTCGGGGTCAGTGCAGCGATACATTTGGTCCCAAGTTTCGGCATGGTCTGTGACGGCGGCAAAGTCGAGTGGTCGATCGATGCTTTTCATTTCGCCATTGCTCAAGCGCAGTGGTTGACCCTTTGCAAATGCATAAGCGTCTCTTGGTGTCGCAATGGCGCCAAATGCCCACGCGTCGAGGGAGTTAGCAGTATGCACATGCAGATCTCCCCACAGTAATTGCTTCTGTTGTGTGGCAGGCTTTGAACAGGATTCGGCGTGAGCTGATGCGCTAGCCGCAATCACCAGCAGGCTGGCGGTAAATCTGATAAATGATTTTGCTGATCGCATACCTTACTCCATGAGTGTCTGAAGTATTTCACAATCACATACGTTCGCAAGGTGAATGTTTCTTTGTGTCGTTTGACCCTAGGGGCTGGTCTTGAACCGATGGATGAATTACTTGCTAGGGTCGCTCGAAAAGATCGCTCGAATAAATCGCTCGAATAAATCGCTCGTATAGATCTCTGCATTGCAACCGCCGCAAAAAACATCTGATTCATCTAGCGTGAATATAGCTGCGTACAACGAGCATGAGCATTCAATCAATAACAACCGAAGACCATCGCGAAACTGAAAAGTTTGACCAACTCGCACATCAATGGTGGGACCCACAGGGAGCGATGTGGCCGTTACATAGACTCAACGCCTTGCGAGCGCCGTTTGTTACAGAAAAAATCCAACAACATTTTAATGTGGTTAGCCTCAAAGGTCTTCGCATTCTCGATATAGGTTGTGGCGCGGGTTTGCTCGCTGAACAGATGGCAAAGCAGGGCGCAACGGTCACCGGTGTTGATGTTGCGGCTAAAAATATTAGCATCGCTCACCAGCATGCACAGGCCCAAGGTCTCGAGATTGATTATCGTTGTGGCGCCGTTGAAGTACTTGAGGATATTGACGAGTTTGACGTGGTGCTGAATATGGAAGTGATCGAGCATGTCAACAATCTTCCATTTTTCATGTCGAGAACCTGCGAGCTTACCGCCGCCGGCGGTCTGATGTTTTTGGCAACGATTAATCGTACTTGGTTTTCGTGGCTGACGACCATTGTCGGCGCTGAATACATCCTAGGTTGGCTGCCACGTGGCACACACGCCTGGAAACGTTATGTCACGCCTGAAGAAGCGCGGCAGAGTTTGCAGCAGGGCGGGTTGTCCGTGCAGTCACAAATCGGAGTTGGTATGAATCCGCTGCAGCGTCATTTGTTTCTCACAGGCAACATGCGGGCTAACTATATGATGGTGGCTGGCAAAATCTAATGGCCGTTGCAGCAATTGAGTTATCAACTTGGCTTGAGTCAGAATTACGTTCTGATCAGGCGGGCGAAACAGGGGCCGTGTGGATTTATCGCGGCGTGTTGGCGACCAAGCCGCAGCGGGCATTGCGTCAATTTTGCCTGCAACATCTCGCCACCGAGCAACAACATCTAGCTGAGATGAACGCTCTGTTAGCGCCTCAAGCACGCAGTGTTTTACTGCCGATCTGGCGGGTTGCGGGGTTCCTGACCGGGTTCTTGCCAGCTTGCCTAGGCGAGCGCGCTGTGTATCTCACTGTCGCAGCGGTAGAGACGTTTGTGCAGTCGCACTATCAGCAGCAAATTATGCACGCCGAGCTGAATCGATACCCAAAGATAAAAGAAAAACTGGCAGCCTTTATGCAGGATGAGATTGAGCACAAAGACGAGGCGATTAGTCTTGCCGGTGGGCCGCCGGGCGCATGGGCAAAACGTTGGTGCGCGCTGGTGGGTGTCGGTTCTGAAGTGGCCGTCAAGTTAGCAAGACGCATGTAAAGGTTGGGAAAAAGAATAGGTGCGACTTTAGCAATAGGGGACGTGGGGAAGAGGGCTATCGCCTAGCTTTGCTGTTCTTAGAAGATTTGAATTTGTACTGTGTTGGGCAGTAGCCTCGGCTGACATCAGGGCTTCTCATCGCGCCATGTTTT
Source organism: Pseudomonadales bacterium (assembly GCA_029251375.1). GTDB lineage: Bacteria > Pseudomonadota > Gammaproteobacteria > Pseudomonadales > Azotimanducaceae > JAHRVQ01. The sequence continues at coordinate 76,512 of JAQXDL010000022.1, read as the reverse complement.
GTTTGACGGCCCGTGACCCGTTTGCGCCAGCGCTTAAAACTGCCTTGTTGCAGTTGAGAGCGCATCACGGCGATAACGGCAGACTCGTTTAAACCGAACTGGGATTCAATAGCCTCAAAGGGGGTTCTATCTTCCCAGGCCATTTCGATAATTCTTGATTCTTCCAATTTGGTATAGGGCATAGCGTGCTTTTTAAGAGAATTCGAAAGTGATACGTAGAACTGCACTAATCAGTTTGGATGCTTGTGAGAAAATCGAAAATATTAGCTAACAAGGTTGCGCCACAAGCCGCGCAGGTTCTGAATAGTTGTCAGTTAGCTGCAACAAAGCGCAGGGGATCTGGCGATTCGATCACCTCGATGAATGCATCGGCTAATACTTGGCTAGCAGAAATACATTCGCCCCAGTAGGCCAGCCGCAGCGGCTGCGATATTTTTTGAAAGTCACGACGGTCTGGAATTTTCCCGTACGGCAGCGACGCAATATAGTCACGTGAGGGTGCAACGATAACTACGTTATCAAGTTGATCAGTTTTGGTTCGCCGCTTAAGCGATTTGTCGAACCAGCCTGGCACGATCTGATCAGAAAAATGTGGATACAAAACCAAGCCGTCGCCAGCGCAATTAGCAAAATCAAAATGGTAATCGATGATGCCGCCATCCCAATAATGACCATCAGGCGCGCCAACAATATCGCGCTGGCCTGACATTAAAAATGGAATAGACCCGCTGGCTAGCAAAGCCGACCGCAGGTTTTCTGGGTTGACTTCAACGTGCTCGGTATCGAAATCTTTGAATACAAACGACTCGCTAACGCCGGTACTGAACACGATCCTCTGAAAACTTCGCGCAAGCAACTGCCGGTTGATCATATTGAGAATCGCAGCCTTACCCATGCCAAGCGCAAGCATCGATTTTTGTTGATGACTGTTGAGTCCAAGGCCCAGAGCCGTGACGATATGCGTTCGAAAACGCGGGTTGGTTGTGATGTGATTAATGTCATCCGGGGTCAACAAACTATCCAGTACCCATTCGCATAAACCGTCAACAACCTCCGACGGCGAACGCGCATCATCCTCCGCCCACTGCTGGTTCATGTAGCGGTCCTGCAACGTCGCTATCGCCTCGCCAGGATTAATCGAGGCGAGAGCGGCGTGTCGCCAGCTGCCGATCGAGGACCCGTAAAGCTCCATTGGATGGTTCGAGCGACTTAAATACTCGCCAAAAAGATATCTGTCCAAATGACCTAAGCCTAGCAACTTGGCGCCGCCAGATGCGCCGACCATTGCTGTGAACAGCTCTGGTCGCCAGCCTTCGCTGGCCAAACGTTCGCGCGCAGTAGCGCCGGCAATAATCGTGAGTGGAAAATTGGACATGGAGCTTGGTCAATTCAGAAGATGTTAAAGCGAGCGGGCAGAATAACATTTTTTTTGTTGTCTGAAATTTTAAGGTCTTGGGAGAGTGTTCTGCATAGCTGGTGATTTTGCGTGTTTCGATGTTAACTAGACGTTCTTTGCTGCGCGCAGTCAATTCAAACGTTTGGTACAAAAATGAAGAACTTCTTGTCAGTGACAACGTTTAAAAGCCTAGGCTTAGGGATCGTGTTTCTATGGTTTTTTGTGGGCGGCGTAGGACACTTTACGAATGCCGAGTTTTTCGTCGCAATCGTGCCACCCTGGGTTCCGTTACCCCTCTGGGCCGTCTATACATCGGGCGTGATAGAAATTGTGTTGGCCGCGTTGCTGCTTTGGCCAAAGTCTCGCGCGTTGGCTGGATGGGGGCTTATCGCTTTAACCATCGCCGTGACACCGGCCAATATCCACATGTTCATGAACCCAGAACTATTCCCGCAAGCGCCGCAGTCTGCCTATCTGTTTCGCTTAGTCGTGCAGGTGTTGTTGCTGCTACTGATCTGGTGGTCAACGAGGCCCCCTCCTAGAAAGTCTAGCGGCATTGATGTGTAGTTAATACGCGAATATTCGATCACGTTTTGCCAAATTGATCCGCTTTTCTATCATCCGCGTAATTAGTGTGTGTATGCAAGGAGATGATAATGGCGAAGTTAAACGCAAGGCGAAAAGATAAAACGGCGATACCGGCAAGCAAGCTGATTGTGCTTTTTGGCGCGATGTTTTTGGCCATAATGACGTCGGTCTCTGTTTCTGCTGACACCGAAAAACAATGGGCATTCAAAGTTTATCTGGATGACAAACATATTGGCGAACACAGTTTTGTTGTGCGTGATGGCGCCAACTCTCAGACGATTCGTTCGCAAGCCAATTTTGACGTAAAAATATTGTTCGTTACCGCGTTTTCATACCGGCACGAAAATACTGAAACCTGGCAAAATGGTTGTCTGTCTGAAATCGATGCATCCACCGTAGTTAACGGCAAGTTATCCTCAGTCGAAGGCAAGCGCGAGAAAGGCGTGTTTAGTATGCAGGCAAATAACAGTGCAAGCTTGCTGGACGAATGCGTTAGTACCTTTGCCTATTGGGATAGAGATTTTCTTGGCAATACACATCTGTTGAATTCGCAAACTGGTGAGCTGAAGCCGGTCCAGGTATCACAGCTCGGACAGGAAGTTTACACTTTTAAAAATAGAGCGATCGAAGCAACGCGTTACGAAATCGTTTTTGACGAAAATCCGATAAGCCTTTGGTACGCCCAAGACGGCCGTTGGTTAGGACTTGAAACACTAGCGAAAGGTGGGCGAGTGCTGCGATACCAACCTGTAGATTTGCCGGAAGCGCAACTCGTTGTAAGCGGTATATAGAAAAGGCGCTAGTGGGTTAGCCGCCGTACATTGGCCTTTAAAAACTCATCAAGCTGGCGGCGTATGGCCTCATCCACAGTTTCGAAAATATCACTCTGCCTGCCAGCGCCATAAAAGAAAGCGGATGTCAGGAAAACAATATTGATGCCGGAAGCATCCCCCATGCGCGATTCCACCGTATAGATTTGGTTGGCCTGAGAAGGCAGTCCGACACAGTTCACGTTGACCTGTAAAAATAGGGGTTTGGTTATCCAAGCAGGGCGCGCAAGCGGCGTAATACCGCGGCGAGCAATCTCTGTTCTTACCATCGTCGCGATTTTCTCATGGCTGAAAGTGCAGTCAGCATGTACAGCCACTAAGTAGGCTAGCCGACCTGGGTCTTCCTTCTTGTAGCCGGTTGTTGCCAGATCCGCAAAAGCACTACTTGAAATGAGTAATGACATAAACATGATGACTGGATGCGTTTTGCTTCTTTGTAATAGAGTCTTCATTTGAACGTTCTCGTAAGTTTGTTCTTGATACGACGCAGGCGTCTATAGGGTTTTAGCGTAAGCAATTGCCTTCATTTGAGTCGAAGAAGTTTAGTCAACTTAGCGTTTAAATGTCTTAGCGGATAGGTCCGTGATCTGCACTTAGCCTTGATTTAGATTGATGCAGGTTGATGGAGAGGGTCACTCTAAATTGTCTGTCTTAATCTTATTGGTGTGACGTCCTGTTTCTTAGATTTCGGATAATGTTCACGAGTTCCGCATTTAAATTCCGTTTGGGCTCAACCTTGTGAGATCACATGGCTGCTGCATCAAGCGAGGATCGAAGCCGCGTAAAAGCTAATTGTAATTTTTTACTTTCCCCCTTGTTGCTCTTCCCCCTTTAATCAGCACGTTGCCGGCTGTGGAAGATGCTTGTATATTCTAGCGCTATAGTCGACAGTCAATATACGGCAGACAATGCGAGCTGAAACATTTTCAGTAGACGGCATCGATTACAGCTGACACCTTTTAAAGAGATCCATTTATGACAGCAGCAACCGTTCCCGAACAAGCTGAGGCGCCGGATCAAAACACAGGCTTCGGTACTAAACGCTACCGAACCTATGTACTTTCATCGCTAACGCTGATCTATATTATGAACTTTGTCGACCGTGGCTTGCTCGCCGTAGTTGGTCCTGAGCTTGTGCCGGAGCTTGGTCTTTCCGATACCCAGTTCGGCCTGCTTACAGGTTTCGGTTTTGCTCTTCTCTACACAATAGTGGGCATTCCTCTGGCGCGCTATGCAGATGCGGCTAACCGTGTCTGGATAATGACCGTCTGCGTTGCGCTTTGGTCTCTCATGACGATGCTGTGTGGCCTCGCAACCGAAATCACCATCGGCTCGATCACGATTGGTGCATTCTGGGTTTTGTTGATGTGTCGCGTCGGTGTTGGTATTGGCGAGGCCGGATGTACACCACCGGCCAACTCGTTGATCGCAGATTATTATGCGCCGCGTGATAGATCCCAGGCGCTTGGCGTCTACTCCATGGGTGTAACGCTCGGCGGGATGTTTGCCAACCTAATAGGTGGTTGGGTCACAGACGCATTCGACTGGCGCACGGCGTTTATTGTCGTTGGCCTGCCGGGTCTGTTGATTGCCGTGATTTTTAAATTGACGGTGAAAGAGCCGCCACGGGGTTTTACTGACCCGAAGGGAACGCAATCAAATGAACCAGTATCATTGCGCGAAGCGATCCGCGAACTAACGACGAAGCCCGCGTTTTGGCTAATGACGGGCGGCGCTACAGTCGCTGCGTTCTGCGGTTATGGCATCTCCTCATTTCAGTCTATCTTCCTAGTTCGCACGCACGAAATCACCACCGGAGAAGCGGCCATTTGGATCAACACACCCGTGTCGTTGTCAGCTGCGATCGGCACGTTCGTGACAGGTTGGCTCGCAACCAGACTTTATAAAAAACATCCGGGTGCCATCGCCTGGTTGCCGGCCGCTGGTTTGGCTTTGTCGATCCCATTCTATGTGTTTGCCTTCACAACGCAGAGTCTGTTGTTTGCCGCCATTGGCCTGATCATCGGCGGGTTCGTCAAGTACGGCTATATCGCTGCTCAGTACACCATCGGCCAGGGTGTCGTCAGTATGCGTGTGCGGGCCATGGCAACGGCGGTGCTGCTATTCATTGCAAATTTAATTGGCTACGGCTTTGGTCCATTGTTTATTGGTTTTACCTCCGACATTTTCTTTGTCAGCGGCGCCGCCGAACTCGGCGTTGCAGCAGAGGAGTTGTCGCGAAACCAGTGCCATCCGCGCGCGATCGGAGGATTAAGCGAAAATCTGCAGAATGTCTGTGGCGAGGTCTACGCCCAGAGCTTACAGTCGGCGATGGTCATCATGGCGCTGTTATATGCTGCCAGTTCTCTGTTCTTCCTGTTGACCTGGCGCAGGCTGGAGAAGGATATGGTAGACAGAAACTAATCTTTGGTGCGCCGATCCCCCATCTCAAGAACTACGCTAATTACCTCGACTTCAAAAAAACAAGGTACCAGTGGCGCTGCCAGCGATTGAACAGCAAGCTTGCTTTAAGTGTGATCGAGCCTTAATCACCCTGACGATGCGCGACTCAGAGTGTTATGAATTCTGGCGTCCCGTTTGTGTTAGTCATGGATCGTGTCTTTTTAGTGCGTGGAGGGTGCATAACTTAGCCAAATATTGATTATAAAGTGTCGTCTGGAATTACCTTGCGTTTACTCGTGATCCTCCTAATATTTCAAGCTAGTTTCTTAAACCTTATTGCGAATTAATGGCTGTCCCGAAATCTCTTCTCTGTGGCAACCATTAACGGAAAGCCCAATAATACTAAGTACAATAGCCACTTGTACTCGGCAAGTTAGGCTTTTAGGATAAGTGCCAAACAGGGAATAGATAGCTGCTAAATTCCGACCAGCTTATAGCGGTGTAACTGAACAATAAGAACGTTAAACGTACCGGAGAAATCATGAGCGCACAGTATCTCGAGCAGAATAATGATATACGTGAGGCCCTAATGGCCCGCCAGAGAAATGGCGAAATCGACATCCCAAACAGCGAGATGGCCGCAGCTTTCGCCATTGACCCGCACTTTGACGTCAACAAGATTCCACTCGACGCCCTTGACCCTTCAAACCCTGCGTTGTTTTCCAGCGACACCATGTGGGAGCACTTTGCCCGGCTGCGTAAAGAAGACCCTGTGCATTTCCACAAAGAAAGCACCGTCGGGCCTTATTGGTCTGTCACCAGGTACGAAGACATTATGGAAGTAGACAAGAGACATGATGTTTTCTCGTCACAAGCTCGCTTGGGCGGTATTACACTGGGCGGCACAGTCCGGGAAGACGATGACGATTTTGCGTTACCCATGTTTATTGCCATGGATCCGCCCAAGCATGATGCCCAGCGCAAAGTGGTTACGCCCATGTTTGTGCCACGCAACCTTGCTGACCTGGAGCCTCTGATTCGCGAACGCATCGGCGTGATTCTTGATGGTCTGCCTCGCAATGAAGAATTCAACTGGGTAAAACATGTGTCGGTAGAACTCACCGGGCAGATGCTGGCGACATTGTTTGATGTTCCACAAGAAGATCGTCTGAAGCTGGTCTACTGGTCAGACACGGTCCAGTCGCTGGGTGACCCAGAACTGTTCGACACGCCAGAAGAAGGTTTTAAGGTGCTGTTTGAATGTCTGGCCTATTTCACCGAACTCTATGAGCAACGTAAAAAAGAGCCGCCCAAGTTTGATCTAATCTCGATGCTGGCCCATGACCCCTCTACTAACAACATGTCGCCTCAAGAATTACTTGGAAATATTATTCTGTTGATTGTTGGTGGTAACGACACGACCCGTAATTCTATTTCAGGCGGTGTGTTGGCGCTAAATCAGAATCCGCGTGAGTATGAAAAGCTGCTGCAAAACCCCAGCCTGATTCCTAAAATGGTATCTGAAATCATCCGCTGGCAAACGCCTTTGGCCCATATGGCGCGTACAGCATTGGAAGACACTACCCTGGGTGGCAAGCAGATCAAGAAGGGTGACAGACTGGCTATGTGGTATATCTCGGGCAACCGCGATGAAGATTATATAAAAGACGCGGATCAGTTCATCATCGACCGGACCCACCCCCGCACGCATACTGCCTTTGGTTATGGGGTACATCGCTGCGTAGGTAACCGTCTAGCAGAGATGCAGTTGCGCGTAATGTGGGAAGAAATCCAGGCGCGTTTCTCAAAAGTGGAAGTGACCGGTGACCCGAAACTGCTGCACTCAAGCTTTGTACACGGCATTACCGAGCTGCCCGTGACCTTGCGGGATTGATCAAAAAAAGCTTACGCGGGCGGTTTACTTCATGGACAAGATTAATAGCTAAACTGCTGCCGCGTTCGTCCGGCATGTAGATTTAGATTTTCCCGGTTGAAGTTTTCTTGGAATTGAAATGAGAAGGGCTACGGCACTCCCACTGCGTGGAAGAACCCTACGCCCTTTGATTTGCACTTTGGCTTTGCCAAAGTGCAAACAAATTGGTGGAGGCGGCGGGAATTGAACCCGCGTCCGTCAGTCCTCTGCCTTCAGGTCTACATGCTTAGTTCGTCTATTATTTAACCTTTCATTGTCCCGGCGAACAGGGAATAAAAGGCGAGCCTGCTTTAAGTTTAACTGCTTTTGCCACAAGCGGGGCTAGACAGCGATCCCATGAGTCGTGCACCCGGATTGAATACATGGGCATATTCGCCCCGGGTCAAGCTAAGACTTAATAGTCTCTAAAAAAGAGAGGTTTTAAGCAGCTAGTGCGTAGTTCTCGTCATTGGCAACTATAAAAGTTACAGTAATTGTTTTACGAGAGTTACTACCCTCTCGACATGCACTTCAGGTTTCGTAACCGGCGTCGAATCCATGTCGCCCCCAGTTGACCGCTAGTTTAACAGCAGCGGGCGGCCATTGTACGCTTTTAGACTAGGAATCCAAGCTTGTTTGAAACCCTATCGAGATAAGGTTTGCAGCGAACATGGTTGTGATATCGGTCGGCTTGATGGTGCGCTTTGGTCGTTAAAGGCGAATAACGTGGTGGTCCCGGGTTATTTTCAGATAAAGTGGTGCCTAACACTCAGTCGAGATTGCTCGATTTAATAAAAAGGAAAATTGATGTCATTTAGGTCAGCTAAATTAGCAGCAGGTCTTGTCGCCGCAACACTACTACTTGTCGGTTGTGGTGGTTCGTCTGAGGAAACATCAGAGATGAAACCGAAAGCCGATAATCCCTTAGCTAAAGAACAACAGCTTATTCGTGATGCTGAGAGTCTGCAGGGTATGCTCGACAAAGATGCTGAGCAGAAGAAGAAAACATTGGAAGAAGCGCAGAACTAGTTGTTGAGAACGTTCGTTAAGAGCTTTTGTTAAGAGTTACGCGCTGGAAAATAAGAAATAAAAACGAATGCCTCGGTGATGATGGTAAGGCGCATTGTCAGTGAGGTGAATTCATCTGTTTTTTAAGCCAAGTCCGCGCTAGCGGCACAAGATATTAATCTTGGTTGGCTTTCATCACTCTCGATTTGTCGCGATTCCAGTCTCTTTCTTTGATAGTTGCGCGCTTGTCGTGTAGTTTTTTACCTGTACCTAGGGCGATTTCCAGCTTTACTCGGTTACCTTTCCAATACATGGCGGTGGGTACACAAGTCTGACCCTTGGCTTGAGTCGCGCCAATCAATCTAGCCAGTTCACTGCGATGCAGCAGTAATTTCCGTGCGCGCTGCGGTTCTGCAACAACGTGGGTCGAGATAGTTTTTAAGGGCGAGATATTACAGCCGACCAAATACGCCTCACCGTTTTGTAGTAAGACATAGGTATCGGAAATCTGACACTTCCCTTCCCTTAATGCTTTGACTTCCCATCCGGTTAATACGAGACCTGCTTCGAATTTGTCATGTAACTGATATTCGAATCGGGCTCGCTTATTTTGGGCAATTGTACCGGGTGAGAGTTTTGGTTTTTTGGCCATAGCCTCCTCGCTGGAGCGGCATTATAGGCTCCAGAGTTTTAATGTACAGTGCCTAATCGCTTCAAGAGTGCTGGATGCATAGGTTGCCTAGAGACGGATGGGAATGAATAAGCTGGTCCTGAGGATCTAATAGTTAGTGATTACGTGTTGAGGCGAAGTCGGTAATCGCTGACAATACTGCTTAACGAAAATAACAAGGTTGTCTATGTCTGCGCCAGAATCCGTCCACGGTATGTGGTCTTCTCGATTAATGTTCATACTTGCCGCATCTGGTTCAGCGGTTGGACTTGGTAATATTTGGCGCTTTCCATACGTGGCCGGCGAAAATGGCGGCGGCGCATTCGTGATTGTTTACCTTGCCTGTATTTTCTTGATCGGTATTCCCATCTTAAGTTCAGAGATTTTGTTGGGTCGTGAAGGCAGGCAGAGTCCAATTCATACAATGAAGACCCTCAGCAAAACCTCCGGCGCCAACGGTGCATGGCAGTTTATCGGCTGGATGGGCGCGATCGCAGGGTTTGTTATTTTGTCTTATTACTCGGTGGTGGCAGGTTGGGCCATGGCCTATGTTTTTGAGATGGGATCAGGTGTCTTTTCTGGCGCCGATGGTGCGACCGCCAGTCAAGTGTTCGCAGATTTTACCGGTGACCCGACTAAAGTCGTTCTGTGGCACTCAACCTTTATGCTGCTGACAATGTTTATTGTCGCCCGCGGTATCACAGAGGGTCTTGAGAGGACTGTTAAGTATTTAATGCCGGCGCTGTTTGCTTTGCTGTTGGTGTTGGTTGGCTATGCGATGAACTCAGGCTACTTTATGGAAGGTGTGTCTTTTCTATTCTCCTTTGACTTCGACAAACTCACCGGAGCAGGCGTGCTGATGGCCATGGGTCAAGCCTTTTTCACCCTGAGTTTAGGTATGGGTGCGATCATGACCTATGGCGCCTACATGCCAAAGGATGCCTCAATTTTAAGTTCAGCAACGTTGATTGCTTTAATTGATACCAGCATGGCTTTGCTGTCCGGGTTGGTGATTTTTCCGCTGGTGTTTGCTAACGGCTTAGAAAGCTCGGCAGGACCGGGTTTGATGTTTGTCACTATTCCTATTGCTTTTGGCTCGATGAGTGGCGGTACATTTTTTGGCGTCATGTTCTTTTTGTTGGTCAGCTTCGCAGCCATCACTTCTGCTATCTCGTTAGTTGAGCCTGCCTTGGCATGGTTCGTTGAAAAGCTAAACACGTCGCGACGCAATGGTGCCATTGTTGTTTGCTCGATTGCGTGGGCGTTAGGTTTGGGCTCTGCGTTGTCAACTAATATTGGCTCGGAACTTCACCTATTGCCTGGGATGACATTCTTTGATTCGATGGATTATGTGTCTAACAATATTATGTTGCCGCTTGGCGGTATGCTGATCGCGCTGTTTACTGGGTGGTTCTTAAGTCACGACGTTATAGCGCGGCAACTCCAGATTAGTGGCCTGAAGTTAAGTGTTTTTAAAGTGTTAGTGCGGTTTGTTGCGCCCATAGGCGTTGGCATAGTCTTTATTACGACATTTATTTAGGCGGTAGATAGAACATGACAGTGCGTCGCGTTAACAGAAGTGCGTTAGTGCCCTACAGCGCCGAGCAAATGTTCGCTGTAGTAAACGATGTGCCTCGCTACCCAGAGTTTTTGCCTTGGTGCAAAGATAGCGAAGTCCTTTCTGAAACGAGTGACGTCATGATCGCTCGGTTAACTCTAGCGAAGTCTGGACTTCAGCAAGACTTCACAACGCGCAATGAATTGCGTCATCCCACTTTGATTAAAATGGATTTGGTTAAAGGTCCATTTTCTCGGCTAGCGGGTGAATGGAAGTTTCAAGCCCTGGGTGAGGATGGCTGTCGCGCTAGCATGCATCTGGAGTTCGATTTTAGTAGTCGCCTGTTCAACATAACGTTGGCTAAAGTGTTTGAGTCCGCTGCCGATATGATGGTTGATGCGTTCTGTGAAAGGGCGGATAAGATTTATGGTAAATGACGTAGATGATAATTTTGCCAATAGTCAATATGATGTTACTTTGAAATCAACCTCGAATTGTATCGCTGTTGAGGTTGTTTACGCATCGCAAGACCGACAGGTTTGTCGTGCGCTTGAGGTCGATCAAGGGACAACGGCGATGGCCGCGGTGCTTAAGTCTGGTCTGTTGAACGACTTTCCAGAACTGGAGGCCGATGCATTAGCTGATGTATTAAAAGTGGGTGTTTATGGAAGGTTGGTGCCAAGCGACAAGCCGCTGAAAGTCAATGACCGAGTTGAGATCTACAGGCCGTTGAAGATAGACCCTATGCAAGCCAGGCGGAAACGGGCAAAAAAGCGTTAAGTAATCCAGGTCACGTTGCTAGGTTGTCGTTTGTTCTGCCTGCTCTGCTGCTTCTTTCTTATGTTAGGTTTCTTCTGCCTTTGCGTCTGTTTCCCCTGAAAGCTCCGCTGCGGCTTGCTTGGCCCGCTCTTCATGTATCTCGGTTGGTGCGTAGTCACCTTCAAAATAACTTAAGCGCTCATCAACAAAGTAGACCTGTAGTTTCGACTTGATATAGGTCGTGTTCGGTAGCTGAATGCTATAAACATAATCCCAGCGGTTCCTGTCGAGGTTGTCATCCAAAATGGGATTGCCCATGACATATCTGACCTGGCTTTTTGTCATGCCAGGTTTCAGTTTGTCCACCATGGATTGGCTGATGACGTTACCTTGCTGGATGGTAATTCGATGTACGCCGGGAAAGCGCAGGGTCGAGCAGCTAGTTATAAGCAAGGTGATCGCCAACAAGGCAAGCACGCGACTTAGCTGTCGTGATGACGAAACCGCCACAGCGGTCAAGCGAGATCGTATTGATGCAAAGCGTGTTGGTGTCATATTTTTATCTTTTGTATCGATCTCATGTTTCGATCTTATGTGAAGCAGCTCTGCCCTTTTAGGTTCTGACAGTAGCAGCAAATTCCTATTATGCCGTCTTTTGGATTGCGATTAGCGATTAACCGTTTTCCATCATCGGTTGAACTTCCAATTATGAATCAAAATCGAGATACTAGCACGTCAATCTATACTTCCATGAAGAGCCCAATGCCTACTGAGTCTCAAGAAATCAAAGATGCTGGTCTAAAGATCACTGCGCCCCGTGTGAAAATACTGGAGATTCTTGAGAGTTCCAGCATTCATCATATGAGCGCAGAAGACGTCTACAAGCAACTTCTTATCAATGAAGAAGAGATTGGCTTGGCGACCGTTTACCGTGTGCTCACCCAGTTTGAAGACGCCGGTTTAGTGGTTCGACATAATTTTGAAGGTGGTCATTCGGTCTTCGAGGTTTCCGCTGAAGAACATCACGATCACATTGTTTGTGTGCGATGCGGCCGTGTTGAAGAATTTCAGGATAAAGAAATCGAGCAAAGGCAAGTGTTAGTGGCGCAACAGCTCGGTTTTGAGTTGACGGATCATGATTTGAACATGTACGGACTTTGCCCAAGCTGCAAGTAGGGGTAGGCGCTAAAGTGCTGCCGCGCTTAGCGTACTTCAAAATCGCATTGTTAAAAACTAGGCTTGTGCCGACTCGTACATTTCTTTTGCGTGGGCGAGGGACTGCTCTGTCATCTCTATACCGCCCAGCATGCGCGCAATCTCTTCGACTTTCTGCTCATGGCTAAGTTTGTTTACTTCTGTTTTTGCGGTTTTCTTCTCGCTCGATTTTGTCACTTGTAGATGATGGTGTCCTTGCGCCGCCACCTGTGGCAGGTGTGTAACGCACACAATTTGTGCTTTGGTGCCGAGTTCGCGTAGCAGATGGCCGACAACTTCAGCAATACCGCCTCCAATACCGACGTCAACTTCATCAAACATTAGTGTTGGTACCCGTGATGTGTCCGCCGTCACGACTTGTATCGCCAGACTTATTCTTGACAGCTCGCCGCCAGAGGCGATCTTGTTCAACGATCGAGGCGTTTGGCCAGCATTGGTGCTAATCAGAAATTCTATTTGCTCTAGGCCATTGCGCGCCGGCGTGTTGGTGGCGTGAGGGATGAGTTCAACGGCGAAGGTCGAGCCTGTCATACCAAGCAGTGCCAATTGTGCCGATACACTTTTGGTGAGTTTCTTGCCGGCTTTGGTGCGCGCGGTTGACAGTTTCTTGGCGAGCTTGTCGAAGTTTGCGGCGATGGCGTCAATTTGGTGCTCAACCTTTTCGATCTCGGCGTCGATGTTCTGCAGGGTGTCGAGCTCTTTGTGTATGTCTTGAGTTAGTGTCGGGATGTCGTTGGGTTTGATACGGTGCTTGCGGCAGATCTCGTAGACGCGGCTCAAGCGATCTTCTACTTCCGTCAGTCTGCCCGGGTCCAGTTCAACATCGTTGGTAAACCGTTGCAGGTCAGAGGTGGCTTCTTCCAGCTGAATCTTGGAAGACTCCAACATGTCGATCATAGGTTTTAACTCAATAAGATCAAGCTGTTGAAGTAACACGACGGCGCGACTGAGATGATCTGCTGCGCCCTCGGTGCGATTACCTTCCAACATCTCCAGTGCATCCTGCGTATTGCCAAGGATGTGTTCGGCATTGGCAAGGCGTTTCTGTTCGGCTTCGAGCTTGTCCATTTCGCCGGGTGCGTATTGAAGCTTGTCTAACTCCTCTGCCTGGTAGCTCAATAGCTGCAGCCGCGCAGTTTGTTCTGTGTTGCTTTCGATCAACTGTGCGAGCTGTTTTGTTGCGTTCTGGTGTTCGACGAAAAGCTTGTTTGCGGCAATGTTGACATCAACGACGCCGGCAAACTCATCGAGCATTTGGCTGTGGGTATCTTTGCGAAGCAGTGATTGGTGTTCGTGCTGTGAATGTATGTCGACCAGCAATTCGCCGAGTGATTTCATTTCGGTCAAGGTGCTTGGGGTGCCGTTGATAAAACCCCTTGATCGACCTTCGCGGGTAATGACGCGACGTAAGATACATTCAGAAGCAGTATCTTCATGTGCGAGTTCACGATCCTTTAACCACTGTGTGGCCTCTGGGTTGTCGGCCAGGTCGAAGCTGGAGATGACTTCGGCTTTGTTTGCGCGTGGTCCAATAAAGCCGGTTTCGGCTCGATCACCCAAGGTTAACCCGAGCGCATCCAGCATGATCGACTTGCCCGCGCCGGTTTCCCCTGAAACAACCGTCATGCCGTCAAGAAAAGAGACTTCGAGTTGATCGACCAATGCGAAATTTTTGACGTTTAGTAGACTCAGCATGATCAGCGGGGACAAATGGCTAGGGGTGCATTAAACAAACTAACGCTTTTAACTGCAATGGCTAACTACAATTGCGAGCTGTTGCTGCTACTGCTAATCGGAGCGGCTAACTGTAATGAGAGCAGCGAGGCCAACACGTTAATGAAAGGCTGTAAAACTCAATGTTGGATGTGTGCAGTCTGATGGGTGCTGTTTGGCTGCCTACTGTCCGAGCTATTCCCACACTAATTGATTGACTATTTTTTATTTTATCCATTGGGTATATTGAGGATTCTCTGTTGTTGGTTACGTCGTAGACATTTATGCCCGACTTAAGTCCGTTAAGTGCTAAAGGTCAGATCCTGCTCAAGTCGTTGGTTGAGCAGTACATTGTTGACGGTCAACCGGTGGGCTCAAAACGATTGTCCGAGAGCAGTGACCTGGGTGTCAGTTCTGCCACCATTCGAAATGTCATGGCGGATCTTGAGGAGAAAGGGTTTGTTTCATCACCCCATACCTCAGCGGGGCGAATACCGACGCCGATGGGTTATCGGTTTTTTGTCGATTCGTTGCTCAAAGTTGAACCCCTTGGTCAGATCGACCTAAAGCATTTACAAGCCCAATTTGACCCAGATATGACCGCGCAAGAATTAGTTCAGTCTGCCTCAGGTATGTTGTCCGAAGTGACTCATCTCGCCGGTGTGGTGACAATCCCGCGGCGCGATCAGGTGACATTGCGGCATGTTGAATTTCTCAGTTTGAATGACTCACGGGTTTTGGCGATTTTGGTGCTGGATGACCATGAGGTACAGAACCGAGTTATTTACACAGAGAATGTGTACACCGAGATACAGCTAAAAGAAGCGACCAACTTTATTAACCAATCATTTTCCGGTCAAAGTCTTAGTCGTATTCGAGACAGAATCATCGGCTCAATGAAAACGGATCGGGAAAGCATGAACGGCCTGATGCTAACATCGCTGGAAATGGCTGAAAAAGCCTTTACCGAAGATGAAGCAAAAAACGATTACATCGTTGCCGGTCAAGAGAATTTGTTCGATCTTTCTCAAAGCAAGGCGCTGGAAGACATCAGGGAACTATTCAAAGCCTTCAGCTTGAAGGGCGATATTTTGCACCTGTTGGATCGTTGCATGGAATCTAATGGCATGCAGTTGTTCATTGGCCAGGAGTCAGGTTACGAGATTTTAGATGAATGTAGTGTCGTGACTTCGCCTTATCGGGTTGACGACGAACTTGTTGGTGTTCTCGGTGTTATTGGGCCAACGCGTATGGCGTACGAGCGAGTTATTCCCTTAGTTGACGCAACTGCGCGTATTTTGGGCGCTGCACTGAATAACAGTCGTCCAAAGTAGACAGTTTGTGGCTTAGTTGTGGCTCAGTTGCGGCTTAGTTGCGGTGTGGATACAGTAAAAATTGCCACTCAATCCCCTATTTTATATCCCCTTACGGCTTCATAAGGCGTAAAAACCCTCAATTTCCTTCCAAGACCCTTGAATGTACAGGGCCTATCCCCATATACCTGTTAACAAATTTTTAACGATGAATTACCAATTGGAGTATTGCTGAATGTCGAGTCACGAAGATCAGGCTGATGATATCAACAGTGCGGAAACTGATAATAAGCAGTCTCCCGATGAAACCCTAGAACCGTCAGGTTCAGCAACATCTGAAGACGTTGCGGAAGGAACTGTCGAGCAAGCCAAAGAAATCACCGTTGAATCTTTGCAAGCTGAGTTAGAGCAGGCGGCGCAAGAAGCATTGAAATTCAAAGATGTTGCCTTAAGAGCTGAAGCAGAAATGCAAAATGTACAGCGTCGAGCTATGAAAGATCTTGAGAAGGCGCATAAGTTCGGTTCCGAAAAGCTCATCCAAAATCTACTGCCCGTTATCGACAGTCTGGAAAAGGCGATTGAGTCGGCAGAAGCTGCCGCAGACGAAGCGGCAAACAACGCCGTTGTCGAGGGTGTTGGCTTATGTCTGAAGATGCTGACGGATGTGCTTGGCAAAGAAGGTGTGAAGACGGTGGATCCGATGGGCGAACCGTTTGACCCGAATCACCACCAAGCCATGTCGATGGTTGAAAATCCAGATGTTGAACCTAACTCTGTTGTTGCTGTTATACAAAAAGGTTACACGTTGAACGAGCGATTGGTTAGACCAGCAATGGTTATGGTGTCTAAAGCGGTATCGACACCGGCAGAGGAATAGATCAATAAAGTCGAATCTAAGCAAAAAAGATTCGCCCTATGAATGAAAATATTAACTTAAATTTTTAACTTGAAAAAATACAGACGGCGCCAATATAGGTGTCAGTAAACAAATACACAGCTGCGAGATTGATGCGGTGAACCAAAAGATTGGAGAAGTGAAATGGGTAAGATTATCGGTATAGACTTGGGAACGACTAACTCTTGTGTCGCATTTCTTGAGGGCGGAACGCCAAAGATTATAGAAAATTCAGAAGGTGATAGAACGACTCCTTCAATTATTGGATACGCCGACGATGATGAAGTGTTGGTTGGCCAGGCTGCAAAACGACAAGCGGTCACAAATCCAACAAATACACTTTTCGCTGTAAAGCGACTCATTGGTCGTCGTTTCGAAGATGAGGTTGTGCAGCGAGACATCAAGATGGTGCCTTACACTATTGCAAAGGCAGAAAATGGCGATGCATGGGTTGAAGTGAAGGGCAATAAAATGGCACCTCCACAAGTCTCGGCGCAAGTCTTGGCTAAGATGAAGAAGACTGCCGAAGATTACCTCGGCGAAGAAGTCACCGAAGCTGTTATTACTGTCCCCGCATATTTTAACGACTCCCAGCGTCAGGCAACTAAAGATGCTGGTCGTATCGCAGGTTTGGATGTTAAGCGAATTATTAACGAGCCGACGGCTGCAGCACTTGCTTACGGTATGGATAAAGCGACCGGCGATTCGACGATTGCGGTTTATGACTTAGGTGGCGGTACGTTTGATATCTCAATCATCGAAATTGCCGATGTCGATGGTGAGAAGCAGTTCGAAGTGCTTTCAACCAACGGTGACACATTCTTAGGTGGTGAAGATTTCGACCTACGTTTGATCGACTATCTCGCTGATGAGTTTAAAAAACAGGAAGGCATGGATTTGCACAATGATCCGCTAGCACTGCAGCGACTCAAGGAAGCGGCCGAGAAAGCGAAGATTGAATTGTCGACCAGCCAGCAGACTGAAGTTAACCTGCCTTACATTACAGCTGACGCGTCAGGACCAAAACACTTGGTCATGAAAGTCACGCAGGCGAAGCTCGAGTCATTGGTTGAAGATCTTGTTGATCGAACGCTTGAGCCACTGCGCATCGCAATGAAAGATGCGGATGTTGGTGTTTCAGAAGTTGATGACATTATTTTGGTTGGTGGTCAGTCAAGAATGCCACTAGTTCAAAAGAAAGTGAAAGAGTTTTTCGGTAAAGAATCTCGACGTGATGTTAACCCTGATGAAGCTGTTGCCATGGGTGCTTCAATTCAGGCTGCTGTGTTGTCCGGTGACGTCAAAGATGTTCTGTTGTTGGACGTGACGCCTCTGTCCTTAGGTATCGAGACAATGGGCGGCGTGATGAGTAACTTGATCGATAAGAACACTACGATTCCTACTAAGAAATCGCAGGTCTTCTCGACAGCTGACGACAATCAACCTGCGGTAACGATTCATGTTCTTCAGGGTGAGCGTAAGCAAGCGGGCCAGAACAAGTCGCTTGGACAGTTTGATTTAGCCGATATCCCGCCTGCACCACGTGGTACGCCTCAGATCGAGGTTAGTTTCGATTTGGATGCAAACGGTATCTTGAATGTATCTGCAACGGACAAGGCGTCCGGTAAAGAACAGTCTATTGTGATCAAAGCGTCTTCCGGTTTATCCGATGAAGAAGTGGATCAGATGGTGAAGGATGCTGAGGCCAATGCTGAGGAAGATCAGAAGTTCGAAGAGCTGGTAACAACACGTAACCAGGCTGACGCGATGATTCACGCAACGCGTAAAACGGTTGAAGAATCAACGGATATCACTGACGAAGAGAAAGCGGCTATTGAGACAGCGATTGCTGAACTCGAAGAAGCTTTGAAAAGCGATGACAAGGAAGCCATTGAAGCTAAATTGCTAGCGCTCACGGAAGCGTCTTCCGATGTTGCTCAGCGAGCTTATGCGGCACAGGCAGCTGAAGCTGGCGGTGAAGCACCAGCCGGTGAGGCAGGAAATGCGGATCCAGATGCAGTAGACGCTGAATTTGAAGAAGTTAAAGAAGACAAATAACTTTCATAGAAAGTAATTAAGACCGGGGTGTTTAACACTCCCGGTCTTTTTTCGTTAAGAGACGATAAAAAGAATTATGGCTAAAAGAGACTATTACGAAGTATTAGGTGTATCCCGTGACGCCTCCGAGAAGGAAATTAAAAAAGCCTATCGTCGCTTAGCTATGAAATATCATCCTGATCGAAACTCGGATGACCCTGACTCGGATGACAAATTTAAAGAAGCCAGTGAAGCTGCCGAAATTCTCACGGATTCTGAGAAGCGCGGCACCTATGATCAATTTGGTCATGCGGCGTTTGAAAATGGTGGAGGCGGTGGTCATCAGGGCAACGGTAACTTCGGTTCCATTTTTGATGATGTGTTTGGTGATATTTTCTCCGGTGGCGGTGGTCGCGGCGGTCGAAGCGGTGCTCAACGTGGTTCCGATTTAAAATACATATTAGATCTAAGCCTTGAAGATGCAGTGCGTGGTACAAACCCGAAGATCAAGATACCGACCCTTGTTGAATGTATGGAATGCCTAGGTTCGGGTGCGAAGAAAGGCACAAGCCCCATTAGCTGCGTGCAGTGCGGTGGCATGGGCCAAGTGACCGCCAGGCAAGGTTTCTTCTCAATCCAACAAGCGTGTCCACGCTGTCGCGGTACCGGCAAAATGATTTCTGATCCCTGTGGCAAATGCCGTGGTCAGGGTCGCGTCGAAGAGCAAAAAACCTTGAGTGTGAAAGTCCCAGGCGGTGTTGATACAGGTAATCGTATTCGCTTAACAGGCCAAGGCGAAGCGGGGGCTAATGGTGGCCCAGCCGGGGATTTGTATGTCGAAATCAACGTGCGCGACCATCAGATATTCACCCGTGAAGATGAACATCTGTATTGTGAGGTGCCGATTAGTTTTGTGGATGCTGCGCTAGGTGGTGAGCTGGAAGTGCCGACGCTGGATGGCAAAGTTAATCTGAAAATCCCAAAAGAGACGCAAACGGGTAAGTTGTTCCGACTGCGTGGCAAGGGTGTTGATGTGAGTAAGATTCGGGGTGGTGGCATTGGTGACTTGTATTGCCGTGTCACAGTTGAGACACCACTTAAGCTTTCAAAGCGGCAGAAAGAATTGTTGCAAGAGTTTGCTGGCGAAACCGAAGCAAAGCAGTCGCCTAAGCAGACGGGCTGGTTCGACAATGTTAAGCGTTTTATTGATACTTTGACGGACTAAGTCGGTCGTTTGTATGAGTGCAGGAATGATTTACGAATTTTTCGTAAGTCGTTCCCGAAAGCACTTCGGTCGAGCGACAAAGGATCTCTGCTGATTGTGGTGCATTGTAAAAACGCTGTGATCTATTTTCAGGAAGACGAATCCGTTATCCTGCCTGCGAGAAATTTAATAATTAAGTTAAAGAGTTGAACCTACTTTTATCGTCAATTTTACGTCCCGCCTGAGCGAGCGGGCGCGTGGCTGGCCGAGTGAGAAACAATTATGAGCAGAATAGCTATCACCGGTGCCGCAGGGCGCATGGGAAGAACCCTCATTGAAATTATTCAACAGACGCCGGGTGCAGAACTAACGGGTGCCGTTGAGCGGCCGGGTATTTCTGTGGTTGGTGCTGATGCGGGTGAGGTTGCCGGCGTCGGTGCGTTAGGGGTGAAGATCGTGGATAACCTTGAATCTATCCTTGCTGACTTTGATGTTCTAGTAGACTTCACCATTGCCGATGCGACCGCGGCGAATCTTGAGGTATGCGCGGCCGCCAACAAGGCCATGGTGATCGGCACAACTGGTTTGTCCGAGACCCAGACAGATCGTGTCAATGCGCTGGCGCAGCAAATGCCAATCGTATTTGCGCCGAATTACAGTGTCGGAGTTAATGCGACCTTTAAATTGCTCGAAATCGCTGCGCGGATTTTTGGCGACGACGTCGATATTGAAATAAGCGAAGCGCACCATCGCCACAAAGTTGATGCGCCGTCAGGCACAGCGCTTAAAATGGGCGAGATTGTTGCCGCCGAATTAGATCGTGATTTGGCGGAAGTGGCGGTCTACGGGCGCGAAGGCCTTACCGGTGAGCGAAGCCGTGAGACGATCGGTTTTGCGACCATGCGTGCAGGCGACATCATTGGTGAGCATACGGTGATGTTTGCGGGCGCGGGCGAACGGGTCGAGATTACTCATCGTGCTCACAGTCGCAGCAATTTTGCTCAAGGCGCGGTCCGGTCTGCTCTGTGGCTGAAGGACCAGCAGCCAGGTCTGTTTGATATGCAGGATGTGCTCGGTCTGAAAGCGATTAAGGCGTAACATTTTCTGGTATCTCGCGTCTCATTCCACTAGAATATCGCGCCAGTATGACCCCAGCTAAAACAATTTATCGAGGCGAGATGGAAGCAATTCCCTCTCGCTTTTTTTCGAGCTGGATTCGCAAAAACTGACCCAGGAGAACCAATTTGTCGCATTGTGCTGTGCTTGCCTTAGAGAACGGAGAATTCTTTCAGGGTATTGCTATTGGGGCGCTGGGGAGCTCAGAAGGCGAAGTTGTTTTTAATACTTCGATGACGGGTTACCAAGAGATTCTGACCGACCCATCCTACGCTAAACAAATCATTACCTTGACCCATCCGCATATCGGTAATACCGGTGTGAATAGTGAAGACGAAGAGTCCAGTGACATTTGGGCTTCAGGACTCGTTATTCGAGACTTGCCACTACTGTCCAGTAACTGGCGTCAAGAAGAAACCTTACAAGCCTATCTGCAGCGCCGAAACATCGTTGCCATCGCCGAGATAGACACGCGTAAGCTAACGCGCATACTCCGAGAGCAAGGCTCACAGCGGGGTTGTATTGTTGCCGGCGAAAGCATTAGCGACAAAGACATTGAGCAAGCCATTGCGAAAGCTAAGGGCTGGGCCGGACTTGAAGGCATGGACCTGGCCAAAGTGGTCAGCACCAAAGAAGCATATCAGTGGTATGAAGGTTCTTGGCAACTGGGTCACGGTCACTCAGTCGTCGAAGACACCCGATACCATGTGGTTGCTTATGATTTTGGCGTGAAACGTAACATACTGAGAATGCTCGCCGACCGCGGTTGCCGTTTGACGGTTGTGCCAGCACAAACACCTGCTGATGCTGTGTTAGCGATGAAGCCTGATGGCGTGTTCTTATCGAACGGTCCAGGTGACCCAGACCCCTGCGATTATGCCATCATGGCGATTAGGCAGGTTCTTGAGACAAAAGTGCCGGTGTTTGGCATCTGCCTAGGTTTACAGTTGTTAGGGCTTGCGACAGGCATGACGACCAAGAAGATGGGGCATGGTCATCATGGCGCTAACCATCCAGCAAAAAACTTTGATGACGGTACAGTGTTGATTACTAGTCAGAATCACGGTTTTTGCATCGATGATGCAACGCTTCCAGATAATGTAAGAGTAACCCATCGTTCGCTTTTCGATGATTCCCTGCAGGGTATTCGTCTTTTGGATCGCCCAGCCTTTGGCTTTCAGGGTCATCCCGAAGCAAGTCCAGGGCCGCACGATGCTGCGCCTCTGTTTGACCACTTCATCGATTTGATCGAACAACACATTCAGGGCCAGAAGTAGCTATGTCAAAACGAGAAGATATCAATAGCATTCTGATTATTGGTGCGGGTCCGATCATTATTGGTCAAGCCTGCGAATTTGATTATTCAGGTGCGCAAGCGTGTAAAGCGCTGAAGGAAGAGGGTTACAGGGTCATCCTGGTTAACTCCAATCCCGCCACGATTATGACTGATCCATCCATGGCGGATTCAACATACATCGAGCCGGTGAATTGGCGGATCCTGAAAAAGATCATCGAGAAAGAGCGCCCAGACGCAATCTTACCCACAATGGGTGGTCAGACAGCATTGAACTGTGCGCTTGATCTAGCCCGCGAAGGCGTCTTGGAAGAATTTGACGTTGAGCTTATCGGTGCGACGAGAGATGCAATTGATAAGGCTGAGGATCGCAAGCGGTTTGACGACGCGATGAAAGAGATTGGCCTAGAGACGCCAAAATCCGCGTTCGCACATTCCTTAGAGGAAGCTCGGCAAGTTCAAGCTGCCTTAGGTTATCCCTGTGTTATTCGACCCTCATTCACAATGGGCGGCAGCGGCGGTGGCATTGCATACAACCACGAAGACTTTATCGAAATCTGTACGCGTGGACTCGATTTATCACCGACCAACGAACTGCTGATTGATGAGTCTTTGTTAGGATGGAAAGAATACGAAATGGAGGTCGTTCGAGATAAGAACGACAACTGCATCATCGTTTGTTCAATCGAAAACTTTGACCCAATGGGTGTGCACACAGGCGATTCAATTACGATCGCGCCTGCGCAAACGCTGACGGATAAAGAGTACCAAATCATGCGTAATGCCTCGCTAGAGATATTACGTGTCATCGGTGTTGAGACCGGTGGCTCCAATGTGCAGTTCGCTGTTGAGCCAGAAACGGGTCGGCTCATAATTATTGAAATGAACCCGCGTGTATCACGTTCATCAGCACTAGCATCGAAAGCGACAGGTTTTCCGATCGCACGAGTCGCCGCCAAGCTTGCGGTTGGGTACACCTTAGATGAATTGTCGAATGAAATTACCGGCGGCGTTACTCCGGCTTCATTTGAACCGTCTATTGATTACATTGTGACGAAGATTCCGCGTTTTACCTTTGAGAAATTTCCTCAGGCTGAAAACTTTTTGACCACTCAGATGAAGTCTGTTGGTGAAGTCATGGCGATTGGCCGTACCTTTCAAGAGTCTTTGCAAAAAGCGTTACGTGGTTTGGAAGTTGGCATTAACGGCTTGTCGCCGATTCTTGAGAAGACCGGTTCAGATTGGGAAGCTAGCCTGCGTCGTGAAATTCGTGTGCCGGGTGCCGATCGTATTCGATTTGTTGCAGATGCATTTCGAATCGGCATGAGCTTCGATGAGATTCATGACCTCAGTAGAATTGATCCCTGGTTTTTAATTCAGCTCGAAGATCTCATTAAAGATGAGGCCTCAATGGAAGGCGAGACGCTTGTTGGACTCGGCAAAGACCGTGTTTTCAAGCTAAAGCAGAAAGGCTTTTCAGACTCGCGCATGGCTGAGCTAATGTCGCTAAGCGAATCAGACGTCCGTTCGCAGCGTTTAGGTTTGGGTGTGAAACCGGTTTATCGTCGCGTCGATACCTGTGCCGCAGAATTTGCCTCCTCGACGGCCTATATGTACTCAACTTATGAATCGGAATGCGAATCTCGCCCGACAAATAACGAGAAGATTATGGTGTTGGGTGGTGGTCCGAATAGAATTGGCCAGGGCATCGAATTTGACTACTGTTGCGTTCACGCAGCCTTGGCGATGCGCGAAGATGGCTATGAGACGATCATGGTGAACTGCAATCCTGAGACTGTTTCAACTGATTACGATACGTCTGATCGGCTCTACTTTGAGCCACTGACTTTAGAAGATGTGCTTTCGATCGTTGATATTGAACAACCTAAAGGCGTGATTGTGCAGTTCGGCGGCCAAACACCTTTGAAGCTGGCTGAAGATCTAGAAGCGGCGGGGGTTAATATTATTGGTACCTCACCGGACGCAATTGATCGTGCTGAAGATCGCGAACGATTCCAGCAGATGATCGAAGGACTAAAGTTGCGACAGCCGCCCAACAAAACGGTTAAGAACGTAGAGGATGGCGTGGTTGCCGCGGAAGTGATCGGTTATCCGATCATTGTTCGCCCCTCCTATGTTTTGGGCGGTCGCGCGATGGAGATTGTCTACGATGAATCAGAACTTCGCACATACATGCGTGAAGCTGTTACGGTTTCCGATAAGTCACCCGTCTTGCTTGATCGGTTTCTTGATCAGGCGATCGAGGTTGATGTAGACGCGGTGAGTGACGGCAAACAGGTTGTGATTGGTGCAGTGATGCAGCATATCGAACAAGCGGGCGTGCATTCAGGTGATTCAGCCTGTTCGCTGCCGCCCTATAGTCTGAGTGATGAGCTGATGGCAGAGATTCGTCGTCAGGTGATTGAGATGGCAATTGAGCTTAAAGTGATTGGCCTGATGAATGTCCAGCTGGCGATACAAAATGATGAAATTTTTGTACTCGAAGTGAATCCTCGTGCATCGCGTACTGTGCCTTTTGTTTCAAAATGTATCGGTGTTTCATTGGCTCAGATTGCGGCTCGCTGTATGGCCGGAACGAGTTTGCAAGCGCAAGGTTTTACAAAAGAAATTGTGCCGGACTATTTCAGCGTCAAAGAAGCCGTGTTCCCGTTTGGCAAGTTCCCGGGCGTAGATCCGATCCTTGGTCCGGAAATGAAATCAACCGGCGAAGTAATGGGTGTTGCGAATACGTTTAGCGAAGCCTATCGCAAGTCACAGTTTGGTGCGGGGGACGTTATACCGTCGAGCGGCACGGCATTTTTGAGTGTCCGTGACGTTGATAAGCCCGAACTGGTGCAGGTTGCTAAGGACTTGATTGAGCTTGGCTTTAAACTGGTTGCCACGCGAGGCTCTGCTGCGGTGCTGATCGAGGCGGGTATTGATATCAAGATCATCAATAAAGTTGCTGAAGGCCAGCCGCACGTTGTTGATGCCCTGAAGAATGATGAAATTGACCTGATTGTGAATACCACTGAAGGTAAACAGGCAATTCGTGATTCTTCTATTATCCGACGTACAGCGCTGCAGCATAAAGTCTATAACGCGACGACGATGGCAGGCGCACGAGCGTGTGTTGAAGCTGTTCGTCACGGTGATAGCTATACGGTGCATAGGCTTCAGGATCTTCATCAGCGACTCTTGGCGAGTAGTTAGAGGCGCGAAGCTGCATATCTAAAGCTCAGTGAAGCCTGAGCTTGAACCGCTTTTTTTCTTTGCTAGACTAATGTGGTTGCCCTGGTGTTATTGAACGCTTCGGCACCTAAACAAATATTGAAGACACTACGAGATTGGATTGGACATGGACAAAACCCCTATGACAGCAGCAGGTGAGGCGACGCTTCGTGCTGAGCTTAATAGGCTGA
The DNA here is from genome assembly GCA_029251375.1 of Pseudomonadales bacterium. Lineage (GTDB taxonomy): Bacteria > Pseudomonadota > Gammaproteobacteria > Pseudomonadales > Azotimanducaceae > JAHRVQ01. The sequence continues at coordinate 51,179 of JAQXDL010000022.1, read as the reverse complement.
CGCGTGTCGAGCGGCCCCGCATTATACAAGAGATTGCTGAGGCGCTTGCGCAAGGCGATCTAAGAGAAAATGCTGAATTTCAGTACGCCAAAGAAGAGCAGGGCTTCATCGAAGGGCGATTGGCAGAAATTGCCTCCAAGTTGTCGAATGCACAGATCATTGATTGCACCGCCATACCACCGACGGGCAAAGTCATTTTTGGTACGACCGTGCACCTACTTAACGTCGAAACTGATGAGGAAGTGATCTATCAGATTGTCGGTGATGATGAAGCGGACATTAAGGCCAACAAGATATCGGTATACTCGCCCATTGCCCGTGCGTTGGTGGGTAAGTCAATCGATGATGTCGTTGTTGTAGTCGCGCCGAGCGGCGATATTGAATATGAAATTTGTAAGGTTGAGCATATTTAAGCGCGTAATAACTGGCCAATAACTCAGTTAAACCTGCGTCAGACAGAGTACTTCAGACAGAGTACGTCAGACAGGGTACGTCATGGGATCACCAAAACGGCGCTAAAAAAAGCCGTTTTAGTTTTCTCTAAACGATGTCTGATCTGAGGACATTCGATAGCTTTGGGTTGGGTTTCTTCGCAGATTTATAAATGAGCGCAACATTGCCGATCGATTGCACTAACTCGGCGTTGGCCGCGCCAACAACTTTTTCAATCGTCGCCTGTTTATCATCGCGATCATCAGCGTTGACTCTGACTTTTATTAGCTCGTGATCATTGATCGCGCGATTAAGCTCTAAGATTACGGCATCGCTTAAGCCATTCCCGGCGATTGTGACGACGGGCTTTAAGCCATGGCCGATTGCTTTGAATCGTTTTTGTTCTGCCTTCGTTATCATGTGCTTACACTGTACGCTTGTGCTGATGGGGCGGGGATTCTACCTAACAAGCAAGGTTTAAAGAAACTATTTCATAAACTATTCAAGCATACCCAAAAGATTCAATCACATTTAAACGGCGCAGATGAAAAAGTCAAAATCGAGTCACGAGTGGCTAAAGAATCATGAAAATGATGAGTTCGTAAAGCGAGCTAGAGAGGATGGTTATCGCTCTCGAGCAAGCTATAAGTTATTGGAAATTAGCGAAAAATACGATTTGATGCGGCCGGGACAATGCGTCGTGGATTTGGGGGCAGCGCCAGGGGGCTGGTGCCAAGTGGCGGCCAAAGCGGTTGGCGAGAAGGGTAAAATTGTAGGCATTGACCTTTTAGAGATGCCGCCGATTGACGGGGTGGACTTTATTCAAGGTGATTTTACCGAGGATGGCCCCTATCAACTTTTGATTGATCGGCTTGAAAACCGGCCAGTTGACCTTGTTTTATCCGATATGGCCCCAAACTTAAGTGGTATGAAGCAAATGGACCTGCCGAAATCGGTCTATCTAGTCGAGCTTGCGATTGATCTATGTGATCAGGTACTGCGGAAAAATGGTGCATTTGCGACAAAATGTTTTGAAGGCGAAGGCATCGAAGAGATTCGCCGTGCTTTCAAAGATCGATTCGGCCGAGTAATGAATTTTAAGCCGAAATCATCCAGTTCTAAATCACGAGAAGTCTATGTGGTTGGGATGGCGTATAAAGGAAGGTAAGTAGGGCCAAAAGCCTAAAGCGCGTCGGCAAATAGAACGTTTTGCTAGGGGCGATGAGACGGTAAAAAGAAGCCAAGAGGGCTTCTTCGTCAGTTTGGCGATGGTTTTCAAATATAGTAAGGTGGCTACCCCGTAGTTTTAGGAAAAAGCTGCGGCGATGCGGTTAACAGGTGTTGCTAGCAAGTGTTGTTAACAGGGTTGTTGGCGGTTTTTGAGCAGAAATGTAGCCGGTAAAAGTGGTAAGTAAACATAGCGTTTGTCTATGAGAGGATAATCCATGAATGACATGGGAAAAAATATATTATTGTGGCTGATCATCGCCGCAGTATTGTTGACTGTTTTTCGTAACTTCGATGTAAATAAGGGTCCTGATGAGGTCGAATATTCGTCTTTCTTAGAGATGGTGAATATGGGCCAAGTGAAGCGCGTTGACGTGGATGGTCTGGTTATTCGCGGAATTCGTTACGACGACACACCTTTTGAAACCATACAGCCGCAGATCTCAGATAAGGCGTTGATTGACGATTTCGTTGATCACAACGTGCAGTTCAGTGGTACACGCCCAGAACAACAATCGCTCTGGTCGCAACTCTTCGTTGCCGCGTTTCCAATACTCGTCATTATTGCTGTGTTCATGTTCTTTATGCGGCAGATGCAAGGCGGTGCAGGAGGCAAGGGTGGACCGCTGACTTTTGGCAAGAGTAAGGCCAAATTGCTCGGCGAAGATCAAATTAAAACGACTTTCGCAGATGTAGCGGGCGTTGATGAGGCAAAAGAAGACGTGCAGGAGTTGGTGGAATTCCTGCAAGATCCCACGAAATTCCAGAAACTCGGCGGCCGTATACCGCGAGGTATATTGTTAGTTGGTCAGCCTGGCACAGGTAAGACACTATTGGCAAAAGCAATTGCCGGTGAGGCAAAGGTGCCTTTCTTCTCGATCTCCGGTTCTGACTTTGTCGAAATGTTTGTCGGTGTTGGTGCGTCGCGTGTCCGAGATATGTTTGAGCAGGCAAAGAAACAATCGCCATGTATAATTTTTATAGATGAAATCGATGCGGTTGGTCGCCACCGTGGCGCCGGCTTGGGCGGCGGTCATGATGAGCGTGAGCAAACATTAAACCAATTGTTGGTTGAAATGGACGGGTTTGATGGCAATGACGGCGTAATTATTATTGCCGCAACCAACCGTCCTGATGTGCTTGACCCTGCTCTGCTTCGCCCCGGCCGTTTTGATCGCCAAGTTGTGGTTGGATTGCCAGACATTCGTGGCCGCGAACAGATTCTAAAAGTGCATATGCGTAAAGTGCCCCTGGGTAACGATGTTGAACCATCTTTTATTGCCCGAGGAACGCCCGGGTTTTCCGGAGCGGACCTAGCTAATCTAGTCAATGAAGCGGCACTATTTGCAGCGCGACAGAGTAAACGAACTGTAGGCATGGAGCAGTTCGAGCAAGCTAAAGACAAGATTATGATGGGCGCCGAAAGAAAGAATATGGCGATGTCCGAGGATGAGAAGCGCAATACTGCTTACCATGAGGCCGGACACTGCATCGTTGGTTACATGGTTCCAGATCATGATCCAACCTATAAGGTAACAATTATACCGAGGGGTATGGCTTTGGGTGTGACAATGTTTTTGCCTGAAGAGGACCGGTATTCAATTAGCAAGCGTGCCCTGACTTCTAAAATTTGCACCATGTTTGGCGGACGAATAGCTGAAGAATTGACGCTTGGCCCAGATGGCATTACCACCGGCGCTTCAAACGACATTCAGCAAGCAACATCGATGGCGAAAAACATGGTCACTAAATGGGGGCTATCCGACAAGTTAGGTCCATTGATGTACGCAGAAGATAATCAGGAAGTATTTTTAGGTATGTCCGCGGGCGCTCCAAAGCTCCAAGTGTCGGGTGAAACTGCCAAATTGATTGACGATGAAGTGCGGGCGATTGCCGACTCATGTTATGAAACGGCAGAGAAAATACTCATTGAAAACAGAGACAAGCTCGACATGATGGCCGAGGCATTGCTTGACTATGAGACGATCGATAAGAGCCAAATCGATGACATCATGGCTGGCAGGAAACCAAATCCACCAGAGAGCTGGCAAGATAAAAATGATCGTAAGCCTGATGCAGGCCCTGAGGCAGAGTCAGACCCTGAGCCGCGACCAAGCGGCCCTGTTGGCGGCCCGGCAAGCGAACACTAACATTAACGTTGTTTTTACCTTACCGCAGATACGAGCAGCAACTGCTGTTCGTGTCTAGTTTCTCAAAGATGTTCTGATCACACCTTGCGTTAGCACTTAATGAAACAGAACTCACCGATCAGCGACAATCTGTCATCCCCCACCGACCAAAATTCGCCAATAAGATTCTATCAACAAAATCCTGTCCAGAGATTTAGCCCAATGATGAAACCATTCAAATGATATTCGGTTCAGCACCCTTAATAATGGGTATTCTAAACGTAACGCCGGATTCTTTCTCCGACGGAGGCGACTTTTCGAATGTCGATGATGCGTTGGAACATGCATTTGAAATGGTCGAGCAGGGTGTTGATCTCATCGATATCGGTGGTGAGTCGACACGACCGGGTGCAGCTGTTGTTAGCATCGATGAAGAGCTAGCGCGGGTAACGCCTGTGATCGAGGCTTTGCGCAGGCGAGTTGATATTCCCCTTTCCATAGACACGAGTGCGCCTGAAGTCATGACGCAAGCCGCTGCAATGGGTGTTTCGCTGATCAATGATGTGCGAGGTTTAAGGCGTGCCGGTGCATTGCAAGCTGCGCAAAAAACAGGCTTACCGGTTTGCCTAATGCATATGCAGGGTGACCCAGAAACGATGCAGCTTGATCCCCATTATCAAAATCTCATAGAAGATGTGAAAGATTTTTTTGCGGAAAGAATTCAGGCCTGCGAGCAAGCGGGTTTGGCAAAAGAAAGACTCATTTTGGATCCGGGTTTTGGCTTTGGTAAATCACCGACAGATAATTTGACGTTGATTAACCGACTCGCAGAATTCAAGAGCTTTGAGTTGCCGATATTAGTAGGCCTGTCTCGAAAGAGTACGATGAGTAAGCTGCTTGAGCAGCAGAATTTTAACCCCTCACAACAAGAAGCAGATATCATAGAGGCGAGTGTAGCGGGTGCATTGTTGGCGATAGAGCGCGGCGCGTCGATCGTCCGCGTGCATGATGTTAAGCAAACGGTTATCGCGTTGAAGGTCAGACAGGCTATAAAGTTAGAGTCCGTATTTTAACGATCACCACGAAATTACAATAATAAGGTACGACGTGAAAAAATATTTCGGCACAGATGGTATTCGCGGCAGGGTGGGAATAAGCCCTATAACTCCAGAATTTATGTTAAAGCTTGGCTGGTCTGCTGGACGCGTGTTTGCTTCCAAAGGTTTGGGTCGTATTCTTATTGGCAAAGACACGCGGATCTCGGGTTACATGTTCGAATCTGCGCTTGAGGCAGGTTTGGTCTCAGCGGGCATCGATGTGGTGTTTTTAGGTCCAATGCCGACGCCGGCGATCGCCTATTTAACAAGGACGTTTAATGCAGAGGCGGGCATCGTTATTAGTGCGTCACATAACTCCTATCATGATAACGGTATTAAGTTTTTCTCAGGCGCAGGGGAGAAATTGGCAGATGAGATTGAGTTGGCGATAGAGGCTCAGTTGGATATAGCACATGAGTCAATGCAACTGGTTGAAGCGGACAAGATTGGTAAAGTGTCGAGGATTGTTGATGCGGCCGGACGTTATGTAGAATTTTGTAAAAGCACATTGTCGAGCAAGTTAAACCTGCAGGGCAAGCGTATTGTGGTTGACTGCGCTCATGGTGCGACTTACCACATAGCTCCAAAAGTCTTTCGCGAACTTGGCGCCGATGTAATTGAAATTGGCGTCGAGCCCAACGGCATCAATATCAACGAGCAGGTTGGTTCAACCAGTCCAGAACAATTGCAGCGCGTTGTTGTCGAACAATCCGCCGACTTCGGTGTGGCTTACGACGGGGATGGTGATCGTCTTATCATGGTTGACGAACATGGTGAAACTGTAGATGGCGACGAGCTGGTCTTTATCGTTGCCAGACATCGACAGAAACAAGGCACCTTGAAAGGTGGTGTGGTCGGCACCTTGATGAGTAATTTTGGTCTTGAGCTGGCCATGCAAGCGCTGAATATTCCTTTCATCAGAGCAGCAGTCGGTGACCGTTATGTGTTGGCCGCGTTGCGCGAAAATGGCTGGGATTTAGGAGGTGAATCTTCAGGTCACCTGCTGTGCCTTGATGTCGTCTCGACCGGGGACGGCATTGTGTCATCTTTGCAGGTTATTGGCGCGATGCTAGAGTCCGAGCAGACCCTCGGCGAACTGAAGAAGGGTATGAGCAAGTTGCCGCAATTGATGATTAATGTGCGTTGTGATGCGGCTGTTGTAAATAGTGATACAGTGCTCGCCGCGGTTGCGCAGACGGAGCAAAAATTAGCCGGTAAGGGGCGTGTACTTTTGAGACCATCCGGTACAGAGCCCGTTGTTCGGGTTATGGTCGAAGGTGAAGATTCTACTCAAGTAGAGCAGTTGGCGCGTCAGTTAGCAGCTGTAGTTGAGGCTGCTGGTTAGTCTGAAGCCCTATTTATAAAATTCACGCTAGATAGATTGGACGAGACAATTGAATCTTCAATTTAAAACATTTAACATGCGCAGCCGCTTTTAGGGTAAGTCATGAGAAAGGCGTTGGTAGTCGGCAATTGGAAAATGAATGGCACAGGCAGCAGCATCGATTTATTGATGCAGGGTCTGATAGCCCAGCTGGCGAGTTGTTCGAGCGGTATTGTGGTATGTCCGCCGAATGTCTATCTCGATCAAGTGCGCGGACATATTGAGCAAACCACCATTAGTATGGGTGGCCAAAACATTGATTGGCATGACAATGGCGCGTTTACGGGTGAAGTCTCGGCAGAAATGCTAGCGGACTTAGGCTGTGACTTCGTACTCGTTGGTCACTCAGAAAGACGGACTTTGTTTGGTGAAACAAGTGAAGATGTCGCGATGAAGTGTGAAGCGAGTCTTTCGAAGGGTATTATACCGATTCTTTGTGTCGGCGAGACGCAAGCACAAAGGCAGAACGGTGAGACGCAAGATGTCATCACGTCGCAACTTGTCCCGGTTTTTGACAAGTTGGATAGTGACGCGATGGCGAAGGTTGTAATTGCTTATGAGCCCGTTTGGGCAATTGGCACCGGTAGGACAGCAAGTCCTCAGCAAGCTGATGACGTACATGCGTTTATTCGTCAGACATTGGCTGAGAAGGATCTGAATACAGCGAATAATATTCAGATATTGTACGGAGGCAGTGTTAATGCAAGCAATGCTGTTGAATTATTTGGAATGCAGAACATTGATGGAGCCCTCGTCGGAGGGGCATCGTTGGATGCGGCAAGTTTTCTTGCGATCTGTCAGGCTGCTGTACTGGTTTAAATAAGCGGAATTTGATGCGCTTAAGTAAGTAAGCAGTTGCTTACTTGAATAAGTGTGACTGAGTAGACTATGGAAACTCAATTGTTAGAAACGATCGTACTGATGTTGCACGTGGCGGCTAGCCTTTGCATTATTGGTCTTGTCTTGATTCAGCATGGTAAAGGCGCCGATATGGGCTCCGGTCTAGGTGCTGGTTCTTCGAGTACTGTGTTTGGTAGTGGTGGTACAGGCAGTTTCCTGACCAAGGCAACCGGCGCACTTGCAGTTGCTTTTTTCCTGACCAGTTTCGGCTTAGCGTTTTATGCGAAGCAAAAATCAATTTCTATTCGAAACCTGGGTGTGCCGGAGATTGTCGAGCAGATTAATGTTGAGCCAGAGCTAGAATTGCCAACACTCGATAGTACCCCAACAAGCGATACATCAGGCGGTTCAGAAATACCCTCAATAGAGCCTGAAACAGAATAATCAAGGACGTTTGTCCTTAGCAGATCGTCATCCCGGGTGTGAGATGATGGTCGAAGTTTATGCCGAAGTGGTGAAATTGGTAGACACGCTACCTTGAGGGGGTAGTGAGCTTTAGCTCGTGGAGGTTCAAGTCCTCTCTTCGGCACCATATACAGCAGCATGTTACAGCTTCGTTCGATTTTAGAATTGAAACTCAATGTCCCACTAGGAATGTTGTTAGCCTTCATCTGCGTTCCCCTCAAAATGACATCATAACCGTCGAGTTCAAGGCGTTTATGATGCTTTGCGCCTAAAGTCTTGTCAGTAAACGCAATTAACGACAAACAAGCGCGTTTTCTATTGACCAAGCCCATCGACATCCCTATAATTCGCCCCCTTGTTGATGCGGGGTGGAGCAGTCTGGTAGCTCGACGGGCTCATAACCCGTAGGTCGTAGGTTCAAATCCTGCCCCCGCTACCACAACACGAAGTGAAGCCCCTTATTAGGGGCTTTTTATTAACTTCAGATTAAGATGGCCTGGCAGTGCGCAGTAAAGGCGAACGGTTAGGTTAAGAGAAAAAGCGGAGGGCTGTGCCGTCCAATTTGTGAGAATGGGCTTTATGCCCATTTTTTGTTTATAAAGTGTGTAATGGTACTGCGGTGAATGAGCAACTAAGAGAGCTGATTGAACCGGTTGTAACCGGAATGGATTACGACCTTTGGGGTTTGGAATATCTGACCCAAGGGAAATACTCCATTTTGAAAATTTACATCGACTCTGACAAGGGCATCGATGTTGATGATTGCGCGCGTATTAGCAGGCAGGTTAGCGGTCTACTTGACGTGGAAGAATCTATAAGTGGTAAATACACGCTTGAGGTTTCCTCTCCTGGCATGGATAGAAGATTGTTTACGAAAGTGCAGTTCGAATTGTATAAGGGCGCGAAGGTAAAAATAAATTTGCGTAACCGATACGAAGGCAGGCGAAAATTTACTGGCTTGCTATGCGGTATTGAAGATGACGACATTGTCATACGCGTTGGAGATGAAGAGTTTTTGTTTCCGTTTGATGAGGTCGACAGAGCGAATGTTATACCTGAGTTTACAGAGTAAAATCAGCAAATTTAGTAGAGGTAGTTATGCAGGTGTGTAATTACCGATTGGGGTTATGTCGTGATGTTTTTTCACATAACTATATTGTCAGACTGAGGCAATGTAATGAGTAAAGAAATTTTGTTAGTCGTTGATTCCGTATCCAACGAGAAAGGTGTGTCGCCAGATATTATTTTTGACGCACTAGAGCTGGCGCTCGCTACTGCTACTAAGAAGCGGTATGGAGATGATGCTGAGCTACGCGTGAAGATCGACCAGGAGACTGGCGAATATGATACTTATCGTCGCTGGCTTCTGATTGAAGATGATGCGGAGATGGAGTGTCCTTCTGCGCAGATGACTGTGTCGGCGGCTCAGATAGATGAACCGGATCTTCAAGTAGGAGACTATGTTGAAGAGCAGGTCGAGTCTGTTGCGTTTGGCCGTATTGCGGCTCAAACAGCTAAACAGGTTATTGTTCAAAAAGTACGTGAAGCAGAGCGCGCACAGATCGTAGATGCTTATCGAAGTCGCGTTGGCGAATTGGTCAGTGGGCAAGTCAAGAAAGTTACTCGTGAAGCTGTAATCGTTGACCTAGGCAACAATGCAGAAGCATTGCTGCCTCGGGATGAATGGATACCGCGAGAAACCTTCCGAATGGGCGATCGCTTGCGAGCATTGTTGAAGGATGTCAGACCAGAAGTGCGAGGACCGCAATTAGCTTTGTCCCGAACGGCACCCGAGATGTTGGTCGAATTATTTAAAATTGAAGTGCCTGAGATTGCTGATGGCATTATCGAGATTATGGGCTCTGCCCGTGACCCTGGCTCAAGAGCGAAAATTGCCGTGAAGACAAACGATGGTCGAATAGACCCCGTTGGTGCTTGTGTCGGCATGCGTGGTTCAAGAGTTCAGGCTGTGTCTGGTGAGTTAGGTAACGAGCGTATCGATATCGTTCCTTGGGACGACAATGTTGCCCAATTAGCGATTAATGCTATGGCACCAGCTGAGGTTGTTTCGATTGTCGTTGACGAAGAAACAAACAGCATGGATATAGCTGTCGGTGAAGACAATCTGGCTCAGGCTATTGGCCGCGGTGGCCAGAATGTGAAGCTGGCGAGTGAGTTAACCGGCTGGACTTTGAACATTATGACCGAAGACGAAGCTTCCGATAAGCACGAACAGGAAGCGGGTTCAGTCATTGAAAGGTTTATGGAGCAGTTAGATGTCGATGAAGATGTCGCTATCGTCTTGGTTGAGGAAGGTTTCTCAACACTAGAAGAAGTTGCCTATGTGCCCGTAAATGAAATGATCGCAATCGAAGGTTTCGACGAAGATATTGTTGAAGAACTTCGAAGTCGTGCTAAGAGCGCCTTAACGACGCAAGAATTAGCGACAGAAGAAGAGCTAGATGTTGAACCTGCCCAAGATCTCCTTGAGATGGAAGGCATGGATACCCGATTAGCGTTCCAAATGGCTAAAGTGGGTATTGTGACGATGGAAGATCTGGCGGAACAAGCAATTGATGAGTTGCTTGAAATTGAAGGAATGGACGAAGAGCGCGCCGGGTCATTAATTATGACTGCACGTGCTCCTTGGTTTGCAGAGGATTCCACAGACTAAGGCATCAAGCCTAAGAGTACTGTGAGAACCTAATTTGAGGTGAATTGAATGGCAGATGTAACTGTTTTGCAATTAGCGGATACCGTGGATACACCGGTAGAAAAACTATTGCAACAATTGCAAGAAGCCGGGCTACCACAGAGTTCCCCAGAGGACCTTGTGTCCGAGGATGAAAAAGAAACTTTGCTGGGCCACATTAAAAAGGCGCATGGCGAAGAGTCCGAAGGTGCGCCTAAGAAAATCACACTTAAGCGACGCACCTTAAGCACTTTGAAGACCGCCGGTTCAGCCGGCCGAGGTCGAACAGTCAATGTAGAAGTTCGCAAGAAACGAACCTACGTTCGAAAGACTGAGACGACTGAGTTGGAAGGTGACGCGGAGCCAATGCTTGAAGAAGTTGAGGCGGAGCTAGTTCCCGAAGAGCCGATTGATCCTGCGGAAATCGCTAGAAAAGAAGCTGCGGAACAAGCGCGTAAAATGATGGCTGAAGCGCAGGCGGAAATTTCCGCGGCGGTTGATACGCGAACCAAAGCGAAGGCAGATGAGGCTGAGCAAAAGCTCAAAGACATCGCCGCTGAAGCTGAGGCCCTAAAGGCGAAGGCTGCTAAAGCAGAAGAAGCGAAGAAAGAAAAAGAGCTGGAAGAGTCCAAGGTTAGCGGTCGTAAAGATAAGCGCGATAGAAGCGATTTGGATGACAAGAAAGACGCGAAAGAAAAACGCGTCAAACATGGTAACAAGCGCCGTCGTAAAGAAGAGCTATTGTCGGTCGATTCAATCGGCGATATAGGCGACGACAAAAAAGCGCCGTTGGGCTTGAGCTCAAGTCGAACAAAGCGTCCAGGCAAACGACAAGTACAGCATCAATTTAAAGCACCGACTGAAGAAGTCGTGCGTGAAGTCGAAGTCAGTGATTCAATTTCCGTTTCTGCGTTATCACAAAAAATGTCTGTCAAGGCAACTGAAGTGATCAAAACGCTGATGGGCCTAGGTGTGATGGCCAATATTAATCAGACGATTGATCAAGATACCGCAATCCTCGTTGTCGAAGAGCATGGTCATAAGGTTAAGCTTGTTGATGCTGACGCGCTTGAGCAGTCGGTTATTGACGAAGAAATGGCATTAGAAGGTGAGGCTGCGCCGCGGGCGCCGGTCGTTACTGTCATGGGACACGTTGACCACGGTAAGACATCGCTACTTGACTATATTCGTAACGCTCAGGTTGCCGGTGGTGAGTCAGGCGGCATTACGCAGCACATTGGTGCTTATCGTGTTGCTACTAAACACGGTGAGATTTGCTTTATTGATACACCGGGTCACGCTGCCTTTACGGCGATGCGACAACGTGGTGCACAGGCAACCGATATTGTTATTCTTGTGGTCGCTGCAGATGATGGCGTTATGCCACAAACCGAAGAAGCAATTAAGCACGCCAAAGCGGCGGGCGCTCCGATGGTCGTCGCGATAAATAAAATGGATAAAGAAGGCGCCGATCCCGATCGAGCGAAGAACGAATTAGCAGCAAGAGACGTTATTCCTGATGACTGGGGCGGCGATACGCAGTTCATTCCTGTCTCAGCGTTGAAAGGTACAGGTATCGATGCACTTATGGATGCTGTGTTACTGCAAGCAGAACTAATGGAATTGTCAGCGGTTGTTGACGGTCCTGCGCATGGTGTTGTGATTGAATCTGAACTTGATAAAGGTAAAGGTCCGGTAGCAACACTGTTGGTTCAAAACGGTACCTTGAAGCAAGGTGACGTGATTGTAGCTGGCGATCAATACGGTAAAGCGAGAGCAGTCAACGATGATCACGGTAAGCCGACAAAGAGTGTTGGTCCATCAACACCGGTTACGGTACTCGGCCTCGATGGTACTCCAGCGGCGGGCGACACGTTCGTTGTTGTTAAAGACGAGAAGCGAGCAAGGGAAGTCGCAACTTTCCGACGCGAGAAGTTAAGAGAGCAAGCTTTGGCAACGCCAGCAGCAAGTCTCGATAATTTGTTGGCAAGTTTTGGTGCCAGTGAAATCAACTATCTGAACGTCGTCGTCAAAGCTGACGTTAGGGGATCGCTTGAGGCAATCGTGACTGCACTGCAGGCGCTTGGTAATGACGAAGTTCAAGTGAAAGTCGTCTCTTCGGGTGTTGGCGGAATTTCAGAAAAAGACGCCACATTTGCAACGACTTCAGGTGCAGTGTTGTTTGGATTCAACGTCCGAGCTGATGCAGCGGCACGCAAGAAAATTGAAGAAGAAAACATCGATCTGCGTTACTACAAAGTCATCTACGATTTGATCGATGATGTGCGAGATGCGCTGTCCGGTATGCTTTCGCCAGAATTAAGAGAAGATATTGTTGGTATCGCTGAAGTGCGGGACGTATTCGAGTCGAAGAAGCTTGGCAGTATTGCAGGCTGTATGATCATCGAAGGCACCGTTCATAAAGATAAGAAAATCAGAGTCCTTCGTGACAACGTTGTTATTTACGAAGGGGAATTAGAATCACTGCGACACTTCAAAGAAGAAGTTGCAAGTGCTCGAAACGGTACTGAGTGCGGTATCGGCGTCAAGAATTACAATGACGTCAAGGTCGGTGACCAAATCGAAGTATTTGAATCTCGGGAAGTCGCTCGGGCGCTCTAAGCCGCTCACGGATGCAACATGCCAAGAGAATTTAGTAGAGGAAAGCGAATCGGCGATTTGATTCAGCGAGAATTAGCGACGTTGATTCAGACTGAAATTAAAGACCCGCGTGTCGGTCTCGTGACGATTAATGAAGTTAAGGTCAGCAGGGATTTAGCCTTTGCTGATGTGTACTTCACAATGTTGCCTGAAGGCAGTGAGCCGATAGGTGTTGAAGTTCTTAATAGTGCCAGCGGTTTCCTCAGGTCTCAGCTTGCCAAAGTACTCTCTACTCGAACAACGCCACGACCTCGTTTTCACTTCGATCATTCAATCGAGAATGGTGCCCGCATGTCGAAGGCGATTGGTGAGGCAATCAAGAAGGATGAAGCTAATCATCAACCCGATGAGGCTGATCAAACTTGAACAAACCCGCCGTTAAACGTCGTGAGATAAACGGTATTCTTGTCCTTGATAAAGGACTCGGTAAGAGCTCTAACGGTGCGCTGCAGGAAGTTAAACGGGTGTTTAACGCAAAGAAAGCAGGCCATACCGGCAGCCTTGACCCGCTGGCAAGCGGTGTTTTACCGCTTTGTTTTGGTGAGGCGACGAAGTTCTCGCAATATTTACTCGATGCTAACAAGCGTTACGTGACGACGATCAAACTAGGTGTCGTAACAACCACAGGGGATGCCGAAGGCGAGATCGTTGAAGAAGTTGAAACCCCGGGCTTTAGTAACGAAGCGCTCGAGACAGCACTGCAGAAGTTTCGAGGCGAGATAGAGCAGATTCCGTCTATGTTCTCCGCAATTAAGGTTAATGGCCAACCTTTGTACAAGCTTGCCCGTCAGGGTATTGAGGTTGAGCGAAAATCCCGCGTTATTACTATTTTTGAGCTCGATTTGCTTGAGAATAACGGCGATGAACTCGTTTTGGACGTAAGTTGCAGTAAAGGCACTTACATCAGAACGCTGGCCGAGGACTTGGGTAAAGTGTTAGGCTGCGGCGCTCACGTTATAGCGCTAAGAAGGACTCAGTCCGGACCTTTTAAGCTAGGTGAATCTTATACTCTGGAAGCCCTCGAAGAATTGAAGGCGTCTGGTGAATTTGAGGCGGTAGATAGCCTTTTGTTGTCACCCGCGGCGGCCGTCGTCGATTGGCCCAGCGTTGAATTGTCAGCACTGAGTGCGAGTTATTTAAAACAAGGACAACCTGTACAAATTTCGAAAGCTCCGACAACAGGTTGGGTAAGTATTTTTTCAGAGTCAGAAGACACCTCGGTAGAATTTTTGGGTGTTGGCGAGATAACTGAAGATGGACGAGTTGCACCTAGAAGATTGGTTGCAACTCAATAGGACGGGAGTCTTCGACTCTCCAACGATGGCTATCAATATGCGTGGCCACTCGTTGTTATAATTGGAATTGGCAATAGCCAGTTCGGCATATTAATTTGGAGAAATGCAAAAATGGCATTAACCGCAGAAAGCAAAGCTGAAATCGTTAAGGAATTCGGCAGTTCAGAAAATGATTCAGGCTCCCCTGAAGTTCAAGTGGCGTTATTGACAGCTAATATCGAGCAGTTGCAGTCGCACTTTCAGGAACACAAGCATGATCACCACTCTCGAATCGGCCTACTAAGAATGGTAAGCCAACGACGGAAACTACTGACCTACCTAAAGAACAAAAGCACAGATAGGTATTCTCAGCTCATTAAAAGACTCGGCTTAAGAAAATAATATAGCCCGTGGCATTAAGGCGGATGCATGTGCTTGCATCCGCGATTGCTGCATTAGCAAATAAATGGAGACACAATTGAATCCGGTAAAAAAACAATTTAACTATGGCGGCCAAGAGGTCGTGATCGAAACTGGCAAGATCGCCAGACAAACTTCTGCTGCCGTTGTTGTAACGATGGCTGATACAACGGTACTTGTTGCTGTTGTTGGACGAAAAGACGCAAAGCCAGGGCAGGCATTTTTTCCCCTGACTGTAAACTACGAAGAGAAGACCTATGCAGCAGGAAAGATTCCTGGTGGATTCTTCAAGCGAGAAGGTCGACCTTCAGAAAAAGAAACACTGACATCACGTCTGATTGACCGTCCAATACGGCCATTGTTTCCTAAAGGTTTTATGAATGAAGTTCAGGTTACCTGTCAGGTAATATCAGCATCTAAGAATGTTGATCCAGATATCCTCGCAATGATCGGCACATCTGCAGCATTGTCATTATCTGGTATTCCTTTCGCTGGACCTATCGGTGGTGCACGAGTTGGTTTCAATAAAGATGGCTACATCTTGAACCCAACATATGAAGCGCTTGAAACTTCAGATTTGGACATGGTTGTTGCTGGTACACAAGACGCTGTCTTGATGGTTGAGTCAGAAGCAAAAGAGCTGACTGAAGATCAAATGTTGGGTGCAGTTTTGTTTGCTCATCAAGAAATGCAGGTCGTTATCAAAGCAATTTCAGAATTGAAAGCCGAAGCCGGCAAGCCCTCTTGGGATTGGCAGCCAGAAGCTGAAAACGAAGCACTCACAACTGCAGTAGCGGGTAGTTTCACAGACGGTGTGAGTGAAGCTTATCAAACTGTTGACAAGATGGATCGTCAAGACAAGCTGCACGCATTGCGCGAGCAAGCTGTTGCTGAACTTGCAACTGACGCGTCAGACTTTGATGCCGGTGATGTTTCCGACGCATTCGCTAAGCTAGAAAAGAAGACGGTTCGTAAGAGAATCATTGCTGGCGAACCTCGTATCGACGGTCGCGACACGACAACTGTTCGAGCGATTGATGTTGAAGTCGGATTGCTTGAAAAGACACACGGTTCTGCGCTGTTCACTCGAGGTGAAACGCAAGCTATCGTAACAACCACACTTGGTTCAATGCGAGATTCAGCAATCATCGACGCATTACATGGTAGTTACCGAGATAATTTCTTGCTGCATTACAACTTCCCGCACTACAGTGTTGGTGAAACAGGTTTCTCTGGCGGACCAAAGCGTCGTGAAATCGGTCACGGTCGATTGGCGCGACGTGGTCTTGCGGCGGTATTACCGACGTTAGAAAACTGGCCTTACACAGTACGAGTTGTTTCTGAAATTACAGAATCGAACGGTTCTTCTTCAATGGCAAGTGTTTGTGGCGCAAGTTTGTCGCTTATGGATGCGGGCGTACCGCTTAAAGCACCCGTTGCTGGCGTAGCGATGGGCTTGGTTAAGGACGATGAAGGTTTCGCGATCTTGACCGATATCCTCGGTGACGAAGATCATTTAGGTGACATGGACTTTAAAGTTGCAGGTACCGATACAGGTGTTACTGCTCTGCAAATGGATATCAAGATCCAAGGTATCACTGAAGAGATTATGGAAACTGCGCTGAGCCAAGCAAAAGAAGCTCGACTCTTTATCTTAGGTGAAATGAATAAGGTTATTGGTCGCAGTCGTGAAGATGTTTCTGTTAACGCACCTGCAATGGTTACCATGAAAATTGATTCAGATAAGATTCGTGACGTAATCGGTAAAGGCGGCGCAACAATCCGCAGCATTACTGAAGAAACCGGCGCGACGGTTGATATCGATGACAACGGCACCGTGACTATCTTCGGTGAAGGTCAAGAATCACGTGACGCTGCTGTCGCAATGATCGAAGGCATTACAGCCGAAGCTGAAGTTGGCAAAGTGTACAAAGGTAAGGTCGTTAAGATCGCTGACTTTGGTGCTTTTGTTAACATCCTTCCAGGCAAAGACGGTCTTGTACATATTTCTCAGATTGCACGGGAACGTGTCGAGAAGGTGACTGATCATCTTTCTGAAGGTCAGGAAGTCGACGTGAAATGTCTTGATGTTGATCGTGGTCGAATTAAGCTTTCAATCAAAGAGTTGTTGCCAGAACCGGCTGCAGAAGAATCTAATGACGATAGCGCCGAAGAGGGCTAAGTTAGTGTTCTTAATTTAGGGTTTAACGTGTAGACCTTCGATTTGTAAAGTAAGACGAAAAAGGGCGGATTTATTCTGCCCTTTTTTTTGCCCAAATTTTGACCGGTAGACTGTCGCTAGACGATGTTTGGCATCAACGATACGGCGAGTGATTGTCGCTTTGTGTACTTTTAGAAAATAGGGTGACAACGAAGTCGTAGGTGACGATCATACTGTCTCTGCTCTGTAGCGCTAGCAGCCTATCCCGATCAGCCTGCCAGGCGTAAGGGGTCATGTTGGTTAAATTGCCTATATCTGTCTGAAGCAGATTCATCGTGCCCGTCACGCGCTGAGTATCAACGGCCTGCCAATGTTCGAATGCTGCCTGTTTATCTATGTCTGCAACGGTGTCGTACAAGCATTCTCGAAGTTCTGCTAAGTGATTTGAGCCGGGGGTAACGTTGATCCAATGTCCCTGCGCTTTAACGATACGACGTAGTTCAGACTGATCGATCGGCGCGAATATCGTCAACGCTGTATCGAATACGCCGTCTAAAAGCGGTAAATGCCAGTTCGACGCGACCAGCCATGTTGCTTTTGACAATGATTTTGCAGCACAGCGAATACCGTGGCGAGAAATATCGATGCCGTAGTAGTCAAGTGACGGAGCAGATTCGAGTAACCAGCGCCCATAACTGCCTTCACCACAACCTAAATCAGCCAAACTACTATCGACTGCAAGGTGTTGTGTGATGGCGCCGGTTAACGGTTTGTAAAATTCATTGTCATGAAAGTGTTGACGAGCTAGGACCATCGACTTGGAATCGCCGGGGTCACGACTTGCTTTGTGTTGCGGTAATAACAGATTGATATAGCCTTCTTTGGCGACATCAAAGCTATGCGCATTACTGCACCGACGCGTGTTATAGATCAGCGACAGTGGCGATGCGCAAATGGGGCAAGCAAGCTTACTCGATATTTGCGTTGGCTGCGTGAAGTCTACCGGCACGACAAAACCTTAACTATTCTTTTTGAGATAATCAGGCGCGATTGCGAATAAGTTCTTCAACAACACTAGGGTCGGCCAATGTGCTGGTGTCGCCTAAGCTGTCGAGTTCATTTTCAGCTATCTTACGCAGTATGCGCCGCATAATTTTGCCAGAACGCGTTTTGGGTAAGCCGGGTGCCCACTGAATGACGTCCGGCTTGGCAATAGCACCGATCTCGGTGCGAACTAAGCTATTGAGCTCCTTCATTAGCTCATCTGTGGCCTCGACACCTGCCATAAGAGTTACATAGGCATAGATACCCTGACCCTTAATATCATGCGGGAAACCTACCACAGCGGCCTCAGCAACCGCGTTGTGCAGCACCAGTGCACTTTCAACCTCGGCTGTGCCCATTCTATGGCCAGAGACGTTCAAAACATCGTCAACTCGGCCGGTAATCCAGTAATAGCCATCTTCATCTCTTCGTGCGCCGTCGCCGGTAAAGTAATAACCGGCATAAGTGGAAAAATACGTATCAATACAACGCTGATGGTCACCGTAGACTGATCGAATTTGTCCTGGCCAGGACTGTGAGATCGCCAAATTACCTGACCCGGCGCCTTCAATTATTTGACCTTCCGTATCGAGTAGAACCGGCTTGACGCCAAAGAAGGGGCGAGTAGCCGAGCCCGGTTTTAAGTCGGTTGCACCGGGTAGCGGCGTAATCATGATGCCGCCGGTTTCTGTTTGCCACCAGGTGTCAACGATGGGGCAACGTTCTTCACCCACGATATGGTAATACCATTCCCAAGCTTCAGGATTGATTGGCTCACCCACCGAACCAAGCAACCTAAGAGACTTGCGAGAAGTATTGCTAACAAATTCATCTCCCTGGCCCATTAGTGAGCGTAACGCCGTTGGCGCTGTATAGAAAATATTAACCTTATGTTTATCGACAACCTGCCAGCAGCGAGAGGAATCGGGGTAGGTTGGTACACCTTCAAACATCAATGTGGTTGCACCATTTGCTAGCGGTCCATAGACAATATAGGTGTGACCTGTGACCCAGCCGACATCGGCGGTGCACCAATAAATGTCGCCGTCGTGATAGTCAAATACGTACTTGTGGGTCATTGCCGCCTGCAGCAAATAGCCTGCGGTGGTATGTAATACCCCTTTTGGTTTGCCCGTTGAACCTGATGTGTAGAGAATAAATAGCGGATCCTCACTTGCCATTGGCTCAGGTTCGCATTCGGCACTAACGGCATCGACCGCTTGCGCATACCAAATATCACGCTGGTCATGCCAATCGATCTGACCGCCCGTGCGTTTGACGACGATAACGGTGTGAACATTTGGGCAATCAATAAGTGCTTTATCGGTGTTTGATTTCAGGGGGATTGGCTTAGCACCGCGCAGACCCTCGTCA
The DNA here is from genome assembly GCA_029251375.1 of Pseudomonadales bacterium. Taxonomy (GTDB): domain Bacteria; phylum Pseudomonadota; class Gammaproteobacteria; order Pseudomonadales; family Azotimanducaceae; genus JAHRVQ01. Next base: position 31,979 of record JAQXDL010000022.1, on the reverse strand, counting down.
GCAGTGATGACCGTCTGACAATCCGAATCAAGAATGCGGTCTTGTAACGCTTGAGGTGAGAAGCCACCGAAGACCACAGAGTGTACGGCGCCGATGCGGGTACAGGCCAGCATTGCATAGGCAGCCTCAGGAATCATCGGCATGTAGATACAAACACGATCACCTTTTTTCACGCCCCGCGCTTTCAGTACATTACTTAAACGGCACACATGTTCATGCAATTGCGCATAAGTGATAGTGGCATCTTCGCTTGGGTCATCGCCTTCCCAAATGATGGCGGTTTGATTTGCGCGGCTAGGCAAGTGCCGATCGATGCAGTTGGCGCTGACGTTTAGTTCGCCGCCTATAAACCAGGATGCTTGGCCGAGCGCAAAGTCTGTTTCTTGGAGCTTTGTCCAAGGTGTTTGCCACTTTAGGAATGTGTCAGACTGCGATTTCCAAAATGCTTCTGGGTCATTGATCGAAGCATCGTACATGGACAGATAAGTGTCGTTGTCAATATGTGCGCGCTGCTTGGCGGTCTCATTGATGGAATAGACCTTGTCATCTGACATGGATTTCCCCTTATATCAATTATGTTTGTCTTAGTAATTGTTCTTTGTTGTTCTTTGTTGTTCTTTGTTGTTCATTGTTGTTCATGAACATTAATCTCTATGCTTCGACGATGGTGGCAAAGCAGTTATTTATGTTTTGGCTCTTAATTCTAAATAGTGGCGCAATAGTAACTGGGTCGAGGAATCGAATTCGATCGCCTCGCCCCTAGCTGAGTCGCCCTTTATTGCGTCAAAAATATTGTCACCAAGTTCCTTGCCAAGCTCCACACCCCATTGGTCAAAAGGGTTAATTTGCCACAGCATGGCTTGGCAAAAAACCTTGTGTTCATAAAGTGCAATCAATGCACCAAGCGAATGGGCTGACATCTTATCGATTGTTATTGTATTTGATGGACGGTTGCCTGGCATTTCTTTTTGCGCGGCTAGTTCCGGTTCAAGGTGCGGCATTTGTTGTCGAGAGCGTCCCACCATCAATGCTTGTGATTGACTAAGACAGCTGGCAACAAGCTGGTCATGATGTTCGGTTAACGGGTGTCTAGGCTGCATCGGTAAAATGAAATCGACGGCGACGGCTCGCGTACCTTGATGCAATAACTGGTGATAAGCATGTTGACCATTGCTGCCTTCGCCGCCCCAGACGACGGGTGCGGTATCCCATGCGACTTGCTCGCCGGTTGCGGTGACGCGTTTGCCGTTACTTTCCATGTCGAGTTGTTGTAAATGCTCTGAAAAATTTCTCAAGCCATGATCGTAAGGTATGACTGCCTGAGTGGTTACGGAGAAGAATTGCTGATACCAGAGACCAAGCCAAGCTAGGGCGAAAGGCATATTTTTTGATAAATCGGATTCAAGGAAATGCTTGTCCATCTCTCGAGCTCCCTCGAGTAAATGGTTGAATTGATCAAATCCGTAACGTATCGCGATAGGCAGACCGACCGCAGACCAGACGCTGTATCGACCGCCGACCCAATCCCACATGGGTAGGATGTTCTGAGGTAGTGCGCCATAGGTTTGCGCGGCGTCGACGTTCGATGTGATCGCAATCAGATGATGCTGTAACGCAGAAAGCGGCATGGCATCTTCAAGCCACTTCTTGGCGGTTTTACCATTTAACATGGTTTCCATTGTTGTGAAGCTTTTTGATACTACAATGATAACGGTGGTATCAGGGTTCAGGGCTGCAAGCATCTGGTGTATATGATGTCCATCCACATTAGCAACATAGTGACAGTTGATATTGCTGTTAGTCTCTGCGGATAAAGCTTCGCTAGTTAATGCTTCGTCAACCATGGATGGCCCCAGGTATGACCCGCCTATGCCAATGTGCACAATATCGCTAATTTCTTTACCTGTATGGCCACGCCAATCGCCGCTTCGTAACCGGTCACTAATCGACTTAACTTGCTTGAGTGCGTTAGAAACTTGTAACGCATGGCTGTCGAGTTGTTCGGGCTGCTCGCCATAAGGTGTTCGAAGTAATGTGTGTAGTGCTGCTCGAGCCTCTGAAGCATTCACAAGCTCGCCGACGACCATCGCCTGGGCTGAATCAAGTATGTTTGCTTCCTCGCCCAATGCGCAGAAGAGTTTTTGGGTTTCCTCTGAGATCAGGTTCTTGCTGAAATCCAGATGCAAGCCGGCGCAGTGCAACCTGAAAGTTTCTGCGCGCGCGGGGTCGTCTTCGAACAGCTTCACGAGCTGAAAGTTTTTGGCTGAAACAGCGTGTTGTTCGATCGACGTCCATGTGGGTAGTTTGAGCATAGTGATAGTATTCTAATATTTTTATTCGTCTAAAGAACGATGCGTTTAGATAATCGACGGCGTTGGATTATAATAGTGGCGTCCACGGGTCACGGTCAGCAGGTAAGCAATTAGGGCTTCGTAGTCTGCGTCATTGTTGACCAAATCGATTTCCGCCGCATTCACAATGAGTAGCGGTGAGCTGTCATAGTAATGGAAGAAACCCGTGTACGCATCCACCAGCTGATTCAAATAAGTCCGTTCGATTTGCTGTTCTGATTTTATCGCTCGTTGTTGGATGCGGGTCAATAAAGTGTCCGTCGGTGCTTGAAGATAAATGACAAGATCGGGTGTTGGTGCGTCAATGGTTAAATGAGTGTAGATGTTTTCGTAAAGTTTCAGTTCATCACTGTCGAGGTTCAGTTCGGCAAAAAGTCTATCTTTTTCGATAAGAAAGTCAGCGACCCTAACAGGCTCGAATAGATCCGCTTGCCGCAGCTCTTGAATTTGGCGGGCCCGTTCGAACAAGAAGAATAGTTGAGTTTGAAGCGCTGCTTGTTTTCTATTTTGGTAAAAGCGTTCGAGAAAAGGGTTTTCTTCGCTGGTTTCAAGAATCATTTCGTAATTCAGAGAACCTGCGAGGCGTTTGGCAAACGACGTTTTGCCAACCCCGATGGGGCCTTCTACGGCAATATAACGAGGTGTCTTTTCCAAAGGTTTAGCCTGCTCCAATGGGTTTAAACTTACTTGAATGATGGTGTGACGTACTTCTTGTGACGTCACACCTAAATTTCTACTCTGGTGGTGCGGTTTTTTTTCTAGGACGACGTCGACGCTTTCGTCTCTTTTCTGGTTCAGGTTGTCGCTGCGAGGTTGTGCCAGCCTCGACAGGATTGTCCAGTTGGTACTGGGTCCACCATTTGCCGATATCATCAAGCATTTCGCCGGATTCTTCTCTCAATAATAGGAAGTCATAGGCGGCTCTAAAGCGTTTATGGCTTCTTAATACCGCGGGCTTCTTGCCACCGGTTTGTGGTAGTCGACCTTGAATCTGCCATATATCACGCATTGGACCCGAGAATCGCTTTGGAATGGACGTGACGTGCTGCTGTCTCGCAACAATGTTACCGGCAGCCTCGTGAAAAGCTGGCATTGCTGGCATGCCGCCTTGTAGGAGCTTTTCACGTTCGTTGATAAATGGGTACCAAAGCAGTGCAGCGAAGATGAAGGCTGGTGTGACAGGTTGATCATTGGAGATTCGTCGGTCGGTACTTTGTAGTGCAAGCCGAATAAGTGCTACCGCTTTAGGGTTGTCAAAACATTGCTGGCTGTCAGGAAACAACCAACCAAATAGGTCGTACTCAATCAGCGCATCAAAAGAATTTTCTGCGTGACCGGACAGAAACAGTTTTAAGACTTCTTCGAAAAGCCTAGCCGGTGGTATGTTGCCTAGCAGAAAACCGAATTTCTTGATGGGTTTTGCTGTTTTGGGCTCGATGTCAAAACCGAGCTTTGCTCGAAATCGTATTGCGCGAAGCATACGAACAGGATCTTCTCGAAAGCGTTTCTCAGGATCGCCAATGAGCCTAATTTTTTTAGCTTCAATATCTGCCGTACCATCGACTAAGTCTTCGACGTGCCTTAGATCGGCGTCGTAATAAAGTGCATTCATGGTGAAGTCGCGACGATAAACATCTTCTTCAAAGTCGCCGTAAATGTTGTCGGTCAACAGTTGCCCTGAATCGCTGCTCTGTTCTTCATTTTCCAGTTCGGAGTGCGGCGCTCGGAAAGTGGTGACCTCGATGATCTCTCGTCCATATCGAACGTGAACAATCTTGAAGCGGCGTCCGATGAGCCGCGAATTGCGAAACAGGTCTTTGACTTCTTCGGGATGTGCGTTGGTTGCGACATCGTAATCTTTGGGTGATTTCCCGAGCATAAGGTCGCGCACGCAGCCACCAACCAGGTAGGCTTCGAATCCTTCGCTGGTAAGTCGTTTGACAACTTTGAGCGCATTGACGCTAGCGGGGCTGCGTTCTAATTCTGCTTCGATATCTAGCATCGTGTAACTAACTGAACCATGTAAGTCTTATCCTGGTAAGAAGCCCAGCATACTACCAGAGGAGCGATTAGGGTGCGACCGAAGGCTTATACAGGAGGCTAACGGGTCTGATAAATGGCACGGGGGTTCGCGCGGGTAGGGCTTGCGCTTTTGTTTGGCGCAAAGAAAAATGGGGAAAGCGTACTTTCCCCATTCAGCGAGCCAGTTGTTATTTTTCTTATTATATTTATTTTTCTTATTATTTTTTTTCTTACTAATGCACCCGTGTTTATTATTGTTATTACACTTGGTAGCAATATTTATAGAGCAGGTTCCATGCCAACCACGTGCTTTCATTAATATCAGAGACTTAGCGAAATTGAGCCTGTTCCAATTGGTTACCTTGTAACCATTAGTTACACAGAAGTGTAACCAAAGGTAACGTCGCGCTAAAAACGGGGCGTTGTGTCATGCACGCTAAGTCGGGACAGATCATGACGGTGTAAATTCGGCTAGAGGGAATGGTCTCTCTGATTGTGCTCAAATCTATCCAATTTTGCTTAGTTTTGGTGAAAGGATTAGTTAGGTGCGGCGAGATTTTTCTCTGGGAATATTGTGTTTTTGTCGCTTTTGCCAGAGTGCTTTGCGACTGATGCCGAGTTTTTGTGCCAGTTCTGTCTCTGTCATCTGCTCTTGGTTTTCTTGTACAAATTTCAGGAAGTAGTCTTCTAAAGAGAGTTCTTCTGGATTTGGCTCGTCAGTGGGTTCGATCGGTGAAACATCCAGCTCAATTGACAGTAAGTCTGCAGATATAACGGGTTCCTCGCAGAGGATGACGGCCCTTTCGATGGCATTCTCTAACTCGCGGATATTACCTGGCCAGTGATAGCTTGCGATGAGACTGCGACTTTCCTCGGAGAAACTTAAGCAGGGTTTTCCCAATTTTTCACAGTTTAGACGAAGAAAGTGCTGCGATAGTTCTTCTAGGTCAGAACGTCGCTCTCTTAGCGGCGGCAAAGTCAGCGTGACCACATTGAGCCGATAATAGAGGTCTTCTCGAAAGTCACCTGTCTTTGCTAGCGACTTCAAGTCGCGATGGGTGGCAGCAACAAGTCTAACGTTGACTTTGATCGTTTCAATTGATCCAACACGTCTGACCTCACCTTCCTGTAGGACTCTCAGCAGGCGTGCTTGAGCTTCAAGGGGTAGCTCACCAATTTCGTCAAGAAACAGGGTGCCGCCATCGGCAGCCTCTACCAATCCTAAACGTCGCGATGTTGCACCAGTAAAGGCGCCTTTCTCATGACCAAATAATTCAGATTCAATCAGTGAGTCTGGAATAGCGGCACAATTTAGCGAGATCATGCTCGCCTTCGATTGTTTGCCAGATACGTGTATTGCTTTGGCGACGAGTTCTTTACCTGTGCCAGATTCACCTTGTATAAGAACGTTGGTGTCAGTTGGCGCAACTTTCGCAATTTGTTCAAACAGGGTTAGCATTGCCGCGCACTTACCCAGCATATTGGTTAGCGCAGGTGCTGTTGCTTTGTCATCCGTGATTTCAACATCATCTGAGATCACTTTTTGAACGGTCGATAAAAGGTCATCGTAATTAAACGGTTTTGCAATGTAGTCGACAGCGCCGAGTTTCATTGCGTCGACAGCTGAGGTCACACTTGCGTAGCTGGTCATAACAAGCACGGGAACATTTGGCGCTTGTTTAATGATGTCTGTGCCGATTGCGCCTGGCAGGCGAAGGTCTGTAATGATGAGGTCAAAGTTTGCAAGATCGAATGCCGTTGCCTCCGCAACAGAACCCGCCTCGCTCACTTTACAACCTTGTTTTTGTAGGAATTTTCTAATGGAAGAGCGAATAACAACTTCGTCTTCTATAATCAGAATTTCTTTGTTGCCCATAGTCACACAGAGCTATTTACGTCGAATGAGATTAACTAAACACTGTTTTGCTCGTCGAAGTCAAATCCAATTCCGGTCGATCATAGTGCGGAAGGGTGATTATCACGTGAGTACCTTGAACAGGTCCCGAAACAGCGGAAATTGAACCGTGATGTTCCTGCAGAATCGTCGTCACAATAGCGAGTCCAAGCCCTGTGCCTTGGCCAGGATCTTTGGTGGTAAAGAAAGGGTCGAACATACGGCTGAGGTTTGCCGCTTCGATGCCGTGACCTTTATCTATGACCTCAATACGGATGTGGTTGTCGATGATCTGACCGACTACATCAACTGTGCCGTTCGCCATTGACGCGTCTCTGGCATTGGAGAGGACATTGATAAAAACCTGCAAAAGTCTCTGGCCATCCCCTAAGGTGAAAAGCGTATGCGGCAGATGGTTGGCGAAGGATATCTGCTTGTCGTTTGTTGCTAAGTTGAGCAGATTGATTGCCTCATCGATGCACTGACTTAGCTCGACGGGTGTTGTTTGTGGCTTGTTCGATTTGCTGCCGCTGTGTGCAAAATTGATAAGGGATTTCAGAATCTCTGAGACCCGGTCAGTTTGATTCAAAATTTCTTCAGAGAGTTCGTGTAACTCTGGCTGTTCGGTTTCAATCTTTAAGTTTTGGGCAAGACAAGCAATGCCGGTAATTGGATTGCCGATTTCATGTGCAACGCCGGCTGCAAGCTGACCAATCGAGGCGAGTCTCTGATTATGCAGTAACTGTTGCTCAAGGATTTGTTCGTCGGTGATATCTTCTAGGACGATAACTTTGTCGCCATTGTTGTTGTCCGTCGCGATCACTGACTTGTGCAGTGACAACAACCGCGTCATACCTTCGGTGTTAAATTCGAGTTTTATTTTTTGGTCCGAATCAGTAAGTGCAATTTCATTGATAATTTTGAACCATTGGGTCGGTAAGCTGGCGATGTTGTGGTCGACGATGATAGGGGCTGGGATATTTGTTAGTTCCTCCATGGCGGCATTCCACGTCAGCACCCTGTCGCTTTGATCGATAGAGCAAACTGCCGACGGTAAATCTTGCAAAATCTGCCGGTGATAACGACGTAGGTTGTCGAGTTCGGCAGCCAGGCCAGTCAATTCCGAACGGTAGCCTTCAAATCGGTTTTCCATGCTCTGGACGCTCTCTGAGACAACGGTGCCAGAGTGGTCAAGTTGATAGGGTAACGCGCGTGTGATGATGGAGTGGGCTATGGTCTGACCGACCACGCTGGAGAGGTTGGATTCCATGTGATTTCGCATTCGCGTGAGGGCGAATGCGCGCCTCTCTTCTTCATTGAAACCAAGTTCTGTTAAGCCGGCATGGACTTCTTGGCTTGCAGCGGCGAGACCAATCATCTCGCCGAGTTTGTTGCGAATTTCCGGCACTGATCTTGCCACGAGAACTCCCTGGTAGGGTTTGACGCGGGAATCGGACATACACTCCTCGGCCGCCTTCAGTTCATCTGGTGTTGGTGAAGTGAATAAGGACGCGACAATGAAAATGACGCTATTGGTGACGAGTGAAATCAATGCGGCGATATGCCAAACACTTTGATTGAGCTCAAAAGATAACGGTGTGTCAAATCGGGAAGCGGATACGATGTCTCCCACCAAGGGCAACAAGAGCACAAGAAACCACACAATAAATCCAGCGGCCAATCCCGACATTAGGCCAATACGATTTGCAGCACGCCAATAAAACCCGCCAATAAGACCGGGAAGAAACTGTATGGTGGCGACAAAGGTAATAAACCCGATGCTCATCAGCGACTGCTCAGCATCTAAATATTGATACAGACCATAAGCCGCTAAGATGATGCCGGCAATCAAAATACGCCGCATGTTCAGTAACAAGGCGACGAAGTCTCTATCTTCGTTGGGTCGATAAAAAGGTAACAGCATGTGGTGAAGAGACATCGATGCCATCGCTAATGTGACGACGATCAGCACCCCGCTGGTTGCGGCAAAACCGGCCAGAAAAGCGAGAATTGTAATAATCTCGCTGTTGCTGGTAAGGCCTAGGCTGACCGCTGAAAATTCGGCGCTATGTGGGCTTGCGACATAGCTGGCCGCCCAGAAAATAGGTGGAATACAAAGGCTTAGCACAAACATGTACAACGGGAAGCCCCATCTTGAGGCGGACAGAAGCGATTCGTTATCGTTTTCAGTCAGTAACAGATGGAACATGTGTGGCATGACGAGTGCTGCAGCAAAGAACATCAGTAACAGTGAGCGTGAGCTGCCTTCATTGAGGTCCATAATCTGGCTTTTCATGGCGTTGGCTTCAGCTGAGCCAAGCCAGGTTGCCATTTCAGCGAATCCGCCGAACACGCTAAACACGGCATACAAAGCGATAGCCACAAAGGCGAGCAATTTAAAAATCGATTCCAGTCCCATCGCAAAGACAAGCCCTTCATGTTTGTCGCGTGTTGATGCATGGCGAGCGCCGAATAAGATGGCGAATACAGTCATTGTTATGCAGAAAATGATGGCCAGCCGGTCTTCACTGATGTCTTGATTGAGAAGATGGACGGTGATCGACGCCGCATGAATCTGCAGGGCGATTAAGGGCAAAACACTTAACAACATAAGCATGCTAATGACGCCGCCCACCCAGCTCGAGGGGTATCGAAAGGCAAATACATCTGCGAGCGATCCAAGCTTGTGTGCCAAAGATATACGTGCGATTTGGAAAAGCAGTAGCGGCGCGAGTAAGAAGACGGCGCTGGATCCAAAGAAATACAGGAGGTAGTTAGAGCCAAATTGAGCAATTAAGGTAAACGCGCCAAAAAAAGCGATCGCGCCGGCAAACACGCCAAGTGCTGCTACACGAATAAATGGATGTTGTGTGATTGATTTAGGTAGCCAAGCCTTTTCTGTCGCGTACGCAGATCCGAATAACGTCAACAGATAGATAAAGCTGATGGTAAATAGCTGGGCGAGTGAAAACGTCATGTCATTTCTCGCGCGAGACTTTGTGCGCCTGTCGAATGGTCGATTTCGTTTCCGGGTTCCTCATTCGTTGAGTAGTTGGCTGAGTAGTTGGTTGAGTCGCTCGTTAAGTGGTTTGAGGAATGGTTTGATGAATAGTTCGATGTTTTGGTCGAACCAATGTGCCGCAGCGTTAGCCTAAAGGTCAGAGCGATGAGGACAAACCACATTACGTATTCGAATGCGAACATAATGACACCCGATCGCGAGGACCATTGACCGACGTCGGCGATAAAGACAAAAAAGCCGAAAATCAGAAATATCAAACATCTTTCAAGAAACACAGTCGCACCTGCCGTAAGCTAATATTTTGATTGAGACTTTATTCGGGACCCTTTTCAAGACATTCTGTCACGAAGTGAGCGAGGGTTCCTCTTACGTGTTATCAAGACGCTAGATTAAACTATTTCTGCAGGTCCTCGTCAGTCAGTTCGATGATATTCTGAGATAGGGTCTTAGGCACCCTTTCAATATCCCAATTTAGTGCGCTAACCGCAAGCATCTCGCTGTAGTCAATGGAGTCGATGACCTTCTGTCCCAAAGCCTTTAGGGCGAGCTTGAGCAGGCTGCTGGGGTTTTCATTACTGATGGGTCGCGCCATCGCTTGTTTGCTCAATTTAAAGCCGTCTTCGCCAAGAATGACCGGCAGATGCGCATAATTCGGCTGCGATAAGTGTAAGCATTGATTTAGGAAAATCTGTCGTGGCGTCGAATCTAAAAGATCGCTGCCACGAACAACGTGGGTGATATTTTGATAAGCGTCATCAACAACGACTGCAAGCTGGTAGGCGAATAAGCGGTCTTTGCGTCGAATGATAAAATCGCCGACATCATGTTGAAGATGCCAAGTTTTGCGGCCAAGTATTCTATCTTCAAAACCTACTTCACAGGGATCGACCCGCAGTCTTGTTGATGTAGGCAGTGTCGCCAAGTTTTCCGTATGAGCGGCATCGCGGCAGGTGCCAGGGTAAACGCTCGGTGTCTTGTTGCGACTGCAGCGGCATTGAAAGGTTAGATGACGGTCTTGGAGACTCTTTAATGCCGCCGCGTATGCGTCGAGTCGTGTGCTTTGAAAAAGCACTTGACCATCCCAGACTAACTCAAAGTCCTTCAGTTGTTTGAGAATGACTGCGGGGGCGCTGGGACTTTCTCTTGGGGGGTCAAGATCTTCCATTCGAACCAGCCATTGCCCGTTCTTTGACCGTGCATCCAGAAAGCTCGCGACCGCAGCTACTAGCGAGCCGAAATGAAGAGGCCCTGAAGGGGAGGGGGCAAAACGCCCGATATAGTGATTGTCTGAATTCACTCGAGCGCGGTCCCATATAGTTTTACAGATTCAGGCTGCTAAAAGTCCCATCCCGTGTAATGTTTCTACGCAGAGCTGCTAGAGCATTTCAACTCTGTGCGTCAAATCACATCGCTAGCCGAGAATCTGTTTCTCTTTAATTTCGGAGAGCATTTTGCAGTCGATACATTGGGTCGCAGTTGGGCGTGCTTCCAATCGCTTAAGACCAATTTCAATGCCGCAGGAATCACAGAAGCCATATTCATCTTGATCAATAAGGTCTAGCGTACTATCAATTTTCTTGATTAGGCGCCGCTCTCTGTCTCGAGTACGTAACTCGATACTGAACTCTTCTTCCTGCGTTGCTCTATCTGCCGGATCTGGATCGTTAGTCGCCTGATCCTGCATATTCTTTACAGTTCGGTCTACTTCTTCCATCAGCTGACGCTTTGCTTGCAGCAACATCTGACGGAAGAAGTCTTTGTGTTCCTCTGTCATGTAGTCGTCGACGAATTTTTTCTTCGTCTTTGCCTTTGGCGTCGCCTTTGGTTGTGGTTTTAACTTAGTCTTCGGCTTAGACGCTGTCTTTACAGGCGCCTTATTCTGCTTTGCTGCAGCTGATTTTTTAGTTGCAACTGCTTTTACCTTGGGCTTTGCCGCTGCTTTTACTTTTTCTTTTGGCTTTGCGCTGGCTTTGGTGGTCTTGGAGGGTGTTTTTGAAACTAATTTCACCTTCGTATTTGCCTTTACCTTAGATGTAGATTGGGTGGACTTGCTCTTTGCGACGACTTTTTTAGCCTTCGCAGGTGTTTTTGCCGCTATCTTCTTACTAGCTTTGGCTTTTGATTTCGAAGCAGTTTTTGGCTTTGCTGCTTTAGGTTTGCTCTTTGCGACTGCTTTTTTAGACGCTTTTACCGGTGCCTTAGCAGGTGCTTTTTTAGCAGGTGCTTTTTTGCCTACTTTGGCTTTTACCTTAACGGCGGCTTTTGGTTTGGATTTCGCCGCAGGTTTAGGCTTGGCTTTTGATTTAGCGACTACTTTCGCCTTCGACGTGGCTTTTGCTTTGGCCTTTGTTGTCACTTTAGGCTTAGCGTTAGCTTTAGTCTTGGCTTTAGTCTTAGCTTTAGTTGCCGCTTTAGCTTTAGGCTTATTAGCCGCTTTAGTTTTAGGCTTAGTAGCCTTTTTAGCTTTACTCTTTGTCGGTGCTTTAGACTTTGTCGCTGGCGTCTTTTTTTGTTTTGCTGCCATGGTGCCTTCCAGTTTGGTTATCTTAAAAAGCCGTTCAAAATCGAGCTGCGCACCATACCAGACCGAGTGCGAATCGCCAAGCTTCTGATCATAAAAAACTTTTCTTCATTTGGGGATAAATATCTGTCTTTTAGCCAGAGATATCTCTATGTTCTATCGAATTAACGATAATGATTCGGAGCTTGAAGGTTGTGGCGTTGAAATACGCAGATAGATTAGATCAGATTCAACCCTTCAGGGTAATGAAACTGCTAGCAAGAGCTAACGAGTTGCAGGCGCTTGGGCGGCCGATTGTGCACATGGAGGTAGGCGAGCCAGACTTCCCGACTCCGCAAGTTATATTGGATGCAGGTCGAAGGGCAATTTCCAGCGGTCTTACCAAATATACCCCGGCGCAGGGCATCCCTGAGTTGCGTCGCGCAATCTCGACCTTTTATCAGACGCAGTACAATGCGGATATTCCCTCAGAACGGATTTTCATCACGGCAGGCGGCTCGGCTGCGCTACTAATGGCGACCGCTCTGACGATGAATGTGGGTGAGGGTTTGCTTATGAGTGATCCGGGTTACCCTTGTAATCGACATTTTTTAACAACCTTGGGCGCTCACGCCGAGCTTGTTCCGGTGTCTGCTGATACGGGCTATCAACTCAACCGCGCATTGATTGCGAATAATTGGCGCAAGACCAGTCGGGGTGTTCTTTTAGCGTCGCCGTCCAATCCCACAGGCAGTGTGATCTCGCGCGCTGGCATGGTGGATATTGCGGACGAAGTGTCGTCGCGACAAGGTCACTTAATCGTCGATGAGATTTATCATGGGCTTGATTACTCGGACGAAAAACTGCATTCAGTCGTTGAGATCAGTGATCATTGTATTGTCGTTAACAGCTTCTCCAAATATTTCGGTATGACAGGATGGCGACTCGGATGGATGGTTGTTCCTGAATTTGCCATAAATGGTGTTGAGAAACTCGCACAGAACTTATTTATCTGCCCTTCAAGTATTGCCCAATATGCTGCTTTAGCTGCATTTAGTGACGAGGGAAGAGCAGAGATGGATCGCAACAGGTCTGCTTTCAAGCAGCGCAGAGATTATCTGTTAGGAGCGTTAAAGGCATTGGGCTTTGGTATACCGATCGAGCCTTCTGGCGCCTTTTATATTTATGCTCGATTACCCGAGGGAAGCGCCAACAGCGAAGCGTTTTGTCATGACTTGTTGGAGCGATATAGTGTCGCGGTTACGCCAGGAACAGACTTTGGACATTTTGATGCGGACCACTATGTTAGGTTTAGCTACGCACAGGACATTGAGCTTTTGCGTCAGGGCGTAAAGCAACTTAAGCAAGCATTAACAACTTAATCAGTTGAGACACGTGATGGTGTCAAAACATCGGTTAAACTATTTTAGTACAACGACATCAGTCCAATATGTCAGTTTTAAACAGCAACATTCACCTTTTTGTAACAATTTAGTTTGGCCTTTCTATGAAATATACTCCAGCGCTTGCATCCGGACGATTGGTTAAGCGTTATAAAAGGTTCCTAGCCGATATAGAATCGCCTGCTGGTGAGCTAATGACGATTCACTGTCCTAACACGGGCTCGATGAAAAACTGTACTGAACCCAATAGTGAGGTTTGGTATTCGACCTCAGATAATCCAAAACGAAAGTATGCCCATACTTGGGAGTTAGCTAAAACCCCGCGGGGGCACTACATTGGCATCCATTCAGCCAAGGCTAACCAGTTAGTACTGGAGGCTATTCATGCTAACAAAGTGCCCGAGTTACAGGGCTACGCCGATATACGTACGGAGGTTAAGTACGGTAACGAGAATAGCCGCATAGATTTATTGTTAACCGGTGATACATCGAAGGATTCGAAGGATTGTTACGTCGAAGTAAAAAGTGTGACGTTACTCGAGGCGTCGGGTCGCGGTTTTTTTCCTGATGCGGTCAGCAGCAGAGGGACAAAACATCTACGAGAACTCATTGAGGTGGTAGCAAACGGGGGTCGCGCTGTATTGTTTTTTTGTGTGCAGCACTCTGGCATCAATACTGTAGAGCCTGCCGGCCATATTGACCCAGAGTATACGAGCACAATCAAGATGGCAGTTGAAGCCGGTGTCGAGGTGCTTGCCTACAAATGCCGTATGTCGCCGCAATCGATTTCTATTTCTAAATCGATTGCCTTTCGGTCGCCTGAGTCATGAGCAGAGCGCTGACATTTACGTTGCTCAGCATTGGTCTAATCTTGTTGTTTCTTGTCGGCTCGTCGATGGGGGCAGTATCGATTAACCCAATACAGTTATTAAGCGGTGTGGCCTCCGCAACAGATCAGATTATCTTTTTTGAGTTGCGGCTACCGCGACTAGTGATGAATATCATTATTGGTGCTGGGGTTGCGCTATCGGGTGCTGCTATCCAAGGACTTTTTCGAAATGCTTTGGCAGACCCAGCATTGATTGGTGTTTCCAGTGGCGCGGCGGTTTTTGCTGCGGCATTTCTCGTGTTTGGTGTGCAAGAGCCGGTGCTTAGGTTGGCCGGAGTATCTGGCTCAGCTTTTTTAGGTAGCATCGTCGCGACAATGTTGGTGCTGCTGGTAGCGAAGAAGTCCCATTCAACATCAACCATACTTTTGGCCGGTATTGCGGTGAACGCGATTGCTTTATCTGCTGTTGGCCTGCTCAGCTATCTGTCAACGGACGCCCAGTTAAGGTCTGTGTCATTTTGGGCTTTGGGTAGTTTTAATGGAGTGACCTGGGCAATGGTCGGCGTTGCTGCGCTGAGTATTCCCGCCATGATATTGATCTACTTTGAGAGCAGCCGCCTCAACATCATCACCTTAGGGGATCGTGAAGCGACAGGTTTGGGTGTTTCAGTTCGTCAATTGCGCCTGCGCTTAATTGTTGGTTGTGCATTCATAGTTGCTATTGGCGTGTCACAAGTTGGTGTGATTAGTTTTATTGGTTTGGTAGTGCCGCACTTGGTGCGATTGACGATAGGCTCGAATCATAAAGTGCTTCTGCCTGCCTCTGCTATCGGTGGCGCAGCAATAATGATTATTGCTGACACGTTATGTCGAACGCTATTTGTACCGAACGAGTTGCCAGTGGGTATTCTAACAGCATTGGTCGGGGGGCCTTTCTTTATTTACCTAATTATTATTCAAAAAAATCGATCCCGATTATGACCATTGAATTACATCAGGCAAGTTTACAACTTGACCATCGAGAGGTGTTGAGTGGTGTGTCAGTGCGCGTGGAAGCTGGCGAGATTCGCTCAGTGATTGGACCCAATGGCGCTGGGAAAAGCTCGATGCTCGCATTGCTTAGTGGTGAACGTCAACCATCGGCGGGGTCTTGTCTGCTTGAATCCAAGCCGTTGAAATCCTACGGCATTGAAGACTTGTCTCGTCGGTTGGCAATTTTACATCAACAGTCCTCATTAGATTTTCCATTTACAGTCGATGAGGTTATTCAAATGGGACGGTATCCTTGTGACACCTCGGATAGTTTTGATGAAACGATAGTCTCGGAGGTTAAAACAAAACTCGATCTGGAACATCTGTCAGATAGAACTTACATCACATTGTCAGGCGGTGAGAAACAACGGGTGCAACTAGCCCGTGTTATCGCACAACTTTGGGATCAACTCGGACAGGCCGTTTTCCTGTTTGACGAGCCGACCGCGCCGCTTGATCTGACTCATCAGCGTCAGTTTTTGCAACTGTGTGAAGAAATGAAGTTAGCAGGCGCATGTATTGTCATGGTGATGCACGATATCAATCTTGCAAGCCGGTATTCAGATCAGATCACACTGTTAAGAGATGGGCACGTATTAGCGGATGCGGCGCCAGCGCTTGCGATTACAGAAAGTTTGATCCAACAAGCATATCAGATAGACGTCACGATTGAGGATCTTGGCGGTAGGCGCGTACTTGTCTACTAGTAGGGCAAATCCAGAATTAGCGAGATCACTGCTCTGAAAAAACGCCCGACACTTCTATTCTCATCAGTATAACCAACAGCTACTTTCATCAATATCCGTCATAATAAAAAAATGAAGGATGCGAGTGAGATAGAAGGTTTTTTACTGACCAGACAATGGCAGGAGCTTGCCGGTGAGCAGCATTTAGTCTTCTGGTTGTCGACTGCGTCTGGCCCGTTGAAAGTGACTCAGGGCAATCAAGAGTCAGTCTTCTTTGTTCGAACCGCGGATATCACCAGAGTAAAGAGATTATTGGCCACCCTGAAATGGTACTCGACCGATCGGGCACTGTTAAATTTTCATCATGAACCCGTCACCGCTTGTTACTTTGCCACTCAGAAGGTTCTAACCCTTGCTAGAACGAAACTGCGAGGTATGTTGCCGGTCTACGAAGCCGATGTCAGACCGACGGATCGATATTTAATGGAACGTTTCATTACCGCGGGCGTGCGAGTTAAAGGCGAGGCCGTGTTCGTTGATGAGTCGGGTTCAAACTTGCAGAGCGGGCAAAGCTTTATCAACCCTCGACTCGAGCCTGCAGAATATCAACCAACCCTGACGATCGCGTCTTTAGATATTGAAACGTCATACACGGAAAATATCCTGTACTCGATAGCCGTGCATTCAGGTCTTGAAGATAAAGTGTTTATGGTTGGGAGGGGTGATAGCTCGCTGTCTTACCTTGAATATGCGCCGACAGAGCGTCTGGTGATCGAACGTTTCCTAGATTGGTTCGCGCATCTCGATCCTGATGTCATCATTGGTTGGAGTGTGGTTGGGTTTGATTTGGATTTCTTGCAGAAGCGTTGTGATGTGTTGTCGATTCCATTTACGCTTGGACGTGAGGAAAACGTGGTTAGCTGGCGCAACGACCCACGTCGACCCGGACGGCGATATGCATTGGTGCCAGGCAGAGTTGCGCTTGATGGCATTGAGTTGTTGCGAACGGCGACCTATCAGTTTGAGAGTTTCGCCTTAGATTTTGTCTCGAATCAGTTGCTCGGACGCGGCAAGTTGATTCACGACGTAGATGCCCGTGCGAGCGAAATTCAAGAACTCTATGCCAGCGATCCGGACCAACTTGCCAGATATAACCTTGAAGATTGTGTGCTCGTAAAAGAAATTTTCGACCACACTGACTTGTTTTCTTTTGCTATGGAACGCAGCCGTTTGACGGGGTTGGATATGGATCGTGCTGGCGGTTCAGTAGCGGCATTTGATTATCTTTATTTACCGAGATTGCATCGACAGGGTTATGTTGGCCCCGTTGTGGAGGAGGAAAAGTTGGGTGGCAGCCCGGGTGGATTCGTGCTCGATAGCCAGGCGGGTATTTATGATGACGTGATCGTGCTCGACTTCAAAAGCTTGTACCCAAGCATTATTCGCACTTTTCATGTCGACCCCTTGGCAATGATATCTGTTCGAGATTCCAGCGATGCGATACCTGGCTTTAAGGGCGCTGAGTTTTCGCGCCAGCAAGCCTTGTTGCCTGCGATTATTGAAGAGCTTTGGGCGGCCAGAGATGTTGCGAAGGCGTCTGGGCGAGATGCAATGTCTCAAGCAATTAAGATCATCATGAATTCATTCTACGGTGTACTAGGAACGCCCGGATGCCGTTTCTTTGATACAAAACTCGTCAGCTCAATTACCTTGCGAGGTCACGAGATCTTGCAAACCACTCGGGATCTAATCAACGATAAAGGCATGTCGGTCATCTATGGCGACACAGATTCGGTTTTTGTGCATTTACCGCACTCTTTGGGAAGGACAAATACAGATCAGATTGGTCGTGATCTGGTTGGATATTTAAATGATTGGTGGCGAGATCATTTGTTGTCAAAGTACAACATTGTGAGTTGTCTTGAGGTTGAATATGAAACTCATTACAGCAAGTTTTTAATGCCGACTATCCGAGGTTCCGATATTGGGTCAAAAAAACGCTATGCCGGCCTCATCGGTGACAAGCAGAATTATGAAATGATATTCAAGGGACTCGAAGCGGTGCGTTCCGATTGGAGCCCGCTCGCGAAAGATTTTCAGCAGGAGCTTTATCGAAGAATTTTTCTTGGTGAATCCTACGAAGACTTTATTTTGGATACTGTTCAACAAGTAAAAACAGGCGAGGTGGATGAGAAATTAGTTTTCCGTAAACGTCTCAGGCGCAAGCTAACGGAATACCAAAAGAATGTGCCACCGCACGTAAAGGCAGCGAGGTTGGCGGAGACTGAGAGGGCTAAACGTGGTTTGAATTCAGCTTCAGACTTTGGTGGTTGGATTGAATATCTGATGACTGTAAACGGCGCTGAACCTAAGCAGTATCGCCAATCAAGAATCGATTATCAGTTTTATATTGATAAGCAGCTGGCCCCAATTGCCGATGCGATACTTTCCTTCCAAAGCAAGTCCCTGTCAGGAATTATCGATCAGCAATTGAGCTTATTCTAAAACTATCTGCTGCAAGCCATCACCGCTAACATCAGCAGACAATGTTTTAGCTAGAGATTTCTTCCTTAGCTAATCGCGCACCAAATCGTGACACAATTTTGGATGCGTATTTATTTGCGAACCCCGCCGCTGTGGCGAAATCACTGCCTTCGCATAGAGACGCGAGGAAAGCGCCTGCAAACATATCGCCAGCACCAGTAGTATCAACCGCTTCGGTTGGTTCGCCGGCAACATTGCTCGTTGTCTTGCCGTCGAATACCATCGCGCCATTCTTGCCGCATGTCATTGCGACTTGCTTGCAAACGGTCTTGAGTTTACCGAAAGCTTCTTCAGCTGATTCGCTTGCCGTCCAGATCATGGCCTCTTCTTCATTGCAGAAAACCAGGTCGATGCCGGCGCCTGCGAAAGTATCAAAAGCATCTTTGAACGCGCCAACAATGAAGGGGTCAGAGAGCGTTAGGCTGACCGTGACACCTGCCTGTTTTGCAATTTGCTGTGCTTTAAGGGCTGCTTCAAATGCGCTTGGTGACGTAACGAGATAGCCTTCAATGTACAGGTATCGCGACTGTCGTAGCGCATCTTCATCGAGTTCTGCGACACTCAGTTGTTGACTGATGCCAAGATGGCTTGCCATTGTTCGTTCGGCATCATTGGTAATCATAGAGATGCATTGCCCTGAATGCCCCTCATCCTGTGTAATTTGTTGATTGCTGTCGACCCCGATTTCTGTCAGGTCTCGCATGAAAAAATTGCCAACAGCGTCGTCTGCCACTTTGCAGCTATAAAAACCTTTGCGGCCAAATTGTTGTACCGCAACGATGGTGTTCGCTGCAGAACCGCCGCCAGATTGATGGATAACTTCATGTTCATGCTTCACTTCAAGTTGGTGAAGAATTTCTTCGCGCTGTTCTGACTCGATCAGGGTCATGACGCCTTTTTGTAGCTTAACAACGTCGAGAAATGCGTCGTCAATTTCATATTCTGTGTCGACGAGCGCATTGCCTATTCCGTAAACATCGTATTGTTTCATGTCGATCAAATTCCCGTGTCTGTTTATTGTCTTGACCCATCGGCCAAAAGATCTTGTTGAGCGTTATGTGTGGATGTAGCTTCAGCTGAAAAGTTACAACGCAGCGAATGCGATTTCCGCACACCTAAGCGTTTCTTCTATGTCTTGAGTACTATGTGCGGCCGAAACAAATCCTGATTCGAAAGGTGAGGGTGCTAAGTTAATACCCTGGTCCAACATCGAGTTAAAGAATGTATTAAATTGATCCGCGTTTGCATTCATTACCTGAGCAAAGCCAGTGACAGGGTTTGTTGAGGTAAAGAAAAAGCCGAACATGCCGCCGACAGAATGGGTGCTAAAAGGGATGTTAGCTTGCTCTGCGCGCATGCTTAAGCCTTTGGTCAGCTGCTGTGTTCTTTCCGAGAGCTGTTCAAAGAAGCCCGGCGCCTGAATCAACTTAAGTGTCGCTAGACCGGCTGTCATGGCGATGGGATTGCCTGATAGGGTGCCGGCTTGATAAACGCCGCCTAATGGTGCAACGACATTCATAATATCTGCTCGGCCACCGAATGCGCCGACGGGCATGCCACCACCGATGACTTTACCAAGAGTTGTCATGTCTGGTTTTACGCCATAGTGGGATTGAGCGCCGCCTAATGCGACTCGGAAGCCTGTCATGACCTCGTCGAAAATTAAAACAGTACCATGTCGATCACACACATTTCTTAAGGTCTGCAGAAAACCATCGACGGGTGGTACCAGACCCATATTTCCAGCAATAGGTTCTACAATAATAGCTGCGACTTCATCACCGATGCGGTTAAATGTTTCCTCTACCTGTGCTGAGTCGTTGTAATCTAGCGTGATTGTATGGGCAGCAAGACTTGCCGGTACGCCGAGTGAATCAGGTTCGCCTAATGTCAGTGCGCCGGAGCCAGCTTTAACCAAGAGAGAGTCGGAGTGGCCGTGATAGCAGCCTTCGAATTTAACGATCTTGTCACGCCCGGTGTATCCGCGGGCAACGCGTATGGCGCTCATCGTTGCTTCAGTGCCAGAGCTGACCATTCGAACCATTTCGATGCTAGGCATGAGTTTAATTACTTCTTCAGCCAGTATTGTTTCGATTTCTGTTGGTGCACCGAAGCCAAGTCCCTCGCCGACAGCCGTTTGAATTTTTTCGATAACGGTTGGATGAGAATGTCCGACGATCATCGGTCCCCATGAGCCGATGTAGTCAATGTAGCTTTTGCCGTCGACATCAAATAGGTGTGAACCTGAAGATTTGTTAAAAAAGACCGGATGTCCGCCGACACGTTGGAAAGCTCGAACTGGAGAATTTACGCCTCCAGGGAGCACTTTTTTGGCAGCCGTGAAGAGTGTGTCGGAACGATTCATATTGGATTATCCGTAGCTAGATATTTCAAAGAGCGCATTCAACCATTCATATCGTTTTGATTCAATGTTGAGTAGCGTAATGTTGGGTCATCTTTTCGACACATCGCCTCAAGACTTCACTTTTAAACAGTCTGTCCCAAGTGGCGAAGCCAAGCTATTGAGCGTATTTATTGGCTAGCTCCATTCATCCAAAGCCCTGCGGGGGGGAAGTTAGGCCGTTGGATGGCTAGGCTTGGTAATAGGACTCGATGTCCTCTCGGGTTAACACGCCGACGACAGAATTGAGCATAGGGCCGCTGATTCTATTGACATACAGAGCTTGAACGCCGGATTGATTCAGTTTTTCTAAAGCCTCGCTGAGGGTTGCCTGCAACATAACGGCTTGAATATCTTTACGCGTTGCAGGAATGGCGTTGAGATCAACGACTTCTTCGTCGTCGTTTGTATTGTCCAGATAGCTGATCAGGTCAATGGTTCGCAGAATATAGGAAGGCATTGCTTCTGAATCTCTGACAATGAGCCAGGTTGGTTTGTTGCTGATAAGTTCTCGTGCCCTCGCAAATTCAATGTGGCGAGGCACTTGCTCGAAACTTCGGGACATGATGGATGCGACCGATGCGCGGTTTAAAGTGATGGTTAATGGGTTCTGACGATAGTCGAGACCGAGGATATCCATTTGCGTTAGAAACACTGATTTAACTTTGAATATTTCGCTCGCGGTTAAATTGGCGATGATGATAACGAGCATTGCCGGTAAGATGATATTTGTGTTTTGGGTAAGCTCCATGACGGCCATGAGTGCTGCGAGTGGTGCCTGTAGAACGGCTCCCATCATCGCTCCCATGCCAAGAATAACGTAAAAACCCTGTGGCGCAACCTGGTCAGGGACAGCAATTGTGCCGACATAGCCAAGTATTCCGCCCGCGGTTGCACCGATGAATAGGGTTGGTCCAATGACACCAACAGGCACTCCCATTGAAACTGTGACAGCGGAGGTAATGATTTTCAGGATACAAATAACAATCAGCACGGTCACGGCGAGCTGACCGTTATGCGTCAATTCAACCGTATCATATCCAATACCCAACACCTCTGGGACCATCAGGCCAATGAGTCCTGTTGTGAGGCCGGCAATTAATAAGCGTAACCAATGTGCCTGTGGGCTGAATCGATACAGTAGCTTTATGAGGTAAACATAGGCGGCCGCTAGTCCGCCTATGACGATTCCTTCAAGAATCAAAAAAGGTAAATTGTAGAAGCTCTGCCAAGAAATGTCGTAGTCAACCTGAAACACGCTGCTGCTGTCATAGACGAGTTGGTTAATCAGTGTGGCAGTTACAGAGGCCAGTATGACCGGTATAAAGCCAGCAATTGTGTATTCGAGCATGATCACTTCCATCGAAAAAATAACGCCAGCGATGGGTGTATTGAATGAAGCAGATATGGCGGCGGCAGCGCCACATCCCACCAAAACTCTGATGCTGTTGTTGGGTAACTTGAGGGATTGGCCTAGCAGACTGCTAAAGGCTGCGCCGAGGTGTATAGCGGGGCCTTCTCTGCCTCCAGATTGACCTGTGCCCAGGGCAACAATACCGCCGAGAAACTGAACAACCGCATTTTGCCAAGTCAGGTAGCCTTGATGGCGACCGAGGCGTTCTAGCACATGAACCACGCCAACACGCCGGTGCTGTTCGCTAATAAGGCGAAAAAGTATCGCGAGAATAATACTGCCAAAAACGGGTAAACCGAACAGTAATAAGGGGTCGAGTGCTTCGAAGTTTTCGAACTCGCCATCCAGTAGGTAGCTCAGAGGTATTTCCATCAGGGCCCTAAAGGCAAGAATGACAAGACCTGTGACAAGCCCAGAGATAACGCCCAGCACTGCGAACTGAGGTACGGAGTCGAGCGACGCCAAAGATCGGCGGAAGCCGCGGATAGAATAATTTGAAGGAGTTCGATTTGCCACGTTAAGGAAGTATCTGTTTTGTTTGAGGATAGGCCATGTGTATATAAAGATCGACCACTCATTCCAAAGTAGAATGCAAATAGCTGATTATTCTTAATATCTGATAAACTGTTGGCTTAACAAAGTATACGAGGTACCCCGTGGCGTCTGTAAAGGGCAGCAAGCAACATCAAATGATGGTCGTACCCTATCGGCCATTTTATCGTTTTGGTGTGTTTTTCCTCTGTCTGCTGTTGCTGGGCGGTTTTTGTTGGTCGACTTATGAGTTCGGATTAAAAAAAGGTCTAGCAACAAAGGTGCAAGTGATCACAGAGAGAGATAGCCTGAAGCTTCGTTTGCAGCAGCGCGACGTCGAGGTGCTGATATTGAGTCAACAAGTCGCAGACCTTAAAGTTGGTGAGCAAATTGATACGCAAGCAACTGAAGAGGTACGCTCGACCGTTGAGGAGCTGCAGGGTGAGATTGCAGAACTCAGTGAGGAAATCCGATTTTATAAGGGTGTGATGTTGCCTAACGTTGAAGAGCAAGGGCTGCGTATCGAACGTTGGGATATGAAACAGACGAATGAGCCCAATACAATTAATTTTAGCCTTTTGTTAACCCAAGTTGTTGAAAAGCATCAATACGTGCAGGGTGGTGTGGAAATTATAATTGTTGGGAATACGCAGGAAGGCGAGCGTTCCTTGACGTTACAAGAGCTGCGGGATGATAAACAAAATTCGATCCGATTTAGATTTAGATACTTCCAAAATATTGATGGTGAGTTAAGAGTTCCAAAAGGTTTTGAGCCGCGGCAGGTGATGGTAATTGCCAAATCGACAGGTGGAAACAACCAACGGCTTGAGAAGAAGTTTGACTGGCAATTAGATGGAGACTAGTCATGTTCGGCAAAAATAAGGGCGTAGAAGCTGGCATTACCTTGATTGCAAACAATTGCGAACTTTCCGGCGATGTACATTTTAGTGATCATCTTTTGGTTAACGGTGTGGTGAAAGGCAACATTGTCGCTCAGCCTGGATCAAAAGCTGTTGTCACGATCAGTGAAAAAGGCAGGGTAAAGGGTGAAATACGCGTGCCTAATGTGATTGTAAACGGCAAAGTGTTCGGTGACATTTACAGCGACAAGCATGTAGAGCTGGCTGCCAGAGCCGAAATCAAAGGTAATGTTTATTACAACTTGATAGAAATGGTGAAGGGCAGCAAAGTTGACGGCAATCTCGTTCACCTTAAGCAAAGCAAGGATGTTCGGCATGAAACACATGCCGCGACGGAGGCAACTGGTGGGCAACATGAGAGGGCCGCGACGAAGGCAGCAGCAGTCGCCGCAGTGAAAACAAAGTCAAATCAAGCCTGACTTCTGCTTCTGTTAGGATTGCGCCTTATTGGCATCGACTTGTTTTAGTAAGATTAGCACCCATATCATAGTAGGTAGATTGCTGCTTTAAAGACACGTAAGTTTTAGATAACAGAGCGACTATAGGTCCTATGGACCTTTCATTAAGAAATATACGGTAAGAAATTGCGATGACTGATACACCTACGATAGTGACGCCGCTTGGCATGAATTTTACTGATGCTGCGGCAGGAAAAGTAAAAAACTTAATTCAAGAGGAAGAAAACGAAAACTTGAAGTTACGGGTTTTTGTGACGGGCGGCGGCTGTTCGGGTTTTGAATATGGGTTTACTTTCGATGAGGATCTCGAGGAGGATGACACTGCAATCGAAAAAGACGGTGTTCAGTTAGTGATCGATCCGTTGAGCTTTCAATATCTCGTTGGTGCAGAAGTGGACTTTAAGGAGGACCTGCAAGGGTCGCGGTTCGTTGTGACAAATCCTAATGCATCGACAACCTGTGGTTGCGGTAACTCTTTTTCAATTTAAGTAGTTACTGCTGCTGCTTTTTTAGCGGGTATTACCCTCAAGGTTTTATCCATCAGGGCCGCTAAAAGCGGTGGGCTCAGCCCATGCATGTATTGACCGATGCAAACGCCGCTGCCCTATTTAGTCATCCGACATCGCATAGCGCACATTTCCTGTGACAGATTCCAGTCTCGCGAGAATCGGCAAGGTAAGTTGTTTAAACTGTGCCAATTCGGCTTTGCTGATGGGGTCCGCTTTCGGTAGCTTAACCGTCCTTGGATTGCGATGGACACCATTGACAAGGAATTCATAGTGAAGGTGTGCGGCTGTTGCCCAACCCGTTGCGCCAACATAGCCGATGACCTGCCCTTGTTTGACTGATTTTCCAGGCCTTACCCCTTTCGCAAAAGCAGATAAATGGAGGTACTTGGTTTCGTATTGCTCACCATGTCTGAGAACAACGTATCGGCCAGACGCATTGTTTTGTCTTGCGATAGTGACCTTGCCGTCACCTGAGGCAATGACCGGTGTGCCTTTGTTGGCCGCATAGTCGATACCTCTGTGAGGCATTACTTTTTTATGAATTGGATGCAGTCGCTTTAAGTTAAAACTCGAGCTGACATGAGAGAAATGAACCGGATCTCGAATGAATGCTTTTCTCATTGAACCGCCGGTAGGAGTATAGTAGTTCTTCTGCCCAAGCTTGTTTTCAAATAAGATGGCGGTATGGCTTTTGCCCATGTTTTTAAACTGGGCACCAATGATATCGCCTTCTTTTACTTTCTCGCCATCGACATAAACGTCTTCATACAACAATGTGAATGAGTCACCCTGTCTTAGATCCAGTGCAAAACTCACATCCCACTGGAAGATAAAGGCGAGTTCCATAATGAGGTTGTCTGTCAGTCCAACTGCTTTGCCGGCGTGGTATAGCGATGGTGTCTTCTTCGTAATTTGTGCGGTTTTGTAGGAGATCAGTATCTCGGGCTTCTTGTAGTGCCAGGCAGCTGTAAACTGCTCACCCTGACGGGTCACAATGAGTTGTTTGAGCGGCGTGCTGGCGTAGCGAAATTCCGATAGTTCACCTGATGACGTCTGGGCGAAATGGAGTGATTGGCCGGGCATGATTTTTTTCAGTGCCTTAACGGGGCCATTAAGATTCATGATGTCGTATAGATCTTTAGCCGAATAGCCCTGTCGTTTGAATATTGCGGACATGCTGTCACCTTTGCGAACGACGACTTCTTTGTTGACGAGTCGGGGGCGCTCTACCGCAGACTCTACCGCGGTGGATTCGGATTGAGTCTCGGCAGCGGTGATGTTGGCGTCTTGTTCAGCAACGCTGGTGTGTATGGTGAGCGAGACGGGAATGCTGGTTGTGCTTGTTTTCCGTTCAGGAAGCGCCGTAATAGCAAGTCCCAAGCAGAAAGCCAGGATCAGTGCGGTTCGTAAATGTGATGATGGATAATGTTTCATAAAGCAGACGGCTACGCTCTTTATTTATAGTTATTTATCACAAAGTGGCGCTAAGTGTATAATAATTATGGGTTTAATCAAGTGTGAATATTGGTTTCGTGGCTCAGGCTCAAAATCAGCCCAGTTATCAAGGCCAATGCATGGTGTTGATGGGCGCTCTGGGTCGTCTTTTTCCAAATTTACAGTTGAATTTCTTTGCGCTTAATGTATTTTGGCGCATCTTCGTTATATGAATTCATGTCTGATATTTCGCAGGTCGCGAAGCGTACAGGAGCAGGGGTCAAAAAAGAATGACCGTATTCTCAATTTCAAAAATAATTTTTCCGGAAAACCAGTATGACAATTAACAAGGACTTACTTGGCCAACTTAGATCCCTTGGGTTGATCGCCCAAGTGAGTAGTGAGCCAGAGTTGATTGAGCACCTTGCGGAAGGGTCTCGAACTGTATATTGCGGGTTTGACCCGACGGCGGACAGTTTGCATATCGGCAATCTTGTGCCACTGCTAGCGTTGCGGCGATTTCAGCTTGCCGGCCATAAGCCGATCCTGCTGGTCGGTGGGGCGACTGGCATGATTGGGGATCCGGGCGGACGAACATCGGAGCGAGACCTCAAATCAGCCGATGTTGTGAAGGCTTTTGTTGCCAAGATTCGTGAGCAAGCGAGTCGCTTCCTGGATTTCGATTGCGGCGAAAACTCTGCGATCGTGGTTGATAACGCCGAGTGGACTGAGAAATTGACCGTTGTAGATTTCCTTCGAGATATAGGCAAACACTTCAGTGTTAATGCGATGGTGCAAAAAGAAACGGTTAAACGGCGCCTAGAAGATGATGCGTCGGGCATTAGCTATACAGAATTCAGCTACATGATTCTGCAATCCTACGATTACACCATTTTGAATGAACGCTACGATTGTACGATCCAAATGGGTGGTAGTGACCAATGGGGTAACATCACGGCGGGTATCGATTTGGTGCGTCGGATGAATGGTAATCAAGCCTATGCAATTACTTACCCTTTGATTACTAACTCAGATGGGACCAAGTTCGGTAAAAGTATGGGTAATGCCATCTGGATAGATGCGCAACGGACTTCACCGTACAGCTTTTATCAGTTTTGGCGTAACAGTGCGGATGCAGACGTCATTGATTATCTCAAGATATTTACATTCTTTGACGCGGCCCATATCGACCAGCTCGCGGCGGCACATGATCAGGATCCTGGTGCGCGCGCAGCCCATATTGCATTGGCACAGGCGGTAACACGTTTGGTGCATGGTGATGAAGGTGTGGATGCGGCGGAGAGAATTTCTGAAGCTTTGTTCACAAATCAGTTATCGCAACTGTCGGCCAGTGATCTTGGTCAATTAGCTCAAGATGGCATGTCTGCATCTGAGACTCAGTCAGCAGATATCTCGTTGATTGACGTGCTCGTCGATAGTGGTCTGGCGGTTACACCGAAAGGGCAGGTGACGGCTGGCCAAGCGAAAAAACTGATTACAAGCAATGCTGTATCTGTGAATGGTGTGAAAATTGAAGACCCTGAACACCGACTGAAAACGGCGGATGCATTACACGGTTGTTATCAAGTCATTCAAAAAGGTAAGAAGAATCATCATTTGTTGATTCACGTTGTGGATTAGCTAGTTGTAAACTTTCCTTCTCTAGGGCGTTGTAAATCAAATCTTGCTGCGTATAATACCGCTCCTCGCGATAGCGATGGGTCTGTAGCTCAGTTGGTTAGAGCGCACCCCTGATAAGGGTGAGGTCGGTGGTTCAAATCCACCCAGACCCACCAACTCAAAAAGAGTTGGTAAAAACTCGAGAGAGTGATTGGGAACTTTCGTGCTTGGTAGTAAGCTAGGTTAGAAGATGGCAACATCATCTATCGAACAGGAATGTAGACCCAAAGGCATGCTCAATTTCCATTCACTGGAAAACGATGTGCCACCCAGATTGACAGTTCAACTGTCTTTCACCAGAAAGTTTCTGGGGCCATAGCTCAGCTGGGAGAGCGCCTGCCTTGCACGCAGGAGGTCGGCGGTTCGATCCCGCCTGGCTCCACCAAATAAAAAGGAATCGCCGTAAGGTGGTTCCTTTTTTTTTGTATTGAATTTGAGGTGGGTCGAATCGTCGAAGGCGGTTTGATCTCGCGGGGACGCCGAGTTCTGGCTCCACCAAATAAAAAGGAATCGCCGTAAGGTGGTTCCTTTTTTTTTGTATTGAATTTGAGGTGGGTCGAACTGTCGAAAGTGTTTGCTCCCTTTCTCATTTCAGGATAAGCCGTGCATAATGCGCGCTACTGTCATGTGGTACACCCCATTGGATAATTACACACTTCACCTAATACGAGCCTTAGCAGCAAATGGTTATGTGAAATTAGACTCTTCTAGTAAGCAAGTGCTAACAAACTTAGCGCTTGATTACGTTGAGAGCGATGGGGTGATTCAGCTGCAACAGTCGCTGGAACTTCTTAGTGATGAAAAAATTTTAGCTGAGCTTGCGGCCAGCATCAGGCCTCTCGTATCAAAGATCGACATCCATACGTCCATCGAATCAACCAACACACATCTCATGTCGTGTATAAAGGATGAAGCTTTTTCCGGCCATGTCTGTTTGGCGGAGTCGCAAACAGCAGGCCGAGGCCGTAGAGGTCGTGCTTGGATTAGTCCCTTTGGCCGAAACGTTTATATGAGTCTTGGTTGGCTATTACCTCAAGGGATTAAACCGGCTGGATTGAGTTTGATTGTCGGAATGCAGGTTGTTGGATTGCTGCGGAGCATGGGTGTATCTGATGTGAGTTTGAAGTGGCCAAATGATGTGCTGAGAGTAACCGCGGGTCGTGCAGGCAAGCTAGCCGGCATATTAATCGAATTGGGCGCGCCGACTGCAAAGGGTACGCCGCTGATTATTGGTGTCGGTCTTAATGTTGACTTAGGTGTTGAGGCATCAAGTCAGATTGATCAACCTTATGAGACGCTTAGTGAATTTAAATTGTCTCGCAATGCCTTGGTATCAGGATTGTTAACAAGGTTGCTGCCCGCTCTCAGTAATTTTAGTCAGACAGGCTTTTGCATTCAGGCAAGTGAATGGGCAGAGGTAAATTTCTATTCAGGTAAGCAGGTTCAGATTAGTTTAGGTGAAGATATTATTCGCGGGGTTGATCGCGGTGTTGATGAGTTCGGTAATATCCTTATAGAAACGCAGGACGGGTTGAAGTCTTTTAATGCCGGTGAAGTGAGTTTGAGGCCAATATAATGCGTGCAATTGCGTTGAGCTTGATAGCGGTTAACATCGTTTATTTTTTTTATCAGGGATTTTATCTGGAGCCAAAATCTCCCGCGCTCTCAGTGCGAGCTGTTGATAAGTCCCTCGAGACGGTCTTCTTGTTGAGCGAAAATTCAACCGCAGGCATACAGCAAAATCAAGAAATGGATTTGGTGATTAATAATCCGATTTTGTTAGATCGCCAAGATAGCGGCCTTTGTCAGGCCATCGGTCCATTTGAGGGGCTATTTGAAGGTCAAGCCGCACTGGAGAAGCTTGTGGCGCTGGAGTTCGATGTTGAGTTGAAGGCAATTGATCGAGCGATGGCGGAGAGTGACTATCGTGTCATGATTCCGCCGGCAGCATCCTTACAGGCCGCCTTTAGGAAGCTTAGGGAGCTTAAGTCGCAAGAAATAGATAGTTATGTCATCACGCAGGGTAGCGATTCGCTTGGTATATCGTTGGGTGTTTTTTCCACGAAATCCGCCGCTGTATCTCTACAACAAACGCTTCAAGCTAGTGGTTACGAAGCCAAGATTACGGCGATTCCAATTCTAGAGAGGCAATTCTGGCTATATGGGGTCGGTGGGCGTGATTTTAAGATTAACGACGCTTTGATGGCTGGGTTGGTCGAAGAATATCCTGGAATTGAACAAAAAGAAGGTCAATGTGTCGAGTAATTCATTAAATATTGAAAACTGACTTAATTTAGTTTGCGAGCAGTGCTGACTTCGCATACAATCCGTCCCCTGTTTTTACAGGTAGCCGCTATAGCTCAGTTGGTAGAGCAACTGATTTGTAATCAGTAGGTCCCGAGTTCGACTCTTGGTGGCGGCACCAAGTTTTTCAAGCAAGTTTTTAGACCGTGGCTTTCGCTTTAGGGCGATGGCACGGTCTTCTTTTAGCTAAAATTTGATTGACAAGCTGTAGCCTCGAAGGCAGAATCTAGCGCCTCATTTTTGGAGGGGTTCCCGAGTGGCCAAAGGGATCAGACTGTAAATCTGACGCGTAAGCTTCGGTGGTTCGAATCCACCCCCCTCCACCAAGGTGGGCTGGATCTTTTGTCAGATCTGGAAATTAGGCAAAAATGACGTAGTGCTAGATGTAAGGTAATTGGGTCGTAAAACACCCGTGAACAAACAGGATCAGTATCAAGAGGGCAATGCCGTAAGGGAAAGCCAGCTTGGGATGTAAAGTAATTGGTAAGTTGTAGGAAAGAAAACGCGGGTATAGTTCAGCGGTAGAACCTCAGCCTTCCAAGCTGATGACGCGAGTTCGATCCTCGCTACCCGCTCCAAATTGGGGCTTGATGAGGAAGCTTATCTGGGTTTGTGGAATGTAGGCTCATATAGCTCAGTCGGTAGAGCACTTCCTTGGTAAGGAAGAGGTCACCGGTTCAAATCCGGTTATGAGCTCCACATTTGAAGGTTATGTACAAGCTTCGTTTGGCTAAAACGGTAGGTGAAGTTGAAAGAAGAAAGTACCAAAGTAGTTTTTTAGTAGTAGTAATAGTATGAATCGGTGGGAACCACCCACTATCCATTGTTGAAAAGTAGTAATACTGGCGATCGAGGAGTGTAATCCAAATGTCCAAAGAGAAGTTTGAGCGGACGAAGCCGCATCTAAACGTAGGAACAATAGGTCACGTAGACCATGGTAAGACGACGCTAACAGCGGCGATTACGAAGGTTTGTGCTGAGACTTGGGGCGGAGAGTTTTCTGATTTTGCTGCAATTGATAATGCACCAGAAGAAAGAGAGCGCGGTATCACGATTTCAACGTCACACGTTGAATACGATTCACCGAATCGCCACTACGCACACGTTGACTGCCCGGGTCACGCTGACTACGTGAAGAACATGATTACCGGTGCTGCTCAGATGGACGGCGCTATTTTGGTTTGTTCAGCGGCTGACGGCCCCATGCCACAAACGCGTGAGCACATTTTGTTGTCAAAGCAGGTTGGTGTGCCTTACATCATCGTGTTTATGAACAAAGCTGACATGGTTGATGATGAAGAGCTGATTGAATTGGTTGAAATGGAAATTCGTGAACTGCTTGACCAGTACGATTTTCCGGGTGACGACACACCGATTGTTATCGGTAGTGCACTAAAAGCATTGGAAGGCGACCAGTCAGATATCGGCGCGCCATCAATCGTTAAGCTAGTTGAGACGCTTGATAGTTACATTCCAGAGCCTACACGTGCGATTGACCAGCCTTTCTTGATGCCGATTGAAGATGTTTTCTCAATCTCTGGTCGAGGTACGGTTGTTACAGGTCGAATCGGACGCGGTATTGTGTCTGTTGGTGACGAGATCGAGATTGTTGGTATTAAAGATACGCAGAAGACGACATGTACGGGTGTTGAGATGTTCCGTAAGTTGTTGGATGAAGGCCGTGCAGGCGAGAACGTTGGTGTTCTATTGCGTGGTACGAAGCGAGAAGACGTTGAGCGCGGTCAAGTACTGGCCAAGCCTGGTTCAATTACGCCACACACGAAGTTTGAAGGTGAAGTGTACGTATTGAGCAAAGATGAAGGTGGTCGACATACGCCATTCTTCAAGGGTTACAAGCCTCAGTTCTTTTTTGAGACAACTGACGTGACAGGTGCATGTGAATTACCGGAAGGCACAGAGATGGTTATGCCGGGTGATAACGTGAACATGAATGTTGAGTTGATTGCTCCGATTGCTATGGAAGAAGGCCAGCGTTTTGCGATACGTGAAGGCGGCCGAACTGTAGGTGCGGGTGTTGTTGTTAA
>JAQXDL010000017.1 GCA_029251375.1 Pseudomonadales bacterium | reverse complement strand
AAGAGCAACAGTAGGGTAAATCAATGCAAGTAACTCTTGAAAAGACTTCTGGGCTAGAGCGCCGTATGCGTATCAGCGTGCCTGCCGATCAAATGGACAGCAAAGTTGATGAAAAGCTTAAACAGACTGCTGGACAGGTAAAAATAAAAGGTTTTCGCCCAGGCAAGGTTCCCATGCGTGAAGTGAAAAGACGTTTTGGTGAAGGTATCCGCCAAGAGGTTAGCTCTGAGGTCATGCAAACGTCCTATGCTGCTGCGGTCCAAGAGCAAGACGTATCGCCTGCAGGCATGCCGCAAATCGAAGACGTAAATATGGAAGCGGGTAAAGACCTTGAGTTTACCGCTGTGTTCGAAGTGTTCCCCGAAATTGAACTCGCTGATTTTTCAAATATTTCTGTTGAAAAGATAATTTCATCGGTTACTGACGCAGACGTTGAGACGATGATAGGCACTTTGCGAGATCAACGTGCTGAATTTTCTGAAGTTGAACGAAAATGTGTTGATGGCGACAAGGTCAATATCGATTTTGATGGTTTTCTTGACGGCGAGGCTTTTGACGGCGGTAAAGGCGAAGGATCAGACCTTGTCTTAGGTTCCGGTCAGATGATTCCAGGTTTTGAATCAGGCATTGAAGGTGCTTCAAAAGGCGATGAAGTTGATGTGAACGTTACATTTCCTGCCGAGTACCAATCAGAAGAGTTAGCAGGTAAAGAAGCCGTCTTTAAAATCAAGATTAATTCAGTTTCTGCTTCAGAATTACCTGAATTAAATGACGAGTTTTTCACCAACTTTGGCGTAAAAGAAGGTGGTCTTGAGGCTTTTAAAACCGAAGTGCGTTCTAACATGGAACGTGAGGTCGAAGCAGCGACAGAAGGTAAGCTGAAGAATCTTGTGATGGATGCGCTTATCGAGCAAAACTCAGTTGATTTGCCCAAAGCACTGATTGATCAGGAAGTTGATCGCTTGAGACAAGAGGCTGTTCAGCAATTTGGTGGCGGTAACAATATCGATCCATCGATGTTACCGGCTGAAATGTTCACAGCACAAGCTGAGAAGCGCGTATCTCTTGGCCTTATCGTCAACGCGATTGTCGAGCAGTTTGAAGTAAAGGCTGACGACGACAAGGTCAAGGCCATGATAGAAAAAATGGCTAGCTCCTACGAAGACCCAGAGCAGATAGTTAACTTTTACTACAGTAATGAGCAGCAATTGTCTCAGATTCAGAACCTTGTTCTGGAAAATCAAGTTATCGACACAATCTTGGATAAAGCGACGGTAACTGATGTTGAACAGGAGTATGACGAGGCAATTAAGCCGGCGCCACAAACCCCTATGGCAGATTCAGACGATGCTTCAGAGGATGAAGAAGCCGAAAGTTAAGGCCTCTCCTATCGATTGTAAGGTCATTAAATTTAAAAAATAATGACCTTCAAGCATTGAAGTTTTCAATAAAGGTCTCATTATCAGTTAAAGACAGATCGATTTGATCGAATCGATCCTTTACTGCGTATCTGATGTAGTAACGTGCGTTAACTAACCTTCTAGCAATCATTGCGTGACCGACTCGCGCTTCGAAATCGGTAAGTTTAAGCTAAGAATGGAACGATCTTGAGCACTTGGTTATAAAAGTGTTCAATGTTATTTTAACAACTCGGCTCAATGAGTAACTGAACAGCTGGTCTCCAAACCGGTACCCATTGAGCGAACCCTAATTGTTCTAGTTGATGAGGTGTAAATGAGCAACAATTTTGAAGATCGATTTCTGCCGGATACCAAAGGTTTAGGTCTCGTACCTATGGTAGTTGAGCAGACCGCTCGAGGTGAACGTTCGTACGACATCTTTTCGCGATTACTCAAAGAACGAATTATTTTTATTGTCGGTCCGATCGACGACCAGGTTGCTAACCTTGTTGTCGCACAGCTTTTATTCGCAGAATCGGAGAATGCTGAAAAAGATGTTCAGCTATATATAAACTCACCGGGCGGATCAGTGACGGCCGGTTTAGCGATATACGACACCATGCAAATCATGAATTACGATGTGTCGACCATGTGTATAGGTCAGGCCGCTAGCATGGGTGCATTGTTGTTAGCCGGAGGTGCGCAGGGTAAGCGATTTTGTCTGCCTAATTCACGCGTCATGATTCACCAGCCGAGCGGTGGTTCGCAGGGTCAGGCATCCGATATTGAGATTCAGGCCAAAGAAATATTGTTTCTCCGTACTCGACTCAATGAGATTCTTGCGTCGCATACCGGTAAAACTGTTGAAGAAGTCGCAACCGATACTGAGCGCGATAACTTTATGACAGCGCACCAAGCTGCAGAGTATGGTCTTGTAGATCGAGTACAAGAAGCACGAACAACTTTAGCGACAGTCTAGTACTTGATAAGAGTCGCGCGAGTGGGAGATATTTGAAGTTCTCATTTGCTCGACTTTTCGATAGTATTTCAATTGTAAGCGATTAGTAGATTGCCGGTTAACATTAACTTTTCATGTTAATTAGTTGAAAAATATAGAATTTTGTTAGCTTTCGATGCGTCTGAACGAGCGGGAGGCTTTTTAAAGAACTTGTGTAGTAGGGGTGATAAATGTCTGACGAGCATGATGGCGGGAACGGCGACGGTAAGTTGCTTCACTGCAATTTCTGCGGGAAGAGTCAACATGAAGTGCGTAAACTAATTGCAGGACCGTCTGTATATGTTTGCGATGAATGTGTTGAGCTTTGCAACGACATAATTCGTGAAGAGCTTCAAGAAAGTACCGAAGAGACAGAGAAGCGTAAGTTACCGACGCCTCAGGAAATTAGCGGCATCCTCGATGAGTATGTCATTGGTCAGCAGTGGGCTAAAAAGGTTTTGTCGGTTGCTGTTTATAATCACTACAAGCGTCTGAATTACTCTGGTAAGAAAGGCGAAGTCGAGTTGCAGAAGAGTAATATTCTTCTGGTTGGACCGACCGGTACAGGTAAGACGCTGCTTGCTGAAACATTAGCACGATTATTAGATGTACCTTTCACCATCGCCGACGCGACCACACTTACCGAGGCGGGTTACGTAGGGGAAGATGTTGAGAACATCATTCAGAAGCTACTCCAAAAGTGCGACTATGATGTTGATAAAGCCCAAGTCGGCATTGTCTATATCGACGAAATTGACAAGATTTCCCGTAAGTCAGACAACCCGTCGATTACTCGCGATGTGTCTGGTGAAGGGGTTCAGCAGGCATTATTAAAATTAATAGAAGGTACCGTCGCCTCTGTGCCACCTCAAGGTGGTCGTAAGCATCCTCAGCAGGAATTCCTGCAGGTCGATACCTCAAACATCCTGTTCATCTGTGGCGGCGCGTTTGCCGGCTTAGACAAAGTGATCATGGATCGATCCTCCAAGAGTGGCATCGGCTTCCATGCGGAGATTGAAACTGAGGCCACCAAGAAGAATCTGGGAGACACTTTGCGTACGGTCGAGCCAGAAGACTTGGTTAAGTACGGGTTAATACCTGAGTTTGTTGGCAGACTGCCCGTTATCGCGACGTTGGACGAACTCGACGCTGATGCATTGATCCGAATCCTGAAAGAGCCAAAGAACGCTTATACCAAGCAGTATTCAAAGCTGTTTGAGATGGAAGATGTAGAAATAGATTTCCGTGATGATGCGATGGTCGCCATTGCTCAAAAGGCGATGGAACGAAAAACAGGTGCACGAGGCCTGCGTTCAATTCTTGAGGCAGTTTTGCTTGAGGTCATGTACGACATCCCATCTGAAGAGAACGTGTCAAAGGTTGTTATTGACGAAAATGTGATAAATGGAACCTCCGAGCCGATGTTGATCTACGAGAATCCCGATCAACAGAAGGCTGCACCTGAATAATCAGCCTTGAATTTCCAAAAATCAGACCAATAACAAGATAAGGGGCTAAACAGGCCCCTTTTTCTTTGTAAGATAGTGAGAAGTTTTAAATGGTGCGGCAATGGTATATGCAATTGCAGTGCGCCGGTTGGCCAGCCTTTTGGTCAGTAATTTTGGAGTTGAGTCGATGCTCAACCCGCAGGAGTTATTATGACAACGATGACAAATGTGCCGATCGTCACATTGCGCGACATGGTGGTCTATCCCCATGGCGTTCAACCACTGTTCATTGGAACAGAAAAGTCGATTCGGGCATTGGAACATGCCCAGCAAAATGATCAAGATAAGAAAGTATTATTGGTTGCCAAGCGTGATCCTGAGAATGAAGCGCCGGGTACCGATGATCTTTTTAGTGTTGGAACATTAGCGACAATTCTGCAGCTCATCCGGCTACCGGACAAAACAGTCAAGATTCTTGTGGAAGGAGAAAGCCGCGCTGAGGTCAGTGAGATAGAAGATGTTGATGGTTTCTTTACTGGCAGCGTGTCGGTTATAGAGAATGAAGCATTGGAGACAGATGATGCAGAAGCGTTCGTGCGCTCCTTGATGTCTGCTTTTGATCAGTACGTCCAACTTAGCAAGAAAGTCCCCCCAGAAGTTATGACAACGCTTTCAGCAATTGATGAGCCAGGGCGATTGGTTGACACTATTGCTGCTCAGTTAAATATTAAGCTCGCACAGAAACAACAGATTCTTGAGATGACCAGTATTGGTGAGAGAATCGAACGCATGATGCAACTCTTAGAGTCTGAAATTGACCTTTTCAATGTTGAAAAGAGGATCCGCGGTCGCGTCAAGAAACAAATGGAGAAGAGTCAGCGCGAGTATTATCTAAATGAGCAGATGAAGGCGATCGAAAAAGAGCTAGGCGACCTTGATGATGTGCCTAACGAGATTGAAGATTTACAGAATAAGCTCGAAAGTGCTGGCATGCCAAAAGAAGCGCGTGACAAGACGAATGCCGAGATTGGTAAGTTGAAAATGATGTCACCGATGTCTGCCGAGGCGACGGTTGTAAGAAGCTATATTGATTGGATGTTGAGCGCTCCTTGGAAAAAACGCTCGAGGGTTCGCACCGAAATTGCGGAAGCTGAGACTGTTCTTGAAGAGGACCACTTTGGATTGACCGAGGTTAAGGATCGAATACTCGAGTACTTAGCTGTCCAAAAACGCGTGAAGAAGATTAAGGGGCCGGTACTATGTTTAGTGGGCCCTCCTGGTGTTGGTAAAACTTCGTTAGGTGAATCTATAGCCCGTGCTACTAACCGAAAATTCGTCAGGATGGCTGTTGGTGGGGTGCGAGATGAAGCAGAGATACGAGGACATCGACGAACCTATATTGGCTCGATGCCAGGCAAAATCATCCAGAAGCTTGCTAAAACCGGTGTGCGTAATCCGCTGTTTTTGCTGGATGAGATTGACAAGATGGGTCAAGATAATCGTGGTGACCCGGCGTCTGCTCTACTCGAGGTTTTAGACCCAGAACAAAATAACAGCTTTAATGATCACTATATGGAAGTCGACTTTGATCTGTCCGAGGTCATGTTCATTTGTACCTCGAACTCCATGAATATACCCGGCCCTCTACTCGATCGAATGGAAATTATACGTATTCCGGGTTACACCGAAGATGAAAAGCTCAATATTGCTAATCGATACCTTATCCCTAAGCAGTTGAAGAATAATGGCCTAAAGAAGAATGAGTTAGCGATTAAAGACGATGGCGTACTCGACCTTATTCGATATTACACGCGAGAAGCCGGCGTTCGTGGGCTAGAGCGAGAAGTTGCAAAACTCTGCCGAAAGGTTGTTAAGGCCTCTGCATTAGAGGGAAATGAATCGCAGAATGTGGTCATAGATGGCGATAATCTCGAGCAATATTCAGGCGTAAAGCGTTTTAATTTCGGCCGCGCTGAAGAGAAGGACCAGATCGGTCAGGTGACCGGTTTAGCGGTTACAAGCGTCGGTGGCGAGCTACTCACGATTGAAGCGGTCGCAATGCCGGGTAAAGGCGTTACAACCAAGACAGGTTCTCTTGGAGATGTTATGCAGGAATCAATACAAGCCGCTATGACCGTTGTCAGAAGCCGGGCGGAGGTCCTAGGTATCGGTAAAGACTTCCACGAAAAATACGATCTGCACGTGCACATGCCGGAAGGGGCGACGCCAAAAGATGGCCCCAGTGCAGGTATCGCGCTGTGCACAGCACTTGTTTCTGTTCTCACAGGTATCCCAGCTCGGTCAGATGTGGCTATGACGGGCGAGATAACTTTACGAGGTCAGGTCTTGCCTATCGGCGGTTTAAAAGAGAAACTACTCGCAGCTCATCGAGGTGGAATCAAGGAAGTACTCATTCCTGATGAAAATAAGAGGGATTTAAAGGAGATTCCGGACAACATTAAGGGGGACCTTATTATCCGACCGGTTAAGTGGATTGACGAAGTTCTTGAGGTTGCGTTGCAAAGAATGCCGGAACCACTTGATGAACCGGCTGGAAAAGATCAAGATGCAAGCACCGAAAGTGACGCAGACCACAGAATATCTGCTCATTAGACGTTTGTTCTTGACAGCCATTTTGTCCAGTTGGTATAAGATAGGGGCAGGGGCGATCGCGAACAACTCGCGGTAACGTTTAACTCGAAACACAATAGTAAAAACAATCTGTCAATTATAATAAAGGGGTGCAACGGTGAATAAACAAGAACTGATCGAAAACATGGCAACTTCTGCGGACATTACAAAGGCAGCAGCGGGTCGTGCACTCGACGCAATGATCGACTCTGTAACTGGAGCACTGAAGCAAGGCGATTCAGTTGTTTTAGTCGGATTTGGTACATTTAATGTTCGTGATCGTGCGGCGCGAACAGGTCGAAACCCTCAAACGGGTGAAGAGATTCAAATCAAAGCTGCAAAAGTACCGGCTTTCAAAGCAGGTAAAGCACTTAAAGACGCGGTTAACTAAGTATATTGGTTAACCGTCTGCCACCCTTACGGGTGGTTAGGTAACATCATTTAAATGGCGCATCCCAGATGCGCCATTTTTTGTTAACGTTCATCATTCAAATATAAACGCTTTCAAGAGGTCACAATGTCCATTCAAAGTCTGCGAGATTCATCTGACGGAGTTGTAGCAAAATTAATAGTCGGATTGATTATTGTTGTATTCGCTCTATTTGGGATGGGGTCCATTACCACCTTTCTCGCGCCTGTACCTAAAGTCGCGACAGTCGACGGCCTTGATGTGACACAGCAAGAAATGGAAATTGAAGTCCAGCGCAGTCGAAGAATTCTCGCCGCGCAAGGCAAT
Organism: Pseudomonadales bacterium; assembly: GCA_029251375.1. GTDB lineage: Bacteria > Pseudomonadota > Gammaproteobacteria > Pseudomonadales > Azotimanducaceae > JAHRVQ01. The sequence goes on along the minus strand of JAQXDL010000017.1, from coordinate 29,085 downwards.
GAACTCGGGGAGGATCAACTACGTCAGCAGGTTCTTGACACATTAGTTGCGCGTAAACTCCTCACAAGGGCGGCACAAGAGCTTGGATTGGAATACAGTACAGCTGATTTAGACGCGGAAATCGTCTCCACGCCTGTGTTCCAAATCGATGGTGTATACAGCCCAGACCAATTTCAGTTAGTTATCGGTTCAGCCGGCTACACTGCTCTAAACTATAGAAATGAGATGCAACTCGATAAAGTGTTTGGCCAAATTAATTCCGGTATCCGAAACACAGCATTTATCACCGACGTTGAAGTTCAGCGCCTCAATAGTCTCGCTCAGCAAACGCGAGATATTGCTTTCCTAAGAGTTGATGCAGAAGGGCTTCGCGAATCCTTAACTATTGCTCAAGATGAAATCACGAGTTACTACGAAGACAACTCTTCACAGTTCATGACGCAAGAGTCGGTCGATATTGAATACCTAGAAGTTAAGCGCGATGAGTTACTGGATGATGTGGAAGTTTACGAAGAAGACTTGTTAGCCTTTTTTCAGGATACAAAAGAAATTTACGCAGAAGCAGAGAGCCGGCGCGTGTCACATATCCTAGTTGAAATAAACGACGAAACCTCTGAAGAGCAAGCTAAACAAAAAATTGAGGAAGTCTACGCCAAGATAACGTCGACAGAAGCAACCTTTGCTGAGCTTGCAATAGAATATTCCGATGACACTGGTTCTGCAGAAATTGGCGGTGATCTGGGCTTTAATCCCAAGGGTACATTTGTCGACGAATTTGAAGAGGCTGCCTATGGCTTGGGTCTAAACCAAGTATCAGCACCCGTGTTAACCGAATTTGGATATCACCTTATTAAATTAGTCGATATGGAAGCTGCGAAAGAGCCTGTATTCGCCGAAGTGAAAGCGAGGGTCGAGGCTGAGTATAGAGAAGCTGAAGCAGAAGAGATGTTTGTTGCGCTGTCGTCGCGACTCAGCGAAATCTCGTATGAATCACCTGACCTGATTGACCCATCAGAAGAACTTGAGCTGTCGATTCTTACTGAAGCTGAAATTAACCGACTCTCAGTTGTTGGGTTGGGCGCTAACCCTGCAGTACAGGCGGTAATATTTAGTGACGATGTGTTGCTAGATCGCAATAACAGTGAATTGTTGGAAATTACTCCAAACCATCACGTGGTTGTTCGTGTCACTCGGTATCAGCCAGAAGAAGTCATGCCGATTGCTGATGTACAATCGGAGATAGAGGCAGCGTTGTCTCTACAACAAGCGACCGCAATAGCTGAAGAGCAGGCGAAAGACATGGTTGCGATGTTAGAGTCTGGGTCGATTACAAGGTTTGTTGCAGACAAATACGACCTAAAATGGGAAGTATCTAGCGAAACAACGCGGAATCAGCTTACCTTTGATAGAGAAATATCGACTCAAGCTTTTACCTTGCCACGTCCTGCCGAAGGAAATAAGTCGGTTGGTTATGCTGTGCTTTCTAATGGCGATGCAGTTGTCATGAGCGTCACAAATGTTAACAACAAGGCAGACAAAGAATCCGATTCAGACCTAAGTCGGCTTGCCAAAGTGCTTGGTGCACAGCAGGGACTCAGTGAGTATCAAGAATTTCGTTCAAGCCTGAACCCAGATGGGGTTGTCGAAACACTTTAATCGAAACACCTGTCGAAACACCTGTCGAAACACTCTAGTCGAAACACGCTAGCCGAAACATGTTTTGAGGTTTTTAGATCCTGTCAGATAACATTCGATGCTAACCGATGTTACGTATCTTAGATAATTTTACTAGACTGATAGCACCTGATAGTAGAGAAAGCGCAGCGTGGGGCGACGTCACGTCGAGTAAACAGATTGCTAGGCAGCAACATTATCGTCGTGTGGAACAAACACCAAGTAGCGTTACCTTTTTTGGAGCATGCTGATGCAGCTTCTAATCCAAGTTACAGTGTAAGTACTCAAACCTACGACGCGCGAAGGCTATTCGGTGCGGGTGATGTCGACATACAGTGTGAGGCGATCACCTGGTTGAATGTATTTTTGAGCAGTGATTGATTGGTTCCACTTTCTTATGCTGCTCAGTGAGACATTAAACTTGTCTGCAATGCGCGCCAGCGATTCCCCTGATCTAACTCGGTAATTAACCTTGCGAATCATATTGTTTGACGGCATGTTAGAAGGCAGTGACGCAACGGTCGTTAAGCTCGGGTTAGATTTTGTATTGAAGATCAGCAACTCTTTGCCGGGGTAGAGCAGGTCAGTCGTCGCCATGCCGTTCCACTTCGCTAAAGATCGCATCGAAACCCCATACGTCCGTGACAGCTCCCAAAAGCTGTCTCCTGACTTGACGGTGTATTTCTGGGGCTCGGCACCGTATTTCTTCTCAACGTACGCCTGGGTTGTTTTAAGCCGTCCTGAGTCACTTAGTTGGTAATCATCTAAGTTGGCGGTTGCGATTGGAATGAGCAGTGAGTCGCCCGTAACGATGACATTGTTGCGTAAGTTATTAACGTTCTTAATCGTTGATACAGTTGTTTGATACTTTTGGGCAATAGAGCCTAAGTTGTCGCCTGATCGAATTTGATGTCTCTTCCAAGCGATTCGTTGATCGGCAGGAAGCTTTGCCAGGTTCTCTGTGAAGATTGCTGCTTTTTCCTTCGGCACGAGCAACTCGTGGGGTCCATCGGGATGACTGGTCCATTTGTTGAAGGCGGGGTTAAGTAAATATAATTCTTCTATAGAAATTTCTGCCAGCTCTGCGGCCCGAGCAAGGTCAATTTGAGAGCCGACATCAACAATTTCAAAATAAGGCTCATTAATAATTGGCTTGAGTTCAATACCATAAGCTTCTGCATTAGCAATTAATTCGCTAATAGCCAGCAATCTCGGCACATAAGCTTGAGTTTCGCGGAATAGGTGCAACGAAAAGAAATCTATTGGCTTACCTGCGCGAGTGTTCTTTCGCATAGAGTAACGAACGTTGCCCTCGCCAGAGTTATAAGCGGCGAGTGCCAGCATCCAATCTTGATTAAGTGACTTGTGAGAATCCGTCAGGTAAGTCAGTGCAGCGTCTGTGGCCTCGACGACGTTTCGTCGGCCGTCATACCAGTAGTCAATTTTCAGGCCATACAGCTTGCCTGTAGACGGAATAAACTGCCAAAGACCAGAAGCTTTACCGTGGGAATATGCGAAGGGGTCATAAGCACTCTCAACAACGGGTAACAAAGCCAATTCCATAGGAAGGTCTCGGGCCTCCAGTTCATTGACGATATGATACAAGTAACGTGTTGCACGTTGCGTTACGCGTTCGATATATGCAGGGTGACGGAGAAACCAATTGAGTTCTGACTTAACTCTTGGGTTATCGATGTGATGGTCTAATTTGAAACCTGCTCTGACCTTTATCCACAGGTCTTCAATCTCCGCGGGGCTTAACAGTATTGGCTCTAGTGGGGCGGGATCATCCGCTCTCTCAACGATGTCGTCTTGTCCATCTGCGGTAATAGGCATCGCTGCGGCGATGACAATTTCTTCGCTCACGAGCTTCGAAAGATCGGTCGAATCAGCTTCCACTGGGTTGGCTGACTGATTGGATTCGTTTACTGAGCTCAGCATTTGACAGCCGGTTAAGCTGACAATGGCGATGGCAATAATGCTAAACTGAAGAGGATATCTCATAATTACGTTAAGTGACTCAGAGTGTAAAGGCGATGTTAGAGTATAATGGGTATTAGATCAGACTACTATTGACGTCAGTGGTCGATTAGAGGATCTGAAGAGCGGTCGAAGGGCTGTTCGAAGAGAGGATTCGAAGATGGATCTGAAGAGAGAACAGATGCAGAAAATTGATGATTGGTTCGATTCACCGTTAGGTATATCCGTCAAGAATACGGAGCAAGCCATTTTGGACCAGCTTCTGTCAGGTTACTTCGGTTACCATTTGATGCAGATGAGCGTTCAATCTGAAAGTTTATACGACGCCAGCCCGATAGGTCATAAATTCAGTCTTGCACAGCCCAACAAATCGATTCACCAGTGCTTTGGCTCATTCGTTTCGCAAGACAACCAACTCCCTTTGGAAGATGACAGTATCGACGTCATCTTATTGCACCATCTGCTTGATTTTAGCTCGTCACCTCAAATGTTGTTGAGTGAAGTTGCGCGTGTTGCGTTACCGATGGGACAAATCGTTATTGTTGGCTTTAACCCGCTAAGTAGTTGGGGTGTTTGGAAACCTTTCGCGAAACTGCGCGGTCATGCGCCGTGGAATGGAAATTTTATTCGCCCAGGTCGATTAATGGATTGGTTAAATCTTTTGAATTTCAAGGTCGATCGGACCCACTACAGTACTTATGGCTTGCCGCTGCAATCCAAACTTAGCGCGAAGGCGCCTGATTATTCTCAGGGCTTAAGCCGCAGCCTCAGTCTGCCTTTCGGTTCGGTGTACATTATGGTCGCGCGTAAGCAGAAAAGTACCATGATTCCGATCAAGCCAACCTGGAGTAAACAAAAAGCCTTCGGTCAACTAAGTGTGGTGCGTCCATCGAGACCGGCTGCGGGTAGAGATGTGTCAACACGTAATTTGCCGCCAAAAGAATAATCAAGCGATGTGTTTGAGTGACCGCTGACGACTCTACTTCGGAAAGTCGGTAAAATAAAATGCATTGTCATCATAAAGACTTAAAAAGAATCGAAACTCAGGAGACCATCAAATCGTGCGACAAATTGTTCTAGATACCGAGACCACAGGGCTTGATGCAGGTCAGGGGCATCGCATTATTGAAATAGGTTGCGTCGAAGTTCTCGATCGAAAGCTGACGCGTCGTCATTATCATCAGTACATAAACCCTGAGCGTGCCATTGATGAGGGTGCACTAGAGGTGCACGGCATTACGCCAGAGTTTCTAGCTGACAAACCGTTGTTTGCAGATGTATGGGAAGAATTTCGAGAGTTCGTAACTGGAGCTGAGTTAGTTATTCATAACGCAGCATTTGATTTGGCTTTTATCGATGCGGAGATGAAAAGAGTTTCCCCACGACTAGGCAAAATTAGCGATGTTTGCTCGGTTATTGATAGCCTTGCAATCGCCCGTAAAAAACATCCGGGTCAAAAAAATAATCTAGATGCTTTGTGCAAAAGATATAGTGTTGACAACTCCCAACGAGACCTTCATGGCGCATTGTTAGATGCTGAGATACTCGCGGATGTCTATCTGCTGATGACGGGTGGTCAGGTCAGTCTGGGTCTGGGTGCAGATTCAGCAGAAGACCGGCAGCAACAATCATCATCGATAAAGCGGCTGAGTGCCAATAGAAAACCATTGAGGGTGATCCATGCAAGTCTTGATGAACTGCAAAATCATGAAGAGAAGTTGGATCAAATAGACGATTCATCGGACGGGGCTGTATGGCGACGTTCGGAAACAGGAGTGCAAGATGCCTAGTTGGCCTGAAGTATTTTCAGGGTTCGAGCCCGCCGTAAAAAGCCCCAGTATTATTCCAGACAATGCTTTGTACTTTGTTTTTGACGGCCAAGAAATCTATCAACATTTCGATTCGAGTGGAAACTGGACGCCAGTATCTAGCCTTGACCCATTGATGTTGGAAATTCCTAGTGATACTAGAGATACAAGTCATTATTTAGGACAGTGGCATGGTGTGGCTTGTTATGCGCTTAGTGCAGCTCTACCAAAAGACAAAAGGTCGGGCTTGCGAAGTTTGTTCGGTAAAGTTGAGCATCACCTATTTTCTTTAGCAGGAAGAGCCCTGCAAGTCCTAGATTGGTACAAGACACATAAATTTTGTGGTCGCTGCGGTGCGATAGCAGAGTTACATCAATCTGATCGGGCTATGATTTGCGCACACTGCGGTGTTCACTCCTACCCTCGGCTCTCACCTTCAATCATTACTCTTGTGCATGACGGCGACAGAGTCTTGCTGGCAAGAAATCACAACTTTCCAAAAGGTATGTATAGCACGCTTGCTGGATTTGTTGAGCCGGGCGAGTCCATTGAAGATACCGTAGCACGAGAGGTGAAAGAGGAGGTTGGTGTAGTCGTCAGCGATCTTGAATACATGGGTAGCCAACCTTGGCCGTTTCCCAATTCTCTAATGCTTGGCTTTTTTGCGCAATATGAATCCGGCGATATCGTCTTGCAGGAAGATGAAATTGCAGATGCGCAATGGTTTGAATGCGATGCGTTGCCAACTATTCCTGGACCGGTTGCGATATCGCGTTGGCTAATTGACCGATATTTGCATCGTCGTGGCATAAACCATGTCGGTAGTTAACCGTCCTAATTAGTCACGTCATTTGCGAATTTTAGCTAATCACCTAATCGTGAGACTTTTTGTCTTGCCCTCTTTATGGCCCTGTTGGCTGGCGAGTCGATACCAGCTAAGGGCGGCGGCTTTGTAGCGTTTTACACCTCTGCCTCTTTCATAGATTTCATCAAGGCCAAACTGTGCGTCGGGGTAACCTAATGGCGTAGCTGCCTTCAGGTAATAATTTAGTTCGTTGGCCGCGAAAGGTTTGAGACCGGCCTGACTATTGTCATTAAACCGCGCGATACTCAAGTTTCATAAAGTTTAAAGCTGAACGCATACTTGCGATGGTGCAAGCGGGCAATTAGAAGTTTGTCCAATCAAGATTGCTTTGCACGGCTGCTACAGCGTTGCCAATGATCGGTTGGCGCATTAGAAAGCCAATCATTGCATAGCATTTGAACATTCGTCTATACATGACCTTGGCGCAACGTGGCTATTGGAGAGCGTCTAACCCTTTGTTTTAATCTTGTCATCACTGCTCTCAAATTTCTGGATCAATTTTTTGGATCAAAGATCTGGGTTAGCGCCTGGCGTCTTGTAGTTTTGATGTAAGCCTTTGAAGTGCTGCTAGTGGCTGTATACCAGTGTTAAGGGTTATCGAGAACTTTACCAATCAGCTTCTGGTAGCCAATGGGTAAGATACGCTCGATTAGCGCGGCGAATTTAGCGTCCTTACCGACAAGTATCTGGGCTTTGTTTTTTAGTACACCACGCAATATCTGTTCAGCAGCCTGTTCCGATGTCAGTTGTGCCATTGATTCAAATTGCTCTGAGAGTTCTTCTTTGGTTGCTGATGCATTGTCCTGCGGCACATAACGGGAACTGTTGACTATGCCTGTCTTTACGCCGCCTGGCTGAACACAACTAACATTGATATGTGTTTCCGCGAGTTCCTGCCGCAGCGCAAAAGTGTAGCCTTTTACAGCGAATTTCGATGCGTTATAGATAGACTGGCTGGGCACAGCAATCGAACCAAATATCGAAGATGTGTTAATAATGTGGGCATCGTCAACGCGTTGCAGATAGGGTAGGAAGGATTTAGTTCCATAAATCACCCCCCAAAAGTTTATGTTCATAAGCCATTCCATATCGTCGTAGCTCATGTGTTCAGCTGAATCGGTAACTGACACGCCGGCATTGTTAAACACCATGTGGACTTGACCATGGTTAGCAACGACATCTTCAGCGAATGTTTCGACTGCGGCTCGGTCTGCCACATCAAGTGGGTGAGTAGAAACCTTAACCGTGTACCGGCTTAGTGATTCCGCTGTCTGTTGCAAGTTAGCTTCGTCAATATCCGAGATAGCGATATGACAACCTTGGCTGGCGAGGGACCTGGCGATGGCTTGGCCCATACCTGAACCTGCGCCAGTAATAGCCGCGACTTTTCCTCTAAATGATTTCACCTAAGCTCCTAACGTGATTTGTCTTGAATAATTCGATAGTTATCGAATCGCTTACAAAAGCCGGTATTGTCAAAATGCTCGAGCATCTCAATGCATAGGTTTCTGCCAATACCGGTTAGGTCTCGAAACTCTATGACAGTAAATTGCCCGTCATTGTTCGTTGCTGCCAGTGCAATCGCTTGTTGTTTTAAAGCGGACACCGCACTGGGTAGAAAAACACGATTCTTGACCGGCCTAACAATTAGCCCGGCTTTCAAAAGGTTATCGAGTAACTTGTCTACCGCAGCCGGCGGTAATCCAAGGCGTTTAGCAAGATCATGTATAACCGGTGGTTTGGTCGGCTCCTGAGTCAGTAGCGGTTCTAACTTTTCCCAGAATTTTTGAGCTGCGGGATTAAGTGAAGGGGCATACTGAGTAAGTTTATAAAGCTGCCCATCTCTCGTGATCTCTGCGGTCGCGACTAATTGATTCATCACAAAATCGAAAATTGTTAGTGGTTTATCCACCTGTTTTCTAATGTCAGTCTTTGGCATACCTGCAATGTTTGGGTTGCTGCTGTGAAACACTTCGAGGCATTGGCAAATCTCTTGTGTCAATTTTTGGATTTGCTGTGTGAGAAAATACCGATCGTTTGAAGTCTGTATCTCAGTATCGCCGGTTGTTTCAACTCGAACATTGGCAGCTTGCTCGAACTGTTTAATCGGATAGCCATCGACACTGCATTTAACGACCTCGGTTAAGCGACTGCGCGGCTCCAACGTTTGCAGCGCGTTTAGCACGTCAATCCGGTCCGTTTTTGTTCTACCTTTGGCCGGAGCAAATGGATCGACAACCCAACCCCCTCCGAGCGTGCGGCTTGCCGCTTGATCGCGAATAATGAGTCGATCACCCCAACAGACGTTCAGCGGTTGTTCCAAAATCAACTGAGCGAGACCGCTTTGTCCTGGCAGAATTTGTTTGTCATTTAGGGTGGCAAGCCTGCCTGTGGCATGTGCGGCACCGCAGTGAATATGTACCGGCGTACCATTTTTAAGGGGTTTTGTTTCGTCACGAAGCACTTTGATTTTGACGTCGATTCGATTTGCTAATGGCAAGTCAGGCGTGCTTGAAAGCCAAGAACCTCGGGAGATGAGGTTTCGATCGAAATCACCAGTGATATTTATTGCACAACGATCGCCGCTAAAACCTCTGCTGGCCGAAGAGTTTTGACGCCTAATCGAACGAACTCGCACCGGTGATCGGCTCGGTAGGAGCCATAACTCATCATTTTCAAATACTTTGCCGGAGTAGACAGAGCCGGTGACAACCAAGCCCGCACCTTTGATCGAAAACTTGCGATCAATGGCTAATCGAAAGTGGCCGTCAATTGGCTGCGATTGGTGTTCTCTTGCATGTCGCCATAATTCTCTCTTTAGTTTTTCAATGCCTTCGCCAGTCGTACTTGAGGCTTGTAAAATATCAGCATCCGCGAGCACCGTGTCCATCACAAGTTCTTTAATCTGATCGTTAACGACTTTAATGCGTTCGTCGTCGACGCGATCAATTTTTGTAATGACAATAATGCCCTTAGAGATTCCTAGCAAATCTAAAATGGCGAGATGTTCAAGCGTCTGAGGCATTGGGCCATCGTCCGCGGCGATGACTAATAGACCAAAGTCTATGCCGGCAACGCCAGCCAGCATGTTAGATATGAAACGACTATGACCAGGCACATCGACAAAACCAATAGACAATTTACCTTCAAGATCGTCACTTGCTTCCTGTTGGATGTAAGCGTAGCCAAGATCAATTGTTAAGCCACGGGCTTTTTCTTCTTTTAAATTGTCTGTCTCTATATTCGTCAGACTTCTAACGAGGCTTGTCTTACCGTGATCAACGTGACCAGAAGTTGCGATGATCATTTTGGGAGTTTGTCCAGCTGGTCGATAAGTTGACTCGGATTTTTGAGCGTTCGCAGATCAAAGTAAATCGACCCATCTTTGAGTCGGCCGATGACTGGCGTTGGTAATTTTCGAAAGCGTGCCAATAAATTTGTTAGAGACGAATCCGAAGGCTGTAATGGCGTTATTTTCAGGCTGTAGCTAGCAAGTAGATCTATCGGTAACGAGCCACTGCCAATCTGGCTTTCGCAAGGTGAGGTCGTTACATCTGCAATACCTGCTAAACAATTTGTAAAGGGTTCGACTAGGCTGTCAGCCATTTCACGTATATCAGCTAACGGCTTCGTTAAATAGCGAAGGGTTGGTATATTTTGACAAAGTGTATCGGGGTCCAAATAGAGTTTAAGTACCTCATACAGGGCGGCTATAGTCATCTTATCGACTCGCAAAGCACGTTTCATTGGATTGCTTTTGATTTGCTTGATGAGAGCAGAGGAGCCGACGATAATGCCGCATTGTGGACCACCAAGAAGTTTGTCGCCTGAAAATGTGACGACATCTATACCCGCTTTGAGCGTGTCGGTTACTGTCGTCTCGTAAGGCAAGCCCCATTTTGACAAGTCAACTAATGTGCCGCTACCAAGGTCAGATACACTAGGGATGTGATGTTGGTCTGCGAGCGTTGCAATGTCCTTGTCCGATACTGCTTGGGTAAACCCTAATATTTCATAGTTGCTTGTATGAACCTTCATCAACAGCGCCGTCTCGGCGTTGATCTGTTGCTCATAATCTTTCAGGTGTGTGCGATTGGTCGCGCCAACTTCTACAAGATGACAACCGGCGCGTTGCATGACTTCTGGTATACGAAACGAGCCTCCTATTTCAACCAGCTCACCCCGTGAAACGGGTACCTGTTTATTGGCTGCTAACGTGTTGAGTGTGAGTAACACCGCTGCGGCGTTATTGTTCACGACGGTGGCAGCTTCAGCTCCGGTAATTTTTCGTAGTAAGTCTTCTACGTGACTATCTCTGTCTCCACGCTGGCCAGTTTGTAAATCGTACTCCAGATTACTAAAACCCATAGCGACCTGTTGGATAGCGTTGATGGCGGTTTCAGGCAACTCCGCCCGTCCTAGATTCGTATGAAGCACGGTGCCGGTGAGGTTGATAACAGGTACCAGTTTCGCTGCGTTTTCACGATCAAGTATTTGTGTTACCTGACGTTTTATAGCTTCAATGATTTCGATGGCACTGCCTGCATCGGCGTTCAAAGCATTGGGATTTTCATTTGTTGCGTTAGCGCGTCTTTGCATCAGCGCTTTTTGAAAACTGTGTTTGACTTCGGTGCGGCCGTAAATGGAGATAAGGTCAGCAGATGCTAATAACAGCTTATCCACGCTTGGCAGTTTAGAAAATGCAGCCGTCATTATCGTCTATCCTTCTTGAGCGGCGCGCATGGCATCCTGCAGCTGACCAAGCTGTCGTATCCAGGGTCTGATCTTTAGGGTTTTCGTTTTCTCCCAATTTGCCATCGCTGTTTCTGCACTCTGCTTGTCAGCGTAAACACCCAGTAAAAGCACATACCAGTTAGTTCCTCCGGAAGCGATCGGCATATATAGGGGCTCTGGAATACCATTGATCCTGGCATACTCGAGAAGATCCGACTCGCGTTTGAGCGCTAGCAGTTGAACCGCATAAAAGTTGCGGGGCGCATCAAGTAGCTGGGCTTTGTTTTCAACAATCGCCAGGGGTGTCGCTGGGGCGGTGTTTGTTTGTTTCGATGCAGCCGTGGCTGTCTTCGTAGCGGTTTGCATCGTAGAGTTGCTTTCGGCTGCTACGTTATCTTGAACAGAATTTGAGGCTGCCGTTGTTGTTGTTGTAGTTGTTGTAGTTGCTGGCGTTGTTGGTGCGATATTGCCTAAATTATCTTGGTTGTCAGCAAGGATAAGCGTCGAGCGCTCCGCCACAGACTGTATCGAGTTGCTTGGGTTAGTTTTGGCAGCTTTAGCTTTAGGTTTGATGGGCGAAATTTTACTCTCATCAGGTGCATTCTCACATTCCCATGCTTTACCTACTTGGCTGCCGTAACAGAACCATTGTTTTTTCGCCGTCGGCTCATTGAGCAAATTGGACACATCGTCATCAACATCATTTTTGTTGAACAAGCCACTGATGAAACCGCAGCCAGTCAAAGAGGTTATTAGCAGCATTACGATGCTGTGCTTGAGTATTCTCATAGTGTTAGTGCAATCTCGATTAAGGGGTAATTCAACCATAGTTGGCTATCTGGAAACAGCGTATTTCATGAGCTGTTCTCGTTGCGGAAACAGTCCAAATATTCCTCCTGTGTGAAGGAACACGATATCACGTGCGTCGCTGTAATGACCTTTCTTTAGCTCCTCTATCATTCCATGGAATGCTTTGCCTGTGTAAACAGGATCGAGAATGATGCCCTCAGTCCTAGCTAGATCGCCAATCATTTGGAAGACATCGGGTGTCGCTTTTCCATACCCAGGTCCGACATAGCCATCAATGATGTTGATCGGTAGCGTCTCGACATCAAGATTGTTGCCATACCGGCTTTGCCACAGTCTGAAGTCAGCCCGTATTTTGGACACGAAGTATGCTTCATCGTCGCAGACATTGATGGAAAGTATCTCTGTCTTTAAGTTGTGCATCGCTTTACCAAGAATGAGTCCGCCTGCAGTGCCGCCGGAACCCGTTGCCGAAAAAAGATATTCAGGCATGATGTTCTGCAGTTCGAAATCCTGCATCAATTCTTCGACTGCGTTGATATAGCCCCACAGGCCCACCTCGTCGCTAGCGCCAATCGGAATGCAGTAGGGGGTCTCACCTGCTGCGCGATATTGCTCCGAAAGTTCATTGAACACTTCATCGACGTCTCTCGATGGTTTGATGAAAGTTGTTGCAGCGCCGACCAATTCATCGATGAGTTGGTTTCCGTCGGCGGGGTCACCCGGTAATCCTCTTAAAATCAGATGTGACTTTAGTCCCAATTGCGCAGCAATAATTGCCGTCGCTCTGGCGTGGTTCGACTGCACGCCGCCGGCAGTGATTAACACGGTGGCGCCGTCGGCGACCGCTTGGCCTATGGTGAATTCTAGCTTGCGAAGCTTGTTGCCCGATGCGTTAGTGTCGGTCAGGTCGTCTCTTTTAAACCATATTCGAGGTAGGTTATGTTGAGTCGAGAATCGCTTAAGACACTGCAGAGGCGTCGGTAGCCGTGCCAAGTCCATTTTGGGAGGGGTATGCATGTAATGTGCGCCAAAGTGTTTTGCAGATGGTAAAGGCTGCGGCCATTTTTTTCAAAGCGGGATGTTGTGCAAGGCGGTGACGCTTGGGTGTTAGTTGCTTAGTCTCTATCTAGGCGCACCGCGTACTTACCATTAAACGTCATTGCAGCTGTTTCAGGCGAGGATGCTAAGTGAAACTGTGATTGCAGTATTAATGACGCTTTTCCATTTTGTACAAGGTGGCTTGCAAACGCGTCGTACTCGGGTGGCAGGGTACAGCGGCAACGTAATGTCTCGAATACAGGCTGTTGATAACTGACATCACCGCCGGCAATGACGGTATTGCCTTGAACTCCTAGTTCCGCCAACTTCAATTGTAGAATTCCCCAGCCGGCCAATGCGGCCAAAGAAAATAAACTACCACCAAATGCGGAAAGCTGGTGATTAATGTTGTTTTCTAGCGGCGCGCTCACTGACAGACTTCTGCCATCGTAAGCCTCCACGCTCATGCCCATGTGAGCACTGATGGGAATGAGTGAGTGATAAGACGATTGCAAATCTTCAATAGAAGTTATGGGTGGGTGGCTCATGGTATTTTTCTGGTCCAATAGCAAAAGAGCAAGACTAACCTAAGCTTTGTTGGGTTGGTACCAGTACAACAGGCTATAATGATCAGCTTACAAGGAGGACTTAATGCCCGATTACATGTACAGATTGTTGTTGACGCTCGCCGTGATTTTGCTCGCGGGTTGTGCGCAAGACTCGCCGGTCGTCATCCACGGTCAGACCATGGGTACGACCTTCACTGTGAAAGCGATTCGTAGCGACAATACATCTGTTAAGGCAGAGGCATTGCAGCTGTTAATCGAAAAAGAATTGTTCGAGCTAAATTCACTGATGTCGACATACATTGTCGATTCTGAATTGTCTCGGCTAAATCGCTCGCCATTGAACGAACCGTTTCCTGTTTCAGCTGACACCCGCGCGGTGCTCGAAAAGACCTTACAGATTTATCGAATGAGCGGTGAAAAATTTGATGCAACGGTAGGGCCGTTAGTCAATCTTTGGGGTTTCGGCCCTGGTGGCGGTGGCGATCAGATTCCTGGGCAGAAACAAATAGATCGGGCATTGCAGAGCGTAGGAATGAATAAGCTTTCTTTAGACTCACATGGCGTGACGCGACAGGTGGCGAGTTATGTGGATTTGTCGGCGATAGTGAAAGGTTATGCGGTCGATCAGATTAGTGCATTACTGGAAAACCAAGGTTTTGTTGATTACCTTGTCGAAATTGGCGGAGAACTCAAGGCAAAAGGTCGAAACGATCAGGGCAAGACATGGAGGATTGCGATTGAGAAACCCTCCGTGCTCGAGCGCGCACCCTATAAGGCTATTGCACTTATGAATATGGGCATGGCGACCAGCGGTGATTATCGCAATTACTTTGAAAAACAGGGCCGACGCTATTCCCACACGCTCGATCCGACAACCGGCTATCCAATTGTCCACAATGTGGCCTCTGTGACAGTGATCGCCGAGTCGACCATGTTCGCCGATGGTGTGGCGACAGCGATTAATGTCATGGGGCTCGAGGATGGAATGGCGATGGCAGAGGCGAATAATATCGCCGTATTAGTTATAATTAATTCTGGTACTGGTTTCAGTGAACATTTAAGCTCAGCGTTTTCAGAGTATCTGCAGCGTGCCGATGTTTCTGAATGAATTAGCAAACAACCTTAATAACCCTAATAACCGCGATAAACCGACGACTATGATTGAATTCTTTCTAAGCTTCTTGATTTTATGCCTATTAGTTTTAGCAATGGCAGTGGGCGTGCTGAGAGGCAGAGCACCAATTGCTGGTACTTGTGGCGGCCTGAACAATATTGGTGTGACAGGTTCGTGTGAGCTCTGCGGCGGTGATATGAGCAAGTGTGATGAGGTTAAGGATGCTGAATCTGAAGGTATATCAAAACCCTCGCTAGGTGCCCAGTTAAGCGCACAGTCTCGTTTTTATGATGCGTCCTAGGCATTTATAAGTAGCTACAGGCAGTCTTCTGAACGTTTCTAGAGAGCAAGCGTACACATCGTAGTGCTTAGAGACACACCTTTCCAACACCATTGGCGCTAATACAGCTTCAGTAACTCAAGTTTTGTATCGAAGCTGCTCCACCAAGGGGCTCAAGTTTCACCAGCCCCCATTTTTTTAACACCTTCATTTTGTTATTTGCTTAGTTTTCCTGCCAAATCTTCAGACGCTTTTGATAGAACTCATGACTTGCTGCCATGTCATCGAGGAATCGAGGCAATTCATCCATCAACAAAGCTTGCGGGCCGTCGACCAGGGCTTTAGTGGGTTCAGGGTGAAAATCGACCAGTACCATATTTGCGCCCGCAACCAGACCCTGTGAGGCTACGTGGGCGACATCTAGAATTCCATCGGAAGATAACTCTCTTGTACCGACCGAGTGAGATGGGTCAACGCAGACGGGCATTCGTGTCAGTCGCTTAACGATCGGTACTTGGCCGAAATCGACCATGTTTCGATGCGGTGCGCCAGCGGAGCTTTTCATGCCTCGCAGACAGAAGATAACATTCGACGTGCCTTCGCTAGCAAGGTATTCAGCCGCATTGAGAGATTCATTCAACGTTACGCCATAGCCTCTTTTGAATAGCACGGGGAAGGTTCGTTGTCGGCCAACGGATTTCAGTAATTCGAAGTTTTGTGTATTACGAGTACCAATTTGGAGCATCACGCCAGTTGGATGACCCGTTTGTTCGAGGGCATCGTTTATTTCAATAATTTGACTTTCGTGCGTGACCTCCATGGCCACCACTTTAATGCCGTATTTGCCTGCCAACTCGAACACCCAAGGTAGGCAATCTTTACCATGCCCCTGAAATGAATAGGGGTTAGTGCGGGGTTTATAGGCACCCATTCGAGTGCATTGCTGACCATGAGACTGGAGCGCTTTCATCATAATTTCAACATGCTCGGGCGTGTCGACAGCACATAGACCTGCAAACACATGAGATGTTTGCTGCGAGAAATGCACGCCGTTGTAGTCAAAACCCGTGGTTCGATTTTGATCCTTGTGTCTGCCTAGAATTCGATACTCTTCAGAGATTCTAATCACGCGTTCAACGGCTTCAAGGGATTCGATCGACTCTTGATCTAGCTTATGGGTGTCACCCAATAAATATATTTCAGTTAACGTTTGCTCGGCGCCTTGAACCTGATGTTCCATAATTTCAACGTTCGGTAAGAGATTCAAATACTTCATTGCTATATCGTATTCGGGGCTACCTTTTTGGGTTGTAGAGTTAAGAATTACAATCATAGTCGCTCCAAGCAGTAGGGGTGGTTCGAGAAAGCTAACTTCTTGTCAAGATTCTATAGTGATTCGCAGTGTGGTGAAACGTGAATTCAGCGACTCACTGAAATAACAAATCAGCGGCGATTGTGATTCAATAGGCTTTTATTTCTTGGACACTCATTCGTGTCAAATTGGCAAGCCGCAATCGCTCTGCGATACACCCGTTCTTCACAGGAAGATCGATTGGTGTCTTTCATTTCTCTCGCCTCAACCTCAGGGTTGGTCTTGGGTGTCGCAGTGTTGGTTATTGTCCTATCCGTTATGAACGGCTTCGAGCAAGAACTACGAACGCGGGTGCTGGGTGTGCTGCCGCATGGTGTCATTACCAACCGCAGCGGCATCGACGATTGGCCGCAGTTGGCCCGTTCTCTCGAACAGCATGAAGATGTGATCGCCGTGGCACCGTTTTACCAAGGAGGGGGCTTAGTTGTCGGTTCAGGTGAAATTCAGGGGATTACCTATTTTGGTGTTGAACCTGAGGCTGAGGTCCATGTGTCAATTCTTGATGAATATTTTATTGAAGGTAGCCTAAGTGACTTGCAGCAGGGCGCGTTTAACTTGGCGATTGGTTCAGTGCTGGCCGCCAAAATGCAAGTAGGGGTGGGTGATAAAATTACCCTTGTGTTGCCTGAGGCGCGTTTAACACTGGCCGGTCCGATACCTCGAACGAAGCGGTTTACCATCTCGAGTATTTTTTCAGTCGGCTCAGATGCTGATAAAAATAATCTTTACATCCATATTAACGATGCACTGAGGCTCACCGGCAAGCGGCAGATCGATTCATTGCGGGTTAAATCGACCGACCTGTTTGAAATTCGCGAACTGCTTCAAAATTTGCTGGGTCAAATGCGTGGCCAAGGTTTCTACGCAACGAGTTGGATGAGCAGGCAGGGAAATCTTTACGATGCGATCTTGATGCAAAAAACCACCATGTTCCTTTTGCTTCTGATGCTGATTATGGTGGCTGCTTTTAATATTGTCGCCAACCTCGTCATGATTGTGAATGAAAAAAAACCGGATATCGCCATTCTGCGCACGATGGGTGCAACAACCCGAGAGATCCTAACAATCTTTATTAGTTACGGGTTATTGATTGGTTTCGTGGGCGTATCGGTCGGCATAATCATAGGTGTGCTGATGGCTAATTATATTACAGAGGTTTACAGTTTCATTGACACAATACTTCAACTCGGCTTGATGGATGAATACTTTATTCACTATCTGCCGTCTCAAATTTTATTGTCTGACCTGTTTGTCATTGGTGCAGTGGCGATGTTGATCTGTTTCGTGGTTACTATATATCCGGCGATGTTAGCCGCCAGAGCTAATCCTGTGGAGGCCTTGAAAAATGAATGACCCAGTCATCAAAATTTCCAATTTACACAAGCGCTATCATCAGAGCAGCAATGCCATACATATTCTGCGTGGCATAGATGTTGACATTGAGAGGGGCGAGCGGGTTGCAATTACGGGCTTGTCCGGCAGTGGTAAAAGCACCCTGTTACACCTGTTGGGGGGGCTGGACGTGCCGGATGAAGGCACGATCCTTATCAACGGGAAAAACATTAATCAACTTGGCGAAACACAGCAGTGTGCTTTGCGTAACTCTGCATTAGGCTTTGTTTATCAGTTCCATCATTTATTGAGTGAGTTTAGCGCCGAGGAAAATGTGGCCATTCCCCTGTTGATAGGTGGTGAGAAGAAGGCGGTTGCGATGAAAATGGCACGTGAGATGCTCGCTTCAGTGGGATTGACCGAGCGTGCTGAACATAAGCCCGCTCAATTATCTGGCGGTGAGCGACAGAGGGTGGCCATCGCCCGTGCACTAGTGACTCGGCCTCAATGCGTGCTTGCGGACGAACCGACCGGTAACTTAGATGAAGAGACTGCGGAACAGGTTAATGAACTTATGGTCGGATTGAGTTCGGAGTTGAATATCAGTTTTGTGATCGTTACGCACAACCTCGATCTGGCAGCCCGTATGGATCGACAGTATCGGTTGCACAATGGATTGCTGGAAGCGGTTGAATGAATGTCCCCCTGTTTATTGGGCTAAGGTTTTCAACTGCACATAGGGGCAGTTCCTTTTTGTCATTCATTACTCGGGTTTCAATGATCGGCTTAATGTTGGGAGTCATGGCCTTGATCGTGGTTGTCTCGGTCATGAATGGTTTTGACAGCCAATTGAAATATAGAATTCTTGGTGCGATACCGCACGTGATTGTCAGTGCTGACAATGTCGACAATGGTGTCATGGGGCAAGAAAAATCGATGCCTGTTGATCAACTTGAACAACTAATGGATATGGGTGACGGGGCGCGATCTAGCGCTTTTTTGGGGCGTAAAGGGATCGTCATCAAAGGTCGTGATAATCGTATTATTGCCGTCCATGGTATCTTGCCGAACGAAGAAAAATACGCATCGGTCATCCCTGAAAATATGAAGTTGGGCCAGATTGATCTGCTAAAAGCCGGCTCGAACAACATCATACTGGGCCAAGGTATGGTGTCTCAACTGGGCGTCTGGCCGGGTGACAAAATCACGCTCATCATTCCAACAGCGACTGCAAGTGGACAGCTTATTTCACCCAAACTTGCGACTGTGGCATTGGTTGGAACTTTTGAATTACAGTCTGAGCTCGACTACTCACTTGCGCTGATACATCTCCATGACTTAATGAATATTGTAAAAACCGAACATCACGATACACGGCTTACGCTAAACAATATTTTTAGTGTTTCGGACTACCAAACGGCATTGGCACCTTTAAAGGTAGCGGACTGGACACAAGAATATGGTGATTTTTTCGAGACGGTAAAGATGGAAAAAATCATGATGTTTATGTTGTTAACGCTAATCGTAATGATAGCAGCCTTCAATACCGTTTCGGGCTTGAGCATGATGGTGAAGGATAAGAAGGGCGAAATTGCTGTGCTTCGCACCATGGGTCTTTCCCGTGGTCAGGTTATGCAGGTGTTCGTTGTGCAGGGCAGTATTATTGGGATTTCAGGTACGCTGCTTGGCATGCTATTGGGTATACCACTGGCCTATCATGTAACCGAGGTTGTTGGGTTTATTGAGGACATGATGGGTGGTCGCATGTTGGCCGGAACCTACTTCGACCGAGTGCCAACCGATGTGCGTTTGTTAGACACGTTAGTGATCGTACTAGTGTCGTTTGCCATCAGCATTCTAGCGACCTTGTACCCAGCTTATCGAGCTACAAAGCTTGAGCCTGCCGAAGTGCTGCGTTCAGAGTAGATTTTATCGATAATTAATCAGGGCTTGTTCGCTAGATATTTATCTAATCTACGCTTTCTCTTACGCCAGTCACGCGCAACTTTCCAACGCCAGTAAAGTCTTACCAGTGCGAAGCCTAGCAAACCAAGGGTTGTGCCCGCGACAAGGCAGCCCAGTAACAAAGGTTGCCAAACGACCGCCAGTTGTTCCACTAGCCATTGGGTCGAAATTTCAAGCTCCGCTGAGGGCGCAGGTTGTCCTAGCATCCATTTGCCGATCGTATAACAGAAATACATCATAGGTGGCATCGTGATCGGATTACTTATCCACACGATGGCGATTGCCAGAGGGATGTTGCAGCGAACCCAAATAACTAAGAAAACACAGGGTATCATTTGGAACGGCATGGGAAGGAAGCAGCAGAAGATTCCAATAAATACGGCAAAAGAAACTGAGTGGCGATTAAAATGCCAGAGATTGGGTTCGAAGATCATATGCCCAAGAAATTGCAACGACCGTGTGTTTCGCAGTTTTTCTCTCGTGGGAAGATATTTCCGATAACGCATGAATACAGTCAATCTAGGTTCAGCGCGTATTATGCCTTGTCTTCGTCCGAATTCCATCTGTTGCGAGATAAGTCGTACAGCGATTCATGAAACGCTCCTAGAGTTCGAGTAGTTTGCATAGTTTAAAACAGTCAGAAGTAAACCTAAAAAGTGATTGCTGTGAATGCCGCGATGATTTCTTTCTCTATGGCGACAGTAATATTGTGTCGATTGCCGATTCTATTACCCATCGAGTATTTGGGGCTTTTAGCGCCATTGGCGGTCTTTGGCTTGCTAATTGGTAACGCGAAGTTCGTCTATGGCTTTGTCTTGGGTGTTTTGTGGATAACCTTTGTTGCAACAAATCAGCTTCAAAATAAGCTGCCGAAGCAACTACAGGGTAAGGAAATAGTGGTTCAAGGCTCGGTTGCATCCGTGCCTAAACGGCGCGAGCGAGGTGTTAACTTCAATTTTGCTGTTGATTCGGGGGAGCCTGTTAAACACATCAATGTGACTTGGTATGACCAATTGGGTGAACCACCTAGGGCGGCCGAATTTTGGTCCCTCAACGTGAAACTGCACCGACCACGGGGCCAAGTTAACCCTGCTTTGTTTGACTACGAGGCATGGTTGTTGTCTCGGCGCATCGACGCGAGGGGCTATGTTGTTGATTCTGTCGAAAACTTTCGCCTGAAAGATTGTTGCCAGACCGACCCTCAGCAAGCCATTCGCATATTTTCCAATAAACAGTGGCGCCACTGGCATCATCACTTAAGGGCGCGAATTCGCGATGTCGTCATCCACCGATTACCGGATACAGCCGCACGCGGCTTAATTGTTGGTTTGCTGATTGGCGAGAGTAACGAGATTGGATCAGATGCTTGGCAAGCTCTGTCGCATACCGGAACTAATCATCTATTGATTATTTCAGGACTGCATGTCGGCTTAGTTTTTGGTTTTCTTTATTGGTTATTGGCTCGAATAATATGGTCCAAACGCGCGTTTGTTAAAGCCTTAATCGTCTCCACTGCAGTATTGCTGACTTTTTTTTATGGCGCTTTGGCAGGTTTCGGTTTGCCTGTTCAGCGATCGCTTATGATGATTTTAGTTGGTGCCACAATTACGCTTATGCCGCGATCTGTATCGGTATGGTCTTTTTTCTGTGTAGCTCTAACTGCGGTATTGCTAGTTGATCCCTTTGCAAGTCTCAGCGCTGGTTTTTGGTTGTCTTTTGGGGCGGTTGGTAGCTTGATCTTGGGTTTATCCGGTGGGACTCTGGTGGCTGACACAATCAACTCAAAAGTGAGATCCTATTTTTCAAGCCAGTGGATAGTGTTTGTAACTATCACCCCCATCTTACTTTGTTGGGTGATGCAGGCATCAGTGGTTAGCATGCTAGTGAACTCAATAGCGATACCATTTGTTGCTTTCATTTTAGTGCCGGGGTTATTGCTTTGCTTGCCGATAGTGTTGCTCGAAGTTGAACCCCTCTATGGTTTGCTGGACTTCATGTATAGCTTGGCGGGTCTATTCTATGAGGCCTTGACTTTCATTGCAGGTTATTCACTACTGCTAGCTAAACCTTTTACGCAACCACATCTATTATTTATCGCGTTGTTCGGCGCCTTTTTGCTTTTATTGCCGAAAAATTTCCTACCTCGATGGCCTGGTATCGTTTTGTTGGTGGTGTCGCTAGATTATCGGACTGCTGAGAAAACGAGCGACCTTACTGTGCGCATTGTCGATGTTGGGCAAGGTCTAAGTGTTGTCTTTAGAACGCCTAACGCAACTGTAATCTACGATGCGGGTCCTAAATATAGTAATAGCTTTGACGCAGGTAAGCAGATAGTGGCGCCAACGGCAAAAATTTTGGGTGCAAGGCACGTGGACCGTTTGGTTGTCAGTCACTCCGATATAGATCATGCAGGCGGCGTTGACGGATTGTTAGAAAGTATTCCCACCCATAACGTAATCTCAGGTTCAATCAACTCCATGCGTGGATGCGAAGCGGGTACTAAATGGCAGTTGGACCAGACTCGGTTTGAAACTTTTTCTGCAGGTTATGGCTACTCACAGCCTGGCGACTTAACAAAAAATGTCCCGCACTCGAGTGAGCATAAATTTGCTAAACCGGTTATTGCGCTATCACGAAACGATGCCTCCTGCGTCATGTTAGTGCGGCATGGGGATTTCAGCATGTTGCTGCCGGGAGATATTGAAAAGAGAGGTGAGCAGTGGCTATTGACCAAAGTATTGCCGTCAATCGATGTTATGATTGCGCCCCATCACGGTAGTTTGTCTTCTTCCAGTCCACAGTTTCTTAATCACTTGTCGCCTGATCTTGTCATCGTTTCAGCAGGACACCTGAATCGATTCGGTCACCCGCATCCGCTTGTCATGGCTCGCTATCGCAATAGAGGAATGAGTGTGTTGAATACCGCGTCATCGGGTGCCATTACCTTGCAGGTCGATGGCGACGGGCGTTATGTCATCGAAGAGGCGCGTAAAAATCAGCAACGTTTCTGGTATGATTAAACTTCCCGTAGTAAGTCCCAAAGTGCTGTTACGACAGTAACAAGTTGTCGATGCGTTTTTTAGGTGTCTAACATCTGTTTGCCGATAGAATTTGTTCCATGAAAATTCTTTTGAGCCACCGGGGTTTAACTAATTGGTGTTCTTTGAGTTAATTTTGAGGAAGTCATGTCGAATATTTTGCAATCTTTGCTGGATCAACTAGATCTGGAGCAACTGGAAGTTAATCTATTTCGCGGCATGAGCACGACCCTCGGTCCGCCAAGAGTGTTTGGCGGACAGGTGATTGGTCAGGCGCTTATTGCCGCTTTAAGAACAGTGGATGATCGTTTGTGCCACTCGTTGCACGGATACTTTCTGAGGCCAGGTGATCCGACACTGCCGATAATCTACGAGGTCGATCGAATTCGAGACGGCAAAAGCTTTACCACTCGACGTGTTGTCGCTATTCAAAAGGGCGAGGCGATATTCAATATGTCGACATCGTTTCATGTTGTAGAAGATGGCTTGAGTCATCAGGTCGCAATGCCAGATGTCCCCCCGCCGCAGGATTGTTATTCAGAGGAAGAGATGTTCGATCGAGTCGACCTTCCGAAAGAGATGCGTAACATGATGCGCGATCGGCCGATTGAGATGAAGCGGGTTGAGCCGATAAGCTACTTTGAACCTAAACCCAGAGAACCATTTCAACACGTTTGGTTTCGCGCTAGAAACGCTTTGCCTGATGATCCTGCGCTGCATCAATGCATTCTCGCCTACGCATCGGATTTAGGCATTTTGAGTACGTCTACGTTGCCGCATGGTAAGTCTTTCTTCAAAGGCCTAATGACCGCAAGTTTAGATCATGCAATGTGGTTTCATCGCCCATTCAAAGTTGATGAATGGGTACTGTTTGCGCAAGACAGTCCGGCGGCAGGTGGCTCTAGAGGCTTTAACCGTGGCAGTATGTTTAGTCAGGATGGCACCCTGATTGCCTCTGTTGCGCAGGAAGGGTTAATTCGAGAAACGGGTTAGTCTAGCGATGGGTACGGCTGATTGGACTAGTTGATTTGAACAAACGCTTCGCAAGGCGATCTTGAGTGGCGGAGCTAACATCAGAATTGTAGTGCCATGCGGTGCATTGCCGTTAACTGATGTTGAGTTTTTGTCTTCGGCAGTTGTGATCGGCAGTTGTCATAGATCGTTGTTATAGATCAGTGTCATAGATCGTTGTCATCGGTCGCTTTATAAACGGTGTGATCATAGACTAGCTGTTTGAGAACTTTGATTAGCTGGGATTTGTCTTTAGCCGAGAGAAAACTGCCGATTTCGTATTCTTCACCTTGAGACAACAAGGTCACTGTACTTGGGTCGAGTGGGTGTTTCGGCGCCCTGATGACAAATTTTGCCCAAAGTCGGTGGAAAGATAATTCTTCACTGGGCGCTCTATGTCCCCTTTGTAAGCTCACTTCGAATTCTTCGATTGTAATCACCTCTTGCAGGTTACAACGTTTTACGCAGTAGTAAATGCAAGCTGTTAACACAGACAATTCAATAATCGAGTAGGGTAGAATGACCCAGGCACCGACGTAGACAAAGCCAAGTCCAATTGCCAGAGAAATAATCAGCAGGCCATACAATAGTTGTAAGTTTGCAGCCCAAGAGAATGAGGCGTTTGGCTTAAGGATTATTTGACTGAAACCCTCAGGTTTGTTTGTGTGTACTTTAACCATTGCGTATAAACTTTACTGTCTGTAATGAAGGTGGTAAGAACTCGATAGCAGGGACTTTGATGTCAATTGTTTGCGAGTACTTCTCTCAATGTCCGAATAAGTTGGTCGTTTTCTTCTGCTGTACCAATGGTAATTCGAATTTTGTCGGTTAGCCCGGGCGCGCTAAAGTACCTTACAAGCACTTTGTTTTGTTTGAGTGCTAAGTAAATATTTTCGGCGCTGATGCCGCACCATTGCTGAACCTGACACAGCAAGAAGTTAGTCTCGGTAGGTTCACTGACGAGCCCTAGCTGTGACAATAACCCTGATAGTCGACTTCTTTCTTGTCGCACTTTTTGCCAAGTTTCTCTGGCATGAGCTTGGTCAGACAATGCAGCATGGGCAATTTGTTGGCTGAAATTGTCGAGGTTATAGCTATCTCGAGTCTTATCCATCATGGGTTGTATGAGTGAAGCATGACCGATGCCGTATCCAAATCTTAATCCCGCCAGGGAATAGCCTTTGCTAAGCGTTCTTAAGAAAATGAGGTTGTCGAATTCATTGATCATATCGATACAGTTGTAGCCTAATTGTGGGTCGACAAAATCAACATAGGCTTCATCAACAAGCAGAATTGAGTTAAGACTACTGGCTAACTCTCGGATTTTTTCTGCGCTCGTTAGATGACCTGACGGTGCATGGGGGTTCACGACGAAAGTGAGCTTAGCCTTGGCTGCATTTGCCTGATCTGCAAAGTCTGCAGGTAACACCCTGCCATCAATTAAGGGAATACTTAGAATCTGGCAATCCTGTATCTGAGCGAGCACCTTGTATAGTGAATATGTCGGTTCCGACATGGTAATGACATCTGATGGATCAGCAAATGTCGTCAGTAACAGGCGCAGTAATTCGTCGCCGCCGCGCGTTGCGATGATATTTTCTGTCCCTACATTGTGTATCGAGGCCGCAAGGGAACGAAACGCTAGGGCAGTAGGCGGGGGGTAACGTCGTAAATCAGCACCTGCTAGGTGTTTAATCGTTTGATCCACTTTAGGAGACGGTGGATACGGGTTTTCATTTGTATTGAGTTTGATGGTTTGCTCATCTTCGGGTTGTTCGCCCGCGGCATAGCCATCCATCTTACGAATATTGTCTCTTTCAAAATTCATGCGTTAAACCTGGCCCCAATCGTCGTAGGAAACGTCTTCAATATACCATTCCTGTTTTCCCTCTGGCGTATTAATCACAACGTCGTCGCCTTTACGTTTGCCCAATAAAGCTTTAGAAACTGGCGAATCTAGACTTATCCATCCTCTTGCTAGATCGAATTCGTCAGCGCCTACAATTCTGATCTCCTTTGGAGAGCCCGTTTCATCCTCAAGTTTGATCCAGGCACCAAAATAAATTGCTTCTTGATCGGGCGGCTTTCGATCGACAATCTCTAGATTGTCGAGACGCTTGGTGAGATACCTGATGCGTTTATCGATTTCTCTTAGACGTTTCTTGCCATAAATATAATCTGCATTTTCCGAGCGATCGCCTAGGGCCGCTGCGGCGGATACAATCTTAGTCGTCTCAGGACGCATGACTTTCCAAATGTGAGTTAATTCGTCACGTAAGGTGCGAGCGCCTTCAGGTGTTATGTAAACTTTCATATCAGGTAATTATCTACAATTACGCCGAGCCGTGCCATGCCTAGGTTGTTTACTGTCAACATCGTGACAGCAACGTTAGCGCTTTGTACTGCTAAAAATGTCATTTGTCGTAAAACGCTATGAGATATCCAAGTTTTGAATATCCAGCGGCGCCATCCAGATGCTGGACATCCTTGCGCGTTGCTCTTTTGTGGTCATAGCTTTGACGGGCTCTAGACAATTTGTGACACCTTAAAGACGTTCTAATGTTTAAGAAAATAATAGCCGCAACTTGGCCTGTTCGATTATACCTGCAGCCACCGACATTGGATGATCGTGAATGGTATTTTATGACCTAATGCGAGATCGAGACGCATTTAGTATCAGGCCCGGTAGCATGCGAATAAAGGTTGCTAGAGTAATAGAGTGGCATCGTAAAAACCATTCAAGCCTGATATATCTTGACGCTCTTGAATACTTGTCGAACACCCCCACAATATCAGCAAGCCAGATGATTACTGAGTAAATCAGTCTAATCAGACGTTAATCGAGATGAAAGTGTCACCGAGTTGTTGACCGAGGAAATACAAATGAGAATGGATCGTTTTACAAGCAAGCTACAAAGTGCACTTTCCGATGCACAGTCAATTGCAGCGGGTAAAGATCATAACGCCTTAACACCATTGCATCTAATTTCAGCGCTATTGAACCAACAAGGTGGGTCCGCTCGACCAATTTTGGCGCAAATGGGCGTTGATGTCGGTAAGTTTGATGCTGATCTAAGTCGTCTCATAGATGATCTGCCACGCATTGTTGATAGTCAGGGTGATATTCAAATGTCACCGGATTTAGCTAAATTGCTCAACCTTGTTGATAAAGAAGCTCAGCAGCGTGACGATCAATTTATTTCTAGTGAACTTGTCTTACTCGCTGCAGTGAAAGATGGTGCGGCGCTTGAGAAGTTATTTGCCTTGCATGGAGTCACCGAACAAGCGCTAACTCGCGTCATTGATCAGGTGCGAGGTGGTGATAGTGTGAACGACCCGAACGCAGAAGACGCACGTCAAGCGCTAGATAAGTATACGGTTAATCTCACCGAGAAGGCGGAGCAAGGCAAACTTGACCCAGTCATTGGTCGAGATGATGAAATACGACGCACGATTCAAGTTTTACAACGACGTACAAAAAATAACCCTGTGTTGATTGGCGAACCCGGTGTTGGTAAGACCGCGATCGTCGAAGGTTTGGCACAACGCATCATTAACGGTGAAGTGCCAGAGGGTCTAAAGAATAAGAAAATTTTAAGCTTGGATATGGGCTCGTTGATTGCCGGCGCAAAGTTCCGTGGAGAGTTTGAGGAACGACTCAAGGCGGTTTTGAACGAGTTATCGAAAGAGGAGGGCAGCGTCATCCTGTTTATCGATGAGCTGCATACAATGGTTGGTGCCGGTAAAGCCGAAGGCGCAATGGATGCAGGCAACATGCTGAAACCAGCGCTGGCAAGAGGTGAGCTTCACTGTGTCGGTGCTACGACACTCGATGAGTATCGCCAGCATATTGAAGCGGATGCGGCGCTAGAGCGTCGTTTTCAAAAGGTTCAAGTTGGTGAGCCGACGGTTGAAGATACTATTGCTATTCTGCGTGGCTTGAAAGAACGCTATGAAATTCATCATGGTGTCGATATTACCGACCCCGCGATTATTGCTGCTGCAAAATTGTCGCACCGCTATATTACCGATTGACAACTGCCTGACAAAGCGATTGATTTGATTGATGAGTCAGCCAGTTTGATCAGAATGGAAATGGATTCAAAGCCTGAAGAGATGGATCGGTTAGAGCGTCGTTTGATTCAACTGAAAATAGAGAATGAAGCATTAAAAAATGAAACAGATGATGGGTCGATCAAACGACTAAAGGTGCTAAATGAAACCATCGCAGAGCTCAGCAAAGAGTTTTCTGACCTTGAAGAGATTTGGAATGCCGAGAAAGCAGTATTACATGGTGCACAGCAAATTAAGGAAGATTTAGAGACCGCCAAAGCCAATCTCGAGGTTGCTCGTCGAGCCGGTGATTTAACTCGCATGTCGGAGCTGCAGTATGGCGATATTCCAAAGCTGGAAAAGCAACTAGAGATGGCCGGCGATGCTGACATGATGGAAATGAAATTGCTCAGAAACCGTGTGACCGATGAAGAAATAGCCGAGGTGGTTTCTAAATGGACCGGTATACCCGTGGCCAAAATGTTAGAGGGAGAGAAAGAGAAGCTACTTCACTTGGAGGACGAGTTACACAAACAAGTTGTGGGTCAACATGAAGCAGTCAATACCGTTTCAAACGCGGTGCGACGATCAAGAGCCGGTATTTCAGATCCGAATAGACCCAATGGCTCGTTCCTGTTCCTCGGTCCAACCGGCGTAGGTAAAACTGAACTATGTAAAGCATTAGCAAGATTTTTGTTTGACACAGAGGATGCGTTGATCAGAATTGATATGTCTGAGTTTATGGAGAAGCATTCAGTCGCGCGTCTGATTGGTGCGCCTCCTGGCTACGTTGGTTACGAAGAGGGTGGCTACTTAACAGAACTGGTTCGTCGCAAACCATATTCAGTAATCCTTTTGGACGAGATTGAAAAAGCTCATCCGGATGTTTTCAACATCCTGCTGCAGGTGCTCGATGATGGAAGGCTTACGGATGGACATGGTCGTACCGTAGATTTCAAGAATACGGTACTTGTGATGACTTCTAATCTTGGCTCAGACTTGATTCAAACGATGGCCGGTGAGGCGAATTATGAGCAAATGAAAGAAGCTGTGATGGGGGTTGTCGGCCAACACTTTCGACCAGAATTTCTTAATCGCGTTGATGATTCGGTTGTTTTCCATCCATTGGAGAAAGACCAGATTCAGGGCATCGCAAGAATTCAGCTACAAATATTGCAGTCTAGACTGAAAGAGAACGATATCTGTATTGAGTTTGATGAAGCGGCGCTTGGTTATTTGGTTGAATCCGGCTACGACCCTGTTTACGGGGCTCGCCCACTCAAACGTGCGATTCAGCGGCATGTCGAAAACCCCCTTGCGCAAGCTTTGCTCGCAGGAGAGTTTATACCTGGTCAGCACATAGATGTCACCGTAGCGGATGACGAGCTTAAATTCGTAGCAAAGTTGCACTAACTACTGTACAAAGGTACAGTCTTTTGGTA
>JAQXDL010000046.1 GCA_029251375.1 Pseudomonadales bacterium | reverse complement strand
CCGATGGTAGTGTGGGGGTTCCCATGTGAGAGTAGGTCATTGTCAGGCATTTATTAGAAAAACCCGATTGCGTTTGCAGTCGGGTTTTTTTATGCCCAGCTTTTGAGGGGTGAAGATAAAACGCAGATGTGTCGTGCGTAGTCCAATGAATGCTAATCAGAGACTGTTATTTGACGACAGCCATTTCCTTGTCGATACAGCTACTGTCTTTACCGTAGTTAGTTAGGTTTTTATCTAACCATTGCTCTACATTTTTCTCTGTACGTTTAACAGCGCTGTCTGTTAGCTGTGCGCTGAGCGTGGCCGTGCTCTCAATAGCTTGCGCGTTCCCTTGCGCTGCCGCGAGGTGATACCAAAACAGAGCTTCATTGACGTTGGCGTTCGTGCCGTTGCCATTTTGGGTGAGTTGTCCTAGTTTATACTGAGCTACGCAATCACCCGTTACCGCTGCCGCAGAGAACAGCCTTATTGCGCGCTTGTAGTTAAGCTGCTGCCATTCGGGTTCGCTGACTAAGCGTCCTAAGAGCACCGTCGCTTCAGTGTGTTCTTCAAGAGCGAGTTTATTTAGACGTTTCTTCATCTCTACACTTGATTGATATTGTTTAGAATCAAAGAGCAATTTGACCAAGGAGTACTCAGCTCTTAGGTAATCTTGTTCTAATGCACGGCGATACCACTCGATAGCGCCATCGATGTCACCACTTGCGGCTAAACGTTTAGCCAATTCTAATTGGGCTTCTGGATAGCCGTTATTTGCTCCCTGCAGGTACCAAGCGAAGGCTTCTTGTTTGTCGTCAGGTTCATTTGGCGATCGATAGTCAATTGGCGCCAATGCATTTGCGGCAAACTTGTGGCCCTGATTTGCCGAGAGACGCAGCCACGTGACTGCCGCCTGTTTATCGGTCTGAGTACCTTCGCCTTTTTGCAGCATAATGCCTAGCCTAAACTGTGCATTGGCATTTTGACGTTCCGCGGCTAACCCAAACCACTCAAGCGCTTTTTCAAAATCCTGCTCGACTAAGCTGCCATCGTGGTATGTGCGCCCTAATAGGTACTGAGCTTTAATCACCTTGCTCTCGGCTGCGAGTATTAGCCAATTTAGGGCTGTTTCAATGTCCGGTTCAACGCCTATCCCATCGAGGTACATTCGGCCTAAATAATATTGTGCTTGGATGTTATTTTGCTTGGCCGCCTTTTCCATCAGCGTGGCGGCAAAAGGGATATCCCTTTCCACGCCTAAACCTCGAACGTAACTTTGCGCGAGATGGTATTGCGCAAGTGCATAGTCCTGGTCCGCTGCGCGGGTTAACCAACGTGCGGCAAGCGCAGGGTCTTGCTCGAGTACTTCACCTTTGATCAATAATAACGCGAGTTCTGTTTGTGCATCGGCATAACCGGCCGCAGTAGCCTCGGCATACCAATTGAGTCTTGAATCCTGCGCCTTTGGTATAGACCAGCCTCGAAAGAACATTGTCGATTGATAGGCTTTCGCTTGATCGTTGCCCAGGGCTATGGCTTTGTTTAGGTTATTGACCGCATTTTGGTAATGTCTAGCAGTGCCTAATCCTTGATCGTGTAACTGAGCAACTTTGAAATAGGCTTCTGGCACGTCACTATTCGCGGCTTGCCTATAGTAGGTCATAGCTGCGGTGTAACTTTTCTCTAACCACACACCTTCTTCACTGATCGTCCCTAGCATGAAACTGGCACTACTATGATTGGCTTCGGCTGAATCAATCAAGAGCGGTATGGCCGCCGTCTGGTCTTGTTCGATGCCATCGCCCGTCCAATAGGCCATCGCCAAATTGTACTTTGCATTTCTATCGCCTTGCACGGCAGCTCTCTTAAACCATTCGACCGCGTTAGTGGAGTCTTGGATGACGACATCGCCAGTTCTGTATGCTCTGCCGACATAATTTTGCGCGTAGGCATTACCTTGTTCTGCTAATACCAACATATCGTTAAATGCGTTATCGGCGCTGGCGATGTTGCTACATAGCGAAACTATCAACAGCAGGAAAAAATTTATCTTGATGCAATCTTTGGTCATATAATGAGAAGGTTTTAGAATCACGGCGTGTCGCATTACTTGTTAAGAACTTGTTTTAAAAAATCGATGACCTTGGTCCAGGCATCTTCACTAGCGTCTGCGTTATAGCGCTCAGCGCTTGGAAAATTCTGGAAGGCATGACCTGCTGAATCATAGCGGTAGAATGTATGACTTACATTTGCTTCGATGAGTGCGGCCTCATAGTCATCTACATCAGCGGCGGTCGGATTCTGATCATCGTTGCCGAAAAATCCTATGATGTCACATCTTATGTTTCCGGCAAGCTTTATTGGCGCGGGATGCTCGGTGCCCATCGGTAACTTAACTCGGCCCCCGTAAAAAACTGCGCATGCAGCAAGTTTTGGCATGTGGCAAGCGCCTAGCCAAGCGACGCGACCGCCCCAGCAGTGCCCGACAATGCTTATTTTTGAGGGCAAAACGTCTGCTCGGCTGGTGAGTAGTTCGAACGTAGCATTCAGGTCCTTGAGCGTTAACTCGTCGCGACTTGCCTTAGCTTTGTCCATCATCTCGCCGTCCTTCGGCCACCAGTGGAATATAAAAGGGACCGCGACGTGAAAACCAGCGTCAGCAAACCTCTGCGCAGTAACTAATGTGAATGTGTCGTCTTCTAAACCGGCATGACCAACAGGAATGTGTTGCGCTAGTATCAAGCCAGGCGACGGTCGATCGCCGCTCGGCGAAAACATGAATACCTCCATGATGCTGCCATCAATGTCGACTTCCTCGATGTTGTAATTTAGGCTTCCGCGCATTTTGCAAACCTACCAATGATTGACTGTGAGGATCATGTAAAGCTATTGCCTAGCGTTACTTTTTCAAGACCAAACCAATTTGTCGACTTTGAGCAACAAGCTGGCCAGTACTATCCCATAACAAGCCATTTTCAATCATGCGACCCTGCTGTAAATCTTCTGTACGAAACTGAGTTTGTATCCAGCCGGGTGCAGGACGTTTCCGCACATGCACCGTCAACTCAATTGTCGGTACCCAACCAATCACCCCAAGTACATTAAAGAGTGAAGGTGGGAAGGCGTCTGAAAATAGCAGTAAGGCACTGACGTCTGGGTCTCGGCCATCCAAGAAACGAATCCAACCATTTATTTCAGCCTTGGGGTTGTCTGTCGCAGTGGTTGGCTGTAGGCGAGTGTCTAAACGATCGAGAATAGGCAGGTCTATTCCCTGTGTATCTTCGGAGCGTTGTTCGCATTTGTCGGGTGCGACGGCGCTGGGCGCGGGTATTTTTAGAATCGAATCGACCCCCGGGTTCTGGCTGAGATCGCCAAAAACTGAAAGCACTTCAAGGCAGGTTTTATTATTTTGAATCAGCGTAGCTCTTGCTGTTGTAAGCGTGCGACCGGTCCGAAGAATATCAACCTTAACCTCAAAAGGTTGTAACGCGACGCCCGGACGAAGGTAGTGAGTAGTAACAGAAACCGGATCGGGATGACTGACAGATTGTCGTAAAGCATTGAGTGCTATCGAGACAAGATAACCGCCGTTCGGGTTATCTCCTATGTTCCAAGCAGGACTTAAGGTGCCGGCCCAAACGTGCTCGCGTTGTCGAGACACAGCTGTCTCCGCATCGTACTGACTCATCATTGACGTCCAAAAATACAAAAGGTGAGACTAGCCTAGTACGTTTGTTTTTGGAAATGTGGGTGTTGTGAGCGTTCGAAATGCAGTGCTTGTCTCAGTGCTTATTGCAGCAATTATCACGGTGCCTGTTTATAAAAATAAACACCGTGATACGCGTTTTGCTAATCCATCTGTAAAAGTTCGACCCAATTTCCATCGGGATCTTCGATCATAGAAATCGTTACGCCAGGTCTAATTTCAGTCGGTGCAACAGCGACTTTGTAACCCGCCGCATCACATTCTGCAGTTGCGTCTTTTAAATTGTCGACGGATATTGTGAAGTACCTAAAGCCGGGTGCTCCGCCGATACCACCGGGCGCTGATGTGCCTTTAGGTTCTCGACCATTAACAACGATCTTCAGTGTCGTCTCACCGCAACTCAATCTTGTCATGTGACCACCACCTGGCATATCCATCTCGCCGGCGACAGGTAAACCTAACGTATCGGAATAGAATTTGATGAGAGGCTGCGCATCCTTGGTGACGATGCCAAGATCAATTGCGCCTTTAGTAACGTTTATAGCCATTTGTATACTCCTACATGTTTTCGTGAATTTAGTGGCGTCGAGTGTAACAGCAAAACTCACTGACAAAATTGAATGTTAGGTTTGAAAATCTTGTACTCTAGGGTACGACGACGGATATCGGTATGGGATTAGAACATGAAGTACGTTGAGATAATTGCTAACAATGGCAGCGCTCATACAATCAAAGCAATAGCCGACAAAGCTAAGGCCCATAGCAGTCATTTCGGAGCGATGGACGACGGCGGCATGCAGCAAATGCGTCTTGTTGTCCCCGATCACAAATTACAGTGGGTATTGGATGCACTGCAAACGACCCTAGGCGCGCAACCAACAGCTAGCGTCGTCGTGTTAGGTGTAGAAACATCGTTAACTTCTTCTAGTGACGAAACAAACCTTACAGAGCGGACTTCAAACAGTACGCGAGAATATCTCTTAAATGAGATTGGAAAGAATTCAATCTTAGATGTTAACTATCTTGTACTGATTCTTTTGTCGACCGTTGTTGCTGGCGTAGGCCTTATCGAAAATAATGTCGCTGTCATTATCGGAGCGATGGTGATCGCTCCGTTATTGTCACCAAACCTTGCGCTCAGTCTTGGTACGGCTCTTGGTGATTGGGAATTGGTTAAACAATCGGTGCGCACACTCGGTGTCGGTATTTTAGTCTCAGTTTGTTTGTCGATTTTGCTGGGCATGTACTGGCCAAGCGACTTCAATAGCCATGAGCTTCTGGTTCGTACCGAAAGTAACTTCGCCTCTGTCTTCTTGGCATTAGCATCGGGTGCAGCGGCGGCATTGTCATTAAGCTCCGGCATGGCAAGTGTTCTGGTTGGAGTCATGGTGGCGGTTGCGTTGCTGCCACCCGCTGCGACAGCAGGCATTTACCTAGGTAGTGGCAGGATCGATTTAGCCGTCAATGCGGGATTATTGTTGGCGATCAACATTGTTTCCGTCAACCTGTCAGCGAAAGTTGTGTTTCTTTTAAAAGGCGTGTCGCCTCGCAAGACCCACGATAAGTTGAAGGCAAGAAAAGCGACGGCTGTTTATGTGTTGGGTTGGATCGTTATCTTGATCGGTTTAATGGCCATAATTTCAGTTCGGTAACCCTTCAAATATTCGTCTCATTAACTCATTCGTGATGGCTAAGAATAGTTTCGTTTAAGTCTTGCCATAAGTGCTTCGCGAAAATTGACGTCAAGAAGATTCATTAGTTCAGGGCTCGCCCTGTCTAAAAACTCGTCGCTGAATGGGCCTAGCTCGGTCAGGGGTCTTATGGCGAGTTGAGAAAAATTAATCAAAATAGCGACTCTTGGTTTATCGGATCGGTTCACCGCAGTCTGGTGCCACAATTGCCCATGACTAACGATTGCATCACCGGCATTTCCGGTGGCTTGAATTGCCTCGGACTCGAATTTTTCTTTGTCAACGTGTTCTGCAAATTTCTGACTGCCCGGTAGAATCCAAGTGCCGCCATTGTCTGTATTGAATGGATTCATCATCCAAATTACTTGCATCATGAGAGCGGGTTCGACTGGCATACCTGTGTCCATTGCCCAATAGGGGTAGTCGATGTGGAGTCGTCCGGCGTCTCCGCCGGGCATTAATGTTTTTGCTGTGAATGCCGCCAGTTTCGCGTCAGGACCCAGCAGGCTATGCGCAATAGCCAAGAGGCGAGGGTTGGTTACGATTTGTTCGAATTCACTGCCGTGAGAGAGGAGATTTGACAGGTTGATATCACCTTTAGCCATTTCCGTGCCTTCGGACAATTTATCTAAGACGATCGATCTTATTTTGTCAGCGGTTTCAGTACTGATGAGGTTTTCGAGCAGAAAGTACCCGTCGCCTTTCGTCAGCGCTTGATGAACGGTGTTTGCTTCGGACATAATTGTAGCCTGTCAGGTTAAAGGCTAAGGATACAGGTCGGTTGGAACAAACAAAACAGACTCATTTTCGGAGTCTGCTCTGGTTGTGAAGGGTTAGCTGACGGTGATTTTTCTGGGTTTTGCTGAACGATGTTTTTGCAGTGTTAACTCAAGTACGCCCTTTTTGTAACTTGCTTCTGCGCCATCGTCATCAACCTCGCAAGGCAATGGGATGACGCGCTCAAACTGGCCGTAGGCGCGTTCAGTAATAAAGTATTTACCTTCGTTTTTGTCGGAGGCGTAAGCCTTATGTCCACTGACACGAAGGGAGCTCTTATCGATTTGAATATCAAAGTCATCGCTTTCCATACCGGGTACTTCAAGCATAATTGTAATTTTTGACGCAGTTTCTTTCAGTTCCGCCGACAACACGCCCCAACGATTGGAAAGTCGAATTGGTGATTGCGCTGAATCGTCTGCTGGCTTTGGCGTGAAACGTGTAATGGCATTCTTGCCCTTGTTCCACATTTGTTGCCAACCCTCAGCAAGATGGTCAACAGAGTCTCGAAGGTTGTGGGTAATTTGATTTAAATTAGACATGACGTTGTCTCCTCATTGTTTTTTTAGTTGGTCGTCACAACTTCCGACTATTAGTCGCTAGAGGTCACGTTTATATTCAGTGGTTGTTTGGCTCGCACTTTAGGAATTTCTATTTCTAGAACCCCGTTGACTGCCTTTGCCTTAACGCCGTCTTCATCGGTGGTTTCCGGTAAACTAAATTGTCTAGAGAACGATCCGTAGGTGCGTTCTCTATGTTTAGTTTCACCTTCTTCATGTTCATGAGTCGTCGTCTTTTCACCTTTTACGGTCAAGATACCGTTGTGCAGAGTTACATCTACATCCTGCGGACTGACGCCTGGGATTTCAGCATGAACCTTATAGGCGGTTTCGGTTTCTGTAATATCAACATGCGGTTGCCAGTCGTAATCAGTCGTCTGAGTTGATTCGAATGGATAGCGTGAATCAAAAACACGACTGAGTTCTCGGTGTAGATTGTTAAGTGAATTAAATGATTTAAGCTGGTTCATGGGTTGTCCTCTTGAATGATTTGAAACTTTAAATACTGATCTGTCCTAAACCCTTTGTAAGGTGAGAACGTAAAGATTCAAGAGGGCGCCGGTTTTTTTTTAAAAGGAAGGGAAAAGGGTCGATTGGTTGATTGATGTTTGCATCAAAGGGGCACCTATATGACGGTTTACCCCCTTAACATTGCAGGTTGTCGATGGCAGATAGCGGGCGCTTAGCCAGAAATGGCAACATCGGAAAAACGGATGCTTGGCATTAGTGACGAGTGCTCCCAATCCCAAATTGGCGTGTCACCGATGGCTGCAATCTTGTTTAACATTTCGAAGAAATTACCGGCCACAGTAATGCCACGTATGGCTTGGCCGCGAATGCCATCTCTGCAGAGGTAGCCGGATGCGCCAAAACTGAAGTTACCGGAAAGCGGATTCGCACCAGAGTGCAGTCCCGTCAAGTTAACCAGTTCAAGGTAGGTACCGGCCTTGAGTGATGAATCGCTATCGGTTCCTGCTTTAATTTCGAGTTGATGAAGACCGACACCCAAGGTGGACTTTGGCCCTCGACTTGCGTGTCCGGTTGATTGCGTGTCGAAGTAGGCGGCCGTGGCGCTATTGTGTATCAATGAGGCCAAGCTACCTTGGTCGACTAGTGCCAATTTATCGGTTGCCGTCCCTTCTGCATCGAACAGCGCATAGCCAAACCCGTCAGTGAGACTGGGATTGTCTAAAATTGTCAGGCGGGGGTCTGCAATGGCTTCTCCAACCTTGTCACGCATTGGGTTAACACCGTCCTTCGCTGATTTTCCAGAAAACATTGAGGCGAAGACGTGAAAAACCTCAGCCTGTGTTTCAGCGTTAAAAATCACGTCGTAGTGCTTGCTGGGGACCGGCTTGCCATGAAGAATGCTTAGCGTGTTGAGATGTACCTGTTTTACCAGCGTATCTGCGTCGAGGGCCGGAAATATTCTCGCCGCTTGGCCAAGTCCTTCCATCGCATTGACGTCGCCCTCTTCAACGAGTGCATAAGCGAACGACAGACAGGTTCTTGATTTCGATTGAGCATTGAGGCCGTTACTGGTGAACACTTGACGTTGTCCTGTCACGTCTTGAACGCCGTTGTAGGGCACATTTTTAACTTTGTCCATGCCTGCCAGTTTGCTTTCTAGAGCCAGCGAAAACTCAATTTTTTCGTCAATGCTGACGGCGTCTGATGGACACAACAGCGCATTATCCGTTGCTAACGTGTCGTCACTGTTTGAGATTTTCTCAAACTCTTCAACGCGGGCAAAGCTCGCATTAATAAGTGCCTGCTCGACCATCGAGTCAAGTGCGTCTGAATCGCTGGCTTCACTGTAAGCTGTGCCGACTCGACCGTCTTTGATAACCCTAAGGCCGAATATCTGACTTGAGGTGACTTTGTATTCTTCGAGTTCGCCATCTCGCGCTTTTAGCGATAACGATTCACCTGCATCAACTATCAGGTCGCCAGTGGCCCCTGAAGATTTTACTTTTGAAAGCACATGTTCAGCGAGCTTTTGATTGTCGTTTGGTTGAGCTGACATTATGCGTTTCCTCCAACCAAAATATCATCGACTTTCAAGGTTGCTTGCCCCACGGATGTTGGTACAGCGCCAGAGACGGAACCACACATACCCGATGCAAGGGCAAAGTCGGAGCCGACCATAGATATTTCTCTTAGCACAGCGGGACCTGTGCTAATGAGGGTTGCTGCTTTGACAGGATGTTGAATTTTGCCGTTTTCGACGTAGTAGCCCTCAGTCACAGCAAAATTGAATTCACCGGTGCCAGGTTGAACCGAACCGCCGCCCATATGAGAAGCATAGATGCCTCTTTCCATTGAGCTGATCATATCTTCGAAGCTATTCTTGCCAGCCTCAATAAAAGTGTTCCGCATGCGAGATGCCGGTGCAAATTTATAAGACTCACGTCGTCCTGAACCTGTTCTATCGAACCCGGTCTGCTGTGCACCCAACCGATCAACCAAAAAGCTTGTTAACTTGCCGTCTTTGATGAGCTGTGTCTTGCGGGTTTCCATACCTTCGTCATCTATGTTGATCGAACCCCATTCTTTCGTCAGCGTGCCATCGTCAACTGCACTAACGGCAGAGTGGGCGATCATTTCACCCATCTGATCATGAAATACGGATGCTTTCTTCGCGACGGAGGTTGTTTCGAGTAGGTGGCCGCAAGCTTCGTGAAAAATAACGCCACCAAAACCATTACCGATAACTACTGGCATCCGACCTGATGGACAAGGCTTTGCGCTGAGGTTGACCAATGCTTGTCGTGCTGCTTCGTCACCGGTCGCACTTGCATCGATGTGTTCATGTATTTCCCAACCTTGTAATCCGCCCTCTGTCCTTGAGCCGGTTGCTTGTTCACTGCCGTCAGAAGCGATCGCTGTTAGAGATGTTCGAATGTAGTGGCGAGTATCAGATGTGTGAAGGCCCTCGCTATTGAATAGTTCAATCGCTTGTTGGCGCTGCATACAGATACCGCGGGTTTGTGAAATCAAATTGCTTGCTTTTCGAGCTGCTGCGTCAGCTTTAAGCAGGTAAGCGACTTTACTTGCTACTTCAGAGCCTTGTGAAAGAGGTAAACCGACAGGATGTAGGTCTGTCGGTCCAATAAAATTAAAGCTTGTTGAGCTAGTGGTCGGGTCTCGTAGATCTTTTGCAGCCAACGCGCTGGCGATCTTCTTCAGCTCTGTCTCATCATTCTTGTTGGTATACCCGTAGAGTACCTTATTGCCATAAATCATTCGGATACCGATACCGAAATCAATGCCGGACTGAACAGATTGCACCTCACTGCTGAGGCTATTGATGGCATTAACCTGATTACGCTCGATAAAAAGTTCAGCGAAATCTGCGCCCAAGCTTAGGGCGTGATCGATGACAGTGTTTGCTACCTGATTGTTTAACATGACATATCTTCAATTGCGGTGAGGTTGGATAATAACGCGTTGTTTTCAAGGAAAGTAGATGATCAGGTGAATTGACGCTTTAAAAAGTCAATTCACCGGCCGCGATCGAGTTTTAATCCAGTGTTGTCAGGCTAAAAGTTTCGGCTTTTATCTAATGGAAGGGAAAGAGATAATTCATCCACGATGACATGCGTAATAAAATGCGTCGCATAATGGCGACGTGATGAAGGTGATCACTATAGACGGCGGTTTGGGCATAAGCGCCGCCGGGGATCGTGTAGTTCTCAAGGCGCTCATCTGTTATCCGAATTCTTACAGGTATCCTGCCGGGTTGCCGGGAGGATATGGTAATTAGATTACCTGTAGGCTGAATTTGACCTTCGGCTAATACGGGTAACACAGCTTGGATTTGACCTTTAAAGACAGTGCCCGGAATGCCATCGTAGGCGACTTCCGCTTCATGTCCGACTTGCAGTCTCTGCATACTATTTTGCCTAAACCATGCAATAAGGTAGCCGCTCTCGTCTTGAACGAAAACAGCGACAGGGCGCAGTGGCATCGATACTGCCATGATGCCTGGGCGGAGTGAGAATTGGGTAACGTATCCGTTACCTGGTGCGCGAACAGTGGTGCGACTTAAATCATACTGAGCGGAATTCATTTGTGCTTCTAGAGAGTCAACCTGCGCATCTGCGATATCCAAGTCCCTTTGTCTGCCAACGCCTTTTGCCATGAGTTCCTTGGCGCGAACTTGGTCATCGAGTGCGGCTACGAGCTGAGCATCAAGCTGCTTTACCTTATTTTCGTAGGGAATTGGATCGATTTGAAACATGACGTCGTCTTTGGCCAGTCGCTGATTTGGCGCTACATGCACCTTTGTGACGATGCCCGAAACTCCGGGAACAATAGGGGTCGTCACAAAGTACTCGCGACTAACCTCTGAATAAGGATGGTTGTAGTTCATTGCAAAAATGAGTGTGCCGATGAGTAGCACGCCGCCGAGTACAGCTGTTGGAACCGTCCATTTGTTGAGTGGTAAATTAAAAACTTTGAATATGACAACGCAGAGAGCTGCATAGGTAAGGATAAGTAACAGATCCATTATGGCGCTCCCTCATTTGTGTTTACACTGGCTGTTTCGTTTAACTGTAGAAGCCTATCTTCAAGCTCTCTTACACGCTCTTCTAAGTTTGTGTTTAGCTTGCCATCGTTGCGATTACTGCCTTCGTTATCGAAGCCCCAACCTCTATCTTCGCGGTACAAGGTTGCCCATATCCAAAGGAACGGCCAGATGACATGCAGAGTTACTAAGCTAACCCAGCCAGCGACATGCAGCGCATCTTGATGCGGATGATTTCGATGTTTGGCAATTTCGTAAGGGATATCGTGAATCACAATGATAAGGTAAAAAAGCGTGACCCCTGCAAAAACGAGTATGCCTAGAGCAAGATAGTCCAGCATTCGTTATTCCCCTTTTATGATTTTGTGTGGGTCGCATGGTAACGCAAAAGGACGTTTCTTAACTAGTTTCAATCTGGAGTCAGTTAATAAAAGCTACAGGCGATTATTATTTCAATATTGGTCAAAAAAAGGCCCCTGCAAGAGGCCCTATTATTCAATTTATGGTGTTTGTATTGTTTAGAAAGATTTTCCGATCGTGAAAACTATGGACTCACCTTCTTTAGTAGCTCCGTTACTGATCACTTGGTCCTATAACTTGTCACTCGCATAAGTTGCGGCGATACCGAAATCGTTGTCAGCGATGGTCATGCGATAGCCGCGCTCAATATCGTCGACATCAAAATTATCGACGACGGTATCTTAAGTGCCATAGAGGCCTTTTTCCAAAGCAACCGTTAGTGCAAGGAAGTTGTAATCTTTTTCTGAACCACCGAAGTTGCTGTATTTCCAACAGAGTATTCAAGACCAATAATGTTTTAGTCAAGATCTAGGTTAATTTCTTAATAGGTGTCATCAAATTCTCCGATCAAGTAGAAACTTGTAAAGCCGAGTCCTGCCGAGACGCCAGCCTCTGTCTTGGTGCCGTAGCCAAAGTAGCCGTTGATTTCGATACCATTGCCGACGTCTGCAGCCCATGTGTCAGCATAGAATTCATCGGTTTTCTTACTCAGCCTCTGCGCTGGCTGATGCGTTCTGTTGTAGAATAGCTAGGGAAATGTGAGTGGCAATTGTAGGAATGCAAAAACTTGCAAACAAGGGAAGAACTGATCTCCGCTGTTGCGCGTATATTGGGGTTGGCAGTAAATTTGGTTTATAACCAGTTGGAGACATCAGTTTGTTGAAATTAGGCGTTGGGGCCTGCATCGTAGGCAGCCCCGTTCGATACAGTGGTGATGCAAAGCGCCATAACCCTTTTATGGATTCCGTAGCCTCTGTTGCTGAACTGGTTGCCTTTTGTCCTGAGGTGTCAATTGGGCTAGGTGTGCCAAGGGAGCCGATAAGACTGGTTGATGAAGAGGGCCAAGTTCGGGTTAAAGATTCTTCAACGCAAACCAAAGATTTTACGAATAAGCTACAAAAGGCAGCCCAGAGCTTTTTGCAACGCAACACTGATTTGTCCGGTTACATTTTAGTGAAGGGTTCGCCTTCCTGCGGTACCGAGCGCGTTAAGGTTTATAACGAGAATGGCAATGTATCGCACCACAAGGGTCAAGGTGGGTTCGTGGCGGAGCTGTTACGAATCGAACCGCTGTTGCCGGTCGAAGAAGATGGGCGCCTCAACGATGCAAGAATCAGAGAGAATTTTTTTGTCAGAGCCTATGTTTACCGTGATTGGAAAGAACTACAGCATGATGAAATGACTGCGCACCGACTTATTACGTTCTACTCACAATACAAATACCTCGTGATGGCTCACGATATACCAGCTTACAAAGAAATTGGTCGATTGTTAGCTGAAGCCGGTAAAGTTGATATTGCCGTCTTGTCAGCGCAGTTTATCAATCTGTTGATGTTGTCACTTAAAAACCCGGCGAAGCGAAGTGGGCTAACCAATACGATGCAGCACATCCGAGGCTATCTAAAGCGGACCATTTCTTCGATAGAGAAGGTGGATGTCGATCGATGTATCGACGATTATAGGACTGGATTAGTGCCATTAGTTGTCCCCATGAAGATGCTGCAGCATCTTTTTAACGTTCATCCTAACCCGTACATAAGGTCGCAAGTGTTTATGTCCCCATATCCTGAAGAACTTCGTTTGAGAAATAACATTTAATGGCAGTGCAATCGATCGATCACTTAGTTTGGTTTCGTAATGATTTAAGAGTTCACGATAATCAAGCACTGGTTGCAGCTTGTAAAAATGCTGCAATGGACGGCGGTTCTGTCGCCGGGGTATTTATTGTGGCAAAGGGACAGTGGCAGCAACACCATCTTTCTCGCGGCAGAATGCAGCTCACTCACGAAGCGCTTCGCTGTCTATCAATTTCTCTCAAAGCGCTACATGTGCCCTTAATTGTCCTTGTTGTTGATATCTTCAAACAGGTGCCGGAAAAACTGCAGGGCTTGGCGAATCAACTTGCGGCTCAGCACATATATTTCAATCATGAATATGGCGTGGATGAAGCGCACAGAGACGAAGCTGTTCGTCAGCTGCTACCGAGCCAAAACATGCATGGCTACCATGGCTCTGTGCTTCTAAAGCCTGGTACGGTCAGAACGCTGCAAGGACAAATATACAAAGTGTTCACTCCCTTCCGTAATCGGGTGCTCGATACGCTTGATTATCAAGATATGTTGCCTTTACCAAAACCCAAGGCGCGTGCTCCTCAATCCTTTAGCGCCGCGATTGAGCAAGTCTTAGAGCAAAATAGTCTTGAGCTATTTCAAGTCACACCCGTCGACATATCAAATTGGGCGTCAAATGAGGCAACAGCGTTGTCTTCTTTGAGCGATTTTGTATCGGAAAGGGTTGATGCCTACCGCGATACAAGAGATTTCCCTGCCATCGAAGGTACCAGCAAACTTTCAGCGGCGATGAATGTTGGCCTGTTATCGCCGCGTCAGTGTTTACAAGCGGCAACGCAAGGCATGCCGCCACCTTTCGACGGTATTTCTGATGGCATTAGAACCTGGATCGGTGAATTGATCTGGAGAGAATTTTATCTGCATGTTGTGTGGGGCTTCCCCAAAATATGCAAGGGGTTGGCGTTTAAAGAGGACACGGAAAATGTCCCTTGGCGACATAATAGTGAAGAATTTGAACGCTGGAAAAATGGCACGACCGGCTTTCCAATGGTTGATGCGGCTATGAATCAACTTAACGCAACGGGGTGGATGCACAATCGGCTGAGAATGCTTACCGCGACATTTCTGAGTAAGCATTTGTTAATCGATTGGCGCTGGGGTGAGCGTTATTTTATGAGTCAGTTGATTGATGGGCACTTTGCCTCTAATAACGGCGGTTGGCAGTGGGCGGCGTCAACAGGGACAGATGCTGCGCCTTATTTTCGTTTTTTGAGTCCGACTCGACAGAGCCAGCGATTTGATGCGCAGGGGGTGTTCATC
Source organism: Pseudomonadales bacterium (assembly GCA_029251375.1). Taxonomy (GTDB): domain Bacteria; phylum Pseudomonadota; class Gammaproteobacteria; order Pseudomonadales; family Azotimanducaceae; genus JAHRVQ01. The sequence goes on along the minus strand of JAQXDL010000046.1, from coordinate 79,925 downwards.
AAGCACTGGATACCTGCATTAGCAGACGTTCCAAGCAAAGTTTTGCATAAACCCGGTCATCAACAACTGCTTGATGCGGGATATCCTGAGCCAATGGTTGACCTAGCTGAGGCCAGAGAAAGATGCCTTGCCGCTTTTCGCGGTTAGGCTTTGAAGCTGGTTTCGCTGGATTCTAACGAACCGTTGTTATTTAAGTCTTTTACTGCGCAGGTATAAAGTTGTCATTGTCAGGAAAGGACTCTAGGGCGCGAAGGAATGCGTCATAAAAAGCGATAGAGGCATTGCCGGTATGCATGTACTCGCCGTGACCGACATCATGGAACCTCTCCACTCGGCCCTTCCATATAAGGTTGGGGCTATTATCAAAAATTTCGATAGAGATAATGGCCATAAAGGAAACATTTGCGCCGGGTCCAATGCTCTCGCTAAAGGTATCTTTACTCTGCTCTTCTATCATTATTGCATCATGCTCTTTGCTGAATCTCAGCACGATCGTTAAATCACTCGGCGCTGCTGATTCGGGTTGATAGCCTTTTTGCGCCATTGCGACACTAAAATTGCTGACAATAATTGGACCTAAGAAAGCAGGGATATGCTGCGCATCAATCAAAAAGTTTTGATAGGTATTGGTAGGGACGTCACCACAACATTCTTCTTGGACCGCACTAATGGTGCCGGGGCTGGAAATGCAGCCCGAAAGGACTAGAACGGTCGCTAGAAGTAGAAGCCTTATCATCTTGTTGGGTCCTAAAAACAGTCATTAGTCCTTAATAATAGCAGTTGCGTTGCTTACATGCGTGCTATGAGAGCAAACAAAACAGAGAATCAGCGGGCTGTTTGTGACTTTTTCCCACGATTGATTTAGAGGATATTGCACAAATAATGTCAGTGCTACCGACTTATTCGTAGCTGGATCAAGATGGTTAAGTGTGTGAATGGTTGCCTTTTTTTCGTCACTCAGCTATTTCATTGACCCCAGCCCACATAAACTGACGAGTATAAGTACGAATTGTGGGTTGTAACTCAGTTGTATGAACAGTATATTGCGGCAACCGTGGAATTTTAAATCCGCGGATAATTGTCGAATTGGATGCTTTAAGGGGGACTTATGAGAAGATCCAAATGGGTTAAACTTGCAACGACAGGAATAATGTCGGCATGTTTAGCAACAACAGCTTTCGGTGCGGATGAGATAGAAGAAGTCATCGTCACCGGTTCATTTATTAAAGGTACGCCGATTGATTCTGAATCGCCTGTAACAGTTTTAAAGCGAGAAGAATTAGCGAAGCAGGGTGCGCCAAGTATCGTTGAGATGGTTAGACGTCTAAGCGCCAGTTCTGGTGTTGATGGTGAGTCAAACCAGTTTCAATCTAATGCATCGGAAGGTGTAGCAAGTGTTAACATTCGAGGCTTAGGTGCAGCTCGGACGTTGGTTCTAATTAATGGTAAACGTCAAACACCAATTTCTGCGCGTCTGCCAGGCGGCCGATTCGTAGATGTTAACGGCATTCCAAAATTAGCCGTTCAGCGTGTTGAAGTACTGAAAGAGGGTGCTGCGGCAACCTACGGTTCTGACGCAATCTCTGGTGTTGTAAACTTCTTGACCCGTGAGAATTTCGAAGGTCTTGAGTTCTCAGCGTCGCATCAGGAAATTGATGGCAGTGATGGCAACCAAGACTTTGGTGTTATCTTCGGTAAAGATTTCGGCAACATGCATTGGGTCACTTCGTTCGGTTATGAAACGCGTTCTGAATTGAGCCTACGAGAGATTGAAAATTCTCAGGTGCCCTACTCTGAAAACAACCAAGGTGGTTTCTCTTCTATTGGTAACCCAGGCGTATATTTTGACCCTGCAGATTCAGCCTCAACTTTTGGCGCTCTACCTCTTTTGTCTCCGAATGGAACAAAGGATCCTAATTGCGCCGCTTTAGGTGGTGTGAACCAATCTATTTTCTGTCGGTTCAGATATACAGATTTTGATAACGCGATTGAAGAAGAAGAACGGTACCAATTGTTCTCTGAAATCAACGGTGAACTATCTAATGGCATGAACTTCCACGCGGAATTCCTCTACTCGAAAGTAGATGTGCCGGAATGGAAAACATCGCCATCTTATCCACCACAGGCGTTATTCGGTGACATTCAGACTGTCCCAAATGACCACCCTGGTCTGCTCGACATGGCCTCTCAATTTCCTCAGTTTGACAAGTACATTACCCCAACAATTACTCGTCCTGATGATCCCACCACCCCTGGAGATGAGACGATCTCCACAAGTGGTACAGGTGCAACTTTCTACGGTCGAATTGTCGGTGTTGGCGCCTCAGCTGGTCGTGAAGCAAAGCGTGAATATGATACTTATCGAGTCGCTGCTACTTTAGATGGCGAGTTTGAAAACGGTATTGGATGGGACGTTGGCGTCAGTTGGTCTCGAAACGAAGGCGAACTTGAAGGTGTTGATGCTCAGATAGGCAGGACTAAGTTGGCATTCAACGGTTTCGGCGGTGAAAACTGTGCTGCTGACCTGTCTACGTCAGGTGTACTTCAGACAAACGGCGCGACTGCTGGAGCGAATGGATGTCTTTACTACAACCCATTCTCAAATGCGATTCCAGTGTCTAATGCTGAAGCAACCTTTGGTGTTGCCAATCCTAGCTATAATGCTGCAGTAGCAAACAGCGCTGAAGTGCTAGCTTATCTTGATGATACTTCTTTGACCAAAACTCAGTCTGAACTACTCGTCATAGACGCAGTATTCCAGGGCGAGTTTGCTGGTGGCGAAGCAGCTTGGGCTGCGGGTTACCAGTATCGTGATCTGCAAATCAAGTCTGAGTTAGATGATTTGATTAACTTGAACATCAACCCATGTGCTTTTGTTGGGCAAACTGATTGCGCGGCTCAAACGGGTCTTCGAAGCTTCTTGAGTGGCGGTCGTCCTGTAAATACAGGCCAAGACGTGCACGCATTTTTCTTTGAAACAGCAATGGATATGAGTGAAAATCTCGATGTTCAATTAGCGGTTCGCTATGAATCTTATGGCGAAACAGATACTTTCGATCCTAAGTTAGCTGGTCGTTATACTGTTAATGATTGGTTAACCCTGCGTGGTTCTGTTCAGACTACATTCCGTGGTCCTGATATTGATTCACTCAGCCCAAATGCTGTAACAGGTCTGTCTTATGTTGGCCCTACGGCAGCATTTAAAGCGATTGATGCAGTCGGTAACCCTGATCTTGAACCAGAGCAAGCGTTTACCTATAACATTGGTGCAGTGATGAACTTCACTGACAACTTGACGGTTACTGTTGATTACTGGAACTACGATTTCGATAACCCTATTGTCCTAGAAGACTTTAATGCGCTAGTAGACGCTTATCAGGCAGGTGGCAATTCGAAGGCCGCTGTTCAGGATCAGATTTTCTGTACAGGTGGTAGTAATGACGGTAGCTGTGCTGGTTCAGGTATTGAGCGAATTGTAGTTCAATCTGTTAATGGCCCTGCAATCGAAACATCGGGTGTTGACTTGTTTATTAACTACACTCTTGATAGTTCAGTTGGTCAGTTCTCATTTGGTGCGGACGTCAGTCACACGCTTCAGTATGAACAGGACGAATATGAGAAGAATGGTGCTGTTGTTCAAGAATCATATGACGCAGCGGGCTTCCTTAATGCTGGTCGAGGCGCTCGTCCTCTACCTGACACGAAAGGTCGCGTATTCGGTGAGTTTACACTTGAAAATCACAACGTTCTTTTGTACGTGAATCACACTAGTGGGTACAAAGACGAGCGTGGGGCCCCTATACAGACCCTCGATGTAGATTCTCAAACAACTTATGACTTGCACTATCGATTGAACTTGTTTGATGATTCGACCGCGTTAACATTCTCTGCGATCAATTTCACAGACGAACAAGCACCTCTTGCACGCGTTGACTTAGGTTATGATGCATACACGCATAACTCTTTCGGCGCGATGTACAAGATTGGCTTAGAGTACAGAATGGGTCAGTAAGTTAGGTCCATTTAGAAAGATGAAAACGCCGCTTTTTAGCGGCGTTTTTTTTGCCGCAAATCTCTAAAGAGATTAGGTGCAGTCGAATTTTAGTGGCATGCTAGGCAAATAATTTGGTTGGGGACACATGTTGGAAAGTTGTTTTGAAGGTTTCGCCAAACAGGCTGTCAGCCTGCGAGCTTTGACGTCAGCTGGCAACAGTGTGAAGCGATTGTCGTTAGTGAAAACGATCACGTTGCTGTCTGTCATTACGTTGGCAGGTTGCGAAACTAAGGAGCCGCAGAGTGTTTTGCTGTCGCAGCCTACAGCGAGCGAAACCGCTCAGGCTCAACAAAAATGGGTTCGAAGCTGCGCTTTGTGTCATGTCAACGGCGAGGGTGGCGCACCGAAGATCGGTGATACTGCTGCCTGGCAACCACGCTTGCAACAGGGTGGCGATGTCTTGCTAGCGCACACACTGCAAGGTCTTAACCGTATGCCGCCACTCGGATACTGTATGGACTGTAGCGAGTCAGATTTCAGGATCCTGATCGATTTTATGTCGCGAGGCGCGCCATGAGTATTACCCGTCGTAAACTGCTGGCATCCAGTCTGCTTGTCGCCGCGTTTAATCCACTCGGAAAAACCCTTGCTGCCGGTGCCGCCGCGACTCACGCATCGACAGCTTGGCGAAACTGGTCTGGATATTTACAGTCAAACCCAGCTCAACGTTTCGCGCCTAAAACAGAGCAAGAACTTGCCGACTTTATGAAGGGCAACGCAGGCGGCGTAAGACCGGTTGGTGCAGGCCATTCCTTTTCGCCATTGGTGCCGACAAATGACGCGTTGGTTGTGCTTGACAACCTTAGCGGGGTAGTTGCTTACGACGATGCGTCGACAACGGCCGTGCTGCGAGCGGGCACTCGGTTGAGTGACTCAGGGCCGATGTTAGATCAAATTGGCCAAGCGATGATTAACCTACCTGACATCGATCGACAAACAATTGGCGGTGCGATTGCTACTTCAACCCATGGCACAGGGTTAGGTTTAGGTTCTCTTTCGGCCTATGTTACTAGCGTTCGACTTGTTACGCCGGAAGGCAAAGTGATTAACGCAAGCCGAGACAAAAATTCTGAAATATACCAAGCTGCGCGAACAAATCTTGGCGCATTAGGTGTGTTGACGGAAGTAGGCTTTCAAAATCGCAAACCTTTTAAGCTAAAAAGTATGGCATGGGTAGAAAAAACTGACACTGTCATTGAGAGCTTTGCTGAGCGTTGCCTTGAATATGAGCATTATGAGTTTATGCCGTTTCTGCATGCAGACTTCTCGCTGGTCATTGCCCATAAAGAAACAGACGGAGAGTTGAAACCGCCGGTACCTGAAGAAGATCAAGGTGATATATTTGGCGTGCTTTCGAACCTGCCGGTCTTTGCGCGTCGTCCTGTCATCAATTATCTGGTTGAGGCGATTGAGCCGTCAGAGGCGGTAGAGGCCTCGTATATTGCATTGACCAATATACGTAACGACCGGTTCAATGAGATGGAGTACTCGGTGCCGGTTGAAGATGGTTTAGCGTGCGTCAGAGAAATATTAGACACGGTGACCAAGCTAGGCATCGATGCTTTGATTCCGCTGGAATATCGCGTCATTGAAGCGGACGATAGTTGGCTTAGTATGTTTTCTGGGTCGGCGAAGGCATCAATTTCGATCCATCGAATGGCGGGTTACGATTATAAGCCCTATTTTGATGTCATTGAGCCCATATTTTGGAAGTACGGCGGTCGGCCGCATTGGGGTAAAGTTCACTCTTTAGGCTACAAGCAACTCTCTCAGCTTTATCCACACCTAGATGATTTTATTGAAGTACAAAAAGAATTAGATCCAAACGCAAAAATGGTCAATCAGCATATCGGTAAGATATTGAACCGAAACGTTTAGAGATTTGGGTTGCCGTGGATAGTTTCGCAATATGATTCACTCACTCGACTTGTCGAGTGATTTTAAGTCGAGTGGGTGAATGCACATTTGAATGTTTATTTGGTAAGCGCTGAAATTACCTGGTTAAACACTGCCTCGGCCTTTTCTTTCATTTGATCATCCGTAGCATCTTGAATGGGATGTTGAACAAAGACGCACTTTGCATCCTTTAATCCAAGCGCCTTAGCTTGAATGTCTGCAGCCTCGGAGAACTCCTCTGAAGCAACGCTTACAGAAGGAATACCTTGGATTTCGAACCATACCGTATCATGCAAACTGCACGTGGTACAGGAGCCTCAGTCAGCGAGGCCTTCGATTAAGAAATCATTTTCTGCCTTTATTTCCGCCCGCAGCGCATCGGGTGCTGGCTTGGTGAAGGTTGGTTTTCGATAACGATTGATCGTTACATTGGGTAATCGTTCGGCGAGTAGTACTTCAAACTTATCAAGTAAGATGTTGCCGCGCGGCTTGGCGATGTCAAGAATCGCTAGCCGACCGGAGATCTCTCCGTGTCTAGCGGCCAGCTGTCTCTCGACAGGAGCCTTCTCGTTAGTGGGATCCAAAATGGTAGTCATGTATTAGTCCTCTATTTTTTGGGAGACGACGATGGAGCCACCCGGACCGGTTACCCAGCCGTGGAAGGCGCCTGAAAACTTACCTGCATCTGAACCAGCGATAACAACATGGATATCTTTGGCTGACGCAAACTTTGTCAGTTGCCCATTCTGAAACGCTTCGGGCATAGACGCAAATTTCTCTTTTGGAATACCAACACCTGATTGTTCGTCTTGAATCAGCTCTCTGGTCGGTTTTCGCGTTGCCTCAAGGATTTCGTCTTTGAGGCGCTGTTTTGTATAGCCTTTGGTTCGCATGATGGTATCAACATGCTCTGGGCAAACCACTAAAAGCGTGTCTGAACTCATGTAGGATTTAGGATGATGCGTACTCTGCAAGCTCATGGCCATGCTACTGGCGAGCTGTGAGCCTTCTAGGGAGGTTTGATCAGCAATCAATGTTGGCCCGCTTGTCATGCAAAACAATGTCACGACGTTCTCATCCGCCTCGAAACCACGCTCGACATGTAATGGCTCCCAAGGGCTGCGCTCTTCCCACTCGGCAAAACACATGGTGAATTTCATCGGATTCCCCAGCGTAGATCGCTCTGTACCGCCGGGTACCGCGCCGCCAATATTGCGTATAACGAGCCGCAAAGCACGACCGATAGTTGCGTTGGCTCGGTTGCCCTGGCCGAGTGCTGATAACTTCATGTTCATGCCCAGCTTTTCACGAATGGGTCCGTTAACCACCATCACTGGTGAAGCACCCATGGTTGTAGCCATCACACCGTGAATATTGAATTCATCGGTACAAGCCGCTTGCACGGAGGCGATAACGACCGGTAAATACTCGGGCTTACAACCCGCCATCACAGCATTGATGGCTATCTTCTCGACGGTTGCCTCGGCCAGATTGGGCGCAACCTTGGCAATCACCTCCTGCGGGTCACGGCTTGTACCTGACAGCATCCTGATGACGCGCTCAGGTGTCGGCGGTACAATCGGCAAACCGTCAGAGAAGCCTTGGTCGAACATAAATTCGAATTCGTCATCAGCCGGTGCTATTTCAATCTTACGTGCTCTTAACGGGCTGTTTTCAGCCTCTGCGCGCAGTTTGTCTGCGATGATCGGGTCGACAGACAACGAGCCACAGCCGGGACGCCAGTCAGGCAGCCTATCCCAGTCCAGTTCAAGATCGGCGTCGACTAAACCTTGCGTCAAAGCCTGCCAGTCGGCTTTTACAAATCCTTCCTGCCGTTCAACCTGCTTGCCGTCTTTATCGGCATGAATGAGTGTCGGCACTGTTTCAATATCGTAGGCGAAAGATACCTTTAACTTTTCATCATTGAGTATGGGAAAAGAGAGATTGAACTCTTCAATAAGCTTGTTATTGCCTATCACCGTTTGTCCAACCACGACAATGTTCACGCCTGCCGCATCGAGGGCCTTCAACACGGGAACAATGGTACGACAAGTGGGGCAATCTTCTTTGATGAAACACAGCAGAGTCTGTTGTGCGCCATCGAAACTCACATCGACGCCACTATTGTCAGTGAGGCTGAATGGCGCGAGTAATTGTGCGGAATCTGACATGGTCTCTCCGTGGGCCACTAAGGGCTAGTGCTTGTGTGACGACGTTTAATTGACCCTGAATATACCTGTCTATGCTGGGTTAGTCAGCCTAAAAAATTGCTCTTCAGGCGAATCGGCGGTTCGAGCCTGATCTTGCCAATGACTTTGTTAGCATCGCCGTTGGGGTAGACTTGCCGCACCCGAGACAGTCGTTTAAACGGACTTGATTGATAGCAATCCAAGTGAAGTAAGGCAAAGTTATTGCCGTCGACGAGGTTAAGCAGCGTAAGCAACTGTTTACCTGATTTCATGCGCTTGATATGGTCAGGTCTCATACAAAGTTAGTGTCCGACATGGCAAAATTTATCATCTCAATCGATCAGGGAACAACGAGTTCTCGTGCCGTCTTATTCTCGGAAGCGGGCGACATTGTTGGCACCTCCCAGCAAGAATTCACGCAACATTTTCCTAATGATGGTTGGGTTGAGCATGACCCTGAGGAAATATGGCAAACCACGATTGACTCGGTTAGCAATGTCTTGAAAGAAACGGGTACGCCAGCAGCTTCGATAGCCGCGATAGGTATCACCAATCAGCGTGAAACTACACTCGTTTGGGACCGCGTCACCGGTGAAGTTGTCTATCAAGCGATTGTTTGGCAAGACCGTCGAACAGCGGATTATTGCGATAGCCTGCGAGCAGCGGGTTTTGAAGATGTCGTCAAACAAAAAACAGGCCTGCTACTTGATCCCTATTTCTCTGGAACCAAATTGCGATGGATCTTAAACAATGTGCCAGGCGTTAGAGATAGGGCAGAAAGAGGTGAGCTTGCGTTCGGCACAGTTGATACTTTCTTGCTGTGGCGACTGACCGAAGGCGTAAACCATAAGACCGACGCAACGAATGCATCAAGAACACTCCTGTTTAATATCCACACGCAACAGTGGGATGACGAGTTGCTGCAAAAACTGGATATCCCCCGTTCTTTATTGCCTGAGGTATTGGATTCCAGTGCAGCCTTTGGAGACACCGCGGAGCATTTATTTGGCGCGTCGATTCCTGTTGCAGGTATGGCGGGCGACCAGCATTGTGCTCTGTTTGGGCAAGGCTGCTTTGACGCTGGTATGTTAAAGAGCACCTATGGCACGGGTTGTTTCGCGATATTGAATACTGGTGAGCAGGCATTGCAGTCAAGCAATAAGCTGTTAACGACCGTAGGTTACCGGCTCAATGGCAAAGTGACTTATGCCCTCGAGGGAAGTATTTTTGTTGCCGGTGCTGCGGTGCAATGGTTGCGTGATAGTCTTAAGATGATTTCTCACGCGGCTGAGACCGAAGCCATTGCGGAGGCGACTGAGGATTCAGCGGGGGTTTATCTGGTGCCAGCGTTTACCGGTTTAGGCGCTCCTTATTGGGATGCAGATGCAAGAGGTGCATTGCTTGGCATGACGCGAGACTCGGGCGTAAATGAAATCGTCACCGCAACGTTACAATCCGTGTGTTATCAAACCAAAGATTTACTTGAGGCAATGAGTTCAGACGGTATTAAGACAAATGTACTGCGGGTCGATGGTGGTATGGTCGAAAACAATTGGGTTATTCAGTACTTAGCTGACACGTTGCAGGTTGAAGTTGATCGTCCCGAGGTGATTGAAACGACGGCTTTAGGCGCGTGTTTCTTGGCGGGATTACAAGTCGGTATTTTCGAATCTTTGGATGACCTGAAGTCGAAATGGAAGTTACAGCAAAAGTTTTCGCCACAGCGTTCAGCCGAATTGATGGACAGCCGCTACAAGGGTTGGCAACAAGCGGTGAGTCGAGTTAGAACCAACGAGTGAGTCGCACTCTTTATCTGGGTAAAGCCTATCTCGCGCATTGAACGCAATGCGGTGACGGGTAGCCTGTGACATTTAATGTACGAAAAAGTTTGATGATAAAAGTATGACAACCTCTTCACGGTTTACACCCAATACGGCCATAGCAGTTGTTGTCGCGAACATGATTGGCACAGGCGTGTTCACGAGTTTGGGCTACCAGTTGCTAGATATTCAATCGGTTTTTCCTTTGATGCTGCTGTGGCTTGTTGGGGGGTTAGCTGCCCTTTGTGGCGCGCTAAGCTATGCCGAGCTGTGTGCCCGATTGCCGCGTTCCGGCGGTGAATACCATTTTTTGCGAGAGACCTATCACCCCGCCGCGGGTTTCATTTCCGGCTGGGTTTCGGCGACAGTAGGTTTTGCTGCGCCGACGGCATTGGCTGCGATGACATTTGCGGGCTACCTAAGCTCGGCCGTGTCAGGTGTGGTTACCTTGCATGAAAAAGCACTGGCAGTTGGTTTAGTGCTGTTTTTAACTTTCACCCATGGCTTTAGTCGAGAGACCAGTAGCCGTTTCCAAACGATCTTTACCCTGATCAAGGTTGTGCTCATTGTGATTTTTTGTGGTGCAGTATATTTCTCGGTTGAAACACCACAGAGTTTGAATTTTCTGCCCGTCGCCGGTGATTGGGCGTTAATCTCCGGCGGTGCGTTTGCCGTGTCTTTGATCTACGTGAACTACGCCTACACCGGCTGGAACGCTGTCACCTACATCACCAATGAAATTGAAGAACCGCAAAGAAACATCCCCCGAGTTATGTTGTTGGGTACTGTGTTGGTGATGGTCCTGTATCTTGTCCTTAATGCCATCTTTCTTTATGCCGCGCCGATGGCTGATATGGCCGGTCAGATAGATATCGGCGTGATCGTCGCGCAGGCGAGTTTTGGTCCCAGTGGCGCAATGCTGATGGGTATAACATTGTCTTTGCTGTTGATTTCGACCGTCAGCGCGATGGTGATGGCGGGGCCGCGTGTGCTGCAGGTTGTAGGTGAAGATTTTCGCTTGTTCGAATGGTTGGCGGCAATGAATGCCAAGGGCGTGCCGGCTCGTGCGATTAATATGCAGGCGATTATCACTATCATCTTCATCGTCACGTCGTCATTTGAATCGGTGCTGGTTTTTTCTGGTTTCATTATGGGGTTCAATACGTTGATCGCTGTTTTAGGTGTTTTTGTGCTTAGATTTCGCAGCACCGATGAAGAAAACAAAAAAGTGTCTTACCTGACATGGGGATATCCGGTAACGCCATTGATATACATGGGGATCATGCTTTGGACTTTATTCTTTATTGTTAAGCACCGGCCAGAAGAAGCTGCAGTGGGTTTAGTCGTGATTGCTTCGGGTTTGATTTTCTATTGGCTCAGTCGTTTTCTAGGATCATACAAACGCTGATAACGTGATTGCAGCATGGGTTCAAATTTACAGAGTGTTTACATGAGATGTTTGGCAGCCATTTTCTTACTGCTTGTTTCTGTTGGGTCACTGGCAGAGTTAAGTGATGTTGAAAAAAAACTTTCCGTCATTGCTAAAGTCAGTCAACAGGACAGCATTGCGTTACTTGAGCGTGTTGTAAATATTAACAGTGGCACCATGAATCACACCGGCGTAAAGCAGGTAGCGGATGTCTTTGCGGTAGAATTCGAATCGCTTGGCTTTGATACCAATTGGTATGACATGTCAGAGGTTGATCGAGCTGGGCATCTTTTTGCCGAGCGCAAGCCTGCGCTAACTTCAAAGGGTCAATGCCTGCTGTTGATTGGTCATCTGGATACCGTGTTCGAAAAAGACAGCGCATTTCAATCGTTCGAACGAGACGGCGACTTTGCTACCGGCCCGGGTGTTAATGACATGAAGGGCGGCGACGTTGTCATTGTGCAAGCGTTGAAATCCTTAGCTGCTGCGGGCGTTCTGCAAGATTTGCATATAATCGTCGCAATGATTGGCGACGAAGAGAAGTCCGGTAGTCCAAAATCAATTAGCCGTTATCATTTAGTTGAGGCCGCCAAGCGCTGTGACATAGCGTTAGGTTTTGAGATTGCGACAGGATTACAAGCGGCAACGATTGCCCGCAGGGGTTCCAGCGGTTGGATGCTCGAAGTGTCAGGCAAGCGGGCGCATTCCTCAGGCATATTCAGTGATCGTGTCGGCAGTGGGGCGATATTTGAGGCAGCGAGAATACTGAATCAATTCCATGAGCAACTCACCGGTGAACAATATCTCACCTTCAATCCGGGCGTCATACTCGGCGGTACTGACGTCAATTATGATGCCTCGCAGAATCGGGGCGACGCCTTTGGCAAAACAAATGTTGTTGCGCAGACAGTGACTGTCCACGGTGGTTTGCGGACCATTTCAAGTGAGCAGGAAGCCGAAGCCAGAGCATCCATGAAAGCCATTGCTCACGCAAACCATCATCGGGGTACTGATGCGGTTATTACATTCTCAGATGGTTATCCATCAATGCCGCCAACGCAAGGTAATAAAGCTGTTTTGTCTAAGCTCAATCAGGTCAGTATCGATCTGGGTTACGGTCCGGTCGAGGCTTATGACCCAGGCAAAAGAGGCGCGGCGGATGTGTCGTTTATTGCGGAGTATGTTGATGCGATTGACGGTATTGGTGCGCAAGGCCTGGGTGCTCACACGCCTGATGAGAATATTGACCTTTCAACGTTGCCGATGTTGGTCGAGCGGGCATCGATACTAATTCACCGACTTGGTCGAGAAGAAAACCTATGAGGTCCGTTAAAGTTCAGATATCAGCAGCCAATTTGGTTGTCATACGGGGCGATCAACTCATAGGCTGGGACGTGACGTGTCGCTAACGAGCCTGCAAATGGATGAGGGTCTGCTGCGTCTTTTTACGCGACTTGGCGATGACCGAAGTGAGGCGATACGCATTGGTGAGATTGCCTCTCACTTGGCGCAGTACAAAGATGTACCTGCATTTTTGAGATCGCTGTTAGTTGCCGACGGTACGGTGACAATGGCTTTGGAGGCCTATTTCCTCGAGCAAATTGAAATCAGCACGCTTCGCCAGGGCAAAGTTCTCGCGCCAAATGATATCTCAGCATTAGACCTTAACAAAGGTCAGGAGTGCCTCATAAGAGAAGTGCAGCTCACAGGCGTCACCTCAGGCACCTGTTATGTCCGCGCGATGACCGTGATTAACACTGGGCGATTGTCTCCGCTGCTGTTTGAGCAGTTGGTGGACGAAGAGGAAGGCATTGGTGCGATTCTAAGAAATGTTGCGAAAGGTAGTTTTCGAGAGGTTATCCACATTGGTAAGGGTGGTTTAATGTTCAACTCTGATGTCCACAGAAGCTACCGTGTCAGCCTAAACTCTTTACCTGCCCTGTTGATTACTGAAGAATTTGAGTTTTCAGCCTACCTTTAAAAGCCAATTTCGGTTGTGATGAAGAACCCTGATAGAGACTATGGCAATCTATGTTAGCTGGTGCTTTGTCGTGCCGTGAACCTTACAGGCGGCTAGGTAGCCTCTATGTCCGGTTTTTGCGCGGTTTATTGTTTGGTTTATCGTTTGGGGCATTGATTGGGTTATCGCTCGATTTGACTTAGACTGACGATCCATTTTATGTCCCAAGTTATTGTCTAAACAATTCATGTTGTCCCGTCAGCTCAATAAGCTTAACCAAGTCGTTAAACCCAACGGTACTGTCTTTTTTGGTTGGTACATCGTGGGCGCGGCGGGTGGCATTCAAATGCTCTCCGGTTTGTTGTGGATGCAGTCCTATGGTGCCTACGTGGTGCTGCTGCAGGAAGAGTTTGGTTGGAGTAAGGCGCTGGTTGCCGGCGCATTTGCACTAACGAGAATAGAAAGTGGCATTCTGGGTCCGCTCCAAGGTTGGCTTGTTGATCGGTTTGGCCCAAGACCTATTTTGCGCATTGGCATTACGATATTTGGTCTCGGTTTTATTGCCTTCAGTTACGTCGATTCCGTACTCAGCTTTTATCTAACGTTTGCGCTGATCGCGATCGGGTCAAGCTTGGGTGGTTTTGCCACCGTTATGGTCTCTTTGGTGAATTGGTTTAGCCAGCACAGGGCGAAGGCAATTTCTATTTCCCAGATGGGCTATTCCATCGGTGGGCTCTGTGTACCGGCGGTGGTGATATGTCTTGAAGCATTTGGCTGGCGAACAACCGCGCTGATGTCTGGTGTGGTTGTGCTAGTAGTGGGTTTGCCGTTAGTTCAGGTTGTTCGACATCGCCCCGCGGAAACCGGGGATTTCGTCGATGGTATTGCACCTGAGCGAGCTCCTGTAAGGGCGCCTGGCGAATCCGGCGCAACCGCAGACGAGAACACGGCTGCGTTTTCTTTACCTCTGAATAATGATTTCACCGCGCGCGAGGCGATGCGAACCCATTCATTTTGGTTCATTTCCATTGGGCACGCCTGCGCTCTGTTGACGGTATCCGCGATCATGGTTCATTTGGTGCCACACTTGATTGAAGCAAAGGGCTACACGTTGACCGAGGCTGGTGGCGTTGTTGCCTTGTTAACAGGCTTTCAGATGGTCGGCCAATTATGCGGCGGATACCTTGGTGACAAGGTGAATAAGCGACTGATTTGTATCGGTTGTATGTTTGCGCATACAGCCGGGCTGGTGCTGATTGCTTATGCTGATAGCGCGGTTATCGTGTTTTTATTTGCGATGTTGCATGGCTTGGCTTGGGGCATCCGAGGTCCGCTTATGGTGGCGCTGCGAGCCGATTATTTTGGGCCGAGTTCGTTTGGTACAATCATGGGCTTTTCTTCCCTCATCGTTATGTTGGGTATGTCAGGCGGTCCAATTTTTGCTGGTTACATGGCTGATCTTCAGGGAAATTATGAATTGGGCTTTGTTTGCCTGGCGCTTGCGGCGTTCTTGGGTTCTTTTTGTTTTCTTGCTGCAACCCCGCCCAAAAGCAAGCTTAATCGGCCACACATTGTGAGCCACAAGTGAGTAACGGAGGGTAGATTGCGTTCATCATTGCAAGAGCTGATTTCAATTCTCGATATCGAGATGCTCGAAGAAAATTTGTATCGTGGAAATCATCCTGTTGATAAAAAAGGCAGGCTCTACGGTGGTCAAATTATGGCGCAAGGGTTGATTGCCGCTGGGCGAACTGTGCCTGATGACCGGCCGCCGCATTCATTGCATGGATATTTTTTACGGCCGGGCGATGCAAAGATTCCGGTGGTTTTTTCAGTGGACCGAATTCGAGATGGCCGTTCTTTTACGACACGCCGAATCGCCGCCATTCAACATGGTAAAGCTATTTTCAGTATGGATGTTTCATTTCAGTTAGTCGAAGCGGGCCTCAGTCATCAGATTGTCATGCCTAATTTTGAGCCGCCTGAGGGCCATCGGATTACTGACAATATGCTGAATGATTCTTTTGTGACCTATATGATGGAGTACAAGCAGCGCCTAAAAGAGGTGCCTATGCCTGCAAAGCAGCATTGTTGGTTTCGTACTAACGGTGATGTTGATCAGGCACAGACGCAAGGTAGTGATGCGCTGTTGCATGCAGCTTTGCTTACTTATCAATCTGATGATGCGTTGTTATCCACGGCTCGCTTGCCTCATCGCGGTAATTTCAAACGGGAGGACATGCAAAGTGCCAGTCTCGACCATGCGATGTGGTTTCATCAACCGGCAAGGGCAGATCAATGGATCATGTACGCGCTTGATGCACCTGAATCGAGTGCAGCGCGAGGTTACAATCGTGGTTCGATGTTCACGGTAGACGGCAGTTTGATTGCGAGTACGATGCAAGAGTCTTTGATGCGACTCTTGCGATAAAGCAAGTAGATCGTCACACTGCGTGCTGCGTATTGGTCGACGTGCTCTTTTTTTTCAGAAGCTCGATCAGCAGTTTGATAAACAATTTGATAAGCAATTCGACAAATCATTCTATAAAACAGGGAAAGCGAAGAACACATGGAATCGGAGCAACAACAGACAAACGTTGAGCAGGGCTCCCGCTATGGATCGCGTTCACGTCAATATCTGACAGCGATGGGTATTGATATTTGGCAAGTCAGAGCCGCAAGAGCGGCAATAGAGCCCTCTGAAGCTGAGAAGGTCGAAACATCCCCGGTTGCGGCGCCAGCATCTAGCGCGAATCATGCCGGTCAAACTCGTGCTGGCGGTGTTGATTCAAAAGGCTCGCGCGAATCTTTGTTAAAACAAGTTTCTGCAAATGTAATACCCGAACCACCTTTGTCCGATGTTGCCGAACGCCCATTGGGACAGTCACTCTCACAACCACTGCCGGTAACACCTCAGACGTCTGTCAGACTCGAGTTTTTGTTGTACTTCATGAACTATGATGCGTTCACGGTTGTTTTTGCCTTGCCCTATGCAACCGCAGAAATGCCAGCAACCTATCCAAATTTTCTCGAAGGCATCAGCCTGTCGTTGTTACGCGAGCGTGTCTCACCTTCTATTCGCCAGCTTCGTTGGCCTATCGTCAAGGCGTCGCATATCGATCAATCCGAGCATGAGGCAAGGCAAATTGTTCGAGATTCTTTGCGTCAATCGCAGCGCCAAGCAAAAGAGCCGACGCAAGATCTAAAACCTGTGCTTGTATTTGGGCAGGAGGCATGGAGATATCTTGTGGAGGATTCCGAGAAAACAGCCTTTCACGTTGGTGATACAGAGCAGGAGGCTAGTTGCCTATTTTTGGCGCTGCCAACCATAGATGCTGTTTCACAGGACGTGACCTTAAAGCGCCAGCTTTGGCGGCAACTCTCACCAGTTAGAGCTATCTTGCATGGCTAGTGCGCAGGTGGAGTTTGAGCTAAGAGCGATGACCTTTGATGATCTTGACGATGTGATGATCAACGAAGCGTCAAGCTACTCTCATCCCTGGTCAAGGGGCATATTTGACGATTGTATTAAGTCTGGTTACGAATGTTTTGTCTTCATTGTTGATGAAAAAGTGGTTGGCCATAGTATTTTGTCCGTTGCAGTGGGTGAATCCCATCTGCTCAATGTCTGCATTAATCCCGCAGTCCAAAGCCGCGGTTTTGGGCGGCAACTGGTGCAGCACATTGTCAGTCGTGCAATCAGCAGAGGCGCAGCGACAGTATTTCTCGAGGTTAGACCCTCAAACCTTATCGCCTTCAAGTTGTACGAGAGTTTGGGCTTCCAAGAAATCGGTTTGCGCAAAGACTACTATCCTGCAGAAAATGGCAGAGAAGATGCATTGGTGTTCTCTTATCAAGTGCCAGACACGTTTCCTTAGCGGCTAAACCTGCTGGATGAGTTTAGTAATCGGTAAAACGTGACCGTTGCTATATTTTCTTAAGGGCGCGGTCTAATGTGTATAATGACGCCCATTTTTTAGCCCGACGCCTTATTGATAGCCCGTCGAAAATTAGGAAGTACACCCCGTGGTCGATACAACCAGTATTGAAGAAATTAGTAAGCGAAGAACCTTCGCAATCATCTCTCACCCGGATGCCGGTAAAACGACAATCACTGAAAAGTTGCTGCTATTGGGGCGGGCGATTCAGATGGCGGGCACTGTAAAGTCGAAGAAGTCAGACCGTTATGCAACATCCGATTGGATGGAAATGGAAAAAGAACGTGGCATTTCTGTTACGACTTCGGTTATGCAGTTTCCTTATAGGGGCAAGATGGTCAATCTGCTTGATACGCCTGGGCACGAAGACTTCTCTGAAGATACTTATCGCACGCTAACAGCAGTTGATTCGGTGCTGATGGTTATCGATGGCGCCAAAGGTGTAGAGCAACGCACAATTAAATTGATGGAAGTTTGTCGCCTTCGCGATACGCCAATCCTTACCTTTGTTAACAAGCTTGATAGAGAAGTGCGAGATCCAATTGATGTGCTAGATGAAGTCGAAGATGTTCTAAACATTAAATGTGCGCCCATGACCTGGCCGATAGGCATGAGCAACCGTTTTAAAGGTGTTTACCATCTATATGACGATCAAATTCATGTGTTTGAAGCGGGTAAAGGCGAAGTGCTGACCGAGCCTGAAATTATTGATGGGTTAGAAAGTGATGCAGCCAAAGCGTTTTTAGGCGCAGATTATGATGATTACTTGGAAGAAATTGAACTTGTTAAAGGCGCGAGTCATCAATTTGATCTGCAGGCTTACCTTGATGGGAAATTAACGCCGGTCTATTTCGGTACCGCGTTACGTAACTTTGGTGTCATGCAGATGCTCGACGGTTTTGTCGATATTGCACCTGAGCCTTTGGATCGTGCTGCGAATGATCGCTCGGTGAGCGCCTCTGAGGAGAGTTTTTCAGGCTTTGTATTTAAGATTCAGGCAAATATGGATCCTAAACATCGGGACCGAATTGCTTTTCTGCGGGTGTGTTCAGGTCACTATCAGCAAGGCATGAAAATGCGCCATGTGCGCCTTGGTAAAGAAGTTAGAGTCAGTGACGCAGTAACGTTTCTTGCGGGCGAAAGATCTCAGGCTGAACGAGCTTGGTCCGGTGACATTATTGGTCTGCATAATCACGGCACCATCCAGATTGGTGATACGTTCACAAGCGGTAATGATTTTCGGTTTCTTGGTATACCGCACTTTGCGCCTGAATTATTTCGCCGGGTACAGCTGCGGGATCCGCTAAAAAGTAAACAATTGCGACAGGGTTTGACGCAGCTTTCCGAAGAGGGTGCAACACAGTTGTTTATGCCGCTTGTTAACAACGATTTGGTGCTGGGTGCTGTTGGTATTCTGCAATTTGATGTGGTGGTTTATCGACTCAGAGAAGAGTACAAAGTTGAATGCGCTTATGAATCGGTGAGTGTTTATACCGCTCGCTGGATCGAATGTGACGACCCCAAAATGCTTGCGGATTTTAAGCGGAAATCCGAATCCAACCTGGCGATTGATGGTTCCGGTCATCTGACCTATTTAGCGCCATCGCGAGTGAACCTGATGCTAACCGAAGAGCGTTGGCCTGATATTCGATTTAGGTCGACAAGGGAAATTGAATAATCAACCGTCCAAAGCAAGGTTTGTGCGACGCTCGCAGGGCAAATCTAGAAGCGTTTGACTAGGATCCCCTGTTCGGTGATATTAATGCTCATTAGCAGACTGGTTAAACTCCGACAGGATCAACCTAAGGGCGCTCTCAATGGACGGTATTCATGATCTAGGTGGTAAACACGGCTTTGGCAAGGTTGAACGACAGGCCGATGCGCCGACGTTTGCTGCAATCTGGGAAGCCAAAGTATTTGCGATCATGAGGGCAACTGGCGCAGCGGGTGGCTGGAAAAACTCTGATCAATTTCGCCACTTTGTCGAAAAAATTGAACCCACAGCTTACTTGTCCCACGGTTATTATGGTCGATGGCTGGGCGGCGCCGAAACCGCTTTGGTTGAAGCGGGTCTAATAGAGACAGAACAACTAAACAAACGCGTTGAAAAATTGGGTGGAAATCGCAACGATCTTATTGCGGCTAGACCTCAACCGAGCCGTCAAACGGCAAATCTTCAAGCCTCTTTAGCCAGACCAGCCAAGACGGCGCAACGTGACGTAGGTGAAGGACTATTTTCTATCGGTGATACGGTGCTCACTAGCAGTGAGGTCAAACCTGGTCATACGCGTCTGCCAGCTTACGCCCGCAACAAATTTGGTGAGATTGTTGCCCTTCATGGCGGTTGGGTTTATCCCGATAGCAATGCGCATGGGTTCGGAGAACAACCGGCACAGCTTTATACTGTGAAGTTTGCATCCTCTGAACTGTGGGGTGAAACATCTCAGTATGCAGAAGCCAATGTGAGTGTTTTTCTTGATCTATTTGAACCCTACCTTCAAACCTGTCCCGCAACCGAGCGATAAAGTCAGAGGCTGTATATGAATGATGACCACGAGCATCATGACCATAATCATAACGATAGTCGTCACCATGATCATGAGCACGAACATAAGCATGAAGAGAAATCCCCGCAGGCGATTCGAGCAGAAGCATTAGAGTCTTTGTTGATCGAAAAAGGTCTTCTATCCGAGCATGCAGTTGACGATGTGATTACCAATTATGCGCAAAGGGTTGGTCCAATGAATGGCGCGTTGCTTGTTGCTAGGGCTTGGACAGATCCTGAGTTCAAGCAGCGATTGCTGTCAAATGCGACGCAGGCAATCGCAGAGTATGATTTTAAGGGCGGCCAGGTCGATCATTTAGTCGTGGTTGAAAATACGCCAGAGCGTCACAACGCGGTCGTCTGTACCCTTTGCTCTTGTTACCCCTGGGCAGTGCTGGGTTTGCCGCCAAAATGGTATAAGGATCCGGCGTATCGGTCCAGAATCGTGCGCGAGCCAAGAACCTTGTTAGCTGAAATGGGTTTGTCGCTGGATACAAATATTGAGATTCGTGTTTGGGACTCGAGTGCGGAAGTCCGATATATGGTCTTGCCGATGCGACCTGAGAACACCGACAATCTGACGCAGGATGAGCTTGCGGCTTTGGTTAGTCGTGATTCAATGATTGGTGTTGAGGTGCTTTGTCAAGCAGGTCAGTCATCGTGACAGACGAAATGGAGTCGATGGCGCTGCAGGGACGGGTTGAACCGCCAAAAGCTAATGGTGAAGTCATCTTTGATGAGCCTTGGCAAAATCGCACTTT
This sequence comes from Pseudomonadales bacterium, assembly GCA_029251375.1. GTDB lineage: Bacteria > Pseudomonadota > Gammaproteobacteria > Pseudomonadales > Azotimanducaceae > JAHRVQ01. The sequence continues at coordinate 59,333 of JAQXDL010000046.1, read as the reverse complement.
CGGCATGGCCAGATCACTGTGTGAGGCTGAGTACTTTACTTGGGATGAGTTTCGAGCCTGTCTGATTAAGCAAATAGAATCCTGGGAAGCCGCTCATACAGCGTCAGAGCCCTACCAATATTTCGATCACTTTCTAGCGGCCCTAACAGAATTGATGGCGCTAAAAGATTTATGTGAAACCGATGAGCTTGATCAGCGCAGTCAAGAATTTGTCGATCGACCACACGGACACGATCATTGACGGGGTGACTTCAATAGTAAAGCAGTCGCGTTACTATTGAGTCTATTAGGCTCTTACGCTGTTACGCTTCGATGCCTTTAATGATCGTTATGTTTGCCTCGCTGGCGTTGTGTCGGTGCTTGGCCAGGGTTTGATATTCATCAGATGTGAACCAATCCAGGGCGCTTTCTTTTGAGGGGAATTCAATAAGCACGGTGCGTGTATAGGGCCAGCTACCTTCGAGAAGCTGAGGTTCCTCATCAACCGATAATAGCTTACCTTCATACTTCATGAATATTTCCATAAAGCCGCTTTCATAGTTTGCATATTCCTCTCTGTCGGCAATTTCTATCTGGGCGATGATGTAGTGACTCATTGTATTAACTCCATTTTCTTATGCTTTGCGTTCAATTTGATTTTCTTGTATCCGAGTCAATTTTTTGTCGAAGCATTGGTTGCAGCTTGTGAAAAACCATCAAATATCTCGGTTTCATTTTACGGTGTCATGACAACTTTAAGCACGTCTTGTTCGTGGTTGTCGAAAATCTTATAACCTCTAACGCCTTCGCTAAGGCTCATTCTATGAGTAATGATTTCGGTCGGATCTATGCGCCCCTGTTCAATCATCGGCAGTAGTTTCGGTATGTAATATTGCGGATTAACAATGCCTGACCGTAACGTAATGTTTTTGCCGGTTAATGTTGCCATAAAATCTATCGGCACTTGCTGGCCCATTAGTACGCCGATTACCGCAACTCTTCCGCCGTGTCTAACGACATCAATAGCTTGTTGTACCGTTGCTGGGTTACCGACCGCTTCTATTGAACAATCAGCACCTCGCCCACCCGTTAGTTGACGAGCAACACTTTGCAAATCCTCTTTACTTGGGTTCAGTGGTCGACAGCCCCGCAATCTCGCTTTTTCTAATCTTCCATCATCAAGGTCGACAGCGATGACGGTTGCCGCACCCCGCATCAATGCGGATAGCTGAGCGAAAACACCGACAGGACCGCAGCCTATAACGACGACCGTGTCGCCAGGTGATACTTCCGCCATATCGGCGCCCATATAACCTGTCGGCAGAATATCGGTAAGAAACAATGCCTGCTCGTCGGTGACACCTTCGGGTATTTTGAAAATATTGGTGTCGGCGAAGGGTACGCGTACGCCTTCTGCCTGACCGCCAGGATTCAATTTTGAGCCGAACACGTTTGTTACAGGTCCGGTCGCGGTGTTTATTTCACAACCTGTGTACAGATGATTGTCACAAAGCACGCAACTGCCACAACCGATTGTGCATGAGACCAGCACGCGATCACCTTTCTTAAAGCGCTTTACATCGTTACCAACATCTTCAATGGTGCCTAGGAATTCGTGCCCTAAGGTGAACTCTTCGTCACGACTTGGGCCGTGATAGAGGTGTAAGTCGGAGCCACATATCGCTGTTTTTTCTATTCTAACGACGGCGTCACTCGGACTTTGAATGGTCGGGTCTGGCACATCGGTATAACTCAGGTTCTTGTGACCCTTATAGACAATGGCTTTCATAGTCTCTCCTGTTAATTAGTTCACTGTTAATTATCATTGGGTTGAAGTCAATGGCCTATTCGAAACGTCGTTTGGTAACGGTTCAATATTCGTTTAACAGTCATTTAACAGTCATTTAAAAGCCGTTTAATAGTCAATGATGAATCGATACTGTTGAAGTATGATTAGGTCAGTTGCAACAACAATGAGGGGAGAGCAATGTCCGAGAACGAGAATTTAACGAATCGACAGTTACAAGAAAAGTACGCCATCGACGTTAATGTCGACCCTTATTCTATTCCTTTGGCCTCGTTAGATCCGTCACATCCGTCCTTGTTTGAATTCAATAAATTTAGCCCCTATTTTGATCGTTTAAGAGCTGAAGATCCTCTGCATTACACCGAAGATAGTATGTATGGTCCCTATTGGTCGGCGACAACTTATAAAGACATCATGTATATCGACTCGCACCATGAGTTGTTCTCTTCCGACATTGATCAAGGTGGAATACGCATGGGCGGGCGACCAACTGAATCGCCGTCGGCGGACTCGCCGTTCTATTTGCCGATGTTTATTATGCAGGACCCACCCGTGCACGACGATCAACGCAAAGTCGTTGCGCCGTCTTTTACGCCGAAACGCATTGCTGAGCTGCGTCACCTTATCGTCGAGCGGGCAGGCAAAATCTTAGATAACTTGCCACGAAACCAAGAGTTCAATTGGGTCAAGGAAGTTTCCGTCGAGTTAACAGGTCAAATGTTGGCGACCATATTTGATGTGCCGCAGGAGGATAGAAGTAAATTAATCTATTGGTCTGACACAGTAGAAAACTTAAGTAATCCTGATTTTTTTGAAACCGCCGACGAAGGCTTTGCCGAACTTTGGAAATGCTTCGAGTATTTTGATGCGGTTTGGAAAGAGCGAGCGGCAAGGAGTGAGCCGGGGTCCGATTTAATTTCTTCATTGGTGCATGGCGAGGCGACGAAAAACATGACCCCTAACGAATTTCTCGGCAATATGCTGCTGCTTATTGTTGGTGGTAATGACACGACACGAAATTCGATAAGCGGTGGTGTACTGGCGTTGAATCAACATCCGGAACAGTACGCCAAACTGATGGCGTCGCCCGAGCTTATCCCAAATATGGTGCCTGAGATTATTCGTTGGCAGTCCCCTGTGGCACATATGTGTCGAACTGCAACGCAGGATGTTGAGATGCACGGCAAAACGATTAAAAAGGGTGACAAGGTCGTGATGTGGTACATCTCTGGCAACAGGGACACGACAATGATTGATCGCGCAGATGAGTTTATTATTGACCGGCAACACCCTCGCAGACATCTGTCATTTGGTTACGGCATTCATCGCTGTGTAGGTAACCGATTAGGTGAGATGCAGCTCAATGTGCTTTGGGAAGAAATCGTGAAACGATTTCCTAAGATTGAAGTTGTGGGTGACCCTGTTTATTTGAAATCCCATTTTATCCATGGAATACGTGAACTGCCGGTGAAAATTCCCGGCTAGATCATGTCATCGTAAGGGTTTTCAACTTCAAGGCTTATTCGTTGGCTGTGACCGGGGATCGAAATACTGGTCTCCGATAGTTCGAGCTCTTCACCTTCAATCACGCCCAGACCGAATTTATAAATAAGCTCGTTCTTACCCGCGATAGCATCAACATCATATTGATGCGTGATCTCTGCGACCTTCTCATTCAATTTTTGATGTTTTGTCAGCGCACTCTTGCCATGTTTCTTTTCAAGCATTTGCGCGGTGATAGTCGGCGATAGAATCGATGCTGTTGCGTTGTTTCCGCCAAAGCCCTTTGAATTGATAAACACAGCGTCCATCTTCGCTGGATCTATTTCTTTGTGTTGAAGCAGGAATTCTAAATTGCTGGCATGTACGTCTGCCGCGATATGATCGACGGTTTTGATGCCGGGAATGATGCCGTGCGCCCATACGCCAAGCGAGCTTGCAATCTGATCACCGGACGCTGTGGCCAGTGAGTGGCCAATGTAGGCTTTAATCGCCGCGACGGGCCAATGGTCGATCTTGAAGGTCTTTGCCAGTTCATTGATGATGTGGGATTCTGTGACACGATTTTGCGGTGTACTGGTTCCGTGCGCTTGCACGTAGGTACGATTTCGCAAGGCTTCTTCACCAAGTAACGATCGAACCATACCCATGGATTTGCCCATCGTCACGTAGTTGCCGATTCCTGGTCCGGGAATTGATTTCTTGAATCCATCAGCGTTGATGAATACGTCGCCAACGGAGCCGTAAATGTTTGCACCTAGTTCCAGTGCTAATTCATCATCAAACAAGATGACGAACTGTGAAGCTTCGGACAGTGTGAAGCCGCAGTTTTCAGAAAACGGCCTGCAAGCACGGCTGTTATCTGTAGGGCCGGTATGACCATCAATTTTGTTTAACGCGTCATCTTCCGCCAGCGCACCCATGGTGCGATAGCCTTCGATAACCTCAGGTGTGATGGGCGCTTCGCTGGCGCCGACCATCACGGCGCGAAAGCGACCGGATCGAATGTCTTGAATGCCCTGTCTTAAATTATAAAGGAATGTCGCACAGGCCCCGACGTTTGCGCCTGTCGCGCCAACGCTACCCAATACGTACGCATTAACGAAGTCAGCTGTCATTTCCGCCAAGCTGAGTGGGCAGTTTTTCGAACTGACGCGTTTGCCAAGCAACGACGCTTGCAGCATACCGCCTGCACCGTTGGTGTCGAGTTGTCCCATTGCGCTGCTTGCGTAAACAGAAATTTGATCGCCGGGTACTTTTTGACGAACCGTATCCCAATCAATACCTAACGAATTTATTGCATCTGAGGCGGCGTAGACTGTCAGCTGAAGCCCTCTCGGGTGATTTCTTGATTGGTACAAAGTGCCAGGGTCAAAACCGGTCGGCAATTGTCCTGCAGAATTGACTCTTGACGCCCGGTAGTCCGGAAATAAGATGTCCAGCGGCGTGCTTGATCTAACAATTACACTGGTGTCGTCCAGGTTTGTCACATCCCAGTCGGCTGGAATCTGTCCGGGTAATTGATTTTTCTTGAGTTTGAATGAAAAGCCATCGTCTGTTGATAACTGTGCCGATTTGTTTGTACGAATCGCGCTTGGGTCAAAAAGGTTGTTCTCAATCCGTCGAATGAGGGTTTGGGATAAGATTGCATCCTTGTCAACGGCTGCCATATTCATCAGCGCGGCAAGCGATTGGTAGGTGCTGTCAGCCTTACCGCTGTCCAGTTGGTCTATCACCATTCGCCTATAAGCATGATGAGCGGAGCTTCGTCCGGCAGGATTAATGCCGCCGAAACCGACAATGACGGGAAGGCGTGACAAGTAGTAGACTCCTAAAAAAGGTTTAGAACGTTAAAGCCCGTATTGTACGGGCTCGACGGTGACAAGTCACCGCTACACGAGTTCAATAGCAATGGCGGTTGCTTCGCCACCACCAATACAAAGTGCCGCGACACCCTTCTTTAAGTTAAGTCGTTTTAGCGCGTACATCAATGTCACGATGATTCTAGAGCCGGTTGAACCGACCGGGTGACCTTGCGCGCACGCGCCTCCGGAAATGTTTACTTTCTCTGGGTCGAGGTTTAGATCTTTGATTGCAGCCATTGTAACCATAGCGAAGGCTTCATTGATCTCGTACAGATCGACTTCGTCGGCACTCCAGCCTACTTTGTCTAATAGTTTTTCGATTGCGCCTATCGGTGCAATGGTGAACTCTGATGGATGGCGTGAGTTTGTGGAATGACCGAGTATTTTTGCCATTGGCGTCATGCCGTTTTTCTCGATCGCCTCTTCGCTGGCGATAACCAATGCTGAAGCGCCATCTGAGATTGAGCTAGAGTTTGCAGCGGTCACTGTGCCGTCTGCTTTGAAAGCGGGCTTGAGGCTCGGGATTTTGTCGATTTTTGCCGCGCCAGGTTGCTCGTCATCTTCGACGATAGTCTCTCCGGCTCTCGATTTGATTGTTACTGAGACGCTTTCCGCTTTTAAGTCACCTGCGTCGATGGCTTTTTGAGCGCGCTTTAATGAGCGGATCGCAAAGCCATCCATAGCTTCACGCGTCATTTGGTATTGATCAGCCATGTCTTGCGCGAATGAGCCCATGAGTCTGCCGGTTTTAGCATCTTCTAAGCCATCAAGAAACATCGAGTCTTTAACTTCAGTATGGCCCATACGATATCCACTTCTTGCTTTCGGCATCAGGTAAGGCGCATTGCTCATGCTCTCCATACCACCGGCAACCATGATGTCATTGCTGCCGGCCTTAATCAGATCGTGCGCCATCATCGCAGCTTTCATGCCTGAGCCACAAAGTTTGTTGATGGTCGTCGCGCCGGATTCAACCGGTATACCCGCTTCAATTGCTGCTTGTCGGGCGGGTCCTTGGCCTAAACCGGCTGGTAGTACGCAACCCATGATGATTTCGTCAACCTTATCTGTGTCGATACCTGCTCTAGCGATGGCTTCACTTATCGCAACGGCACCTAGTTCGGGTGCTGTTTTTGTTTGTAATGCGCCTTGAAAGCCGCCCATAGGCGTTCTAGCGCCATCGGCGATATAGATATTAGTCATAGTAGTTCCCGTGTTTGGTATTAGGTTAGGCGAACTGTTGAGTCAGCATGCGCCATTCTCGTCGTCGAATGTTCAATTCTGATTCGAGGTGTTTTAGTTTTTCGGAGATTTCCGTTTCATCGAATTTACGAAGAAGCGATTGTTTCTTAACTTCGAGCCACTGTTGCCGGCATTCAGCCCACTCGTTAATAAGTTCTACTAGCTGGTTATATTCCGAATCAAGCAGTGAAAGCCATTTGTCCGTGTTGATCGAGTTGAATCGAGATACCTTGGCAGTTGCATGTTTAAGTTGCATTAGCGCCAAGCTCTTTTCGATTTTCTCCGGTAAGACCACTTTCAAATCCCACGTCAGTTTAAACCATGCAAGCGTTGCGATGAGCCATTTTGTTGGGTCGAAATGATACCAGCGAATGCCGTTGCGGTAGTCCCACTGAAAGGTGTGATGATAATTGTGATAGCCCTCGCCATAGGTCAGCAGCGCCAAAATAGGGTTGTCTCGGGAGCTGGTTTTATCTGAGTAAGTTTGCTTACCCCAGAAGTGAGCGAGAGAATTGATGAAAAAGGTTGTGTGGTGGGAAAGTACAAGTCGGGAAAACCCCACGAGTAATAGTCCGGCTAGTAGATCGCCAGCCAAGGCGCCAATACCAAGCGTCACAATGACATTCATCGTGAAGGCTAATAACCAGTAGTTATCATGTTGCCATGCAACCACCCAGTCTTTCTCAAGGTCTCTGACATTCTCAAATTCAGTTTGAGAGGCGGGATAATCTCTTAGCATCCATCCTACGTGCGAAAACCAAAGTCCTCGGCCGGCGGAGTAGGGGTCTTTGTCGTTGTCGTCTGTATATTGATGATGTGTTCGATGGTTTGAGCTCCAGACTTTTATTGAGTTTTGCAGTGCAAGCGCGCCGCCCAGCGCAAACATGATTCTGACGATCGTATGAGCGCTATAAGACTTATGTGACCAAAGTCTGTGGTATCCGGCGGTGATGGACAGGCCATTCCAGAACAGAAATACAGAGAACGCCAACCAAAGGGATAAGCCAAAGCCGCCCGTCTCGATGGCGTACCAAGGTGTCGCGATGATACCCACGAGGCTTGTGCCGATTAAAATCGCAGCCACATCGTATCGCTTAGGTGCTGATTGGGTGTCTAGTTTTGAATCATTTGAATGCATGGCCGAATCCTATTTTAGCCTTAACAGGAAATCAATGGAGCGCGCTTATTTGCAGCGTTTTTTTGGCCTCATTTTTAGTAAATCCATGTGCTAAGCTGACGAACCGAAATTTTTAGTGGGATTTTTAGCGATATTGCGAATTATCACACGGTAGAACAATTTCAATGGCGTAATAGACACAGTATTAGGAGAGAGTTATGACGACAAAAGCAGAAGCGGCATTAGAGCTGTTTAATTCCGTGATGGGTGAAGAAGAAGGTGTAGGCGAGTGGTTTGAAGTGGACCAGGACAGAATTAATCTGTTTGCTGACGCAACGCTTGATCATCAATTTATCCATATTGATCCAAAAAAATCCGCTGAGTTGTCGCCTTACAAGGTGACCATTGCACATGGTTTTTTAACCCTGTCATTGATTGTGCATCTTGGTGCTACGATAGCGCCGAAAAAACCTGAGGCGCTAGAAGGCGTATATATGGGTGTGAATTACGGACTTGATAAAGTGCGTTTTCCTGGTCCTGTGCCGGTCAACTCAAAGATTAGAGCTCGCCATCGTTTGATTGGTGCAGATCTCAAAAACCCAAACACTTTGCAGCTAAAGCGTGAAGTGACGATCGAGCTGGAAGGCTCGGATAAGCCTGTTTGTGTTGCTGAATCGCTGATGCGGTTGATGTACGGTTAAAAGCACGATTATAAATTCGATCAATGATCAACGAGAGTCAAGCTGCGACAGCGTAGGTGGCTCTCGGCGATTAGCTTTTGATAGCTAAACAAGGTCGCGCCTACTAACAATAAATTTCACGCAGAATTGATGCGCCAGTTGGATCTTTTTCGCCCTCAAGGCTGGTAGAATAGAGGACAACCAAGATGCATGCCTATCAACAGGCATTTAATGGAGTCCAGTAAGCCATGACCGTTGTAACAAAAGATGATCTTATCCAAAGTATCGCCGATTCCCTCCAGTATATTTCTTACTATCACCCAATAGACTTCATAACAGCATTGAACGAAGCCTACGAGCGTGAAGAGTCCCGCGCTGCGAAAGATGCGATGGCACAAATACTAATTAATTCCAGAATGTGTGCGCAGGGCAACCGTCCGATTTGCCAAGATACCGGTATCGTTAACGTCTTCCTTCGTGTCGGTATGGATGTGCGCTTCGAAACAGATGTATCGCTCGAAGATATGGTGAATGAAGGCGTTAGGCGAGCGTATTTACTGCCTGATAATGTCCTACGTGCATCAGTACTGTCGGATCCCGCCGGCAAGCGCATCAACACCAAAGACAATACCCCAGCGGTCATACATACAGAGCTTGTACCCGGCGACAAGATTGACGTGCATGTTGCTGCTAAAGGCGGTGGCTCCGAAGCAAAATCTAAGCTTGTTATGCTAAATCCAGCTGACAGTATCGTTGATTGGGTAATTAAAACAGTGCCGACAATGGGCGCCGGTTGGTGTCCGCCGGGTATGTTGGGTATTGGTATTGGTGGCACAGCAGAGAAGGCTGTTTTAATGGCAAAGCGGTCCTTGATGGACCCAATTGATATTCATGAGTTACTTGCACGTGGACCATCGAGCCGAACGGAAGAGTTGCGATTAGAAATATTCGATAAAGTGAACTCGCTTGGCATTGGCGCGCAGGGATTGGGTGGTTTGACCACGGTACTCGATGTGAAAGTCATGGATTATCCGACTCACGCAGCGAACTTGCCGGTTGCGATGATTCCCAATTGTGCGGCGACGCGTCATGTCCATTTTGAACTAGACGGTTCTGGCCCAGCGGAGTTAGAAGTGCCGAAGCTAGAAGATTGGCCTGAAATTACCTGGGAAGCCGGCCCTAGCTCTCGTCGTGTCAATTTGGACACAGTGACGAAAGAGGATGTGCTGCAGTGGCAACCGGGCGAAACGCTCTTGTTGTCGGGCAAAATGCTCACAGGCAGAGATGCCGCCCACAAGAAAATTAGAGACCTGTTCGAGCAAGGTAAATCTTTGCCTGACGGTGTCGACCTGAACGGAAAGTTTATCTACTACGTCGGTCCGGTCGACCCTGTAAGAGAAGAGGTTGTTGGTCCAGCGGGGCCAACGACGGCGACGCGTATGGATGGGTTCACCGAGATGATGCTCGAGAAAACAGGACTGCTCGGCATGATCGGTAAGGCGGAACGTGGTCCCCTCGCAATTGAATCTATTAAGAACCACAAGGCTGTCTATTTGATGGCCGTTGGTGGCGCTGCGTTTCTAGTTTCAAAGGCAATACGTAAATCTAGAGTGGTTGCGTTTGAGGAGCTTGGTATGGAGGCTATTCACGAGTTTGAGGTGGAAGATATGCCGGTAACGGTCGCGGTTGATGCGCAAGGGGACTCGGTTCATGTGTCGGGCCCTAAATTATGGCGTTCGAAAATCGGCAAGTTGCCAGTGGTGGAGATTTAAATCTTTAATATTCAAACAGTTACAGCCTTTTTCTGTTTTAGTTTCGTTGAATGAAACCGAAACATAGGGTACATTAGCGGCTTTTGAGACAACTTTGGAAGATGATTGATCGCAACCCAACGCGTCATCGTTAGAGCCAGTGAGTTGAATCAACGTCATGAATTTTTTGGGCAGTGCCCACGCTAACATTGGAATAATAATATGGAGCAAGAAAAGGCTTCCGTTGATCAATTGTATCTTGCCGCTGAAGCGCTCGCGCAGGATTTTTCCCTGTTCCCGAGAAAAGAGACCGCAGCGGTCATTAAAGGATTATTGACCGAGCAACAAGTTGAGATTGAAGTTGAACGACTGCGTGGCATGGATGTTGATGCCTACATCGCAGCGGCGGTTAGTCCAGCCGAAGAAGGTACCAGAGCAGGTGCCAAAGAAATTATTCAGGCGCTCGATGTACCTATCGTAAGTGAAATGCAGGATGGTCCTTTTTACACTGCAGTTGTTGAAATGAATTTTGAGGGCATCAGGCGACAAGTTGGTTTGATCGCCCAAGATCGAGCATTTGCGTCAGGCGTGTGGGGTCCAGAGCATCACACACATGCTGCTGAGGCGGCAAGTGACTATGCAATTCGATCCTTGCCTATCATCTGTTTCATGGACACACCGGGTGCTGATGGCAACGAAGTTGCTAATGCAAACAACCAAGCCCATTCAATATCACAACTTATCGCCGAGTTATGCAATGTCGATGTGCCAACGATTGGTATCGTTGCGGGGCAAGGGTATTCAGGTGGTGCGATACCATTAGCGGCAGGCAATTTGTTGCTTTCAATGCGGACGGGTGTTTTCAATACGATTCATCCTAAAGGTCTTGCGAATTTGGTGCGTCGGTACAACTTGTCATGGCAAGAATGTGCTCAATCGGTCGGTGTTTCGTCTTATGAACTTTACAAGCAGGGTAATATCGACGGCGTCATAGACTACGATCCTGGCGAAGATAACAATATCGCTAATCTGCGAAAGGCCATGGTGTCGGGTATTTTGTCGATTGAAGAGAGCACACGGGAATTTGTCGAGGATCATCCTGAGATACTTGATCACTATCAGCGTAATATTAAGCGCTACTTGCACCCCTCTGAATCTTTGTCTGCGGTGCATGCCAGTTCAACACTAAAACTGCGAACTTCTCCTACTCAGTACCCGAATGTGTTTGGTGTTACTTATCGCTATTTGCGATATTTGGGGTTGAGACGTCGTATCAAAAGCATCAACTTAAGTCAGTATGGTCGTTTAGCCTCTGCGGAATTGCCTGAAGGCGAATTGTTTCAGCGCGTTCGTCGCGAACGTCGAACAGCCTTCCTTGATTGGTTGTTAGATCCCGACAAAATTCTTTATGAAGATGCGTTAAATAAAGCTTGGAAAAACTACGTTGATAAGAAGGCTGTCGTCGGCGATGAACGCGGTCGGTTTGCTCAGTTGATATTTGGTGAGCCAACAAAGAATTATGAGAATGCCAAGCGTGATCTCTGCTTGTTGTGCGGTTTGCATCTTTATAACCGTTGGAAGGCCAGTTCAACGGCGAACTTAGAGGCGTTGATAGAGCATATCGGGGACCAAGATGCGAATGCATATCTTCTAAAGGTGTCTGATATTCGTGATGTTAAAGCGCTACTGCGTACCATGGTATCGACGGATCATGCATTTGTTGTGAAGCTAAAGGCGCGATTCACCCACGAAGGTAAGAAGCTGTTTGGTAAAGATTATATCAACGACAAAGCGGAAGATTTTCTTGCCGCACAATTAGCTTCAGAGTTGAATCTTATTATCGAAGAAGACAGTCTCTACGATTCAAGTATTTTGTCCGGTGAGACTCTTTCTGACTATGCGCAGCAGCTCATTGCGCAGGGCGGTTACGAAGAAAAACCGCTTAAGCTCAATCGGCGCTTGCTCGAAGATACGATGTGGTCATATATCAATCGAAAGACAGATGTAGAGCAAGCTAAAACAGACCAGAATCGAACTATTTTGGATGTCGTACTTGATGAGGATATTCGAGAAGACTTCGTTCAGGAATGTCAAAATCTAATCGTCTTTAGTCATGTTTACGATAATCTTATTGGCCAATTGGCGGTCGTGGCCAAGCAGGCACAGGATTCTCGAACACTTTCGAAAAAGTTTATCGAAGAGCTCATCAATAAATCCATTGATGATTTGAAAGCGGATGAAGGCTTCAAAGACATTGGCGAAGAAGAAATTAAACGTAGATTTGCTGCTTGGATTACCGGTTTGTCTAGTCACGCGGTGAGTGCAACATTCCTAAAATCCGTTGAAGAATGGATTCGTGTTGTTCACAAAGACAAATCCGACACATTGTTTGTTGTCGTAAGTTTTTTCTTCGAGAAATTATTGCCAGAATATTACGCGTCCGAAGCCGGTACGAAACGGTACGAGGGTAAAGTTGAGCCCGTTCGGATTGGTCGTCGTAAAGATTTTTGGAATCGCCTAACGATTGCGTATCGTGATCAATTGTTCCACGAGATATTAACGAAAGAAAAACGTAGTGGTCGAACAACTTTTGAAACTCTGTTGGATAAGTACGTGTCTAACTTTCAAGAGTTAAATGGCGACCTTATGTCATCCAACCCGGTCGCTTTCCCGACATTTAGGCCGTCTATTGAGTCCGCTTTGAAAAACGGTGTGAGACCACACGGTCTGGTTACGGGCATTGGTGACTTTGATACCGGTAACGGTTGCTACAAAGTAGGTTTAGTGATGCCAAACGTTGCCTTTCAGGCCGGTAGTATCGACAGCTCTGACTGCGTTCGGTTTTGCAAACTGTTGGTCGAATGCGCAATTCAAAGGCTGCCCGTCGTCTGCTTTATTTCTTCTGGCGGTATGCAAACCAAAGAGGGCGCGGCGGCACTGTTTACAATGGCCGTTGTAAACGATCGAATTACCCGCTTTGTTAGAGACAACGATCTGCCAATCATTATGTTTGGTTATGGTGATTGTACTGGTGGTGCACAGGCGAGCTTTGTGACACATCCTCTCGCTCAAACCTACTATTTCACTGGTACTAAAATGCCTTTTGCAGGCCAAACGGTGATCGAGTCAAATCTGCCATTCACTTGTCTAATGAGTAACTACCTTTCAGTCAAAGCCGGTGCGATGGCTGGTATGGTTAAACATCCTTTCTCCGAAGATTTGGATGCTCAGTTGCAGAGTGTTGACCCAGCGCTACCCATGCCGACAGAAACAATTGAGCAGGTTGTCGAACGCATCATGTCGGGCTCATTGTCTCCGTCAGAGCCTTTGGTTAAAAACCTCACAATGTCTGAGTCTGAGCTTATTCGGCCAATAAAACGTACGCTTATTCATGCGCGTGGCTGTACAGCAGTGAAGTTAGTTTCAAAAGCTAAAGAATTTGGCTACGAAGTGGTATTGGTTCAGTCAGACCCTGACATGGAATCGGTGCCTGCTGATATGGTTCGAGATGACCCCAAGCATGCGCTAGTTTGTATCGGTGGCAACACCTCTGATGAGAGCTATTTGAATGCGCTAAGTGTGTTGAGTATTGCCGAGGTGCAGCAGGTCGATTCGCTTCATCCTGGTATTGGCTTCCTTTCAGAAGACCCTAATTTTGCCAAGATTGTTCGGCAAAAGAATCTGAATTTCATCGGCCCCAAAGTTGTCAGCATGGAAACGATGGGGAATAAATCGAACGCGATCAGTACGACCATGAGCATTAATGTACCGGTTGTGCCAGGTAGCCACGGTATTGTTGATACACCCGAGCAGGCCGCAGAGATCTCAGAAAAGGTTGTTTATCCTGTGCTACTAAAAGCTGTTCACGGAGGTGGTGGTAAGGGCATTCAGGTCGTCAACAAACCTGAAGAGATTCATTCTTTGTTCCACCGTGTCCGTGCAGAAGCGAAAGGGGCCTTCGGCAATGGCGACGTCTACATTGAAAAGTTCGTCACCTCTCTGCGTCACATTGAAGCGCAAATTCTTAGGGACACACACGGTAACTGTAAAGTGCTGGGTATTCGTGATTGTAGTGTGCAGCGGAATAATCAGAAGCTGATGGAGGAGTCTGGTTCAACCATGTTGCCCGAAGAGCTTAAGCAGAAGGTTTACGAATATGCCTATAAAATCGCCGATACGGTAGATTATATCGGTGCCGGTACGGTCGAGTTTATTTATGACGTGCCGAGTAACGCTGTTTACTTTATGGAAATGAATACACGTTTGCAGGTTGAGCATCCCGTAACGGAAGTTGTGACTGGCATCGATATTGTGCAAAAACAGTTCGAAATTGCGTCCGGTGCTTCTATCGCTGATTTAGAGCCAAGCGAGACCGGTTACGGTTTGGAAGTGCGGGTTAATGCAGAGAAAACTGTGCTCGATTCAGAGGGTAATGTTTCCTTCACGCCAACGCCAGGGGTGATTACTGAATGTGTTCTGCCAGAGGAAGAAGGCTTTCAGCTGATTTCAATGGCGGGCGAAGGCAAAGTAGTGTCGCCTTTCTATGATAGTTTGATCATTCAAATAATTTGTCATGGTAGCGACCGCAAAGATGCGACCGCAAAAATGTTGGCCTATCTCGAGCGAGTCAAGATTCACGGTATTTGTACAAACATCAGCTTGATCAAGCGTATCCTGCAGGATGATGAATTCCAAAATGGTATTTATGACACGAGCTACCTTCCTAAGTTTCTAGGTCGTATCGATGTCAATGCTTTGATCGATGAGGTTGATGAAGCTTCCGGTATGGCTGGTGCTGCACTAGATATTGAAATGTTGAAGATCGAGGGTAGCGACGAGTTGAAGGTTCTTTCGCCTTCAACGGGTGTCTTCTATCGAACGCCTTCGCCTTCAGAACCTGATTATGTCAACGTCGGCGATATAGTTTCTACCGACGATGTTATGTGTCAGCTAGAGGCGATGAAGATGTTTACGCCTATGAACTTAAGCACATTCTCGAGTTTGGACGGTGAGCTTTATCCGTCCTCTCAGCAATACAAGGTGACACGTATCAATCAGACGGGCGGGCAGCAGGTCAATGAAGGTGATTTGCTATTTGTGATTAAGCCTATGTTAGAAACAGCGTCAAACTAGTGCAAAAAAGTCATAATGACATCAGGCAGGGTGTCGTCTATTCGCAATAGATATGAATAGGCGTCAGCCTCGTTTGAACGCGGCTATGTAGCCCTACTGTTCTGCTGCTAATGCGCTACTGAGAAGACCTGCTGGCGTTTTTTGATGAAAGTGAAAGTGCGCTGCTTTGCCGTCTTAAATCCGCTATCGCTTGCAGGCTTTTGTTTAAGGCATAAGTATATCTGCTGCGTATTGAGCGTTGCATGCCATAAAGTTCTGCAGGTTCTACATTGGCGGTTTCGGTCGAGTAAATTTCCTGATCCTGCTCGTTCTGTAAGACGCTGATTTTTTCTTGCAGCATAGATATCTTGCTTTCAATTTCAGTCATCCGTAGCTGGCTATCAGTTTGGCGATTTTGGTTTGCGGTCGTCACATTTTGTTCGCCCGCTGCTGAGCTATTCAATAATGTGCTTTGTTCAGGCAGTCTTGTGCAAGGCACATAAGCGTAGATCGTTGAGCCATCGTTTTGCAAACATTTAAAAACTTCTGCAGCGGCTTCAATTGAGAGCAGCGATAAGCAGGTAAGCATGCAGAGTGATGTTTTCATAATATGAAATATACGCTGACAGATGTATTGCCGCAGCCCGAGCCGCTTGAAGGGGTGTAAATATCCGATTGATGGCTAGTTGAGGTCATTATCTGTGTTGCTAGACACACTATCGCTGAGGAATCGTTTAACCCAAAAGCTCCATCATTTCTTTAGTAATGTACAACAATCCAATGTTTATAGTCAGATACCGGCCAATCCATTTGAATTGTTGATCATCGATACTCTCTAGCACGTTCTTTCCGATAGTGTCGCCTGCGATAGCTGCGACAACGACTCCTGCGTAAACCCGCGCCGGCCAAGCTCAGGATGCCCGAGATGAGGCTCGTCGCAAGTGTCGCCGGCGTTACAAGTAAATCGCTCACGATGTGAATAGCGGTGAGAACCTTTGCAGAGTAAGATATTCAACCTGTGATAAAAGAGAATATATAGAATACAATATATCTCTTTGTGGAATGTTTTGATGATTGAAAACCTAGAAACCCTACTTGCGCTTTCACGCACTGGTACGATGCTAGAGGCGAGTACAGAATTACGTGTTTCTCAGTCCGCCGTGAGTAAGCGCATTGCGGTGTTAGAAAAATACTACGCCCGTAAGCTTATTCAGAAGAAGGGGCGGCGGGTTGAGTTAACTCAGCACGGTCAGCAACTAGTCGACAAGATATCACCTATTCTATCGGAATTAAGAGACCTTTTTGTTGATGATGTGAGTGCCAGCAAAGGTGAGCTTATTATCGGCGTGTCTGAAGCTATTCTTTCTTCTTGGGGTCCGAAAGCTTTTATTCAGGTGCAAAGTGAGATGCCGGAAGCCCACTTTGTCTTTCATACCCATCGCACACCGGTCGTGTTGGATAGAATACGATCCGGTGAGTTTATGGCGGGTGTTTGTACGGGCTCAGATAATCACGATACCGATCTTCAGTCTGAGGTGCTATTTCATGAGCCGATGGTGATCATTCCCTCAGCCCTTGAGAAGCTTCAGTGGCCGCAGCAAGATAGTTTGGATGTGATTACGATTGAGGACTATTCGGGCGCCTGGCGATCCTTTAAAGACGAGGCTGCTCGGCTTAAGATTCGGCGGTCTGTGTCGCTAGAATCTTTCTTTAGCGTTGCCCAAATGGCGATCGCCGGGTTTGGTCATGGTTTAGTGCCGATTGGCGTGGCGGAGACATTAAAAGTGCCAGCGGATTGCCTTATTAACCTGAGTCAATCAGGCCTGAGTCGGCCGGTACGCTTTGTTGCTCGAAAGTCTACCTATTCACTGCCGATTGTCACCAACTTCTACCAATCCTTAAGTCGCAAGCTTTAGCTCTCTGGCTCATCTTCATCCATCGGTGCGAGCGAGAGACCAGACAAGGGTGAATCTTCAGCAGGCTTGGCGGCGGGTGCTGCTGCGGTGTCCGGTTTTGTCGGTGAGGGGGTGCCAGCTTTGGCTGCGCTTGAAGTAGCTTCTGCTTTGCCTTTGCCGCTGGATTCTTTATTGGCTAGGGTTATCTTTAACCGTAGGTTATTTTTTGAGTCGGCGTTCTTCAATGCTTCTTCGAGAGTGATCTTGCCTTGCCGGTAGAGTTTATATAACGCCATATCGAAGGTTTGCATACCTTGTTCGCTAGACTTTTCCATCAACTCTTTAAGTGAACCTACATCGCCCTTGGCGATAAGGTCAGCAGCTCGCGGTGTGCCTAACAAAACCTCTATTGCCGCGGCACGTTTACCATCGACGGTAGGGATAAGTCTCTGTGAAACAATGCCGCGCATGTTAAGCGCTAAGTCAGCGAGTAGTTGACTGTGTCGTTCTTCGGGGAAAAAATTGATAATTCTGTCCATTGCCTGGTTTGCATTGTTGGCGTGTAGCGTCGATAAGCATAGGTGGCCGGTTTCGGCGAATGCCAACGCATGTTCCATTGTTTCCTGGTGCCGTATCTCTCCTATCAAAATAACATCAGGCGCCTGTCTAAGTGTGTTTGCCAGTGCGTCTTCCCATGAATCGGTATCGGTGCCAATTTCTCGTTGATTGACGATGCAATTTTTGTGTGGATGGGTGAATTCGACAGGGTCTTCGATTGTGATGATGTGGCCTTTACTCTTGATATTCCGATAGTCAATCAACGCGGCCAGAGATGTAGACTTGCCAGAACCTGTGCCGCCGACAAAAAGTACAAGACCTAGTTTTGACATGATTAGTTTCGGTAGCACGGGCGGTAGACCGAGCTCTTTGTAGTTAGGTAGCGCGTCGCCGAGTCGTCGGATTACCATCGCGGCTTCGTTACGTTGTTGGAAAATGTTGACGCGGAAACGACCTAGTCCAGGACGTGAGATCGCAAGGTTCATCTCGGGGCTGTTGGCGAATGCTTTTTGCTGTTCTTCGTTCATCACTGAGTTGGCAATTTGTAGCACTTCGCCTGGTTGCAAGGGGCGATCCGCAATTTGGTTTAGTGTGCCGTAGAATTTTGCGCTCGGTGGCGCGCCGACGCTGTAGTAAAGATCGGACCCTTCCTTATCAACAAGTACTTTCAAGCAGTCTTCAAACTGCTGTGCAATGTTAAAATTATCTTCCATAGCCGTAACCAAAATCGATAAAGGAGGTCAGCTAGAATAATACTTCTAAACCGGTGCTGCTAGCTTCCATCGGAAGTTATAAGACGTTCACCTTAGTAAGAGAATGAGCGGCCATCGTTATTGGTCAGCGTAAGACGGTTGCTATCCGATGATTCAGTATGACCGATCCGTTTTGCGTCGATACCATAGCTTTCGGCAATTGAAATTAAATTGTCGACCTGATTTTCTGGCACATACAGTTCCATGCGATGGCCCATATTATAAACTTTATACATTTCCTCCCAGCTGGTGCCCGATGCTTTTTGAATCGCATCAAATAAGGGTGGCGTGTCAAACAGGTTGTCCTTTACGAAATGCACATTGCGGCCGAACTTGATGCATTTGGTTTGCGCGCCGCCTGAACAGTGAATGATACCTTTTACATCTGAACCTATTTCTTTCAGTGCGGTTTGAATTATTGGCGCATAAGTTCGAGTTGGACTCAGAATCGCTTCGCCAACGGAGAATGGTGAATTCGGCAGGTTATCTTCAAGTTTGTAAGGGCCACAGTAAACAAGGTCCTTCGAAACATTTGGGTCGAAAGATTCAGGATAATTTTCCGCATAGTAGTTGCTCAGCATATCGTGTCTTGCGCTCGTTAAACCGTTGCTGCCAATACCGCTATTGGCATGGGTCTCATAGGATGCTTGACCCGTTGACGAAAGACCGACGATGGCTAGATCAGATGTGATGTCATTTCGCACCACATCACTCTTCTTCATGATGGCAACAGCGCATGAGTCAACGACAACCGTGCCGGTTAGATCGCCAACGTCTGCGGTCTCTCCGCCGCCAGAATAAATGTTAATGCCTAAATCTCGCAGCTGAGCCATAAACGTCTCGCTACCTTCGATAAGTGCGGAAACCACTTCACCGGGACAGTTAAGCGCGTTGCGATTGATGGTGTTTGATATGAGTATGCGGCCATTTAGGCCGACACAGAGTAGATCATCCAAGTTCATGACAATGCTATCTTGCGCGATGCCATGAAAAACCGATGCATCACCGGTCTCTTTATATTTCAAATAGGCAATAATGGATTTAGTCCCACTGCCGTCCGCGTGAATGATGTTGCACTTCTCTGGATCACCGCTTAGATAGTCTTCGGTTATTTTACAGAATGCGCCGGGCACGCTACCGGCGTCTAGATGATCGACCACGTTATGTACTTCCGCCTTGTCAGAGCTGACTCCTCGGGCCTGGTAACGGCTGTTCGGGGAGCGATCGGATGCGATCGCAACGATGAATCCGGACCGGTCTTTGGCTTCGATGACGCCACGGAACTCAAGCTGTCTGAGTGCCTTTGCCACTGTATTGGCTGCCAGTCCGTTATCTCGAGCAAGATTGCGAATACTCGGAAGCTTTTCGCCGGGTGCTAGCTCGCCTGTGTTGATCGAAAAGTGTAACTGATCGATGATTTGCTGGAAGACAGGAATAGGTGATTGGCTATCGATATCGAGTTTCATAGTGTCCTGTGAGCTGATTAGAGGGTAATTGTAGTATTTTAATGATACAGATAAGTGGAGCGCATGAACAGCCATAGCCGACTAGAGTTTGCGATCAAGCGGTCGTATTGGCGGTTCTTCCCAATTCGGACCAAGTTACCTTGGCCCCTTACTCAAAGGTGAGCGAGATAGACCAAATTATCTGAGCGGAATCGCGAATTATTCTGAGCGATCTTCTATAATGCGGGCTTTCAAATATCCGGCAATGCTTGGATACATTTAGGTTTTGGTTTTATTGAGGTGTGCCTTGCATGCGTGTTGCGATAGTTGATTATGATGCAGGCAATCTGCGAAGTGTTCAGCGAGCCTGCCAAGCGGTAGGGCTAGATGGATTCATTACCGCCTCCCCCGAGGAAGTGTTGGCAGCCGACAAAATTATCTTTCCTGGTGTTGGCTCTTCTGTAAGCGCCGTTGATACCCTGCACGATCGGGGTTTGTTTGATGCGCTGATCGAAGCATTTCAAAAAGGTACGCCGTTGTTGGGTATCTGCTTGGGTAGTCAGATAGTGCTTGAGCACACAGAAGAAGGCGATAAGGACTGTTTGGGCTTGATCGACGGCGTGGTTGAGCGATTCGATTTTGCTGATCGAACCTATAAAATTCCTCATATCGGTTGGAACGAAATTAGTATTTCTCAGCCGCATCCTTTGCTGCGACAAGTTGAAGACGGTGATGAATTCTATTTTGTTCACTCCTATTTCACCCGACCTACTCAGCAAGCCAACGTGATTGCCACGACAGACTACAACATTAACTTCTGCTCGATTCTGGCTAAGGACAATTTGTTTGCGACACAATTTCACCTCGAAAAAAGTGGCAAGAAAGGCTTAAGCATTCTTGCTGAATTCGCCTCATGGGAAGGAGGTTCAGCATGCTGAGCAAACGAATTATCGCTTGTTTAGATGTCAGAAACGGCAAGCTGGCGAAGAGCGTCAAGTTTGTTGATACAAAGGATATCGGTGATCCCGTCGAGAAAGCTCAAGAGTACTATGAAGACGGCTTGGATGAGTTGGTATTCTATGACATCACCGCTTCGAGTGATGATCGCAATATCATGCTTGATGTTGTTGAAGACGTGGCCAAGAAAGTCTACATCCCTTTTTCAGTTGGCGGCGGTGTCCGATCCGTTGAGGATGCGTCAAAACTATTATGGGCAGGTGCAGAGAAGATCAACGTTAATTCTGCTGCGGTAAAGCGACCCGAGTTAATTGCCGAGTGCGCCCATGCCATAGGCAATCAAAACGTCGTGCTGTCAATGGACATCTTGCGTCGTGAAGAGTGTCGTGAGTTTCCTAGTGGCTATGAGGTTGTTATCAACGGTGGTCGCACCCCGATGGGTGTTGATGCCCTGGCCTGGGCGCTGCAAGGTGAATCATTAGGCGCCGGCGAGCTCGTCGTTAACTCGATCGATGCAGATGGAACACGTGAAGGTTATGAGATTAAGCTGACCAGAATGATAGCTGAAGCTGTTTCCATTCCTGTCATTGCATCCGGCGGCGCTGGTAAACCGGAACATTTGTATGAGGTTTTGACAGAGGGTAAAGCCGATGCTGCGCTTGTTGCCTCGATGGTGCACTATGGTGATTACACCGTCAGTGAACTTAAGCAGTGGTTGCACGACAAGGGTGTGAAAGTCAGGCTGAAGTATTAGTGGAAAATTTAGTCACGATCGATTCAAGTATGAGAGATCAAAATGAGTGAGGAACGATTCGAATCACTGGAAACGAAAATTGCCTTTCAAGAAGATCTTATTCAGAAGTTGGACGACGCCCTGTCGGATCAACAGAAACAAATCCTTGAACTACGGGTGCAACTTCGCCACGTGTCTAGTCAGGTCGAAGACATGGAAAGCTTTATACCGGATGCCCCCGAACCACCACCACCTCACTATTGAAGCTGCACGCTGAATGTGTAGATTTACAATGCTAATTTTTAGTTCCATTTGGAGATGTTTATGAAAGCTGTGCTCGTTGATCAGGAGTCTAATTTATCTTGGGGTGAGACCGACAAACCCACAATTAATGCTGATGAAATCCTAGTAAAGGTTCATGCGACCGCGATTAACCGAGCGGACTTGATGCAGCGTAAAGGCATGTACCCACCACCAGCTGGCGCAAGCGAAATTATGGGACTGGAGTGTGCCGGTGAAGTTGTTGAGCTTGGCGCGAATGTCTCGAATTGGAACGTCGGTGATCAGGTTTGCGCATTGTTGGCCGGTGGCGGTTATGCGCAATACGTCGCGATCCCATCAATTAATGCTATGCCGATACCCGCTGGACTTTCAATGAATGAAGCGGCGGCGTTGCCGGAAGTCTTTGCGACGGCTTGGTTAAATCTTTTTATCGAAGCAGCACTTGTGCCAGATGAGAAGGTTATCTTGCATGCAGGAGCGAGCGGTGTTGGTACAGCCGGTATTCAGCTTTGTAAGGCATTCGGTAATCCATGTTTTGTCACGGTCGGTAATGAAGAAAAGCTGGCGACGTGTATTGAGCTAGGCGCGACAGCAGGCAGCAACAGACATGAGGGTTCGTTTTTGGAAAAGGCAACGACATTTGCGGCTGGCACCGGCGTAGATGTGATTTTGGATCCCGTTGGCGGATCTTATTTGAATGACAATCTGCAGCTTCTTGCAATTGGTGGCCGTCTTGTCTTGATCGGTTTGATGGGCGGCAGTAAGGTTGAGATGGAATTAGCAATGCTAATGATGAAGCGAACAAGAATTATTGGTTCGACGCTGCGGGCACGATCACCTTTGGAAAAAGCCGTCGTCTTGGATCAGTTAGTTGAGCGGGTCTGGCCAAAGATAGTGTCAGGCGAGATCAAGCCGATCGTCGATACTGTGCTGCCAATTACGTCGGTTGACGACGCGCATGCGCTTGTAGCCTCAGACAAAACAATAGGCAAAGTGATTCTTTCTGTGGACGTTTAAGTCCGCGCTGATTTATTTTATAGCTGAATCATTCTGTGGGTAGCTATGGAATCCGCAGATAGCGTTTTCAGAAATTGCTTTAAGAGATAGGCGCACAAAGCTGAGGTTTATTCTACCTCAGCCACATCTTCTGCTTGGAAGCCTTTGTCGGTTTCTGTTAGGTCAAAATCGACTTGAGCACCTTGCTTTAAAGTTCGATAGCCTTCGCCGCGGATAGACCTAAAATGGACGAAAATATCATCACCGGACTCTCTTTCGATGAACCCGAACCCTTTGGCGTCGTTGAACCATTTGACGGTGCCTGACTGTCGTTCCGACATGGCCAATTCCTTCTTATTTTCTCGTTATTATTGACGCTATTTTTTTATATAGCTTTCTCTCTGACTACTTGAGGCAGAGGAGACTGATTAAGCAAAAATAGCGAGGCGGGCGCAAGAGATTTTTTTGATAAATGGCGTTTATATTATAAAAATATCGCTACGAAAGGGTAATGTCCCTTTCGTAGTAAATTAGACTGATAGTCCTGCTTGGTACAATAAACGAGAGTGATTTAATCGCTAATCTTGTCTGTCGACTAAAGGTTCTCTACTTTTTGCTTTTGCTCGAGCAGTTGCGTGATTGCTGAGCCAAGTTCGAGGACCTTGTCCTTCTCCTTTTGAACGACTTCGATGGGTGCTTTAGCAACAAATCCCGGGTTGTTGATTTTACCTTCAGCCCGTTGTTTGTCTTTTTCCTTGCGATCGATTTCCTTATCGAGTCGCTGTATCTCAGCTTCTTTGTCGATTAGCCCGCTCATCGGCACGAGTACTTGCATGTCACCCACCAGTGAGGTGGCAGACACGGGTGCTTGTGCATCAGGTTCGAGCCACGTGAGGCTTTCTGGCTTGATGAGAAATTGTAGCAGCGACTCGTTGTTTTCAAGCCGTGACTTGTCTGTTTCATTACCGTTTTGAAACAGGACTGGGATCTGCTTTGCGAAAGAAATATCCATTTCGCCTCGAATGTTACGCGTTGCCGTAACAACGGACTTTATCCAAGCCACCTCAGCTTCAACTTGCGGGTCAATCAAAGCGGCCTCTTCTTCGGGAAAAGCCTGCAGCATAATTGTTGCGCCACTGTCACGTGCACCAGCGGGTATTTGCTGCCAGATCTCTTCTGTCATGAAAGGTAGGAAAGGATGAGATAGTCGCAGTATTGTTTCAAGCGTTGTTAACAAAGTACGTCTCGTACCTCTTAGCGATTCCGTGCTGGAAGCTTCGTTGTTTAAAATCGGTTTGCTTAACTCAAGATACCAATCACAGAATTGATCCCAAACGAACTCATATATCGCTTTGGCCGCCAGGTCATATCGATGGGTCTCCATGGCAAGGTTGACCGCCGCGATGGTCCGTTGCAGTTCTGACACGATCCAACGATCAACAACGTTGATTTTGGCTTCGCCTGTCATGAAATCATCATCAACGTGTTCGAGCGTGTTCATGAACGCAAAATTCGAGGCGTTCCAAAGCTTGTTACAAAAATTTCGATAACCGTCGACGCGATTCATATCAAATCGTATCGTGCGGCTGCGAGTGGCAATCGAATAAAAGGTGAATCTCAGGGCATCGGTGCCATAGGCTGATATGCCATCTGGAAATTCTTTTCGTGTTGATTTTTCAATCTTCTTCGCCATTTTCGGCTGGAGCATGTTGGCCGTGCGTTTTGCGACCAGCTCCTCTAGCCCAATGCCGTCGATGATGTCGAGCGGGTCAAGACCATTGCCCTTGGATTTAGACATTTTTTGGCCTTCGGCATCGGTGACTAAACCGGTGACATAGACAGTCTTAAATGGAACTTCATCCATGAACTTCAGTGTCATCATGATCATGCGTGAGACCCAGAAGGTGATGATGTCGTGTCCAGTCACCATGACGTCCGTAGAGTGGAACGTTTCGAGGTCTTCGGTCTTATCAGGCCAGCCGAGTGTAGAGAATGTCCATAACGCGGAAGAGAACCAGGTGTCGAGTACATCGTCGTCCTGACGCAGTGCAAGCTCGCTGGTTAGGTTGTGATTTTTTCGTACTTCTGCCTCGTTCCGACCAACGTAAACATTGCCTGACTCGTCATACCAGGCGGGGATGCGATGCCCCCACCATTGTTGTCTTGATATACACCAGTCTTGAATATCGCGCATCCACGAGTAGTAAGTGTTTTCGTAGTTCTTTGGAATAAATTCGATATCGCCGTTCTCTACCGCAGCAATTGCTGGTTCCGCCAACGGTGTCGCTTTTACGAACCACTGGTCACTAAGGTAGGGCTCAACCACAACGCCTGATTTCTCGCCTCGAGGCACCATCATTTTATGATCTTCAATTTTCTCTAGTAGTCCGAGCGCTTCTAAATCGGCAACGACCATCTTACGCGCCTCGTAGCGATCGAGGCCCTGGTACTTGAGTGGAACGGCATCATTGAGTGACGCATCGTCATTCAATATATTGATCATTTCGAGATCGCATCGACGACCAACATCATAGTCATTGAAATCATGTGCGGGTGTGATCTTTACGCAACCGGTGCCAAATTCTTGATCAACATAGTGATCGGCGATGACGGGGATGGTTCGATCTGTCAGTGGCAATGCGACGCGCTTTCCAACTAATGCTTTGTATCTTTCATCATCGGGGTGAACGGCAACGGCGGTGTCGCCAAGCATCGTTTCTGGCCTCGTTGTAGCGACAACAAGAAATTGATCAGGGTTGTCAACAAGCGGATATTTGAAATGCCACAGATGACCATTTTCTTCCTCGGATTCAACCTCGAGATCTGAAATTGATGTTTTCAATACTGGATCCCAATTGACCAGACGTTTACCGCGATAAATAAGACCATCTTCATGTAGGCGCACGAAAACTTCTAACACTGCTTTGGATAGACCTTCATCGAGGGTGAAACGTTCCGTTTCCCAGTGTAACGACGCGCCTAAACGACGCAGTTGTTTGGAGATACTACCGCCTGATTCTTCTTTCCATTCCCAGGCTTTTTCAAGAAATGCTTCTCGACCTAGATCGGAAGGTTTGATGCCTTGTGCTGCGAGTTTTTCTGTCACCAACATCTGCGTGGAAATACCCGCGTGGTCGGTACCCATCTGCCACAAGGTCCGATCGCCTTTCATGCGGCGGTAACGAATAAGTGAGTCAACCAGACTATGTTGAAACGCATGACCCATATGCAGTGTCCCGGTCACGTTCGGCGGTGGAATCGCGATAGAGAATGGCTGGCCATTGCCGGAGGGTGCAAAGTAATTTGCAGCTTCCCATTTTTCATACCAGGCTGTTTCGATATCCTGCGGTTGGTATTTATTCATACTATGTTCAATTCAACAGACTCAGCGAAGACGGAATTATACACAGATTCTTGCGGCCCGTAGGCGATCTAGTAGTGTCATTTATATCGCTGATGCCGTGGGTGGTTTTCGTGTCTAAGTTGGCTTAACGGCTTGTTAAACAACGTGTGATTCAACATGCGGAACGACCTGATGAGCAACCTAATGAGCGACCTAATGAGCGACCTAATGAATAACCTAATGAACAACGCGTTGTCGTCGACTATCTTATTCCTTGTCAGAATCGATTTGCTCGCCGTCAAGATCATTCTCATCAAGATCATTCTCATCAAGTTCGTCGCCGTCCAGTTCATTGAGAAGCGTGGTCAGTTCATCTTTAAGTCGACGTACGATTTCTGTTGAATACTCCTGGACCAGAGAGTCCACCACTCGCGAAGCCTGGGCTTTTACCTTTGTTCTGTCAGCGTCAATATCGTGTGCCTCATATTGTGCCGAAAGAGGCCCGTCCGCCGCTGTTTCTGGAGTGCCGCCGAATAAGTCGGTAGGCCGTGGAGCCGCTTCACCGGGTCCCAAACTGGGGTTTACTTTCTTTCTTGGGGGTTTCAATGGCAGGCTAGTGTTGAACACGATGTTGTTTAGTAAAGGAATTTGAGAGGGGGCAGAGACCAGATTTTGATCAGGCTCAGAAGCTAGCGTGACGTCTTTTTCGTCAATTGATTCTGGCTCAATAGGTCCATTACCTTCATTTTCTAAGTTATCAGAATCATCGGCCAGTGAATCTTGCCCATTATTCTTTCGGTCTGCAGATTGGCCGGAATTGTCCTGAGGATCGTCGATGTTCATGGTCATCTATATAGTTTGTCTAAATATTTGCATTTATGTTGTGTAGCTCGAATGTTTTTTACTCGATAGCCTACTTGGCTTTCATGGCGTGATAGGCAAGTGGATAGCCGCGGTCTTTGTAAAACTTGTAATTAACTCTAGCCGAGTCTCGCTTCGTGTCATCTAAGGGTACAACCTCGGCGACTCTCGAGAAGCGACTAAAAAAATCGGGTACCTCACCTGATAGGTTGACCAAGATATCCTGATGACCAGGCTCGGCTTGATGTGAGATCTTCACTGCAAGTCCAGTATCGGCATATTCTGCTTCGTTAGCGCAATGTGCATGGGGGATGAATCGATCTTCTCGAAACGCCCAGAGTAGATTGTCCAGCGCCTTAGATTGTTCAACATTCTCGGTGTGAATATGAATTTGATGGCCTAGATGGAAAATCTTATCGATGAGCCGGCAAGTGAATTGCAGCGCCGGCTCGTTGCTTTCAATCTGGTAAAAATCAATTTTCGTCATCTACTTCTCAATGAGAGTCGCCCTACCGTAGAGCGACTCCGCAATTAAGCTAAAAGTCGGCTGCCATTGTGTTGTGACTAATTCATCACTTTGTTGAAATCGCACTTACTTCGATTCGGCAACTCGGTCCATCAGGTACTGAACTAATAACCCAACCGGACGTCCCGTTGCTCCTTTCGTGGTAGTGCCGCCTTTAAATGCGCTGCCGGCTATATCCAAGTGAGCCCAGCGGTACTTTTTGGTGAACCTTGAAAGGAAGCAGGCTGCCGTGATGGAGCCGGCTTGCGGTCCGCCGATATTAGCCATGTCGGCAAATGCACTGTTAATTTGAGGTTGATACTCATCCCACAATGGCATGCGCCAGACGCGATCTAGGCTGTCTTCTCCTGCTTGAGTTATGTCTTGTGCAAGTTTGTCATCGTTTGCATACAAGGCAGATGCGTGTGAGCCAAGGGCAACGACGCAAGCACCGGTCAGAGTTGCCACATCGATCACGGTGGCGGGATTAAATTTATCAACATAAGTCAGCGCGTCACATAGAACCAGTCTACCCTCAGCATCCGTATTCAATACTTCAATCGTCTGCCCAGACATACTCGTAACAATATCCCCAGGTCGTGTAGCCCGATCGGATGGCATGTTCTCAGCCGCAGCAATCACCGCTACAATATTAATCGGCAAATTTTGCTCCGCAACCGTTTTCATTGCGCCCATGACACTAGCTGCACCGCACATGTCATAAATCATATCGTACATGGTGCCGGCTGGTTTCAGGCTGATGCCGCCGGTATCAAAAGTGATACCTTTGCCGACTAAAACATGTGGCTTAGCTTTGGCTTTGCCGCCTTTATGCTCGATCACAATGAGCTTTGAGGGTTCCGCGCTGCCATGGCCAACAGACAGTAGAGAGCCCATGCCAAGCTTTTGCATTTCTTTTTCATTGAGAACTTTGCAAGTTAAACTCTTATAGGCCTTCGCTAGTTTTTTAGATTCGTCTGCCAAATAGGTCGGTGTACAGATGTTGCCGGGCAAGTTGCCTAGATCCTTAGCGAAGCTAATACCCATACCCATTGCGCTGCCGTTAGCCAGTGCTGCTTTCACTGCTTTGTTCGATTTTTTGTCTTCGACATAGACTTCAACACTCTCTAGTGCATCGTCTGATTCTGGGTTTTTACCCTTTAGACGGGTGAGACTGTAATTGCCGGACGTAAACACCTCGGCTATTCGTCGAGTTTTCCAGTCCAGGTCATTTTCGCCTGCGCCTGTTTCAGCCAGACAACATAGCGCACTTTTAGCAGAGGACTTTTTGAGTGTCGCAACCGCAGCGGCTAGCATTTGAATGTAGCGGGCGCCGGCAGTCGTGTCGATGTTGCCACAACCTACTAACATGACTCGCGGTGCGTTGATGCCGGGCACATCGTGAAGCATGAGTGTTTGACCGGCTTTACCGCTAATGTCGCCGCGACTGATGACTTTCTTCAGATAACCTTTGCTGGCTTTATCAAAGAGTTTGGCGGTACTGCTTAATTTGTTATTTTCATAGATACCGACCAGAACACATTGGGTACGTGTTTTTGCAGGATTTCCAGAACTTGTGCTGAATTGCATGCAAACTCCTAAAGACATTGGGTTGAGTGAAGGGATAATATAACGCTTCTGGCCGCTAGGGTCACATCACTGTAACAAAAGCGGCAATTTTCTTTGATTCTATATCGTTATCTAGCAAAAGAAGTCTTCTCGAGCATGCTGGCAATCACCATGGTTGTCCTTGTCATTTCGATGGGTTGGCGTTTTAGCGGCTATCTTGATCAGGCTGCTGAAGGCACCTTAACCGAGGATATTCTTTTTTTAATCATGGCCTATCGTTTGCCTGGATTTCTTGAATTGATACTTCCGATCAGCTTCTTCTTATCAATTATGTTGACCTATGGTCGTATGCACTCCGACAGCGAAATGGTTGTACTAGAGTCGACAGGCATGAGTCCGCGCCGGTTGGTGTTAATGACGCTTGGGCTCGCCTTGATTGTGATGCTGCTGACAGCAATGTTTAGTCTTTGGTTGAAACCGGCGGGAGAAGCAGAAGTTGAAACGCTGTTTGCCGATCAACGTAATTTGACAGAATTCGATATGCTCGTCCCTGGTCGGTTTCAAAACCTGCGCTCAGGTAAGCGCGTGACCTATGCTGAGGATATTGAAGCCGAAGGCACGATGCAGGGTGTTTTCATCAATGAGACACAAGGTAGTGACGCGCGTTTTGATGTTACAAAAAGCGTTACTGTTAAATCCCAGAGTGGCGAAACGCTCATAGACAGTGGCGGCAATAGATTTCTGGTGCTCAAAAATGGTACTCGAGTCACCGGCCGACCCGGCAAGCTCGACTTTCAAACCATAGAATACGAAGAGTATGGTCAGCTCATTCAAAAGGAGCAGGCTGAGCAACGCCGGCGCAAACGCGCTGCGATTTCGACGAGTGCGCTGTTAGCCGAACCAAGCTTAAGAAACGTATCTGAGTTTCATTGGCGTATTTCTATCGTGCTTGCCGTTCCATTGATTGCCCTGATGGCAATCCCATTAAGCAAAGTTAATGCAAGGCAAGGGCGCTTGTCCCGCTTGGTGCCGGGTATGCTTTTGTGTTTTCTCTATATCGTCAGCCTGTCGGCGGCGCGATCGGCGCTGGAAAAGGGTCAGATGCCTGAGTCGGCAGGATTATGGTGGGTGCACGGTATCTATATTTGTATTGTCGTAGGTCTTTATTACCTTGATGATCTCGGTGAGTGGCTTGGACGGTTGAGGTGGCGTTCGCGATCATGAAGCGCATTAATTATTATGTTGTCTCGACAATATCCGCGACCATGGCTCTAGCGATCGTAGGCTTGGTTGGTATCCTGAGTGTCTTTAGCCTACTAGATCAAATTGAAGATTTAAAAAATAACTACACCATTTTTGCTGCGATGCTATTTGTGCTCTATAGCGTTCCGTCGATTTTTTGTGACGTCATCCCTTACGCTGCACTCATTGGATGTTTGGCCGGGCTGGGTATGATGGCAAGTAGTAGTGAGCTGATTGTGATGCGGGCAGCGGGAATTTCAACCTGGGTCATCTGTTGGAACGCGATGAAACCTGCCTTATTTTTGGTTGTTGTCAGCCTTTATGTAGGTGAGTACATTCTGCCAAGTATCGAGAAATCTGCGCGAGTCGAGCGAGAACAAGCAATGTCGTCGGACGGAAAAATGTCGACAGAGTTTGGCTTCTGGTATCGCGAAGCGAGTATCTACATGCATTTCGGAGAGGTGACTCAATCGGGTGTGATTAATGGTGTCAGTCACTATTTCTACGACGACAGTAATGATCTTACTCGCAGTCTGTTTGCCGAACGCGCAGTCTTTCATGATGTGAGAGAAACAGAGCGGTACTGGCTACTTGAAGGCGTGTCGGTAACTCACATCGGAAGTGAAGGTGTCCAGGTGTCGAAATTTGCCAGTCAACGATGGGAAACTGATTTAACGCCGGAGCTAATAAGTACCGAGGTTTTAGTTAAGCCTGAAAAGATGTCGATCGCGGAACTCAAAGCGAAGATTGATTATATGCGCGAGCAAGGCTTGAACAGCGGTAAGTTTGAGTTGGGGTTTTGGCGCAAAGTATTACAACCCTTAGCCACTATCTCGTTAGTGTTTGTCGCGATATCTTTTGTGTTTGGTCCTTTAAGAGAGGCGACAATGGGTATGCGGGTCATCAGCGGTTTAGTGATTGGCATTATGTTTAAGTTTTTTCAGGATCTGCTCTCGCCGGCAAGTTTAGTATTTGGCTTCGAACCAATTATTGCCATTCTGTTACCGATTGTTGTTTGCGCTATGTCGGGCTATTTTCTTTTGCGGCGCGCAGGTTAGTGATGCACGGTTACGGCTGAATTTCTGACTCGTAGGGTTTAGAACCTAGATAAACCACGCGGGTCCGCGACCATCGGTCATGTAACGCTAAACGTTTCGGGTCAACCAAAATCCATAACAATCCCGGTAGCACAAGTGTCAGTGTTGCCATCACAAAATGTAGCGTCCCTTTCGCCACATCGACCATCTCGCCGTTTTCGTCAACCAAGCGAATCTTCCACACCTGCATGCCGAGGCTTTGACCTTTCATGCGCCAAAAATAGATATAAAACAGGTAGATCTCGATATATAGCGTCAATTGTAGGTGTAAGCCGACAACCGCTTCACCTTCGTTAAAACCGGCGACGAAGATGCCGACGGTTAGCATCCATAAAGAGACAATCAAGAAACCATCGTATAGGATGGCGGCGAAACGTCGAATAAGACTAGCATTTGGGTATTGATCAGACACAGCAAGGTTACGTTGACTTCATTGCAGCACATGATAGCAGAATTCGCCGAGCGGATTTATCTTCAAATAATAATAGTGGCGCCGCGCGGACAAAGTCATTCTGCCGGTTGCTGAGGCAGATGCAGGTAGCGGGTCAACATAGTTAGTATCAGTTTTTTATCCGAGGCGTTTAGTCTCGAAATATTTCTATATTTTTTGAAGAATCTGAGTCGCTCAGTACGGCTCAAATGCAGTCTTGCCTGCTCGTCCAAACTGGCTAAATCTTTTATTTTTCTGTAGTTAAAAAATGGCCAATAGAAACGTCGTCCAAACGGACAGTCGATTAATGCAATTGTCGGCTCAGCGTCCTCAATAACAAGGATATTGCGCCACTGAAAGTCGTTGTGGCAAAAGTTTGTTTGGTGCAGTTGACGTGTAATGAGCGCCACTTTGTCGATAATTTTGTGACGCCATTTGATATCTTTAAAAGCGATGGCGTTTTCGGCAACCCATCGTAAGTCGTGACTATTGTCGACATATTCGGTAATTAAAATGCCGCGCTGAGTTCTACCGTTTTTCCGTTCGATACCGTGAGCGACCAAGTTGCCACATCGGATACCAAGGGCTTCGAATCGTTGGATATTACGTATTTCGACTTCGCACCTTGAGTAACCAAACCAGGCGCTTATGCCTGTTGCTTGAAAATATTGTTTGACGAAGAATGTGCCGTGGTCAGTCACCACTTTATGGACGTGGCTTTGCCGACCAACAGAAATCGTTTCGCCGCCTGGGTCTGCAGCAGCATCAAAGCTATTAAACAATTCGGTTATGGGGCGGTTTTGCCAGGCGGGTTCGATTTTCCAGTTGGCAGGCGCGAATGTTTTTTTATGCACGTGTCTAATGTCAAAATAGTGAAAAAACGAGCGGTCATTGTCCTTTAAACAACTCTTTTTTGCTAGCTATTCGTTATTGGCTATTGCCAACGCGTCATTGATTACGTGCCGGCGTGAAGACTATTTATTACCTCGTGCGATTAGGAAGTCGATGCTGAGGCGACCAGGTCCCATAACGAGCAGAGGGATGAACATGACAATATAAATCAATGGCAGCTTGTAATTGCCCTCACCTTCGTCAGAAATCGCGTAGCCACTCAACATGTCGCTGACGCTGGACCAACCCTCTGGTGGAATGTGAACCGCAATCGCGGCAATGATCGTCAGCACGATAAGAAAGAGGGATGCATAGCGCGTTCCTAATCCAATCAGTAGTGCGATGGCGCCGAGTATTTCAAACCAGGTTGCCAGGAACCAACTGATGTCAGGGTCGATAACACTAAATGGGAATGGAAATTTCTCTTGGATATGCTGAAACCAATTTGTGCCGTTCAATTTTGTACTGCCCGCTTCCCAATATTCCCATGCCAGTAACAACCGTAATGTCAGCGGACCGACGTCGGTGAACTTCTCCATTGTCTGGCGAAACTGCGCATCCCATTTGATGATGAAGTTCATAAATGATCCCATAGTTTAGGTTCTTGTTAGTTTTGTATTTCCAATATGACCGACTTACAAGTCTGATTATTCCGAGCGGGTCTATTCTGGCCTATTTTCTATTCGAGGGAAAATTTTCCGCTTTGCCGGCACTTTATTCAACTTTATTCCACATTAAGCTTTTCCAAGGCTCTTTAAATACCAGACTCTTTAGCGCGACCAAACCGATGGTGCTTGATTGGCGACGTTGGCAAGTCTTTCGATTTTTTTGACATGTTCGTCTGTGCGGTTGAGCGAAAAGGCATCTTCATCGCTTAGGCATTTATAGCGTTTGTAACAATCCGAGAGGAATGTTGTTTACGGGTGCCCAAGGTGAGGTTCACCGCCTGCATGATAGATGGGTTTTGTAGTTGGTAATCTAAGAGGGTCGGCTACCTTCCTAGAAATGCAGGAGGTCAGCGTATAGTGTTTGCGATAGACATCATCATGTTGTTTAGGTTGTTGTTTTTAATACCTATGTGAAAGCTCGTATTTTGGTCTTGCGTGTTTGTATGGTCTATTTCTGGCGACGATAATGAACAGGTTTAAGCACGCGAATCTTAATGAATGTCATAACGCGGTCAGGCGTATCTGCCTCAGCGAGGTTTGACTAGCAGGCTTTGCCTGCCTTCAGCCAGCAACAGGTCTTCCTCATCGTGCAATTCAAATCGCCACACCTGAGCATCAGCGCTTAGCTGCACCGGTCTTGCCATCGCCGTAAGGGTGCCCTCCGTTGTTGCATTTAATGTTGCATTAAACTGGCTGATATTGATTTCTGTTGTTTTAGTGTTGTGGGTTTGTGTATCGATGCAGGCTTCCGCGGCTATTGCGACAAGCGTGTTTGCTGTCATAAGAAGAGTGGCTTCTCGGAGATTTTGTTGTTCAGGATTAAGATTATTTGCCATGCGCAGTGTCGCGACGAGGAAGTCATCGCCTATATGCGCAATTTTGAACCCCAAACCCTGCTGCACACTGCCGCTTAGCTTGTCGTTCAATTCTTTCACACTGCACCGGTTTTTCCATATCGCCATAGATCTTCAACTTTTACCGCAAAATATAAACAGGGGCAGATATAACCTCAGGCTCGGGTATGAATCAAGTTTTCGTTTAACTGTCCTGAAGAACGATACGCAGTGGGCAATGATCGTTTCACTTTTTGACCGATTGTTCTCTGTTATGATCAGGCTTGAATTATGCGGCGGATATCAACTGAAAATGTCTATTAGAAAATTGTTAAACCTTGGCGTCTCAATGATCCTGATAACAAGTTCAATGGCGCAGGCCGCTTCGGTGAAGATTGACCCAGAGGACTTCAGTGCTTGGCTGGTTGAGCTACAAACGGAAGCGGCTAGTCGTGGCTTTAGTGAGTCGACCCTTGCAGCGTTGTCAAACATAGAGCCAGATCCGCGAGTGCTCGGATTTGATCGAAAGCAGCCAGAGTTCGTCCAAACGTTTGAGCAGTATCTCGATAAACGGGTCACTTCTTATCGAATCGACAAAGGTCGTGAATATTATCAAGCAAACAAAGCCATGCTTGAACGTATAGCCGCCGACTATGGTGTCGACGCGCAATATCTAGTTGCCTTTTGGGGTTTAGAGTCAAACTTTGGCACCTACCAAGGTAAGTATTCCATAGTCCGGTCTTTGGCCACACTCGCCTATGATCCTAGACGTTCAACCTTCTTTCGAAAAGAGTTGTTCAAAGCCTTACAGATTCTTGATGAGGGGCATATTTCAGTTGAGCAGTTTGTTGGTGGTTGGGCTGGCGCGATGGGGCAAAACCAGTTTATGCCCTCCAGTTTTCTAAATTACGCACAAGACTATGACGGTGATGGACGAAAAAACATTTGGCAGAGTAACGAAGACGTATGGGCCTCTATTGCTAATTATTTAAGTAAAAACAGGTGGAACCAAGGACTCACTTGGGGTGCCAAAGTATTGTTGCCGAATACCGATGTTGATTTTGCGAGTTTGAAACGGTCTAAGCCACCATCCGGTTGTAGAGCTTTTCGCCATCACACCAAGAAGTTGACTCATGAGCAGTGGGGTGCGCTAGGTGTCGAAGTGCCCGCTAACTCAGATTTGCCAGATCCGATAGCGATGGTGATTCCTGAAGAGGGCGAGAAGAATGCTTATCTGGTTGGACCAAACTTTGGGAGAATTTTGGCTTACAATTGTGCCAATAAATATGCAGTCTCTGTTGGACTACTGGCTGATGAGATTGTTGCTGGCTAGCTCTTTGTTGGCTATCTCTTTGTCGACAAGCCCTTTGTGGGCTAGATTCTTCTCTACTAGGCTCGTCTCTTTTGTTCTAGATTGTGGGCGGCGAAGTTGTAGCTCGCCGTGTCATGCTAGAGGCTGACGTTGCAGAGTTAAACTAGGCTTTATTGTCGACCATGAAGCTGGCGTCGGTTTCGGCGACAACCTGATTGTTGTCAATGCGCGTCATGATACCCTTCATCTGTACTAGGCGACCTCGTTGCTTAGTGCAGTGTCCTTCAAGCCGCACAGGCGTGCCGGTAGGCAGGGTATCTTTGTAGCGAATGTCACACTTGGCGGTGTAAGCGCGAATACCTTTTAGAAAAATCCAGTTTGCCATTACATCATCAAGTGCAGCAAAGACGATGCCACCGTGAGTCACGGCATCGTAACCACAGTGAATATCTAATGGCGTGAACTCTGATCGACACACGTCGTCGTCTAAACGAAATTTAAGCTTCAGCCCAATTGGGTTTCCCGGGCCGCATACAAAGCATCGGTTCGCATCGGTACGCAATTCACTCATATCAACTGTGCCTCGAATTTGTGCATAGTATCTGTGCTTCTCATCTGGAGAGCAGGCTAAACGTCGGTTGGAGGCCAGACTGACGGCGTAAGTCTAGAGCTTAAGACGACAGTTTAAAGGCGCGACCGACGAAACTATTAGTCACCATGTCCCAAATAGAGCTGAAGTAAAGTTCTTCGGGTATGTTGTGCTTAATCTCATCATGCAATCGTGGTAGCTCTGACCAATGTAAACCCTGTTTGTAGTGATGGGCAGTGTGGTAGCCTAAGTTGCCCGTGAGAGTATTGAAAACGATATTGGTATTGTTGTACGACGCCTTGAAATGATCTTCAGTTTCGTCAAGGCCGGCGTGATGATCGTAGGTTGCCCAAGCTGTCATCAGTAAGCCTGTCATCATTGGGAAGACAAAAAGCATCATGCCTTGTAATGGCTGGTACCAGGTAAGCGCGCCAACAATAGAAAATGCCACAATGGTGTAGATAACATGCGTGCGGTAATGTTTAGGGTAACGTTTGCCAACCTGATAGCCGCGATAGTAAGCCGTCAGAGCGACATTCAATGTGTATTCTAGCTCCCCCATTGTTGAACCGTCAGTGCGCTTCCACCGACTTTCATCCTTGCTTTGATCCAAATAGTGATGATGATGGCCAAATACGTGGTGCAGCA
This sequence comes from Pseudomonadales bacterium, assembly GCA_029251375.1. Lineage (GTDB taxonomy): Bacteria > Pseudomonadota > Gammaproteobacteria > Pseudomonadales > Azotimanducaceae > JAHRVQ01. The sequence continues at coordinate 22,674 of JAQXDL010000046.1, read as the reverse complement.
ACCATAGGTTGGTCGTGACGCCCGTATGAAAAGCATAGGCGAGTTCGAGTAGTCTATTTAAAGGCGTTTGTTTAAACGTTTTAGTATGTTGGTGATGGTGATTCCATGCGCAGATACATCCTTTGGGAATAATCATCGCTACGAAGTAAATGAGCAAAACCCAAAAATTTTCAACCGTGAAATAGAGGGAAAAATCGAGAGCTGTCAAAGATAAAATAAAAAAAAGTGGGGCGCGGTCTGCTGTATTTCTAAGCACTGTATACGAGTCTGCTGTCATTAGATTAAAAGTTTAACACACTGGTTTTAATGGCATTGTTCCGATAGTGTGCGTAGATTTAGCGGCATGGTATAAGTCCCTTAGGAAAAAGTAAACCAGACATTATGTAGTGATATTAAGTGTTGTTCTTGTCACTGCGTCGGCATACGCCATGGCTGTCAGCCAAGTTTTGAGCGGGTTTGTTGTTTACTTTCTTAAATTTGTTGGTTGAGCTAACGGGTTGGGTAAGAGTAGTGACAGAAGATAAAATAATTAAACTTGATAAGGCTCGCGCGCCCCATGACGTGGCTCGCAAGGAAGCAAAAGTCGAGAAGATGAAGCAAGCGTTCATAGCTGCTCGTGTCAGCGGACCATCAACATCGGCGCAAACATTAAAAAACCGTAAACGGCGCACTAAGAAAAAGAAATAACATAATTTCTGTTGTTGTCGCGCCCCATCAGACAGCTTGATCTAGACTTTTCTGAATAGCTCTGCGAGCCTGACTCGATAGCGCACTAATGTCATGCTCGCCCAAGCTTGCAGTCTCGATAGGTGGCAGTATCTCAAGGGTTGCTTTGCCTGGTACTAGGTCTGTTGAGTCAGAGGGAAGGATCTTATCAGTGCCGTGAATAACCACGGGTAAAATCGGTAGCTCTAATTCGATCGCAAGCCTAAATGCCCCCTTCTTGAAGGTTTTTAGGTCGCCTAAACGGGATCGAGTCCCTTCTGGAAAAAACACCACGCTCATACCGTCGGTGATACGTTCTCTTGCCGCATTGATGGTGTCTAATGCCGCTTCAGTATTGCTTCGATCCACAATGATGTGGCCCATTGCTTCACACGCGATCCCTAGAATGGGGATAGAGCGTAATTCTTTTTTCATGACCCATTTAAAGTCTTTTGGCAGGTAACCGTAAACGACATAGATATCGACGAGGCTCTGATGGTTGGCCACGATGACGTAAGAGGTTTTGGCGTCGAGATTATGCAAGCCTTCAACTTTCACGCTCATAAGTGACGCGCCGATGTTGAGTCGTGCCCACAAGGGACCAAACGTGCGTGATGCAAAGTCGGGCATACCCAAAAGCGACAGGATGGTGATTAAGGTGCCAATCAGAAATGTCGTCAGAGTCAAAAAGGGCGCGACGAAAAGCCATCGGTAAACGATCAATGTAAATCTAAGTAATGAGTAGTCGCGCTTGCTGAAGCTAGAAAAGTCCACAATTATCCTTATTTCTACCGCTGCCGGGATTATCTATCTAAAAAGGGTTGATCGCCGGCGACTGTGGTGCGGAGCATCTCTCGGCGATGTCCTTGATAGTCAGATGTCGCGCAATGTTGTGTGCAACGATTATCCCAGACCGTCAGAGAGTTCTTCTGCCAGCGCACCCGACAGGTATTCGACGGGTTGATGGCCAGCGCATTGAGATAGCTTAGTAAGGGTTGGCTTTCCTGCTCGGTCATATCTTTGAAGCGAATGGTGTAAACAGGGTTGACCCAAAGTGCCTTCTTGCCGGTTTGTGGGTGGGTCCTGATGACTGGGTGTTCCATTGTCTCCGGTTCCTGCGAGTCATTGACGATCGTCATGTTCTCCTGCGTGTCTTTCAATGTTGCCTTTGGCCCATAGGATCTAACTGCACTATGGATGGCGGTGAGACCTTCCAGCATCTGTTGCATGCCAGTCGAAAGCGAGTCATAGGCTTTGTACAGGTTGCAGTAAAGCGTGTCGCCGCCCGCGTCAGGCACGTCGACAGCGTAGAGTAAAGTGCGGCTAGGCGGTTGCGCCTGGAATGTGAAATCGGTATGCCAGCCTGAGCCAAAAGTGAGTGCTGACTTCTCGTTAGGCTCCTTAATAATAGGAACAACGTCGGGGTGGCTTGATAATCCGCCAAGATAAGGTGTGACGCCAACGCCGCCCATATTTTCCGTGACTTGAAGCAGGCTGGTCGGATCGAGATGCTGGTCTCGAAAGCACAGCACGAGGTGCTCGAGAAACGCATCCTCGATGATTGCTGTACTCTCATTGTCGAGTGGTTTGCTCAGGTCAACGCCAGTGACGTCTGCGCCGAGGGAGCCGGAGATCGGTTTAATAGTTATGTTAGACACAGTTTTAGTCTCAAAGCGATTGTCTCTTATAGTAATTCAAAAAATAGCTACGAGTACAGATGTAGACTTATTGCTTTGCTCTAGAGAACAACGGTGTGAATGCCTCACATTGTGGTGGGTCTAGTTTGAACGAGCCATCTTCGTAAAATATTATGTAGGTAACTACGTATATAACTATATATATTTATGTGCTACTTTGTTGGTTAAAATTCGTCCCCTTGACGATCTTTAAGGCCGGCGGAGTTGTGATTGTTCAAGCGGTGGGCTGTCGTCAACACCTGCAAGATCTACAATTTCGAGCAAAAAATGAGGGAGCAACATGACGGACTTGATTCGAGAGCTTGGTGCCTTAAGTTTAGCGAGTAGGCTCAAACGCCTGTCCGATTTACTGATGCAGGATGGTATTCGCATTTACAGATCGACCGGATCTGAGTTCCAACCGAAGTGGTTTCCTGTCTACTACCATCTAGCCGAAAAAGGCCCGTCTTCGGTGATGACCTTGACGACGAGTCTCGGTATCAGCCATCCATCAATAAACAGTATTGTTAATGAAATGATCAATGCGGGCTATGTCTCAGCTTACAAAGACACAAAAGACAAACGTAAGCGGGTGCTTGCGCTGACTCAGCAAGCGAAACAAGCCAGAGAGTCGCTTGAGAATATTTGGCGGCCGATGAAGGGCGCACTTGATGAGGTCATCGAATCGACTGGCGTTGATTTGCTTGGTTATCTTGATCTGGTCGAGACGGTGCTGAAAAGGAGGTCTCTCGTTGATCGTTTCGAACAGCGATATCAAATTGGGCTAGCAGGCATCTCAGTCAGCACCTATCAGGAAAAGTATGCGGCAGCTTTCAAGTCGATAAACGAGGCTTGGATCGTCGAGCATTTTGAATTAGAAGCGTCCGATCTTTTGGCACTTGATAACCCGGAGGGTTACATCGTTCGTCGCGGTGGCGAGATCTTATTTGCAGTCGACGATACAACATCGGAAGTGCGGGGTACTTGCGCGTTAATCAAAACAGACGAGGGCAGGATTGAGCTAGCAAAGATGGGAGTGGTAAAAACTGCTCGGGGTAGTGGTATCGGTAAGTTACTTGCGCTATCCGCGTTGGAGAAAGCGAGAGAAATGGGCGCGCAGACTTTGCATCTGGAATCCAATTCGCGATTAGCCCCTGCAATTGGCCTGTATAAGTCGATTGGATTTGTTCGGCAACCGTTCCCGACGCCGTCGGATTACAATCGCGCTGACGTCTATATGGAAATGTCTCTGTAGGTTTGCACAAAAGCCTCGAGACTTGAGGGCGAATAGGGCATTTTAATATCACTTATTCTGTTGTGTGCGCTAATCCGTTATTGTCGACGCGGACCATCTTCAAGTGATGCGTCAATGTGCGCGCGAGTTAAAGATGAAAATCCCACTGTAGGCGCGTGATTTGATAGTTATCCTTATTGCCAAAAGTGGTGTCGTCCTTGCCTAAAGAGTAATCAACGCTGATCTTGTTGTTGTGTCCCGACAAGAACCAGTTCATCACAAGGCTGGTCTCCTTATGATTACCGCTTTGTGACTCAGTCAAACGAACCTTGGCAAAACGTATCGCAAATTCTAATGGCTGTGGCCAGTTGTCCCAATGCGCTGCGGGGAAATAACCAGCCTGCATATATCCGCCCGTGATGTTAGTTTCTGTGCCATCTCGCCGATCTTCCACTTTTTTAGTGTGTAGCTCCTGTTGCCAAGAAAAGCCTTGATGTTGGAAGTAGGTCTCTTGCATGTATTGCGAGATTTCATAGGCATCTTCATCGCCTGATGTGAATCCTGGTAGCTGCCCGCCGCCGGCTGAGGAGAAATCGGTATAGGCGCCGTGAGATTCTGATGCGCCAAAGGTAAGTGAGCCAATCGGTTCATCGTTTTTTGCTGTGTTACTTTGCGAAAACACTGTTGCGCGCTTTAAGAAATTCCATTCCCATCTTGCTAACCATTGCGGCTTATCACTTGAGCCCTTGCCATTTCGGCCGGTACCTTGCGTTATAGCAAAATTATAGGTGCTGTCGAAACTGGTTTGCTCCGCAATATGACCATAAAAAGCGACGCCGCGTTGCCGGTCAAGCGTAAACCACTTGTTGGCGATAGAGCGATCGATAAACTGCTGTTTACCCGATGAATCGATGCGTTCTCTATTATAGGGCACCTTCCATTGACCGATCCTGATGTTCATTGGTAGCTCTTTCAATTTGTAACTAAAACGAAGGTCTAACAATTTTTCGGAGGGGAAATCGTACTCGGTATAGTAGTCGAGTTGTGGCGTGATGAGCATGCCGCCAACTTTGATGCGGCTACGATTTACTTTCGCTTCACGATCTTCGTCAGCATTAGTGAAGCCTGATTCAATATGCGTTGATGTTAATCGCAGTTGTGCTCGTAGCTTTACGTCGGCGGTTATCCAGCCACCATTGAGTTTCAGGCCAGGCCAGTGATAGCCAATCGCGTCCGGTTTTGATGATTCATGATCGCTAGCAGTGGCGCTAGCAAGGGGAAAGAGCACGAAGCATATAACCAGAAGTGCTCTATAAATTCTCGTGACGTAATGGCTCAAGGCAAATAGAACGTTACTGAAGGAATGCTTCGGTAACGTTTTTTTGGTGCTATTTAGCCGATTGATCAGAAGACCAAACGGCCTAGGCTCTCGGCGACGCAGCAAGGCTTCTCCTGGCCTTCAATTTCAACGACGAGCTCATTCATTGTCTCAATCATTGCGCCTTTGATTTCGACGCGCTTTAGCGTGCCGGTGGTGCGAATTTTTGAGCCAGCGGGTACAGGTGATGGAAAACGTACCTTGTCGAAGCCATAGTTGATTGTCAGCTTCTGACCTTCAAGCGTGGTTTGCTTGTTGGATGCGTCGGCAACACGGGGCAAGTGACCCATAATCGATAAGGTTAACTGGCCGTGTGCAATCGGAGCACCGAACGGGCCAGCGTTGGCTTTTTCCACGTCGATATGAATCCATTGTTGATCCAGTGTTACATCAGCGAAATCATTGATGCGTTCTTGTGTAATTTCGAACCACTCGGTCTGTGACGTCTGCTCGCCGATTCGGCCAGTGAGAATTTCGAAAGCATTTTGAAGTTGGTCTGACATAGGGGCTCCTGATAATTTAATCAATCGTGTGATCGAGTATTGAGTTGATAATTTGATGAAGATTATTCGCCAATCTGTGCTTAAGTGGAAGCCGCATAGATTTGCTGAATTGAAGCGAAATAGCCTTGTCGAACTATTTCCCGAGAACATCTGGCGCAGTTGGACAAGTTTGCCTATACTGCGCGCTCTGTCCGCCCTTAGCTCAGCTGGATAGAGTACCAGTGGGCCGCACGCGGACTTTGAACCTTGGTTCGAAGAGAAGCACGAAAACAAGTAATATCGAAAATCTATCCGCCCATAGCTCAGCTGGATAGAGCACCAGGCTTCGAACCTGGGTGTCGGGAGTTCGAATCTCTCTGGGCGGGCCACTTTCTCCGTGCTTGCCGCACAACCTCGTATCAACATATATAAAGCAATCCGCTGGATTGGGTGTCGGGAAGCTAGCCGCCCGCGTGCGATTCTCTGGCGGTACGTTCTCTACTTTCCCCCTGATGGGTAACCCTCTCTTTAACTCAGCGACGCTCCGCCATGAAATCAAGCATAAGATGGGGCGGGTTTCAGTAGGGCTGCGCGGCCGATAAAATTGGCACTTACTGAAATGTCGAATCAGATGCTAGTATGCCGTTTTAAATAACAGTTAGGCGTTAAATTCGAATGCGAAGTCTCTGGATCAAGATCCATCTATATGTTGCTGCTTTTTTTCTCCCGATGCTATTGGCGACGGCTGTTTCCGGTGGTCTTTATCTTCTAGGCATAAAAGGTTCCATTGAATCGACCCCGGTTCCCTTATCCGTCATAAAGGTGATGTCCGCTGACTCGAAAACGCTGGAAAGTGATGTTCGCGAACTGTTGAATGCCAATGGAATAGATCACGATTTTGAGTACGTAAAAGTTTCGGGTGGCACGTTCATCACCCGACCAACGTCTTCTGATTATTATCAGATTAGAACCCGTGATGATGCGTTAGAAGTAACCTTCAATCAGCCGGATGTCATTAAGACACTGATCGAGCTTCATAAAGGACACGGACCTTTATTCTTCAAAGACCTGCAAAAGCTCATGGCCGTTGGTCTATTGATCGTTCTACTGAGTGGGTTCTGGCTTGGCACATCGTCACGAGCGCTGCGTGTGCCGACACTTCTCACCAGTATTGCTGGATTGTTAGTGTTTGTTGCGCTTGGCTTTGTGTTCTGACACATCTAATGAGAATTATTCCTATTAGGTGTTGATAATGATTCTCATTTCGGTTAACTTGCTGGCTTCTAAATTGATACAGGCCAACAAAGTGAAATCTGCAATAGTCCTACTTCCCCTGATCCTGCTTAGCCATTTAGCACATGGCGACGAAGTGTCTTTCATCGAAGAAGTCACCATTGTCGGTAAGAAAACCGATAGCCACCAAATTAGCGGCGCTGCGCAATACATTGGTGAAGGGCAATTGCAGGAACAATCCTACTCGGATATTCAAAGGATCTTGCGCCAGTCGCCGGGTGTCTCACTGCAAATAGAAGATGGCTATGGCCTGCGACCCAACATCAGCATACGCGGGGTTGCGACAGAGAGAAGCGGGCGCATAACCCTGTTGGAAGATAATGTATTGATCGCACCAGCACCTTATTCAGCGCCGTCTGCCTATTACTTTCCAACCGCGGGCCGCATGCAGGCTATCGAGATCTTGAAAGGTCCGTCTGCGATCACACAAGGTCCTTATACCATCGGAGGGGCAATGAATATGATATCGACACCGATACCATCAACTCGGGCAGGATCTTTGAATGCTGAAGCAGGTGAAGATCAGACTTATCGCGTTCATGCGAGTTACGGTGGCACGAACGATAGTGGGTTTGGTTTTATGGTTGAAACCCACCAATGGCAGTCGGATGGCTTTCAAAGCATCGATCGCAGCAACGCTAATACAGGTCTGGATGTTGAAGACTATACGGCAAAATTTGGTTACACGAATGACCGGCACACTGTCGAACTCAAGCTCCAATACGCAGATCAGGATTCAAATCAGAGTTATCTTGGGTTGACCGACGGTGACTTCGGCAATGATGCATTTCGTCGTTACGGAGTGTCCGCGCTCGATAATATTGAAACTAAGCACGAACAACAGATCCTAAGATATCGTTTTGACATCTCTGAGTCCCTGTCAGTTTCGGCAACAGCCTATAACAATACGCACGAAAGGGATTGGTTCAAGACTGAAGGAATAGATTTTGACGGTAGCGCTGACGCAGAATCGTTTTCACGAACCAGTTGGTCAAAGGTAGTTTCAGCGATTAATACGAATACTAGTCTATCCGGTTTTAGTCCAACGGAATTACAGGCAATCGTAGCGGGTGATGACACGGCGATCGGTAGTATCCAGATTCGATCAAACGCTAGAGAGTATTATTCACGCGGCGTTCAGTTCGTTCTGAACGGGCAGTTTGCTGGCGATAATTTGTCCCATGATATTGAAGTCGGCCTCCGGCTCCACGAAGACGAGGAAGACCGGTTGCAGCGTAATAGCACTTACCATCAGGAAAACGGCTCTTTAGTGCTTGATGACTTAGGTTTGCTGGGTAATGCTGGAAACAGGGTTCAGGAAGCTGAAGCCCTCGCGTTCCATATTCAGGACAACATTACGTTTGGCAACTGGATGCTCACGCCGGGTTTGCGTTATGAAGACATTAAGCAGAAACGTGCTCGATGGGAAACCCGTAATAGTCGGACAGCAGATCCTTCATCGCGTGATGATTCTAATCTGCGTGATACTCGCAGCAATGACACTCGGGTGTGGTTGCCGGGTTTTGGCGCACTCTATAGCCTGTCTGATAACACCACATTGATCGCGGGGGTCCACAAAGGGTTTTCGGCTCCCAGTAATGCGCCCGGCGTCGATGAAGAAGAAGCAATAAACTACGAGTTAGGTGTCCGCTTCAACAGCGACCGGATTTCCACAGAGGCGATTTACTTTCTCAGTGATTACGATAACTTGTTAGGCGAGTGCACATCGTCATCTGGCACAGATTGTACCATTGGTGACGCGTTTAACGGCGATGCTGCAACAGTCCAGGGACTTGAGTTTATGTTCACGACGGATTTAAACAGAAGCGGTGGGTACAGTATCCCTGTCGTATTTAACTACACGTATATCGATAGCCAGTTTGACTCTGATATCGCAGATACTGCCTATTTTGGCGATGTATCAACTGGGGATCCTATCCCTTACATTCCAGAGCACCAGTTTAATCTGAGTGTTGGATTCCTTAAAAATAAGTGGTCTGGTTTCATGAATGTCAACTACGTCGATGAAGTTTGTGTCAGGGCGTCCTGTGGTCAGTTCGAGATAACCGATAGCTCGCTGACCGTCGACATTAGTGCGCATTATGCGCTAGCTGATAACTTGGACCTTTACGGCAAAGTTGAGAATGTCACCGGTGAAGAAGATATCATGGGTCGTCAACCTTATGGCGCTCGACCTAACAAAGATACAACAGCGTCATTTGGCGTCCGATTGGCTTTTTAAGTATATAACGCGAGTGTAAAGTCGTCTCTCGATTAACGAAACCTTGTCAAACGGGTGAGTGAGAACGACTTTGCCCAGTATGGGGCATAACCATTCCCCCAGTTCTGGTGGCAAGTTGAGACGTTTGTACCAAATATCTAAGATGTAGGGAGGGGCTTAAACAACTCTCAAATCAATTCTGCATCTAGGTTTCGACTGTTCTAATAGCCACAACACAGCTACGAGTTGTTTGGAGTCAGGAAACTGGTCCTATGTTCGGGCTAGTGCGTGTTACCGACAATCTAACCCCTGCTGAGCACAAGGGTCCATCATTCCGTTTCTGCTCCTTCGATATCCAGAATCAACCGCCAGAATTTTCGATCTCTGTTTTGGTATACGCAAGTTGTTGATACAAGTAGAAGTGACAGCACGGCAAAATTTTTCATACCAAGGCTTTCTAACTAGTTTCGTGAAACGCATGGTTCAAATTAATATAATTAGACAAAAAAAATACAGGACGCTCAGCATCTTTCTAAATACAACAACTCTGCGCTCTGCGAGGCATGACGTGCAAAAAAAACCGGTTCACCGTTGTTGAGTCACGCCGTTATCATCCCGGCCTGGTTTAAAGTTTTTTAAGTGACCAACCCAGCTGTCTTTAAGACATCAGCTTGTCAGCTATTGGGTTATTTGATGATGCGCGGGCTTGCGACAAAACTTATTCAAAAAATGCGCTCAAGCGCTGTGTCGTGATTGATATCACGACTGAGTGAGGTGCATCGTTATTCAGTGAGCTTGCTAAACAGGCTGATATCTTTGTAAAGAATTATCGGCGCGGGACCATGCAGGATCATGGTCTTGATTATGATTATCTTGCGGCAGATAACCCTGAGTTAATTTACCTGTCAATTTCGACCTTTGGCCAAAATGGTCCGATGGGACATCGCCCAGGTCTCGATGACGTGATTCAGGCGACGTCTGGCCTTATGTCGATTAATGAGCGCGGCGATGGACCGATAAAAACCGGTGGTCCTTTGCTTGATTACGCAACGGACATGCATTCGACATCCGTTGTGCTAGCGGCTGTTTTACTGAGATAGCAAACGGGTAAAGGACAACGCATTGATATTGCGATGCAGGATGTCACCATGCTGCTGATGAATCGCCACACCAGTATTGCCGCGACAACGGGCGTCGCTGTGTCTCCTGGTGCTAAACGTGATGGACCGATGTTGGGACGTTATCGGGCCAAAGACGGCTGCGCCATGCTGGCCGGTTATAGGGCAAGTTATCAGCGCAGCACTCTTAGAGTGCCGGGTCCCGATGCGATTAGGCGGGGGCCAATGCGAGAATTCACTTTGCGCAAGCCTCAAATGAGAGAAAAGCAGGTTGGTCAAGTGGATTGGAGTGGCGAAAGCAATGGTGAATACACTCACCATACAACGCACCGAGTCGCTGCAGATCAAAGCGGTATGGTTGTCACGATGATGCCAACGCTTGGGCCTACCTTCGGGGTTAAGGTGATGACACCAGGACGGGGATCTCTCTATGCACAAACAGGCGGTTTTCCTAGATGGCTCGGCGATACAAAGCCTAGAGGTCGACCACGTTTCAGCATCGCACCTACTATCATAATAAAAGATGGTGAGCCGTTTATAACGCTGGATGTGGCAGGTGGGTTGATGAATCCACCCGCGATTGTGCAGGTGATCAGCCGTGTCAATGATCGGGAATATTCCCTTGCGGAAGCTGTAGCGGCGGCAAGAGTTGCGCCAAGTATGTGTATGCTACCGGCAAGCTATGTTAGGGATGAAGCAGCATTGGAAATGACACCCTTAAACGGAAGGTCTAGGACGGATGTAAAAGGCGTTTGAAGAGATGAGTATCGGAGCATCCATCAAAGAAATGTGCTCCTTGCATGGCAGGGTTCATGCGCTTATTCGAGATCCTGATACGGGTCGCAGGACGTGTGTAGATGATCCTGATTGGGAAGGTAGTGCGGCCATGCTAGATGGTTTATGACGCTGTGACTGAGCAATCAAGAGCCGGCAGAAGGCGAGGCGAGTTGCGGCATTTTCTTCGTGTCAAAGGCGGGTTGGTGGCAGCGGTAACCATGGGGCGCAGTCCTCTATTGGTTCGACAGAAGCCAGTCAGAATTGTGACTGACTGTCACATGTGTCGATCAGAGGCGTTCGCTCGCACATCGCGAGTGTCGATAAAAAGGTGGAGTTGGTGAGGGCGTTGGCCGACGGTAGGATTTGCGGCGTGCTCGTTGATATATATATGGTGTTCGCGCCCTTCAGGGCGCGCGCAAAGTTTCTCAGACAGCAAATGGCCGCAATGCGCTGAGCTGAGTGAAAGTTTGCTGGGACAGGGGTATGTAATAGCCAGTCGTTTGTCTAGTTCGCAAGGAACGGAAAGAACAGGGCTGTCCCAGAAATGAAGTGTGGCGTGGTGTTGCTTTTACATATCACGCCTCTCTATCAATATCCCACTGGCAACGACGATCTTGAACAGGCGGCATGTCTCTTACCCGCTTGAGCATCAGTAGCCAACTGTCACCGCGCCTCTCAGCTTCGTAAAAGATGCTAGCGGTGAAAAAAACCATAAACAAAGCGCCGATGTGCGCAGCAACGCTCCAGCCAAAATAGAAAATACTGCCCAACATAGAAGCGAAGGCGGCGCTCCACATAACGGCCAAAATAAACATGATGAAGAAGCGATTGGCTGGATCGGGAATATGTCTCAACGGGTTTATGCTGGAATCAAAAATGTACTGATACATGTCGTAAAATTTCAAAGCTAATAATTTCATTTGTAGTACCCTTTCAAGTTATTTTACTGTTGCTAAGCCAAATAATGATGGCAAAGCCAATGTTGGGGATCACAGCAATGAAGGCGACAACTGTTGCAGTTAGTGCTTCCAAAGATGAGCGTACGAATAACCAGTGTTACGGCGACGTGTTGGCAGTCCTAGCGGACTGAACTCGCCTAAAGTTAATTACGCTTCAGTTGCCGTTTTGGTTTACCGGTAAATTCGGTAGCTGAATTTGATCGCTAATAATGCTCTGCTGAGGCGAGATAAGGGGACAGGAGGCAAGGGGGCCGGACCAAGCAGAGGCAAGGGGACAGGACCAAGTGCCACGACCGGCCGCTGTTTCTAAAAATAGTCTTCACTAACCTTGCAGAACATTGACTTGAATCCAAAAGATCTCAGTGCCAAGTAGGAGCGTCGTGTTAACACATGCCGAATTTTTGCTATCACAGCAATCGGCGATGCCTTGTTTCCAAGTTGCTGGTAATGTCTTATGCGGTCAAAAGTATCTTTCTCAATAAGACACGTATTCACCGTGGGGCGATCAAAACTTAATCTGCTTCGCCGGCAAATACACCAATGATTCGCCAACTGGTAATACTTTGGGTCTGAAGTTATCTCCACACAAATGAATTGAGATTGCTATAGCATTACTTTGTGTTGAGGATAGTTTTTGACTGTATTGCTGAAGATTTGAGTAACCACAGTCAGAGGGATTATATCCGGCTGTGTTAAGGGCAAGTCAGGAGAAACTTTTTCAGGCATGGCGCGCAGAATCTACTGAGCCAAAACATTGTCGATGATTTGGTTCTACTTCCATGCCTTGTTGGGAGCAAGCGCCTAACTTGCTGGAGAGAATTGAGGTAATTTAGTAAATGTCTCAACGTTGAACGGTTCTTCCCTAAACAATCGAGGGTAATAAAACTTTCGTAGTGCCAAATGAAATTGTCTAACTTCGGTTTCATAGACCAGGCTCGCGGCACTATCTGTTTGAGCTAATCTTTGTAGCGACCTCTCCAACAACGCAGGTGGTGACGCAAGAGAGAGTAATCCGGCGAGCCTATCGCGTTCACGTCGCCCCTTTGAGTAGGCAACACTGAGTCGCTCGGTTTCTTGATCTCCCACCTGTTGGAAGGCGTAAAACCAGGCCCAATCGAAACCGTCTCCTGTCTTGGTGTAACCCTTCCATTCTGCATGTCGCTCAAAAAAGGCAGTCATGGTTGTTTCTACCGGTAAGTCCCAGGCATCATTTACAGCTTCACGTTGAGTCAACAGAATCTCTGAGCCAGACGGGACCGGCACTATCCGGTCGATAAAGACGCGACCGCCAGCTGGCACAATGGTACCAAGCAAAACCCAAACACCAATAAGCGCTGAGAGAATCACCGGGGCGGAACGCCTCCAACTTGAAAACCAAATACAAACTATCGTCCAAAATACCAAGTAAACAATTACATAACCGATGGCGCTAATCAGCGTCGAAAAAGACGTGTCGTTTAGGCTGCCAGCAAATATTAAAGGCAGAATGGTCGCAACAATGATCCCGCCTGATCTCAAGAACACCCTTGTCCACCAGAGGAAGCCATCAGTTCCTGTCGTGGCAACCAACAAGTCGAAACGGCCAGCCACCCTCTCACTCGCTTGTGTGTCATGAAGCAGAAAAATGAGAACTAGGGGCACGACAAACGAAACGAAAAATGCAAAGTCGAAGCGGCCGATTAATGCGAGCTCTGGATTACCGGCATCGTGCTCATAAATTTGTCCTTCAAGCGCAAGCATTCGCAGTCGGTGCTTCCATGGGACGGCGTCTCTTTGCCCCATCGCAGCATAGGCAAAATCAGAAGGAGGATCATAGGTAAAGTGAAAGCTGTAGTAGGCGGCGCTACCCCAATCGCCTTGCTTGGAGTACTCGGATGCTCGATCTCTCTGATCGGCCTCAACAAGATGCTGAATAGTTTCATTTTGATGCTGAGTTTCGGCCAAGCCTGAGCCTATTGCCGCCGCCGCAAAAAGAAACACAACCAACAGCCAGCCCAAGAAAACTCGATCATAGGAAACAAATCGTGCTTCACGGATCAGTGCGCTAGCAATATTCATGGCTTCAACCTCGTGCTTGCCCAGACCAATATAGCGAAGAGTCCAATCATCCACGTGATCAGCATCATGATGGGCAGGCCTGCACTCTTCAGTCGCTTGGTCGAGGTCGTCGTTTCAAAACGAAATTCGTCAAGTAAACCCCAGTTTTCGGCATCAATGCGGGTTCGATTGTAAGAGGCTTCACTCAAGTTGCGATTAATATCATCTGCGTAAGAAAGCTGCTCGCTATGTACTTCATTCAAACCTTGCACGAAGTCGTATCTTAGTGTTTCAGCTTGCCTAAGAAAGTGATGGTAATGCTCAAGATCTGTTGCTGAGAGAGCGCGAGAGGCGAAAGCGATAGCCAACATAGGGCTGGCCCATCCGTGCTTCATTACTACCTTTGCCTGCCGCACCTCTCCCTCCATGCGCCTGTCAGCAAAAATATTCATCGATTCTGTGAGTTTTTCTTCAGCCCTCTGAGAAACAATACCTCGAATATTTACGTCCAAATCTTCGACACGATTGACCCCGTACTCTTCAAAGAGGCTTGATCGCAGCTGCTCAAGATCAGACTCGTTCACATTATGACCGTCGCTCACATTTCGCACCTCTGTCAACATTGCGAGTTCAGTTTCAATTTTCCCTGATACCGGTGCCAGACGTGAGGCGACATTAACAGCGATCGAGGGCAACACAAGAGTCAACGTAAGCCACAAGGCGGCAAGCACCGCAATTATGGCCGGCCGCTTCTGCAACATAGTGGTTACAGATAACGTTAGAATCACCCAGACCGACAGGTACAAGAAGTAAACGATTAATAATGACACAACGGTCAGTATGTCTTCTCCTTTAGGAAGGGAAAGTGCAGCGCTCACTAACAGCGGAATAAGCAGAAATAGAACGAACAATAGAAGCGCCGCTGTTTTACCAGCCACTATCTGAAATCCGCTTACGCCCTGTGCAAGCAATGGCGCCAGTGATTTAGCTTCTCGCTCACGAACGATAGCGCTATGCCCTAACAAAACAATCAGCAGCGGAGCGAAAACCTGGTAAATCATTGCGGGAGTTAGCCAGGATAAACCGCCAAGATCTGCACTGGCGCCTAACGACGAGAACGTTGCAGAATTCTGGCGGTGCCCCTCAAGAAACATCGATTGACCCGTTACTGAATCAAGTCCTGGGTCAAACAGCGCTAGAGGCGGTGAGGTGCGTAAAATATAGTGTCCATAATGTACCATGCGATGCGGATGACGGTCAGGCTGAGACAAAAATGATTGTTCCGCTTCCGACTGATGGTGGCTCCGCTCGGTGTCTTCTTCACTTATCCGCAAAGACGTCAACAAACTTACAGCAATCAAAATGATAGTAAAAAGTGCAACCACAGAAATTGCTAGACTCGAACGTAACCAGTAACGCCACTCTTCAGAGGCGATTATTAACGCAGTGTTCATTTTGCGTGCCTTGAGGAGAATGCGCGATGAACTGCTTCTGTCTCAATTCTCTGTCCCGCAGGCGCGGTAAACTCACCTACCAATTTGCCAGCTCTCAGGAGTCCAAGCCGGTCAGCGACCTGGCACGCACCATAAACATCATGTGTAACCATAAGGACGGTTTTACCTGAGTCTGCCAAATCGCGAACAAGATTGTGAAATTCATCGATGGCACTGGGGTCTAGTCCTGAGGTCGGTTCATCGAGAAGGAGAATTTCCGTATCTCGAAGAATGGCTAGTGCAATCGCAACTTTCTGCCGCATCCCCTTGGAATAATTTTGTAGTCTTTGAGTTCTTGAATCAGACGCGAGCAACACGCGATCAAGTGTCGCCTCAATACGGTGTTTGTCGAAAGGCATCTCAGCAAGTTGGAGGAAGTATCGAAGGTTCTCGTATGCGTCGAGATGCTCGTAGAGAGATGCGGACTCAGGCAGATATGCGATTGCTCTGCGTGCCGCCTTGATATTGGACCTCACCTCCACACCTTTTATATAAATACTGCCACCCGAAGGTGGCAGAAATCCGAGAAAACTTAGCAGAGTCGTGGATTTCCCTGCTCCGTTACCTCCGAGCAGCGCATACACTTCGCCACTGTCGACACAAAAGGAGATGCCGCTTAGGACCTCTTTTCCCGAGCGGATTATTTGTAATTGGTCCGCTCGCAACTTTTCTGAGTTGCCCATCAAATGTCACCTTAGAAGTTGAAGTTCACAGACACGCGAAAGTTAAGCGGCGCTCCAGGCTGGACCCAAACATCTGCATAAGAGTTAGTGTAGTACTCCTCGTCAAACAAGTTGTTTACTTCCAGTCGAACTTCCAAGGACTCCGAAACTTCGAGGTTAGCCGCGACACGAACTGTCGTGTAACTAGGCAGTTCAAACGATGGGTCGCCAAACTGGCCGCTTCTTTCGTCGACGTAAATCAACCCACCAATCAGGTCGAGAGCTCTGCCAGCAAGTTGTGTTCTCTGCACCATTTGGACACTCAATTGATGTTCGGCAACATTGAGTAGAGGTGAACCAGCAGGAATGAAGCCGAAAGAAATAAAATCCGTGTAGTCATTTTCGGTTTCGGCATCCACGTAAGCGTAAGACAGCCACATACTGAGGGTGTCTGTGAGGTTACCTGTAAGGTCAAGTTCGACGCCTTGACTGCTAGCAGCACCGACGGCGGTCGGATTGAAGTTGGCATCAAACGTCGCAATGTTCGATTGCTCAACATCGAAGATTGCCAATGTTCCAGCCAACGCACCATCATTCATTGTGAATTTGATTCCGACCTCCGTTGATTTTGACAAGTTGGGGTCTAAACCATTTTGATCCGTTGCACCGGAAAGTGGACGAAAGTTCTCGCCATATGCAGCATAGAAAGACAATGTATCCGAAGTCTTGTAGACAATGCCAAGCTGCGGACTGACTTGTTTCTCCGAGTATTTAGAAACGCTATTAGCGCGACGGTTTACCAGTTTTTGTTCGTAGTCATCAAAGCGAGCCCCAATGCGAATATCGAGTTTTGGAGTAAGGCTAATCTGATCCTGAATGTAAATGCCCGTACTTTCTTGGGTTTCGACTCTATCGATGTTTCCGGCAAGCGCGAGACCAGCTTCAGGATAGTTTCCATACACTGGATTAAATATGTTGATGCTTTGATCAGTCGATCTGTCACGCAGAACAAACTGATCATTTTCAAATTCGTCTACATCGATGCCGATAATGATACGGTGTTCAAATTCGCCGGTATTGAAGCCACCGTTAACCTCAGCACGGAATACCTGATAAGTTGCATCATAGTCACGTAGCCTGCTGAATCGGCCAAAGTCACCGTTAACATCAGGCGCACCAAATCCATTCTCAGAGGCGAGTCCTTCGAGTGAAGTATCCCGATAATTGTATCCGACAAGCCCACTCCAGTCGTCGTTAAAGTCATGCTGGAATTCCAATTGGTGACCAAGTACATCAGCGTCTATCGGGCCGTAACTAGGCTCTCCCAAGAAGCGGCTTTCTGGAATGAGACCGACTTCATCGTTGATTGCAATCACACCACGATCAAAAGGGGTTTGCTGATCGCTGTATTCCATTTCGTAAAAAAACTGACTTTGATCGCTTATTCGCCAGGTGAGTGACGGGCTAAGCAGCTGTTTTTCGGTTTCAATTTCATCTCTAAAACTCTCAGCGTCTTCGTAGGCGCCGACGATTCGTATTGCAACATCATCAGAAAGAGGGGTGGTGTAATCGAAGTCCACTCTGTAGGTACTGTAGCTTCCAGCTGAAAGTGTTATCTCGCTTGCGGTTTCAAATGTGGGGCGTTTGGTTACAAGATTTACAGTACCACCGGGTTCTCCACGACCAAATAGGGCCGCGCGTGGTCCCTTTAGCACTTCAACTGATTCAATACCGGAAAGGTCACGCGCACCACCAAAACCGCGACCGGCATTAAATCCATTTACCAAGTAGTTGCTCGGCAAGTTCTCATCGCCAACAAAGCCGCGAATAGCAAAACTGTTCCATAGGCCACCAAAGTTATTCTGTCTCGCGACCGACGCTGATAAATCTAAAGCTTGAACGAGGTCGAATGCTCCTGCATTTCTTAGGGTTTGAGAATCAATCCTCAAATCCGCCTGTGGTGTCTCTAGAACAGTGAAATCGCCTTGATAGGCTTTTTTTGTTCCTATGACGACGACTTCCTCAATGCTATCAGCGCCTGCGCTTTGTGCAATCGCTGAAGCGCTTCCTAAACCTATCGAAACCGTTGACGCAATAAAGGTAGTCAAAAATGGTACAGCGAAATAACGCCTGCGCTGCAGACGTGCGAAATTGTAATTCATGTGTATTCCCAAAGATCTAAACAAAAAATTTACGTGCAGGCAGCACTGATCATTACCAAACAGGTGCTGGTCCAAAAAGACGAAGAAATTAGATGTATAGAGGGGGACCGGTTTTGGGAGGTCTAACGCTGCGGTTAGGAAGCATCGGAGAACGATACGCAGTTAGCGGGTGGAGCTCTTTCCAGGTGACGAAGAACGAGAGACTTTCAGAAGCGGGAACAGGAATGTCATAGTCATCCTCTGAAACAGCTACAAAGCATGCTAGATCATTGTGAAAATGTAAGTTGCTGCCATGTTTTGCTGCATGCAAGGTGGTAACACCCTGTCCCAGAAGGAAAAGCATTACGATTGCGAGTTTTTGCATCGAACCTTTATGCATGGCAGTTAGCGTTGTTGATGTAATAGCGAATGAGAATCGTTCAAGGTTTGGAGTTTAAACATTCTCAAAAAGGCTGTAAAGCCCAACGCCAAGTGCGTCAGTTCCCGGCCGAATCAATCAACTTGATGCGTATTCTATCGCGAGAGACCTTAGTCTCACCGCCATAAATCTCGTTCATAACAGCAGTGAAATGCCTTTCTTATTTCTGGGGCAGAGTAATCACACCGATCCATATGCCATTTTATGATCTGCGAGGATGACGCCATTGCGCTTTGGGAATTGGCGGATCGACGTTTGATTGCTTTTAGCAAAAAAATAGCAATCGAGTTTATATTTAGGACGCGAGAGCCATCAACCGAAAGAACGAGGCGCGCAATTCAATGACAAGCAACCATAGATAAGAGGATCCTGTGTTTGGTCATGTCTCCCAAGGTTTCCTTAAGGTTATTGGCTTACTCGCTCGCATAATCTTTCATCCTGACTCTGGGTTTCGTAGTGTGGCTATCGGCTTCGCGGATAAATCGATTAGCACGGTGTGCGGTGTGCTGTTTTATATTGAATATTTCTAATCTTGATGGCTTGCTGTAAACAAGCCTGCCGTTCTTTTCTTAATTGCGGAGAATTTTTTATTTAACGCACCCTACAAGGCTGCGTTCATTCGTGAGATTCAATAATAAGGAGCGAAATACTGATGAGCGTTAAACGAACAGGTCTCTCACCGTCCGCTAGAATCGACCAACTGCTCGATGTCGCCAAACAAATGATCCACAACGATGGATTACAAGCATTTACCATAGAGTCTCTGGCACGAACTGCGGCTGTATCTAGCCCATTGGTTTACAACTATTTCTCAAGTCGCTAGGTTTTGTTGCAGGCATTACTAGAGCGTGAGTACAAGACAACCGGCGATGCATTGTTCTCCGATGTCGTCAGTGCAAACAGCTTTGAGGAGGTGATCAGAATGTTCGTTGCTAATATCTTTGACCATCATGCGACTGGTAATTTGGTCCTGTCCCCTAAAGTGGGCGGACCAATTTTGCTGTGCTTACTTCAACAACCTGCTTTCACCAAATCGTCTCATGTGTTTCTATTTCGACTCTTGTGGAGCTTTTCTCTTTCGCCTTCTAATGGCGCGATATCGGTTCTCATCTAAATTAATAGGAGTAAATGAATGAGCAACAAGCCTTTATCAGGTTTGAAAGTATTGGACTTGACTCACGTCTTAGCGGGTCCCTATTGCACATATCAACTCGCCTTGCTGGGTGCTGAAGTCATCAAGGTTGAGTCGCCCAGGGGAGATATGACTCGTCCTTGGGGTGGTGAAGAAGAGCAAATTGCAATGGGCCTTGGTACAGGTTTTGTAGCTCAAAATGCGGGCAAGCAAAGTGTCGTGATTGATATCACGACTGAGCGAGGTGCTTTGTTAGTCAGAGAACTTGCTCAACAGGCTGACATCTTCGTAGAGAATTATCGCCCCGGTACCATGCAAGATCATGGTCTTGATTATGATTCTCTTGCAGCTGATAACGCAAAGTTAATTT
This sequence comes from Pseudomonadales bacterium, assembly GCA_029251375.1. Lineage (GTDB taxonomy): Bacteria > Pseudomonadota > Gammaproteobacteria > Pseudomonadales > Azotimanducaceae > JAHRVQ01. The sequence goes on along the minus strand of JAQXDL010000046.1, from coordinate 2,557 downwards.
ATCTGTCAATTTCCGCCTTTGGCCAAAATGGTCCAATGGGGCATCGCCCGGGTTTCGATGATGTAATTCAGGCGACGTCTGGTTTTATGTCGATCAATGAGCGCGGCGATGGTCCGATAAGAACCGGAGGTCCTGTGCTTGATTACGCAACGGGCATGCACTCGACATCGGCTGTGCTCGCGGCTGTTTTACTTCGCCAGCAAACGGGCAAGGGGCAACGCATCGACATTGCAATGCAGGATGTCACCATGCTGCTGATGAATCGCCACACCAGTATTGCCGCGACAACGGGTGTCGCTGTGCCTCCTGGTGCTAATCGGGATGGACCGATGTTGGGGCGATATCGAGCTAAAGACGGCTATGTCATGCTGGCGGGTTATAGGGCAAATCATCAGCGCAGCATTCTTAAAGCGATGGATTTGATCGACTTTGCTTCGCTGAGTTCGGCGCAATTAATGGATCAAATGCCACAGATTGAAGCAAAAGTAGAAGAGGTTCTTCTGCTGAAAACTGTCGCCCAATGGGACGTTATATTCAGTGATAGCGGTGTTGTTGCCGGCGGCGTGAAAGACCTGATTGAAGTATTCGAGACAGGTCAGCCCGAAGCGAGAGGGCTTACAAGCAAAGTGAAAAGTGCCTATGGTGAACATCAGGTCACGTCAGCAGGATATCGAATTAACGATGTGACGTTTGAGCCGGGAACACATGTGCCTGTGTTAGGTGAGCACACAAATGAAGTGTTAACCGAGCTCGGTTATTCAGAGAGTGATATAGCGAGTTTGGCTGATCAGCACGTGATTGCGACCAAGTAATGGAGATTTTGGGGCTCTCGGGCACTGCAATTGCAAAGCTTATAAGAAATGGCGACATCGGTGCGGTCGAAGTGATGGAGCAGGCGCTGAATCACGCGGATAAAATACAGGCGCACCTCAATCCATTTGTTACCATCACTCACGACGCCGCCCTCGCACAAGCGAAGCAGGCAGATGAACAGCTAAAAAAAACGCCGCCCGAAACATTGCCAGCATTTTTTGGTGTACCTTTTACCGTTAAAGATTTGTTGGATACACAGGGCGTGCAAACGACCTACGGGTCACGTTCGCTTGAACAAAACACCCCCGACAGCGATGTCGTGGCGGTAGCGAGAATGCGAGCCGCGGGTGCAATTTTACTCGGCAAAACAACAACGCCTGAATTTGCCTGCAAAGTCACGACCGACTCTGTGCTCACTGGTATCACGAGAAACCCTTGGACTCCCTCGTTGTCCTGCGGCGGTAGCAGCGGAGGCGACGGTGTTGCTGTTGCGACCGGTACGGTTCCCTTTGGTGTGAGTACTGATGGTGGCGGCTCGTCCCGCATTCCAGCAGCTGCGTGTGGCGTGTTAGGCATGAAGGTGACCATCGGCTCGATACCGCACGAAAGTTGGCCGTTTCATTTTGGTAACAACAGCTCCATTTCTATGAACTGTCGACACCCTGAAGATCTCGTGACGCTATTCAATATCATGTCCGGTGCACATTATCTTGATCCTTGGTCGCGCCGAGAGATTAAGACAATGAGCCCGCCCGTTGATCCTGCGCGAGCAGTGCAAGGTAAACGGGCGCTCTTCATCCCAGCATTGGGAGGCAATATCGCCGATGCGCAATACCAAGCGATAGTCGAAAAAGGCTTAGCGACGCTTGGTGATTTGGGTTTGGATATTGATGTCGCACTGGATGACCCGACGGAATTTCAGCCAGGTATTGCGACTCAAATGATGACCAGCAATCTTGCTGCCAGGGTTCGACAAATGCCAGTTAAAGCACAACAGCTTCTGGGACCTGTTCTGCAAAGTTTACTGGATGAAGAAACGTTCAAATCCGACGGTGTCCGATTGCAATCCGATGCCATCGATCGATCACGTACCTATGACCGTTTGGAGCGGGTATTAAGTCAATATGATTTTGTACTCACGCCCACATTAACGGCGCCGCCGCCCCTTGCTGATCCCAACGGCGATCAACGTGTCACGATCAACGGCAATAAAGAGCGTGTTAACAAATGGTGGACACACCTTTCCATTGCTAATTTAACGGGGCACCCGGCGATATCTATTCCCTGCGGAATAGATACCAATAACTTGCCCGTTGGATTGCACGCAATTGGTGGTTGGGATCGAGACAGCGATCTAGTGTCATTAGCCTTTGCAAGCATTGCATGTTTTGACTGGACCGAAAGACGAACAGTTTATTAATATCGTTAAGCATCAACCGCTCAGGAATAAATGGGTCGGGGTAAAATTTACATTCGCGGCTGAAGTAAGATTTAAGTCGTTCAACACAGAGAGCTTTCTAAACATTCAGCAATTAGTTCGACTCGCAATTCGTTTTACCAGCAACTAGTTCTCAATATCAAAAAACTAAGGTAAAGATTGAAGCGCCGGTCAATCTGTTGGTCGATTCGTGCCACTACGGCAGAGTTTACTTACAACGAAAACCGTGATGTTGGTTAAGCTTATGATCGATGTTGCGGATTAACCGTGACCTCGACCTCAATTATTCAGTTTGGATCTCAGCTT
>JAQXDL010000014.1 GCA_029251375.1 Pseudomonadales bacterium | reverse complement strand
AAAAACTACACGCTATTTGTGCTTGTACTGGTATTCACCTCGAGCCATGTTGATCGACAGATCATGGGTATCCTTGGCCAACCGATCAAAGAGTCGCTGATGATTAGCGACACACAACTAGGCTTGTTAACCGGCATTATGTTCGCGGTTTTCTATGCAACCCTTGGCATGCCGATGGCCATGTGGGCCGATCGTCGCAATCGTCGCAACCTTATTTCTTTTTCTGTTTTTTTATGGAGCGGCATGACCGCCCTGTGCGGCGCAGCAAACACCTTTACACAATTGTTACTGCTACGTATTGGTGTCGGTGTCGGTGAAGCGGGATCCAACCCACCGTCGCACTCGATGATTGCGGACCTGTATCCGAAAGAGCAGCGCGCCACCGCCATGGCAATATTTGGCACCGGCATTAACTGGGGCATCCTCATTGGCTTTTTAGTCGGCGGTTGGATTAATGAGTTTTACGGCTGGCGCACGGCGTTTGTGGTGGTCGGGCTGCCCGGTATATTTTTAGCAATACTGGTTCGCTTTACCTTAAAAGAACCCCCACGGGGCTATGCTGACGCCGCCGGTGAAAAACCGCCAGAGGTGATACCACCGCCTTTTTGGTCCGTCGCAAAGTTCATGATTACCAACCCCGTGCTGCGTAACATTGTTGCTGCGGGCACGCTCATTGCGTTCACCGGTTATGCCTCGGTCATTTGGGTACCCATTTATTTGGTCAGAATCCATGGCATGGGTACCGGCGAAGTGGGCACTTACCTTGCTTTGTTTATTGGTGTTGGCGGCGCCATCGGCATATATCTTGGCGGCCGGCTGGCTGACTTCTTGGCTGCACGCCGCGGCGAGCAATGGTTACCCTGGGTCGTCGCCATTGCCAGTCTACTTGGGCTGCCGTTTTTGTATTTTAGCTTTACTGCAGCGACTCAGACCGGCGCTTTGTGGGCTTATGCATTACCCGCAGCACTGGGCACAGTCTATGTTGCACCGGGTTTTGCACTGATTCAAAACCACACGCCAACGGAAATGCGATCGGTTGCCGCCGCCATCAATTTGTTTATTTTAAATATTGTCGGGCTCGGGCTTGGACCCTTTTCGGTCGGCTTTTTTAGCGACCTATTCACACCGGAGTACGGTATCGATGGTTTACGTTATGGCCTGATGACCAGTTTGGTGGTGATCGTTTGGGGTTCGTTACACTACTATCGAACAGGCATTCTGTTGAAGCGCCTACCAAAGCCATAACGAGGAAACAGACCGTGATATAGAGCGTGAAATAGACCGTGATGTACCGCGATATAGAGCGCTATGTTGGCGTCGTTTCCCAGCCGGTTATTGCAATTCGACTTGCGCTTCCAGCGCTTGCACACGCTGCATTTCTCGCTGCTCTAACAGGCGATAGGCGGTGTAATATTTGTGTATGTTGGCAACATAACGAATGGGTTCACGGCTAATCATATCAGCCGCCATCACTTCGACATTGCCAAACCAAACGTTTTCGTCGTAACCCTTGCGCGCCGCCGCATTTCTCAATCGTGTCACGTTGGCCGGCCCAGCATTGTAGGCAGCCCAGGTAAACAACCGTTGATGCCAAGGACTGATATCCGGACTTGAGTAGTAACGCAATTGAATAACATGCAGATATTTTGCGGCTGCATGAATGTTATTTTCCAGCTCTTCAATGTTGTCAATATGCACCTTCGGATCTTTGGCTGTCGTTGGTAGCACCTGCATGATGCCAATCGCACCTCGATGACTGACCCGGCTTTGGTCTAGCTTAGACTCTTGATAGCCCTCCAGGATATCGGTCGTGCGGGTTAAAGGGACCCCTTGATCAGCTAACGCAAGCGCAGAGAAAAAACTGAGGAAAGCGAAAAACTCGCGCAGCCGATCATTATCGTCATTATTCGCAGCAGTTTTTATAAACCTTTCTGCCGCCACCGCTTAACTAGCAGGCGGACAGGAAAGACAAAGAAGATCAACATCTAGATTGCATTGAGCCGGATACGAAAGGTTGCACCTGAGCCCGGACCATCGTCAACTAATTCAAGCGCACCCTGATGATCATCGACGATGATTGCGTAGGCAATCGAAAGACCGAGGCCAGTGCCTTCACCGACAGGTTTGGTCGTAAAAAAAGGCGTAAAGATCTCGGCTTTAATTTCTTCCGGCACGCCTGCGCCATCATCGCTGATATCAATCACAACCTGATTGCTGTCGTCTCTGGTGGTGATGTAAAGATTCCCTTGGCTTGGCGAAATATGAACAGCATTCAAAATCAGGTTAGCAAATACCTGATTTAATTTGCCCGAATTGGCCTCAATGATCAGCGTGGATTGCAGGTCATCATGTAAAACGACTTTGCGCTTTAATTCTGATGCGAGCACATTCATCGTGGTTGTCAGACAGTCGTTCACATTGGTATCGGTTAGCTCCGCCGTGTTTGTGCGCGCGAACCCACGAAGATCAGTGACGATTTGTTTGACCGCCTGCAGACCGTCGAGGGATTCCACCACTAGATCAGGCATATCCTCAAGCACTTCGATAACCGCGTCACTATTCAACGGTGCTTTGGCGGCATCCGTTACAGAACTATCATCCCTGACCGTTTGTATTGCCGTCACGAGTTCATGAATATATTCACTCAAAACACTCAAGTTCGACAAGGAGTAACCCAGCGGATTATTGATCTCATGGGCGATACCGGAAGCCAAAGAGCCGACTGAGGCCATTTTTTCCTGCTGGATCAAAGCCTGTTGCTGTTCTCTTAACTCTTGGTTGACCCGTTCAAGCTCGGCATTCTTGAAATAGACCTCGCGGGTCACCGCCTCCAGTAACTTTTCAGAAGTTAAACGAGCTGCCTTCTCGCGCTTATAGGCTATCAAATAATCAGAATCTGTCATCGTAAAGTCACCAATAAACCGCAATGGTCAGCACCGCGATGCAGACAGGGTTCATGTTCAAGTTCATAAGTGGTGTCAAAGTGCTTCGCCGCCCCCGATATAAGGCCTTCTGCGAGCCTGCACAAGTTCCTTTTCGATCGATACTTCAACAACAGCGCTGAATCACTGCGCCATTCTTCCTCAAAGACCGGCGTGACCGCGCCCGGATACAGTTTGTTAACCTCAACGTGAATAACCGAGTCGATGCTGGCTAATAATGGCAGCAGATGAGCTTCTGCATCTATCAACTCGGGATAACGTTCGTAGAATGCTGGGAACATGAACTCACCGAAGGCGAAGATCAGATCCTCTACCGGAATGGACTGACGCCGGCTGATGACGCCAACGAGGTCTAGCAACTCTTGATCCTCGTAAAGTACGGCAGCCGTATAGGCGCCCGCCGCGTCGATCTCGGACAATATCTCATTCCACTCAGACATGCCGAACTGTTGTTCGACCATATCCGCCAGGATGTTCATTACTATTCCCTTCATTACAACTCCTTCATTTTCTCGAAGAAGTTTACCCCGCGCTCTACAACAAGTGCCAATTTAAGTCCTAAAGTGTCGTTGCATAACGCAAATGGACGATTCTCGTCTCTTAGCTATTTGCAACGATTTTGCAAGTAGGATTCCGAACATAGGCTACACAGGGCGCTTAGGACTTTGCGCGAAAACTGTGAACTGGCACACATTCTGCAGTTAACTAGAAATAAAACGCGAATTAACTAAAGAGCTAGCATTGTGAGTACCACTATCGTTCTACTCGACGACGACGAAAGAATATTCAAGGCAATCAGCCGTTTGGTGCGACCATTGGATGCTTTGGTCATGTCCACTGCCTCAGCCGACAGAGCGTATGAATTCTGTGAAGCTGGCGCTCAGATACTCATCACCGATATCAATCGTCCTGACATCGACGTGCCTAGCCTGCTAAAGAGGGTTACCCTGGCCAATCCCAGCATCCGCAAAATCGTTCTAACTAGCTACGCTGATCTTAAACCAACCATTGACTCGATCAATACAGGCAAGATTCACCGTTACTTCACGAAACCATGGGATGCGGAGGAACTACGTTCCGCGCTTGTTGAGGAATTGGATGCTCATACCGCGCATCAGAATCGAGAGAATGAGAGCCTAAATTTTGGCCAAAAAGTTCAGAGCTATGAGCAAAAAGCCAATTTTACAGCGATGCTACTGGAGGGCACCACCGACTACCTCGCGAACGCGAGGCACAGAATTGCGGTTGAGATGCTGTTATCGTTGCTCGACCAACGTAAGCCTGGCGCAAAGGGCTTTGCACTGCGTGTCGAGGCCTTATGCAGAAGGTTAATGGATCTAAAAGGACTCAACCGTGAAATCAAAGAGCAGGTTATGCTCGCGGCTCAGTTGCATCAAATAGGTTTATTGGCGCTAACCGATGACGTTATTACCGAGAACCCATTAAAGATTAGCTTAAAGAACAAGAAAAAGTATCGAACCTATCCGGCTCGGGGCGCTGAAATCCTAGCGGAGCGTGAACAAGAAGACGCCGTTGCAACTATTATTCGACATCATCGTGAAAACTTCCGCGGCGACGGCTATCCAGACCAGTTGGTGGCCAGCTACATTCCTGTTGGGGCGAGAATATTGCGTGTTGCAACGGATTTTCAATATATCAGCGAGCATTATGGCCTAGAAAAAGCCACATGCTTGCTGAACAAATACCAGGGCACTCACTATGACCCTGAATACGTTGCGCTACTGCCGCAAATCACACCAGATAGCGGACTCACTATCATGAACGGAGACATCTAAATGTTCCCACTCAATATATTACTCGTTGAAGATTCTGAATCTTCTGCATTAGCTTATAAAAGCTATCTCAGCGACTACAATGTCAATATTAGCCATGACATGTATAACGCTGTACTGGCGTTGGAGCAGCATCAGCCTGACCTACTAATTTTGGACGTACAACTGCCGGACGGCAATGGTATTGATCTGGTCCAGCAGTTACGCGACGCCGGCGCCCAATTTCCCATTGTTGTCATTACATCTGACAGCTCTGTTGAACTGGCTGTTGAAGCTATAAAGGCAGGTGCTGATGATTTCTTAGAAAAACCCTTCAGCGGTAGTCGGCTTAAAACGACTGTTTCGAACATGTTAGAAAAAGCCCGACTATCGGAGCTGGTGACAACTTATGAGGCAACTAGCCATCGCGAAGGCTTTGAAGGTTTTATAGGCAGCTCACTTATTATGCAAGGTGTCTACCACATGGTAGAAGCTGCAGCGCCGAGCAACGCAACGGTTTTCATTACAGGCGAATCTGGCACGGGTAAAGAAGTACTAGCCAAAGCAATTCACGATACCAGCCCGCGCAGAAACGCACCGTTTGTTGCCATCAACTGCGGCGCAATCTCTAAAGAATTGATGGAAAGTGAGATTTTTGGTCATGTCAAAGGCGCTTTTACAGGTGCCAACACAACCCGAGCAGGCGCAGCCGCCAAAGCTAACGGTGGCACGCTGTTTCTTGACGAACTATGTGAGATGGATTTAGAGCTGCAGGTTAAGTTACTGCGGTTCTTGCAGACACAGGTTTTTCGCCCCGTCGGCAGCGACAACGAACAGCAGGTCGATGTTCGCATTGTTTGCGCAACCAACAAGGACCCCGCCCAAGAAGTTAAAGAAGGTAGGTTCAGAGAAGATTTATTTTATCGTCTACATGTCATCTCCATTGAGCTTCCCGCCTTGCGTGAACGTGGTCAAGATGTCATGCAGATCGCCGAACACTTTTTAAAATCCTACGCAGCCGAAGAAGCCAAGCCGTTTGAATCATTCTCCGCTGACGTTGAGCGATTGTTTCAAAAACATGTTTGGCCTGGCAACATTAGAGAACTGCAAAACGTTATTCGACAGATCGTCGTACTAAATGATGGCGTTGAAGTTAGCCCCGAAATGCTGCCTTTACAGTTTCGTAACGTAACGATTGCCGATGCGCCCGTCGCGACGAAACAAACCAACGCGCAAATCATCGATATGCCGGCTCAGGTCAGTGATGTGTTGCCGCTATGGAAACTCGAGCAGCTCTATATAGATCGGGTCATTCAGCTTGCCGACGACAACATTCCCAAGGCTGCATCTCTGCTCGAAGTTAGTCCTTCGACTCTATATCGCAAACAACAGAAACGCGATTAAGCGCTTCGATGAAACTATCATGTCAATGAATACAAATGTGACGACAAATCACAACAAGCCGACCGTTCTGTTTGTTGACGATGAGGTCTATGTTTTAAAATCGCTGCAGCGAATCTGCCGGCACGAACCCTATGAGGTTTTAACCGCTAACGACGCAACGCAAGCGATGAGAATACTGGCATCAAATCATGTCGACATCGTCGTATCAGATTTACGCATGCCCAACATAGATGGCTCTCAGCTACTCGCACACGTTGCCGAGCAATACCCGGAAATGCCGCGCATTTTGTTATCCGGTAACGCCGATCTTCCGTCGGTAATCAATACGGTCAACGAAGGCAAACTCTCGTATTACTTTCAGAAGCCCTGGGACGATGACGCGCTGCGTTTGACACTGCGCGGCTTTATTGAACGCAAGCAGTTAGCGGAGCAGCAAGAACGGCTCAACGTTACGATTCAAACACAAAACGAAGATCTTCTAACCTTGAACGAACAGCTTGCTGAACAAGCAGAAACGATTAAACAAGACGCCGCGATGAAGGCGCGTTACTTCGCGGTCATGAGTCATGAAATTCGCACGCCTTTAAACGGCATATTAGGCGCACTACAGTTGATGGACAGCGAGAATCCTTCGCAGCAAGAACGCGAAAAACTCATAAACACAAGTTTGGCGGCTGCCTCAGACCTGAATCGAATCATCGACGATGTCCTAGATTATTCGAAGCTGACATCGAAAAAAATGACCCTTGAGGCAACCCCTTTTGACGTCTATGCGCTAATTAGCCGAATTACCGATTTGATGAAACCCGCAGCCAGTGAAAAAGGTCTCACGCTTAACGCTAACTACAACAGCTTACCTATACTCATTGGCGACCCCGTGCGGCTCGGACAAATCATCAACAACCTGTTGGGCAATGCAATCAAGTACACCCCTTCTGGCTCTGTGACATTAAACGCCGATTACTCAGACGGTGAGCTAAAAATCGCCATCGTAGATACCGGCATCGGTATATCGGACGAACGAAAACATCTGTTGTTTGAAGATTTTCAAATGCTAGACGATAGCCATACGCGTAAATTTGGCGGCACTGGCCTAGGCCTGTCTATATCCAAACAATTATGTGAAATGATGTCGGGGGCCATTTCTGTCGAAAGTACTTCAGCCGCCGGCTCAACCTTCACAATTAGAGTACCGATGATTGAAGCTAGCCAGTTAGATGCTGCCGAGGGCGACAATACTCAACAACTCGGGGCACACGTTCTGGTCGTCGACGATAACGAAGCGAACCGGCTTTTGGTCAGAAGCATGCTAGAAAAACGCGGTGCCACGGTTGAAATGTTCGACTCTGGTTTTGGTCTTATACAACGCATACAAGATGGCGATGCACAATTCGACAGCATCTTACTCGACATCAACATGCCTGAAATGGATGGCTATGAAACCCTTGATGTACTCTTATCGGATGGCTTAATCGCTCCTGAGTTACCGGTCATCGCCTTCACAGCACACGCCAGCAATGAACAAATTGAACAGCTTTTAAAAGAGGGTTTTCACGCTCACGTTTCTAAGCCTATTAATATTAAGACACTGATAGGGACGCTATCTTGTTTAGTGGCGCACCCTGCAACAAACGCGCAAGCACACGCCCAACAAGCAACGTCAGAAGCTGAATCCGGCATCCCGTCGCCTTCGTTTGACCATCGTACGTTTCTGCAACTGGTCGAGGATGCAGGCAAATCGTCACTGGGTGATTTGGTGGCAGCATTTGGTCGTGATTGCACCAAACGCAGGACCAATTTGAATGCTCTAGCAGATCAAGTTGATCTTGAGCCACTGCGCCAAGAGGCGCACGCTATCGCAGGCAGCGCCGCAATGTTTGGCGCCTGTGGCTTGTATCAATTCTGTAAAGAGATCGAGAAAAACACCGAACAACTTAGTCATCAAAACGCGTTGGACCTTATAGCGTTCGTCGATGCAAGTGAGTCGAAGATTAAGACTTGGTACAGCGATGTGATCGCTACCTAATCGCGAGATCGCGGTCTAATCGCGAGATCGCGGTCTAATCGTTAATTAATCTTGCATTAACGGTTAACTCGGTCCGCCCCAGCAAGCGGATGCGAGGCAGCTTAGCGAGAGGTTATTAAGACTAGGAACGTCTCTTGCGTTGCTACTCTTGAACTTTTATTCACGAACATTTCTTCACGAGCGCTCATTTTCCACTTTCTTGTAAAGCATTACGCCTTAATCGCTAGCGCGCGATTGCAAGAAGCAATGCAGGATGCGAATGTGAGACCCAATCCTACCGCAGATAAAACACCGAATAATTTCGTTACATTTACTGCACTTTTCAAGAACGCTGAAACGCAGATATAGCTGCCGATTAGCCGGACTCCAGAAAAAATAGAGTAAGTTTCGCCGTTCCATACCACCCTATCAGTGAGGCCGGACATTGGCATAAGCATTGCAATACTCACTACAAAACCAATTTGTAGAGAATCGAAATCAACATGCTTCGCCAGGAAACACATCACAACAATCTGCAAGTCGTTGATCAAGAAACGATCAACGACGGCGATCTTGATAACAACGGTACTACTTCGAGCGGCGTCGATAGGATCAGTGCTAAATCATTCAGTAAGCTTGAAAAACCTCAAATCTCGATCTTCAATCTCGACGCAAGCATGCGTGTCGATGCAGCGAGTCTGACGTTTATGGGGTATCAGGTTCACAACTACGTTACAGATGAACAACAAAGTCTAGCGCAGCAAAAGCGTATAACAGCACTGCTTGATACAGAGGCGAGTCGAACAACCGTCAAGCCACTGGAACATAAAACAGTCAACATGACCTCGAATGTGAAGAGCATGATCGATATGAGTCAGATCTCGATGATCATGTCCGAAAGTGTCGCTGAGAGTTCAATTGAAAATAGTATTTCGCTTGCAGCGAAGGACGATCTCGTCAACCAAAGCGTTACGCTGTCTCACTTATCAAAACTGATCGGTCAGGCGCTAAAGCAAAAGACTGAATACCATCTAATCATCTATCGCGCCGATCTGATGCCGGGCATGACTGAAAACACATTGATTCCTATACTTGAGTCAGCATCTGAAAAACGCTGTGGCGAACACTTCGGTGTCTGTGTTGTGCCTTGTTTCTTAGGCAACGACGCATCCATATCTGACTACTACGGAGCCTCGAAAGTCATCATCGGCGGCAACGACAATCAAGCGACAACCATCGCCGGCAATCTTTACAAAGCACATCTCAATAGCGCTGTAGAACTAACTTCACTTAAAAACGCGGAATCAGTAAAGCTTATTGAGAACAGCTGGCGAGCAATGAAGCAGACATTCCACAACGAAATCGATAGAGTCTGTCGCGCCGCAAACATTGATGTCCAAGAGCTTCAAAAATTCAGTGCTGCATCAACAGAAAGTCACCTCAGTACGCCCCACGAATCGAACTTCAGCTACGGCGGTACTGAGCTCGAAAATGATCTAAGCGGCATTAGCTTGCTCGCAAAACAGTACTCTGTTGATATGCCACTCATCGAGAACCTGACAAACAGCTACGATGCGCACATCGACTATGCGGTTGAAACCATACGTCGTTACGGCCGTCGTAAGATTGGCATACTGGGACTCACAACCCATTTTAAGAACAGCGCTGTAGGCTCCAACTTGCATGAACTGACAGCAAGACTCGAGAAGCTTGGCTACGAAGTCCAGATCTTCGACCCCACTGCGCAAAGTCTGCAAGTGCAGGTCAGCGACAATTTACAAGGCAGTTCCGCAAACAACCCAGACGATTCAATACGCGTTCAACAGGATGAATTACAAGCCCAACGATGTCACTCTCTGGATGAATTCATCCGTTCTAACGATATCGTTGTACAGACAAGTAACGACAGCTTATTTGCTTCTTGCGAAGAAAGAGCACGGCTAAAATCGACGGTCATTAATCTTGTTAGCGGTGTCACCACTGCACATGAATCATAAACCAATGCGTTACCAAGCCAAAAAGAGCAAAAACTCTTAGGACAAACTATGATGAATATCTTAATCGTGGACGACCAACCCAACGTCGTAAAAGCATTGGCGAGAGTTCTTCGCAAGCCGGGGATTCACATCACAGGTGTTGATAGCGCAGAGAAGGCGCTCTCAAAAATGCTAAAAGAAGACTACGACATGGTCATTTCCGATCTGAAAATGCCGGTCATGGATGGCATCGATTTTCTTTCTGTCGTGTCCGAGCTCTATCCCGCCGTTAAACAAATACTGTTAAGTGGACATGCCGGTCCGAAAGAATTGAAGAACGCCATCAACCAATGTTCTATTGAGCAGTTTATTTCTAAACCTTGGAGCGTTGAAGAGATGCAAAGCATTGTATGGATGGAACAGGACGCAAAGATTGTCATCTCATAATAAGTCGAACGAGTTTCAACGCTTATTTGCGGCATCATAGATCTCGTAACACTCGTAACCCATGTAACCCACCTAACCCACCTAACCAAGTACCAAAAATAGTTTAGAGAGACAGTCACCTTAGACCGCTAAGGTATCTGATTAATGTAGCCGGTTAATATAAATAGCTGAAAAATTGAAAATCCAACCTGTAGCTCGCCCTCTGTATCGAAGGGGTGCAATAAGGCCCTTTTAGATAACAACCCGTTTATCGCCAAACCAGCGCTCTTTAATTCAGCGGTGATCTGACCTTTTAGATCAGCAAGCTAATCGATTCCAAAACGCCAACAACCACAGTAGGTAGGGCCGCCATAGGTACAACCACTGCAGGTACAACCAACATGGTACGACCAACATGGTACGACCATCATCAGAACAACTACCATCAGAACAACCACCATCAAAACAACCACAGCGGCCTTAATAGCCCTGACCGCTTTTTGGCTCCCAAAGACGAGATATCCAACGCGTAAATCAGTCGAACTAATTACATATAAAAATCCAGGTTACGCAATGGACACGTTAATCATGTATTTGGCAATCCCCTATCAGTTCGTTGGTCAGAATGAGTGGTTCGCTTTGGCATTCTATTTTTGCTTGTTTGCTACAGCTCGATGGCTTGTTATCTATACCGCCGATGCGCCAAAACGCAGACGCGAATGTGCCTTGTCTGAAATCAGTTATCTGAATGAAAGCAAAAGAATTGAGCACGAGAATGCTGAATTTGAGCATGAAAAAGCCAGGCGTCTGCAGGAGAGGAGAATCTGGCAGAACAAAGTATCGACCGTTAAACAATTCCCGCGAGAAGAAACACAAAAGCCAAGAGAAGTCGCTCATCGGCGTTAACGTCAAAGCATCATGTGCGGATCTAGCGCTGCGATCGCAGACAAATTACGCCGGAGTATTTATGCAACAACTGATATACATCGCAAATGGCATATTGATAATTATTGCGGACAACTTGCTGCTGAGTTGGAGCGTGGCATTTTTCTTTGGTTGCTGCGCTGACATAACGCTTTTCTTTAGCCGAAAAAAGCGATGGCAAAGGAAATATAAGAAAGGATTAAAAACTCAAGCTAAGTTACGGACGTTGCACAACAGAGCACTTATCGTCACAGAAATGAATCAAGAGCATGCGGGCGACTATAAACCTCGAATAAACCACTCAAAATAAACCAAGATCTGGTAACAAACGGATGGATGTGCAGGTGGTCAAGCAAATCATATGTTGACGTAGCATCTTTTGAACTACCAAGTGAACAGATAACACACTGACCTGAAGAGCAAGGTTCAACCCCCGTGTTTTTAGTCTCCGGCAAAGCCCTGTTGATAAATTCTGAAGAGAGATGCCAGATCAGGCGAGTCAAACGGAGAGCTCGTAATATAGTGAGTACTGGCGCGGACTAGGGGCTTGTCATTAAGAGCTAGTCACTAAGAACCTGTCATTAAGAGCTGTCATTACGAGCTGTCATTACGAGCTTAGCGACAATTCCTTTTTCTTAAGTCGCTGATTGTAGAAAGACGCACCCCAGTTTGCGAAATTGATAACATCTGACTGTAGGTTCTTAAGAGGCTCGATCATACCATTGCTCATTAACTCGTAAGGGACATCAACGATGACCGCCGCCACTACTTCGATTCCATGATGGTTCATTCGTGTTATAAAATTATCAATCTCTTTCTTAGAAGACTTACCGGATCGAACGACCAGTATTGCTTTACCAATGTTCTTTAACGCTTCGAAGGCCGCTTCTTCATCTTTGATGGGCGGTAAATTATAAAACGTATATTCACTCAACCGCTCGATGCCCTGACGAATCTGGGCCATGGCTTTACCACCAATTTGAAGTACGCTTTCAACCTGACGCTGTTCCTGCGCTGCTGCTTGTACAAGTTGTAGGCGCCGCCTCGGCCCTGATGGTATCGCATCACCCTCTAATAACTCGAGCAATGAGGGGAAGTTGTCATCATCTGGATGAACCGCTTGTATCTCGATGTTCTTTGCGCTCTGACGTAAATCTGCGTCAACCAGCGTGACCGACTCATCCTTAGAACTCATACTGATTGCTGTATTGCGTGCCACGGTCGTCGCACCACTATCACCTTCGATACTCGTAAATGCGATTCGGCTGGCATTCGACTTATGCATTGCGACCTGCAAGTCGTTAGCAAATCGTCGCGAATGCATGGCCGTTAGGCTAACTTGGGACTGCGAAGATATATCCGGGTCAGAGCAGGTTTCGAATTCTGCGGTAATGGTAAAGTCGCCGGCAAAACTCAAATCTTTCATTGTGCGGATTCGAGCATTAAAGAACTCGAGTAACAAAGCACCAAGCACTGACGCACCAGCGGCGAGCACAAATATCGCCACAACAAACAGTTTCTTGCCACTCGACTGGTGCTGCGTGGGTACTGCAGCAGCTTCCAAAAGCTCAAAATCACCTAGAGAGCCTTGCATCAACACTGTCAGTGATTCGACTCGCTGTCGCAAATCACTTTGTAAAGATTGAGCACTGTCTAATTTCTTTCTAAGTATTTCATGTTGCTTTCTAATTTTGGATAGGCTGTCGATGCGGGCATTAAAATCTACCAACAACGCACGCGATGTCTCTAGTCGTGTGCGCAGCATCAAAACTTCTGAGGCTCTTGTGTATTGCGTGACCGATAAGGCCTGTACAACCGGATTCGCCGCATAAGTTTCTGAGGGCGTTTGGTCGTCCTTACCTTTTTCTATGATCGACTCAATTTTTTCAATCCGCTCCAGCAGGTCTTTAACCTTCGGATTATCATCTGTGTATCGCCCTCTCGCCTGTGCAAGCCTCCACTCGAGATCAGACAAATTCTTTTTCATAGGGTTACTGTAATAAGAAGCCTGAACTATCATCTCAGGCTCTGCGTTGATGCTGTTTTCTAGGCTAACCATATCTTGAGACTTACCGCGAAAATCAGCATCCAGTCCAGATATATCCATTTCAACATCTTGACGCTTTTCCAGCATGACAGCCATTTCTTTGTCGATATCAGAAATTTTATTCGATCTTTCAAACACACGAAGTTCTTCGGCGATCGCTGTTGCTTTGTAACTGGCCGATTCGAATCGATCGCGATATTTCAGCAGACTCGTTTCAATCTCGTTCCTACGTAAATCTCTATTTCGATCTATAAAAGCAGCAGCGAGATTATTTGCCAAACCAGCGGCCATCACCGGATCGTTCCATCGGACGCTAATCGTAAATGCTTTCGACTCCTTGTTCAGGCTTATATCCACCAGACTCACAAAATCCTGCGTCGGCATATTGACGCCACTTCGCTGCATTGCTTGCTTGAGTGTGCCAGGAAGCATCAATGTATCTAACAGGGTTTTGAAGGCATATTCCTGTAGCTTAAATGGCAGACCGTGTTGACCTACCCTGAACTCATCTTGCTGCTCTTTTTTGAGCAACGTTGTCTGCCCTTGCCAGGTCGGCTCGAATAAGAGCATCGCAATAGTGATGGCGACGAGGCTACTGACAAAAGTTGTCATCAAAATGGCAATACGCCGCTGCCAGGTACCCCATAGCAGACGTTTAAGGTCGAGCTTTAGCTCTGTATCCTGTGGCGTGTCATCAAATAGTGACGCGAGCTCTTTAAAGGAAGAGTCATCGTGCGCTACTTGATTGTCTGAAGTTGTCACTCTCGTCTCTCTGATCTTTGCTAGTTGTTGCTGCGAATTTATGCGACTTTAAGCGAAGGAGAAGGCATTTGAATAAGGACGTTCATTGCCTTTACCGTACGCTGCCAAGTGAAAGTTGCTGACCTTTTATGGCCCTTTTCTACTAAATCACTTCGGATTTCCGCATTCTGCAAGATACTCTGCATGACTCGTGCCATATCTTCAGTGTCGTTCGGATCAAACAAAAGACCCGCATCGCCAAGCACTTCAGGCAAACTCGAAACATTTGCCGCACACACTGCCGTGCCGGCAGCCATGGACTCTAACAAAGGTATACCAAACCCTTCATACAGACTCGGAAAAGCGAACAGCGCCGCCTGCTGGACCAGTACGGGCAATTCTTCAGCCGGTACAAACCCGGTCACGATGATTTCTGAAGCCAAATTTAAATCAGCAATTCTTTCCAGGATCGGTTCGGACCCTTTCCATTGCGCACCCGTCAGAACCAATTGCACATCGCAAGTTTTTCGCAATTTGCAAAACGCCTCAATTAACTTCACGTGATTCTTTCCGGGATACTCGAGTCTTGCCGTGTAGATAATATAGGGCTTGGTAATGCCGTACTTCGTCAGAACGTCGCTATAAAAAGGTACGTGGTAGGCGAAACGCTTTAAATCCGCGCCGTTGTGGATAACGGCAATCTTCGTATCTGGCACTTTGACAAAAGATCGAAGGTCTTTCGCAGTGGAATGACTCACAGCGATGACTTGCGATAGACGACGCATCAAAATAGGCAGCAGTTTTAGGACATAAAAGGTTCGAAATCGATCATATTTACCGACAATATGAAGCTGTGACAAATCGTGTACGACACCGATTGTCCTAACCCCCGGTATGAATCCGAGACGCCGATTGGCAGCAAGAAAAACAACAACTGAGACCCGCGACCAAAGCGCGATAATAGGCAACAATAGAAAGTGCCAGAGAATATTGCCGGCCACCGAGGAGAACATCGGCGACAACTTTCTGACCTGAAATCGTCGATCATCAATTTCATCTAGGAAGTCGTCCCTGCCTTCGACATAGACGATATAATGTTCCTGCGATGAGGGGTCATTGGCGAGATTCTCAACAATCGACTCGATGTAGTGACCTATGCCCGATTGACCATTATCGGCTGCACATGCTGAGATGAGAACTTTCACTGCTAACCCTCCTGACTTCTTCACATATTCCGTTGATAAAACCCTCATGGGTAAACTCGGCAACAACTCTCTGGCGCGCTTGCTGAGACATCGCTATGCGCTCATTGTCATCGATTAATAGTCTTTGCATTTGATTCGCCATAGCCTGCGTATCACCAGGCTCACAAAGCAGCCCCGTCACGCCATCCTGTAACCAGTCACCGATGCCACCTGTATTGAATGCCACAACAGGTCTACCCCGCGCCATTGCTTCAACGCCTACCATGCCAAAGGGCTCGGGCCAGCGAGAAGGAACCGCGACTATTTGCGCCGCCTCATAATACTGATTGAGTTCCGTATGATTGACCCAACCACGAAAGGTAACGCGATCTGCAATACCGAGTTGCTCTGACAATGCCATGCACTCATCCAGATGGTTACCACTACCGACAATGGTCAACTTGGCGTTTAATTTTATCTTCTTGAATGCTTTCACTAGAAGATCAACACCTTTACCGCGTATGACCTGTCCGACGTAAAGAATTTCTTGAGCCTGCGATAATGGCACCGGCTTAATGTCCGCAATACTTTTCGGGATCGGTGCTAGAACCGATATTTTCTGCCCCGGTATACCGCTTTGAATCAGTTCCTGACGCATCGCCTGAGAACCAACAATAAAGCCTGCGGCACCTCGACTGGCACGGTGTTGCAACTGTTGCCGCTTATAGCCTTCGAATAACCGCACAGGGATCAAGTTTTCAACCGGCGCTTTTTCAACCACGCAAAGACTCGTTATGCAGCCGATACCGACTGATTTTTCACAGGGTACATTACTACCAATTGTATATTTGTGACGACGAGGACAGGTTAGATCGTGATCATGGACAAACATTAAGGTCGGCACACGCGCCGTCACCTCCTCAATCAAACCTGCATCACTGACCTTATGGATAATGGCCACGTCCGGCATAAATTGCCTTATTGCTTCGTTGATGGACATACCCTGCCAATCGAATGGCTCGAAGTATTCAGGGTCAGACCCGCCATCGGTGAAAAGCAAACCTTGCTCGCCTCGGCACTGAAGGCTCGATGCCATATCAAACAAAATGCGCTCAACACCGCCCTGAAATCGAGGCTGATCGTGCACGTGAAGAATTTTCATTATCTTAGCTCCTCGTAAATCTTCGTCACACGTTGACCGATAACAGACCAGTCGTACTCGCGCGTGACGCGAAGCGAAGCTGAAGCTCGAACATGCCCGGCGATATTTGGCTCCAGTGCCATGGTTATTTTATGGGCCCAACTCTTAGGCGTGTCATCACCACTGTGAAGAATATCGATCCCGTCCTGGGTGAAGTCGCCTATACCGCCAACAGCGCTAGCGACTACCGGTAGTCCAGCTGCCCAAGCTTCAAGAACAACAATACCAAAGGGTTCGTGCACGGAGGGGAGACAAAAAACATCGGACGCTTTGTAAGCAGCGACCAGTTGCGGGTCGAAATAATCAATACCCTCAATAATGGTGACCTTCGCTTGCAAACCTAAATCCGCAATTCTGCGCACCAGCCTTTGATGGTATGCAGGATCCGTGATGTGGCCAATGACCAGCAAGTGTGCTTCTGGCACGGTTTTTAGTAAGTGAGGTAACGCATCAACCAGCTTTAACTGATTTTTTTGGGGATCAATTCGAGACAAACTCAAGATCACCTTGGCGGATTCAGGAATTCCCCTCTGCTGCCGGAAGTCGTTTTGCGTTGCTTTCTTGAACCGGTTCACATCAACACCATTGGGCAAATACTCAATGCGCGCGTGCGGGAACTGCTTCTCAGCGGCTTTCTTTTCACTATCGCTCAGACAAAATATGGCTGCAGCATCTTCGTAGACGCGTCTTGCACCCACTGCCGCGCCTAAAACTTTACCCCATTCGAGCTTGCCCTGTTGGCGTTCGTTTCTTGCCTCAGAAATAACAGCAGGCACATCAAATAGGCCACCATGAAGCGAAACGACATAGGGGATTTTCTTTAATTTGGCGGCAGTTCTAACAATTCCACCTAGTCTCTTACCCGAGTGTGCGTGCAATACATCGACATTTTTTTCGGCTAACAAACCTTTTAGCAAGCCCATTGAAAATAAGTTACCGCCGCTGTTGTCCAACGACCGCTGAACATCTTTAGTTAAACCAAACCAAGGGTAAAAATAGTCAAATCTTTGAACATCGATTTCTTCAACCATTTCAGCGGCAACACAGTCTAGTGCTTTGGTCGACATCACCTGAACATCGTGGCCAGTTTCACGCTGCATCTTAGCTAGGCTCAATAGACAAGTTTCCGTGCCACCCCATGAAGAACGCGTAAAGCGACGCGGACAATGAATAATCTTCATGCTGCACACACCTTCGCTTCTGATCGAATACTCTTTACCGTGGCAGGACTGCCGTAAGCAATGCTGAAGGCAGGGATATCTTTTGTGACTAAGCTGTTAGCACCAATAATGGCGCCTTCGCCGATGGTCACACCTTGAAGAATTTTACATCCCAGACCGATCCAAACATTATTTCCAATGACAACCGGCGCTGTGTTGATACCCTGATCATTTATAGGGCGCTTCAAGTCAGCGTACTCATGTGAAACCGTGTTGATCACACACTGCGCACCAATCAAGACGTCATCCCCGATTGTGACAGTACCGTTGCCATAGATTTGTCCCGCCGCACCTAACCAGCTTCTCTCACCAATTTTGATGCGACCCTGATTTGTGTTTAGCAGACAAAACTCGCGAATAGATGTGCCGTCGCCCAGCTCTACGCCGACTATGCTGCCCAAGTCATCTGTTAGCTCGGTATTGGCTCGAATAATACATTGCTCAGCGACAGTGACATTGTTGCCAATCTTTACGCGATCCGGATATTCAAATTGCACGTTGTTGCTAATAGACGGATTTTCGCCCAACTTCGCCAGCTTTAGCCGTCGCATGAATAGTGATGTCACCCGATTCATTTCAACGAGTTGCCGATATAGATTTTGAAGAGACTTCAGAATTAGTTTTCGCATCGCGAGACTCCGAATTTAGTAGCAGTTTTCCAAAGAACGAACGATCGGCTGCATCAACAAAGAAGCAAACAAAAAGCAATACAGCCGCGCTTCCATACAGAACGTTCATAACAAATAGGTCCAAAACGCTTGCACTAACCTCATCAACAGAAGCGAGATACAAACAGGGGATCGCACACAAAATGCCTGGCAGCAATGAACGTCGAAAGAAAGTAAATATGCTAACCGCCGTGATTTTGCATGACTTGTAAACATTGATTGTGAACTCGCATGTAACACTTGCGATCAATGTGCCAATCGCTGCACCAACAATGCCGTAAAGCGAGATGAAATAAAGACTCAAGACGATTTTAACAATGGCAGACAGCAGCATTGATAGTCCAACCCAGTGGGGGTGACCTGACATACCATTGATGTTCGCCGCATTGAATTGCATGGTTGAAAACAAGGCTGCAATGGCCAGCAGACTGAGGGAATCACTTGCAGCAACGAAGTCAGCGCCAACCCACAGAAAAATGAGGTCGCCACCATTGATTGCCAGCAGACCTAAAAAAGGTGCAGCAAATACGATCAGATAACGTGTCGAGTAGACCAGTAATTCCGCCCGGGCATTCTCCAGTGCATCACCCTGTATTTTTGAAACCAGCGGTAACAAGGCGTTTGAAAATTGTTTGTTTAACAACAGTGCCTGCTCGGCAATCTTTAGAGCAATCGCGAAAACCGCCACCGCTTCAAGCGAGGCGAGTTGTTCAATTAGCAAAGGGTCAACGCGCAGGATAATCATGACGCTGGTATTGGCAATCAAAGCCCAACAGGAAAACTTAGCAATGTGTTTGCCATATTCTTTTATTTTGGAAAAATCCGTGGTCATGCGTGCTAGTCGGTTCGCAATCGGCACACAACAAAGCGCTTGCAATGATGTACCAACGAAATGACTTAAAGCGACGCCTTCAATGTCCCATCCTTGTTGCAGCAATTCATAGGTTAGCAGGGCTTGTAGCAAGGTGCCGGCAATCGCAATCCAATTCACTATATGCTGCTGACCGTTGGCAATCAGCGCTGCACGGTGCACGGAAGTGCCGATCACTATCGTACTGGCAGCACCCAACAATAAGAATATATCGCCCCTCGGGGTCAATTCCAGCATATAAATAAGCAGTACTAGCGAAAAACAAAACAGGGTCAAGAAGGCGTAAACAAACACCAGTGCACCGGTGATTTGATTTCGACTTAAATCATTATTGTTGGTTTGCGCTTCCGCAAGAAACTTGATCGCCGCGGTGGCGAAGCCTAAATCCGACAAACTGACGATGCCAATCAAGGCATAGACAATTACCCATGTGCCATAGCTCTCAACACCGATATGCTGAATGATTATCGGTGTTAAGACAGCCATAACCGCTAAAGCCGTAAAAAAGCGCAGGTAATTGCTGAGGATATTTTTGAGCCAGATCACGCCGCCGCAACCTCGTGCTTCATCAGCGCGTTAAGATCGACAATACCCTGTGGCTCAGTCTCTGGAAATTTACTTGATAACAATACTGCGTCAGAGTCAGGGTGATCCGGGTGGTAACCGTGCATACCCGTAATCGGTTTTGTACCCATATGACTTGGACAAATTATCTTGCCTGCTTCAAGCAGAAATACCATGTCACCGTACTGGCCACCATCGAACTGGCATCCTAGTTCAGCTAACTCTTGCTCGCTTAAAATGTGGCCATGCGTATTTTTGCTCAGCAGCTTCGAGATTTCCGCTTCAGCCTTCGGGTTCTTAAACCAAAAACGCGCCATGGTCGAATCATAGGCCGCGAGGTAATCCTCACCGAAAACAAACGGTAACTGCTCGACCTCACGCATGAGATCAACAGTTTCGGAAACGGTCGCCATGCCATGATCAGAACAAATAAAAATGTCGACATCACCGTAGAGCGATCTTGCGTGTGCAAACAGTTCCGTTAACTGCTGTTCGTACCAAGCTAGTTTGGTGTCGACCTGGTCGCTCGCCTTACCAACCTGATGCAATAACGCATCCATTGCCGCCATGTAAAGGAAGGCAAAGCGTGGCGACTTTTCAGACAGGTCGCGTTTCAGGAATTCAAGATTTGCTTCCTCGTCATCATGCCAATCAGAGACATGATAAGGAATCGACTCAGACTTAAGATGATCGAAGATGTGGGAACCCTGATTCATACCGCCATCAGCAAAAATGTCCTGCTTCTCGCAATAGTCAAATTTATCCAAATGCTCAAAAGGCATATTGTAAAGTTCAAAGTAGCCGGTCCAACCCAAGGTCTTCTTAACTAACCGACTCAGCTGGTGCCTGACGCGACCGCGATTGGCAAAGGGTAAGTATTGCATCCACTTAAAATGGCGGAAGGGTGAGTTCTCCTCATTCTTAAAGTAGAAGGACCAATGACCATGCTCCTGAGGCTTCTTGCCTGAAAGAATGCTGGGAACACAAGCAGAGGAATAACCAAATACAGATTTAAGCTTTCGTCGATGAGGCAGTTCTTTTTCCAAAAACTTTCTCTCGGAAAGTACCTCCCAACCGAGTGCATCAATAAAAATGAAAAGGGATAAACGCATGACCAGGGTCTCAAATTAGATTTACTAGGACTCTTTGCAATGGCTATGCCAATACGCTGAGAACCTAGGAATCTAGCTCTTAGCTACTTAAGTGCGCTTCTCTGGGAAAGCGTATTGCGATTTGCGAATAACTTGCAGAGCTGTCGTTGCGGATTGCAATTTGCGAAAGTCATTTTTCGATAATGCTATATCCCGCACGCCTCAAATGGACCTAAAACAAAGGAAAAACAGGGTATTCGGTTCGTTTTGATACCAAATTGA
The DNA here is from genome assembly GCA_029251375.1 of Pseudomonadales bacterium. Taxonomy (GTDB): domain Bacteria; phylum Pseudomonadota; class Gammaproteobacteria; order Pseudomonadales; family Azotimanducaceae; genus JAHRVQ01. Next base: position 83,820 of record JAQXDL010000014.1, on the reverse strand, counting down.
TTTTGGCATGGTAAATGCATTTGAGAGCGGGACAAACAACTGTTTAGGTTCTAACAATGAAAACCGCAACCATCAATATCGTTGATGTAGAGATTGCCAACATCACACTATTTGATGCTGTTGCCAACATTACTGCGGCTGCAAGAGACGAACTGGCATTATCACACTTCGCCTTCGTCAACGCAGACTGCATCAATCTATCGGTTACCAAACCCGACTATAAGGCGGTGCTCGACTGCACGCAGCAGGTCTTCGGCGACGGCTCCGGCATACGTTATGCCAGCAAAATTTCACGCCAACCTATTATTGATAACGTCAACGGAACCGACCTCTATCCTTTATTGTGCGAACGCGCTCGTGTCGAAGGCCTATCTATTTATTACCTTGGTGGCCGACCCGGCATTGCCAAACAGGCAAGTCTGCGCAGTTCAAATCGTTACCCAGGACTTAAGATTGCGGGCTACCAAGACGGTTTTTTCGAAGACTCAGAGCTCGATAGTGTTATTCAAAAAATTAACGATAGCGATGCGGACATTTTATTAGTCGCCATGGGCGCGCCGCAGCAGGAAATGTGGATCGCCGAACATGCAGACCGGCTAAAAGTCGGTGCCGCCATTGGTGTCGGCGGCTTGTTCGATTTTCTTGCTCAGTCTGTTAGCCGCGCCCCACAAATCGTTCGAAGCCTTGGCTTAGAGTGGTTCGTACGTTGGCTGAACGAACCAAGCCGACTCTTAAAGCGCTACTTTGTTGGCAACCCACTCTTTATTTTTCGCGTTCTAAGCTGGATGGACAGAAATCAGATCAGCAGCACTGAAACAAGCGCACCGAGCAGCAGTATTCAGAGTACGGGGCCGACTTCAAAATTTGATCACTGGCAAGATTTTCAAATGCTCGACGATGTTGAGAAAAAATATCGAAGCATCGAAACCACACCAAAGCGTTTAAATCGCAGACAGTTTAACTACTGGCGACAAACCCACGCCTATCAGGTGGCAAAAAGAGCAGTCGACATCACAGCGGCGAGTGTCGCGCTTCTACTACTTTCACCCTTAATGTTGCTAACAGCGCTGTTCGTTTACTTGGGTGACCCGGGTCCGATCTTTTTTACACAAAACAGAGTCGGTTATCGAGGTCGACTCTTTCCCATTTACAAGTTCAGATCCATGTACATGAACGCTGAGGAACGTAAGGCCGCGCTTTTGTCTCAAAACGAATCATCCGCCGGCGTCTTGTTCAAGATGAAACATGATCCGCGTGTCACACCTATCGGCAGAGTTATCAGAAAGTTTTCAATCGATGAGTTACCACAGCTGGTCAATGTGCTTAAGGGCGACATGACACTTGTTGGGCCGCGTCCACCAGTGCCTTCAGAGGTCGACCAATACTCCCTTGCTGAAAGACAAAGGTTGGACGTTGCACCTGGCATCACCTGCATATGGCAAGTCAGTGGTCGTTCCGATATCAATTTCGAGGGTCAGGTAAAAATGGATATCGAGTACATACATACACGCAGCTTTTGGAGAGACATTCAGCTTCTGCTGAAGACAATACCCGCTGTTTTAACAGCACGAGGTTCCTATTAATGACTGAGCTGACAAAACTATTTGAAGCAGAACATGCAGTTCTTGCTCAATTCGATCACAGCGAAGATCTCAACCCTGTAACCCGAGACAGACCAATCGCTTTGCTAGAAGTTATCGGCAAACCGGTCATCCATCACTGGCTTGAGCGCCTTAAAACCGCAGGTGTAAAGCACATTACGATTGTGAGCAGTCGTTTCCCTGAACAGATTCGTCAATACGTCAAACGCGGCGAACGTTGGGGCTTTGAAACAGTCAAATACGTCAGTACCAACAGCGTAGAAGCGTGGCCTACAATCCTCAACAAATTACCGACTAACACCAACGAGCCGTGCGTTTACGTCTCACTAAATGCATTTCCGCAGGAACCCTTGGTTAGACTTTCTAACAATGAAGACTACTGGGTCAGTTGGCAAAGAGCTCAACACACCACGCAGGTGGCTTTTCCGGTTCGAAGCCTCAACAGCCTCTGGTTGATCAACATGCAAATGTTAAAGAAGGAAGCACACAAAAAACTGGCACCGAACGCGTCAGTTCACCCGCGCGCGCGCATGCAGGAACACTACGTCGTCAGTGACAAGGTTGTCATTGGCTCACAGGCAACGGTTGCAGACAGCGTCATTTGTAAAGATGTAGATGTAGGCGAGGCTACTGAAATTAGACAAAGCCTCATACTAAACAACACACTTCTAGGATCACACCTCTTCTTGAGGCAGGTCATCATCGATGGCTCGTTTGTTTACGACGTAAAGACTAAGGAGACATTGCGCATTAATGACCCCGCTTTGTTTACCAGACTGAAACCGAGCGAACGTAAGGTTGCTTTTTATGAGCGCTTATTAGCATCTGTTTTGTTAATCATCACAGGGACCCTTTGGCTCGGCTCAAACACGAAAAAGAAAGATCTGAGAGTTATCCACGATAACAGCTTTGACGGACAAGGCACCTATGAAGAGCTCACGTTAACCTCTTTAGAAACACCAAACCCATTTGCTAATAGGGTGCCCTGGTTAAGTGCCGTGATTATTGGTCGCGTGCCACTATTCGGCGTACGAGAGCAGGCAGACTCTGGCTCAGTACTCAATGAAATACCTGGCGTTATTAGTGCCGCTGACTTTTGCGATCAGAACGACATTGATATCGCCATATCAAATGCTTATCAAATTCACCAACAATCAATAACCGAAAATCTGCGACTGGCAGGACGATGGTTACCTAAAGTCTTCATGAGGAGAATCTAAATGAAAATCGTTGAGCTCAAAAAAAACAACTCAAACCAGACGCCCCATGTGATTCATATGCAAGGTCGACTCGACGCCAATCAGGTTGCTAAAAACAAAAGCGGATATATCGCAGAGATTACAAGCCGCAAACAACCCCTGGTACTAAACCTAAGTGAAGTGTCTTTTATTGATTCCACAGGATTGGGGTTTCTTATCGCAATTCAGCAGGCTCAAGCGGACGTCGATGAAGCTTTTGTGATCTGTGCACTAACGGATAAGACAAGACTACTTTTGGAGCTAACTCGCCTCAATCTCGTTTTTGACATTCATGAAACTGAAACCATGGCGGTAGAAGCATTGACTCGCCCTAACACAATTTAGGCACAGCAGGCTTAAGGCGAAAATCAGCGAATCATCGGACAAACCTTATGAATATTAGAAAACCGAAAGTCTCCGTCGTCATGCGTTCCTACAATGACATCGATACCATATGGAATACTCTGACCGAGCTAGACAATCAAACCTACCAAGATTTCGAACTATGGAATCATGACTCAGGGTCTACCGATGGTACGTTGGAAGTGATCAGAAAATTTAACAGCTCTACCAGGATTGCCATCAACAATTCAGACGATTACGTGCCTGGGCGGGTGCTAAATCGGGCGGTCGATTTGTGCTCAGGCTCGATTCTGGTGTTTTTAAATTCGGATGCAACACCGACATCTGATCAGTGGCTTGAGGAGTTAGTCGCGCCTCTTTTGGACTTTAGCGCCGATGCGGTTTATGGCCGACAAGTCGCTCGAGACGATTGTCGAACATTGTTCGAGAAAGATACCGAAAGGGCTTTTGGTGATGGCGAAACGTCAGCCAACTGGGTTCATTTCTTTTCGATGGCAAACTCAGCAGCACACAAATCAACACTACAAACCTTTCGCTTTCGTGAGGATATTCAATATTCGGAAGACATTGAATGGTCTCTACGGCTAAAAAAGGCGGGTTTGACGATCAAATATATTGGCGAGGCTAGCGCAGCACACTCGCATAACTACTCGCTTTCGCAATCCTACAAGAGGCATTTTGGAGAGGGTAAGGCCGAAGCTGAAATCTTCTCGGAGCATGAAATTAACTTCAGCTTTGCTCGTTATTACCTTCTGCCACTTGGCATGGAGATACTAAGAGACTTTTCCTGGTCTGCAAAAAATCTTTCACTCGATGGATTTATGCATGCGATACCACTACGAGTCGCCCAAAAAACAGGTCGTTGGAAAGGCATGAAGCAGGCACAACAAATCCAGGAGGCAACATGAACTTTACCTTTAATGGCAATCAATCAGCAGAACAAAGGATTAGGCTACACCAAAGTATTATCGCCAGTGAAGTTCTGAAAGCGATACCCGAAAAGAACCTTACCGCGATCGTGATGGTCGGCGGCTACGGGCGTTCGGAAGGTGCTTTTGTAAAACATGACAAAGGCTATGGTCCATATAATGACTACGATTATTTTCTTGTCTTTACAGGTGTTACAAAAAAGAGAGCGCAGCAGTTAATACTGAACATCCCCGACCTCGATAGTACTGTCGGTGTTGAAGTGGATTTTTTCCCAATTCTAGAAAATAAAATCGACAAGCTTGAGTTCTCATTAATGAATGCAGAAATGCAGCTAGGGCACCGGGTTATCTGGGGCGACGAAGCTGTATTGGACAGAATGCAACAGATGCCTCTGGCGCAATTGGACCTCACAGAATTCGAAAGACTTCTGACCAACCGTGGCTGTCTCCTGCTGATGAACCATCTCGACAATGGTCACGAACATATGTCGAAATATATAAACAAAGCTTGGCTCGCAATCGGTGATGCGTTGTTAGCGCTGGCCGGCAAGTACGAACTATCCTACGTGAACAAAAAGCTCGCTATCGAGCAGGCCACTTCAGACCCGCTTGTCATAGATGCTTATCGCCGTGCAATAGACATTAGATTTAGACCGGACCTCTTCCTACCTTGGGGTTTAGAGGACCTCGATATCGTTACAGACTACTGGTCGGCTACCCTTGGCCAGGTTGAATCATCCAAGCAGAGACTAGACTCAGCGTCACATTGGACCAACATTTTTAGAAATCTACGTGATCGCCGCTTGTTAAAACTTGATCATCCACTGACGGCACATCCAAGAGTCCAAGTCACAAATAGATTGAAGTCGCTGATTACGCCGTCCAACGATCGTCAATGGCAAAAGGAATCCAATAAATTACTGTCTCTGTGGGGAAGCTACTCTTAACATCAATTGAGTTCCCAGCTAACGACTATGTGGGAACTAAACGGTCATTAAACAACCAGAACTGTATCGCCCGCATCAATTTTGCTTTCAGGTAAAAGCGTTTTCACCAGCGCCAAGCCGCGCCCTGAGGTCGCTTCGAAACCGGGTAGCTCGGCAATATCCAAGGCATTGTCGGCAAGACTTCTAGCTTCATCTGATATTCGAAATTGTAGTCGACCGTCTTTAACAAACATTTGAATTTGGACACGTTTGTTTGGGTCACTTGCATTGCCGTGCACAACTGCGTTGTTTAAAACTTCATGCAAACAAAGCTCTAATTTTTCGCGCACCAAAGCATCCGCTTTACTGACAAGCAACAGCTGTTCTACAGTTTCCTCGACCAGTTCAAGTTTACTTTCTATTTCTAATGTCGTTTTCATTTAGCGTCTTAAAAACAGCGCGGAAACATCGTCATCGATTAAACGACTGAGCCGCCAACTTATTATGTGAGCAATCAGGTCCTCGCTGTTTAAACCGTCAAAAGATGTCAGACAGGTCTTCAGATTTTCACAGCCCTGTTCAGCCAGCCCATCAGAGAACATTAACAACAAATCTTCTTTATTGACCGTCGTTTCAGTGACGTCGTAACTAGCATCGCTAATCATACCGACTGGATAACCACCGTCGCCGAGGACCTCAATTTCATCGTTAGGTTTAACCAGCAACGGAGACGGATGGCCAGCCTGACAGAATCTTAAAACGCCGCTTTCAATGTCAAACGTACCACTGAGCATCGTGAAATATCTCATCGGATCTCTAAGGTACATGTAGTTATTGTTCATCTTCTTGGTCACTTGATCGGGCTCACTAAAGTCGACTCGGGCAAGCAGATGCTGCAAAGCGAAAGACTCCATCGCAGCTGCTGCGCCGTGACCAACAACATCAATCATATAGAAGTGAAGCTTCTGATCTCGCAATTCATAATTAAAAGCATCGCCGCCTAAACGCACACAAGCCTCGTAAAGAGAATCGACATTGAGACTTTGTGAAACAATTGGATCCGGCAACAAACTTTGTTGCATTGCTGTTGCTGCGATCAATTCGTCCTGCATGTGATCCGATTCGGATTGTTTTTGCCTTAGTAACATATTTTCGTTGATTACCGCTTCAACCTTAGTGAGCAAATCTGAGTTGCGCCAGGGTTTTGAGACGAAATATTGAATGTTACAAGTGCTAATCGCCGAGTCGAGATCATCAATGTCAGCATTACCGCTCAACAATATTTGACTGGCTCGAGGATATTTATCCCTAGCGAGGGACAATAAGTCGATACCGTTCATGCCCGGCATCTTTAAGTCGGAAATGACAAGATTAAAATCGTCATTGGATAATGCAAAAAGCGCTTCGGCACCATTCGCAACGGACTTGACCAAGTACTTCTTTGAGGGAAACACCCGTCCGAGTGCACGACGAATGTTAATTTCATCGTCAACAATTAATATTTTGGGTCTTACCTCCATAATCCTAGCTCCATGATCTTAACTTCATGATCTTAACTTCATGATCCGGCTCCATTATCTTTGCTCTCTGACCTTAGTCCGTACGTTTGTCATTTTAGTGAAGACGTGTCGGCATTTAAGTCTGATCCACCAACTTGTGACCACATCGGTATCAAGAGAGCAAAAAGCATTCCATATTTAGGGCTCATTGCAAATATTGGTCAATTGAAGCCTAACAACTAAATAAAGCAGCAAGGCTAGTCTACAACAACCAAGTCCAATCTCAGAAAATTCAATACCCCTAAACTCCACCGCCTATCAATTTGCGATTTTCGATTTGCAAAACGCAACTAAGCGACAGAAATACCATCTCCAAACGACCCTTAGCCCCTGTAAATAGGGCTTTTTAACATTGGCACGCTTCTCGCAGAAGCTAATTCACGAATATTAATTACTGAGACTCTCGTCAAAAGCATGATTCTCAGGCTAAGGAAAAACATGTTCAAAGGTTCAACCACAACTCTATCGATACTGGTGCTTAGCACTGTTCTGCTAACGGCCTGCTCAACAGCAACCAAACGGCCAGACGCTGAGAATCAAATACCGCAACCTCAGCAAGTAATTATTGTTGACGCCATGACTGAGGAAGAACGGTTCGGTGAGCTTGAGCGTATTCGCAACGAGCCCCTCCCCGAATTTCGTCTAGGCCGAGGCGACACACTAAAAGTGTCAGTTTACGACGAGTCAGACTTAAGCACGGACAGCATCCCCGTCAGACCAGACGGCAAGATATCGTTCCCACTCATCGGAGAGATCACCGCAGAAGGTAAGACAAGCAGTGAAATCGAGAAGGAAATAACAGAACGCATATCAAAGTTTTTGGTCGATCCAAAGGTTAGCGTGCTCGTTAGGGGCTTTCGATCTCAACGCTATACGATCATCGGCGAAGTCGCAAAGCCAGGTACGTTCTCACTGGACACATCTGTCACATTGACGCAAGCGTTAGCGAATTCAGGCGGGCTTAGCCAACGCCAATTTCATGGCACATCCATAGACCTAGCCGACCTCGGCCGCGCATTCATATCCCGAAATGGAAAAATGCTACCTGTCGACTTCGCTGCATTATTTCGCAATGGAGACCTTCGCTATGACGTTGACTTGCGTTCAGGCGATTACATTTACATCCCCTCAGGACTTGATGAAGAAGTATTCGTTCTCGGCGAAGTTAATAGCCCTGATATGTTTGCCTACAGAAAAGGCATGTCGCTTTCAAAGGCGCTCGTCATCGCTGACGGCTACACAAGCAACGCAAACTTAAAACAAGTACATGTTGTTCGCGGATCACTGACTGACCCCGAGCTCTATATTGTCAATCTAAAAGACATCTATAACGGTGAAGTTACAGATATTACCTTACAACCCGGCGACATCGTCTACCTACCTAAAACCGGCTTAGCCAGCTGGTCTCAGATCGTAAATCAAATTCTACCGTCGATGGCGCTAGCCAGAACCGGCAACGTATTCACTGACTAAATAGGAACGACCATTATGAAAGCAATGATATTATCAGCAGGACAAGGCACTCGACTGCAACCTGTCACAGCCAATACACCCAAGTCCATGGTGCCTCTCGTAGGAGTTAGATTACTTGATCGAATTCTCGACAGACTGACCGAACAAGGTATTAATCAAGTCGCTATTAATTCTGCCCATCTAAGCGATGAAATCACCTCGCATTATGGTAACGGAAATCAGTTTGGCGCTGAAATACTGCATTCTTTCGAAGGTTATCGAGCAGATGGCGAAAGCTTTCCACAGCCACTAGGCTCTGCCGGCGGCATGATGAAAATTCAACAGGACCACAACTTCTTTGATGAGACTTTTATTGTCTTGTGCGGCGATGCCTATTTCGATATCGATCTGTGGGCAGCAGTACGGGAACATATAACGAATCGCGCGGTCGCCACTGTCATCGTTAAAGAGATGCCCGACGAAAAACTAGCTAACTATGGTGTCGTCAACTACGACCCGGATGGCAGCGTCAGATCCTTTCAGGAAAAACCCGCTGCTGCCGATGCGCTTTCAAACAAGATCAACACAGGCATCTACATTTTTCAGAAATCGATCTTTGATCATATTCCTAAAACCGGTGAATTCGATATTGGCAGTCAGTTACTGCCGTCGCTTGTCGAGAAAGGTATCAAGTTCTATGCACATGAGACGACTGCGTCTTGGTTGGATATCGGTAAAATCGCTGACCTACATGAAGCGACCGAAAATGTATTAAAACTAAAAACAAAGATACGACCTTCTACAAAGCGTTTTTCACACTCTGTTTGGTTAAGTGAGTCAGCCTGCTTCGATCCAACTCGTGTTGTTTGTTTTGGTAACTTGTTCGTCGAAGCAGGCAGTAAGATCGAAACCAATGCTGTTTTTGAGGGCACCTGCTCTGTTGGTAAAAACTGCGTCGTACGTCGCGCCGCAAAGCTTACACGAACGCTCATTACAGGTTCGTTCGTTGAGATTCCCAGTGGCGTGCATCTCGTTGACAAGATTGTTACTGACGATCTCGTTATCGCTCTAGATGGAAGTTCTGTTTCACACGAGCAAGCAGGCTTACTCGATGTTCGAAGACTTCCAAAGGGTGTCGTTGCAATTAACACTAACGAGAAAACAGCAACTAAATGAAACATGCTCGACCAACTTGGCTGAGGGCATACAGGCAATTTTTGTTGCTTGCGATGCTTTTCAACCTAGCCGCATGTCAGCAGTCGGTCGAAACATCTTTAGCGCAGGCATTTCTGCATCTAGAAGCTGGTCAACTCGACCTAGCGGACACGCTGTTTCGAGATGTCATTATTCAAGATGCGTCTAATGCCCATGCTACATTTGGTCGATCTTTAGTCATGACCGAGAAAGGTAAATGGGCAGATGCTTATGCATTCAGTGTCCGAGCAACCGCCCTTGATCCTGCTAATGTGATTTATCAAAGGGCTGCATTTGACCTTGAGGTTGACGCTCGTAGTTGGAACCTGGCGCTAAACCGAATCGATGCAGTGACTTTTGTTAGCGAGCAAGAGGCTATTACACTGAGAGCAAGAGTACTACTTGGGCTTTCTCGCCCTAACAAAGCCTACGACCTGTTGATGCAGCAGCTAGATAGCTATCCAGCACTTACTGCACAAGCGGCACTGGCAGCACACGCAGCCAGTAACGCAGAAAAGGCAAAAATACTCTTCGAAGCAGCAAAACGTCTGGGCATCGAAACACGAGAACTCGCGATTGCTTATCTGATTTTTAATAAAGACGATGCACCGCTACTGGCATGGATTGAGGCCAACCCAGAAGATGCCGATTTGACGCTCATCGCCGCAGAAATGAGAATTCGCAGCGGCGACTTTCAAGTCGCAAAGAATATTCTGGAACTGTCGTCTCGACATCGATATAAACGAATCGATCACGCGATAACCTACCTAGAATTATTGGGCTTGCTACGAACAGAATCCGAAGCGATGTCTCTGTATCTAAATCTACTTCCAAAAAATTCTGCCCTGTGGCAAGCAGCAAACGCCTACGGCAATGGGCTGATAAAGATTCAAGAGGGTGATGCCGATAAGGCAATAGAGCTACTCGAACAGGCGGCAAGTGCACTGCCTAGCAGATCACGCCTACAAATTGCTCTCGGTATGATTTACTACGCTGACGCAAATTTTGATCTCGCGAAACCAAATCTCGAAAAAGGTTTACATGAAATACCTAGCGCGGGCAGTGCCCAACTTGCATTTGCTGACGTTTTAGTTCGCGACAACAATTTAAGTCGAGCATCTCTTCATGCCAACCTCGCACTGTTAGCGCTACCCGATTCAACTCAGGCGTTAGAACTACTTGCGCTTATCGACGCGAAAAAAGGCAGGCCCGAACAGGCACTGGACGCCCTGAATAGAGCTTCACAGATCGGCCCATTGAGCTTATCCGCCAGAGTCTTGGAGGCACAGATATACCAAACACTCGAGAGGCACGAAGAAGCGCTGCAGGCCTTTATGGAAATGTACAAAACGGGAAAACCTGACTTCGCCATTCTATCAGGCATTGTTGACTCACTTGTTGCAACAGACAAACTGTCGGAGGCTATCGCGTTTTTAGCCGCAAGACCCAGCCCTGTGACAAAACGTATCGCAGCGATTCTGTGGATTCGCACCGGCAACCTCACAAACGCTAAGAAACTTCTGACCAAAGAGCCGCTAATATCAGCGGACCAGCTACTAGCCGCCAACATCTTTGCCCTCGAAGATGATATTGAAGGCTTAAAAGGTCTCGTGGAAGTGGCAGCTAACGATCATGTCCGCTTGGTCATTGCATCTGAATTGGCGCGTCTAAGCGACTTTAAGCAAGCTTTGCCCATGTTTGAATCATTGAACATAAGTCGTCCCGATGAACCCAACATTCTTAATGGCATCGCTTACTGTATATACGAACTAGGACTCCACGAACGCATTGAACTCGCTCATACTTACGCACAACGCGCGTACGTTACGGTTCCGGATAACCGCCACTTCAAATCTACGTTGCAAGATATCAACGAACGAATTCAGGCGCTAGATCAAAGCAGGCTCGCAGTCCGTCACGACACAATATGAGAAAGACCAAAGCAATAAAGCTAATCATTCTCTTATTTTTTGAAGTTGCACTTGCTGATGTCGGCAGTTTATATCGGCTTTCGCCCGACCTCAGCAATCGCAGTCAGACCCCAAGCACCAACATACTAAAATTCAGTGATGAGGCATTTACACTCAGTCAGTCGTCAACTGTAAAACCCTATTTTATTAGTGCCGGTGACGGATTTGAAAACCAGTTCGGTTGGCATCAAGACAACGCCGAACCGACGGACCATGACAGAGCACATATGATATGGAAAAACACATCCACCTTGGAGGATGGCGACAGGCCAGCAACTCGCAAACCCTACGATGGTGCTAACGTTGTTATTGGCGACGACCTTTGCTACTTACGCGACGAGATCGCCTACTTGTTTCTAGGCGATTATAACGTCTATGCAGCTGCTGTATTGAACTCCCCTGACCTCGTGCGTGTTATCGCTGCAACCCTACCCGAATTAGGTTTGATGGCGCTTGGCTTTGGTACTCTATCAAGCGGCTTTAACGAATCATCGGGCAACGACGATGTTGACTTAAATGCCGCGGGGTTTGCCATCGACATCGGCGTATCAAACACAACAACGATGGCTGCAGCAGCACCCGAACCGAAAGTCTGGATGATGATTCTATTAGGTCTTGCAGGCCTTGGATTTACCCGACTTAGTCAATCAGGTGGCTTCGAATGATGCCGCAGAGCGCACTTTAGCATGTTACTTTCAACCCACAGCCCGCCACGAATGCAGAATCAGGGATTCTACGTCTATGTAGATAGAATGCTGCGAAGCGGCACTTTTTTATACCTACTATTAGCCACTTTATTGCTATGTGCTCCGATAATAATCTTAGGTAACTTACCGTTCCAATCAATCACCGCAACGATCGCAGCAGCAGCACTCGGCCTATTTTTACCTCTTGAACAAATAGGTACGATCCTGATGATAGGCGATTTAGAAGTTGCGATAACCAAAGACTGCTCGGGCCTTGGAACCGCATCTGCTCTGATCCCATGCACGCTTGTCTGGTGCCTTATTAACAAGAAAAACCTGCTTGTCAGTGTGTCGCTGGTGTATCCAATTTTACTTATTGCAAACACACTCAGAGTCATTTCTATCACGTTGCTCGCATATTTTTCGGGTATTGAGCTGGCGATGGGCGTGTTACACGACCTAACAGGTTTACTCGTATTTGTACTGGCGTTTTCTACAATTGTTTTGTTGCAAAGCGAAAAAATCATCTCATTGGTAACGAATCTAAAACTGGAAAGACTTTTTACCATTGCGATCCTGGCGACAACGGCAATTTATCTCATGGTAGATGTCGTACAAACCTACATCAGCTCTCCGCTCGATCGAACATCTATGCCTTTGTTCGGCTTTGGACTACTGTTTGCTTGTTTAGCCAAACCATCTTTTAGTAGTCTTAAGCTGAAGATTGATCAAAACATGTTATTAGCTTTTGGTTTAGTTTTTGTTGGGATCTATCTAGATTTCAGGATAATCCTCAACACAGCAATTCTGCTCATCATATTTATTAGTTTGAATCAGGTTGCGCGAAACAAGGTCTGGGTCAGCGCCAGCATCGCTTGTTTGCTTGCATCATTACCGGGCTTACCCCATACAATCTCGACTCTTGCAGAAGGTTGGCATCCAAATATCACGCAGTGTCTGCTGGCCTTGTTATTGACACCTGCGCTTAAAGTTCTCGACTCAGTTTCCAAAGTCGCGATGGTATCGAAATTTGTCGGACCATTTTCAATCCTCTTTTTGCTTCTGATCACAATCATGATGGGCGTCTCATTATTCAGCGGCAAGAAGACCGACATTGAACAAACCACTATCCCATATATCTTTAATGGTTGGGTTGGAAAGGACATACCGCTTTCACTTAGCGAAGAGCGACTATTTCAACACGGATCAGTGGTGAAAAGAGAATATGAAAAAGGTGGGTATAGAGTCTGGTTGTTACACCTGCAAACCTCTGACCGACGCAGCATTCACCCACCACAGTATTGTTATGCAAGTGATGGATGGAAAATTAGTAAACCAAAAGCGACGGACCGAAAAGGTGACGAGAAACTATTTGGAGAATTTTCCGCAACAAAACCCGATCAACATCGACGGGTAAAATATTGGTACGAGTTTTCTGACGAAGTCTTTTCTCAATCTAGATCATTTATTCGATATAAAACAGAATTGATGATGACCGGCGCTACAGAAAATTGGCAGCTTTACCGCATATCTTCTGACAACAATGATAGTGATCAACAGCAACAGATGTTTATCGACGATTTAAAAGCTGTTGCAAACAGATAATTAGATCAACCTAACAACTTGCCCAGCACCATTTGTAAAGGTACCTTGTAGAGAACAAAAACTTAGGTGCCCTATGACTTTTTCCATTCCTGACGCGGATGCTAACCTTGAAATTTGTTGGGATAAAATTGGTATCCCACATATCTTTGCCCAGTCCACTACTGATGCGTTCCGCGGCATGGGTTATGCCTGCGCGAGCGAGCGTCTATGGCAACTGCACCTAAGTAATCTGTATGCAACAGGCACCGCTGCCAGCGTCATGGGTGAGAAACATGTACCGCAGGATTTGATGCACAAGGTTTTTAACGTGGCGGCCACCGACATCCCCGATTCCCCCGGCGACTATATCGTTGATGCCTACCTCCAAGGCGTGAATGCTTACGTAGACTCTCTTGATGAAGTGCCACCGGAGTTCCTAAAAGCGGGCACGCAGCCTCGACACTACACGCGTCACGACGTTGCGTCACGATACCGCTTTACAGGCTGGTTTCAGCATAAAACTTGGCTTGAAAAAATTTATCTAGGCAAGTTAATGGCTGAACATGGCGTTGACTATTTTCGCGACCATGTTCTGCGCTTTTCCGATGAGGATGCGCACTGTGTTGAGACACTTAAAGATTCGTTACTGAATATCGATTTGAACGTGGCGCGCCTGCTGTTTCCACATGAAACAAGGTTAAGCGGCAGTAATAATTGGGCCATCAATGGGGAATTGTCAGCCTCGGGATTACCGATGTTGGCAACGGACCCTCATCAACCCCATAGTATTCCCAATACCTTTTTCTATTCTCACTTAAGTGCACCCGGTTGGGATGCGTTCGGTGCCAGTTTTCCAGGCGTGCCCTACTTCATGATGGGCCACAATCGCGACGTTTCCTGGGGGCTGACAACAGGCTTTGTCGATACCTATGACGTCTTCGTTGAGCAACAGGCGCCAACTAAAGCAAAAGATTACAGCATTGATATCGCAAATCAATCGAGCCGCAACTTCAGCATTAGTGAGTCTCGACACGGCCCCATTTTAGAATCATTAACTGACGCGCTCGATTTCTCCGACACAAGCGGCCACAACAAAGGCGAAAGCTTTACGGCGCTGGATTGGGCCATGCGTGATCAACCCACGTCAGCGGGCATCTTGGCACTGATGCCACTGGCAAAAAATTCAACCCAACTCGGTGAGGCGCTGTTCGAAAACGACGTTTGCCCACTGGTGAACAACATCATCTGTGTCGACAGACACAATGACATGCACCGCTATATCGCCACGACCGTTCGACACCGCTCCGGCAGCGGTAAGAATCATGCAAGCGAAGGTGTTACCGGTGTCGTGCCCTTGCCTGGCAACAACCCAAAATATGATTTTGGTCTGAGCAATGCGGCAGATTTATTAGTTGAATCGAACCCAACCCACCAATATGTGTTAACGGCCAACAATGACACGATGGGTGATAACGGCAACTACCCTATCCATAACTTTCCAACCCACGATGCTAGGGCAAAACGCATTGAAGAGTTGCTACAAGGACAGTCGACAAAGTTTTCCGTCGAAGACTTCACCTCCATGCAATTGGATCTTACCGATGTTAGAGCAAGAGAATTGGTACCTGACATCATCGCATCGCTACGCACACAGCCTGCTGATGAGCGTATACAACTTGCGATACAGTTATTGTCGCAGTGGGACTATGTCGCCGACATCGATTCAAAGGCAGCATGCATAATCTATCCCTTGTTAGAGAAACGCCCACATCTAAAGTTTATTGAATCGGTTTTGGGCAAGAGCCCTTTAACCACCACGCTATCCGCTATCGCGCCCGGTCTTAATCGGTTTGATATCAATAACTTTATGAGTGAAGGATCACCTTGGCTTGCTCACAAAGATACCTTTAATAAGATCATTGCTGACGATGTGATACAAATTGTTGAATACCTGACTGATACTTTCGGCAACGACTGGTCATGGGGATCAATACATCAAATCCGCTTCGGACACTCGCTACGCAAATATGAACCCTGGCAGCATATGCAGGTGGGACCAGACCCGATTGGCGGCAGTCCGACCACCCTACGTATGGCGCAACATAATCCGCCAGCCACCGGTCAGATTGAACAAGAGGTTTATCATGGACCCGCATTCCGCTGGGTTGTTGATATGGCTGAGCCACTTAAATTCAAGTTCATCATTGCCGGCGGCAATGGAGGCCGACCTGATGGCGACAATATTTCAGATCACTACGATGCTTGGCTCAAAGGCGATTATTTTGACATGTCGTTAGTAAGAGAAGAAATAGAAATCGTCCGGCATGACCAATCAAAAGCCTAACGACAATAGTTAGCGGCTGAAGCTCCGGCGATTTTGCCGAACACTGCGCCGTTAATAAGGCCAGATCCGCCGGGATAGTTGTGGTAGAAAATACCGCCAACCGCTTCACCTGCGGCAAACAAACCATCGATGGAGCTTTGATCTGTATTCTGAACAGCGGCATCGGTGTTGATACGCAGGCCACCGAAGGTAAAGGTAATGCCACAGGTAACCGCGTAGGCTTCATACGGACCAGTATCTAGCGTGTTAGCCCAATTAGTTTTAGGCACCTGCAGACCAAGCGTATGTCGGCCGTCTTTAACATTGGGGTTGAATTCAATGTCGGTTTGGACCGAAGAATTGTACTGCAGCATTTCAGCCAGAAAGCCTTTTGGATCGACACCATCTAACCGCATGGCAAGTTCTTCGAGGCTATCGGCTTTAACTTTTGTGATTTGCTTTATGCGGTATTCATCCCGCAGCAGGTGGGTCACTTTACTGTCGAATATTTGCCATGCGAAGTTCCCCGGTTGGTTCAGGATCACTCGACCGTATTTTGCATAGGTATAGTTTCTAAAGTCTGCACCTTCATCAATGAAGCGCTGACCATCGGCATTAACCATAATACCGAACGGGTAGGAATGTTTCTGAAAGCCATCGCCGACCGCTAAATCGCCAAACTCAGGTGCGTTTCTGTCCCAGCCAACCGCATGACAACCAGACCAGTTACCCGCCGAACTTGCACCAATATTCATCGCCATATCAATACCACCGCCGGTATTAAATGGCGTGCCGCGCACCTTCGCGAGATCCCAAGTTGGACCTAAATAGCGTGTTCGCTTCTCTGCACTGGCCTGAAATCCGCCAGAGGCGATCACCACTGCTTTTGATTTAACATCGATTAGCTTGCCGTGTTTGTTGACTCTGACGCCGGAAATTTTACCTTCATCAACCAACAATTCGAGGCCTCTCGATTGGTACCAAATCTCAACGCCCTTAGTTCCAGCAATGTCCGTCATTGCATCGACAAGACCAGGGCCTCCGCCGACGGCCTCGACCGTCAAACCGCCCCAAAATTTGAACTTGCCATCAACTTTAAAGGCTTGTCGGCCATAGATCGGCGCAAACCTGACGCCTTTATCTCGCAGCCATTTCATTGTGTCGAAACTTCTTTTCACCAGTAACTCACACAACGCAGGATCGGTACGGTATTGTGTGACCCGAAACATGTCATCGAAGAAATTGTCTTCGGTGTAAGCGCCAAAATCTGTCATGGCGATCTCGCTGGCCGAGAGATCCGGCATAATTTCGCGCAGATCATCAACACCTTGGTAAGCAAATCGAATGGCGCCGGCGGTGAAACGAGAATTACCGCCATTGCTTGTTTGCGGCGCGCATTCCAGCATCAAGACCTTTGCGCCACCTTCCTGCGCACTCAATGCCGCACAGAAAGCCGCGTTGCCAGCACCAACCACAACGACATCAAATTCTGACCCACTCATCTTCTAACTCCTCAACAAGCCCTTCGACAAGACTTAAAATGCGCTATTGCAGCCTACTGGCTTGAGGTAATTTGTATCTCTTGCCTTGGAACACTCAACTTAATCTGGTTGTCTCGAAGGGTGTCGAAGATAACTCGGTTAATCCTATACTTAGATTCGAAATAGGCCTTCGTCGGCACCCAACATCGAATACCGAGCTTGATACCGAGCGGCGAAAACTCATCGATACCAAATTGCGAAGCCGGTGTTTGCGCAATACAGTCTAAATCTTTAAGTGCATTGGCCAGCAAATCAATCGTCTTGGTCGGATCCGCAGTTGCCTCAATCGTAACGATGGTCTCTACTAACTTATACTCAAAGGAGTTTTCCAAAATCTGGCCAACGATTTCTTTATTAGGAATCATGATGCGTTCACCGTCTTCGTTTTCAAGCAGGGTATAGGCAAGTCGGATTTCAACGACGACACCTGAAACGTGCTGAACAGTCAGCGTGTTACCGACCACAAATGGGCGCGTGAAGATGATCGAAAAGCCCGCACCGTAATTGCTGACGATACCCTGAATAGCCAAACCAGCACCTAACGTGAACGCACCTAAAGCAGCAACGAAAGGCGTAATAGATATATTGAATTTACCAAGCGCAATGACGACAAAAATAAACAGCACACTAAAATAGGTGATACTGCCCAGCAATTGACTGAGGGTGACATCAAGATCTTTCTTAATTAAGAACTTCACCAACGCCTTTGAAACACTGTTGGCAATCACATAGCCGGCAACCAATATAATGATTGCACCAAAAATTTGAGGTGCCGAGTCTATTAAAAAAGAGGTAACTTTCTGATAAATCACTTCTGCCTGAGCAAGCTCTTCACCTAGCGGATTTTCAATTGCCATATGTTACTACCATCCTGTTTTTTGATCTTGTCTCTGAATTTTTAACCGCCGCCATTCACGGTCAGAACCAAATTCTCCCACACGGAAAGATAATGGTCGACAAGCACAGTTAAACAACTAGTATACCGCCCCACAGTGTACGTTAAGTCAAGCGTTGGTAAAGACCAATTACCCGCTGTTCAAGCCAAGGACACAATAATGAACCACAAAAAACCACATCGACGGCTTTCCATTTTGTTCGGTATAAGCTTGTTTGCTATCGGCCAAGCCACATCGCTTTTTGTTAACGCAGACATCAGCGCGGAATCCAATCAGCCGATGACAGAACGCCGTGTTAACAATGGCAACCTCATTTTGCAGGATGTGCCTGAAATTCCGCATTCGATTGTTAACGAGTTAACACGATTCCAGAACGTCCGCTATGGCAGCTTTCTGGATTGGACGGCTGATGGCGGGTCTATCTACATACGCACGCGATTTTCTGACACGCCGCAAATTCATAAAGTCGACGCACCAAGTGGTGCGCGTAAACAAATGACGTTCTTTCGCGAACCCATCGGCAGCGCCAATCGACAACCCACTGGCGACAAAATCGTCTATACGATGGATGCCGGCGGCAGCGAATATGCACAGATCTTCCTGCTCGATCCAGCAACAGCCGATTCAACCATGTTATCCGATGGCGAATCAGTTAATAGCAGTGTTGTCTGGGATACAAACGGCAAACACATCGCGTTTCGCAGTACCCGCCGCAATGGCAAATCAAACGACCTGTGGATGATGAACATCGACAAACCAGGTGAAGCAAGGATGATATTAGAATCTCCTGACGGCACGTCATGGAGCCCAATTCGGTTCGATAGCAAAGGCAAATACTTACTTATTCGCAATTATGTCTCTGTGGTCGATTCACGTCTGCACCTGCTTGACCTAGCCAGTGGAAAATTGACGCTGTTAGCCGGCGGCGAAAACAATAAGAGCATCAATTATGGGGTTGGCTTCGACCTGCAAGAAGATGCGTTTTACTTTCTCACTGACCAGCAAAGCGAATTCATCCAACTCGCCAAAGCGCCTCTGGCCGATCCTGCCGACATCACGATTATCACCGCCGCTATACCCTGGAATGTCACTCGTCTTGTTCTATCGCAGGACAGACGTCGTGGCGCATTCGTTGTTAACAACAACGGCATCGATGAACTGTTTTTATTGGACACAAAAACTCAAAAATACAAAGCGGTGGATGGTCTGCCTATTGGTTTGATCGGCAAAGCAAGCTTCAGCCCCGACAGTCGGGGCTTAGCGATGACACTCAATACGCCAAAAACACCTTCTGACACTTACGTGCTTGCGCTAGGCAAAAGAGCGACAGATGCCGGTAAGCTTACCCAATGGACATCCAGTGAAGTTGGTGGACTCAATACCGAAGACTTCATCAAACCTGAGCTGATTGCCTACCCAAGTTTTGATGACAGAGAAATACCCGCTTTTGTCTATACGCCAAAAACCGAAGGCCCTCATCCGGTTATTATTTCGATTCACGGTGGTCCCGAAGGACAGTCAAGACCGTCGTTTTCCAGCACTTACCAGATGTGGGTGAAGAAACTTAACGCGGCAGTCATTGTACCTAACGTCAGAGGTTCTAACGGTTACGGGAAAAGTTACTTACAACTCGACAACGGTTTCAAACGCGAAGACTCGGTCAAGGATATCGGCGCACTACTCGACTGGATTGAAACGCAGCCTAATCTGGATGCCGGGCGAGTCATTGTTTATGGCGGCAGTTATGGCGGCTATATGGTGCTTGCGTCTGCCGTACACTACAGCAATAGGCTTAAAGCGGCGGTTGATGTGGTAGGCATCAGTAATTTTGTTACGTTCCTTAAGAACACTAAAGATTATCGGCGTGACCTACGCCGGGTTGAATATGGTGACGAACGCGACCCAGCCATGTACGCCCACCTGCAAGCGATTAGCCCGCTTAACAACATCGAGAAAATTACGATTCCGCTATTAGTTGTGCAGGGCGAAAATGATCCAAGGGTACCCGTTACTGAGTCTACACAATTAGTTCAAGCTTTGAGGGACCAAGAGCAAACGGTCTGGTACCTCAATGCGCTGAACGAGGGGCACGGGTATAGAAAGAAAGAGAATCGTGACGTGTATCAACAGGTGACGATTATGTTCCTGCAGCAGTTTTTATAGTTCGCTGTATGTTGAGCTGAGCCGCTTCAATGCCGCTCAGTTCAGCTAACAGATGCTTTTAACAAGCATTTCTCACAAGCGCTTTCTACAAGCACTTTCTACAAGCACTTCGACTTTACCCGTTAACAATCTCAGGGTTAGGAATATGTCGCGTCAGCAGGCTGGCGAACGCGACCCGTCCGACACCAAACTTAACTAGATCCTCCTTGGCGAAACGGGCAGCCTCTGCGGAGATAGGCTTGGGGTTGTTGGCCTTCATATGCACTTCGGCGACGCGCTCCATGTGAACAAAACTGCCGACGGCTTCGGCGACACTGTCACCACCGGTTAGCAAACCATGGTTACGCAGAATAATCGCTCGGTTTTGGCCTAGCGCTGCTGCAATTCTACGTCCGGCAATGACACTTTGCACCTGTACTTCTTCATCATCCCATAAGGCATGATCTTCAAAGAAGATACAGGACTCTTGTGAAATCGGCTCGATGGGCCGTGCTTCAGCGGAAAATGGCGTTCCCCAGCCGGTGTGCACATGAACCGCGCTAACCAAGTCCGGCCGTGCTTCCAAAATAGGTTGATGTATATAATAACCGGCGATGTTGACGAAACCTTCACCTTCAACCAGCTCGCCATCAGGTCCGACTAACACCAAGTCCGAGACCATGGCTGCGTGATATGAAACACCATAGCGCAGCATCCAAAAACAATCGGTTCGCACAGGATCGCGCGCACTGATATGTCCATCGCCTAAGTCGCCCCATTTTTGAGCAGCGAGTAATCGATAGCCCAATGCACAATCGCGCTTTCGCCTGGCGCGAATTTGCTCAATAGTAAATTGAGGTTTTGTCGCTTCATCTTTGGTCGCTTCTGACACAATTATTCCTCATGACAATATTGTTAATACGTACTGTAAGCTGTCTAATGTATTGCAGATTTGTTGATCGTTTTTTTCGCAACGGCTTTTAAGGCAGCCGATCTCAACGTAGTGTACTGAATTTATGACCTGCGATGAAAGTCCAGTCTATAACCGACCTATCAAACTTCGACTAAAAGACTCAAAGCCAGGCCTGCTTGACGTTCTTATCTGACCTCATTAATCAACCTCATGTGGACGGTTAAGCACTTCTGTTGTTTGCCAACAGCGTCCTTACAACTTTTTCATAGACCTGCCAGTTCGACAGAGAGCGACACCAGACCTGCGCACTCGATGGATCCCATGGGAAGGTTGCATCGAGGAATTCGCATTGAACGCGAGGAGCTTGATCCCGCGCAGCAAAGAACGACCTAGCTTGTTCAATACAGCGAGGCGCATGCAGCGGATGCGCGATCACACTTATGTCTTTCAGCGCCAGATTTTGGCTATAGCAATGTTCGAAAACAGCATCAATCACACCCGCCGTGCTCAAATACTGGCCGCTCTTCAACAATTTAGGGTTGTCGATAATACGCTCGATAATCAATCGGTTAACTCTGATACGGTGATAGCCATTCAAACCCTGCGGATAATCTTTCGATAGCGGCAGTTGCCTAAATTCTGTAAAAAAGGCGCCCAAAGCTGGGCGTGTTAGATCAAAAAGTTCAAGACCTTTAAAGTATTCGTAGAATCTCGATTGCCTCAGCAGATCGTTCAGCCCTTGTCGTATAGATCTATCCGCCACGGATGCTGAAAAGCGCTCAACCAGTCTTACATCATAGGTGCGTCGCGTGTCTGATTGAGAAGCTAGCGGTATCTTTGATTCAAAGAATAACTGGAGCCCCGCTGCATCGATATCGTCGTCGGTAAATTTGGGCGGCTCAACCACGAACACCTTTTTTTCGGATTCAAGTTTCTTAAACCATTGACTCGACAAAGCGAACAAAGCATCAGCAATCTCCCATTGAACCGCCACGTAAGGTATTTCACCGAAAGCTGCCTCATGTTTTTGAATTTGGCCAAGTAAGTGCTCAGCCAGCAGCGCGTTATAGGAACCGGCAGAACCATCAGGCCTAAGACTGAAGGAGAAGCCAACAATAAGATCTGAGTGATTGGTCATTGTTGTTTTACCCTCCGAATGGCGATTGTCGACATAGCTCTTGTGACGTTAGCTCTTGTGACGTTAGCTTTTGTGACGTTAGCTTTTTTATACTAGCTTTTGTCATCCTAGCTTTTGCAAAGATAGCTCTTGTAAAAATAGCGCTTGTAAAGGCGGCGCTTAAAAAGTTAACGTTTATTTTTATCGTTGTTTTAAAAACCTCGGTCAATGCACTGCCCGTAGACAGAAAGATTGACCCTCCCAAAGCCACGCTAATAATAATGTTACTATTTCGTTTTACGCTACTTATCACTTAATGTCTCAATCAGTCAGAGCAAACTAATGTCAGAGTTCGATGGAATAAAAGTCATCTACGAAGAGTCAATTGTTAGACTCATTTTCAGTAGACCAAAACAATTAAACGCGCTCAATGATGATATACGAAAAGTCATCGCCTCGACTCTGAACGATTTAATGGAGCGACCGGATATTCGATTGCTGGTTATCAGCGGCGAAGGCAAGTCTTTCTGTTCTGGCGCAGATTTAAAAACCACGTCTTACCCAAAGGTCGAAGGGGATTGGTCAACGCGACGAAACAAGACCGCCACCTGGCAGCGGGTGCTGGAACAGCTTGATCGCATACCGCAAGTCACTATCGCATCCATGCAAGGCCACGTGATTGGTGGCGGCGCCCTGCTTGCCACTGCCTGCGATTTTAGAGTGGTCGCAGAAAATGTTGTATTCCGTATTCCCGAACTGGCACTCGGCATTCCTAATGTGTGGAATGGCACACCTTTGTTAGCCCGAGAAGTTGGACTACCAACGGCGCGGGATTGGGTCATGACAGCACGTAGAGTCGATGCGACAGAACTCAAACAAAGTGGCTGGGCGCAGCGCACCGCGGCAACGCACCAGCTGACGGATGTAACTGAGAAACTTATTGCGGAACTGATCGCTATACCGGCAGCCTCGTTGGCTATAACGCGATCAATGACCTCTGCGCTGGGACGATCTTCGTCTGGCATGGCTATGGGTTGGGCTGATGCTGACTTGCAGCAATGGGCTTTTACTGAGGACGAATATAAAGAGACGATTCGCAGTTATACGCGCGCCGTGTCTGACAAATCAAACAAGTGAACGGTACAATCGCGTACTAATAAAGAAGTAACTCAAGTTGACGTACAATAGCTTATGGCAGAATTCTTACAATTTTTAGTAGAGCACGGCTACACAGTCATTTTCGTCTGGGTCGCGTTGGACCAAGCAGGCTTGCCGCTGCCGGCAATACCGTTAATGTTAGCGGCTGGCGCACTCGCTGGCATGGGTCAGTTATCACCTGCGTTGATTTTGCTGACCTGCGTTGTCGCTTCCGTACCGATTGACGCATTCTGGTTCTGGCTAGGCAGGCTTAGAGGTGTGCGGGTGTTGCACTTACTGTGTATTCTGTCTCTGGAGCCCGATTTTTGCGTTCGAGATACGCAAACACTGTTCCGCAAACTTGGGCCACTATCGGTTGTTCTTGCCAAATTTGTGCCTGGTCTGCAGACGCTCGCACCACCAATGTCTGGCTTAACGGGCATGGGCTTGTTCACATTCCTAACTCTCGACACCATTGGCACACTTATCTGGGCAGCGGCATTTACGTCGGTTGGCTTCTTTTTTCACAATGAACTCGAGATGATGGCGACGCGCATTGCGGAGGCCGGCATTGTGGCTGGCGTTATTATTGGGCTATTGATTGCCGGTTTCTTTATCTGGAAGTTAGTTAACCGCCATCTATTTGTAAAATCACTCGATATGCGCCGCCTCACACCAGAGGAAGTCAGCGCCCGCATCGAAAAAGGCGAGGACCTAAAAATCCTTGATCTCAGACACGACTACGATCTTAACAATATCCCGCATCTGTTGCCGGGCGCGCAGCGACTTAGAATGGAATCCATTGAGCGGGATCATAAGAACATCCCCCTGGACGGCGATATCGTCGTCTACTGTAGCTGACCAAGCGAAGCTTCTAGTGCCCGTGTGGCACTACAGTTAAAACGTTACGGTATATCGAATGTGTATCCTATGACCGGCGGCATTGAAGCTTGGTTAGAATCCGGCCTGCCGACAGATGACGCAGACTTGCCAAAGAAGTAAGAAAACTAGAGCAGCAGATCGAGGGAAAAAGAGATTATTCTTTCGCGGATGCTTTAGCAAGAACACAGCAACCCAGCATCGAACCAAGACAATATTAAAACAAGATTAAAGGTGTTGTCAGTAAAAGTAAGCCCGGTGCTAGTCACTCACCGGGCAACTCTTCGATAACACTGACGCCGTCAATTAGCCCCAGTTAAAGCTATCCCAAACCACTTCATCCCAAATACCTGACGGGACTGTCTGTATAAGATCATCAATGGTGCCTTCAATCAGATCGACATTTTCTGTCGCAAATTCTTCAAGACTACCGCGGATGTCGTTAACATCACCAACATCAACCACTATCGACTCACCACTGGCTGACGCATCGGCCAAGTCCTGCGCAGTTACCTCTGACGATGGCGCAACATTCGTTGAAACGAACTCAGAAATAAGGCTACTAACATCGGTCGAAGTCTCGGTGAACTCAAATGAACTAGCGACAGTTGCTGCCGCCGTTGTGACCTGACCGGCGAGATCCTGCAATCCTTGCAATGTATCGTCGGTTGCATCACCACCAGCAAAGGCTGCAAGTGTCGGAACAACGCTGCTTTGAACAACCTTAGTGACCGCGTCTTGTAAGCTGGGTGAGTTAATCGCACTCACTAAGTCATCAGCATCGGCCGCAAAACGAGTCTTTTTCTCGTCAATTGTGTCCGCCAACATATCGACGGCGGCATCCGTTGCAATTTCAAGAAGATCTGCGTCATCAGCCAATGCTGTCGAGTCATCTGTCACGGTTTGAATCAAGGCAGGTACCGCGGCTATCACCGCTCGAAACACATCACCGACGCCTTCAACAGGCTCGTCAATCGCCCCAATGTCTTGCAGCTGTGCTTCAAGATCTTCAGAGGCTGCTCCACCTTTGATCATCTCGCCAATCAGGCCAACCTGAAACGCAGGCTCTTCCAGCAATTTGGAAGGTGTTTCCTGCTCCTCAAGGTTTTTCAGTTGAGTTTTAATATCTGTGCCGGAATCTTCAGCCTGTTTTGCCAAGGTATCCAAAATCGCATCCGTTGCCGAAGGGATCGTGTCACTCGCTTCGGTTTTGGCGACAAAATTCGGATCATTTGCAAAACTACTATATTGCACTGAACTACCCAACACTCGCTGCAGCACTTCATCACCCGTGGCCTCAAGCGTTGACGTATCCACACTCGATAATGCGCCGGCAAGCGCACCGGCATCACTACTATCGGCATCACCCAGGGCAGAACTGGAAACCAGATCTGTCACGGGGTTGACGTTAGCCGTAATCGCGGTGCTGCCGTCTTCCGGCGGCGCTACGATATTCAACAAAGGTGGGCCTACCAAAGGCGTGACTCTAACAATCACTGGTAAGGCAATATCATCAGGTAATTCAACTTGATATGAACCATCACTGCCAGTTAATACATCACCGACATCAACCAAGTTACCGCTCGCATCAATAATCTCGACCGTGGCACCATCTAACGCCGCACCAGTTGCCGCCACACCACTCACAACAGTGGGCTCTGACGCAAAAGTTGTGGACTCCAATCCAGCAGAGTCACCTCTATCGCTGCTGCCACCACCTCCGCCGCAGGCGCTAAGAAGGACAACAAAGAAACAACTAAGAACTACGCGTATATGAAAAAAGTATTTCATCTTCACTCTCCCTTCCTCACTCTAATCGTAGGCACGGATGCCAATACCTTGCTCAAACACGCAACTTGGCGAAGTGGACGTTCCGCCCGACACGGTCAGGCCCGTCGTATCTGAGCCATCGAGAAGAAACGTAGTCAACTCAGTCGCGTCGCCGGAAGGACAGTGGATATTCCCAGAAACGTTAGTGCTATTTGTGACGAGTGTTCCGGAACCTGTAACATCGGAGGCGAGCACACTCCCTTCTAAACCCATTTCGCTGTTTTTCGAAATAGTAATCGTACCGACGTCAAAAATCGCAGACTCGCCTGTGTACATCGAGCCTTTGAATAAATTCACATCGCCCGAAATGTTGACACTACAGCTGGTAGGAAAAGAAGGGCAAGAACCTTCAGTCAATACACTTGAATTCAACTCGAGGGACATCCCCCCTGTAACATCCATGGCATCGGCGAGCAGGTAGGAACCCCCAATAATCTCAACGCCACCGGTGATCGATACACCACTATCAGTGATGAAAAAGGCTGAAGACGCTCCTTCAATCAAAATACCAAGCCCATCAAGGCCTGTGCTCGAAATCGTATCACTTGTTGTTGAATCGAGACCTTTAGTGACAGCCGAACTTTGCACAATATCCAAGGCTGTAGCTTCATCACCATTTGTGCTGATCGTGTTACCGCCATTAATAATCAGAGTACTGTTATTGAACACCAACAAAGCACCGGCATCATCAGCAGGAGTAGTATGAACAATTGAAGAGTCATTCATCTTTAGTTTTGAATGATCAACTACGGCGGTAAAAAAATCGTGACCGGTAGTAGTGATGTCAACATCAGTTAAAGAGACTTGCGCGTCATCAAGGACAAGTGAGGTATTGGCACCACCGGTGACAGTAAAATCACTTATCTCAATATTCGAAGCTCCAAAGATGTGGATACCTGGGCTATTTGAAAGCACCAAGGTACTACCCAAGCCTCCATCAATAATGATATTGCTTCTCGAGATCGTTAGATCCTCTGTACAGGTGCCCGTAACATTAATCGTCACAATACCGGCAGTCGCGGCATCTATCGCATCTTGTAAAGAGTCGGTTGCACAATCGACCAAAATTGTTTCAGTTAGCGCTGAGCCTGCACCTGCAGGCCCCTGATCACCTTGGATACCCTGCACCCCCTGCGGTCCAGTGTCACCTACTGCTCCCTGAATGCCCTGAATGCCCTGAATGCCCTGCGGACCAGTATCTCCGACTAGTCCCTGAATACCTTGCGGACCTACGTCACCTTGGGGACCTTGGGCGCCAGTCGCGCCTCCCGACGGTCCAATAGGTCCTTGAGGACCAACTTCACCTTGCGCACCGTCAGCGCCTGCAACACCATCGGCACCATCAGCACCAGCAGGACCTGCCGGACCCGTTGCGCCGGTCTCGCCGACCGCGCCGGCCGTTAACGTAATGTTACTAATTGCCGCAGTGTTAGCTTGAACCTCAGTATTGAGCGCCTCAAAGTTGCCATTTACTTCGCTGGCTTTCGCCGATGTACCCGACTCGAACGTAACAAGTTCAGCTGCATGTGCAGCGGAGCCTAATAACATTATTGAAAACCACACAAATCTCTTCATCATTTAATTACCTTCCACTTTCATTATTGTATTAATTTTTCGATTGTTCCTTTAGACGGCAGCAATCCGAACAAATTTTGGAACAAACTTTCCAACATCTACAGAATGAACGCTAGGAGTAGTTGTTATAAAAAACAACGCCAAACCATGGCTCACCGCAGACCTTTTACATATTTTGTTAGTCTAGCGGGTTGACGAAGTTGATATATATCACCCAAACAGGGGTATTTTGGCCGTCGGTCTAAAAAAAAGGTTATAAGAATTATTTTTTTAGTTCACACGCGAATAAAGAATTTCAATCGCTAGGCATCTGCAACCTGTTGGTTACGCAATAACAGGTAAGCGGAGGGTTTGGTGGCAGTTAATTTATAGTACAACAGATAAAATCAGCTGGAAGGATAAAAAACCTTTAGGAACGAATCGTTGAGAAGCTGGCCATAAACGTAATCTATATTAAGCAACCATCTAAACTAACCATCAGATCTGACAATTTAAACTAACAATCAGAACTAACAATCAGAACTACCCATAGAGACATGCTATATCGACTAAGTATATGAACTAAGTATATGAACTAAGTATATGGCCGCCCATATGCCGATCTATATGCAGACGTATATGAAGATCTATATGCAGGTCTATATGCCGGTCTATATGTAGATCTATCAAAGCGATGCCCGCCCATGCGGCTCAGCAAAATCTAGCGCAGGGCCTTTTGGCAAGATACCCGGCGCTCTGCTGCCATAATAAATCCCTTTGATCGCAGTAATATCGACGGTCTCTGCGACACCGGGCTGCTGGTATAGATCGCGCATATAGGGCCACAGGTTTGGATAATCGACGATACGATGCAAGTTGCACTTGAACTGGCCGTAATAGGCGAAGTCAAATCGCACCAAGGTGGCGAACAAGCGCCAATCAGCTTCTGTGATCGGCGCACCACATAAATAACGTTGGCCAGCCAGTCTTTTATCTAATTGATCCAATGACGCAAACAATAGGTCGAACGCTTCATCATAAGCGGCTTGAGATTGTGAAAAACCACAACGGTACACACCATTATTGATGGTTGTATAGATCTCATCATTGAGCGCATCAATTTCAGTCGCATGCTCTGTCAAATAATAGCGCGTCGGACTAACACCTTGCTGATCATCAAAGGCTGAATCAAACATGCGAATAATGTCCGCCGATTCATTGTTGACGATTGTGTGCGAGTTTTTATCCCACAAAACCGGCACGGTGCAACGGCCTGTAAAATCATCATTCGCTTGGGTGTAGACGTCATGCATATGCATGGCATTCAGCAAGGGTTCGCCCGCCTCGCCAAAGGTCCAGCCCTGCTGACCCGCGGCGGGCAGTGTATATGACATGGTCAGATAGGGTTGTAGATTCTTAATTGATCGATAAAGGATCGTGCGATATGCCCAGGGACAACCCGCGTTAACAAACAAATGATAGCGATCTGCCTCCACAGGGAAACGCTCCGAGCCGATCACGTCACGATAGGGGGATTCATTTCTAACAAAGGCACCCTCGGCATTTGTTCTTCGCACCTCTTGATCTTGCCATTGACCGTCGACCAACATTCCCATTTTGAAGCCTTATAAAGTCACTACACGCTTTGCAGACAACAATACCAGAAACGTAGTGTTACCAAAATTTGATCTGCTCGGATTTGTCACCAACAGCCGTTGCTCGCAACTTCTGCTGAGGATAACTGCTTTACAAATCGACAGTATCAGTTCACGGCAACACAGCTAAGGTAAGGACCCCTGTGCTTTGCGCTATCACCGTTAGATTCGAATCCCTATGCTTTACTCAAGCAGCAAGCACCTCTATGCTTCTGAAGCTATCAGATAACGATGACAACGAGCGTCAAGACGCTTTTTAAAGCCAGCTTTCTCTCAGAGCCAGACCCATGAAAACGCCGTATTTTCTAATACTGATATTGCCACTACTAGTAGGTTGCGAGCCGCTGCCGGTGGTTGAACCTGAACAGCAAGAAACCATCAGACCCGCCAAAATATTTAAGGTCGTAGAAAATGCGCAGACTGTTCGCCACACGTTTGTTGGTCGCGTCGACGCGTCACAGACCGTCGATGTATCTTTTGAAGTATCAGGTCAGCTACTAACCCTGCCAGTCCTCGAGGGTCAATCTGTCGAGGCAAACAGCGTACTTGCGACACTTGACACCACCGATTTCGAATTATCACTGAGAGAAGCACGAGTACAGCTAAAGCTTTCAAAACAAGATCTCGCCAGGAAGCAAAAATTACTCAAAGACAAGGGTATATCCCCGTCAATTGTTGACGACGCATTAGCCGTTTATGAACTAAGACAAGTTAACTACGACCAGGCCCGCGAGGCCCTGTCGGATTCAAGCATACACGCGCCCTTCGATGGCTATATTGCGAAACGCTACGCTGACAACTACGCAAACGTTCGAGCGGGTGACAAAATTGTTCGCATTAACGACTTGAGTGAACTGTTCGTCTACGCCAGCATTCCTGAAAAGCTTATGGCAACAGTGACGCAGGAACATATTGTATCTTTCACCGCCCGCTTTGCTTTTGCGCCTGGCGAGACCTTCCCGCTGACCTATCGGGAGAACACTGGCGAAGCAGATGCGGTTGCACAGACCTACCTTGTCACTTTTGCGATGCAAAACCCTGAAGGTCGAAATATTCTGCCGGGCATGACCGCCACCGTTGACGTGGAACGCAGAGCCAATACGACCAATGAGTCCGCGATTATTATTCCAATCACAGCCTTGGTAACAAACCCCGACAACACATTCTTTGTCTGGCGCTATGATGAGGATTCACATGACGTTAGCAAACAAGCTGTTCTAATCGATTCGCCGACAGGTCGTGGCGTGCCAATTACTGACGGCCTTAAAGGTGGCGATCTGATCGTAGCCACCGGCGCGAACCGGTTGCAACGGGGTATGAAAGTGCGCCCCTTGGGTGCCGTCGTGACGAGCCTAAGATGAAAAATGTTGGTCAATGGTCGATCGAAAACCCCCTCTATCCTTGGCTAATCATCGTTGCATGCCTGTTTGGTGGTGCCTATGGCATTGACAATGTCGGTCGACTTGAAGACCCGGACTTCCCCATTAGCAATGCTTACATCATCACGCCGTACCCGGGCGCATCCGCGGTTGAGGTTGAGCATGAAGTCACCGATGTCATTGAAGCGGCGTTGCAGGAGCTGCCTTATCTTGACAAGGTCACCTCGAAATCCCTACCGGGACGATCCGAAGTACAGGTTGAGATGCTGGAGGAATATGCCGCTGAAGACCTGCCTCAGATATGGGATGAACTGCGACGCAGGGTCAGCGAAACCCACTACAGTCTGCCGCCAGGTGCCGGAACCCCTTTGATCGAGGACGATTTTGGTGACGTTTACGGCGTCTTCTACGCGATCACTGCCCCCGGCTACTCAGCCGCTGAAATTCATGACATCTCTCGCCAAATCACCACCACACTCAAGCTTGTACCGGGTGTTGCAAAGGTCAACACTGCGGGCGAACCTGACGAGGCAATCTTCGTCGAGTTAGACCAGCAGCGACTGGTCAGCCTCGGCATTCCGATCGAAGTTGTATTCGGCGCGATTGGGCAGGAAAGTCAGGTCATAAATGCGGGCTCCGTCGCGTACGGCACAAGACGGGTCTCAATCGCGCCGGAAATTGCCTTTGATAGCGTCAAAGCCGTCGGCGACATGCCGATTGGTCTACCGGGATCAACGCAGGTTTTACGCCTGAGTGACATTGCCGACATCACGCGAGGACCGATTGAAGTGCCCCAACAGATTATTCGCTTCAACTCAGAAACGGCTTTTACCGTTGGGGTGTCGGTGACGAAGGGGCTCAATGTGGTCAAGGTTGGTCGCATGGTTGATGAGCGATTAAAACAACTTATGCAAGAATTACCCCTAGGCGTTGAAGCACATCCCATCTATCTACAGCATGAGGTCGTTAGCAGCTCGATCGATACCTTTCTGAAAAATCTATTAGTGTCTGTCGCAACGGTGATCGGCGCCCTGTGCATATTTATGGGTTGGCGAGCCGGCACCGTCGTCGGCAGCGTATTGCTGCTGACCGTGCTAGGCACCATCTGCATCATGTCGATACTTGGCATCGAATTACAGAGGATCTCCTTGGGCGCCTTAATGATCGCCATGGGCATGCTAGTAGACAATGCAATCGTGGTGGCCGAAGGCATGGTCATCGGCGTCCAACGGGGGCTGAGTTCCCGAGTTGCTGCGGCACAATCAGTACAACGAACCCAATATGCGCTTTTAGGTGCCACCGTGATTGGCATACTCGCGTTTGCACCGATTGGATTATCCGACGACAGTACCGGACACTTTTTAGTCTCGTTGTTTCAAGTTGTCGCGATTTCCTTACTACTGAGTTGGGTGCTTGCCATCACTGTTGCACCGTTGTTAGGCAACTATCTTCTTACAATTTCAAAACAGGGCGAACAAACCGAAATATACAGTGGCTGGGGCTATACCCCCTACCGAAAACTGATCGAATTCGGCTTACGCCGAGCGTGGTTTGCAACACTTGTCATTGTCAGTATCACAGCAGGCTGCTTCTGGGGCTTCGGCCAGGTCAAACAAGCCTTCTTTCCAACCACCAACACACCCTTGTTCTTTGTTGACTACTACCTACCTCAGGGAACCGATATTTTAACAACAGCCAAAGAAATTAAATCCTTTGAAGCCGAAATCAAAAAGGAACCCGGAGTCGTTGATATCAGCAGCTTTATCGGCGCCGGCCCAAATCGATTCTCTGCAACGACAAGACCTGAACAGCCGAACTCTGCCTATGCACATTTGATGGTGCGCGTTGAAGACGTGAATGTCATGAACGACATGATGGCAAATGTCAGCGCCAGACTGAGCGACATTAACCTGGAGGCGGAAATACAAATTAGGCGCAGTGAGTTTAGTCCGTCAGGCTCGTCTAAAGTCGAAGCCAGATTTACAGGTGAAGACCCAGACGTGCTGAGGGCACTTGCTGAGCAGGCGCTTGACGTTTACCTAAAACACAACTTGATTGACCTAAAGACAAACTGGCGACAACGAGAACTACAGATTGTGCCCCGGTTTAACGACACGCAGGCGAGAAGTACCGGTATCAGCAGATCAGATGCCTACCAATCGCTTGCCTTCGCGACCTTAGGGGTAAACATTGGTTTGTTCCGTGATACCGACAAGCTCATCCCGATCGTCGCTCGCGCCCCTGCTGACGAACGCATCGACCTACCGGGACTATCAGACCGCACGGTATGGAGCCCGACCCAACGTTCGCACATACCCATGTCGCAGATTATAGACGGCTTTGATCTCGTACCGGAGGACAGCCTAATTTTCAGGCAAAACAGAGTGAGAATGGTCAGCGCCCTATCCAACCCGCCGGTCGGGCAAAACTTCACCCGCGTGTTTGAAGAAATGCGAGCCGATGTCGAGGCCATCAAACTGCCGCCAGGCTATCAACTGGAATGGGGCGGTGAATATGAGGGCAGTCAAGAAGCGAGGCAAACACTTGGCGCCCGAATCCCCGTCACTTTCGCCCTCATGTTTTTTGTCACTATTCTGATGTTCGGTAAACTGCGCCAACCGATTGTGATATGGCTAACCGTACCCATGACTGTTTGCGGCGTTGTGCTGAGTCTTCTGATCACCGATCTGTCATTTACTTTCCCATCGTTCCTCGGTTTCCTTAGCCTGTCAGGCATGTTGATTAAAAACTGTGTCGTCTTAGTTGACGAGATCGACAAAAATATCGAAGAAGACGGCATGAACCTGTCTTCGATTGTTGCCGCTAGCGTGAGTCGCCTGCGGCCTGTCATGTTGGCTGCCGGCACCACCATTATTGGCATGTCACCGCTGTTATCTGATGCTTTTTTCAAAGAGATGGCTGTATGCATTATGGGCGGACTGGCTTTCGCAACCTTGTTGACACTGATCGCACTGCCCGTCTTTTACCGAATCGCCTTTTCAGCCGCACTGAAGAGAGCTGCGGCTTAGTTTCTACCGAGCAGCATACCGCTAGCACATTTGTTAACACCCTGAGATACTCCTGAACAAGTCTAAAAATAATTTATTGAAGGAGCAGTGCATGATTGATTTTCAAATCCCCGATGAGACCAAGGCCATTCGCAACAAGGTGCGCAAATTTGTTCAGGAGGTGGTACACCCTGCTGAGGAAAATTGTACAGCGGAAAACTTTGATGAAGTGTTAGCTGAACTGCGCGTTGCTGCTCGAGCACAGGATTTGTGGTGTCCCTTTGTACCGGTTGAGCATGGCGGCATGGGTTTACGCCCATTAGCAAACGCGCTTGTTCAAATGGAACTGGGCGAAAGTTTTCTTGGCGCACTGTCAATGAACACACAGGGTCCTGACGATGCAACAATGCTGACACTGATTGAGCATGGTACAGAATACCAGCACGAGAAATACTTGAAGCCATTGCTCAACGGTGAAAAACGTATTTGCTATTCCATGACAGAAAAAGCCGCCGGTGCAGATGCAACAGGCATGCAAACAACCGCTGAGCTCGATGGCGATGAGTGGGTCATGAACGGTGAAAAATGGTTTAGTTCATCCGCCAGCGTTGCGGATATCGCGGTTGTCATGGCGAAGACAGATCCTGATGCACCGAGACACGAACAATACAGTACATTCATTGTAGAGCTTCCTAACCCTGGCTACGAAATCGTCCGTAATATCGAGACCATGCAGCCACATACCGAGCTGGGTTTAAAGCTGGGTGGCTCACACTCTGAGATCAAAATCGAGAACCTGCGCGTGCCACGGGAAAACATTTTGGGCGGCCAAGGTCAGGGCTTCAACATGGGTCAGCATCGACTTGCCTACGGCCGACTCCGTCATGGTATGCACAATGTTGCCATGGCACAGCGGGCACTCGACTTAGCAGCAAAACATATTACTAGCCGCGAAACATTTGGCAAGCGACTCGCAGACCGTCAAGGTGTGCGCTGGATGATGGCCGACTGCGCGTCCGAGATATACAAAGCACGTTTGATGTTGTTACACATCGCTTATAAAGCTGAAAATGGTATGGACCTTAAGCAAGAGAACGGTATTGCTAAGGTCTTCCTGGCGAACATGGTGCATCAAGTTGTCGATACAGCTCTGCAGCTGCACGGGGCCCTCGGTTATAGCCACGACACGCCTTTGGCGCGCTGGTACACCGGTATCCGTAGCCAACGATTGGTTGACGGTCCTGATGAAGTGCATCGTTGGAGAACCGGCGCCAACGTCATCAAAGCTTATGAAGAATTTGGCACGACGGCCTCTGCTTGTGGCGGCGAGTTGTTCGACTAAAAGACTTATATCTTAATGCTTGTGCTGGGATACCATTTATCCCGGCACAAGCAACAGATTTCATTGCTGCTGGCCTTGATCAATCCTATCTGCAAACAAATACCCTTTTATAAAGCCTGATCAAGACTTCAAATTCACACAGTCATTGCCCCTTTCGGTAACACTTGCTCGATTCTACAACCCATAATTATATGGCGTGAGGCTCAGGAAAGTGCCATAAACCCTGCTGCACATTTTGATGCGGTTGATATAGCCGCACTACATAATTCCAACCTTCCATGATCTGCAAACAGTTCCTCAGATTATTGGCACAATCGCCAAAGTGAATCGTGTACGAGCCGTCGTCATTCGGCGCCGCCGTTAGGTTGTTAATGCTGTAGGAGTCAAACGCATTTTCTTCAAAGTATCCCGCTTTGTTATAGACACTAATGGACCAAAAGCCATCAACGGGCACATCCTTGACGTTGAGCTGGTAGGTACCCAAAGGACGCGGCGCACTGACACTTTCGTAAACCACTTCATAGGTTGGCAATCCACCCCAGCCAAATGCAGCACCAATCATATGGCGCGTTTCTTTCACTTCTTCTTTTTTGCCATTCCAATAGGAAGCATCTGCAAGCCCTGCGCCCAACTGCTTTAGTAAACCATGAGTGCGGGCGAAGCTTTCCGCGTCATAATTGGGGCGTGTAAAGACGCCCTCACCGGCGGCGTCAATCAACAAACCCTGCTGTAACGCATTGGCAACTTTCATATCATCTGGATCAGTTGGATCAGCCAAAATACGCGCCACTATCGCCACGAACGGTGTGTCGTGTTCATCCACGCTTAGTTGATAAACCCCCGCGTCATGATAGATTGCGGTGGTGTAATAATCTTCATTCATCACAATCACAGAAAGGTATCGATCGCCGGATTCCGGAATTGTCAAACTTGCACCTAGACTGATGTCCACCACAGCCGAGCTATAAATCGTGTCGCGGTTCATGCGCTCGACACTTTGCTTGTTAAGCGCAACGGGCTTTGGCGCATGAACAAATTTGTTCATGCCTCGGGACATTCTTAACATGCCGGCAAACTGCGCCGATGTTGTTGCACGCACATAGTTATCAACGTTGACCTTGATTGACACTGCCATGGTTTCATCACTTTCACGGTTATCATTCATAAAGATTTTTCTAACTCACTGGTTTGAGGCTTAAATATTTTCGTTGTCATTGTGGACTTCTAGAGATCATTGGAGCTAAACATAATCCAAAGGCAGTTGCGTTGTTTGTTTCATTGTTTCCATCACAAAGCTTGAACTCACATCATAAAGGTCTGCTTTGATAAGTTCTTTATACAATCTGTCGTAACCCGGCATATCCTCAACCACCGCTTTGATTAGATAATCTAACTCCCCACTCATGCGATAGACTTCCAAAACCCCAGGCATTGACCTTGTCACCTTCTGAAATTTCGCCGCCCATTTGTCATTGTGTTGGTTGGTTCGAACTGAGATATAAACGGTCAAAGGCAAATTAACTTTTTCTGGCGCCAACAGCGCAACCCGTTCTCGAATCACGCCATCGTGTTCTAGCTTCTGAACCCTTCGCCAACACGCAGACTTCGAGATGCCAACCTGACTGGCAATCTCACCGACTGACAGACTCGCATCACGCTGCAACAACGTCAGGATCGACTTATCTTGTTTATCCATTTCTGATGGTTTCCTATGACCAAAAAATTGCGATGGTGTATAGTTTCATATTTAATAAACTATGTGGAACAAATTTTCGGATAACCCCGATAATACAAACCAATTAGGCACAATGTGCCCAACAAACAACACTATGCTGGCCACTTCATTCACGAACCTAGCGTACTCTTGTGACACAGCCCCAAAAGCCTGCCTTAAACCAAACATGCAACGAAACTTCCAACAAAACGTTGAACCCAAATTTATTACAAACAATCCGCGATGCCGTTATCGGCGAAGGGACGCTTATCGAAACAAGCTTTGGCGCTAAACCCCTTATCTACGCAGACTACACTGCATCTGGTCGCTCTCTGACATTTATCGAAGACTATATTCGCCACCAGGTTTTGCCCTTCTATGCCAACACCCACACTGAAACATCTTTTACCGGGGCACAAACAACCAAACTAAGAGAACAGGCGCGACAAATCATTCACAAAGCAGTGAAAGGTAATGACGACGATCAGGTTATTTTTTGTGGCTCGGGCGCCACTGCGGCCATCAACAAGCTCATTGATATTTTGAACCTACGCCTACCCGCTGATCTCGATGCACAACATCAACTGCTCGATAAGATACCGCTGGCACAGCGACCCGTGGTATTTATTGGTCCCTATGAACATCACAGTAATGAACTGCCCTGGCGGGAGTCGATCGCAGACGTCGTTGTTATACCTCTGAATGCATCAGGTCAAATTGATATATCTGTCCTTACCGCGCAACTCACTTTCTACAGCGAGCGAGCATTAAAGATTGGCAGTTTTTCCGCTGCGTCTAATGTCACCGGCGTCAAATCTGACGTTGACCTGATCAGTCACCTTTTGCACCAACACAACGCATACTCACTTTGGGACTACGCTGCTGCAGCGCCCTATGTTGGCATCGACATGAATGCGACCAAAGAATTTGACAATGATGCTGACAGTCAAACCGCAGATTGTAGCAAGGATGCTGCTTTCATCTCGCCGCATAAGTTTGTGGGCGGCCCTGGCAGCCCCGGTATTCTTGTTGTTAAGAAGCATCTTCTTAGCAATAGCGTCCCTTCCATGCCCGGTGGCGGAACCGTTATGTACGTGACGCCTGATGATCACCAATTCATTGACGATCACGAACATCGAGAAGAAGGCGGCACCCCCGCTATCATCGAGTCTATTCGTGCCGGACTGGCCGTAAAACTTCAACAGGAAGTAGGGACACAGAATATTGAAGCGCTTGAAAAAAAATGGGTTACACGCGCGTTACAACGCTGGTCATGTCACGACAACATCGATGTCTTAGGTTGCGAGCACGCAGAACGCTTATCGATCGTCTCTCTACGAATAAAGCACCAAAACAAGGACCTTCATTACGCCTTCGTCGTCGCCTTGCTAAACGATCTCTTCGGCATACAGGCGAGAGGTGGCTGTTCCTGCGCTGGCCCCTACGGCCATACTTTGCTGAACATGGATATGGTCCTGAGTAAGGCGATTGAGACTGAACTTGGTAAGGGACACCTCATATTAAGGCCAGGTTGGGTGCGGTTAAACTTCAATTACTTTATTGACGACTCGACCTTTGAGTATCTTGCATCTGCTATTGAGATGATCGCGAAAGATGGCTGGCGACTTTTACCCTACTACTGTTTTGACACGGCGAGTGGGACTTGGCGTTATCAGATGAAGCAAATGGACCTTAGCAGTGACTTGAACGAAATGAACTTAGGCGCACACATTAATCATCACACACCTGAGGTAAACAAACGGCCTCTGCAGGCGCACCTTAATGCCGCCGCGACAGAACTGAACAAGTGCCGCCTCATGGAAAAACGATATGACCTATGCCTAACCGAGTCCGTTGAAGCGCTTCGCTGGTTCACGCTGCCGCAAGATATCGATACGCCAAGTCTACAAAGATTAGAGTGAATAACGTGGTCCCCTTGGTACAGGCACTTTCTGCTCGTCAGGCAATTGGCACAATCGATCCATATGTGTCGTTGAACCATCTGCATACTCCCACACTAACTGTTCACCCTGGAGGTAACGGTTGACGACGATAGGACCCCAACCAAAAGCACGAAAATTCAGCACCTTGTCCTCCCAAATCATACTTGCGGATGTGCGCGGACAATATTCTCGATCACCAAGGGTGAAAAATACCGCGCCCTCTGTGTCGTCTGTGTTCGAATGCGCCGTACTATTGGGTCCATAGTCGTGAATGATGCCAGAGGACGTGACAACCGTGCGGGCACCACATTGTTCGACTCGCTCAACATGACCTACATGTCCACCTTCAACGCCTATCCACAAGCCGCGAATATCATCGGCAGCCTCAACCAATGGCTCCGTGCATGCGGCCAGAATCGGCAACGGAAAATGATCGTAGCCGCAACCAGGTGTATTGCCTTTAGCAATGTCGATGGCAAGCTTGCCGCCGCCATCTAACACCGGCTGTTGGCAGTAATTGATGCTGCTACCGTCACCGGCAAGTGTTACCGGGTCGATAGTTAAAGGTGGTCTTGCGGAGAAAAAAACAAACCAAAAAAGACCGACGAATAAAACTAATATTATCAACAGGCTTCGAACAGCTATTTTTTTCATAAAATCTGCCGTGACCAAACTTTCAGATTCCAACAAAACTAAAGGCGACAAATACTTAAAGTAGCCACCTATTGTCCAGCTCATTTTTACATGACGATAGCGTAAATCTTTCGCCTATTAATGCCAACCATTAATTTAGTTTTAGCGGGGCGATTCGGCTTCTTTATAGATGTTATACAGACCTTATATAAAAACCCGCGACAATGGCGATTTAAGTAATGCAGGAGATCAGAGTGACAAGTTTGGCAACGTCTGTTAGCTGGCGTCGTTAGCGGCTTCTAACAGA
Organism: Pseudomonadales bacterium; assembly: GCA_029251375.1. Lineage (GTDB taxonomy): Bacteria > Pseudomonadota > Gammaproteobacteria > Pseudomonadales > Azotimanducaceae > JAHRVQ01. The sequence goes on along the minus strand of JAQXDL010000014.1, from coordinate 44,005 downwards.
CGGACTTCATGATTAGCGAGGGTTTCGCCTGCACCCCAGTTATTGTCTTTAAGCGCATGCAGTATGCCGATCAGGTTATCGTCTCGCATGCGCTCCATTTCTCGAATACTCATGTGACCGGATTGCTGGTCCGATTGGGTCGCAATCAAGTCAACCAGCTCTTCGTTAAAATCAGGCACGTCGGTCAGTTTTGACCAGGGCCATTTTAGGCAAGGCCCAAACTGCGCCATAAAATGCCGCATACCCGCTTCGCCACCGGCAACTCGATAGGTATCAAAGACACCCATTTGGGCATAGCGCAGGCCAAACCCAAACCGCACGGCGTCATCAATATCTTCAGTTGTGGCGACACCATCCTTCACGAGCCACAGTGATTCACGCCAAATAGCTTCCAGGAGTCGGTCAGCAATAAATGCTTCGATTTCCTTTTTAACAAGCAAAGGCTTCATGCCAATTGATAAATAGAAGGCTTTCGCTGCGTCGATAACAGACGCGCGCGTTTTCTGTCCGGCTACTAATTCAACCAATGGCAGCAAATAGACCGGATTAAAAGGATGAGCGACTAACAACCGTTCCGGATTGTGCATTTGCGACTGAAGATCCGACGGCATAATGCCGGACGTAGATGAAACTATCATTGCATCGCTAGCCGCATGGGACTCAATTTCAGCATAAACGGACTGTTTCACCTCGAGTCTCTCGGGCACAGACTCAACGATGATTTGAGCATTGGATACCGCTTGTGCGAGGCTGTCACAATAGCTAACAACCCCCTCCCGCTTTCTTTGCACCTTCGTTAATTTGTTGTAGGCATAGCGAGAATTTTGCAGAACAGCTTCGATTTTCGCGACAGCGTCGGAGGCGGGGTCATAGATCGCGACATCGATACCGTTTTCAATAAATCGTGCAACCCAACCGGCGCCGATCACCCCGCCACCAATAATCGCAGCTGTTTGTATGGTAGACATAACTGACTCCTACTTAGCTCTGGGCTGTCGCTTCACAAGTTGCATCTTTTCTCGTACTTGCGCAGGTGTCATCAAGCTTGCACCCATGTTGGTTGCGATCGTTGCTGCTTTCTCGACGAGTTGTGCATTGGTCGCAAGCTGGCCCTTACCGAGCCAAAGGTTATCTTCCAAACCGACACGGATGTTACCGCCGGCGAGCACCGCTGCGGAGACAAACGGCATCTGATTCTGGCCAATAGAGAAAGCTGAAAAGGTCCAGCTTTCAGGGGTGTTATTCACCATTGACATAAAGGTGTTCAAATCATCCGGCGCGCCCCAAGGGATGCCCATACACATTTGAATCATGACGGGATCTTCAATGATGCCTTCGTCTACTAGCTGTTTCGCAAACCAAAGATGGCCGGTCTCGAACACTTCAATCTCTGGTCTAACACCTAGGTCAGTCATCATCTGCCCCATCGCCCGTAACATGCCCGGTGTATTGGTCATGACATAATCCGCTTCAGCAAAGTTCATTGTGCCGCAATCGAGTGTGCAGATTTCTGGCAGGCACTCGGCGATGTGTTCGACCCGCTCTGTTGCACCGACCATATCGGTACCTGCAGCATCCAGTGGCAACGGATTCTCTGCATCGCCAAAGACAATATCGCCACCCATGCCTGCGGTGAGATTAATCACAACATCCGTGTCCGAATCACGGATTCGGTCTAACAGTTCACGGTAAAGTTCCGGTCGACGACTTGGCTCGCCGGTGTCTGGGTCACGCACATGACAATGCACAATGGCGGCGCCCGCTTTCGCTGCATCAATCGCACTGTTGGCAATCTGCTCCGGTGAGCGTGGCACATGACTGGAGCGATCTTGCGTCGCGCCGGAGCCGGTCACCGCACAGGTAATAAAAGGGTTGAGATTGGCGTTAAGAGGCATGGTGACTTCCATCTAATGAGCGAGCATTTTACTGATTAGCAATGCCGCAAGACAGCGGCATCATGTTGTAACGACTTGGGACCACTTGGAACGACTTGCAAAGACCTAGAACAGCTCACACATTGTTATGCATAATTACTAGGCGGCACAAACCCGCCAATTTCCCGCGAGATTAAACGCGCAAACTCAATCGTTCTGTAATCACGGTAAGGCGCACTGACGGCCTGCAGACCAATGGGCAAACCCTCCCGCGACAATCCGGTTGGAAACACGGTGCTCGGCAAATAAGCATTAACCACCATGCCGGCCCAGAATATTTGCTGGAAATAAGGCTGATCTTCGTTGTCGACCTTCAGGGTTCGTCCACTCATGGCGCTATGATCATGGGGAAAAGCCGCTGTTGGCATTTGTGGACAGATTAAAATATCCCATTCATCAAAAAAGGTACTCCACGCGAGACGGGTTCGCTCACGAGAGATATTATTCTTCAACCAATCTCGATGTGATAGGACAAAAGAACGGGCATTAACCGCCTCCATCGAATGATCATCCGCAGCGAACTGATCAGCGACTTTCTGTGCAGCAATGACAGCCTCATCATTCATACCAGCGGTCATGACCGAGTTGAGCAGCGTTTGATAATTCCCTTGGGCCGCTACCAAATCAATATTAGGTCTGGCTGTATCAGAAACCGTCGCACCCAGTTTCGATAATGTTTGACCCACCATTACCGCCCGATCAGCAACCTCGTTACTGACTGGCGCCATTTCATCCGTTGGCCAAATCGCGACACGAAAATCTTTTAGATGTTTTTTGTCAGAACGCGGCAAAGATAACTGCCAACCTAAAGCTTCTCGTTCTGGCGGACCCGCCATAATACCCAGGGCTAACTCGAGATCCTCCGCGCTTCTCGCCAGAGGACCACTCACCGCAAGGTCGACATCGGGCATGTCCGGTGCAAGCTCGTGTCCTTTCAACGGTACAATGCCGTAGGTAGGCTTGTGGCCAAACACGCCACAGAAATGGGCGGGGTTACGAATCGAGCCACCAATGTCCGAGCCCGCTTCAAGCCCGGTAAAACCAGCCGCTAACGCTGCCGCACTGCCACCGGATGAACCCCCAGGCGTCCTTGTGGTATCAAAGGGGTTGCCCGTCGTGCCATAAATGGGGTTATAGCTTTGAAAGTCTGCCAGCTCGACCGGTACATTTGTCTTGCCTAAAAAGTGCGCGCCATGTTGTCGAAAACGTTGCACGGCCAAACCATCAGTTTTAGAGATGTTGCCTTCAAAGCCTTTTATACCCCACGTCGTTGGTGTACTCGCCATCACATAGGATTCTTTGATCGTCATCGGCACACCATGTAATGGCCCCAAACTTGCGCTATTGGTACCGCCAGCACTCAGCACAGCATCCGCAGCGGCGGCTTTCTCGAGGGCATCGTCGAAGGTCCGAACAACCACCGCATTAATGACATCATCGTATTTTTCAATGCGATCAATATAGTGTTGGGTTAGTTCGACAGAGCTAATCTGTTTTTCTTTGATTTTCTTGGCGAGTTCTAAAGCTGATAAATAGGCAATCGATGACATGCTGCTTCTCCTCAAGGTGAAGCAGCATTAAAGATCGAAAACGGGGTTATTGTCTAGTCAATAGACTAGTTTGACTGACAGGCTCGTTTGGTTCGACACCGCATTCAAAACGCTGCGGTGGCGTCAGTCATTTGCGGCAATCAAACTATAGAATATAACCGTCGCCGGAAGCACGAACAGTAATCTCACTGACATTTACACCCCAAGGCTGATTGATCACAGACACAATTTGATCCGCCAAATACTCCGGTTCTAACGCATAGTATTCAATGCTATTGGCATCAGCACTCTCACTCGATAACGTGCCTTCGGCGTGGGCCTGCATCTGTTGCATGTACCCTGGCGCATTTTGACCCAAGATTCCCACTATCGCATCGGGGTTAACAATACCGGCGCCCAAGCCCGTTGCCGGCACACCGGTCGGTTTGACGACGGTCACTTTAATTTTACCCTGCGACTCTACCCGCAAAGAATCCGATAAAAAGTTAACCGCTGCTTTCGTTGCACCATAGACGCCGGCACCAACAACCGGAAAGTTACTATAGATAGACGACAGGTTAATAATATGTCCACGCCCCTGCTCGATCATTGGATCGTGGGCAGCAATAATGCCATTCATCACACCCTTAATATTAATATCGATACAACGATTCCAAGCAGGTACAGCCTCTGCATGGTCAGCGTGAAATGCTAGCGGCATCGTACCGGCATTATTTATCCACACATCAATACGGCCGCAGGAATCCAGGGCATGTCCCGCTAATGCCTGCATTTGAGTTAGATCCGTGACATCTGTCACCAATGCGGTTGCTGAGCCACCCTTAGCAACAATGCTTTCGACGGTAATATCAAGTTCCGCCGCGTTCACATCCGCGCACACCACTTGCGCGCCCATCGCCGCGGCCTTGGTACTGACGAGTCGTCCAAAGCCCCCAGCGGCGCCGGTTATGACAATCACTTTATCTTTCATGTGTTCGTTCACGTGTTCAGTCATGTGTTCAGCCATCCATATTGATCAATAACGTGCGTTCTGCTCGAGCTATTCTGCTCGCGCGACTATTCACTGCAAACCCTTTGTATTAACAAAGAAGTTGTTCGAAAAAAAACCTAAAAGTGGCTTGCCGCCATTTGTCGTTGCCAATAACCGTCGCCGAACAACTGCTGGGAATGCATGACTCGCTTGTGGTAAATCTGGACATCATGCTCCCAGGTAAAACCAATGCCGCCGTGCAACTGAGTCGCTCTGTTAGCGCAAAACTCTGCCGTATCGGACGCATTGGATTTAGCAAAATGAGCCGCGCGGTGAGACGTATCAGGATCTGAATCGTAAGCCGCTGCTGCCGCATAGGTCAGAGATCGGGTTTCATCTGCGGCAATCATCATGTTAACGATTGGGTGTTTTACCGCCTGAAAAAAACCGATGGGCCGATCGAACTGTGTCCGAACCTTGGCGTACTCTGCGGTGGTCTGTAGCAGCCATTCACAACCCCCCGCAATATCAGCGGAGACCAATGTCAGTAACGCCGGCCAAGCGCGATTCAAGACACCGTCACCATCTTCTGCAACGCAGGTTGCTGAGACGTTGTTGAATGACACGCGACCTTGATCACGGCTTAGGTCTACGATGCGATCATGACTTACCCGCACTCCCTCGGCATTTAGATCAACGCAGAATAGTTTCAGACGACCATTGTCCTTCACGCTGACGACGAGGAAGTCTACTTTTTGCAGATCTTGTATGAAGCAGGCCACGCCATTTAATTTGTTATCTGTTGCGGTCACATCCGTAGCATCTAGTTCGAGGCAACCCGCCGCACCTTGAATAGCTAACGATGCACTGCTGCCTTCAACAATTTTCTTTAACCATTGAATGGCCTGCTGCGAGTTGGCTTCCTGTGTAAATGCTTGCCGCAGCACGAAGGTGCTTTGCAGCGTAGCGGTCAATGGCGTCGGCATTGCGCCGCGACCAATCTCCTCTGCAACCGCCACCGCCGTTACCAGACTCATCCCTAAACCGCCGGCAGCTTCAGGCACCGCCAGGGCGGTCCAACCAAGCGCAACCATTTCATTCCACGCGGCAACGTCAAAACTGCCTTGACGTTCCTCACCGAGATAGGGGTCTTCGGTGCCCTTTGTTGCCTCTCTTAGCGCCAACAGAGGCTGCTTTTCTTCTATAAACCTTCTTGCTTGATCCTTTAATAGCTCCTGCTCTTCGCCGAAGCCAAAGTCTTTTGACTGCTCGTTTGACTGCTCCATCATATCTCTACCCCTACTTCGACTTAGGTAAGCCGAGCACACGCTCGCCCAGAATGTTGCGTTGAATCTCGCTACTGCCGCCAGAGATCGTACCAGTGTAGGTGTTCATATAACCCAGCATCCAACCACCATCATTTTCAGCATTAGGATCACCAATATACAAACTCGATTCCATGCCCAACATTGACAATGCAAGCTGATGCAGTTCTTGACCTAGCTCACTGCCGGTCACTTTTCCCTGCAGCGGTATGCGCATCGCACCACCGTTCAATGCATTGATACGCGCTCGACGGGCATTCTGTGCCGCGGCCTCAGTTCGCTCATAAAGTTTGACTAACTTATCTCGCCACAGGCTGTCATCCCAAATTGGCCTACCATTGCGCTTTCTTTTCTTTGCTAAGGCAATCAGCGCTTCGATTGCCGCAAAGGGTGAATTGCTACTGGCGACAGCGCCAACGCCCTGAGCCGCGCCGCGTTCACTGGTCAGCGTCGACATAGCGACTTTCCAGCCGACACCCACTTCGTCAATGCGCATATGATCTGGAATCACGACATTATCTAGAAAGACTTCATTAAAGCCCGCCTCGCCGGTCATCTTATGGATAGGTTTAACCGTCACTCCTTCGTGCTCCATAGGACCGATGAAATAGGTGATGCCATTGTATTTGTCATTTTTATCGGTACGCGCCAGAAGCAGCATGTATTTAGCAAGCTGACCGAGACTCGTCCAAACCTTACTACCATTAATCAGCCAGTTGTCCCCATCACGAACGGCACTTGTCTGCAAATTAACAAGGTCAGATCCTGCACCCGGCTCACTGAAGCCCTGGCACCAAATATCTTCACCGGTAAAAATGGTCGGCAGATAGGCTTTCTTCTGCGCCTCGGTGCCGTGGATTAACAACGTCGGCGCGGCCATGCCCAAACCGATCCAATTAATAAAATACGGCACATTGGCGCGGCGCACCTCGGAACTGGCAATTTGCTGCAGTCCTTTATGGCCGTGTCCGCCATAGTCGGCTGACACATCCGTTGCAATCAATTCAGCCTCGAAACACTTGGCCTGCCAGTCGACCAAATAGTTACGATGGTCTTGCGTCGTCACCTCGTAGGCAGCTTGCGGCAGAGGCATCGCTGTTGGCGGCGGTCTATTTTCTTGCAGCCACGCTCTACACTGGCGTCTGAATTCTTTTTGCTCTGCGGTTTCTTGTCCAGCCATCGAGAGATCCGTATTTGTTGATTTAGTTGTGTGTCGAGCCTTGTGTCATCGCTGCTAAGCGAACAGATTATTGCAACAATAAACCATAGCGAAGGGACAGCAGCAATCTACATTGATTTGCCGAATAGACACTTGTTCAGCCCTGCTAACGTTTCGGTAATAGACGCCCTTGAGGTGGAACAACAAGGATACCCTGCTGCCGCAACCGCTGCGTTAGGACGTCGGAAAAACGCACATCGACGCGCTCACGCTGTTGCGCGTCTTTAAACGTTGTATACAAATCGCCGCCCTGCGCCATGATCTCGACCGTCGCAACATGATAGGACGCTTGAGATTGAAGCTCAGCATCATTCACAAAAACTGACATGACTCTCTCGCCGGCAGGTTTATTAAGGTCATATTCGACCCGCAAACCAGACACCTGCAGTATGCCCCGCTCGAGCGTTAGGGATTGTTCCAACACGCTCAGTATTTGTTCGCCTGTCATATCTAACTCTGCGACACGGTCCGTAAAGGGGAATGAATCAATCACATCCATTAGCGGCACATTGCCTTGAGGCAAATCTTTGCGCAGTGCGCCAGAGGGCATAAAACCGATTTCGGCTTTCGCTTCTGCACGAATGATATCTGCATACAAGTTACCAAGATCGGACTCTTCGTTGTAAAGCCGGCTCATTCTCTGTTCAGAAACACACACAATTTCCTGTAGCTCTGGGAACTGCGCCTTGTATTTTGCGAGCTTTTGGGTCACAACAGGATGAGGCAGCAGTTCATTGCTAACGACGGGCAACAGCTTGCCATCATAAGATACTATGTTGCTATTGGCCTGAGACTCACCTAACTGCAATTGCAGGAAACCAAGCCGCGTCCCCTGCCCATAGGTTTGCATAATCAACGTGCCGTTTTCTGGGTCTACATAGGGTTCTTCCGTGCCGGAGTCAGCATGTCCGCTGAATATCACATCAATGCCGGGCAGGGCTTGAGCGAGTTTTATGTCAGCATCGATGCCGCGTTGAATATCTGCGTGCGCCTCGTCATCCGTCTGCATCGGCGCCGTCTTACCTTGATGGGTCAGCACGACGATCAGATCAACCTGAGGTCTTAACAGGTCCACATAGGGTTTAATCGATGCCGCCGGATCACGCACATCCACACCGTTTATGTGCGAGGGAATGATTGCCGTTCCAGCGTCCTGACCCATCACACCAATCACACCGATTCGTACGCCCTGCTTTTCAAGCACGCTATAGGCCTGTGCATAAGGCAAGCCCGAATCTGAATAAAACAGATTTGCGCCTAAAACAGGAAACGGCAATCGATCTTTCATTCGCGCAAAGGACTGCCAACCATACTCGAACTCATGATTACCAATCACCATCGCGTCGTAGTCCATGGTAATCATCATCTCCATTGGCACAACGCCCTGCGTTTTCTTCGACAGCACACCGGTAAAAATGTCACCTGCATCAAACAAAAACACGACGTCTTCTTGTTGACGAAGGTTTTCAACTAAGGTTGCTATATGGGCGATGCCACCGAGATACTCAACGTCCGGGTTCCAATAGGCTGGTATTGGATCAAAGGCACTTTCAAAATCATTGGTAAATAACAGTGTGACTTCGCGGCTCTGCGCAGCGCCGGCCGAACTTAAATTCGTACTAGCATCAACACTGCCATCCATGTCAGACCTAACAGAGGCGCAACTAGCCGTCATCGCAAAGGCGATAAGAATTAACAAACGACTTAGCAGAGTGGCTTTATGCATAGATAAACCTTGAATAGTTTTTATCATTTTTTGATTAGCAGCAATGAGTCAAAAAAATACCAACATCAACTCAACGACTTATATTGCCTGTACAGCAGATAGCCCGCCCAGACTAAAGCCGCCACCATAACAAGCTCGCCGATTGTTTCGACGACGCTGGCAATACTTTCATGCTGTTGCATTAAGTCGGTCCACGTTAACAAATTATGCCAGTCGTGACCGCCGATCTCTCTACCTGTGCCGCCACCGACCAACATCAACGCCTGAGCTTTCGCATCATAAATGTAGGGCGCTAAATCCATCAAACTAAAACCTAGCCACCAGCAGGCGACCGCGGCGGCAAAGGCGTTTTTGTACTTGTAAACAAAAGCGAACATTAATGCAGCAGGCACAAGCAGTTGGAACAACGAACCACCCAACACCGTCATAAAGCGACCAAAGGGCATAAACAAGACGTGTCCCGCCTCATGAAAAACCAACGTGACACTGCCCATAAAAGATGAATAGAAACCAATTTCCGAAAACAACCCGGTTGTGATTCGAAAATTAGTTTGGATTAAGAACCAACCCCATATCGCCATACCTGCGAGCAGCACACAACGAACCAGCAGTTCATGTTTCTTAATAGGCGCCTCGCTAATCAACCAGCGTGACGATAAATGTGATGCAAGAGAGGCTTTTTTAGTCGCGCGACCGGTATCTTTAAGAAACTTTTTGTAGGCTGAACCTGATCGTTTATCAGCAACCGAACTCGAGGCCCGCAATTGCGCCCTTAACCACTTTGCGTAGTAGATGCCGCAAGCTGCGCATTGATCAGAGGGACCTGATTCATTGGCAGCGTCACATTGCGGGCAGTTCTTATAGTGCAAAAGCGGATCCTGTTTCCAACTGAGCTTGACGCAAATAAAGCTACTTAATACCAGCAGCTTCTAAGAAGCTAACAACATCTGCAGCTGAACGCTCAGCTATCTCTTCCATTGGGGCATGACCAACGTCGTCGTACACAACCAACGTCGTGTTTTCCAATGCCGTCGCAAACTGATCAGCAACACTCACAGGTATTAACGCGTCTTCTGCGCCCCACATTATCAATGCGGGCATATTTAAATTCGTGACGTCAACGGGCTCACTGCTGCGCGAGCCAAAGCCACTAAAACGACTAATGGTTGCTTCGCGACTACCTTCCCTTATCGCTAACTCATAGTAACGATCAATAAGCTCATCCGTCACAATCGGAGAGTTGTTATAGGCTGATTTCAAACCTTGTACGGTGAGAAAATAAGGATCTAAGTAGCGAGCGGCAGCCCTAAACCATGCCTTTGACATAAGGGTAAAAATCAACGGACTGTCTTTAGACTCGCCGTCGTCTGCAACCGGCCGCCGTCTGAATTGAGGCAATCCACTAGAGTCAACCAACAACATCGCTTGCACTTTTTCAGGGTATTGTAGGGTGTATCGCCAGGTGACACCGCCACCCATCGAATTGCCACCCAGCACAAAGCTGTCAACATCAAGGTGAGACACAATGGCCTGCACGGTATTGACCTGCGCCTTGGATGAATAGTCTTTGTCAGGCGTAGCGCCTGTCAAACCATGGGCTGGCAGATCCATACTGATAACACGATAGTCTGATTTCATTATCTCTACCCAGGGCTCCCAGGTATGTAGAGACGCATTTGAGCCGTGTACCAAAACAATAACCGGTTTCGATTCATCCCCTTCGTCCCGATAGTGGACCCTTGCACCATTTTCCATCATAAGGAATTGCGACGCATCGTTGCTGTATTTCTCGTCGACATATTCGGCGGACAGATCACCTTTATAGAGATACGCGGCAGCGATAATCAAAACAATAAGCATCATAGCCAAGGCAATTTTAAGTACTTTCATAAGGATTACGTCACGAATTGGAGTCTTTGTTAGGATAACCGTCCTTAGCGAAGATTGCATTCGACGTTCAATTGACCGCATGGCGGGATCAAGCTGAGGCTTTTAACAGTGCTGTTAAGAAAAACGTTTCATATTTATTCCGCCATTCGCTGTACACTACCCACCTAGAGCGAAACTAAAAAAGAACAAAAACGAAACTAGCACGCGATTAAACAGAAAAACCCAAAAACAGAATCACTAATATCGAGTTACGGTAATGCCCAGCATTGGAAACAGTTACATCCTCAAAGTGGCGAAGACGACCCACCAAGGGGCCTATATGGATGCCGAAGATCTGGGCGAAATACTCTTGCCCAGAAAGTACTGGCCCCATGAGCTAGCGGTCGATGAGCATATCAAAGTGTTTCTCTACCATGATTCAGAATCTCGGCCAACCGCCACGACTCAGAAACCGAAGGCTGAGGCGGGCGAGTTTGCATATCTTAAAGTCGTCTCGAATTCCGACTACGGTACATTTCTTGATTGGGGTCTGGATAAGGACCTGCTCGCACCCTTTGGCGAACAACATCGGCCAATGGAAGTCGGCCACGCCTATCTGGTCTATATCTATTTGAATAAAGCCGATGGCAGAATCACCGCCTCATCAAAAGTCGAAAAATTTCTCGACGATGAAGCGCCCCATGAATTTAAAGTTGGTCAACCGGTCGAGCTTATTATTGCCAATAGCACCGACTTAGGCTTTAAGGCGATTATTAACCATAGTCATTGGGGCTTGTTGTACAAAGATGAAGTCAAACAGCGACTTAGCTTTGGCGACAGCAAAACCGGCTTCATCAAATTTGTGCGACCTGACGGGAAAATTGATCTGTCAATTCGACAAGCACAGGAAGTTCGTGACAAGTACACGAAGACTGTTTTGAAATACCTTGAAGATCACGATGGATTTGCGGCGGCGCACGACAAGTCCGACCCTGAGGTCATTCAGCAGTTGTTTGGCATGAGTAAAAAGGCTTTTAAGAAAACCATCGGCGGACTGTACAAACAGCGTATCATTACCATCCAACCTGATGGCATTCAACTGAACGAATCATCCGAAAACTAACATTTAGTCTATGCTCCCCATCAAACAACCAACAGGACGCTACCATCAACAATAACGATATTCTTCGCCGCCTTCGTTACACTTTTGATTTTGACGATGCAACAATGATCAACATCTTTTCTCAAGCGGATGTCACGATGACCCGGGCGCAGATCAGTGATTTACTCAAAAAAGAGGAAGACCCCAATCAACAGATATGTGAAGACCCGACTATGGCGAGTTTTTTAAACGGTCTGATCAATGAAAAACGCGGCAAGAAAGAAGGACCACAGCCTGAACCTGAGCAAGTGCTCAATAACAACATCATCTTCATGAAACTCAAAATCGCCCTCAATCTGCGTGCAGAGGATGTTATTCGGATCATGGAGCTTGCTGACTTTGTGGTCAGCAAACCCGAGCTCAGTGCATTTTTCAGAAAGTCAGGCCATAAACACTACAGGGTCTGCAAAGATCAAATACTGAGAAACTTTCTGCACGGTGTTCAATTGGAATATCGCGATGGCATTGAAGCAATAGCGCGCTCTAAGTGGCAGAAGGATTAGCACCCACATCAATGGAGCCCTAGTATCTAAACGGCCAAAACGCACAATGTTAGTCAGGTATTCGACCTAACGATTAAATAAATCGGTCATATATTCTACAAAACAACAGAAAAATACTGTTACCACAATCGCCCGCCTCTGCGCCCATACGAGCCCACAGGGCAGATAATGTAAATTTCCACGTAGCCGTCACAGCCATACTCGTGTATAACGGCGCCATGAAAATACCGAAGAGAATTCAACCGCTGATAACTGACGGGCTTGTCGATGAAGTCTTACGCCAGCTTATGAGTGGCAAAGAAGCCACCGTTTACGTTGTTCGCTGCGGATCAAGCATTCGCTGCGCAAAAGTTTATAAAGAATCCACTAAGCGAAGTTTCAAGCAGGCCGTTACCTATCAGGAAGGTCGTAAGGTTAAAAACAGTCGTCGCGCTAGGGCCATGGAAAAAGGCTCGAAATATGGTCGCCGACAGCAGGAAGAAAGCTGGCACAACGCCGAAGTTGATGCACTGTACAAGCTAGCTGCGGCCGGCGTACGTGTGCCGAAACCCTATGGCTGCATCGATGGTGTACTGCTGATGGAATTGGTTACTGACGCTGACGGTGATGTTGCACCCAGGCTCAGCGAAGTATCAATGACCGAAGACGAGGCGCTGCGAGATCACGCCACTGTGATGCAATATGTGATTCAGATGCTATGCGTCGGCTTAGTGCACGGCGATTTGTCTGAGTTCAACGTTCTGGTTGACGAAGATGGTCCCGTCATTATCGATCTACCTCAAGCGGTTGACGCGGCTGCCAACAATCACGCCGAAGCCATGTTGCAGCGGGATGTTGACAATATGACCCATTACTATGGCCAGTTCGCACCGGCACTCATCGAGCGTGATTATGCGGGGGAAATCTGGCATCTATATGAAGAAGGCAGCCTGATACCTGAAACTATTTTGAAAGGCGATTTCAAGAAACCAGAGGAAGAAGCCGATGTTGACGGTGTTCTGACCGAAATCCAAGCAGCCATTGATGAAGAAGAAGAGCGCGTTGAACGAATTCGTGCGGCGGACGAAAATATATAACGTGTTGCTCTATAATTATAAAATTATGCTGCTTTTTAAACATCTTTCAGATGTCGCCTAAAACCCCTCGACGTTTTGATCCGCCGATAAGCAGAGCAAATTCAGATTTATAAAAATCGCCAAAGTTTTCATGTATGTATTACAGGGAAAACACTATGCTACTGGCTTGGGCATCGGGGCTAGCATTGAGACTTCCATTCAAATCAGCTGTGATTGAAAGAAATAACTATCGCCTTTTTATCGCGCTAACTTACCTGTGCTATCTCGGTATTATTGTTCACCTTCTGTTTATTCCCTTGTTTCTCCAACTCGGCGTACCTGAACTGGCCATCATCAATGTTTTTAGTGTTCTGCTATGGGTAGCGAGTTATTTTTTCAACCGCGCTGCATTACATTCTGAAGCCTTCGCTCTTGCAGCAACAGAAGCAGTGGCCCACGCGATTCTGGCGACCTATTTTCTTGGCTGGGACGCAGGCTTTTATTTCTACTTTTTCTCCACAGTGTTGTACATTTTTCTCAATCATAACCAAAGCTTTCGGATCATATTGATTCAATCCTCGCTGATTCTCTTGACCTGCATTGGACTACACATCTATACCCACCAACCTGAATTCGAAAGCGCTATCTCTGGCAACTTCTTGGACGCTTTGTACTTCATGAATCTATTCGTAAATTTTACGGCCTTCGGCATACAGGGCTATTTTTTCAGGAAAGCATCTACCGAGAACGATAAAAAGTTAGAATTGCTTGCGACAACAGACCCACTAACGGGACTGTTTAACCGCAGAAAAATGCTCGAGCTAGCCGAGAGTGAAGTCGTTCGATTTCAACGTAGCAAGAAACCTTTTCTGATGGCAATTGCGGACATTGATCACTTCAAACAATTCAATGACAACTATGGCCACGATTGCGGTGACTATGTACTAAAGCGAATGTCTGCATTGATAAAAGAAACGCTTCGACAGCAGGATGTGGTGTCACGATGGGGTGGTGAAGAATTTCTGATCATGTTGCCCGACACCGATCTTGAGGGCGGCATACAAGCCTTCGAAAAGCTCAGAGAAATGATTGCCAACACGCAACACGAATACGCGGGGAAAATATTCTCTATCACAATAACGCTAGGGGTCAGCCAATTTGATGGCGGCTTAAATATCAACGACACAATTAAACTGGCGGACGAAGCTCTCTACAAAGGCAAGCGTGAAGGCAGAAATCGAATCGTTACTGTGCAGTCAATACAAAATTAATTCGAGAACAATGCGGCGGCAAAAGCAACAACCGCAACGACAACGACACAACAAGTTCGAGAACAATGCGTGTGCAGACAACAAATTTTTATCTAGGTACCTATACCCGGGCAGCCGACCACGTACCTGAACCACAGGGTAAAGGCATTGTCAGCTGCACACTTAATCTAGTGACGGGTGCCATCAGCACCGGAGCAATTTACCCAGACATTGAAAACCCAGCCTGGCTTGATTGGCAGGGCAGCAAACTGTATGCAGCTTTTGAAAGTTTTTCGGGGCCCAGCGCAATCTATCAATTCGATGTGGAAAGCGATCAGACACTGACTCTTCAGAAAAAAGCGCCTTGCAGTGGCACGTCTGCTTGTCATATCACTCACCATGCAGACAACCTTTATAGCGCAGCTTATGTTAGTGGTCAGCTAGACGTTTATAGTACCAAAGGTGATTTACAACATCTGACGAGTGTTTGTTATCAGGGCGACGGGCCGAATTCATCACGACAGCAATCAGCTCATGCGCATCAAGCTTTGGTGTCCTCAAACGATCGCTGGCTGTATATCTGTGACCTCGGCTCTGACTGTATTTGGCGCCACGAGCTTGAACATCATTCAGGTACATCCAAGCTTGGACCTGCCATCAAAATATCGACACCTGCAGGTACTGGCCCTCGCCACATGGTTTTTCATCCTGACAATCAACATGCCTACTTGCTAACAGAGTTGACGGCTGAACTACTCACCTTTCAATACAACGAACGAACAGGTGACCTAAAACTAGTTGATCGCCGCCAAACACTGCCAACAGACTATCACGGCATGCCTTCCGCTGCCGCTATAGCGATACATCCGAGTGGTCGCGCACTTTACTATTCCAATCGCCAATATGACACCGTCAGTTGTTATTCAATCGACGACGATGGTTTACCTACATTACAAAATCGCGTCAGCAGCGGCGGTCTGGAACCCCGAGCTATCGGCGTTGACCCAACGGGAAACTGGTTACTGGTGGCAAACCAGAACAGCAATTGCATTGTTAGCTACAAATTGGACAAGAATAGCGGAGACTTATCGGCAGTCATTGCACACAGCGAACACGTAGGCACGCCGGTCTGCGTTGTTTTCAAGAAATAGTGCTTTAAGTAAACGGAAACTAAGCAACACCGTTCGACTCACCGCACCACCTCTAGAACGACAACTCGAACGACGACTCGAACGACGACCAAAATATTGCAAAAGCATTTCTACCCCTTGTTGATCGCTTAATGGTATAAATTGCGCGTATTTCAACAACAATAACGGAAAGTGCATTATGGCCCCCCTATCTAACCAGGCAAAATCTAAGGCAGCCGACCTGAAATTCGAGCTTATTCATCTTTCCCCAACGATAGGAACTGAGGTGCACGGCATTCATATCGGTGCGGACTTAAGCTCGGATACCATAGACTTTCTATCGAATCTTTTGGTTGAACGAAAGGTCATCTTTTTTCGCGACCAAGACATCAGTGTTGAACAGCACATCGCATTCGGCAGAAAATTCGGTGAGGTCGAAGTACATCCATTCACACCCAATCTTGAGGGACACCCAGAAGTCGTCTGTCTAAATAATGATAGGGACAACCCGCCCAGCATAAACATCTGGCATTCGGATGTTACTTGGCGAGACGAACCCTCGCTTGGCTCTATTTTGCGCGCATTAGAAGTCCCTGATGTGGGCGGCGATACGCTCTTTGCCAATATGGAGGATGCCTACGAAAGCTTAAACGATGCAACCAAGACACAAATTGAAAATCTCTACGCAGTGCATGATAACGAAAACTTTTTAACGGGCTTGTTTACGAAAGGTTTACCGCAAGATCAAATTGAGCGATTAAGAAAACAGTATCCGCCGGTGACTCACCCGGTGGTTCGCACCCATCCCATCAGCGGCAAAAAATCGCTTTACGTGAATACAGCTTTTACCCGTCATATTGTCGGTATGGATCCAGCTGAATCTAAACAGTTGCTTGAAAAACTCTACCTGACAGCCTCGGTTCCAGATCATCAATGTCGATTCAGGTGGCGCAAAAACTCATTCACATTTTGGGACAACAGAGCCGCTCAGCATTATGCGGCGGCGGATTACTGGCCTGAGGTTCGGCGTATGCAGCGTGTCACTGTCATTGGCGATAAACCTCAGTAACAGCGAGCTATCAATTGCCTGATCAGTCAACTTGCCAATCCTGCAGAAAGCGCGGGTCCGCAAGAATCGTTATATTTTCGTTAACCTTAAACTCCGCTGGCCAAATACCTTCACTGGGCAGATCACCAAGCCGCATTTTTTCTAACGCCTGCTTTAACTCAAGCACATCCTGCCGGCTCAATTTAGGCGGGCCTGGCGCCTGCACTCTGTGGGCACCGTAGTAATCAAGGTTAACTGCGCCGGCCAGCAGCACATCCGCAGTCAAGGCGTAATCCTGCATGCTGGAACCGGGCACAAAGGCGTAGAGCATGCCGGGATAAAGATAGTCACCAGACAGCACAAGTTCATTTTCGGCGTCAAGAAGTGAAATAGATTCTTTTGAATGACCAGGTGTATGAATTATTTGAACGCTTCGCCCACCAAGTTCTATAACCTGTCCTGGCCACCACCAGTAGTCTATCTGCCACTGCGGCGTGTCAAACCCTTCTGCCGCACCCAAGTGCTCCATATCCGTGAAGGCTAGCTGATTACCTTGTGCTCGTTGTCTTAAATAGGGCAAATCAATAACAGCTAGCTCATCGAATTCAATACCATTGCCGACGTGATCATAATGAAAATGGGAGGGTAGAAAGATGATTGGCAGGTCAGTAAGAGACTCTGCGACTTTACGAATATTCCTCACCCCTGGACCCGCATCAAACAACAGTGCTTTCGTCTCGCCAACGATAAGATAACTATAGTTTTGCTGATAGTAACGAGGCTCACCAATGGCGTAGGTCGCGGGTGCAACTTCATCAATAGTAAAATAGTCATCATGCCAGCGTGTCGATGGCAATTCTTGACTGGCGGCTAATAATGCAGGTGACTCACCGCCGCTCAGGACGATAAATTGAATCATCAGGGCACGACGATTGTCGACAATTAGAAACGCCGATACGCACAAGCATGCTACTAGCAAGATAGAAGCGATAGATTTGTTCATTCAGATACGCTCGATCAGGTTAGGACTGCAACAGATTATCATAGAACAATGAATTGAATACTTTCGCTCCGACCCATGTGAGCCTAACCCTGCGAGCCTGTAACTAAGAGCCCATACTTAAGAGCCTATAACTAAGAGCCATGATCATTGACAATCGAGGCTATCAAAACAGACCGCATTCAGTGACAATTAGTTTGCGAAACAATCTACCGTGTTTTTTGAAATTACATTGAGTCGGCGAATTCCAAATCGGTGACTAGACAGTGAGTCAAAAAACTTCGGAATTTTTGATGCATTGGTGATTAGCGCAGAAGCCGGTTCCGCATGGTCGTTGTTCTATCCAGACTAGGACGTCGCGGTGTACGACCGACATGCGCGATATCCATCCGCCTACGCCATTGCTTGGGACAATACGGACCTTCTTAGATACGTCGACAACTAGGTTAAGTTGAAGAAAGTCGATGGCACGCTTGATGGTGCCTACAAGACTTGGATTCTTGGTATTGAAGACACCAGTACAGTGAAACGCTGGTCGATTGGCAAAGACGTACTCAGCTGGCTCAACTAAAAAACGCTATCCGAGCGACCCGACTAGGTAGGTTTCTAACACTTTTATTCACCAATTGGCATGTGTGATGAAACTCGACAAACATCATCTCGCTGCCCAAGTGCCTTGCACTAAATCTGAGGAAATATCCGAGTGGCAATAAAACCAACGATCTATAAAGTTCAGCTGGAAATCGCCGATAGTGATCGTCATTGCTATGAGAGCCTAGCCATTACATTAGCTCGACACCCTTCGGAAACCCTTGAGCGACTTGCAGTCAGGATCTTAGCTTTTTGCTTGAAATATCAACGTGGCCTTGAGTTCACCCGTGGTTTATCAAGCACAGAGGAACCCGAGTTATGGCGTCATAGTGACGGGGGTGTTTTGGAGCAATGGATTGAACTCGGCCAACCGGAACCCGCAAGACTCCGCAAAGCCTGTGGTCGCTGCGAGGACGTGGTTCTTTTCAGTTACGGTAGAAGTGCTGATACCTGGTGGCGGCAAAACTCTGGTGAATTATCCTCAATGCCAAGACTGCAAGTCTGGCAATTCGACTGGCCGCAGGTTGAGGCAGCCAGCCAACTCGTCAGCCGAAATACGCGGCTCGGCGTCAACATTGTTGGCGGCGTGCTGTATGTTGATAACGGCGAGATTTCCTGCGAACTTGAACTGTCCTTGTTACTCGAAAAAGCTTAATACGCAACGATACAATTGCTATCAGGCTTTAGTAACAATATCACCTGGCGCTGTCCAACGGCCGGTAACCCAGCGCACCAACAAATACACTACGGGGGTATCAATTGCGGTGAGCAGAATTTTCACCAAATAGGTACCGACTACAAGTAAGGGCAAAACTTCATTAGGTAGTACACCGTAAAAGGCGATCGTGTAAAAGATTGTCGTATCAAGAAGTTGAGAAAATGCGGTTGAGAGATTGTTGCGCAACCACAGCCATTTCTGGCCCGTCATCTGTTTGATCTTCTCAAACACAAATATATCCATCAGCTGGGCGACACACGTTGCTGATAGTGATGCCAAAATCATTCGGTCAGCGGTCGAGAAAATACTATCGTAGGCTTCATTCAATGGCCAGTCCGGCGCACCGGGCAGTCGCGTGCCAATCATGTAAAAGGCTGTTGCGATCAGAAACACACTGACACCCAAGTAGACCATCAATCGTGCCCGAGCGGCGCCCCAAACTTCTGCAACTACGTCGGTACAGGGGAACGTGATCGCATGCATAAACGCACCAAAACTGAACGCCAGCATGCCCAAACCAAAATCACTCAAGTCCAAGGGTATAAGCTTTGGCGTCAGCCCGGGAAGAATTCCCCACGCACCAACATAGATACCCAATATGATGTGAAACTTGGTATCAGAAATGCCTTTTATTGAACCTGTATCCATTAACTTCTTTCATGTTTATTGAATGATGACTATACATGCTAGGGGTGGATCAACGACAATTAATTCACACGCTAAGCGTCTAATATCTAACAATAGTCCAAAAGCAGATCAACCTATCTTTGGAAACCAAATGACAGCAACGCTCTACATTGCCAACACAATAGTCACGATGAATGAAAACAACGACATCCTTAACGACGCCGGCATTGTTGTAGATGGAAACACAATCGTTGCGGTTGATGACGCTACTCACCTGCAAGCCAACTACCCAACTGCTGAAATAGTTTTTTGCGATAACTCATTACTGATGCCTGGTCTCGTCAATACCCATTGTCATTCAGGCTTGTTACGGGGGACCGCTGAAGGTCTGCCTGTATGGGAGTGGCTACAACAATTCATCGACCCAATGCACAGAGTACTGACCCCACCTGAAGCTGAGCTTGCTTCACGTCTTTGCTACGCTGAATCACTTTTATCGGGCACAACAACCATCGTTGATATGTGGCGACACATGGACGGCAGCGCGCGTGCCGCTGCAGACCTCGGCATTAGGGCAATCATGGTGCCCTATGTTGCCGAACATCCAGACCATGACTATTTTGAAACCCTCGATACAAATGAAGCGCTAATTAAACAATGGCATCAAACCAGCAATGACCGCATTCATGTGTGGGTTGGTCTCGAGCATATGTTCTATGCACAAACGCCAGCGCTCGGGCGCATTGCTAACCTATGCAAAGAGTACCAAACAGGCTTTCACACCCACAGCAACGAAAGTCGATTTGATGTTGAAAAAACCCTCGAAAGATATCAGGCGCGGCCCATTGAGGTACTGGAGAAATTAGGCCTACTTGAGGCCAACAACACATTACTGGCTCATTGCGTTTGGTTGGACAACGCAGAAATTCAAATCCTTGCTGATCGAAACATCGGTGTGGCACACAACCCTGTTAGCAACATGAAGTTGTCCTCAGGTGCAGCAAGGGTACAAGACATGTTAACCAAAGGTATCGCGGTTGGCTTAGGCACAGATGGCGAAAAAGAAAACAACAATCTGGATATGTTCGAAGAGCTAAAGACCGCATCTCTGCTGGCGAAGTTCAGTGCATTGGATGCCGCCGCACTTGATGCTTGGTCCGTCTGCCGCATGGGTACAATTGATGGTGCACGGGCGCTCGGCATGGACAAACAGATAGGTTCAATTGAACCTGGCAAACGCGCCGATATCATAGCAGTGAACACAAACACACCTAGGATGACGCCATTTATAACATCAGGAAAATACCAGAATCTAAATCATAATCTCGTCCATGCGGTACAAGGGGGCGATGTCCGGATGACGATCGTGAACGGCGAAGTTCTTGTCAAAGATGGCAAGCTGCTGAGCGCTGATCTTGATAACATCATTGCAGATGCGAACCTCGCCATTGGGCCGCTCTTAGAACGCAGAGATGCTTGGATAAAGAAATCCGGCGTCAGCATTAATGAACTCGATCAGTGATCAAGGTGGTATTTACAAGCCTTGCTGGGTACGAGATTATCCAGCCATTCAAATAGGAGAGCGATATGAAACCCGTATGTTTAGTAATAGGCGCAGGCGCAGGTATTGGCGGAACCGTCGGTAAGCGCTTTGCACGAGAGGGTTATCATGCGGTCTTATGTCGCCGCAGTGACGAAGAGGGATTGCAGACGCTTGTGACCGCTATTGAAGACGAAGGCGGTTCAGCAACGGGCTTTCTGCTCAACGCGATCGAAGATGATGCAATCGAAAATCAAATTGCTACGGTCGAAGCAGAAATCGGTCCAATCGAAGTTGTTGTCTACAATCTCGGCGCGCAAATTGGCAATCGCGCACTAGAAGACACGAGTTACAAAGCCTTCGAAATCGGCTGGCGCATGGCAACCTTTGGGCTATTTCGAACCGCATCTGTCCTCTGCCCTTTGATGGAAGAGCGAGGTAAAGGTACGTTTCTAGTAACCTCCGCAACCTCCGCTATGAGAGGTAACGCTGGCCAACATTCGCATGCCGCTGCCATGGGTGGTCGTCGAATGCTGTGCCAATCCTTGAATGCGCAATATGCAGCGAAAGGCATACACGTCGCACACATATTGGTAGATGGAGCCGTTGATGCACCGGATACCCTCGGCAAGATGCTCGGCAAAGAAGGCTTTCAAAAATTACGTGAGACACGTGGCATGGACAATGACGGCTTGATGCTGCCGGAAAAAATGGCTGACACGTATTTCCATATTGCCCAACAGCATCGCTCAGTATGGACACATGAACTGGACATGCGATCCTTCACTGACTTAGCTTGGTGGAACCATAAACCCGGTTGATTAATGGGATTTAAGTCCAAACTCGTCTCGGCAGAAGCCACGTCTTTGACGATCAGATCGTTAAACGCTTGATTCAGTCTCTTGCTTACTGTGCCGCTGCGAGGCCAAATTTTATCTAATGCGGCATCAGCATCGATACCACAATGATCGCCCACAGTGTTCTAGCCTGGCTTAACTGCAGCCTCTTCGCGAATGTGTTGTTTATAATTAAGCACCGTGTCGCCCATTGATATTGAGTTCGCTACCCCAACATCCTGATAACAACAAATCATTAGAGAAAAAAAGATGAGCTTGACCGTCGATCGAATTGTTATACCCACCATGATCAGAACGTTGAATGCGTTAAAAGGTTTACTCGAAAAGGGCGAAGCATTTGCAGTCGCTAAAGGCATGCAACCCGCAGACATCTTGAATGCCAGCCTAATCGACGACATGCACCCTCTGAAACGTCAAATACAAATGGTGACGGATACGGTCAGGCGTGTACTTTGTCAGCTCGCCGAACAAGACGTGATTGCGGTTGAAGATACCGAAGAGACCTTTGCTGAATTACAAACGCGAATTGATTCAACCCTCGCATTCATTGACGCTTTTGATTCAGGCGCACTTGCAGGCAGCGAAGACAAAACGATTACGCTGCCGCTAGGTGACAATGGCCTTGAACTCGATGGCGCAACATTTTTGATGGGCTTTGCTATGCCTAACTTCTACTTTCATGCGGCAACGGCCTATAACATTTTGCGCATGCGGGGCGTCGACGTCGGCAAGATGGACTTCCTCGGCCGACCGTAATCTGCATCACAATCTTTGGTTCAAATTTTTGGCTCGAATATTAGCGCAAGCGCTGACCTAAATTGGCGGCGGAAAATCTAAGGCAACTTAATATTTCGCCGCACATCAAACCCGCCTGTTATGACACTTTGAAAAGAAGTTGAACTAAAAGGTATAGGTATAAGAAGCGCTGTAGGTGCGAAAATCTGCACCCGTTCTGGCAACAACACCTTCAGTAACCCGTAACTGTATATTGTGACCTCGGGCTACTGGACAAGAGAAAGTAAGCCCAGTACGCCAGTTGTCCTGACGATCATCACGCTGGACACCTTCAAGCGTCGTCGCACCGCCATTTGAATAGACAAAACCCGTGCCTATCCACGAACCCTTCGGAAAGTGATAAAGCAACGTGCCCCGCCACAAGCCGATTGGATCCTGTTCCAAACGGCGCGCCCCTAAAACCTCATCATTGTCTGTGAACACAGATACACCAACAGCTGATTCAAATGTAAATCGCTTCACGCTGTGGGATACGCCAACCTGCGTAATCACATTCCAGCGATTAGCACTAATGTTCAACAATTTGTCATCAAGATAGCGGCCAAACGGCATGCCAACGCTGACACTAACGCCGACGATC
The DNA here is from genome assembly GCA_029251375.1 of Pseudomonadales bacterium. GTDB lineage: Bacteria > Pseudomonadota > Gammaproteobacteria > Pseudomonadales > Azotimanducaceae > JAHRVQ01. The sequence goes on along the minus strand of JAQXDL010000014.1, from coordinate 20,556 downwards.
GTTTTCTGCTGATAACCAATATAGTCTTTTAGTTGCGTCGCCGGTGCACCGTAAAAATTCATCGCCAGTCGAATGCGCGGATCACCCAAACCTTTCCTTCGCCCGGATGCCGACTCACCATAAAGTACCCCAGTCAAACCTAAGTCAGCGTATGGCAGGGCAATAGATAATAATGCTGACTTACCGGCTATATCGAGACCGCGGGAATAACTTAGAAAAAGTGAGTCAACATCACCATCGCCATCGTCAAGCGGCACACTGCTATCAAATGTCACTTCGCCTTGGGAGTTACCGTAACCGATCGATACGAAATTCACGCCAACCGGCACGTTACTATAAAGCCTGGGCTCGACATCATTGCCAAGTGTGTGGGATGCGAACAAGACACTCACAATGAATAGGCTTATTGTGAATGGCTTTTGTTTCAATCTAGACTTGAGTTTTTTCACTTGTTTGCGTTGTCTCTGATTTGGGTCGAAGCTAAATGGCTCACTTCAACCAGCGGCCCTTCGATACAGTGATCGCAATTCTACAGATAGAACACGGATTAGCCTAGCGACCCCGCTAAAGCCAAAAAGCAAACCGCACAGCACGCCGATCTAAGCTGGTGGTAGGCAAGTTGCAGCTCGACAAATTACGAAAATACCGCCGGAAAAATTTAATTCATCAGCTCAATTGAATCTCTTATCTGGCCTTGAAAAGAGACCGCGAGATCGTGCTAGACTCGCGACACTATTACCAAAAAGCAATCAACAGGAGAACCTATGTTTAGTCACATCATGGTCGGCGGAAATGATATCAACGAATCAAAGAAGTTCTACGATGCCGTACTCGGCGCGTTAGGACACGCACCCGGCGTCATCGATCCGAACGGTCGATGCTTTTACATTACTGAGGCAGGCATCTTTTCAATCAGTGTGCCTATCGATGGCAAACCAGCGGGTCCTGGTAACGGCAGTACAGTAGGATTTGTTGCCAAGAACGCAGCTGAGGCTGATGCATGGCATGCAGCAGGTATCGCTAACGGCGGTATCACCTGCGAAGATCCTCCTGGTGTTCGTGAAGGTGGTGGTGGTCAGCTCTACCTTGCCTATTTACGTGATCCAGCTGGAAACAAAATCTGTGCGCTACAGCGCATGTAAAAAATTGCTGCGTTAGATCGGCCAAATGTCGACGGTTGATCTAGCATAGTTAAATTCCTGCAGGCTAATTGCACATCGTTGTTAATTGGCCCGCTGGTCTTACAAACCAACTGTGATGCAAACCCTCTCTTACCTGCCTGCACTGATCTTCAACCTAAATGCACCCTAGATGCAGTCTCGATGCAGTCTAGATGCACTCTAGATACACCATGCTAAGCACAATAACAGTCCAAACAGCGGCGCTAATCCTTGTGGTTTGGCAGTCCAGCTAAACTTGCAGTTGAAAGACCCAATTATCGACAAGGCCGTTGGCCCGTCAGCGGACGAGCCTGTACCGGCTTTTGCTGACGTGATTTTGTCAAAAAATTCTCTCATCATTCGCTTAAGGTTATCAATTGTAAGTAATGATTTTCATCAGTCGATAAGCTACAGTCAGTCCAAATGTTTGTAGGAAGGATTACGTGACTGAAGCAATTATGGCGCACCCGGCGCTGCGCCACCCGTTTGAAAAGACGTCGATAAACGACACCGGCGCGACGGTTCTGGCCAGTGGCAAAACCATTAAATTGGCGCAATCTCTTGTCGACGGTAACCTCTGGGTGACACCCGAAGATCTAACCCGCATCAATGGTTTTGAGTTGAAGCCGCAAGGCGCCTGTTATCAGGAACTATGTATTCCAATCAAAGAAGATTCTGAACTTCTGCGACAGGTGTCTGAGCAACGATGGTTTAACCTCACTGCTTTTGCAGATTTACTTGAACAACCTTACGTGGCTGACACCGAAAATAGAATCTGGAGCTTTGCGCAAGCACCGGCGAAGCGTTCTGACATGATGGCTGATGCCATGGCGCCTGACTTTGAACTCACCGATCGACAGGGAAAAGTCGTTAGAATGAGCGACTTCAAAGGAAAGAAGGCCTTAATCATCACCTGGTCCTCATGGTGAGGATGCCAACTTGATGTGCCCGTGTGGCAACATATTTATGAAGAACTGAACGACCCTAATTTTGTCATCATCTCTGCCGCTCAAGATACCGGTGGTGAGGCCGTTGTCGGCCCAATATTTGACGCCGCCAATACAACCTACATTCAAATTGTCGACACAAACCATACGATTAGCAGCGTCTTTAATTTCCTCAATGTCCCTTGCGCGGCTTGGGTAGACGAAACAGGTAAAATCGTCCGTATTGACGAAGGTACTTATGCAAAGGTGCATCACTTCGGCGGCAACGATGTCTACGCGCCCGCGCTGATAGATTGGGTTAAAAATGGTACGCAAAGTGAGTTTGTGCAGAACGCCGATACGGTCACTAAAAATATCCGCAGCCTAAGCTTTGACGAACTCAAAGCAGAAGCGGCATTTCGTCTCGGTAACTTCTTTCGCGAACATGGCTACAACGAAGAAGCCGAACAGTATTGGCAACAAGCACGATCGCTTAACCCTGATAGTGTTAACTACTACAGGCAAAATCTAACGTTGTCCGAAGAAGGCTCCGCTGGAGAATCCTTCAGAAAAATGATGACAACGTATGCAGAGGAAGGCAAAGATTATTATCGACCGTTGAACCTAGAAGAATAGTCTTCTCGGTCAGCGGAACATCGATAACCTAGACCACCGCTCCTCTATAATTAGGATTCAAGCTGATATTACACAAGTGCAAACAGGGGCGTATCAAAATCACGATCAGATAAATGAAGACCGAGCAATACCGAGCAATGTAGTTGGAAAATAAAATGCTAGACACGCCTCGTCCGGAATACCCAAGACCCGTCTTGAAAAGACAAGAGTGGTTGAATCTCAATGGCGAATGGTTGTTCCAGCCTGATCCTGACGATGTCGGTATGCGAGACAAATGGTGGCGCGAGTGTGATTTCAGCGAATCCATTATCGTACCCTTTCCGATTGAGTCCCAAGCTTCCGGGCAAAACAATTTAAACCCCGCGCAGGTCAATTGGTACGGCCGAAAATTTGACTTACCGAGCCTTTGGTCGCAACAGACTCTACTTCATATCGGCGCTTGTGATCATTGGACCCGCGTCTTCGTCAATGGACAAGAAGTTGGTCAGCACCGAGGCGGCTACTCACCAATTGATATCGATATCAGCCACGCGCTGCAATCGGGCAAAAATCAGCTGACCATAAGAGTTGAAGATTCAAACTCTTGGACCCAACCTCGAGGCAAGCAGGCGGGCACAACCAAGTGGCCGATTGACTACGACACGGTCACCGGCATCTGGCAAACAGTGTGGCTGGAATCTGTATCGAAAATCCATATCAATGCCCTCTCCAGTCATTTCAAACTTGACACTTCAACGCTGCATTGTTGCGTTGAAACCAACCAACAAAATACCTACACCCTACAGATTCAGGTGATTGACGATGGTGAGATTGTTAGTGAATCAGTCAACTCGTTTGCCTCGCGGGCCGAATCTAAACTGCAGCTTGAGGTGCCAGATGCCGCATTATGGTCACCGGATTCACCCCAACTGTATGATCTGCGCTTGAGTCTATTCGACGACGAGGGCGCTCTCGTCGACGAGGTCACCAGCTATGCAGGCTTGCGAGAAATTAGTCATGACGGCCAGTCGATTACACTGAATGGCAATCCCCTGTACCTTCGCGGCGTGCTCGATCAAGGCTATTTTGAGCAGGGTTGGTATACCGCCGTCGATGATGCAACGCTACGCAGAGATGTCGAACTGACACTTGCACTTGGTTTTAACTGCGCACGCAAGCACCAAAAAATCGAAGACCCAAGATACCTCTACTGGGCCGACCAGCTTGGTCTGTTAGTCTGGGAAGAAATGCCTTCCGGCCGAGTATTCACCAACGAACTTGTCAGTACCCTAACCGACGAATGGCTGTCGGTCATTCGTCGTGACCGCCAGCACCCTTGCATCATTGCTTGGGTGCCATTTAACGAAAGCTGGGGCATTTGGAATCAAGTAGATAGACCTGAACAACGGGCTTTCGCCGATGGCATCGTCGGCCTGACCCGCGCCATGGACCAGTCTCGATTAGTGATTGGCAATGACGGCTGGGAGTATTCCAGTGGTGATCTGTGGACCCTACATATCTATGAGGGTGAATCTCACAGTATCGAAAACCGATTACAAAAATTAATGCAGGAGCCCTCATCGAGTATCACCGGCGAAGTGGAAAGCCGCGGCTATCGCACTGGCGCATTGCCCGGCGCTGAAGTGAAGAACCTGCCCATTCTTTTAACGGAATGTGGCGGGGTCGGCTTTACCACTGCAACACTGGCCGGCGATGAATTTGCTTATGGCGACCTGCCCAGCTCCGCAGAAGAATTGCTGGCGCGGTTTAACATGGTGGCCGCATCGATCAATGAAGCGGCCGGCTTAAGCGGCTATGTCTGGACCCAGCTCACCGACGTACAGCAAGAGATCAATGGCCTACTTTATTTTGACAGAACGCCAAAGCTACCCATAGAGCAAATCAAAACGGTGATGCTCAGCATAGGCAACAATATTGATGAATGAGTGCGCTAACTCGCGCGGGCATCCATAACCTGCGCGACCCAATCTTCACTCAATTGCCAAAGCTTGGCTGCGACCTCTGGGTCCCGCGCCTCTTCCGACATATCGTGCGGCTGACAATCCGAAAAATATTTACCGGCAACACGGTCCGCATCTTGTAATGCACAACATATCGTCGTCGACGCACCTTGGCTCGGCGATTTAGTCAACGGACTGACAAGCTTCATCACAATTGACATAAAGCGTGACCGACGACCGATATCTGTCGTGATTAACGTGCCTGGATGCAACGAACAGGCTGATAACCCTTGCGCGCCAAATTTTCGCTGCAGCTCATTGGCCATTAACACATTTGCTAACTTGGCCTGACCGTAAGCGACCATCATTTTGAATTTGTCCTTAGGCATGGGAAACAAATCAAAACTTAACTTGGCGGGGGATGTATGCGAAACACTTGATACCATCACAATCCGAGGCTTCTCGCTCGCCAGTAACTGCGGCATCAGAAGTTTGACCAGCAAAAAGTGGCCGTAGTGGCAAACACCAACCGTTGCCTCAATACCTTCGCCGGTCGTTTCGTAATTGCTACAAACCAAACCGGCGTTGCAGATCAAAATATCCACAGTATCTGTATCAAGCTGCTCAGTGAACTTCACGATGCTATCAACACTACCAAGATCAAGCTCAGCAAATACCGCATTATCATTGCCAGTTTCTTGGTTAATAGCGTCCGCCGCCGCTTGACCTGTGCCACTTGAACGACATGCCAAAATCACTTTCGCACCCGCCTGCGCGAGTGCTTTGGCTGTCTCAAATCCAATACCCGTATTGGCACCCGTAACAATGATGGTCTTCAACGTAAGGTCTCTACCGTCAAGTGCGTCGAACGCGGTTGTTTTTGAATTGAAATCTGTTTCCGACATATGACTTCCCAGCTGTTTGCTTTTAGTAACCAAATCAGACTGATCTGAAACAGACCAAAAAACAAGAAAAAATGCTAACGCAAAAAAGACACCCATTGACATTAGTTAACCTCAGACATTTAGTCAGCCTTGAATAAATGCAGTAGACTACTGCCTCGCAGAGTTGGAGGAAGTATGACGAATCAAAACGAAGATATTCAAATCAACGGCACCGTCGCGCCTGGCTTTGAATCCGTCAAAATGCTATTTGAAAAAAATATGCGCACGTTGCAAGAACGCAACAATCAACTTTGCGTCTATCATCAAGGCAACAGGGTCGTTGATCTTTGGGCTTCTGCCGATGGAAACACGGCGTTTTCACCTGACTCACTCATTAACGTCTTCAGCAGCGGCAAAAGCCTTGAGGCTATCGCTATGGCGTCCTTGGTCAGCAAAGGCTTGCTCGACTATTCGGCAAAGGTCACGCAATACTGGCCAGAGTTTGGCAACGCTGGCAAACAAGACCTCAGTATCGCTGACTTGATGCGACATGAGGCCGGCTTGGCGGCTTTTAACGTCTCAATAAAACCGGATGATTTACGCACCTATAACATCAAGAAGAACAAGATTGGCGAAATTATCGAAGCACACCCACAAAGTTTCCGAGATGGTGATGGAAGCAGACGTGAATACCATGCCGTCACTCGAGGCTGGATTGTCAATGAAGTGTTCCGTCGCATCGATCCGGCGGGCCGAACAATTGGGGAGTTTTTGCGTGAAGACATTAGCGATCCATTAGATGTAGATGCCAACATTGGTGTCAAACAAGAAGACCTCGATAAACGTATACCTGTCTCACCACTCGGTTTCGGATTCCAGTTTAGACAAAGCTTAAAACCAAAATTTCTTGGTCGACGCATGGAGCACAATGTTTTTCACACGGTCGGCAGGCTGGCAAGAATCCTACCGAACATGAGAAAGGGTACAACAGCGGGTTCACCAGCACCTTTTGTCGGCATGGATCGCATCGCATTTTTTAACGACCCTTCCGTCGCAATGGGCGAGACCCCATCAGCCAACGCAAATTGTTCAGCGCGGGCATTGGCAAAAATCGCCGCGATGATGTCACTAGGCGGCTCAATTGATGGCAAAGAATTTATCAACGACGCAGCATGGCAGTCCATGCACGACGCACCTATTGAAGCGAAGATGGGGTTCGGCACAACGACGTTCACACAAGGTGGCGTAGCCAAATTTAGTGAGACATCTAAACAAAGCACTAAGTTGGCCCGCGCCTTCAATGACGGACGCGAAGGATTTTATGGTTGGATGGGACTCGGCGGCTCGCTATTTCAATGGCATCCTGAGCACAAGATTGGTTTTGGCTACGTACCCACCTCCCTCAATGTTGTTGACCTCTTTAACGAGCGAGGCAAGACATACCAAGCAGAAGTCTTACGCTGTATCGAAAAAATGTGAGACACACATCCAGTGGTTCAGACACTGGGAAAACGTTATGGTGAGCAAGTTATTTATTGAAGGAGACATTGCGTGACCGTGCAAGACACTGATGCAAATTTGAACGAAAATATTGGCTGGAAAGACAAGCCCAAAGATGACCCGCAGGTCGTCAAACTGATCAATCACCTTGAAGCTCACAATGGCATCAAGGGTTTAGATATCATTGAAGCCACTGCAATCGAGCGAGCAGTTGAACTCTTTCACAGAGATGGCTTTGTCGTTGTTGGTGATGTTCTCAACAATGAACAAATCGACTTCTTGGCTAAAGGGTGTGACGAGGTTATAAATGACATCTTGGCGCTAGATGGAACACGCTACGGGAATCGAGGATCGCACCGGTACTCTTTCGGTGGCTCCAGCATGACACGCAGTCAACTTCATCATCCTGCATGGCAAATGATGTTGGAAAACGAAACAGTTCATACACTACTCAATGCCATATTTGGATCTCCCGACTATAGTCTGCGGGCTGCCAGCGGTGACTTTTGCCTACCGGGCGCAACGGACTACCAACCTTTACACCCAGACACACGCGATTGGGAAGACGCAAAGACGACACCGTTCAACTCTTTCATCGACCCGCGCGGTCACATGAGTTTGCGAGATCTACCGAGTCCCTATGTCTGCGTCAATTTTCTGCCTCAAGATGTCACCAAACTCAATGGGCCGACTCGACAGATACCGGGCACACAGAATTCTCGCGCGCGGATTCCCAATTTAAAACATGAGCCAGAATGGATGAGGCTCAGCACGGTATGTCCAGCACCGGCGGGGGCAATTATGATTCGCGATGTAAGAGCATGGCACGGCGGAACACCTAATGTTTCTGATGCGATTCGATCAATCCCAAATTTGGAATTTTATGCACCCTGGTTTCGCGAGCCGATAGTGCCTGGTATCACCTATCAAGACTTCAAGAAGCTTTCGCCACGTGCGCAAGAGCTCGCCAAGTTTTGTGTTGCCGATTCGAGTGAAGAACTCATCACCGGGCCGACACTACAGGCGCCTTAAACCTACTTCGAAGAGATTTACCCTATGCAATACCGTCAACTAGGACGCTCCGCCCTGAAGGTCAGCGAGCTCTGTCTGGGCACGATGAATTTTGGACCTCGCACGTCCGAAGCCGAATCTTTTGAGATTCTCCACCACGCTACTACAGCCGGCATCAACTTTGTTGATACCGCAAACCAATACGGTGGTGACTTAGGTGTTGGCACAACTGAAACAATTCTAGGCAAATGGTTTGCGCAGGACAAAAGCCGTCGCGATCAAATAGTCCTCGCCACGAAAGTTCACGAGCCCATGTCTGACAATATAAATGACCGGGGTTTGTCGGCACGTCATATACAGATGGCTTGTGATGCAAGTCTAAAGAGACTTGGCGTCGATCACATCGATTTATATCAGATGCATCACATTGATCGCTCTGCGCCTATAGAAGAAATTTGGCAAGCGATGGATCGACTCATCACGCAGGGAAAAATTACCTATGTGGGTTCCAGCAATTTTCCTGGTTGGGCCATCGCCAGAGCTAATGAAAAAGCCATTGCTTCAAACAAGCTAGGCCTAGTCTCCGAGCAAGGTCTCTACAATTTAATTGAGCGACGCGCAGAAATGGAAGTACTACCCGCCTGCCGCGAATATGGATTAGGTCTAATACCTTGGAGTCCACTTGCGGGCGGCCTACTGAGCGGCAAACAAACGAGCGAAACTGGCGGTCGTCGCGATTCGCAAGGCATCAAGAATGCGATATCTGAAAGACAACAGCAATTGAATGACTTCCAGTCCCTTTGCGAAGAACTTAGCGAAGCACCAAGTGCGATTGCCCTCGCCTGGCTACTGCACCAGCCCGGCGTGAGTGCAACGATAATAGGTCCCGGCAGCGTCGCCCAGTTGTCGTCAGTATTGCACGTGCCCGACATACAACTTAACGATGCGACGCTGGCGCGAATTGACGAAATTTTCCCTGCTGTTGGTGAATCCCCAGAAGCCTACGCATGGTAGGCGTTGTCGAAAGAACAACAGCATGGCAAGAAAGCAACGTCGATCTCGACGGGCTCAACATTCACTATTATCGAACCGGTAATAATGACAAGCCGCAGCTAGTAGTGGCGCATGGGTTTGGCGACAACGGTCTGTGTTGGCGCCGTGTGGCAAACGATTTACAAGATCGCTTTGATGTCATTATGGTTGATGCTCGCAATCATGGTCAGTCAGGTACGGCACCGGCAAGCAGCGCTGCGCTGATTGAGGATCTGGCGGGGGTCATTACTGCACTGAGTCTTGATAAACCCGCGTTACTAGGTCATTCAATGGGTGCAAGCACAGTTGCCGGTGTTGCTGCGCGGTACCCACATCTTGTCTCAAAAATTATTCTTGAAGATCCATTGTGGAAAGAACGCACTCGAGCCGAATCAGAAGATGACCAGAATAAAAGACTTGACGCATATCAGCAGCAACTGAAAGCCCAGCAAGCCTTATCTGACAAAGAAATCATTCAAACAGGGAAAGTGCAGCATCCAACCTGGCGCGACGATGAGTTTCCTGATTGGGCGATCGCCAAAAAACAAGTACGCGCTGGCGCAATGCTTGGCCTGTCGGTGTCAAATTGGCCTGAGACGCTTGAAGTTGTGACGCATATCACCTGCCCCTCATTACTTATTAGAGCTGAAGCTGGCCGTGATGGCGTGGTCACGGCCGAGATTGCAACGAAGGTGATTGAATCCAACAATCAGTTTCGTGCTACAGATATTCCGGGCGCGGGGCACAATATTCGCCGCGAGGGCTACGAGCAATATCTAACGAATCTACAAAGTTTTTTAAACTAAGCATTAATTACCCGCCATTAGGTATTAAGCATCAAGGACTAGACATTAAGTACTCGTTATTAAGTGCTAGTCATTAAGTACTAGGCATTAAGTACTAGCCATTAAGTGCTAGGCATCAGGCACCAGCTGCGTCGCAGTCACCCGCACCTCGAAGACTGCTAACAACCATCACAAACCACCACAAGTCACCACAAGTCACCACAGATAAACCAAACAGGACCATACCGCGCCGGGCGCAATAGCCAGCATCAGCGTAGATATTTCGCTTGGCTCGCTAGCACTTCTGTTGCCTCACTGACCAGTTCATCCATAATTTGTTGTACGGGTTTGACACTATCGAAATAGCCAACGCTTTGGCCGGCGCCAGAATGTATGAGGGGTTCAATGTCGTGCTCTTCTATCGCGCCAAGTAAATCGCCGACGAGCACATCCTGATAAGGCATCTTCAGCGGTGATGGCGCGTCTTCTGCCTCCCACGCCTGGCTCCAACCCGTACGTACTTGACGAAAAGTTTTACCTGATTCGGAACGCGTAATCACAGTGTCACCACTACCTGCAGCAATGAGTTTATCTCTGTTGACCGGATGCATATGACCTTGATGTTCTTCCGACAAGAGCCACGCGGTACCCATCCAAACACCTTGCGCACCCATGGCGAGTGCCGCAGCAATGTGTCTTCCCGTGGCGACACCGCCGGCAACCAAGACCGGAATATCGCCCGCTGCATCGACAATTTGCGGCACTAAAGAATAGGTACCAATGGGGCCAGTGTGTGCACCGGCGTCGTAACCCTGCGCCACCAAAATCTCAACACCTGCGGCAATGCTTCGTTGTACATGGTGCGGACTGCCAATTAATGCCAGAGTTGTTTGGTTTCTAGCTTTTGCCGCTTGCATCACATCGCTTGGCGCACCAATACCGCAAGCGAACATATTGACCTTCGAATCCAGCACCGCTTCAATTTGATCTTTCTCAATTTCCGCTGAGCGAATAAAGCGAGTGCGCATACCCGGCCCACTTGCCTCAGGCACTTTGAACTTATTGATCAGCCCTTCAACAAAGTCTTTATGTTCTTGCGGAATTTCTGCCTCAATCGCTTCTCGAGAATTATGCTTTGGCATACCCGGTGGCAACACAAGGTCAACGCCGAATGGTTTATCACCTACCAATGATTTTATCGTCGCCAATTCCTCTGCGATCTCATGCGGGAATCGCCTTGTTGCGCCATAAACGCCATAGCCACCGGCATTGGTAATGGCAGCGACCGTCGCCACATCATGCGCAAAACCAAAGATCGGATATTCAATACCAAGCTTGTCGCAAATTGGTGTCCAGAGTTTTGTCATGGCTGCTCTCAATAATTAGCTATTCTCAATAAATAAGCATTCTCAATGAGCTGAGTACGCGTCGTTAGTTTGAATGTTGTTTCGCAAAGAAGTCTAGCAGTAAATGACTGACAGTCTCAGGCTTCTCCTGCTGCAACCAATGACCGGCGCCCTGTATAAATGGCATTACCGTCATCTCAGTACAAGCTTTGGTTTGCATCTTCTCTAGTTGTCCGGGGGACTGATGAATACCCCAATCTGCAGCACCTGCGATATAACAGGCAGGCACCTCAATTTTGCGACCGGTAAATATCGTTAGATCCGAACTGTATTCCGCGGCAACTGAACAACGATACCAGTTCAAGCCTCCTTGAAAGCCAGTTTTGCTATAAGCGTCGGCGTAAACATCCATGACATCGTCCGTCAACCAATCTTCAGCGTCGCTAACACGTTGATCATGCATCATTGCGTCAACTGTTTGCGGCATGGTCTTGTCCAGATCCATCACGTAGTAACGCGGCAGTTTTGCTAATTGCTCTGCGGCCCAAGAGTCGAGAGGTGCTGGCATGTTTTTCTTATACGCCGCACTTTTTAGAAAGTAGTAGCCCTTAAAAAAATCTCGCAAGCCAGTATTTGCCGCACACATATCAGCATTCGCAGGTTCGGTTGAATAGTAGGTTTGATAGTGAGTACGCGGTATCTCGAGCGCCGCCAGAGAATCATTCATCGATGCAGGTCGCCCTCGACCATCAACCGCCGTCGTGGCTTTGGACTTATCTCGATTCATCGATGCGGGCGGCGGGCCACCAAAAGGCGCACTCATCAGGGCAAGAGAGTGAAAAAGATCAGGTCGAATTAATGCGCACCAGGCAGCAACCGGTGAGCCAAAGTCGTGACCGACAATACCATCGACGCAATCGAGCCCCAATCGCTTCGCCAGGTAAACAATGTCCTTGGCTAGATTGAACATTCGAAACGATGCAACGTCGCCGTCGTATCGCGCATCCCAGCCTGTGGTTAAACCATAACCTCGCTGGTCCGGCGCGATGACGTGGTAACCCGCATCGGCAAACGCACTCAATTGATGCCGAAAACTAAATGCCAACTCGGGAAAGCCGTGCAAGAATATAATTGTCGGCTTACGCTTTTTATCCGCGGTTTCGATATCACTAACTTCATCATAACCGGCTTCCAGAACATGCATGGTCAGACCATTAACATCTTCAATTAGGCGAGAGCGAATACCGTTCGCAATATGTTGATTGCCATAAAAAACAGCGTTATTCGTCATACTAAAAAACACTTCATTTCAAAACCAGGCTCCTAAATATGGGTTTAACTAACCTACTTACGTTAGCCGCGCCATGATCTTTGCAGCGGACATAGGTCCATGCTGCATAAACTGATCGATTGCGTCACTGACCCCCTCCGGTTCGTGAACGGCTACATCATGACCTGCTCTAGAGAACACATGTAAAGTTGCGTCAGGCAGCTTCATATAGTCATTCAGGTTCGCGCTAAGCAAACCATCAACCGCGCCCGCCAACATAAGTGTAGGTGTATTTAGCTCAGCCAATTGATCTTCAACATTGAGATCATGCATGGTTTGCATACCCCCCAGAACATGTCCCTCTGACACTCGCATCAAGTGATCAACCCGACTTTCGAACCATGCATCGGTCTCAACATCTTCTCTGAACCGCGTTGCAATCATTTCGGCTTTAAAGAAATCTCGATTGCCGTCCAATCTTGCCTGCATGCGTGGTTTCATCATATCCTGATTGGGCTCACCGGGAATTCCTGCAGCGGGAATGGGTGCCATCAGGATGAGTCGCGTTAGCCGGGCCGCATAATTCAGCCCCAACACATAACCAATACCGCCACCCATACTGTGGCCTGCATAGGTAAATTTATCGATGCCTAAAAAATCCATCATGGCAATCACGTCTTTCGCATATTGTTCAAGCGAGTAACCGGACGCGGTATCCTCACTCTCACCTGTGCCACGACACTCCATCAAGATGATCTGATACTTATCGGCGAGACGCTCAGCAATTGGCATCCAGTTAACACGCGATGCGGTGAAACCGTGGTGCAGCAACACAGGCTCACCCTCACCCATGACGTCGTACCAAAGTTTTGCGCCGTTAATAATTGTATGTGGCATTTATTTTGGTTCCTTAAACTCATTTGATTACAATACATCCTACGCGGCAACACCTGCCGATCCAAGTCAGCACGATTAGCATCATCGACAGGAAATCATAGTGGATAAGTCCCTACTTATTGAAGACATTATCAAGCGATTACAACAGCAAAGACAAAGCGCTATTGCCGCGGCGGATGTGGCAAAAGAAACCGCTACCCACACGGAGAATATCGCCGAAAACCGATATGACACGCTCGGGCTAGAGGCATCCTACCTGGCGCATGGCCAATCACTGCGTACGCAGGCGATCGAAACCTCAATCGAATCATTCAAAACCTTGGGTAAAAGTCTCAGCAACGATTTGCTTAACTCATTGTCGTCAAACCTAGATATTCGACCTTCCTCGGTTGCCCAAGTTGGCAGTCTGATTGAACTTGAGGATCCAGCCGAGCAATGCCGGTGGTATTTCCTGGCAATGACGTCGGGTGGGTTAACCATTCACTCTCAGGGTAAAGATATTTTTGTACTGACACCACAAGCACCGATGGGTGCGGCGCTTATGGGTAAAGAGGTCGGCGATGACATCAACCTAAATGGCAATGTCAGCGAAGTGCTGAACCTGCTCTAGTGCTGTTCAGTCGGCTGCGAATAAACCTTGCACGGAATCGCTAGCGCTTGGCCGGCGCGTCGAATCATCGCTTCGTCGCCTTTGCCACGAAACTCGAATGTCTTGTTTGAATACAGCATGCCCGACCCGGTCGGTTGCTGGGTCAGCATGTAAACGGTCTTTGACTGATGATCACGAAACATAGCCTGCCCAGGCTTGATCTTCATGCGCTGATCATCAACGACATATTCAGCGAAGAAAATCGTAAACACAGTCTTGTTCTCACAATGGTAAGTGGTCTCGGAAGGCTCGTTTATAGCTTCTGACCCTATCTTATCAACGTTGGCCTGCGGCTCATCAAGGCACATCGGCTTAGTGTACTGGGCGCAAAATTTGCGAGTGCAAGCGGCTATATCGCCGCCAGCCTGATTGGCTGGGCGTCGGCAATTGTTACAGCCATCATAGAAGCTGTTGCAGGCGGCTGGGATTTCAGTCTTCCAGCTATTCATGTCATAGCTTGTCTCGGCCATCTTAACTTCTTCGCTGGGTGTTACTGCGCTAGGTGTTGTACACCCGGCAAGAAACAAAGTGATGAACAGTAGCATGACTGAAGATTTGAATAGATCAACGACGATTAGATATCGGCTCTGAACATAAATCCGTCGATCGGTTGTTTGCATGCTGCTTTCCATTGATTAGCGCCTGTAGAATACCCTGACAATTTTTTTCGTTTAACCCTCGACCATCGCTCGAGCGGCCCGATAATTGATCTTACCGTTATCGTGTCGAAAATCATCTGCCACTACCTTATAAACCTTTGGATGCTTGTATCTTGCAAGCCCCGCCTTCAAATGAAGCGTCACTTGCTCTTCATCAAAATTTTTTCCTTGCTGCATTCTAACCAAGGCTGTAACCGCTTGTCCCCAACGTTCATCCGGCATGCCTATCACCGCCGCATCGAGAATCTCGGGCACTTGCTTTAGACCCTCTTCGACCTCCTCGGGATAAATTTTCTCGCCACCGCTATTAATACAGTTATTACCTCGTCCCAGAAGAGTCATCGTGCCGTCTTTCTCAATTCGACACCAGTCACCGGCCATGGAATATCGCACACCATCAATGGTTGGGAAGGTTTTCTCGGTACCCGCTTCGTCCTTGTAGTAACCCAACGGCATAGGACCGGCCTTGGCAATCATGCCTGCCTCGCCTGAACCGGCTTCAACTTCTTTAAGCCCTTCTGAAAATACCTTCACTGACGGCCCAACTTTGAAAGAGGCGGTACCGATTGATTCGCCCTTTGTCATGATAGAGGATCCTAGCCTCGAGCCTTCCGACGACCCGAGTGAGTCAGACAAGGTCGCATTTGGAAAGTATTCGAGTAACTCCCGCTTGCGCGGCTCGCTCCACATAGCGCCAGCGGATGATATGAGCTGCACAGAAGACAAATCGTATTGATCAGAATATTGACGTAAACAGTTTAAAATCGGTATCGAGAATGCATCGCCAACAATCGCCACCCTTTCGACTTTATGCTTGTCGATTTCAGACAAACACGACTCAGCAACAAAGGTCTCATTAGGTAACAACACAATGCAACCGCCTGACACTAACGCTACCATTGCAGTCGTTAAACCAGTCGAATGCATCAATGGACAAGCGGGCAATACGACGGGACCAGGCGATGCTTTAACCTGAACACCGTGTGCTTGAGCATCTTGCGCATCGGTCATACCAATCACAGCGATCCTATCTTTATGACGCCAGACAACCGCCTTAGGGTATCCCGTGGTACCACCTGTATACATAAAATACTGATCGTCACCTGACCTTTGGACATCTAGCGCTGAGTCATCACCTTGGCAACAGGCCGCTTCAAAATCGGAACTAAAATCGTTCAAGACATCCTCTCCGAAAGAAAGATAGGTTTTAACCTTACTCAAACGCGGTTGCAGGCTTTGTATCTGCTTTGCATAACTTGCATCAAAGACCACCGCTTCAGCGTCCGAATTATCTAACACGTGAAACAGTTCGTGATCGACATAACGATAATTAACATTGGCGTGGGTAAACCGGCCCTTCGCACAGGCATAAAACAATTCAAGGTAGGCTGGACTATTACGTAAATAAAAGGCGACTTTGCTACCCGACTTCAACCCTGCCGCGGCGAGGTAACGGGCAAGTCGATTTGAGCGCCGATCAAACTCGCGCCAACTAACATGATGGTCACCGTAAATTATCGCGGGTCGCTCAGGGATCGCGTTGGCAACAGCTTCGAGCAAATCGCCAAAATTTAAATCGGGTACCGCCATGTGTTGTTCCTTGTAGCTTAATCAGTAACGCGAATTAGAGTAACGTGAAGCGAACCCAGGTCTAGTTAAAAAGGGAACGACAAATTACTCACCCGTAAAAGTGGGCTTTCGCTTCTCGGCAAACGCTTTGACCGCCTCTTTGTGATCGGCGGTGGTTCGGGCCTTAAGCAATCTGTCGGCCTCGCGATCGATCGCGGATGCATGATCAATCTCGAACGCCTCATCCAAGTTATCTTTAATATAACCAAAAGCAACCTGCGGACCGTTTGCTAAATTTTTGGCGAACTCAAATGCAGCAACTTGTAATTCAGAATCTTCAACAACCCGATTGAACAACCCTAAAGATTCAGCTTTAGCGGCAGTAATGCGTTCATTTGTTAACATGTATTCACGTGCCTTTGCCGGACCAATGGTTCTTGTCAGCAGCCATGCCACGCCGTAATCACCAGGCAGGCCAATGCCGGCGTAGCCCGTTGCGACGAAAGCACTGCGTGCACCCAGTCGCATGTCACACGCTAGCGCGATGGCTAAGCCTGCACCCGCAGCAGCACCTGGCAACGCCGCAATTGTAGGCTTACGCATATTTCTTAAGACCCCTGCAGTCTCGTGATGACGCGCGCGCATTTCTTGAAATTGAGACTGCAAACTGGGCGCCGGTTTTGACGAACCACTACCCATCCGCTTTACATCACCGCCGGCGCAGAAGGCTTTGCCCGCACCGGTAATAACAATCGCGCCCACTTCATTTGCGCTAGCGGCCCATGCTAGCGCACCTCGAAGGTTTTTTGTTAGCGATGTAGAAAGCGCGTTTCGCGCATCAGGTCGGTTGAACGTAATCGTTAGAACGCGATCGCTTAACTCACACAACAATTCAGATGAATCGGATTCGAACATAAAAAGTTAACCTCGCTAATCAGCAGCTTAAAAAATAGTAGCATAGCCGCCTATCAGCTCTAGAGGCGACTCAAAATATATTCAACTGTTAAATCGAACAGGCATCTTAGTAATGCCAGAAATAAAATTCGAAGTCATCCAGCTAGGTTCTTGCAAAAGTTCAATATCTTTCATCCGCAGCAAGACCTCTTTCATAATGGCATCAATCTCAAGTCGAGCAAACCATTGCCCCAAACAGACATGATGGCCACCACCGAATGCCAAGTGTCGCTCACCTTGCCGCAAAATATTCAATTCGTTCGGTAACTGAAAAGCCTCCTCATCACGGTTGGCCGAACCGTAGTACATAACAACTTTATCCCCAGCGCGAAGATGCTGACCGTGAAGTTCAACATCTTGAGTCACGCTGCGGCGCATATAAATAACGGGCGATGTCCAGCGCAAAAGCTCTTCGCGAGCAGTCGGCAGGTATTTATCGGGATCTGCTTGAAGACGTGCGAGCTGACCTGGATGCTTAAGCAGTTCATACATGCCCGTGCCGACGAGGTTACGAGTCGTATCACCACCCGCATCGATCAGCAGCATAAAAAATAACAGGAACTCTTCATCGGTTAACTTCTTGCCATCGAGTTCCGCCGCAAGTAGCTTGCTAGCGAGGTCGTCTGAAGGCTTACTTCGCTTAGCAGCAATGACAGTCATGCCATATTCAAACATCTTACCGATGGCCTCCGGGATCGCATTGGGTGGCAGTGAGTCAGGTGCGGAATGGATAACTTCTGTTAGCTTGTATAGCTCCCGGCCATCCTCCAACGGCAACCCCATCAAGTCAGCGATAACAAAACTCGGCATCTCGCCGGCGACCTCTGAGATGAAATCACATTCACCACGATCAATGACCGCATCAACTATTTGTCGGGCTAACATCTCAATCCGCTCGTTGTAGTGCTTCGCTGGACCTTGAGTGAATTCCCGGCTAATGAGTTTTCGGTAAGCAGTGTGCTCCGGTGGATCCATCATCAACATCATTTTTGCGGCGCCTGCGTGGGTGGGTAACCCCGGCTCAGGGTCAGCGATCATGATGGTGGGTTCAGAGGAGAAGACGGAAGCATTCCTGCCAATGTCATAAACATCTTTATATCGGGTGATCGCCCAAAAGCCCTTACCATCCGGCTCATCATGCCAATACACCGGCGCATTATTCCTCAGCCATGCATATTGCTCATGGGGATGACCACCGACAAAACTGGCGGGATCAAAAAGGTCAATTTTCATACACGCTGCCTGACATTGTTAATTTGGTTGATTCAAAGAATACAGGAATGATAGGCACGATCAATTGCCTGTTGACGGTGAAAAAAAAAACCGAAAAGTAGATATGACAAGCACCTCTAAGGGGAGTCGTCCTCATTCGAAGCGCATGAAATTCCGGCCAATAAATGCTTGCCGGTCAGAAAAATAGCCACTGACGTTAATGAAACTCACTTATTTATTTTCCAATACTTTGTACTTAGGACGCGGGCCAAAGGTTTAGCCTTAACTTCCAACACCTAACCGAGACAGATCAATGGAGAATCCAGCTTGTTCGCTTTCAACAAAAAACTTTTATGGATCTGGGGCGACAGCGTTCGACATCAAAGATGCCGGCTTCAACTATTTTCTTCTCATTTATTACAATCAAGTCATAGGACTCGACGCATTCTTGACCGGTTTAGCGCTGGCGTTTGGCTGGCTTAGCGGATTAACAATCAGCGTACTTACTTTTATTGTCTTGCTTCCGTCAAAAAATATCGACAAGGCAAGCATACACGCAATGTTGTGATTGCATCTGGCAGCTGAATATTGATACCGAGCCCTAGCAGGGCTCGGTATCAAAACATATGAAACTAAAGGCTATTCGATTCTGATCGTGGCCTTCTCAATAACAATCCGTTCACTAGTTGCGCCGGATCGACTGCCGACTGTTTCGAGAGCCGCCAGTGTTGCTTCGCCCGTCACAAGCTCGCCAAAAATCGTATGTTTTCCATCAAGAAATGGTGTTGCTACAAAAGTAATGAAAAACTGACTCCCATCTGTGCCAGGACCAGCATTCGCCATGCTGAGTAATCCGGGTTGGGTATGGCTTGTCGTACCATCGAATTCACCGGCGTACTTATAGCCGGGACCACTTCGACCTGTACCGGTTGGATCGCCGCCTTGGGCCATAAAACCGGGAATGATGCGATGAAAAATCACATCGTCATAAAAGCCAATCTCAGTGAGAAACATTGTACTGGTGGCATGCATCGGTGCGCTCTCGTGATACAACTTAAAGCTCATATCGCCCTTGTTAGTCACCATATCCCAGTAGTAGCTCTTACCCGACTCAAACGCGTAGAGCTCAGGTTGCTCCAGATTCTGCTTCCAATCTGGCTTGGACTTGTCGATCTGAGCTTTTTCAGCTTGCTCTAGTTGTTCCTGTTGTTGTTCCTGTTGTTGTTCCTGTTGTTGATCCTGTGCTTGCTCCAATCCTTGCGCTGCCGCATCGGTCGGCATCGCCTCAGACGCTTTCTTTTCAGGTTCGCCGCCGCAGGACACAAGTAAAGATAATGACAGCAGTAATGTGCCAAGCAGTTTTTGATTAGTATTCATTTGTCGCCTATTAACATGTGATTGCGCACATCATCTCAAATATTACCTCGGCAGGGCAAAGTAATGTTTCATGCTGTCGACAAACAGTTTCGGTATAAACCTTACCGATGTGAACATTTTCGTATTTGGGGACCGAAACTCGGCAGGTTAAGCAACGTCATCAACATCAACATCAACATCAACAACAACAACAACATCATTAATATCAAACATATCAGCAACGCTAGTAAATAACCCCACTGCGCTGGTTCATGAATCAGTTAAACAACGCAAGACCAGCAGTGCCTATTGATCCAGCAATCTACCTAAGTCACCCAATTATGTATCCCGCTAATGCAGCACGCACATAATTTTAAGCAGTTAGCTCGTTATTCAAATACAGCTTCAATAACCTCATCATTACCATCTAGGGAAATGGTGCAGGTGAAGACATTTTGAGTCAGCGAGCTGTTGACGTGAATTGTCTTATCTTGGCCATCTTCAACCTGCTCGTAGCGCAAGAACAGCCCAGTATCCAACTGTCTCGTCACACTGGCGCGAGTCACTCCTTTGACGAAATTCCCGCATAGGTAAAACACTTCATCTCTGGCGGAGACTAAATAAAAGCTAGCAACGATAATCGACCCGATGATGGCAAACACAAGGATCGCTATTTGAATTTTTTTACGCATTTTTATGACATCTAAAGAACAGTAAATGAGCCGTTAAAAGACAATTCATAACGCTAACCCGTGATTTTTTGAATATCC
>JAQXDL010000002.1 GCA_029251375.1 Pseudomonadales bacterium | reverse complement strand
ATGATCGGTGCGGTAACTGATCTGATCGGTGGCGCTGAAAGGGGTACTGATGACCGAGGATATACCAGTAGTGATGAATTGCGCTTTCATTGCGATGGTGGCGGTGTATCTTCTTTGTTCTGCGTTAAACAGGCGCCTGCAGGCGGAGAAAATGCCGTTGTCAGTTTACTTAGTATTTATAACGAAATTCTGGAGAATCATCCACAACATCTCGAAGCGCTTCACCGAGGCTTTCATCTTTACCAACGTAAAGAAAAAGGGAATAACCAGGAGGAAGGTTCCGTTTCGAAAATGAGATTTCCCACATTTACAGAGAAAGAAGGTCGCATGACAGCCTGGCTGAATTTGAAATTGGCCGAACTAGCAAGCGAAGTGTCGAATAGCCCTTATTCGGATGCAGAATCAAAAGCCCTGAAAGCTGTAGAGGAAATCGCCGAGAGAGATGAATTCAAATTCTCATTTAGACTAGCACCTGGTGATATGATTATTTTTAACAATTTTTCGATGATGCACAAACGTTCGGCTTTTCAAGATGACCCCGACCCGGATAAACGGCGTTTGATGTTGCGGTTATGGTTAAACCTTCATTGTGCTGATATGCCGCCCCCTGAAGTTGCTATGTTAAGAACAGGATTCTCCCACGCTGCCTCGGTAATTACAGCAGAGTAGTTAACTTAACATCAACGTTGGGCACAATGTTCGCGGACAATCTATAGTTTTAAAAGATAGGGGAATCAGTGTTTAACGATGACCCAATGAGAATGATATGACCAAAATACCAGAAATCAACTTCATGATTGACTGCCACAAACCTCATGCAGAGGTGATGGAGTTAACATCAAAAACTGTCTGGCAATCTCGATTACCCATGGATCGTGAGACTTTGGAAAACCTTAGTCTACCGTCCGGTTTCATCAACGTTGGTAGTGGCACCGCTGTAATGGATGCGCATTATTTTAGACGTTCCCCCGGCAATGCTGAAGACGGTCCGGTTTCTGAACGTGTTATTAGCGGCCATCAGTTTATTCACTGTGCCGATCCACCAGCGCTTGGAGCAGAAACGCCAATACCCGGCGGTCCACAGCTTCTCAAAGTGGACAAGTATCACTCACTGATATTCATGCCGGATCGCAAGGTTGACGTACTTTGCCTGCCTGATGGCAAAGAGTACATTCAGGTGATCTCAGCGAGCCCCGAAGGTGGCGGCCTATTGCAGCAAGGGTCAGTATCATCGAGCGATACTTTATTGCCAGATGGCTGGCATTTACGGACTGTGAACTTCCAGACCCGGACGACGATTCATTTACCTAATCCTACTGAAGCCTGGTTCTTTGCCAACGGGTCCAGTTTCCAGGGAGTTGTGGAATTACGCTAAGCGAGAAGCCTGGCTTTAAACGTTCCGAATCTATTTCTGTTTGCTCAGCACCGGTGTCATGGCTTGTCTCTGGATTAAAGCTGTTTCAAAATGTCTTTGGTTTGTTTAGAGACTGGCGCGCTTAGCATCCCTTCCAGAGAATCGATCACACTGGTTAAAAAGAATTCTGCCCTGGGTCCGTTCATAGGCGCTTTTTGCTGGAAATAGCTGCCCATGGCGGCACTGCAGGTTCTGACCGCGAGATCCATTCGGGCCCTGTAAGTCTTGTCGCTGAGATGGGGTAGTGCGTCTCGCAGCAAGGCACCCAACTGAGCGCCGCTCTCACCACCACCGCCAATTCTATTGGCTCTGTCCAATGCTGAATCGCGGGATGTCACGATATCGAAGCTGAATCCCATGACGTAGTTTCGATGCTTGATGTCCGATCTCGCGAGTAGAAAACTCGGCATAATCATGAGTTCACACAGATCTCGCAGTTTGACCGCCCGCTTGCTGCGCTCTAATTCAGCAATCATCTCGGCTCTTTTTATCTGAGTTTGTTTGGCGCGCCGCGTATGAATTGCGTCTAACAAGCCTTGAAGATTCTTAAAATGGTACTGGAGAGCTGATGGGTTTTTCTGGTCGGCTTCAATAACAATGTCTTTAAGTGTCACATGGTGTGCACCGTGCTGAGCGATGAGTTTCTCAGCAGCTTCCATCAGCGCAATTTGAGTGGTTTCACTTCTCGGTTGTCGGCTGTTTGGTGTTCGTGAGCTTGGTTGTTTTGTCGGCATACGTTAATTCTAAACTCGCCAGAAGACAGAATACAGAGGTTAAAGACCCTCTTTAGAACACGCTTCTTTATCAACTGGTCAAGGAACACTGGCCTCAGTTTCAGAACATGTTATCGGAGCAGGGCAGATCCTTGCCCGGTTATGTTGTCGGGGAGTTCGAGGACTACCTGAAGTGTGGTCGCCTAGCGCACGGCTTCCTGCGTGTTCGATGTGAGCCCTGCCATCACAAGAAACTGGTGGCGTTCAGTTGCAAACGCCGTGGATTCTGCCCTTCCTGTGGCGCCAGGCGCATGGCTGACAGTGCTGCGCACCTGGTTGACGAGGTCTTGCCCAAGAGGCCGATTAGGCAGTGGGTGTTGAGCGTCCCATTCCCCTTGCGCTACTTGTTTGCAACTAACCCGCAGGTGATGAGCCGCGTGTTGACCATCGTGCATCGTGTGATCAGCACCTTTCTGATTAAACGGTCGGGGAGAACGGTGAAGTCAGGGACGCAAAGCGGTGCGGTGACACTGATACAACGCTTCGGTTCAGCCCTCAACCTCAACTTACATTTCCACATGCTTTACCTCAATGGTGCTTATGACGCGAACGGTTACTTCTGGCCAGTGAAGCCGCCGACGCCACAAGACCTTGACGAGATCGCTCATAAGATTGCCAAACGGGTCTCCCGATATCTGGAGCGATCAGGATATCTCTACCGTGATGCAGAGTCTGAGTACCTGGATCTGGTAGCTGAGGATGACGATGCGATGCACAGCATCATCGGCGCTTCTGTCACATACCGATTAGCTTTTGGTCCGAATGCAGGAAGGAAAGCGCTGACACTGCAGGCTATACCAACCAGTGACAATAAAGCGAAGTCGAGTGAACTTGTCAGTAAGCAATCGGGCTTCTCGCTGCACGCAGGCGTGGCCTGTAAGTCCAATCAGCGTAAGAAGCTTGAGCATCTTTGCCGGTATATCACGCGTCCTGCCATCGCTGAGCAACGGTTGTTATTGGCCAGTAATGGCAACGTGATTGTTGCATTAAAAACTCCCTACGACGATGGCACCTCCCACGTTGTCCTGAGCCCAATGGAGTTTATAGGGCGCTTGGCGGCATTGGTCCCAAAGCCGAGGGTGAACCTCACCCGGTTTCATGGTGTGTTCTCGCCTCGGAGCAAGTTGAGAGCGCATGTTGTGCCAGGAATGCCAGAAGATGAATCGGAGCAGGTCTCACAATCTCGGGGCAAGACCTATTCAATGACGTGGGCTCAGCGATTGAAGCGAGTTTTTGCTATCGAAATCGAGAAGTGTGAGAAATGCGGTAGCAACGCAAAGATTATTGCGTGTATAGAGGACGCAGACGTCATAGAAAAAATACTGCAACACCTGGGTCTGGATGAGGCGTCCCAGGCCAGGAACCGTTCACCGCCAGAGGGGCTGTTCCAGCACTCTACCCAACTATTCTGACATCTGCTAACGCTGGTGGAATTTAACTCGATCTTGCGGTCTGAAATGGCAAAGAATCCGAGATTATCAGTACGATCCAGTTCTTTAGTTCGTCAAAACCACCACATTTCTATCGAGAACTGAAGCTAAACTCATTTTCAGAGAGGTCATGTACTTGGCGGATCAAGCAGAAAGGTGGCTAATTCTTGCTATACCCTACCATCGATTTTTTAAGTGTGGGCTGTCGTTCGATGGTGTTCGGTTGCACATTAATCTAACCTGAAGAGGGGTCCTCCTAGACATATGTTGGGTGTTGTCCCGGCCTTGTCGTGGCCAGAAGCGACAAGCGCTGCTCAAACCTCCTTTTACGGTGTCTGCAATCTTTTCGGGTGAGTCGATCAACACTACACAACCAGCTTCGGCATGCACACCGCGAGACGATGTGATGGTGCATTGGCTAGTCGCAATCGATTAATTCATATCTGGGTGTCGTCATGTGTTCATATTGGATAGGCGTACACCAAGTTAGTGGCGAACGGCAGCGTACCTTGGTGGGCGAGTTTATCTTATCGTTTTGTAGGTGATCACGTTGATGGTGTGATTGTTATTTTGTGTGTCGCAATACGTTGTGCGCAATACGTTGTGTCGCAATACGTTTATTTATGCAGTACATGCCAGAAGTGTAAAAAGCGCAAATTGAAACGGCCGCCTAACTCCGTAGAATGCAACAACGTTAAAGCATTTTTTCGAAGGTTTCTTGTGCACTTTTTTCGCTCGTTGTTAACTTGGTTAGTCATTCTATTTGCAGCACTCAGCTTTTTGTTAGTGGTCTTGCCAAGCCAACCCGTCCCTAAATTCACCTTCGGTCAAATCGATAACATTGCCCATCAAGGTGGCAATTTAGAGCAGCCCGATGCAACTCTCCTAGCGTTTGATGCCGCCGCGGATTTGAATGTTGACGTGTTAGAAATGGATGTTCATCTAAGCAAGGATGGTCATCTTATTGTTATCCATGATGGACGTGTTGATCGCACAACCAATGGTCAAGGGGCCGTTCGAGACTTAACGTTAGCCGAGCTGCAACAATTGGATGCTGCGCATTGGTGGCCATATCACACTAATAAAGACGTCGAAAAACAGAAGGTGCCTGACGATATGACGTTTCCCTATCGTGGCAAAGGCTTATCGATTCCTACCTTGAGTGAAATGTTTCAACGTTATCCACATCATCGTTTTGTGATTGAGCTAAAAGATGACACGCAAGAGCTCCGCAGCGCTTTGCTTGAGATGATTGGTAAATACAATCGTTGGGATCACGTTTTAATCGCTTCATTCTATCCGTCGACCTTGCAGGAGGTCAGAAAGATAGCGCCGCGTGCACAAACCTATGCTGCCGGTAGTGAAATTCGTTTGTTCTATATCTTGCACATACTCCATTTAGAAAAATTGTTCCCCTATGACATCGATGCATTGGCGATTCCGATGACTTCTGGTGGTCTAAATCTCGCCACAAAACGGTTTGTTGAAGCGGCACATAATGCGGGCATGTTGGTTCACTATTGGACGATTAATGACAAAGACGATATGACGGCTTTGATGGAGATAGGCGCGGATGGGTTAATGACAGACTACCCGTCACTGCTTCAGAAGCTGGTGCAAGGCCAATAACTCTTTAGCTATATGTCGAAGCGATATGCTGAAAATATATATGGGTACACACTTTTGATGCATCGCAATATGATATCGCTCTGTTGGTGAACCCACTAATGGTGTAACTGGCATTTCGTGCGAGTCAGTTTCGAATCCTCATTAACATAGTTATCGATCGCGGTGCCTGTCTAGCGAGATAACATTGGACCTTTGTGCAGGAGTGAACCAGTAGAAGATTACCGGCGTACAACTGCCATTGGCTGTCCACTAATAGTTTATCGGACTTACTAGCGAGCGAAATGTACGGCCAGAAACAACCGGGTCGGGGCAAGATGCCAAATAAAACAGTAAAGCTTAATAGCAGCCAAGCCACTGCCTCAAATGGCGATCAAGCAGAGTCAAAAAACTACCTGCTGCCTGCACTAGGATTTCTCGGTGTCGCGATAGCTGCACCTTTCTTTTTGTGGGTGCCGCTAGGATTTCTAGGGCTAGCGCCTTCAATGATAGATGTTTTCGGTATCGTCGGGCTCCGTTTCCCGGCCGCTTTGACCATAGCAGGTCTGCTGCTTGCAGCGATTGGATTTCATCGTTTATAGCAAGGGTTCCTGCTGTAGCCGAATCTTTACTAATTACTTCACAAGGAAATCAGTATGTTCAAATTGTCCGACTTATTTATATTGCTCGCCGTCGCTGTATCTTTCGCGATATCGGGCCTACTGTGGTTCCAAGGTTTTCAGAATGAGGGGCTCTTCACGGCCATTTGGGTTCCATCTATTCTCGCGTTCGGAATTTACTTCAAACTGTCAAGCCTAGCGGCAAGGAGAGAACAATAATGATAGCCGATCATTTAGTTTTCTATGCAATTGCTGTTTTTATATTGATGGCTATCGGGCTGATATTCACGATGTTAGAATTTCGGAACATGCCAACCGAAAAGCAACAAGACGAAGGAAGTCCTAAGTCGCAGCGAGATGGGGCAGGCTAACGTCGCGCTCTCAAGTTGCAGGCGTTAGCTGACATGATAACTTTGGCCGAGAACGGTGGGCGGCCAAAACATTTTAGAATGCCTTGCCTCGTTTTCCGCAACGTTAGCGGGGCACAAGCCGCTGTCCTCTACCAAGCAACGATGGGGCTAAAAAAGTACATTTAGACGCAAACTCATCATTTTCGAAAGAGATCACTAATCCCTGTAGACGGAGAGTAGACGGCGCGACTGGTCCTACACTGTTTTGGGCTCCAATTGATTCTCTGCCGTTTCTCAGTTCATAATACCCAGCGAGATGAGAAGATTGATTCTTCAAGCGTGCCGCAAGGGCTTTTAGTCAACTTGCGTGCAGGTTAAAAAAGGGAATTCATTTACGCTGCTGAAACCCAATCTCACCAAACAATATGGGGTAGTGAGCCTCCCAAGAGAGTGTGAAATGCGCTTCCAAATTTGTAGTTGGTTGATAGAAAACACTTTTTACATGGCGCGGAAATTTTACGTGACCTATCGAAGAGTAAAGCCAAGCGCGTTAAAACAGTCTTCATTGTGATGATAAGAAATAACGGACCCGAATCCAGCAGAACTTTCGGAAAAGGCGCTCTTCAGTGATCTTTGTTAAGAGCGCATCGAGGTTGCGGCGGACGTCAGCCGGCCGTGGTGGTGGGGCTCACCCTATCGTTCTGTAGGCAATCACGTTGACGGTTTGATGGGCATTTTGTGTGCGTCACAGATTGGCGTGTGACTAGACGAGATAGACTGAAATCATAAATAAACAGAAGGGGTGTTCAATTCACGCTCTTACTCCAACGCTAGTTTCTATTTGGGCGCGATAAATTCGTGTAGAATCGCGCAATTCTTCTTCAGGTTAAAAAATACAATGTACGATTATATTATTGTGGGTGCTGGCTCAGCGGGCTGTGTGTTGGCAAATCGCTTGTCTGCTGATCCGAAAACAAAAGTTCTGCTATTAGAAGCAGGCAAAAAGGATACTAGCCCCTTTATCCGTATGCCAACCGGTGTTGGACAGTTGTTATCAGGTACCACTTATAACTGGTCCTTTGATACGGCCCCCGAACCCCATCTTGAGAATCGGCGATTGTTTTGGCCGCGCGGTAAAGGTTTAGGCGGATCCAGTTCTATCAATGGCATGATTTACATTAGAGGTCATGCGCAAGATTTTGATCGCTGGCGACAGCTGGGTAATGAGGGCTGGAGCTTTGATGAGGTACTGCCTTACTTCAAGAAATCGATGAACCAAGAACGTATTCAAGATACTCATCAAAACAGTGGTGAAGATGAGTTTCATGGCGTTGGTGGACCTCTGAACGTGAAGGATGGCGGTGCCGCGTTACCCTCACACAAACTTTTTATAGAAGCGGGTGTTGAAGCTGGCTACGCCTATAACGATGACTTCAACGGTGCCGACCAAGAAGGAGTTGGCCCATACCAGCTGACAAAGGTTGGTGGTCAACGCTGCAGCGCAGCGCACGGATACTTAAAGCCCGTTCTAGAACGGCCTAATTTGACCGTGGCCACTGGCGCAAGACTGCTTAAAGTGTTGATCGAAGATAAAAAAGCGACCGGTGTTGAGTACGATCATGATGGTAAGGCTATTCAAGTCAGTGCCAGTAAAGCGGTGCTCATGTGCGCTGGCGCTGTACAATCGCCGCAGTTGTTACAACTGTCAGGTGTTGGTGATGAGTCTGAACTGGCGGAGCACAAAATTGAGTGTAAGCATCATCTACCAGGCGTCGGTAAAAATTTGCAAGATCATCTCGATGTCATCATTCAACACTATGTGACTGATCCTGAAATGTCGCTTGCTGGTAAGATTAAGAAGTACAAATTGCCATTTATATTGTTGAACTATTTGATGTTTAAAAAGGGCATCGGTGCAGATAATCCCTTAGAGTCCGGTGCTTTTTTGAAAACGCGGCCAGACTTAGAAGTGCCTGATATCCAATTACACTTTATTCCGGCCTTTATGATCGATCACGGTCGTGTCCCGGTGAAAGGCGAGGGTATCTCTATTCATGTCTGTCAGCTAAGACCAGAGAGCCGCGGTGAAGTCACGTTGGCATCGAATGATCCATTCTCTGACCCTGTGATAAAAGCGAACTACCTTGAGGCAGAACAAGATCTTGATGTGCTCGTTGAAGGCGTGAAAGTAGCGCGAAAGATATTCAATACCAGCGCTTTTCAAAAGGTTGTTGGGCTCGAGCATGAATCTAGTCGTGACGCACAAACCGATGATCAGATAAAAGATTTCGTTCGCAAAAATGCAGAGACTATTTACCATCCGGTCGGCACCTGCAAGATGGGGCACGACGATATGGCGGTAGTGGACGCGAGATTGAGAGTGCGTGGTATCGAGAACCTAAGAGTCATCGATGCTTCTGTCATGCCAACGCTAGTGGGTGGTAACACCAATGCACCGACGATCATGATCGCTGAAAAAGCAGCCGATATGTTAATCGCTGATTATCAATAGGTGGTGAAGAAAGGGGGTAGGCTAAGCGTCATCTGCACTTAGAATGATTAAGACGCGAGTCCGGATCAACCTTCTGGTGTCTGGGTGTCGCCATGTGTTGATATTGGTTAAGCGCACATCGCGGTTGTGGCGGCAGTCAGCTTACCGCGACGGGGAAGCGCATCTAACCGTGCTGAAAGTGAACACGTTGGTGGTGTAAGGGGGTTGTGTGTGTCAGATTCTAAACCGGCGAAGTATCGAGAACGATCGAAGGGGTTGATAGCTTAGGGAATCGGTTGCGTCCCACTCTGACCGCAATTCATCCTCTCACAAATAGAGTCTCCAGTGGTTGAGCGCCAACTTGGCGGCTCTGATGGCCGTGAATGGTTGCATCGAACGTCGCACCGTCGGGTAACAGATCGCTGGAATAAAAATGCTGACCGGCTGTGAACGTTTTTGACGAGCCATCTTGAAGGCTGATTTGCATCTGCCCCGACAAAATAAAGACGAACTGCGGGTCTTTCGTGCAATGAAATTCTTTCGTAAATCCGACGGGACTGTGGCGTAGCTGATAGCCGCCGGAAGGGCTCAGCGCTGAGAGCATTGACCGAGGGCTGCCCTGTGATAGCTCTACAACTTCCTCGCGAAATTGGGCGAAGCCCTGATCGTCTGTATAAAGTACAATTTTGGTAAATAGTTGCATGGTGGTTTACCGATCTAAGGGTCTCGTGAAGGTAAAAAAAGCTGGGGTCCGGTCAAAGTAGAGCAGAGAAGCAGAGCACGTTAGTTACAAATTGGCATTATGCGTCGATTCTATAGTTTCGATAACCCCTGCGGATTCCGCCGTTTAGCGCTTTCGAAGAACCAGGCTGCCAATCGAATAACCCGCGCCGAAGGAGCAAAG
The DNA here is from genome assembly GCA_029251375.1 of Pseudomonadales bacterium. GTDB lineage: Bacteria > Pseudomonadota > Gammaproteobacteria > Pseudomonadales > Azotimanducaceae > JAHRVQ01. Next base: position 2,147 of record JAQXDL010000002.1, on the reverse strand, counting down.
CACACCGTAGTCGCCGCGCACTAAATCCTCGTGGTTGAGATTAAAGGATATCAACGACCCTGCGGATGCGGTATTGGCATAGGTGTCGAGTACAGTGGGTGCTTCTTTGTTATCCGGCACGCGGCCCAGCAATTTTTTGGCGATGAGTTGATTCATGTTGATGTTGGCCTGGTGTAACCACCAGCGTTTAACGTCACTCACTTCAATCCCTGCTGCTTCAACGTTTGCTTGAATGTGGGAGGCCGCCAGTGGGCAGACTTCTTTAAACACCTTGCGGCCCTGTTGGTGAAAGTAGTTGTATTCTCGCAGCGGGTTATCATCGTTTGCGTTAACCATGTAGCCGATGTTGGACCGAATGTTGTTGGAGAATACTGTCGCTGCCTTCATATCTAATATTTCATAGCTATGATCTGAATGACAGGTTTCTGCTTTTTCTACAATGGTAGCGGTTGCCACATCACCAAAAATAAAGTGGCTGTCACGGTCTCGGAAATTGTTTTGCGGTGATGTGAGTTCAGGATTGATGACCAGTACGCTGCGTGCGGTGCCCGCCACCACCATTTCGTAGGCGCGTTGCAATGCAAAGGTAGCGGCCGAGCAGGCCACCAACATATCGAAACCAAAGCCATCTATCCCTAACGCATGCTGCACTTCGATTGCGATGGCAGGGTAGTAGCGTTGTGTGTAAGCGCAGGAAACTATCACTGCGTCAATATCCGAAGCAGATTTGTTCGCCGCTGACATCGCCTTGCGCGCCGCGATGGTTGCTATTGCAGCTTGATCGGATATTTCATCTTCACCACGCAAAGGAATTTTTGGCGTCATTCGCTCAGGGTCAAGAATGCCGTCTTTGATATACACATAGCGTGATTTAATGCCTGATGCCTTTTCGATGAATTCGGATGACGACAGGGGCTTTTCCAAAATGTCCCCCGAGGCAATGGCATCAGCGTTTTCGGCGTTGAAGATTTCCGCATAGGCGTTGTAGCTTTGCACCAACTCATCGTTGCTGACAGTATGATCGGGTGTCCAAAGGCCAGCCCCACTGATTACGACTTGCGGATTTGTCACTATATTATCTCCTAAACGTGTTGGGCTTTCGCCTCGATAGGTGACTGTAGCCGTAATCACCATCTTTCGGCAAGAAGAGAAATACCAGGGGACGGCGTAGGCTAGTGCCGCGAACGAATTCGGGGTGGGTCTCGAACCTTGTTGTCAGAAGATATCGGTCAGGAAACAATATTGGATACTCACTTCTAGCACACGCACACCGTGAAACAATGTGTTCGTGCATTGAATGAGCCGGATCAAGCTATGGCTGCTCGAGTGTTGCCTTGCGCTGATGTTGGTTAAGATCAAATCTAGGTGGTGCAGGCGTCAGTGTTATTTAGAGGGTGGTTATCTTATTTTGGGTACGCAATCACGTTAAAAGTGTGCGCGATAAAGTGTGTGATACGCGTCTTCAAATTATGAAAGTTAAAAACCACAGTAATTCTTCTAGACAATTTCGGCAATTCAGGATAATTTTTTCAACGATAAATATGCGCACTATTGGTACCTTGTGCCTCTGCAAACAACTTCTCTAACATAAAAAGCAAATGCGAAAAGTAAATGCTGTTTGGAGTAAATGCACAGCCGTTGGTGGTCAAAGTTTCGGAAGTGCAGGCTTTAAGTATCAATATTAGGGGCTGAGGAAGAATAAAATGGTGCGCAGCGTAGTATTCGAAGATTACGGCATTTAATTCGGCATTGAAAATGATTTCAGCGACGAGGACCTGCTTAGCTTTAAGAGTGAAATTGAAAGAAAAGGCATTACGCACGTCAAATATAAATTGTACGACTTTAGTGCTGTAACGAGCTTTTCTGTAAGTAGCGATACAATAAAAAAACTTGCGGGGGATGAAGTTATTTTTTATCGAGATAATCCTAGAGTAAAAATAGCCGTGGTCACTAAAAAAGTCATGGTTAAAGGTTTAATTAATCTTTTTGGGGCTTATTTCGAAATTGCAGGCGGTCCGGGTTGTGAGGCAAAGTTCTTCAGCTATGAAGAAGAAGCAAGGTCATGGTCAAGCGTCGTACTAGCAACTAATGACGACGTCCAATAGAGAGTTAGCGTCTTAGCCGTAAACCTCTTTGCCAGAATAGTT
>JAQXDL010000039.1 GCA_029251375.1 Pseudomonadales bacterium | reverse complement strand
ATCATCAATCATCAATCATCTTTCAATGATCGTTCGATAGCTGAGCTTCAACTACGTTAGGTTATGACGACTTTAGGTTAAACAACTTTTGCTCAACGCGATCCCTGGCCATCATCAATTTTAATTACGGTACCTGTGACGCATTCAGACGAAGGTGACACGAGAAATAGCAATGTGCTATCCATTTGAGCAGGATCGCAAATACGTTCTCTTGGAAACGACTTGGTAAAATCACCCATGCGCTCTAGCATGCCGTCCATCATTTCAGACGAAAACGCGCCTGGTGCAATACAGTTGACGTTGATACGGAATTTAGACCATTCAACCGACAAAGCTTCGGTCATCCGAACCACGCCCGATTTTGTAATTGAATACAGTGCTGCGGCGGAACCAGGGCTGGTATTAAAGGCTGCGATAGACGATATATTGACGATTCGACCGGGTTTTTTCTCAGCCATGAGTCGCTTAGCAATTTCGCAGGAAAGCACATAGGGGCCGACAAGATTAGTATCAACCACTGAGTCGATCAGGTCGTCGGACATGCGAACGGCTCTTTGTGCATCGGGTACGCCAGCATTGTTGATCAGAATATTGACGGTGCCAAACTTTGCTTCTGCTGCGTTAACCATGTTTCGGATACTTTCTCGATCGGTCATATCCGTTGCGATCGGCTCGCATATACCACCGTTGGCGCGAATCTCCTCAGCCAGTTCTTCTAGCTTCTCGACTCTGCGTCCCGTTAGAACGACGGTTGCACCGCATGCGGCTAAGATTTGTGCAAAGCGTTTGCCCAAGCCTGATGTGGTGCCCGTGACGATAGCAACGTCACCGCTTAGGTCGAGGGAGAAATTAGGGGTAGGGTAACTCATGATGATTCCTTAGCTTAGTATTTGGCTTAGTTAGTTATGTTAGTTTTCGGCTTCCAGTCTATCCTTTTCGCGATGCTTGTTCAGCAACTGCTGTGAGGGTAAATTTTGCTTGGCAAAAGCGTTAGTTATTGTGTCACCTCACTTCAGCAAAGTGACCTGTAAGGCTTGTGTTCGATATCCTAGAGATAAAAAAGGCAACCGTGATACGATAACGCCAACCTAATTAACGTAGATTAATCATGTCAGAAATTGTCAGTCGAGAAATCCAGCTAACGACACGCCCGAACGGTCTTCCCGAAACCTCGGATTTTACGCTTATCGAGAACACACTAAATCCGACGGCATCGGACATCGTCGTCAAGAACCTCTATATGTCGGTTGATCCGGCGATGCGACCGGCGCTTTCTAATGGTCAGACAAAGCTAGATGAAACCATGCAAGGTGGCGCAATAGGTAAGGTCATCGCCAGCGCGTCCACTGAATTCCCCGAGGGCAGTTATGTCATTCATCGTGCTGGTTTTCGCGAATATTATTTGTCAGATGGCAGTGATTTGAATCTAATTACGCTCGAAGACGAATCGATCACGACGCATTTGCATATTCTTGGTGGTACCGGATTAACAGCATACGGTGGTCTGTTAGTCACCGGTCAATTAGCCGAAGGCGAGAACGTTTTTGTATCTGCAGCGGCGGGTGCAGTCGGCAGTGTTGTCTGCCAGATCGCCAAGATAAAAGGTTGCCGGGTTGCGGCTAGCTGCGGTTCCGATGAAAAGGTTGCCTATTTGAAGAATGAGCTCGGCGTAGACCATGCGTTTAACTACAAAACCTCAAGCATCTCCCGTGAACTTCACGCTGGCTTGCCCGATGGCATTGACGTCTATTTTGAGAATGTCGGTGGCGCGCACCTTGATGCGGCCTGCGGCCAAATGCGTCCGTTGGGAAGAATCCCCGTGTGCGGCATGATCTCGGCATATAACAACAAAGGCGCTCGCTCTGAAGGTGTCACAACCTTATCGAACCTGATCTACAACCGGGTTACGATGAAAGGGTTTGTCGTATATGAATTCAATCATATGCGAGAGCAATTCCTGACCGATATGCGAAGCTGGATGAAGCAGGGCAAAATGAAGTATGAGGAAACCATCATGGACGGTATCGAAAATGCGCCTGCCGCGTTGATCGGTCTATTGCAGGGACAAAACACGGGCAAAATGCTGGTTAAATTGGCGGATGATGATTAGCGCTAAGCGTTAATGTTGACAAGCTCGTTTTAACTAAGTCTGTTTAAATCTGCCTGTTACCCATGCACTGTGTCCCTTTCAAAACAGGGACACAGCTTCTATCTATTATCTATTATCTGTTTTCTGTTTTCTGTTTTCTGTTTTCTGTTTTCTGTTTTCTGTTTTCTGTTTCTATTTTCTATTTTGTTCACGCCAATCCTAACGTTTTTTTTTGACGCGCTATTCTAACCGCGCCCGATCAATGGCATTTTGGTTGCCATCACAGTCATGTGCTGCACGTTTGATTCCAATGGTAATTGCGACATGAAAGCAACGGCGGCGGCGATATCCTGTACGTTCATGGTTGGTTCTGCGACAAGGCTACCGTCAGCTTGCGGCACCCCTTGACTCATTCTGGCTGTCATCTCGGTCAATGCATTACCGATGTCGATTTGACCGCAGGCAATATTAAAGGCTCGACCGTCTAGCGATAGTGATTTAGTTAAGCCGCTGACGGCGTGTTTTGTCGCTGTATAAGGTGCTGAGTTTGGCCGGGGTGATTGCGCAGAAATAGAACCGTTATTGATTATTCTGCCTCCCTGCGGCAGTTGTTGTTTCATCAACCTAAACGCCTGCTGTGAGCAATAAAACGTACCATTTAGGTTCGCGCCAACAACGCGTTGCCATTGTTCGGTGGTCAGTTCCTCTAAAGGCACTGGTGGTGCGCCGGTACCTGCGTTATTAAAAAGCAGATCCAAGCGCCCATACTCAGTTTCAACCCTCTTAAACAGCTCAATGACCGCCGTCGGGTCACTAATGTCCGCAGTCCAGGCGATGCCAGCACCCTCCTGTAAAGCGGCGAGGGTTTCATTTAAAGCAGCTTCACGTCTGCCCACCAAGACAATAAAGAAACCCTGTTGCGCCAATGCGATTGAGCAAGCGCGTCCGACACCTGAGCCGGCGCCAGTGACTAATGCAATCTTGTTATCCATAACTGTCCGCTCGTTAAGTATTACGTATTAGGTGTTTTTCGTTGTGGCAATAGACCATATTTGAGGGTCTTCAGCAATTACCGCCATCACTGCTCCAAGTAATCAGTGCTGTCGCAAGGTTGACAGCATCAGGGCGGATTTATTATTGTTTACCCAACAGTAAGTAAAGCAATTTTTGAGACGAATTTTTTACAATAATTTTCCATAAAAGAAGCGAGAGGGACTCAAGTGACTAAGAATGTAAAAGTAGCCGGCGTTGGCATGATTCCATTTACCAAACCTGGGCAAAGTGATGATTATCCGATTATGGGTGAAACAGCCGCTCGCATCGCAATAGAAGATGCTGGCATAAAGTATTCAGATGTCGGACAGGCTTACGTCGGATATGTCTACGGTGACTCGACAGCAGGGCAGGCAGCCGTGTATGGCTTAGGTATGACCGGAATCCCCGTGATCAATGTTAATAACAATTGTGCGACCGGATCATCAGCCTTGTTTCTCGCCAGGCAAGCAGTCGAATCCGGTATGGTTGATTGCGCTCTGGCTCTGGGTTTTGAGCAAATGGTACCTGGCGCACTCGGTGCGGTTTTTACTGATCGTCCGAATCCTATGAAGCGAATGTTTAAAGAAATGGTAAACGTGCAGGGCATTGATAAAAAAGCCCCCGGTGCGGCGCAGTACTTCGGTGGCGCGGGTCGCGAATATGCGGAGGAGTTTGGCACGAAAGACGAAACCTTTGCGAAAATCTCGGAGAAAGCTCGAATACATGCCGCTAACAACCCCTATGCAGTCTTTAAAGAGTTGCTGACGGTTGAGCAGATCATGGATTCACCTCATATCTACGGCCCCTTAACTCGCTATCAGTGTTGCCCACCTACTTGCGGGGCGGCCGCCGCAGTTATCTGTAGCGCAGATTTTGCAAAGAAGCATGGCTTGAACAATGCAATTTCGATTAAAGGACAGTCAATGACAACAGACTTTGCCAGTACGTTAGATGACCATTCCATGCGCAAGCTTGTTGGTGTCGACATGGCGAAACAAGCGGCAAAAGAAGTTTACGAACAGGCTGGCGTTGGTCCAGAGGACGTTCAAGTCGTTGAGCTACACGATTGTTTCACAGCCAACGAGTTACTCAGCTATGAGTCATTAGGTTTAACCCCTGAAGGCACTGCGGAAAAATTCATCTGGGATGGTGACAATACCTACGGCGGTAAAATTGTGACCAACCCATCAGGCGGTCTGTTGTCAAAAGGACATCCGCTGGGCGCAACCGGACTGGCGCAATGTACTGAGCTCGTCTGGCAACTTCGAGGTGACTCGGGTCCACGTCAAGTAGAGGGCGCGAGACATGCACTACAGCACAATCTTGGGTTGGGTGGAGCATGTGTTGTGACCATGTATTCGAACGATTGATTTTACTCAAGTCAGTCTGCGAAAAGACTAACGACTGAATCGAGCATCATACAAACGTGTGTAACCGACCCTAAACGGCATTTCGAAACTGCGGTTTGGGGTCTTTGGATTTTCTGCTCACTTATCAATCGAACAACCTTATCAACAGAACAATTTCATCAACAGAACAATCAATTACTACAATGGAGAGAACTATGTCAGACGTAAGATTTGACGATCGAGTGGTTATCATAACCGGTGCAGGCAATGGGCTTGGCAAAACTTACGCCCTTGAAATGGGCGCGCGCGGTGCCAAAGTTGTTGTCAATGATCTTGGTGGATCTGCATTTGGCGATGGCTCAGACAAAGCAGCCGCGGACGTTGTCGTTGATGAAATTAAGGCTGCCGGTGGCGAAGCTGTTGCAAACTATGATTCCGTTACGGATGGCGACAAAATTGTACAAACCGCTATGGATACTTTTGGCAAGATAGACATTGTCGTTAACAATGCCGGTATTTTGCGAGATAAAACCTTCCACAAGATGACTGATACTGACTGGGACCTTATCTATGATGTCCATGTCAAAGGTGCCTATAAAGTCACACACGCCGCATGGCCGCATATGCGAGAACAAAACTACGGTCGGATCATATTCACCGCATCCGCTGCCGGTATCTATGGCAACTTCGGTCAAACTAACTATGCAATGGCCAAGCTTGGTCTGCACGGTATGTCGCAAACGCTGGCTCTCGAAGGTCGCAATAAAAACGTATTTGTAAACACTATTGCACCGATAGCAGGCTCTCGGCTAACGGAAACAGTTATGCCGCAGGAAATTGTCGATGCACTTCGTCCCGAGTTTGTCATGCCTTTAGTGTTGAAGCTTTGTGACGAGAACAGCAGTGAGACCGGTGGTCTGTACGAAGTCGGTGCAGGTTGGATCGGCAAGGTGCGTTGGGAGCGAACAAAAGGTACCAATTTCAGTATCAAAGAGGGTTTCACGCCCGAAGACGTTAATGATGCATGGGAAGAGATTTGCGACTTTACAGACGCTGATCACCCAGCGACGATTCAGGAATCTAATCGTCCTATCATGATGAACTTAAGAGCACCCGAGTAACCCCGAGACAGACAGAGCGCAGCTTTTAACATGTCACAGTTACTGGGTATTCCAAAAGGACAGGGCGTCTCTTATGGGACGCGCAAGCTCGAGGTGTTGAGGTCCGCGGCAATACTGTTCAACGAGCGTGGTTTTCACAACACAACGATGGATGATATTGCTGCGATTCTTAATGTTACAAAGCCTGCTCTGTATTATTACGCCAAAAGCAAAGACGAACTACTGTACGAAATCGGCAGCATTGCGCTTGATAATACAAAAGCATTGTTAGATCGAATTGAATCGACCGAGAATACCGGCCTTGAGAAGTTACAGCAGTTCTTTTCTGGATGGACACAGGCGATCTGCGGTGACTTTGGTCGTTGTTTAGTACTCACAAAACCAGAGAGTCTAGAGGCTAACTCAAGAAAGAAAAGTAAGCACAATCGACGACAGATACAGACTCGTGTTGAGTCGATATTTAGATCGGGACTAAAGGATCATTCGATCAACATGTCCGCTGGTAAGATTGATGCAAGAATGGCGACGATGGCTTTGTTTGATTTGCATAATGGCGTCGCCTATTGGTTTGAATCAGACTCAGGAAATGATGCCAAACTACCAGCCACTGAAATAGCGGAACATTATTGGAAGCTTTTTGCAGCAGGCTTGAGCAGTGATACCTAACAGCGCCAAGGGGTGTAGACGCCTAACATGAATCCAGATGACCATTCACTAACCGCTGAAGAACAGCGTCTGTACGAGCGGGACGGTTTTTTGATCAGAGCATCGGTTTTTTCAGCTGAAGAAATTAAAACACTCAGAGCCGCAGCTGAAGATGCCTGTCGTAAAGCGGTAGCAATGTGCAGCGACGGCAAGACGTATATCTTAGATGGCAAAAGGTTCGTCGACGTTGGGCACACAACCATCCAATTTGAACACGCTGCAGACAGTAACACTGCTCGGGTGATCGAGCCTATTCATGAGTTGAATAGTCAGTTAGATCAGCTGATAGACGATGCAAGAATCGTTGCTCCCATGCAAAGTATTTTAGGCATGCAGATGCTTGCCTTGTGGACAGCTAAACTGAATCTTAAGCGTCCTAGGGAGGGTTCTGGATTCGGTTGGCATCAAGATTCTCCCTATTGGATTCACGACTGTGATCACGTCGATCAGTTGCCTAATGTCATGGTCTCATTTGATCAGGCGACCGCAGATAACGGTTGCTTAAGGGTTATACGCGGTAGCCACAAAGACGGTTGCTTGCCCGGAACCGATGATGGTAGTCAACTGGGTGGTTTTTTTACTGACCCAAAATATTGCCTACAAGAAGAGCAGGTGGCTATGGAGGTTCCGCAGGGTTCATTGATCTTTTTCAACCCCCATACGATCCACGGCTCACTACCCAACGAATCAGAGCACCCCCGTAGGGCGATCATTTTCACCTACCAACCTGCCGGATTTCCGCAACTCAAATCCGGCGAGGTTAGAAATATAACGACTGGAAAGTAAGCAGTGCTCACAATCTTACTAGGACCGTATAACGACTTTATCAAAAGCTACAAGGCGACTTATTAACTACCTAACATCGAGTCCCTTCATCTCGCCCTGTTTACGCCAGTTCTCCAAAACCTCAAAGAATCGGATAGAGCCACCTCCATACATTCCGGTAAAGAAACCGTTGTCACTGCGTTCTTGGCCCTCATTGTTGTAATAGCCCGGTGTACATTCGCGATAGAAGCGTGTGCCAGAAACATCCAGGCGCTTAATCTCGTCAACATAGGCTTGTTCGGCCTCAGCGGTCACTTCCACGACATGTTTGCCCTGGTTACGTACTTGATCCAGTACATAGGCGATGTGTTGAGCTTGCTCGTCTAGCGCTTGTGGCACATTAACGGTGACGGCAGTTTGTGTGAAACCAAGGAAGAAACAGTTGGGGAATCCGTGGGTTTGGGTGCCGTGCATGGTTCTCAAACCGTCAGACCAATAATCACTTAGGGTCGAGTCAATGCCTTTGATGTCGTAACCCGCACGACGAGTATAGGAGGTGCCGACTTCAAATCCCGTCGCAAACACCAGACAATCAAGCTCATACTCAACTCCGTCAACAACAACGCCTTTTTCGGTTATTCTCTCAACTCCTTGGCCGTGGGTATCAACCAATTTCACATTTGGCAGGTTGTAAGTGTCTAAATACTCATCATGGAAGCAGGGTCGTTTACAGAATTGGCGATAGTAGGGTTTCAGCGCTTCTGCGGTTTCAGGATCGTTGACGATCTGTTCAGCCCGCGCACGGACTTGGTTCATTTTTTTGTAGTCCGCTAACTCCATCAATTGACCGCGTTCGGCTTTTGTTAGTCGACGGCCTAATTTTTTACTGGCGGTTTTTGCAGCGATACCCGTGAGTTCACGCATAATCTCGGTCCAACCATCACCGACAAGATCGACATCCTGATCACCGCCACTAACAAGTACATTAAAATTCTCTCGACGTGCTTTCTGCCAGCCTGGTTCGAGACTGGCTTTCCATTGCGGGTCGGTTTCAGAATTGTTTCGTACATCTATTGACGATGGCGTCCGCTGAAAAACAAATAGCTGTTTGCTCGAGGCACCGAGAGCAGGTATGCACTGAACCGCCGTTGCGCCGGTACCAATAATGCCAACCTTCTTGTCCTTGAGGCCTGTTAGGTTACCTGTGGAATCACCACCCGTGTAATCATAATCCCAGCGACTGGTGTGAAATGTATGGCCTTTGAAGTCATTGATTCCGGGGATGCCAGGCAGCTTTGGTCGATTCAGAGGACCGTTAGCCATCAGGACATAGCGGGCTTTCATTTCATCGCCCCGATTAGTTTTGATGGTCCAATAACCCGTTTCTTCATCCCAAGCTAGGTCTTTAACACTCGTTTGCAGACAGGCATTTTTGTAGAGGTCGTAGTGTTTCGCAATGTTCTGACTGTGCTGGTAAATCTCTGGTGCAAATGAGTATTTATGCTTGGGTATGTATCCCATTTCCTCAAGTAGAGGTAAATAACAATAGGATTCAACGTCGCACATCGCGCCCGGATACCTGTTCCAATACCATGTGCCGCCGAAGTCACCAGCCTGTTCAATCATGCGAACATCGGTAAAGCCGGCTTCCTTCATTCGCGCACCAGCAAGCAATCCACCAAAGCCTCCGCCGATAATAGCGACTTCAACTGTGTCAAAAAGGGGCTCTCTGGAAAAACCAGGTTCGACGTAAGGGTCGTCTTTGTAGTGAGAAAACTCAGCTGTCACTTCGACGTACTGCTCGTTGCCTTCTTGCCTAACGCGTTTATCTCGCTCTTGTAGATACTTTTGCTTCAGTGCATCAGGATCAAAATCTAAAGGTCCGAGTAGATCTTCTATTTGTAGCTCTGACATATTCCCCTCATTACGTAAAATCTAAAGTTAGAATTTCAATGTTCCAGTATGCGTAGAATTTCTATCTTTGTGAAGTGGTTGGCATAGGCTGGTTATTCTGGGCTTTTTGGCTGCCACGGGGTGAGCGTTACCGCACCGTTAGGCGTTTGAATCCTCGCGGTCAGCGAGTTTTCACCATCAACAACAGAGAAATCTAAGCCCAATACAGTTTTCAGTGTGTTCATCTTTTCCGGTATGTCGCTGTTCACAGTGACATCAATGAGTGAACAACCCTGGGGAGTGCTTAACGAGGGGTGCGGCGAGTGCTGCCAATCGATGAAGAACGGCAAGTTTACGCTGCCTTTAAGAAACATTAATTGCCATTGTAGCCGTTCACTGTCCTTCGTAACGCGCGTCATATCGATGACGTTGCCGGGACAAAAATCGGTCAGTTCAACGGCTAGATCAGGTAGCGATGTTGTTGCAATAGCCCAACTGCGGAGCCCATCGCGGTCGGCATCTCTAAGCACCGAGCCAAGGTTATCCTGCAGGGCTTGATTCGGATCCGGCGCGATCAACTCGATATATTGCCGATTACCCAATGAGAGCAGGGCGTTACAGGTTCCCATGTTTTCGTGAGCCCCCCCGTAGACGGCTTTAACACCGGTTAACTCATGGAAGCGTTCGATGCCCTCATCGAGATTTTTAACAGCGTACATCAGATGGTCTATTTGATTCTTGGCCATTATGAAAGGCTCCAAGTGAGAAATTTACTAATGACATTGCCAGGATTTAGCGCTCGCAATGACAGGATGATGATAAATCGGTATTGTCTAACAAAATACACTAGGGTTCACTGTAATGACCATAAGTACGTTATCACTTAATCGAGTAATTCTATGACCTCACTGGCTGTCGGTTCACCGGCATGGACGTCGCGTTTTGCGTTTCTGATGGCATCCATTGGTTTTGCCGTGGGACTTGGCAACATTTGGCGTTTCCCTTATGTGACTGGCGAGAACGGCGGTGGCGCTTTTATTCTGATTTACCTGCTTTGTGTCGTGCTAATTGGTATTCCCATTTTAATGGCTGAACTGACTATAGGACGACGGGGAGGGATGACGCCACCCGGTTCAATGCAGAAGGTGGCAGTCGAAGAAGGCGCCTCGCGCCATTGGCGTAGTGTCGGTTGGATGAATCTGCTAACGGCATTTCTGATTATGGTGACTTACTCCGTCGTTGCTGGCTGGGTTTTTTATTATCTGTACGTCGCCCTTACTTCGGGTTTCGCCGGTGTCGATCCGATATCAGCGAATCAAGCCTTTGATGACCTGCTAGAAAGCCCCATTGATTTGCTTTTCTGGACTTATCTTTCGCTCGCTATTACCGGCACGATCATCTATGCCGGAATAGAGAAAGGCATCGAAAGGGCCGTGACGATCTTGATGCCATTGCTGTTTTTGCTTATGTTGATACTAGTCGGCTATAACATTATTAACGGCGGTTTTGTTGAAGCTGCCGCTTATCTGTTCATTCCTGATTTCAGCAAAATCGACGGCAGTGTCTTTCTTGCTGCGTTGGGTCAAGCGTTCTTCTCTATCGGCGTTGCGATGGCCGGCATGATGACCTTTGGCGCCTATTTGCCCAAAGATGTATCAATTACCAAGTCGGCCTTCCAAATTATTATCGCCGATACTGCCATCGCACTGCTGGCAGGTTTAGTTATATTCCCGGCAGTATTTGTTAATGGGCTCGACCCGGCCGGCGGTCCTGGCCTTATTTTTCAAACATTACCGGTCGCATTTGCTGACATGCCGGGTGGCCACCTGGTAAGCGTCACCTTCTTTTTGTTACTTGCTGTAGCTGCTATAACCTCCATGGTTGGGTTGGTAGAACCCCTTGTGCGGTGGCTGGAAGAAAAAGCGGGCTATTCCCGTCACGTCAGCGCGACTCTGATCATCTCAGCCATCGGCGCCTTAAGCTTAATTAGCTGTCTGGGTTATAACCTTCTTTCCCACCTCTCTGTATTCAACAGAGACATAAATGGTTTGACGGATTATGTTTCAAATCAGATATTGCTACCTTTAGGTGGCCTGATGATTGCGGTTTTCGCGGGCTGGTTTGTGTCCAGAACAACGTTAATTAAAGAGCTCAACATTCGAGACAACGTTATTTTTAAATCATGGTTTTTATCAATCCGTTACTTGGTTCCACCCGCTGTATTGATCGTGTTTATTCTAGGAATAACTTAGGCTTTAAATTCTGTGCGGTATTTAAAAAAGGACGGTAGCTAGATGCATATTTCTGAGCTGAATATTTATCCCATCAAAGGAGCAAGAGGTTGTTCTGTGCAGCAGGTATCCATCGAACCGATGGGCTTGGTGGGTGATCGTGTCTTCACCTTATTGCTTGAAGATAAACTTGCAAATCAGAAGCAGGTGCCAAAACTTGTCGAAATTCAACCAACATGGTTGTCGGACGGGTCATTGTGTTTATCCCATGCCAGCATGGAAGATTTTACTTTGACGCCATCCGCCAGTGGTCAAAGTAAAATTGTCGATATCTATTCTAAACTTGTGCCCACGGTTGACCAGGGTGACGATGTTGCTAACTGGCTTTCTGCTGCGACCGGCCAAGAGGTGCGCTTGGTAAAGATGACCGATGCGGTCGATTGGTTTATACCCTTGCCAGAATTTGCACCTGTGCACGGACACAAGCAGGCAAAGTTTGTTGATGCTGCGCCGGTTTTACTCACAAACGAAAACTCCTTACATGACCTTAACGAGAGACTTGCGATCGCCGTGCCAATGACGCGATTTCGCGCCAACATTGTCGTCGGTGGGTTAGCAGCTTATCAAGAGGATCAACAGCAAGACTACCGAACAAGGGATATTTTGCTGACAAGGGTTACTGTCTGTGAACGCTGCATTGTGACGACGATGGATCAGCAAAATGGTTCGATGACGAAGGAGCCGTTAAACACGCTGAGCAAATACCGAAAGCGCGCCAATGACTACGCCGGCGGCATAATCTTTGGTAGCTATCTGACCACTGCGGGCACAGGACTGCTTAATGTCGGCGATGTTTTTGAGAGCAGTTAGATCAAGAAGTAACGGCGTTAGGACGACCGAGGACATGACCTAGCCAATCGATCGCCTCAGAAATAACTTCTTCACGGTTAGTCTCGTTCAGCATTTCATGCCGACCGCCTTCGTAAAAACGGCTGGTAGTACTAATACCAATCTCGCTCCAATCTTGAATCATACGTTCAATGTTTTTCATTTTCTGATGCACTGGATCCTGTGTGCCAGAGAACAGATATATCGGCAGGCTTTTCGGTATATTAGCAATTGACGTTGCTCGTTGTGTGTCTGTAACGCCGACGGTCATATCGACTAGAGATGCTGGAAAGGGAACGAAGCCGCACAGCGCATCATCCACATAAGCGGATACTTGCTCTGGGTCCCGACTCAACCATTCGAATCCTGTGCCCGGCTCTTGTTTACTCTCAAAGGGTTTGTTCGCTGCCCCAAAGAGCAGGAAGCTGAGCAGTTTACTTTCTGTCAGTGGCGGTAAGCGCCAATTTTCAAACCGACATATCAGACGGTTGAGCCATAGGTAAAGGTTTGATGCAAAACCGGGTGAACCCGATAGCACCAGTGCGTCAATAGAATCACCATAGCGGGTGACAAACTGTTGGCTCAGCATCGAGCCCATACTGTGACCAAATAATATCGTCGGTAAGCCAGGGTATGCCTGTTTGTGATCTTCGATGAGTTCATGCAGATCATTGACCATCGTATTCCAGCCGTCACTACCAAAATCACCGAGCCTCGCAGTTGTGTGACCGTGACCTTGATGATCATTCGCGTAAACATGGTAACCGGCTTTTACGAGCTGTTGAGCGGTCCATTCGTATCGCTCTGCGTGTTCACCCATACCATGGGCAAGGTGCACGATGCCTTTTGGGTCCTGCGCTAACCATCGGTAACAATGTATTTTCTGATGTTGACTATTGCTGAAATTAACCAGTTCACGGTCCGTCATTTAAGGCTGTCCAGTTTCTATTAGCTTCATGATTGACTGGGCTACGCCGTGTTCCTCATTACTTGCGGTAACAGTTGTCGCAGCGTCTTTAATAAATTGCTCTGCCTGTCCCATCGCTACCGACGCACCCGATACTTTGAACATTTCGATATCATTCTCAGCATCTCCGTAAGCGACGACCGATAGCGGGTCGATACCGAGATGCTCACAACAAACTAACAGCGCTTCACCTTTGCTTGCTTCCTTTGCTGTGATTGTAATCACGATTTTGCCGCTGGGACCGATCGAATCGTACAGGTTTATTTTGTCTTGGTATTTTGGGTATATCTCGGTTTTGATGAAATTGACAATTTTGCTTCCCTGAATTGCCGCAATCCTCGCCTGTGGGTGAGAGGTGACGTCGAGTTGTGGCACCCAGGTCAGATCACTCGGTAGTATGCCCGCGGCGGGTTCGCCATCAAGTTTGATGACAATATCTTTGTCGAGACTAATGGTGGCAATACAACGCTGATCGTTACACACGGCATAGATTTCACTTAACACTTCGTGAGGAATCCGATGATTAAAAATATCCTGTTGAGTGTCCGGTAGATACACTTGCGCACCACTGCAAGCAATGATGGGTTTTTGTATACCGATTTCTGCTGCTATTCGTTCAGCCATTTGGCGCCAGCGGGCGGTTGCGATGATGATTTCTAAACCTGCATCATGGGCCGCACGCACGGCATTTTTATTTTCCTGTGAAAGATCTTCACCAATAAGGAGCGTACCATCAAGGTCTATCGCTAGGGCTTTAAATGTCATAAGGGAAGTACTCTGGGACAGTGGTCCAGTTAATGCGTATTATTGAGCGAACGCTAACATGATCATCCGTGCTTGACTATTAGAACGTCAGTTACAAGACGAGTCAGTCGAATCAATTTTCAGATGCAGACGCAAATACGTTAGACGACAACAGAGCGAATACGATAAATACCAATATTAAAGTAGAGTGAATTTTATGAATAACTCGCAATGGTTGGATCAGATTAAAGAGGAGACCCTTGAGCCAGAGTTGCCAATTTGCGACCCTCATCATCATCTTTGGGATCATCCTGGTAGTCGCTATTTGTTAGATGAACTGCAACAAGATACGGGTACAGGGCACAATATTTGTAGCACCGTTTTCGTTGAATGTAGTTCGATGTATCGGGCGCAAGGACCGGTTTCACTTGCACCCATTGGTGAAACGGAGTTCGTTCAAGGTATCGCTGCGATGAGCGCGAGTGGTCAGTATGGTTCGACCAGAGTTGCTAGTGGGATCGTCAGTTTTGCTGATCTAAGCTTGGGAGATGACGTAAAAGGTGTGCTTGAAAGTCACATGGCGGCTAGCACAAACAGATTTCGTGGTATACGTCACGCCACAGGCTGGCACAAATCTAAAGCCATAAGAAATTCACACTCGAGGCCAACCGAGGGTTTGATGAGTCAGGAGGGTTTTCAACAGGGGTTTTCACATTTAGCACCATTGGGTTTGAGTTTCGATGCCTGGTTCTACCACGAACAAATGCCTGAGTTTGTCGCGCTGGCGAAAGCATTCCCTGAAACGCAAATTGTGTTGGATCATTTTGGCGGACCACTAGGTGTTGGGCCTTATGAGAACAAAGCTGATGAAGTCCTGCGCCAGTGGCGGGATTTGGTTGAGCCTCTAAAGAATTTAGGTAATGTGCATTTTAAATTGGGCGGGATCAACATGAAGGTCAATGGCTTTAACTGGCATAAACGACCTCAACCACCAAGCTCCGATGAATTGGTTGATCTGACCGCGCCGTACTATGAGCATTGCATTAAAATTTTCGGTGCACAGCGATGCATGTTCGAGAGTAACTTCCCTGTTGATAAAGACTCCTGTTCCTATCAGGTACTGTGGAATGCATTTAAAAAAATGAGTCAAACTTGCACGCCAAACGAACGCGCGGCTTTGTTTCATGACACGGCAACGCGGTTCTATCGATTGTCAGAGTCAAACACTGGCTAATTTGCGGTACTATTACGCGATCAGAAAACGATAATTTAGCTCCCTCAACTGGTGCATCACCAGCGCATTGAGCACAACGTTAAGTAAAGAGAAAATTGCATGAATCGCAGGACACTGCTGACACGAATAGTCCAAGGTTTCTCGATTACGGGCCTGGGATTTGTTACCTACCCATTTCTAAAAGCCTGGGTGCCATCCTTCGGACAGGACTTGGGTTTAGAGATTGATGTATCTGAACTGGCGCCAGGGGAGTCAAAAATCGTTCATTGGCTTGGTCGGAATCTGCATGTTATTCGCCGCACTAACGAGACAATCGCATCACTTACGAGTGCTGAACAACCTCTTAAAGACCCGGAATCCCTAGAGTCCGCGCAACCTATTTTTGCAACCAATGCCTATCGCTCGTTGCGGGCAGATATATTTGTTGGTTTTTCAAACTGTACGCATTTAGGCTGTGATGTTGTGAAGCAGGACAAAGGCTTCAAGTGCCCCTGTCACCAAAGCGATTATGACGCGGCGGGAAGAGTGGTTGAAGGGGCCGCGGCGCCATTAAATCTTGAAGTGCCTAACTATCGCTATATCTCTGGTAACTTACTGAAACTTGAGCCTTCAGACGCCAGTGATGCTTGAGCACACAGCGATGACGCGTCTCGAAGGGCTTATCTGATGGTTATGGCAGCGACGATAACAGAACCGATAGCCGAGCAGACTCTACAGACGTTTGAAGAGACGTAAGGAAAGAGCCGATGACGACAAAACAAAACCTTCTGATTATCTATCACTCCAAAGATGGCAGCACCGGTAAGATGGCGTCGGCGGTCGAACAGGGCGCTAGTCACCCTGATATAGATATTGAATTGAAGATGATGCTGGCAAAGGATGCGGGTCTTGAAGAGCTTCTGTGGGCAGATGCGCTGATACTTGGTACGCCAGAAAACTTTGGCTATATGTCGGGTGCCATGAAGGACTTTTTCGATCGAGTATTTTATCCGGCCGAAGGCAAAGTTGAAGGGCTCGCCTTTGCGATGTTTGTCAGTGCCGGTAACGATGGTAGCGGGGCATTATCAAGTATACGTCGCATCTGCCAGGGTTTTCCTTTTAAAGAGGTTCAGGCGCCGGTGGTTTCGCAAGGCGAGATGTCCGCTGACACGCTTGAGTCCTGCGTGGAGCTAGGTATGTATATGGCCGCTGGTGTCGAGAGCAAACTTTTCTAGTTTGATGCTATGGGTGAAACGACGCGTGCCGACACACATAGGCGATGCACAGCATTTATCGCAACATTTATGACAGGACCTATAACACGATCTATAACACGATCTATAACATGATCTATGTGAACATCTATCCTATCGTGCCTTAAAACATCTCTTAAAACGTTACTCGACACAATATCCAAAACGCTTTGTTAAGACTGCGCCCGCTCAGACTGTTTTTCTAGATCAAGCTTGGCGAAGTAGATTTTAGCTGCCGCCATGACTCTTTTTGATAACAGTAGTGCACTGACTGTGGTCGGAATTGCCATTAGTGCAAACGCACCGTCTACCAAGCCAACCATTGCGTCCAATGACATGATCGCGGCGAAAACAGTCATGACAATGAGGAAGTAATTATATAAATACTGTCGGTGTGCACCGAACAGAAACCCGAAGCACTTGGTTCCATAATATGAGTAAGTAAAAATAGTGCTGACACTAAAGCAGAAGATACAGGCCATCAAAATGTAGATGCCGAATGTCGGCATCATGGTAGAAAAAGCCTCAGCCGTCATCGTTACGCCATTGCTATCATTACCTTGCCAGACACCCGAGATAAGGATCACCATCGCCGTTGATGTACAGACCAGCAAGGTATCAATAATGGGCCCGACCATCGCAACGAGGCCTTCTCTGACCGGTTCGTTGGTTTTCACGGCGCCATGTGCCAAGGCTTCTGTACCAATGCCTGCTTCGTTTGAGAATGCGCCACGCCGTACACCCGTGGCGATAACGGTACCGATTGCGCCGCCAGCCGCTGCCAAACCCGAAAACGCATCGGTGAAAATCAGCAGAAAAGATTCTGGTACCTTGTCGAAGTTCGTCACGATCACGAATAGAGCACTACCCATATATAGGACAGCCATCGAGGGCACCAGTTTTGATGCCACCATCGCAATGCGTTTCAGACCACCAAATATGACGAAAGAAACAATAACGGCCAAGACAATGCCTGCCAGCAAATTAAATTCAAATGTATCTTTTGGATCTAGTAGACCTTGATTGATGAAAATCACATCGCGAACCGTCTGTACTAGTTGATTGGTTTGAAACAACGGCAAGCATCCAATTAGCCCGGCTAGCGCGAAAAATATCGCAAAAGGTTTCCATTTTGGGCCTAGACCTTGGGTTATGACGTACATGGGGCCACCTTGAAGCTGACCGGCGGAGTCTTCACCTCGATACATGACGGCTAAGGTGCAGGTAAAAAATTTGGTCGCAATGCCAACAACGGCTGTCATCCACATCCAAAAAATTGCGCCAGGACCTCCTATATGGATTGCCACCGCCACGCCGGCGATATTGCCCATGCCTATGGTGCCAGCAAGGGCGCTTGAAAGGGCTTGAAAATGAGTAATATCACCGGGGTTATCAGGGTCATCATATTTGCCCCGTAACAAATCGATGCTGTGCCCAATGTAAAGAAAAGGTATCAGTCGCGATTGCACTAAGAAATACAGGCCGCCACCTAAGATCAAAACCAGTAGCCATGGTCCCCAAGCGACTTCACCAAAGTAAATTAGACTTGCTTCTAACTGATCCATACTGGCTTACTCATAATTATTGCGCGGCCACGTCAGTGACGATCAACCACATGAGCCTGGCATACTCTGAGAAGGGTTCGACTCGCAAGTACTCGTCGTTTCCATGGATGCCATTATTCTCACCCAAGAACGCACCAGGGCCAAAACCATATGTGGCGATACCGACCGACCTTAGTTGGGCCGAGTCGGTCGCGCCCGTTAGCATGCTGGGTAAGACAGTCGCGGAAGGGTGTTGCTGCGCTAACACTCGCTCAAATGCGTTGAACAAATCTGTCGACAAAGGCGCAGGGGAATGCGCTGGCCGCGTCACTTTCATCGGTGTGATTTTGACCCTTGGGTCGTCAATGATGTTCGCTAGTTGCTCGAACATCACTTCGGGATCGGTGTCGGGTAGGGCGCGAATATCTAAAGTTGCTTGCGCTGATGAGGGAATGACATTGCGCTGATAACCGCCTTCAAATATTGTTGGCACGACAGATGTGCGAATAATGGAAAACATGGAAGGGTTAATGTCCCGCAGCTTCTCCTGTGTTTCTATTGATGGGTTTGGCGCGAGGATAGCCCGGTAAATATCTGCCTCAGCCTTTGGTCGAGTCTGTGCAAGACGGGTAAAGAATGTGCGTGTCGTTTCGTTTAACTGCATTGGCAACGGTGTTTCGAATAGTTTGCTAACGGCTGTTGCAAGCACGCCAATAGAATTATCCCGAGTTGGTACTGAGCCGTGACCGGCTCGTCCCTCTACTGTCAATACAGCACGCCTTGGCGTCTTTTCAGCGGTACCGATAGAGAACACACTATATAGATTCGTTTGCGGGTCTATGGAGCCTCGGCCACCTTCGTTGATGCCAAACTCCGCGGAAATTTCTTCAAGATGGTTTTCAATCATGTAGGTGATGCCTAATCCACCGCCGCCTTCTTCATCCGCAACACCTAGGAAAATAACATCCCGAGATAGGGGAATATTGTATCGTTTCAAAGCAATCAGAACTTCAAATGAAACCGCAACAATGCCTTTGTCGTCAGCCGCACCACGACCGAATATTTTGCCTTGCGCAACGGTTCCTGAAAAAGGGTCGAAGGTCCAGTTTTCTCTCTCTACCGTAACGACATCGGTATGGCCTAGCAGTAGAAGAGGTTTTTTACTGCCATCGCCTTTGATTCGGGCAACGATGTTGGTTCGTCCAGGCTCACTTTCAAAAGTTTTGTAGGCAATGCCAACTTCATCTAATCGTTTACCTAAATAGTCTGTCGCGAGATATTCGTTGCCCGCCGGCTGCGACGTATCCATTTTGATCAGGTCAACCAGTGTCGAAAGACTGTCGTCCTGAAGTTTTTTGAGGTCAAACCCAGGGGCGGTAGCCGCCAAAACCGACGCAGGGAACAGATGGCAAATAGTCACAAATAAAGCGAGTAACATACGACGCATGGACGATGCTTGTGTCAAATATATTGACAACCACTTTGATGAACAAGCTTGCAAAAAGAACGACATAACACACCAACAAATCTAATCAGTGTCAGGAGCATAGCGATTTGTCGAAATTAATGCGAGGCAGTGACGAGTTGATTGACAGCTTTCAAAATATCGTCGATCAAGGGTCGTTTCTTGTAGCCCTGTTCAGCAAACTTTGCACGTATAATCCCTGAAGCGTCGACAAGATATATGCCCGGATGCGGAATGCCATACGCCCAATGATCCTTAGCGACCGATTCGTTGAGAATCCCTAGTGCCTTTATATGGACAGAATCGACGTCTTGAAGTATCGGAAATGTTAGGTTCGATTGCTGATGGAATGCCAGAGCATCTTCATTACTATCATAGGTCATAGTCGACAGTTGGATGCCTTGAGATGTGAATTCTTCTGCTCGATTTGACAGCTGCACGAGCTGTCGTTTGCAGTATCCTCACCAAACAACTGAGCGGTTCATAACTAGCAGATAGCCTCGCTCACCGGATAACTCGGACAGCGTGAATGTACGACCTGTCTGGTCTGAAGCCTTACCTTCGATCATTGCCGTTCCAATCGGGAAATCAGCAGACCATTCTTTTGGTTCCGTTTCAGTGACCGCGTTTTGCTGTGCAGAGCTGGACACAGATATAAACGCACCTACTATGAGCAGGAAACTTGTGAGGAATAATCGACACCCTTTAGTCATACTTTTACTGAAGTTTTTCATTAATTTATGCATCGTAGTTAAAACCTTGAGTCGGGGCGAATTATTTCAACGAATTATTTCCGTTAAGTCGTTAACACGACGGGAAAAACACACGCAACCGTACTTAATCATTTTAAGTCGGTCATAATCAAATGGTTTGCAGTATGTTATAAATATTAACGTGACGACCGTTTAAAATTGAAAACAGGATTAGGGTTCGGGTGTTTACGATTGAAGCCATCAATGAAGAGCACGCTAGGGAAATTTTGACCTGGCGTTATCCAATACCATACGATTTCTATGACCCTCCCCAGGATGGTCGCAATACCTTCTACGTTGAGCAGTTTCTTCGACCTGAGTTTGCTTTTCATTCTATTTTGGATAGAAAGGATGCTTTTATCGGTTTCTGTTCATATGGCAGGGATGGCCAGGTTGCGGGAGGGGATTACTCTCTTCAGGCTTTAGATATTGGACTCGGCATGAAACCAAACTATACAGGCCATGGTAACGGTGCTGAATTTTTTGAAACCATTGAGCGTTTTGCCATTCAAACATTTGAGCCAACATCTGTTCGTCTTACCGTTGCAAAATTCAATCGCCGCGCGATGCATCTCTACAGAAGTTTTGGTTATGACGACCTGAGTTATTTTGTCGACGCGAAGAATGACATCGATTACGTCATCCTCATCAAACACCTAACACGCACCCTCAGGACTTAATACCAAGGACTTAGTACCAAAGACTTAGTACCCAGCGGGAATGGGCTAGTTCAAGCATGTTTTCGGCGAACAGTTTTGCCTGCGTTGCTTGATCGGACATCGAATATACCCTTAGGCAGAGGAGCTTACGGGTGCTATTTTTGAGTCAATATTGGACGCTGAAATGATGCGCTGCGATAAAAATACCATTTGTCTCAACATTGAAGAATCGCTACGCTGAAGCTTTACCTAATTCGGTAACGCTATGAATAATACTGCTGACGAGTTTGAGGATAAGGTTGTTATCGTTACGGGTGCAGGCCGCGGCCTTGGACGATCACATGCTATTGAGTTTGCGCGTCGAGGTGCGAAAGTTGTCGTTAATGATTCGGGTGGTGGTGTAGACGGCACAGGCTCAAGTAACACAGCGCAATCTGTTGTTGATGAAATCACTGAAATCGGTGGTGTCGCGGTTGCCAATACTGCCTCCGTCGCCATCGTTTCTGAAGCACAAAGTATTGTTAACACGGCAATGGATACCTTTGGTTCCGTGGATATCCTCATCAATAATGCAGGCATTCTTCGAGACAAAACCTTCACAAATGTGACCATGGATAATTTTCGGGCTGTATTGGATGTGCATCTACTTGGTAGTGTTTATGTTACTAAAGCCGCTTGGCCAGTCATGTCTAGCAATGGTTGGGGGCGGATTGTGTTAACCAGTTCAGGTAGTGGCATTTTTGGGAATTTTGGCCAGGCCAATTACGGTACAGCTAAAATGGGTCTTCTTGGCTTCATGAATGTACTCAAGCTTGAAGGTGCAAAACGGGGCATACGCACAAATTGTTTGGCACCCGGTGCAACAACACGAATGACAGAAGGATTACCTTCGGGAATCCTGCGCGGTAAACCGGAGCAAGTGAGTCCCGCAGTTCTCTACCTTAGTTCAGACGATGCCCCAAACGGCGTCATATTGCAGGCGTCAGGGGGTAACTTTTCGATACTCAAGATGTGTGTCAACGAGGGCATTGAGTTAGGTGACGATGTCGATTACGAGACATTTAAGGAGGTTGCGTCGTCGTTAATGTTGAATGAAGAATTTAAACCCCATGATTAGGTGGACCTAGACAACATGGCGCAACAGTTTAATCATCAGGATCTTCCTTTCATCGAAACGGAGCGTCTTTGTTTACGTCTCGCTCATCAGCAAGACGCTAAACTCATGGCCATATTTCGAAAGGAGAATCGCCAGCATCTGACCGCATGGGAACCTACTCGCAAACCTGAATTTTATACGCAAGGTTTTTGGGAGTACCAACTCAGCGCGTCTATCAGAGATTTCAGACACGGCAGCAGTCTCGCGCTCGTGATGTTCGATAAACCACAACAAGAAATCATTGGGGTTTGTAACTTTACAAATATTGTCAGAGGAACTTTTCAGTCCTGTCACTTAGGCTACGCGTTGGCAGCTAGCCATGAAGGACAAGGTAAAATGTTTGAGGCGTTGAGCGTCGCTATTACCTACATCTTCGAACAACAACGGCTGCATAGGATTATGGCTAACTACATTCCGGGCAACGAAAGGAGCGGCAAGCTGCTGGCGAAATTAGGCTTTGAAATTGAAGGCAGGGCGAAGCAGTTACTGCTAATCAATGGTCAGTGGGAAGATCATATACTCACGTCATTAATCAATCCAAAGCATTTGTAAGCAGGAAATCGAAGCCCTTCGTAACGGCCAATAAGTTAGCGCATAGAGCATCAATTAATGCTTCAAAAAATCATCAAAAAATAGGATAACGTTTTTTCGAGCGTTGATTAGAAGAGATAAATAATCAGGTTTTAACCAAACCTAGTTTACTGGCTCGGAATCTTTGTCTTCACTGATATGCCTTCTTCACTAAATCTAATCAAGATACGTTGAGAGATTCTCGGCCCCAATTCACTCGACCAACTCTCCGCGGCGATCAAACTTTGTCTCATCAGTTAAGGTATCAAACGATTTGCTTTCTGGCCAACCGGGAACTGATGAAATGTGACGAGCTGTTTAAGCTCCTGTGCCGTGAAGGTGTCGCCATATATTTTATAGATACGCGTTTATAGCGTGCCGTTCGCAAACTCTGTATCGACCATTTGACTGATTTCTTCGTTTCCGATTGAGATGGCGCGATCAGATAAGTTGGGATTGGCGAGTTTGAGAACAGAGATAAATTGTTGTGACAAGGTGTTTGAAAACTGAAGTTTAGTCCTTCTCGATGTCACTCGCTAACTCTCATAAGTGCACCAGTTTCATGAACTGTTTGGCTAACGAGCTGCCTTGCAGTTAGCGAACTTTAAGCAGCAAAACCATCAGCAAAGGGGTACCCACCGCTTGCAGAATGACAAACCTGACGAGAACCTGAGTATTAGACCATCCCATGTTATGTCGAACGTGATCGTGCAGAGGGTAGCGAACTTGTCCAAAAATCCCGATCTTGAAGAACCTCAGCAGCGCCACTTTAATCAAGCCTGTCGCCCCATTTACGATGACAACAAATGCCACCACAAAAATCAGAAAAGGGTTACCACAAGCCAAAACTAATACGCCCAACATCAGGCCGATAGGTCTCGAACCTGCATCTCCCATGAGTACGGCGCTGGGATAGCTATTGTGCCATAAGTATCCAGCCAAACAGCCAACCAGCACGAAAGACATGATCGCCCAGTCCGCGCCGTTAACGTAGTGGGGTACAAGTAGATAGTTGGCGATATCCGCACGGCCAACGATGCCATAGAGGATCGCGCCAAGGAACAAGATGCCCATACCGGACAAGCTTGCCGATAAACCATCGACGCCGTCTGTGCAATTTGTGGCATTGATCGACACCCAAATAAGGATTGTCGCCCCAGCAATGAATAACCAAGGGCTGATCACAAATGCTTCTTTGAATAGGGGTAACCATATCGTGTAGGGCTGCATCTGACAGATAATCATGGACGCACTAACGGCAACCACAAGATCGATGAGGCCAAGACGGTATTCGCTCCACCCACCGACAGCGACATCGTCAAAATAGCCGACCAGCATGGCAACGAGTACACAAGCCATTAACTGCAAATACATCCAGTCGAATGGCACGACTAGCAGCGTGATAACAGCAAATGCAGGTATGAACAGAACGCCGGCACTGACCGGTTTGCCGATACTCTTTGATGCATCAACGGCGAACTCTCTGCCTTTATCCGTTGGCAATACTTGCCACAGTCGAGGCAGCGCCCACCATGTAAAGCCAGCACCTAATGCTGTACCTAAACCGGCCAAGAAAATGTATGACGTCAGAAGACGAAACGGACCTGAAACGTCTGCAAAATATTGTCCGAGATAATAAAGCAAGATTTGACCCCAACTGGTTTGGAAATAGATTATAGGGTTTTATTCAAAGAATTAAATGGATGCTTAGGGGAGATATGCGCATAGGATAGTGAAGTCAGTCTCAAATTGAGTGAGAATTGGTTTTCGCTGCTAAAACTTTGGCTGCTTTAGGTTTCAGCTAGTGGATAAATGCACGCCACAGATATCGACAATGTCGTAACTCTATCCCTGCCGATGTGGCATATCTGTCAAATATACCATCGAGTTTTGTGGCGATATCTTCAATTGGGGGTACCTGTTGCGCGGGTAGACCCCAAGTAATCATATTGTACAACGCTTCTCGACTAGCAAAGACTTCTGGCACGTCAAAACCCCAGCCACTATCCAGCATTAATCCGGCTTGATGCAGCCGGTTATCCACTGACTGATGGATTGAACCACTGCCCGTGTGTCTACCCGAATTTTCATAGTGAAGCCTAGATGGCAACTTGCTCGACCAAGCGGGGATTGGCTCTTCCATGGGGCACAGCGCAATGAGCACCGCGCCAGGTTTGCATACTCGTTTAGCGTCAGCAATCCAGTGCAGGGGAGCCCGTCGGCCTATAATCATATCAATGGAATTATCTTTGGCAGGTAGGGTAACTGAATCTGATTCAAGCGCTTCGTGACAAAGGTAAGTCAGGCTTGATGTGTTCGCTGCGTTTTGCTTGGCGTTGTTTTGAGCGAGTTCGATATATTGCGGGACCCGATCGTAGGCAATGATCGATTCACATTCGTTGACAAGTGATAGGGCCAGTTCACCGTGGCCGCAGCCGACTTCCAGTATGTGGGTTTTGGCTGTTAAGTGCTGACGAATCAAAGCAAGGAAACTTTCTTCGCCATTATGCTCGCCAATCGTCGATTGCCATGGATAGAAATAGCCCGCTTGGCTTTTGGCTAAATTGTCATACCAATCATTCGAGTGTGCTCGTGGAATTTTCAGTTCAACCATAAAGATCTCCCGTTACCCGCAGTCGCACTATTAAACTTAACACTCGGACAACAGGATATCGAACCTTACATGCCAGTCTCTGCATGCCAATCGTTACATGACACCTCAGCGACGCATGCTGACGCAGCCTTAACACTTAACAGTGCGCTTGGTGACATTAACAAGCAAAAGGCCTGAGCTATTTACCGACCTTGCTTAGATCAGGGGCATTATGGCTCTGAATCGCTGATGCAGCATTTGCTTCATCGCTAAGTGCTTGGACAGCCTTTTCATTTTCCATAATCTTTGAAACGACGGCTTCGCCAGCCCGGTCAAATACTTCTCTATTTTCAATCACATCCTGTTGCGATGACCGATAGGCGTTTAGGTAACCGTTAATCTCCGGTACAACGTAACGGGCGACTCTGTCCCAGCTCCTAAAGTTTTGCTCAGGTGTACACCAGTCATGGACAAATCCTATAACGGTGCCGAATCCACCGGTGAGCTCATACATCTTACGAATAGAATCAATCAAGTCGTCCGGTGTGCCGATAACAATTGCGGCGTTATCACCAAAAGCCATCGCGTCAACAGCTTCGTCCGGTGATTCATAGATCTCGGCGCCAGGTCGCATGAGCGTTCCAACGGTGTATTCATTGTGCCATCTCATGAGCCCGTGTTTTGCTTCTTCTCTTGCCTGCTCTCTAGTCTCAGCAATGTGGAAATTCATGACGATGCGCCAGTTTGAGCGATCGACCGACTGGCCGTGTTTCTCGGCACTATCCTGAGCGAAGCTCCATTGTAGTGGCAAGGATTGCAATCCTGCAGTCGACATTGAACCAATCGAAAGGGCACCTGCACCGTATTTGCCCGCTAACGTCATACCAGATGGGCTAATCATTGAGGCGACAACAAACTCCATATCTTCCTGAAGTGGTAACAATTGTAATGCGGCGTTCTTCAGCGTAAACCATTCGGACTCATGATCGAAACGTGCTTCACCTTTCATCAGTCGTTTAATAACACCGATTGCTTCGTCCTGTCGATCGCGCTGCGTCATTGGATCTATACCTAATGTATAGGCGTCACTAGGCAATGCGCCTGGGCCGGATCCGAAAATGGCTCTGCCGCCAGTCATATGATCAAGTTGCACCATACGCTGAGCAACATTGTAAGGATGATGATAAGGCAGAGAGACAACGCCGGTACCGAGTTTGATTCGGTGGCTACGTTGACCAGCCGCTGCCAGAAACATTTCAGGTGATGCTATGGTTTCCCAACCGGTTGAGTGATGTTCACCACACCAGAATTCGTTAAAACCCAGTCGGTCAAGATGCTCAACAAGATCCAAGTCACGTTGAAACTGCAACATAGGATGCTCACCGATGGGGTGATGTGGTGCTAAAAAAGCGCCGAAATTGATGCGTGACATTCTTGAGTCTCCAGAAACGATATCTGTCGGCATTCTAACATGGCAGGGGTTAACTTTCTAAATACGCATATCGAGTTGCGGACAGCCTAGGCTAAGCGAGGGTCGTCCAAATAAAGGGATGTGGAGCATTTTGTTTTAGGTTTCTATTTGAAAACGATCACTATCCTTCCAAGCAGGGAAGTCGCCTCGGTAGGCAGAAAGCGCGTCCATATCGAGCGAGAGATGGCCCAAGCCTGCTTTTGACTTCATATCAAGAATGATTTCTCCCTGAAAATCGACGACAACGCTGTCACCGCAGTACTCGACGCCATTGCCATCTAACCCGATACGATTCACGCCGACAACGTAACATTGGTTTTCAATCGCTCGTGCCTGCAATAATTTCAACCAATGATTACGTCGTCGAGCTGGCCAGTTGGCAACAAATGTTTGTATTTGATAGTGACCTAATGCTGACGGTGAAGGGTTACGGGTCCAGGCTGGGAACCTTAAGTCATAACATATTTGCGGACTCAATCTGATACCACCGATCTCAAGACACTGGTGCGATTGCCCGGCTGAGTAGTGATCATTCTCCTGTGACATACGAAACAAATGCCGTTTGTCGTACCACACCAGATCTTGCTTCGGTTGCGCCAGTACAAACCGATTAAAGAATTGTCCTTCGTCCACTATAATCGCGCTGCCTGCGATGGCACAGTTCAGCGCCACGCTTTTTTCTCTAAGCCAACTCACTGTCTGGTCTTGCATGGTTTCAGCCAGTGCTTGTGACTGCATGGTAAAGCCGGTGGTAAACATTTCTGGTAACAAAATAAGGTCGGGAGAAGTCTCGGCAAACTTTTCAATCTCAAGAAGCTTATCAAAATGATCAATGTTGGCTGCAATATTCTCCCAGACTAAATCCGATTGTACGACGGTGATGTCGAAATATTCACTCACTGGATTACAACTCCCTTAAAATTTTACAAGCGGCTCTAATGGTTGCGTCGTCTTTCGCAAAACAGAATCTAACATGTTGACTAGGGGTTGGTTTATCGTAGAAAACTGAAATTGGAATGGCGGCAACGCCAATTTCTTGCGTGAGCCAGTGAGTAAAATCAACATCCGATTTGTCTGATATTTGACTATAGTCTGCTAGTTGAAAATAGGTGCCTTGTGAAGGCGTCAGCTTGAACCTTGAGTCTTTCATTTCTTCAACAAAGAGATCTCGCTTTGCTTGATAGAACGCAGGCAACTCAAGGTAATGCTCTGGATAGTTTTCCATATATTCAGCAAGTGCCCATTGCGTCGGCGTATGAGTGGTAAAGGTTACATACTGATGAACCTTGCGAAATTCTGCGCTTAAAGCTACAGGGGCGACGCAATAAGCGACTTTCCATCCCGTGGCGTGATAAGTTTTTCCAAAAGAAGAAACAACAAATGCTCTTTCTCTCAATTTTGGGCGACGTAATATACTTTCATGAGCCAGGCTATTGAATACCATATGTTCATAGACCTCATCGGATAATACTAGAATATCCGAATCTTCGGTTAAGGCCTCCAGTTGATCTAAATCTTCTGCTTTAAGTGTGCTACCACTCGGGTTGTGTGGCGAGTTAACAATAATCATGCGTGTCCGACTCGTCACTGCCGCACGAACCAGGTTCCAATTAATGTTGAACTTATCATCCAATGGGATGTGAATTGTTCGCCCACCCGCTAACTGAATGGCTGGCTCATAAGAATCGTAAACAGGGTCGAAAACAATCACTTCGTCATCGGCCTCAATTGTTGCTTGAATAGCAACGAATAAAGCTTCTGTGGCACCTGATGTCACGGTTATTTCTGTTTCGCTGTCAACTGTGCAGCTATACAACTTGTCAACTTTGGCAGCAATCTGCTGACGCAAATAAGCTACGCCGGTCATCGGTGGATACTGGTTCATGCCAGCGTTCAAATACTTTTGCATGAGATCGAGCAGCGGTTGGGGTGCGTTAAAATCGGGATAACCTTGAGATAGATTGATCGCCTGATATTCGTTGGCCATTTGTGACATGACGGTAAAAATCGTCGTGCCTACATGGGGTAATTTACTGGCGATCTTCAACATTCGATATCCAACAGAACATGATTTCTAAATAAGGGAGAGGCACTTTAATGTGAATGTGATGCTGGTTTCAATTCAACCGGAAGTTTATTCAAGAAAATTCGTCTCGCTATTATTGTTCGGTCAATTGACCTCCAGCCACTGTCTTGCGTTAGATTTAGCGTATAGTCTTACATTATAAAACTTCCTACTTGGGTCGATCCATGAAAAATATCGGTATGTTATCAATTGCCTGTTTGCTGAGTGCATGCGCACAAGTAACACCAAAACAGGATGCTGAAGAAGTTGCTTTAACGGGTGCTGAAATTGCAAATAAGTACTTGATCGTTGACACACATATAGATGTGCCGTTTCGCCTACATCGCAAGCCAGCAAATGTCGGCGCCGCAACGGCTTCGGGCGAGTTTGATTACCCAAGAGCTAAGCAGGGGGGCTTGAACGTGCCCTTTATGTCAATTTATATCCCAGCTTCCGTCGATGCTGAAGGTGGTGCGACTGAACTAGCTGATAAGCTGATCGATGATGTTGAGAATATTGCCGCAGAACATCCCGATAAATTTAGTCTGGTTACCTCTGCATCTGATGCGCTAATGACACTAGACTCGGGCAAAGTGGGTTTGGCCCTAGGCATGGAGAATGGTGCGCCAATCGCTGGCGACTTAAAGCTGCTGCGGCATTTTTATGATCGCGGTATTCGTTACATCACACTGACCCACTCGAAGAGCAATCACATCTCTGATTCCTCCTATGACGAAGCTAGGCAGTGGGGCGGCCTGAGCGATTTTGGCGAGATACTGGTTCTAGCAATGAATGGCATAGGCATGATGGTTGATGTTTCGCACGTATCAGACGATGCCTTCTATGATGTGATCCGTATTAGTCAGGTACCGGTTATTGCGTCGCATTCCTCTGCAAGGCATTTCGTGCCTGGCTTCGAGAGGAACATGGATGACGATATGTTGCGTGCATTGGCGAACAATGGCGGTGTTATGCAGCTCAATATAGGGTCAACGTTTATCTCTGCCGCTTCACGTCAAAGTTCGGATGCAAGAACGGCCCTTGCAAAGGCCTATGTTGAGGAAAATAACCTAGATCCAACATCAGACGAAGCGCGCGCAGCGGCGATGCAGATATTTAAGGAAAATCCACTAACATTCGCAACGATGGCTGACGTGTTGGATCATGTAGACCATGTCGTTAAAATTGCCGGCATCAATCACATTGGCATTGGCTCAGATTTTGATGGGGTTGGTGATTCTCTGCCAATCGGTTTTAAAGACGTTAGTGATTATCCCAACTTTATCGATGGTCTTATTGAACGTGGTTATTCGCAGGCCGATATCGAAAAAATTCTCAGTGGCAATATCATGCGAGTCTGGAAAACTGTTGAGGCTTACGCTGCGCAGAACCTCTAACCTTGGCGAGGCGATTATATGCTTACCCCTACAGGCACGTAAGTAAGGACTCCAACGTCAGAGCCGACGAAGCGTTGTTGCGACTCTAGATCCAATCCTGAGCCGGCAGGAAATCGTCATAAAGTGCCGCTTCAGGTGTGCCCGTTTGTGGATGCCAATTATATTTCCAAATTGCTCTAGGCGGCATCGAGGCTAATACGGACTCGATTCTTCGCCCCGATTGCAAACCATAACGTGTGCCTCGGTCTATCGCGAGGTTAAACTCTGCGTAACGGCCCCTGCGATACAACTGAAACTCTTCTTCGCGTTCACCATAAGGTGTGTCTAGGCGTTTTTCGACAATCGGTACATAAGCAGGAAGAATCGCGTCGCCGATACTTTTTGTAAAGGCCAAACTTTGCTCGAAGCCACCCTGGGTCCAATCATCAAAGAAAACACCACCGACGCCTCTAGCTTCATTTCGATGATCAAGATAGAAATAGTCATCGCACCATTTTTTAAGTTTTGGGTAAACGTCTTCGCCAAAAGGGTCACAGGCAGCCTTTGCCTGCTGGTGCCAATGCACAACATCTTCACGAAAGGGATAATAAGGTGTGAGATCAAACCCACCACCGAAATACCAGTTTTCGTCGTCGATAATGAAGAATCGCAAGTTAGCGTGGAAGGTGGGGACGTAGGGATTTCGAGGGTGCATGATCATCGAAATAGCTGCTGCTTGAAAGCCGCGCCCAGCAAGATGCGGGTTTCGTTCGCTGGCAGCTGAAGGCAGGCTTGCGCCAATGCTGTGAGAGTACTGAACAGCGCCTCTTTCTATATGGTGTCCGTCAAGCACGCGAGGTCTTGAATGTGCGCCGTTGTCTTGCCTGATATCTTCGATACTGAAGCCCGCTCTAACGTCTTCTCCAGATTGACCGCCCCTTGCATCTATTTCTGCAAGCGTGTCGCAAATTTTGGTTTGTAGTTCAAAGAAATAGTCTTTTACTAGATCAATACTCGGCGTCATGGCATGGCTCGGGTGTGCATAGAAAATTCAGCCCGAACAATACCGGAAATCCGCTTCAAATGCATGACCAGGTAGCGTGACACCGACGTTGTTTGCGTCGACGGTAGACCTAAAAACTGTCGGCCAATTACTTTAGATGTCAGTTCTCGAATAGGCTAGACTATCGACTTTTTCAATAACGAGGCTGACCTTGACGCAAGACGCCATGACACAATCGATGCAGGCTAACGAGGTAGAAACGCTACTTAGCCGACTGTCGGTTGCTAACCAACATTTCGAGTCACAATTTCCGGGCTTGCAAGTTAGCAGACAACCCGTCCACACGGTTTATGGTGGCGCTAATCTATACAGTGCTGGTGCTAGTGCGAAGATATCGTCGCTTGCTATCAAACATTTCGAAACATTTGCGCCTGATTATTTGGCGATGGCAAAGAATTTAGGCATTGGCGCTAATCCAGCAAAGGTTGATCAATACGGATCAGATGCATGGATTGCCAAGACTGTGTTTGATCGGGTCACCGCCAAATTAACAATTGAAGCTATTGAAGATCATCGAGCTGACTTTGAAGACGGTTATGGTTCGAGAAGTGATGAAGAAGAAGATGGTCATGCGGTTAGTGCGGCCTCTGCTATGGCCGAAGCATTTCTCGCAGGCCAGTTGCCGCCTTTCGTCGGCATTCGAATCAAAGCCCTTTCACAGGAAGCTAAGGTCAGGTCACTACGAACACTCGATTTGTTTATCACGGCTTTAGTGACTGCGACCCAGGGCAAGTTACCGCAGCCCTTTACCGTCACATTGCCAAAGGTTATTTCGCCAACACAAGTTGAAGTCCTTAATGAATTTTTAACGTTGTTGGAGCATAAACTTTCGTTGCAAGCCGGTACGATACGAATTGAGTTGATGCTAGAAAACGTCCAAAGTCTCTTTGATCAAGACGGTAGGCTTGCAATGCCGAACATGGTCAAGGCGGGCAACGGTCGAGTCACAGGATTCGTTCTGGGTACATTCGACTACACAGCAACTTGTAATGTAGCCTCAACCTATCAAAGCCATACACATGCCGCAGTCGATTTTGCGCGTCAGATGATGTTAGCCAGCTTGATGGGAACCGATGTAGCAATTATCGACGGCATAACGAATATCATGCCGATTGCGCCACACAAGGGCGAGACTCTTACGGTTCAACAGGGCGAAGAGAATAAACAAATTGTCACCGCCGCGTGGAAACTTCATTTCGACAATATACTGCATTCGCTCGAACGGGGTATTTACCAAGGTTGGGATTTAAACCCGGCGCAAATCCCTGTGCGTTTTGCGGCTGTGTATTACTTTTTCGTGACGGGACTCGAGACTTCTTCGGACAGATTGCGCACGTTTATCGACAAGGCTGCACAAGCATCGATGGTGGGTAATACATTTGACGATGCCGCAACGGGACAAGGTCTCGTTAACTTTTTTGTCAATGGCGTAGCTTGCGGTGCAATAACAGAAACGGAAGTATTGCGGACCGGGCTAACCCTCGAAGAGTTGAAGGCACGCTCGTTTTTAAAAATTATTGAAAATAGAACCAATAAATCATAAGGATTGGGAATCTATTGTTCTCTAATAATCGTAGTCATTAGGTAACTGTTTTTTCTGTCGAAAAGCTTGGCGCTAGACGGCTGAATAACAAAAAAATAGGAAAAGTAAATCGTAATGAAAGACTTGCTAGCAAGCTGCCAGACCCTAATAGACCTGGCACTTTCAAATATTAAGCGGCGTTGTAGCGTGGATGGTGTTTTTGACAACACCAAATTAGATGACCATCAACCGGCATTGTACGACTTGTCTTTCTGCTACGCGGAAGCGCAGACCGCTGATAACTTTCTCAACTACAGCGCAGAGCAGGGCGAGCGTGAAAAAGCCTTGGCTAATTTGTTCGCTGCAGATGTCATCGTGAATGTGATCGCCCGTCTCAAACGTAGCCGACATGACTTAGGCTTGGTGGTGGCGGATTTTGATTTTGAAAACCATGCATTCGATGTAACGGCACCATTCTTAAGCGCCGGCTATTCAGATGGTCTAGGCGAGGCTATTGCCGCCGACACGCAGCCCTTGGGTGAGCGAGGTCTGGGGGAAGAGAAGCAGTTAATGGCCGACACCTTTAGACAATTTGCCACCAACGTGGTCATGCCTCTAGCTGAATCCATTCATCGAGAAGATTTAATTATTCCAGATCGAATTCTTGAAGGATTGAAGCAGCTCGGCTGCTTTGGCCTATCAGTACCTGAGCGTTTCGGCGGTTTACTACCCGACGACCACGAAGACAGTTTAGGTATGATCGTCGTCACGGAGGAGCTTTCGCGAGGTTCTTTGGGAGGTGCCGGTAGCCTTATCACGCGGCCAGAGATTATGGCCAGAGCATTAATTGAGGGTGGTACAGCCGATCAACAAAGCTACTGGTTACCAAAGCTTGCCCAAGGAGAACCCATGTGTGGCATTGCGCTAACAGAACCAGACTACGGCTCAGACGTTGCGTCGATGAAGCTTAAGGCAACTCAAGTTGAGGGTGGTTGGCGTTTAAATGGAGCAAAAACGTGGAGTACGTTTGCTGGTAAGGCCGGCGTGCTGCTCACATTGGCGCGCACGGATCCCGATCCAACCATCGGTCACAAGGGCCTTTCACTATTTATGGTCGAGAAACCCTCATCCGATGATCATGAGTTTAGTTTTGAATCTCAGCAGGGTGGTAAGATCTCTGGAGTGGCGATACCCACCGTAGGCTATCGAGGCATGCACTCCTATCAGCTGTTTTTCGATGATTTCTTTGTTGCCGACAGCCATGTTATTGGTGAAGAGAAGGGGCTGGGCAAAGGTTTTTATTTCACGATGCGAGGCCTTATGGGCGGCAGAATACAGACAGCTGCTAGAGCTTGCGGTCTAATGCAAGCCGCTTTTGAGAAAGCCATAAGTTACGCTAACGATCGAAAAGTATTTAATGAGCCAATTTCGAGTTACGGATTGACCCGAACGAAATTAGCACACATGGCTGCTAAGCTGGCAGCCTGTCGACAATATACCTATTCCGTTGGCCGGCTCATGGATAAGGGCCAAGGCCAAATGGAAGCAAGTTTGGTTAAATTGTTAGCGTGTAAGTCCTCAGAATGGATTACACGCGAGGCGATGCAAATTCATGGTGGAATGGGATATGCCGAAGAAACCGCGGTAAGTCGCTACTGGCTAGATGCTAGAGTATTATCGATTTTTGAAGGTACGGAAGAGACTTTGGCACTGAAAGTAGTGGGCCGAAGTCTTGTTGAAAAAGCGTCATAGGAGATGCATGGCATCTTTTTGTGACTTCTTTATAATGATCGACTTTTAGTTACGGGAACGAGTTGTTATGGACCTGAAATTTAGTGATGAAGACTTCGCCTTCCAACAGGAAGTGCGTAGTTGGATCAAAGAAAACTATCCGGAAGAAATGCGTCAGCGAGCGGCAAGAAGCGCTAACGGCCATGTCGACAAGGAAGACCATATTTACTGGCAGCAAGCACTTCATAAGAAGGGCTGGGCTGGATTAAATTGGCCTGCCGAGTATGGCGGACCCGAGTTCACCGCGACACAACGTTACCTCTACGATTTAGAGATGGCTGCTGCTGGCACATTACACGTGATGCCATTTGGTCAATCGATGGTGGCACCTGTCATCATGGAGTACGGCTCACAAGAACAAAAAGACAGATTCTTGCCGGATATCTTGGCGACAAATGTTTGGTGGTGTCAGGGCTACTCAGAACCCGGTGCTGGTTCAGACCTCGCATCTTTGGGTACCAAAGCGGTGCTTGATGGAGACCACTATGTTGTCAACGGCTCAAAAACATGGAACACACTAGGCCAATACGCTGATTGGATCTTTTGTTTGGTTAGAACGAGTTCCGATGGTATCCGTCAAATGGGTATCTCCTTTCTGCTCATTGATATGCACAGCCCTGGTATCGAAGTGAAGCCGATTGTAACTATTGATGGACCACCCGAAGGCCATCAGGAAATCAACGAAGTACATTTTACAGACGTAAGAGTGCCGGTTGAGAATCTTGTTGGTGAAGAAGGTAAAGGTTGGACCTACGCCAAGTACTTACTAGAGTTCGAACGTGGCAACGCTTATTCGCACGGACTCAAGGCGAGTTTGGCAAACCTTCGGACTATCGCCGCCACGGAACGCAGTTCTGACGGCACGCCGTTACATGAAGATCAAAACTTTCAGAAGAAACTCAATCAAATCGAAATTGATATTCATGCGATGGAGTTCACTGAGTTGAGAATTCTCAGCAGCCTGTCTACCGGCAAGAATGTTGGTCCAGAGTCGTCGCTATTGAAATGTCGTGGTACAGAACTTCAGCAGGCGTTAACGGAGTTAATGACAGAAGCTGTCGGCAACTACATGATTCCATTTGATAATACGGGTTCTTTGAAAGGTGTTAACTTCGAGCCTATCGGTCCTGAGTATGCGAGTAGTGCAGCACCGTCCTACTTTAATACAAGAAAAGTGTCCATTTACGCTGGATCTAACGAGATCCAACGCAACATCATGGCGAAAATGGTACTTGGACTCTAGATCGAGCAAGATTTAATGCTTGATCTAGGGGTACTTGATCAATCTCCGATACGTTCTGGCGGTACAGCAGTTGACGCTCTCAATGAGAGCGTCGAACTAGCCCAGCTGTCAGAGTCTCTCGGCTATTCCCGCGTTTGGTTGGCGGAGCATCATGGCTCCAATAGCTTTGCCGGTTGCTCCCCAGAAATCCTGATCAGTCGTATTGCTGCTGAAACTCACTCGATTCGAGTCGGTTCCGGTGGCGTTATGCTGCCACATTATAGTCCTTATAAAGTCGCAGAAAACTTTAAGCTACTCGAAACCATGTATCCCAATCGGATCGATCTCGGTATTGGTCGCGCACCTGGCAGCGATCAAATGACCGCTCAGGCGTTAGCCTACGGTTCTCAAATTGGTATCGAATACTTTGCGAATAAAGTGGCAGATCTGAAAGCTTTCTTGGCAGGGGAACCTGCCATTACGAAAGGATTGGAGCGCGTTGAGGCAACTCCACGTACGACAACCATGCCTGAAATGTGGATGCTTGGCTCAAGCCCGCAAAGTGCCATATATGCTGCGCACTTCGGATTGGCTTACTCGTTCGCACATTTTATAGCGCCCGAGCATAGTAGAGCCTGCATTGGTCAATATGTTAAAAATTGTGAAGAAGCAAATGTCACGCCTCGAGCTAATTTGGGAGTCTTTGCAATTTGTGCTGATACGCAGGAGCGTGCCGATCAACTTGCCGCCTGTCGCGACCTTTGGCGTCTAAGATTTGAGAAGGGGGATCCCGGACCCTGTCCTTCAATAGAAGAAGCAATGAGTTATGCCTACACCGAACAGGAAAAAACACGCATTAACGAGAAAAGAAAAAACCTGATTGCGGGCACACCCGATAAGGTCAAGGGTCAATTGGAGTCGTTAGCCGCAGAACACGGTGTTGAGGAATTAGTCATCGTGACTATTTGCCATGACTACCAAGATCGAGCCAGATCTTATGAGCTTATTGCTGAGGCATTCGGCCTAGGTAATAAGTCTAGTTAGTCTATCTTGATCATCAACCGGATTTGCGGTTAGTTTCGGGTAGCCTGATATTCTCAGTGGTGAGCAGACTAGATTGCAGCGAGTTCCTTTTCGGAGCAGCAACAGGGGGCAGCGGGTTTTGTGTTAATGCTTTTGCGACTAAATCTGGAATTCCTAACATCCTTAAAATATAGCGAGTGGTTTCACTCATCGCCGTTCTAGCAAGATGTCCCTGTGCAATCTCGCGAGTAACGTGTCGAACCATACCGATAATAAGAGTGCTACAAAAATGCACATCCTCGACTTCAAAACGTCCACCCTGCGCGCCGATTCTGATGTCGTCTAGGCACTGCGATTCATTCTGTAGTAAATAATATTCACCCTGAAGACCGGAGTAGGCGACGAACGTGCGCCACTCTTCATTGTCTTGAGCTTCTCTAAAGCAATACTGCAACGTCACTGAGATCATTGTTGCGGGATCTTTCAATGGCTTTCTGACTTCAAACAAACGGGCCTGAAATGCATCGCGCATATCATCCAAGACTGCTTCAAAAACGTCCTGTTTTGTATCGAAGTAGTTGTAAAACGTGCCCAAGCCAACCTCAGCTGCAGCGGTAATTTCTTGTATGGATATTTTTTCGTGTTGTGCGCCAAAGACAAGTGCTCTTGCAGCGTCGACGAGTCGTTGCCGAGTTTTCTCTTTCTTTGAGACTACTTGTATATCGGTTGCCATTTTTTTCAATCTACCATTAGGTGAAAAGCAGTTTTAGTCCGTCGCTACAATTTTAGTCGCTTAAATTAAATAGGGTTCTCGTGTCGTTCTGCCGCAGTTGTTATTGCTGTTACTTTTTATATCAATCTCACGTTTGCACTAATGCCTTTCATTGATGGCGCGCCAACTTATCGGGTGCAATCTTGTTACGTAGAAAACAGGTTGACTAGGCTAGCAGCAATCGAGTCCGTAAAACTGAATATAAAATGGAAATGTATAGGTAACTCAGGTATTTTTAGTGGACTGAATAGTCAACGCACCCATGGCAGCAATTCTAGCCATATAAAGTTATATTAATCAATAGTATATAACACAGTCTTTAGTCTCTATCTAACCTAGCGAGCATATAGGAAAGGCAAATATCATGAACTTCGACCTAACAGAACAACAAATCGCGATTCAAGATGCGATACAAAAGATCTGCGATCAGTTTGATGATGACTATTGGTTAGCAAGAGATACGCAGGGTGATTTCCCCGACGACTTCGTAAAAGCCGTTACTGATGGCGGCTGGCTGGGCATAGCTATGCCGGCAGCATATGGTGGAGCCGGTCTTGGCATTTCTGACGCAGCCATACTTGCACATACAATCGCGCGCTCTGGCGCCGGCATGAGTGGTGCTTCAGCGGTTCATTTAAACCTGTTTGGGCCCAATCCTATCGTTGTATTTGGTACTGAGGAACAAAAAGCCCGCCTTCTACCACCGCTGATCAAAGGCCAAGATCGCGCCTGTTTTGGCGTGACAGAGCCTGATGCGGGCCTAAATACGACTCGGCTATCAACGCGGGCTGTACGCAATGGCGATCACTACATTATAAACGGCCGTAAGATGTGGACAACAACAGCGCAAACGGCCAACAAGATACTGATTATCTGCCGAACAACAGACATTGAAGATTGTGTTAAACCTACAGACGGCTTGTCATTGTTTTATACCGACCTTGACCGAGACAAGATTGAAGTACGTCTGATCGAAAAGATGGGCCGCAAAGCGATCGATTCAAATGCGCTATTTATCGACGATTTGGTCGTTCCCGTTGAAGACAGGATTGGTGAAGAAGGCTCGGGCTGGAAATACTTACTTCATGGCTTGAACCCTGAGAGGATATTGATTGCGGCGGAGGCAGTTGGTTTAGGACAGGCTGCATTACAAAAGGCCAGTCAGTACGCGCGGGATCGTGTCGTTTTTGATAGAACCATTGGTAAGAATCAAGGTATTCAACATCCTTTGGCTGTTAACTGGATGCAGCTCGAAGCGGCAAACCTGATGGTGCAAAAAGCGGCTGCGCTTTACGATGCGGGCAAACCTTGCGGCGCAGAGGCGAATGCGGCTAAATTTCTCGCCGCCGAAGCGGCTTTAAGCGCCTGTCAGAGAGCGGTCCTGACCCATGGCGGCATGGGTTATGCGAAGGAATATCATGTTGAACGCTATCTGCGGGAAATCATGATTCCGGTGATTGCACCGGTTAGTCAGGAGTTGGTTAAATCCTTCATAGCGGAGCAGGTATTAGGGCAAGAGAAGAGCTACTAACATGCCGGGTATTTCGAATATTGATGTAATCGCACTGTACGCGCGCAGATCGAATCGACAGGCAAATTAGGTATAGTGCTCGTTAGAATCTTGTTAGACTCAGTCGTGATCAATAATAAAAAGGTCGTACCATGGGGCAAGAAGGGGTACATCTCGCCGAGTTAGTCACCGGTATTATGTTGTTGATGCTGGTTGCCGCGACGGCCAGTTCGGTCAATAAGCGCATGCAAAAACTACCGCTGACCATTGCTTTGGTGTTCATCGGTATCTTTCTATCCTTTGCCGCAGAAAATATTCCCGGTTTTCACTCCCTCGCCGAGTTCGAGCTCAGTCCTGATCTGGTGCTTTTCGTTTTTATACCGACGCTCATATTTGAATCGGCTTTCAATCTTAATGCTCGCCAGTTGGGTAGAAATATCCTACCGATTTTGACCCTTGCGGTACCAGGCCTGTTGTTGTCGACGGCGATTATTGGTTTGACCTTGTCGCTGTTTGCGCCCTTCGAAATTATGGTGGCCTTGCTGCTGGGGGCGATCCTGAGTGCGACCGACCCGGTCGCTGTGATATCCATTTTTAAACAACTGGGTGTACCTGAAAGACTGACAATATTAGTTGAAGGTGAAAGCCTGCTAAACGATGCAACGTCACTCGTGTTGGCGACTATCTTGATAGGCATATTAACTGCTGGCACGTTTTCGG
This sequence comes from Pseudomonadales bacterium, assembly GCA_029251375.1. Lineage (GTDB taxonomy): Bacteria > Pseudomonadota > Gammaproteobacteria > Pseudomonadales > Azotimanducaceae > JAHRVQ01. The sequence goes on along the minus strand of JAQXDL010000039.1, from coordinate 7,521 downwards.
GCGCGGTTGTCGTCGATGGTTTGCTTAATTTTGTTGTGGTATTCCTTGGAGGTGCTGTCGTTGGTTGGCTTCTCGCCGTCGCTGCAGGTTTGTTGTTAGGTAACGTTGAATCTGACCCTGCAATTGAAATTACCATATCAACCATTCTCGCTTATTTCTCATTCATCATTGCAGAACATGTGTTTCATGTTAGCGGCATAATGGCGGTGGTCGCTGCTGGCCTGCTCATGGGCTCGTGGGGTAAATCGAAAATTTCGCCTTCTATAGAAGAGTTTATGGAACACTTCTGGGAGTATTTAGCCTATCTCGCCAATGCCTTGATCTTTCTAATGGTGGGTATGCAAATTGACCTGGTTGCGCTTTGGCAGAACATCGATCTAATCGGTATCGTTGTTGCTGGTATGTTGATTTCCAGAGCCGTTGTTGTGTTTGGCGTTGTACCTCTGGTAGGCAGATTCCCTGGTGTCGAAGCGATTGGTTTGCCTTATCGATGTGTCATGTACTGGGGTGGCTTGAGAGGCGCGATTGCACTTGCGATTGTGTTGGCTCTGCCGCCATTTGAATACAAAGACACACTGATAAATGTTGTCATGGGCGCGGTTCTATTCACGCTCGTTGTGCAAGGCCTGACTATCGAAGTGCTGGTTAAGTGGCTCAAATTGGACCAGATGAGCCTGCCGGATAATCTTGCTCGCATAGAAGGTGATAGAGAGGCGCGGGTCGAAGGTTTGTCACGCTTAGATATCCTTACAAAGGGTGAAATTTTCCCCAAACGAATCGCTGACAATATTCAAGATAAAAGCGCAAGACAAATAACAAAATTGACTGCCGAACTGCAGGGGTTGCATGAGAATATGCAGGCAGACGAAATGCGCACAATATTGGCAATGCGTTGTCTGGTTAGAGAAAAATCCCGCTACCACGAGCTGTTTTCCCAGGGACTTATCAATGAGTGGGCATTCAGAGAGTTGGACCATACGGTGGATGTTCAGTTGGACGGCGTGCGCCATAAAAATGTTTTGCCAGCTGCGAAGATTGAAACGTCGATCGGCAAACGATTCAGTCAGATCCTTATGTTCATCATGGATTACATACCCGGACTAAGTCGGCCGTTAGAGCAACTGAGAACGCAGTGGATCGTGCGTGATTATGGCGTCGCTTGGGGGCGCTATCGAGGTTCAGTTAGTGTCATCGGGCAGATGAACCGCATCGCGGGCGAAGAGATTGATCGGGAAATTGTCTCTGAGTTAACGCAAGTCTATGAATCGATCCAACTCCAAGTACGACAACTCATCGATGAAGTGGGGGAGCAATACCCAGAGTTTGTCGAGGCATCGATGGAACAACTAGGACAACGGTTAATGTTAATTGCTGAGAAGGATAGCGTTGAACATGCCGCGGAAACGGGTATTTTGCAGCCTGGCGTCGCAGGCAAAATACTTAAGGACCAATCCGAACGTCTACGTATTCTGACGCAGGATAATATGTCCGCAACATTTGAGATTGAAATCGAGGAGTTGCTCAGAAAAGTACCTGCGTTTTCGAAGATTGAAACTAAGCGATTCGAACTTATTGCGAAGTATCTAAGAGCACGAACGTACCCCAGGGGAACCGATATTATCCGCCAAGGCACTGCGGGAGATTCGATGTTTCTAATCGCAAGAGGAATCGCCAATGTCACTATTAAACAGGGTGATGAGTCGAAACAGGTTGCAGCGCTTTACGCCGGCGACTTTTTTGGTGAGTCAGCAATGCTGCACGGCACGCCTAGAAATGCGACGGCGACAGCCGCGACGCCTTGCAGTCTTTATGAACTGAAAGGCAGCGATTTAGATAAAATTTGCGAGGCGCATCCGGAGATCAGAGCACGAGTAGAAGAAATTGATGAGTCTAGGAAGAGTTCGAGTACGCACGTTAACCATGAGCCAAAAAGCTAACAACGATACTTAAATCGTTAGATTAGTTTTACATCGTATGCGTACGTTTACGGTCGGCTTCGATGCTGCAGTTATGGATCTTTTCTTAATTTCTCTAACAGAGTATCGGTGCCTTCTTTCAGGTCTTTGATCAGTCCGCCTTTGTTGTATTCAGCAATTAACAAATCCTCTAGTTTTTTGACATAAGCATCGGAGGAAATGTTTTCTTTAGGAGGGCGTGCGAAGTCCAGAGTTGTGCCTTCGTCAACCGGAGTTTCTGGGTGTTGGTTTGAAGGACCGAACAAATTAATCCAGACATCGGTTTTGTGACCGAACTTCATTAGCCGATTAAAATAAATACCGGGATTATCAGGCTTAAAAATTAAACCCAAAATGGCAGCACCGATAGAGATGGGTGACAACAACACATCCCGCGCACCATCCATTAACAATTTAAATTGAAAAGCCACTGCGTCGCGCAACACCTGCCAACGATTCGGTACTACTTCTTGTGTGTCGCTCTGGTCTTCCGTCATATTCGGCTCCTATCTAACACTGGCCTTGTGCTACATTTTTTTGTGCAGGATCACTTTTCAACATGCGGTTGCTGCCAATTTTATTATCACGTTAAGAATAATAGGGTGTCGACATTTATCGCGCCGCAACTTCGTTGAGATTGGACGCTGCCAGATACTGCTTAAGTTCCGTTATCGATCCACGACAAATAATTCGGTCCTGTTTATTCTGAATCTGATACTCATACATGGGGTCGTAGTAGGTCACTAACATCGACTTAATCCAGTTTTTATGGCTAGTTGGATCTCCCTTTCTATGGTCATTAAAGGCCGTTTTCATTGCTAATGATATTGTCGCGTAAGCCTCGCCACCTAAGCGTTTCTTTACTGCACTAAGTGCATCTAAATATTTCGTCTCGAGCAATTCAACTGCGTTTTCTGTCTGATCACAGCTTGCGATTGAATCAACGATATAATCTTGAAAAATGGTCTCAACACGTTCCTGTACGGTCGCTTCAAGTAATACCAAAGGCGCCTGTTTCATTGCCGCCTGCAGCGGTAGTGGCAAGCTTAGTTTGCCAATCAGTCTGCCTTCGTCCTCAAGCACAACGGTGCCTTTACTTTTCAAAAGATCGATCGCGACACGATTTTCAAAATCGATCTGTGAGGGTTGTTGGGTCCAATAATTACCGAATGCTGAACCACGATGATTGGCTCGGCCCTCTAAATCGATACTGTTATTGAGATCATTGATCAAAATTGTTTTACCAACACCTGTCTTACCTGCAACGATGACCAAAGGTGGTAGGTTGTCGTAAAGATGAAGCAGGCTTCGACGCAGCGCTTTGTAGCCGCCTTCGATTTTAGGGACATCAATACCTGATTCTGCTAGCCAACGTTGTGCGATCGTCGAACGTTGGCCTCCTCGAAAGCAGTATATCCAAGCCTGTGGATTAGCGTTCAAAAAGGCAGCCCAAGCATCTATCCTGTGCTGTTTAGTATCGTCTTTGACCAGTTCATGGCCCAGTTTGGTTGCAGCTTGCGAGCCTTCTTGTTTGTAGCAGGTGCCAACCTGTTGCCGCTCTTCATCAGTTAAGATTGGTATGTTTGTGGCGAAGGGGAAGGCGCCTTTGGAGAACTCCACCGCCGCGCGAACATCAAGCAGAGGCGTGTCTGACTTCAACAAGTCATGAAGTACAGAAAACTCTTTCTCTTCAGAGGCGCTATCTATTTCCATTTCGAAATCACAATTATTTAGCCTTTAACTTGATTATTACACGAGTATTGGCGACGACCTTTTCTCGAGAGTAAAGTAGTGGCATATGACCTTCATCTGCCCAGGTTTGTAACATATCGTCATAGTGAGGACTGCTAGGGTCACCGCTTTGTCCAGGTGCATTGGTCATAACCGCATTGTCCCATTCGCCCACATCGATCACCATTCGCCATGAACCACCACTGGCAACTGAAAAATCCTTACGATAACGAGTTGAGTTTGCCGTATCGCCGCTGCCACCCCTTGAAACAATAGGAATTGACAACAGCGCTTGGGTGTCTTCATCCACAAGATCAACAAGCGGGTGGGTAAATTTCATTTTATGCAGTCTACCCCATTGCCAGTTAGTTGGGTCCGCGCCCATCAATGCTTCAACATCTAAAATGGCCTCGGCCATAGAATCAGCGACGATTTGAGTTCTGCGTGTTTCGTTGAGTTTTTCAAACTCATCTATTGCACTCAAATTATCCAGTGATGCCAGTGCAGCCGGGTCATCAATACCAGTAACCGTTGCGATGACCATCGGGGTCAAGTGACGATTCATCCACACTTCAAACAATGTTGCAGCGCTCGAATCTCGTTCAAGCTGATAGTTCCATTGAGAGAATATAGTACTTGCAGGGGCGGGCAGTTCACTAATTTGAATCTGCTGCAGCAAGCGTCGAGCCGGTAGTGAAACATAATCCCTTTGTAGATCTATCGACGTATCCATATTGTGTTGCGGTGTATCGTCTAGAATTTCTCTTATGCGATTTATACGCCAGGGGTTGGCCCATTCAAAGCCGGTAATTTTTTCTTGGTATGGAAAATCCTTTGGCAGACTCATCGCGTTGGCGGTCGCGACGTAGCCGTTTTCTGGGTTGTACTGAACAGGTAGCTGGTCCATGTCATAGAAACCGTGCCATTCATATGCGCCATTGCCTGGCACCGGTAGTAGCCCATCGTAGTTAGTACGAATCGGCGTTAAGCCAGCGGGCTTGTAACCAATGTTGCCTTGCGTATCTGCGTAAACTTGATTCTCCGCTGGGGCTCCCCAACGATTCAATGCCGCAAGAAACTCATCCCAGTTTTGTGCGCGCATATATTCGATTGACCCAAAATAGGGTGCCATACCCGGTTCTAACCAAGCCGCTCGAACGGCAAACGCCTGTTTCTTATTTTTATAGATGACGGGCCCATCGCGGGTAAACAATAAAGGTACTGACACAGCGTCTTGTCCCTTGACCTTTATTTCATCTACTTGGGTCTTCATGTCGACCCACTTGTCCAGATACTTATATTGGTAAATCTTGCCTTTACGTCGTTGGTCGTAAACAACTAAATCCTCTTGATCGATAGAGAAAATGGTTAAGCCAAAAGCAATTTTCTCGTTATGCCCAATCGAAATACCCGGTAAGCCCGGCTCGCCAGCACCGATCACGTTGATACCAGGGGCAACCAAATGCGCGATGTAACGTAGTGACGGCACCGCATGGCCTCGGTGTGGGTCATTAGCCAGAATAGGGCGGCCGGTGATTGTTTTGTCAGGTGCGACAGCCCAGTTATTGCTGCCTGCATCAATAAGTTGATCTGACAATAATGCTAATGTTCGAGTGTGATCAACTTGCTCTAAGACAGCCGATTGAGTTTTAGAGGCCGGCTGCTGAAATTGACTCGCCAGACGAAAATCAACCGGGGCTTTTGATAATGAATACAGTTTCAGAACATCGGCGGGAATATCGCAAGGGTCCAGTCCAGCTGGAATCTTTGTGGTCCATTCTGGTTCCAATTTCTTTATCACGGCATCGACTTGCAGGCCATGTTGGCAAGCAAGTCTAGCGCGGCGTACCTCGGTGACAACGTTACGCCATAAGCCGTTGCTACGGATCCGAACGGGATCCGACGCGTTCCATTTAGATGGTTTGTAACCCAGTAACTCAAACTCGAGCGGCAGTAAGTCTGGTTGTCTGGCGATCAAATCGATATAGGCATTAATACCGGCGGTAAACGATTGCGCTATGCGTTTCGAATCGGAGCCATAGGCTAACCATTCGCTGAACATCGAACCTCTATAGAGGAACAAGCGGGCGGCTGTGTCCTGTTCGACAAAGGCGGGGCCCAGTACTTCCGATAACTGTCCTAGACCGCGTCTGCGCCATAAATCGATTTGCCATAATCTATCTCGTGCTGCGTTGAAGCCCTGCACGAAAAAAGCGTCATAATGTTTCTTGGCGTAAATGTGCGGCACACCCCATTGGTCGATGCGAATCTCCGCATCAACTTCAAGACCTTCAAGTTCGTATTCGATTGTTTCAGCGCCAATAAGTTGTAGCGGAATCAACAGCGATAGAATCAATGACAAAAATGCGACGTGTGTCAATTTCATAAAACTTCCTAGGGTTTATGCTTAGCTTGTGCCGTTTATCTTTTACAATTGTTTATCGACAGGGGAACTATACTGACTCGGCTAGTCAAACTATAGGTACGCGACGAAATCAAGGTAGAAGAGGTGGGTTTCTTACGCGGTTTGAAGTTGATTGAAGTTGATTGAAGTTGATTGCGGTCAATTGAAGTCCATTGAAGATAATTAAAGTTAGTTGACGTGAGTTGACATTAACTCGCGTTTACGTCGCAATGATTCAGGCTACAAAGATGCTGTCTCAACATCTGACGCAGCCTTGGAATACAATTCAATTACTAGCCATTTACAGGATCTGTATACGTGTTCAAGTGCGCTAAAAGCTGTCTAAAACAGTTTATAAATCAATTTCAGAATCGTCCACACGTTCAAAGCGTTCCAGTCCCAGATAAAATTGTATCCAGGACAAGGGCACGTGCAACAGCAAAATTCTGTGTGATTGCTTGTGTTTCAGCGGCAATCGTTATGCCCACCGTAGCATTTGCCGATAAATACCAAGATACCATTGAGACATTTCGCGAAGCGTCTTATTCATCAAGGTTGTTTGATGACGCGTTTGGCTACGCAATATTTCCAAATGTTGGAAAAGGCGGTTTTGGTGTCGGTGCAGCTTATGGGAAAGGTAAGGTGTTTGCTGGCGGTAGTTTTACCGGTGACGTTTCAATGAGCCAACTCTCTATAGGCTTCCAAATGGGCGGCCAAGCTTATAGCCAGATAATCTTTTTTGAAGACAAACGTGCCTATGACGAGTTTACAACGGGTTCCTTTGAGTTTGGCGCGCAAGCGACCGCTGTAGCGATCACCTTAGGGGTTTCAGCTGAAGCATCAACGAGAGGTCATTCCGCGGGTGTGAGTACGAGTCAAGATGCACAGTCGGTGAATCGATACTATAAAGGTATGGCGGTATTCACCATTGCCAAAGGCGGCTTAATGTATGAGGCGTCCATTGGTGGTCAAAAATTCTATTTTCGATCAATCGACGATTTACCTGAGTATAAAGACATCACGATAGATTTCGGTAAGGCAAAAGACGTTAGCGAGTAACAAACGTGTTTATGTACATGCTTAGCTCGAGCTGATGTCAAAACCTGGCGCTTAGTATTTGTTTCAGCTCAATACTTCAGCGTTGCTTCGGCTACTGATCCTATCAGCGACTGTTTTGAAGTTTGAGGTGATTGTTCTGAGGTGGGTTCTGGCGAGAGTGGTCTGAGGTCAGCAGTGGTTGTTGGTTGAGTTCTCGGCAAATAAGCAGGTGTTTACGGAGAACGAGAGACTCGATCGTTTATTGGCTTGGTCGTAATCTCATATCGAGTGTTTTCCCATCTAGGGAGAGCTTATGCAATTTAACATAATATTCTTGAAGCTTTTCAAGTTTTTGCGCGTTCAATTTCAAGTCTGTCGTAAGATTGGCTTTTT
>JAQXDL010000036.1 GCA_029251375.1 Pseudomonadales bacterium | reverse complement strand
TCTGAGATGCCTATAGCTGTTCTTCTGAGATGCCTATAGCTGTTCTTCTGAAATACCCATAGCTGCTGTTCGGGATCATCTGGCTTTACGACCTAGCGATACATGTTAACTGTACCTGCTAGTGAATGTGCCTGCTCATATCGTCTGCCTATAGTAAAAGACAGCAATAATCTTTCTGTGGCAGAATGACGAATCAAAATTTTAAAAGGTTTGCATAAATGTTGACTCAAAATATCCCCGTCATCGTAGGTGTATCTCAGATCTTGCAGAGACTATCAGATCCCTTGCTTGGAAAAGAGCCTGTGCAATTGATGGTTGATGCGGTTAGAGCGGCCGCGGAAGATGCGGGCAATGCAAAATTGATCGACCAAATCGAATCTGTCCGTGTCATCCGTGGTGTTTGGCGTTATAAAAACCCAGCGCAGTATGTTGCAGATGCTTTGAACCTCGGTAATGTCGAAACCTGTGGTACGCCCTATGGCGGTAATATGGTTCAAAATGCCGTTAATCAATCGGTCCTAGAAATTCAAGATGGTTCAAAGTCCTGTATTGTCATTACGGGTGCTGAGAACGGTAACAGCCAAGCTAAGGCGCTCAAGGCTGGTGTAGATCTGCCGATTAGCGATGTGCAAGGCACCTATTCAAGGATGCTCGATGAGGAGCACAAAATGTCCTCCGATGCTGAAAATAACCGAGGTATTCGGGCGCCCATTCAAATCTATCCGATCTTTGAAAATGCCATCCGCTTTAACAGAGGTGAAAGCATAGAGGCTCACCAAAAGCGCATATCAGAATTATGGGCGGGTTTTAGTAAAGTCGCTTCAAACAACCCGCATGCTTGGATTCAGGACCCCGTCACAGCTGAGACAATTCGTACGGCTTCTGCAAGAAATCGAATGATTAGTTTTCCCTACCCGAAACTTATGAATTCGAACAATGCGGTTGATATGGCATCTGCATTATTGGTTTGTTCAACTGACAAAGCGAGGCAGATGGGAATACCTGAGTCTCAATGGATCTATCCATGGTCGGGAACTGACGCCCACGATACTTATTTTGTCTCTAATCGCGATAACCTGCATTCATCACCAGCAATTCGTATTGCTGGTATGCGAGCACTTGAGTTGTTGGGAATGACGACGCAGGATATCGATCTCATTGATGTCTACAGCTGTTTCCCGTCAGCAGTCCAAGTTGCAGTGCAAGAACTAGGTCTGGATGATTCAAAACCCTTGACGATAACCGGTGGACTGACGTTTGGCGGAGGCCCGCTTAACAATTATGTGATGCATAGTATTTCTCGAATGGTTGAGTTACTGCGAGAAGCACCCGGTAAAAAAGGCATGATCACAGCAAATGGCGGTTATCTGACAAAGCATGCGTTTGGTATTTATTCCTCAGAGCAACCGCCAGAAGGCTTTAAACATGAGAACGTTCAGCCGGAGGTGGACGCAACTTTCTTCAGAGAGTCCGTTGACGAACATGACGGAGAGGTGACGGTTGAATCCTATACTGTTATGTATGGACCGCAGGGCCCCGTGACTGGACATACGGCTTGCTTACTGCCCGATGGCAGACGGACGTGGGCGAATGTTACTGACGCAGATACACTGCTAGAAATGACAAAGGCAGAGTTCTGCGGCAAAACAGGCCTAGTCAATAAAGCGGGTGATATAGCGCTTTAAATTCAGCGCGCTCAAAAAACTCAAGCAAAGTTGTTTAGCTCCGGAGATTGTTGTTTTGAATGGTTTTCTGAAACGGATGGGATATGGGCCGGACGATAAAGTGCTCGTCACGCATATAGACGACATTGGCTTCAGTCATGCGGCTAATGTTGCCTCCTTTGAATGTTTGGATGTTGGTGCGGCAACCTGCGGTTCGATCCTTACCGCGGGTCCTTGGTTTCAGGAAGCAGCTGAAATATGTCGAGAGCATCCAGAATATGATGTCGGTGTGCACCTGACGTTAACCTGCGAATACCCGCACTTCCGTTGGCCAGCTTTGAGTACGCGCGATCCAGCCTCGGGTCTACTGGATGAACAAGGCTACCTGTGGCGAACCAGAGAAGATGCTATTCGACATGTTGATGTCGACGCGGCAAAAGCTGAGATGCGTATGCAAATAGAAATGGCAATATCTGCTGACATTGACATATCTCACATCGATACGCACATGGGATCAGTTGTTCATCCCAAATTCCTTGGTAGCTATTTGGAATTAGCCAGTGAGTACGCGGTGCCGGCATTTTTGCCAAATGTCACTGGTGAACGATTGAGAGAGTTAAATCGGATTGCACAACAGGATGAGTATTTGGCGATTCTCGAAAAAATTGACGCTGATAAGGTACCCACGCTAGATGAAATTTTGGTAGACACATTGGTGCCGATGGAGGAGTTAGCAGAAGATGATAAATCGAACTTCTACCGTCGCTTAATCGATGGCGTGCGGCCAGGCTTAACACATTTATTGTTTCATCCAGCTAAAATGGGGGATGAATTGTTGGCGATAGACAAGGAACGGCCTGATTCTCGTCATGCTGACTACTTAGCTTTTACCGATGACTCTTTGAAAGACTATATAGAAGATGCCGGTATCCATATGATCGGCTTTCGCGAATTGAAGAAATACGTATGATTAAATTTTGAGTACACCGGGTAATATCGTCACGGGTCGAGTAGAACCAACGCTAGAAATGGTGCGGGGCTACTTTCAAGAACAGGGCGATAATAAAAATGTGTTACCTGAGTTTCGGAATCCACATTTGGAATCGCCTGTATCAACAAAAGTAAAGGCGTCGGCAATATCATCTGCAGTCTTGATCCCAGTCGTGGTTGAGAATGATCAACTATCAAATGTCGTCGTAACCCGTCGGCACGCGAAGATTCGCTTTGGTGGACATATCTGCTTTCCTGGTGGCCGAACGGATGCTGATGAGTCGGCTGTTGCGACGGCCTTGAGAGAAAGTGAAGAGGAAATTGGCTTAGATCGATCAGAGGTGGAGGTGCTAGGTTGCCTCGGCGACTATTTTACTCAAGCAGGCTTTAGGATTACCCCGGTTGTTGGCTTGATTCAAAATACCGCCAAATTTAATGCCAACACGGAGGAGGTCAGTGAGATTCACCAAATATCTTTTGCTGATATGTTAAATAGTTCTCGCTACGCTTTGACCCGTTACAGTGAAACACGAGGTCATTACAGCTTTTCACAAGGGCAGCTTAGAATCGCCGGTCCAACGGTTTCCGTTATGATTGGATTTTTTGAAACCTTGCTCGCTTATTGTAATAACAAAACTGTCGGTAAAGATTTGATAGATTGAATTTCAGCGTGTGCTAAGGCTGGGTTTTTTGAACGCTCGTTTGATCACCGCTAGGTTTCCCGTCATGCATGCCATCACGGGCACCTTCGTGGTCGCAGTGATCGGCGCGGCAGATTCGAAAGTTTTGTATATGGGCAGCAGCGAGTACTAATCCGCCAATCGATGTGAGTATTCGTTCGCCGTCGATACCGACTAGATCATGACCGAATAGCGCCGTTAAAGTTAACACAGTCAAGCCAGTCGCACCGAGCACCATGGTTGGTATATCTTGATGCGTGCGACAACCAATAGTAAGGGCAATCAAACTAGCGGGTAGGATGAGTAGCAGCATAACAAGATGAAAGGTCTGTTCATCCAAAATGCTGGAATGAGCGATCGGGTACAGGGTGATCAGTACCGGCAGTGCCAAACAATGCAACAGGCAGGTGGCGCTGAGGAATACCGCAACTCCATCAAGTATTGATCTATTGTTTTGTTTTTGGTCCATGTCGGGCTACTTGTTCAGGATACTTCTGCCGGCGCATTGTATACCATAAAGGAAAGATCTTTAGTACCGAGATGGGTTTAAAAAATTTACATTAAGTAGCTGATGTTTGCCTCAGCACTTGAGTATAATCCGCAAAATTAAAGGGGTGAGTCGTGTCAAATATACCAATATTCAGTCAGCTGTTTGCAAAGTCTCCTGTTCAACCTATTCAGGAGCATATGAAGGCGTCGTACAATTGTGCGAGTCATTTACCTGAATTTTTCGGGGCGGTTTTGGACGACGATTGGAAGAAAGCCAAGAAAGTTGGTGCAAAGATTCAGAAGCTCGAAAGCGATGCGGATGATTTGAAGCGAAATATTCGCTTAAATTTGCCTCGTAGTCTGTTTATGCCTGTGTCTCGTACGGACCTTTTGGAACTTGTGCAGGTTCAAGACAAGATTCCTAACCGTACAAAAGATGTTGTCGGCCTGACGCTTAGCCGCCATATGCAATTTCCGGCCGAGTTAGGGCCGCTAATTATTGAGCTAGTGACGAAAACAGTGAGTGCATCACAATTAGCGCTCGAAGCACTAAAAGAGCTTGATGAGCTGTTTCATTCGGGGTTTAGCGGTAGTGAAATCGATCTAATAACGGGCATGCTGTCGGAACTCAATGATGTTGAACATGAAACAGATGTACTTCAGGGTAAGTTGCGTGATTCATTCTTCTCGATTGAGAAAGATTTGAATCCAGTTGATGTGATGTTCATCTACAGAATGATTGAGTGGATAGGGGAGATTGCTGACAACTCCCAATCCGTCGGCAACAGACTGTTGCTCCTTATTGCGAAATAAATACCAAATCGACTAGAACACCATTTTTATTATTTAAGTTCGTTGGAGTAACCCAATATGGATGTCATCGCAGAACACGGCAACCTACTTTTGATTCTCGCTATTGCTTTTGGTTTTTTCATGGCGTGGGGGGTTGGAGCAAACGATGTTGCCAACGCTATGGGAACCTCGGTTGGTTCAAAAGCGATTACGATCAAGCAAGCTATACTTATTGCGATGGTATTTGAGTTTGCAGGTGCCTACCTCGCAGGGGGTGAAGTTACCTCAACAATACGTAAAGGCATCATCGATCCGAATCTGATGGGACAAACCCCCGAGTTGCTGGTCTACGGCATGATGGCGTCGCTGTTGGCTGCTGCCATTTGGTTGCTTGTTGCCACTGCCATGGGCTGGCCCGTATCCACGACTCACACAATTGTTGGAGCCATCGTAGGTTTTGCCAGCGTCGGTATCTCTGTTGATGCCGTCAACTGGGGCAAGGTTGGCGAGATTGTCTCGTCGTGGGTAGTGTCGCCAGTGATGGCCGGCACGTTGTCCTTTATTCTTTATATGAGTGTAAGGCGTTTTATTTTCGCCGCTGATGATCCTTACATCGCAGCAAAGCGATTTGTACCGGGTTATATCCTGTTAGTGGGTTTTGTTATCTCGATGGTAACGATGGTAAAAGGTTTAAAGCACGTAGGTTTAGATATTCCCTTTCAACAAGCGATACTTTATTCCATCGGTGTCTCAATTATTATTATGTTCATTGGCATCGCCGCGTTGAGTAGAATTAAGCGCATAACCGATTCTGAACAGCACTCTTTGGTTTATGTTGAAAAAGTGTTTGCTGTTTTGATGATTTTTACAGCCTGCGCGATGGCGTTTGCCCATGGTTCTAACGACGTAGCGAATGCTATTGGTCCGTTGGCCGCGATCAACGGCATTATCGAATCCGGTGGTGCGGTCGCACAAAAATCAGCAATGCCAGTATGGATATTGTTACTCGGTGGTAGTGGCATTGTCGCTGGATTGGCTCTTTATGGTTACAAGGTCATTATGACTATCGGTAGTAAAATCACTGAGCTGACACCCAGCAGTGGCTTTGCGGCCGAACTAGCAGCCGCAACAACAGTTGTATTGGCTTCAGCTTATAGTCTGCCTGTGTCGACCACGCACACACTTGTTGGTGGCGTTTTAGGTGTGGGCTTAGCACGCGGTATCTCTGCGCTGAATCTGAGGGTTGTTGGGACTATCTTTGTATCTTGGATGGTTACCTTGCCTGCGGGCGCAATATTGTCCATCATCTTCTTCTATATGTTCAAAGCAATCTTTGGTGTGTCTTCCTAATACAGGGGTTACCTTGTGTTGCTTTGTGATTCATCGCATTAGCCCGCAGCCATTATCTCCTTCAATGATAAGGCTCGTGAAAGGAGATACAAAGCATGCAGAAAACATTCGATAACAAGCTAGTGTTGGTCACCGGTGGTGCCGGTGCGTTAGGTCAAGGGATCGTTAGTTGGTTCTCAGAACGAGGCGCGCGTGTTGCTGTGCTCGATTACAGCGATGAAATACTTGCCAGCGCCTTTCCAACCCCCTCTGAATTGCACTGTTACGAAGCCTGTGATCTCACCAATCGAGATAGCTGTGCAGAAGCGGTTGGACGTGTTGTTCGTCAGTTTGGCGAGGTTAGTATACTGGCCAATATAGCTGGTGGCTTTCTCATGGGCGACCCCGTTCATGAAACCTCCGATGACACTTGGAATTTCCTGTTCGATTTGAACACACGTTCAATATTAAATATGAGTGCGGCCATCGTGCCTGCGATGGTGGGTCAGGGGCAGGGCAAGATAATTAACGTCGCTGCCCGTGCGGCTTTGGCAGGCGCAGCCAACATGGGTGCATACACCGCAAGTAAGGCTGCTGTTATGCGCCTTACCGAAAGCATGGCGCTTGAACTGAGAGAGTCCGGCATCAATGTAAATGCTGTCATGCCTAGTTTGATCGATACACCGAGAAATAGATCCGATATGCCTGATGCAGACTTTTCAAAGTGGGTTAGCCCCGCCGAGATTGCTAACCTCGTGGGTTTTCTGTCAAGCCAAGAGTCTGCAGCGATTCATGGTGCTTGTATCCCGATCGATGGGTTGAGTTAAAATAAAAAGCGCCAGCTTAATTGGTGAAGATAACCTACCGAGGAGTGACGATGGAAGATTGGATTTTATACGAAGTCGCCGATGAGATAGCGACAATCACAATTAATCGCCCTGAGAAGAAAAATGCCATGAGCTATAAAATGCTTGGCGACTTCATTGCGACTATGGATCGGGCTGGCAAGGATGAGTCTGTGCGGATTGTTATTCTGACAGGCACACCCGGTTCTTTTTGCGCGGGAACGGACTTGGCGGATCTTGCAACCATACCGGGTGAAACAAGAGGCTTGCGTGGCACCGCGGAAGAAAAAACCCGATGGTGGCCAATTATCTCATGTCCTAAACCTGTGATCGGCGCGATTGATGGCCCGGCAGTTGGCATGGGGGCTGAATTTACTTCCCAATGTGATATCCGTATCGCTTCAACTCGGGCGAGGTTTGCTTGGAACTTTGCACATCGTGGCTTAGTGCCGGATACCGGCGCTGGTAGCTGGTTATTGCCGCGATTGATTGGAACCTCGCAGGCATTTTGGCTGTTGTATTCCGGTGAGTTTATCTCCGCTCAGCAAGCCCATGAGCTTAAATATGTCTCGGCTGTGTTCGAGCCCGAAGAACTCATGGACGAAGCGAAAAAGATGGCCGCAATGCTACTTCAAGGTTCTCCATTTTCTCAGACAAGGATCAAGTCGCTCGTCTATGAAGGTCTGGGTATTCCTGTTGATCAACATATGGAAAACCACACCAAGGCGCTGGCTGAATGTTTTAAGTCTGAAGATCACAAAGAGGGCGTTGCTTCGTTTCTTGAACGTCGACCTGCAAATTTCGTTGGCAAATAGCGGCGTTTTCGAAGTCGCTTTTCAGCTTAACCCCAACCAATAAACTGGTTGGGGTTCGGTGCGCAAAATCTTAAGCGTTAGCCCGCAGCGCAGTTTTCCCTCTAACCAAGCCGCCGGGCAAGTTACCCGTGTGGGCACCATGTTCAAACGTTACCTCACCAGACTTGATTGTGTATTCATAGCCATCAACACCTTGGACCAATCTTTTGCCACCTGTGGGTAAGTCATATATGGCTTCCGGTCGATGCAGGTTGAGCTTTTCAAAATCGATAATATTAATGTCTGCGATCATGCCTTGTTTGATAAGACCCCGGTCCATCATGTCGTAAGCCTCTGCAGTTTTCCGCGTAAGGGAGCGCACTAGGAATTCCAATGGCAGCGTTTCACCCTTACTACGATCTCGACCCCAATGGGTCATGATAAACGTCGGCATACCTGCATCAGCGATAACACCACAATGTGCACCGCCGTCACTTAGTCCCATAATGACTTTAGGGTGTTGCATTAGCATGCGCTGTGCATCTAGGTTGTAACCGACATACCCACCGAGGGGCTGGTAGAACAATTCTTTGCCGTCATTGTCGACCAGTAGGTCGTACATGACTTCTAATGAACTCTTGCCGAGCTCTTTAGCGACACCGGCAACACTATCTTGAGCATCAGGTTCATAGTTTGGACGTTCGCCAAGAGGAAAGACCATCTTCATCAGATCATCCATGCTGCCCTGACGTGTTGATCGTATTTGAGATTCTTCGGCGAGGATCTTCGTCTTGATATGAGGTTGCTGCATCTTCTTCACCTTCTCATCAAGCGTCAGGTTGGATACTTCGCTGACATAAGTCGGATGAGCGATGAATGCATGAAAACTACTCTGTAAACCGTGCAGAACGCCAGTCGGTCGGCCAGCCATTTGCGGCATGATATCCATACCCTGTTCGCTAGCTTCTTGAGCAATTCGATAAATTTTGCCATTCTCATAGGCGGCGGCGGACGTCGCAATTAGGGTCACTTTCTTGCCAGTTTCTTTTGCGAACTGTTTAACCCATTGCCATTCGTCATCGTCACCAAGGTTGTCAGAGACTAATTCGAATATGCCGTGGTCTAAGCCTTTCATTGCCAAGCCAAGTTGGAGCATCTCATCACTACCGGCGAATGTACCGGGTACGTATTCGCCGTGGACGTCTTTGTGAAGCAGTGTGCGTGAACTTGAGAAACCGAGTGCACCGGCTTTGATACCGTCTCGAACGAGTTCGGACATTTGTGCGATCTCGTCGTCTGTCGGGGCTTCGTCACCGTTGCAGCGATCGCCCATGACATACGCGCGTACAGGACCATGAGGTACTTGTGTCGCAACGTCCATTGTTCTTGGCATTTCTTCGAGCGCGTCAAGATATTCGGCAAATGTTTCCCACTTCCAGTTAATCCCTTCCGCGAGTGCAGCGCCTGGAATATCCTCGACGCCTTCCATCAGTTCTATCAAGAAGTTTTCTTTACCCGGTTTAACCGGTGCAAAACCAACGCCACAATTACCCATCACAACCGTTGTGACGCCGTGCCAACTTGATGGGCCCATGATCGGGTCCCAAGTAGCTTGGCCATCATAATGGGTATGGATATCAACCCAACCAGGCGTCACGAGCTTGCCATCGGCATCGATGGTCCGAGTTGCGTCACCTTCAATCTTGCCAACTGCGGCGATTAGGCCATCTTTTATTGCGATATTTCCGACGAACTTCTCGTCGCCAGATCCATCAATGACAGTGCCATTTTTGATTAGCAAATCGTACATGTGCAATCTTCTCCCTTCGACTGATTTAATATGTTTTTGTTCGTTTCGTTTCGATCAGATCAGTGACATAAATGCCTATAACTAATTGTTAAAACGGTGGCTTACGAATTAAAGTATCTAAATAGCGATTAGATGTCTAGATGCCCCAGGCGGCGAGCTTGGATATACAATTGCTGATGAGTTTAATTGTTGAAGCCAAGAGAGGAAGGAATGACAGAAGTGACACAATGGCAGCAAGTAGGTACGCGCCAGTTAGCGGATTGCCGCATTTTTACTGTTGAAGCAATAAAATCGATATCACCCAAGACCGCGGCTGAGCATGAGTTCTACGCCATTAACACGGCTGATTGGGTCAATATTGTTCCCATTACGACTGATAATGAACTCGTCTGCATTCGCCAGTATCGGCATGGAAGTGCCGAAATCACGCTGGAGATTCCTGGCGGCATGGTTGATCCCGGTGAGCAACCGATGCCGGCCGCGGCACGAGAATGTCTTGAAGAAACAGGCTATGAAGCACTAAATCTAACCTCTTTGGGTGTGCTCAATCCTAATCCAGCTATCTTTACCAATAAGTTGCATACGTTTATTGCCAGAGATGTGAAACAAATTGCTGAAATTAGCAATACGTCAACCGAACATACAGAGGTTGTACTGGTGCCGATGGACCAAGTACCTCAAAAACTACTTTCAGGGGAAATTGATCACTCACTGGTTGCGGCGACTCTGTGGCGTGCTTTGTTTTTAAATGCGTAAGGTTATTTCAAGCCCATTGCAGGACTACTAAATTAGAAAGGCTCAAGTCACTCAGTGCTGTTTATAAGAGCCCGCTCAGGGCTGTCTACAAGAGCAGCTCAGGGCTGTTTATAAGAGCACGCTCAGGGCTGTTACGATTTCGTGATGGGGATGTCGGTGTTTCCCTTCACTTCGCGGCTGCGGATATCACCGCTGCCTTTTGATAGTACTGTAAAGTTACCGGCAATTCGGCTCACGCTGATCTTACCAGAACCATCGCTACCGATCTCAACGGAACCCTCGATGTTATCTATTTCAATGTCACCGCTTCCATCGCTGTCAATGCTAACGGTGCGTTGAACATTTTCTATATTGATACCGCCAGATCCGTCGCGTCCGATTGTGACGCTGCCGTTAACAGTGTCAATTTCCATGTCTCCGGAGCTGTCCCTTGGAATCAACACGTCGCCATCGACGTCGCGAATATCAATCTTTCCAGAACTATCGGAAATGGTCAGGGTGCCCTTGCTGCCTCGGATATCAATATCGCCGGATGAATCGTTCAGTTCTAGCGCTGCCAGATTGTCATTAATTCGGATCGCGCCTGAACTGTCGTCTATGAATATGACCGATGCATCCGTTACTGATATGTCGCCGCTCGAGTCTCGTAGCTGTATGAGAAGTGCATGGGGCAGTGTCACTGTAATATCGATATGGGCATACTGTGCATGCCAGTCATCGTTATCATAAGGAATAATGGCGGTGAGGATTAAACTCGAGGCCGTTTCTTCCACGATTATGTCCATTTGATCAACGTAATACTGCTCGTCGGAGCAGACGTCGCCCTCAATACTGATCTTTGATGTTTCCGCACCGATGACGTCAAGGCGGCCGGCCAATGCTTTCATTTCCACGACGCCATAGTCTGCTGCGGCTCGCGAGAGGTTGATCTCTTTTGAGTACTTGCACCCGAAAGCCCATGTGTTGCATGCGATACCAAGCAGGACAAGCAAGCCCAGCATCTGCCTCAGCGTCTGAGAGCTAATCATTTTGAACGGTAAGACTGGCATTGTGAAATCCTTGAGTAACAATCATTTTAAGTTTGACGCAAAAATCCTTCGGTGGGTTTAAATCATAAAGCGACGACGATTTACTAGATAGTGCGTGAGGTTCATTAGAGGTTGTTTGGGCCATCATCGTCGATTTCAAATTGAAAGGTCGACACAGTGAGTTTGAGCGTTGCGCCATTGGTTACTTTATAGGAGTTTAAAAACACTTAACTAAGGTGTGCAAAAGCGCAAAAAGCAAACGAATGTTAGGACGGTTCGAGCCTCACTGTGAGTTGTCGATCTAGCGACTATCAGGTGTTGACGCTACATCAAAACGCTGAAGTTTGTTGTATCGAATCATGGCTTGAATTTCCTTTATATATTCGACGCCACGCTCTGAGTAGTTGATTAAACCCTCTGCCAGATCATAACCCGCAACGGGGACATTTCCCTGGCGTTTTTGCAGTCGTATCGCGCGCAAATCTTTGTAGGCAGGGTGGGAGTTGATTGTTTTAACGTAGTAATTGACGCCTTCTTGTACTGAATCAAAATAGGCTACCTCGTGATGTAAGCCTTCATCCCTGAGTTTAGGTTTTAATCCACAGCCTTCGGTAAAACACCAAATTCCGAAGAAATTGTTGGCCTGCGTCGCAAATCGCGATGTGCCCCAAGCTGATTCGTTTGCTGACTGGGCGAGGATGAGCGAGGGTGGCAAGATGTCGATTTTTGCCAGTAACTTTTCGATGTCCGTATCGGCGATTTGATTATCTTTCTTCAAGGTTATGGAGACGCGATACTTTTTAGCGAGCCGTTTTATGATTTCGCGTTCGGCGCCGTCCAGAACGATGGAGTTTTGTATTGACAAGATTTGATTGCGCTCTGACATTGTATTGCGATTAGCTTGCTGTATTTGAGGCAACATGTAGCTGAAAAAATCGTGTTTCTTTTTAACGACATCTCTGTAGCTTTTAAAATCCGGGCTGGTTGTCGGCTTTTTTGAATCGATCAGTCGTTTATCGGTCTGGTCTATATCAAGGTCCGCTGGGCTGCGTGCGGCAAAGTGAAAAACGGCGAATGCCGCAATGCAGGCCACCAAGATAACAACAACTAAAGACGTCGAACCCTTCATTTCTGTAAGGACTTGTCTTGCTGGATATGTAAGCTAGATCGATGCATGTTCAAAATATATTGCCAGATCACGAATGACCAAAAGTTTAATCTCCGCCACATTCTCGACTGCAAAGCGAATACCCTCACGACCCAATCTGCTTTTTCTAACACTGCCAGAGGCATATGCTCAACGTGCCGGAAAGATTCGTCTTTAATGACGGGTCGTTCAAGTTTATCGCAAGCGTTCTATATTGACTATAAACCAGCAGGGAGAGGTGAACGCCTGTTGGCTAAAAAATATGAATGCGCGTCACTATGTCAGGCCGTTGGTCTAAGTCGGACCCAGCCGGTTTCAACCGTTTCATCGCCAGTATCGTATTCTTCATCGCCGGGTAAAATAATAATGCCTTTGGAATTCACCCGAGCACGTTCGTCAGGAAAGTTACTCGCCGCTGCCTCGATGACTTGATCGGCAGACTCGAATTTTGCGAGACTCTTAATCATGCGCAATGTTGGACTCATTAACACCATTTCTTCATTGTCGAATCTTTCTAAAATTGTCTTTGGTGATAGCCATTCAGAGTGGATTAGCTCATCGTCATCGTGCATAGGTTGTTGGTTGCTAGGCATTCTGGAGATGAAAAATCTAGCGTCAAATCGCCTCGGCGGTCCTTCGGGGGTCACCCATCTTGCGACATAGTGCATTTGACCAGCGTCAAGGATCAGGTTCTCTCTGTTTACGATGTTGATGAACTCTTTGCCGTCGTTGTTGACGATATCTCGATGTTGATCAAATCTCTGTTGTGTCTCATCGCCCTCGATTTTTAAGGGTGTGTGATCGTCTTTGTTGAGGGCAAGTAATACGCCGGCTTCCTCGAAAGCTTCACGTATTGCGGCTACGTAGTAGGCTAGGCCACCATGATCCAGACCCATTAATGCACTGGCATCTGCATCGGGGCGGTGAGTGGAAATCGATTCGAAAATACTTGGATCATCGGTTGGATCGACAGCACCACCGGGGAAAACCCACATGCCGCCGGCAAAAATGGTATTGGCGTTGCGCTCCATCATGAAAACTTGAAGGTCCGGGCGATCATCAATCAACATCACTGTTGCAGCAGCGCGGATAGGTACATCTTGAGGGTCAAAATCGCTCATTAGGGAATCTCGATACAGCGTCGTATTAATGGAATATTGTGGGCACACTGTAGAGAATGTCACAGCTGCCTGCAAATGGGTGGTGTTCCAGTAGTTAGCTCGATAAGCTAAGTTTTGTCTGATTGGATAACGGCGCCACAAGTGAAGATAACTAACATCAAATTTTTGACTGTGCTGCTAGTATCGTTGGGTGCGTTAATGGTCGCACAAACATCGCTAGCTACCGAGACGCGACAAATTTACCTGGAGGATGGTTCATCGATTGTTGGTGAAATTGTATCAGTGGAAAATGGCAGCTATGTCATCAAAACGAAATCTCTGGGTACAATTACTTTGGGATCTCAGCAGATCGAGAGTATCAGCCGATTGGGTGCTGCGACAAATACCACGAGTGTGTCACGTGACGTTAGTGCACCGGCGTTAAATTCAACAGTGGTGGCCCCGCGGGGCGGTTTGGAAAGTAGTGTTCAACAAATTCAAACCAGCATTTTCTCTAGCGCATCTTTGATGTCATCAATTATGCAAATGCAGGACAATCCAGAAATGCAGGCTGTACTTAATGATCCTGAATTGATGCAAGCAATCCAGCGTTTTGACATTGAAAGAATACAGAATAACCCGAAGATTATCCGCTTGATGAAAAGTCGCGACATGCAAGAAATTCAATCAAAGGTAAACTAGTTCTAGATCAACACAGCCTAAATCGTCTTAGTTTAACCAATCTTGGTCGCCATCAGATGATTTTGCCAAATTGACTATTTCAGTAGGTCTACAAGGTACCTGCCGGTTTCAGATCGTTTACTTTTTGAGATCTTCTCTGGCGTACCCGTCGCGATCACTTTGCCGCCTTTGGGGCCGCCATCTGGACCGATGTCGATAACCCAGTCAGCGGTCTTGATGACGTCTAGATTGTGTTCAATTACCGTAACCGAATTGCCGGCTTCAACAAGGCGATCCAAGACTATCAATAATTTTTTCACATCATCGAAATGCAAACCAGTGGTTGGTTCATCAAGAATGTAAAAGGTTTTACCGGTTGCGACCTTAGAGAGTTCTCGTGCGAGTTTGATTCTTTGCGCTTCCCCGCCGGATAGTGTGGAGGAGGGTTGGCCCATATGGAGATAATCCAATCCGACGTCAACAAGTAGCTGCAATTTGTTGACAATTTTCGGGTGTTCGGAAAAATGTATAACGGCTTCTGCAATGGTCATCTCGAGTATGTCAGCGATGGATTTACCTTGATACTTTACCTCCAAGGTAGCCTCGTTGAATCGTCGGCCATCGCATTCTTCGCATTTAACAAAAACATCGGAAAGAAAATGCATTTCAATTTTGCGTACGCCGTCGCCTTGGCAGGCCTCGCAACGACCGCCTTTTACATTAAAAGAGAAGCGCCCTGGCTTATAACCACGCATCCGCGAACCCGGCAACATGCTGTAGAAGGTCCTTATATCGTCGAATACTTTGATATAGGTGACCGGATTGCTGCGCGGGGTCCGGCCGATTGGCCGTTGATCAATGGCAACAATTTTGTCGAGTTGTTCTAGTCCTATGATTCGGTCATGGTCACCGATACGCTGGGTAGAGTTGTGGAATTCTCTAGCGAGCGCAGGATGCAAGATGTCATTGACGAGGGTTGATTTGCCCGCACCGGAAACCCCGGTAACCGCTGTCAGCACACCGAGTGGAAAGTCGACATTTATATTCTTCAGGTTGTTGGCCCTAGCGCCTTCAACTCGAATGTGTCCTATCGGTTGGCGACGTTGCTCTCGAATTTCGATTTTGGTTCGGCCAGAAAGGTAGTTGCCGGTGATAGATTTCTTATTCTTCTCCAAACTTTTAGCTGAACCAGCATGAACTACATTGCCACCTTTGATGCCCGCGCCTGGACCGAAATCAACGACGTAATCGGCAAGCCTAATAGTTTCTTCATCATGTTCCACAACGACCACCGTATTACCAATATCACGCATGCGACAAAGCGTTGCCAACAACTTTTCGTTGTCCCGCTGGTGCAGACCAATGCTGGGTTCGTCCAAGATATAAATGACGCCAGACAATTCGGAACCTACTTGGCTGGCTAATCGGATTCGTTGCGATTCGCCACCTGACAATGTGGGCCCGAGTCGGTCTAAGGAAAGATAAGATAGACCAACAGAAACTAGGAAATCTAGCCTATTACAGATTTCTTTCAATACCTCTGCGGCGATTTCCCCCGATGCGCCCGGTAATTTTAAATGTGTAAAGAATTCTGAGGTTTGGTCGATGGTCCAACTAGAAACTTCAACAATGGTTTTGCTTGCAACCTGTACCGCAGAACTTTCTGCCTTAAGTCGAACGCCGCCACATGCATCACAGGGAGTGTTAGCGAGAAATTGAGAATACCAACGTTTCATTCCCTCAGAACGCGTGTTTTTAAAACGACGCATAAGCCTGTTAACCAGGCCCTCATAACGGGAGTTGCTGGTGCCATGTTTGCCCCAGTTGATCTTGTATCGATCTTCACCGGTGCCATAAAGGATTGTTTTGCGTTGCGCAGCAGAGAGATCTCTCCAACGTTTTTGTAAGGGGATTTTCAACTTCTTAAAGACCTGGCGATGGAACGTAGAACCCATTGAGTTGTTGTCTTCGTGAATTTTTCCGACTGGCTTTAAGCAACCGTCTTCCAGGGTGAGATCTTTGTCTGGTACGAGTAAATCAGGATCAAATGCAACCTGAGTGCCGAGCCCATTGCATTCATGGCACATGCCTTGAGGCGAGTTGAACGAGAAGGCTTGTGGCGTCAGTGCTGGAAAGGATACGTTGCAGTGGCCGCAAGATAAATGCTCAGAAAATATCTGATCTTTGGTTTTTTCGGTTGCGGCGATTAGCATTCCGTCTCCGAGAGCGAGTGCAGATTCAACCGACTCTGTCAGGCGTTCCAGTAATCCCTTTTTAATCACGAGTCGGTCAATCACGGCTTCGACTGTATGTTTCTTGCGTTTATCTAATGCTTCGACGTCTTCACTACGTATCACTTCGCCATCGACTCTGAGTCTAACAAAACCTTGCGCTCTTGCGTCGGCGAGCATGTCACGATGCTCGCCTCGCCGATTAACGAGTAGAGGAACTAACAGGTTTAAGCGACTGCCCTCGGGCAACTTCAAGAGTTCTTTTGCGATATGTTGCGCGGTTTGGCTTTGTACTTCGCGCCCACACTGATGACAGTGTTGAATGCCTACTCTGGCAAATAAGACCCTAAGGTAGTCTGAGATTTCGGTGATGGTGCCGACGGTCGACCTCGGGTTCCTGCTCGTGGTCTTTTGTTCAATAGATATTGTTGGTGACAAACCTCGAATCATGTCGTATTTCGGTTTTTCCATTTGTCCCAAAAACTGGCGAGCGTAAGCAGATAGAGATTCTACGTAACGGCGCTGACCCTCTGCATACAAAGTATCAAACGCGAGGGAGGATTTACCTGAGCCGGAGACACCCGTGAACACGACCAGCTTTCGTTTTGGGATTTTTATCTCGACTGATTTGAGGTTGTGTTCTCTCGCACCTTTAATGAGGATATGGTCAAGTTCTTCGGAAGCAGTTTTCATCTTTTTTTGTTGTTTCCCTTGTGTGAATAGTCTTGCGTATTTGGTCGTTTACTAGGCCGTTTACTAGGTCGTCCACTAGGCAGTGCTCAAGGATATCTTGATGGCAAATTAATCAAACTTTTTAGGCGACTGGTAACCTTATAGGTTTTTTGCGATGGTTAAAAATGCGACCGCTACTTTTGTTTATATGAATATAGACAGTATCACTAAGTCAATATTTGTTGGTGTGTTTTTGTCGTTACAATACTCCATGTGAGGTGTATTGAATCTGCCTGGTGCTTCACAGATATTAGACATTTGGTCGATGCTTTATGACACTGTTGGATTCATGATAGGACATCACTGCTAAAAGTACGGGCACCTGGGGCAGAAATGGTGCGCGCTTGGTCGGATAAGGCGCCTGGTTCTGTAACTAATACAGCCTTCAAAAAGGTTGAATCAGTTTTGCCGGATAAACTGAAAAAGGAAATTGAAATCCAAGCTGTTGTGGTACCCTCATTTCAGATCGATTAGTCGACATCGGAGAATTTTGAGTTAACCCGTGGCGCGATAGATATGTCGCTTAAACGTGATACGCATTATTCATCGCAAAAAGGTGAAACTGCCCAACGAGTCATTTGGCCATGTCTACTTCATATCTGGGGTAGCACCTAAACACTCGGGGCCTGGTGTGAGGTGCGTCTTGGGTTTCGATCTTTTAGGGTTGATTTGATGCAGAACCTAAAATTATCTGAGGTACCTTTCGAGCCAACTCAAGATTACAGTCTGGATGCTAATGTTGCTTATCGGTGTCGTGGTGACTGGGGTACATAGACTGCTGATAAGTCTAAAAATACAAGTTGTCCGTAACAACAGTTATTAATTATTCGTTTAGAGGAAAAAGGTATACGTATGGGTTCAACAAATACAAACTCGAAGGTAGTCACTGGTTGCATGATCATTATTGGTAACGAAATTCTTTCGGGCCGAACTCAAGACACCAATTTGAACTATCTCGCTAAAGCTTTGAATGAACTCGGGGTCAGGATGCAAGAGGCGAGGGTCATTCCGGATATAGAGTCGGTCATTGTCGAGACGGTTAATGAATGTCGTCAAAAATTTGATTATGTGTTTACCACCGGTGGCATAGGTCCTACTCACGACGACATTACTGCTGCGTGCATGGCGAAAGCGTTCGACACAGAGCTCGAATTGCATCCGGATATCGTTGAAGTAATAAAGCGTAGAGAAGCGCCTCCGGAGATAATGGAGTCGCGCCTGCTAATGGCACGAGCGCCTAAAGGGGCTGTACTAATAGATAACCCTACTGGCGGCCCACAGGGATTCCAAATAGGTAATGTGTTTGTCATGGCAGGGGTGCCTATGGTGATGCAAGCAATGACCGATTCACTAGACAATACGAGAATTATGGGGGGTGCCCCGGTACGTTCGAGAACTATTGGAGCCTACTTAGGTGAGAGTCAGGTTGCGAAAGAACTAGGTAAGATTCAAGACCAACATCCCGAAGTCGATCTTGGTAGCTACCCTTTCTATCGACAGGATGGATACGGTACTAATCTCGTTGTTCGTGGTACCAACGAAGTTGAGCTTGACGAGATGATTGAAAAAATTCGTACAATGATTCATGGCTTTGGTGCAGAGCCGATTAAAGAATCGTAAGCGTTGAACGAGTTGCCAAGGCTGCTCGATTAGCGATCAGTCCATTTCTCGATGATGGATGCAACACAGCCCGTTATTTTCTTGACAGTTGGTAGATGAAGAAACTCGTTCGGCCCGTGAGCATTCGAATGAGGTCCGAGGACTCCTGTCACAACGAACTCGGCTTTTGGATATTTGTTCGCAAGAAATTCCATAAAGGGAATACTTCCGCCACAACCGATGGAAACGGAGGGAAGGCCAAACCAAGCCTCGGACGCACCATCCATCGCTTCTTGCAGCAGGGCTGAAGACAGCGGCGCGTGCCAACCAGGACTAGGGTGTTCGAAATCGAATTCGACTTTGGCACCATTTGGCGGGTTTTCTTCGATCAGTTTTTTCATGCCTGCAGCGACCGTCTCTGGATCAGCTGTAGGTGGAATACGGAGTGAGAGCTTTGCTGTCGTGTAGGGTCGAAGTACATTGCCCGCTTCCTCCGGGCTGGGTAAACCATCTGCGCCAGTAATCGCTAAACTTGCCCGCCAAGTGTTATTAAGCACAAGCTCCGTTGAATTCTGCGTCAAAGGTTTACCATCACCCGCGAAGGTGAACATCGTGTCGAAGTCATCGCCCAACACTTGTGCGGCATATTCGGCTTCTTTTCTTCTCACAGGGGGGATTTGGGCCTGTAGAAAATCGGGTTTTATTTCGCCAGTATCTTCGTTTTCTATTCTTGATAACAAGCTTCTAAGAACTCTAAAGCTTGAGCTAACAATGCCACCTGCCATGCCCGAATGCGCACCTTGTTCGAGTACTTGCACCTTTAGATTGGCAAGCATTATTCCTCTTAAAGATGTTGTCACCCACATTTGGTCGTAGTTACCTGCGGTCGAATCGAGGGCAATAACTAAACTGGGGCTGCCGATTATGGTCTCTAATTCGTTCATATAATGCGGTAGGTCTGGGCTACCACTTTCTTCAGATGCCTCGATCAATATAAAAATTTTCGGATGGGCAATTTTTTGTGTCTGTAACAGCTGTATTGCTGCGATTGATGAATAGATTGCATAGCCATCATCAGCGCCACCTCGACCGTATAACTTGTCGTCTTTGATGATGGGCTCCCAAGGAGACAATCCCTCATGCCAACCGACGAACTCAGGTTGCTTATCCAGGTGTCCGTAAAGCAACACGGTGTCGTCGATACTCCCTGGTATTTCAATCAAGATTGTCGGCGTTCTGTTAGGCAGGCGGTGAACCTTTAACTGCATGCCAGGTAACGAATGTGAGTTCACCCAATCGGCCATGTGTTGAACTGCTTGCTCCATGTAACCATTAGCTTCCCAGTCAGGGTCAAAGTGCGGAGATTTGTTCGGAATACGAACGTAGTCGGCAAGGCTTGGCATGACTTCATGTTGCCAATAAGATTCAATCCACTGCTCTGCACTTGGTATATCAAGAGCCATAAATATTCCGTCAAGTTTTGTTAATTTATCGCAACTAAGGTTAACTATTGATTAGCAATAACCGACAAACAAGCCGCATTTAAAAAATAAAATGATTCTGCTGCTTCACTCGTGACTTTTCTTTTTCTCACATAGCCAGCCATTAGACGAGAGTTTTTCAGCAAGATAGTCAGCTTTTTCTTCGCAGAATCCGCTCGTCGTGTTTGCGTGCCAAGGAAACGTCACTGTATTTCCTTCGTCAGGCTTCTCATATCTAACACTGCAGGGTAGTGGTTGATTGGGTTCATGTTCAACGGCGATTACGCGCGTGACAGCTCCTTGCTGACAAGTATACTGATGGGCACTAGCTGTGTTCATGATTAGAGTAGCAGCAATCCCTGCGAGCATAATACTGGCGTATTTAATCGTGCTCGATAAGTTTAAATCACTTGTCTCTGGGTTCAATCTATTTGCCTTTCTCATGGGAGTATTCCTTCAAGGTCGGTAGCTGAAAGAGGCCCCGCCAGGGACCAAGGTTCGCTGCGCGAGTTTAGCCCATCGGCATAGGTTTTTTCGAGTGTCCCTTGGATCGATGATTTCCTCAATTTCAAAAAACTCGGCAGAACGAAACGGTGATCGTAGCCGGTTTAGTCGCTCTTTTATTTTTGCCAAGTGCTCATCATAGTCGTCAACTTCAGCAAGCTCTGCCTTGTATGCGACTTCAATACCACCCTCGATCGGCAGTGAGCCCCAATCCCCTGATGGCCAAGAAAAACGGAAGTGTTGAACGCCAGGTTTTTTGTTTGCCGCACCTGCAACACCAAACGCTTTGCGAATCACAACGCTGCAATAGGGTACGGTTGTTTGCCCTAAGGCCGCCAGCGCAGTCGAGCCAACGCGAATAGTCGCATTTTCTTCCGATTGTTTGCCAATGAGAAAGCCAGGGCAATCAACCAGATGTATTAGTGGCAGATTGAATGTGGAGGCAAGGTCGCAATGTCTAATCAGCTTGCGACAAGCATCTGCGGTCCAAGCACCGCCATAGACCATTGGGTCTTCAGCAAAAACAGCGACGGGGATGCCGTCGAGTCGAGCGAAACCACATATAACTGATTTACCCCATTTCTTGCCGATCTCAAAAAAGGAACCTTCATCAAAGACGGTATTGATAACCGGACGCATCTTGTAAACCTTACGTGGGTCTTTTGGCACGACATTGAGTAGGGATTCATCGCGTCGATCTGTCGGGTCATTACATTCAATGATGGGTGGTAGCTCATCAACACTGGTTGGTAGATAGGAGAGAAATTTTCTCGCCATTTGCATCGCCTCGATTTCGGAAGCGGCTTCATCGTCAATGGCACCATTGCGTGTGTGGATTCTACTTGCGCCTAATTCTTCCTTGCTGACGTCTCCAAGGCTAGCCCAATCGACCAGAGCGGGACCCGCAATCATCATTTGGGCGGTGTCTTTTACAATAACAGAGTAGTGAGAAGTTGAAACCCGAGCGGCGCCAATGCCTGCGACTGAGCCGAGCGCAAGTGATACCGAAGGTGCAATGCCAAGGTGGCCAACGATGACTTCCCAACCGGCAACACCAGGGATGTAGGTTCGCCCTGAAGTTTCGATTGTTTTAACGCTGCCACCGCCGCCCATACCGTCGACGAGTCGAATATGTGGTAAGCGAAGTTCGTGAGCGAGTCCTTCTGCTTGCGCTCGTTTGCCGGCAATCGATGCATCGGCACTACCGCCTCTGACAGTAAAGTCATCACCGGAGATCATGACCGGGCGTCCGTCAATCTCTGCTGTACCAAAAACCAAATTTGCTGGCGTAAATTCAATCAAGTTACCGTCATCGTCGTAACGTGCAACGCCTGCTAGTTTGCCAATTTCGTGAAAGGAGTCAGCATCGGATATTTTTTCAACCCGCTCTCTTACGGTCATTTTGCCGAATTCATGCTGACGTGCGACCTTGTCAGCACCGCCCATTTCTTCTGCCAGTTTGCTCCGTTGCGCTAATTCTTCAATTTCTTTTGTCCAGCTCATAAGTCGTATTCCTCCATGTGTCGATCGTAAACTACTTTTGGAACGAAACACAAAGCCGCAGCGAAATGAATTGATGAGTGAGAAACCGACTGAATAGCTAAATGAATTGCCGAATGAATATCCCAATGAGTGCCGAAATGAGAACCCGAATAAATAGGTAGATGAATAAACGACTGCATCGATACGATTCTGATAATATTCGACCATCTTTTAAACGTATTACAGCGAGGATTGTCTTCGGCATGGCTAAAGAATATCGACAGCAAAAATTCACTCGACCACCAGGTGCGACAGAAATATTGTTAGTGAGGCATGGTGAAAGTCGTGCTGCGGTGCCAGGTGATCCGTTCCCATTGGTGGACGGGCAAGGCGATCCGGAGTTGGCTGAGGCTGGTCGTTTGCAGGCAGAGCAGGTCGGCGAAAGACTGCGGCATCAAGCAATTGATGCGGTTTATGTGACTAGTTTGCGTCGTACCCACGAAACAGCTGCGCCACTATGTCGCCACTTGGGTCTTGATCCTCTTGTTGAGCCGGATTTACGTGAGGTTCATCTGGGTGACTGGGAAGGAGGTCTATTTCGAATTAAGGCACATGAAAACGACCCTGTCTTTCTTCAAATGCAAGCAGAGCAGCGCTGGGATGCGATACCTGGTGCAGAGTCCCATGATGCTCTACGGGAGCGGGTCCAACCTGCGCTGGCGCGAATTGCGGCCAAGCATCAAGATCAGCTGGTTGTGGCGGTTGTCCATGGCGGTATTGTTGGTCATATATTGGCGGAGGCTTCAGGCGCGAATCCGTTTGCATTCAACGGCTGTGATAATGGTTCTATTAGTCAGGTCATCATCTTGAACGGAAAAATGATGGTGCGGCGATTTAATGACTCATCTCATCTTAGTGGTGCTGAACAAATCGCTATGCCAACGTAGTTGATGACTTAGTGACTTTAGAATTTAGTGACTTTAGAAATTTCACATTGCTTAGCTAACCGAGCGAAACAATTACCGACTTAGAGATCATGACGATGAGCGCATATGCTTGCCTTGAGACGCACTTTAGAAAAATCAATGACCTTGCGCATGTGAGTGCTATCGCGAGTTGGGATGAGGCGTCAATGATGCCCGCTGGCGGCGGGCAGGCGCGAGGTCAGGCAATGGCCACACTCAGTGTTTTAATGCACGAGATGATCACGCAGACCCAGGTAGCTGATTGGATTGCAGAGGCTGCGCAAGAAGAGTTGAGCGCCTGGCAGTCAGCTAATTTGCGTGAAATGGGTCGAGTTTATCGTGAGGCGACCTGCATGCCCTCGGATTTGGTCGAGGCACAACAACTCGCAACCTCAAAGTCAGAGCAGGCATGGCGTGAATGTCGTGCGAGCAATGACTGGCATACGATGCAACCTTTACTTACTGAAGTGGTGAATCTGAGTAGGCGAGAGGCTGAAGTCAGATCGAGCGCCAGTGATTTAGCTTTGTACGACGCGTTGCTTGATACCTACGAACCTGACGTTCGATCAGCGCAGTTAGACGAAGTCTTTGCCGACCTAAAGTCTTTTTTGCCGCCGTTCCTTGATCAAGTACTTGAGTCTCAAGCGCGGGAAACCCTGCTGCCTGTAACGGGTGACTTCTCGGTAGAGAAGCAGCGAGCGCTCGGTATGCAGATTATGAAATCGCTTGGTTTTGACTTTCAACATGGTCGTCTTGATGTGAGTCACCATCCGTTCTGCGGTGGTGTGCCAGAGGATGTTCGAATCACAACACGTTACGATACCGACAGTTTTGTATCGGCGATCATGGCAGTGATCCATGAAACCGGACACGCCATGTACGAGCAGGGACTTCCAAAA
Source organism: Pseudomonadales bacterium (assembly GCA_029251375.1). Lineage (GTDB taxonomy): Bacteria > Pseudomonadota > Gammaproteobacteria > Pseudomonadales > Azotimanducaceae > JAHRVQ01. The sequence continues at coordinate 17,662 of JAQXDL010000036.1, read as the reverse complement.
GAGTGGACCTCACAACCGGTGGGTAATGCATTGAGCGCGGGCACTCATGAAAGCCAGTCTTTGTTGATGGAAATGCAGGCCTGTCGAACGAAAGAGTTTATGAACTTTATGACGCCGCTGGCACAGAAAATATTCTTGGGCACGCAAACAAATGATCCTGCCTGGTCTGCTGACAATATCTACAAGCTCTATACACGTGTTGATAAAGGGTTCATTCGCGTCGATGCGGACGAGGTGACCTATCCATTGCATGTCATATTACGTTATGAGATAGAGAAAGACCTGATTGAAGGCAAGGTTGAGGTGGCGGATCTCCCTGCGCTTTGGCACGAGAAGATGATGGCGTATCTTGGCGTCTCAACCGAGAATAACTATACCGATGGGCTTTTACAGGATGTTCATTGGCCGGCGGGATTGTTTGGTTATTTTCCTACTTATACCTTGGGTGCGATGACAGCCGCACAATTGTTTTCCGCAGCAAATCAATCCCTTAAAGGCGTCTCAGGAGAGCTGGGGCAGGGTAACTTCAAAAATCTACTGTCTTGGCTGCGAGACAATGTCCACAGCAAGGGTAAATTCTTGAGTTATAACGAGATGATGACCGAAGCGACGGGTGAGCCGATTAATGCGAGCTACTTTAAGAACCACGTTAGGCAGCGCTACCTATTGAATAGGTGATAGCTGCAGTCTTATCGCCTGTTATTTTTTTTGAGGATCGGGTTTGCTGAGGTCGCGTGATTCGAAAACTGCTTTGCCCTTTGAAGTTGGCTCCTGCGGTTTTGGCTCTGGCAGTTTCGGTTTTAGCGGTTTTTTGTTAAAAGCCTGCGGCACTTCGCTCTCAATGTCTTTCGAAGCAAAGGATGCTTTGCCGCTAGAAGATTGTTGACGCTCGGCAAGTTTTTGACGAATTGCTTCTGGCGTGCGAGCTATATCGCCACGGCCTGTGTCTGTTTTTGGCGTTTTTAGAGATTGTCGCTTGGGTTCAGGGGTTGGCATTGCGTGGGCGATATCCCTCGCTTCGAAAATCGAAGCGCCTGACGATGATGCATTCCTACTTTTGAGGTTACGGCGGATGTCCTCTGGTGTCTGTGCAACCTGACCGGTTGACACAGGATCAGGCAGCGCTTCAGCTTTTCGCCTAGAAAGATCTCGTGAATTAAACTGCGCTTTGCCCTGGGGTCCAGCTGGCGCTGCGGGTTTCTTTTTAGTGACAGGCTCTTCTGCGACTTCCGCGGTTTCGAAGACCAAACTCGAGAGCATCGCTAACTCTCTTGAGGCCGAGTAAATGCCATTGTCGAGATACACCTCGACGTCTTCGAACTCTTGTTGTTCTCGATCGGTGATTTTAATGCGGTTTCGCTGATTTTCTTGCACGGATTTGTCTGCGGAGAAAATGCTCTTAATCGATTTGAAGAAGCCGCTTTGTTTGATTGGCTCATCCGAGCGTTTAGATTCTTCGTGACTTCGGCTGGCGATGACCTTTCGTTCGAGCTGCTTTCTAGAAGTGGCAACGTCTTGATGTATTTCTTGAAGATAGGCCGTGGGGATCTTTGCTTCGAGTAGCTGTTTGATCACAGACATACGGGTGAAGAGCACTTCATGCTGCTCAGTTTGTAACTGCAAATTGTTCTTATCACCACTGTGTTCAAGTTTCGAGCGCAAGCCTAGTACGACTTCACCGAGCGCGTTCTTAATGCCGGCATCAATAGGCTCAAATCGCGCTTCGGACAAACTATTCCGAATTCGGCTGAATTCTTGTAATAGTTGTTCTTCCACTTCTTGAAGTGAATTATCGATGATATTTAGTAGTTCTGTCATAGCGGGCCTTTTCACTCAGTTTCAGGTTATAAAGTGACCACTTTTGGAGCAAGGAAAAACATGTAAGCGTTTTGTATATTGTCTACTTAGTTACAACCTATGCCAAAGCGCATCGAAAGAAAGTGTCATTGCTGCGGCGATGCTCGTCGACTCCATTATAACGACGGTTGGATAGTCACCCTTGGTAAGAGACACCATGGCGCATTTGTTTGGGTAAATTGCGACATAGCTTGCGCCTAGGTTTTGCATGTTTGGGTCAATCCACTTTCGACTCGCTAGTGGTGCTTCGTCACCGCCGTCACCGATCGCAATGACATTGACATGTATATCCCGCTGGACACGCTGCCGAGTAAAGTTTGGAAAAGGACGGTAGAGGTATTTCCGAATAAGCTTGGAGCTATAGACTCGATAAAGTTTGTCATCCTGTTGCTCAACGGTTCGTAGTATGTCTTTTAATAAATATTCGACACCATCGTCGCCCTCGTAGTGACGAACGCTGGTCGAACTATGCAGCGGCAGAGTGGCTTGCAGGTTAGGTATGATGTCTTCGTTAAGGCGTTTCGCGGCGATATCAAGTTCGCGTTGTTTGTCCGTTGCCATTTCATTGAGCACTTCAGCCGGTTCAGCACAGAACAGACGTCGTTTACCACGTGGAAAGTAGCTAACGAGGGACTTTTCTTTCAACCCTTTTAGAATTTCATAAGTCGAGCCACGGTTAATGCCCGATGCGTCAGCAACGTCTCGTATCGAGCTCGGCCCGAGCCGCAATAAGGCTAAGTAAGTGTCAGTTTCTTTGGTGCTGATGCCTAACGTGGCGAGTGTTTCGTGAATGATCATGCTGAGCTCGATAAGTTGTTGTCTGGGTTCATAGTGAGTACCAAACCTACACGCGCTAACCTTGTTGGCGGTTGGTCTGGAGGTGTTCTAATAATGTTGACAAATTTCATTTCTTAAAGATTATATTTAATAGGATCTTTTGACGTAACACTAAGTTTGTCAATAATATGATGACAATAAATAGGTTTCATTTAGCAATGACCTTTTGCTTGGATCGATCTGCAGCAGAGGTATAATGCTATTAGTCTTGAAAGAGTCGCGTGTGATGCGAAAACGTTTAGGTTTATTTTTTCTTATTTGTGGTGTGCAACTTCACAGTACTGCGCTGTTTGCAGCAGAGAACGTGCGAGAGGATGTGCTGGCTTTGTTGCAGGGCTATGAGTGGCAGTTCGATGCTACACGATTCGCTGCTTTGCCTTCAGACGCTTACCTAACTGTGTTGAATATCATCGAGGATGAGAGCATTGCACGCTTCATTCGAGGTCGTGCCATGGTGGCGCTAACCTTGTATCCGAACGCTGATGTCTGGGACTTCTATCAAAGTAACATTCAGGCATCGAACAATACGGTTTCCCGGCGTCGTTTTGTTGAGGCTAGTTGCGCAGGTTTTCTCGCGTCTAATCCGCAAGGCCTTGCTGATCTTCTTGTGCCTTTGCTCGAAAGTTCGGATCCTCACTTGCGTGCGCACTCAGCCAATTGTTTACGGCGTGTCAATGATGACCACAATGAGCTGAATCTAGCAGTTGTGCTTGCCAATTATGAAAGCACAATCGCCGAAGATTGGGAGCGCCGCATTGCTGGCTTTGATCGGGATGAAGGCATTCGCTCGGAGACTGTTTCGGAGAAACCGGAGTGAAAAATATGAACGAAAGTCTGTCTGAAACCGAGCTGGCGTCTTTTAGGCGTGATGGATTTGTTGTTGTCAAACAGCTGGCAAGTACTCAAACATGCGATGAAATGCGTGCCATTGCTGAATTGCACCTTGGCCAACATCTCGCACCGATTGAGTATGAAGTTGACGTTCAATACCCTGGTGCGCCAAAGACAGTGGATGCGGAAGGTGGCAAGACCACAAGACGTTTGTTGCATGCTTATAGTCGCCACGAGCTATTCAGAGATTGGTCTACGTCGGCCCAAGTCGCATCCCATTTAGATAACTTGTTTACTTCTCGAGATAATCGCTTATCTCAGTGTCATCATAATTGCGTGATGACTAAGCAACCCGGTTTTAGTAGTGCGACGCTATGGCATCAGGATAATCGTTATTGGCATTTTGATGAGGAAAACCTCATCAGCGTTTGGCTCGCGCTCGGTGCCGAGACGAAGCGAAATGGTTGTTTGCGTGTGATTCCGGGCACCCATGAAGTCGAGCTATCGCCAGGACGTTTTGACGCCAACTTATTTCTCAGGCCTGACCTTGAAGAGAATAAAGCGCTTATTGCTAAAGCAATAAAGGTTGAACTAGAGCAGGGTGACGTACTTTTCTTTCATAGCAAACTGTTTCATGCCGCTGGACGAAATTTGTCTGATGAGACGAAATTTTCAGTTGTGTTTACCTATCATCAAGCTAGCAACGAACCAATCATCGGTACTCGCTCCGATAAGTTTCCATCGGTGGAGTTGAACGGTAAGGTTTCCTGAGTCTTATCTCACCTCTGATTAGGGGTCTTATCGTTAGTGGGGTAACAGATCCATTAACTCGGTATAGAGCGCTTCACGACTAGTGCCTTTGCGCCACGCGAAACCAATGTCCCGATAAAATCGTTTGCTCGGTAGACGTTTGGTTTGGATACGGGTCCCTTTTAAAACACCTGCGTCAATTGCCATGTCTGGCACCAGCGTGACGCCGAGATCGTCATCGACCATTTGTAGCAGCATTTGAAGACTGTTGGCACCAAAGGTATGGATTTTCTTGTCATTCTTCAGGCGACAACCTGCCAGCGCATGGTCCCTCAAGCAGTGGCCGTCATCAAGCAACAAGAGACTTTCATCGGGTAGGGCATCGAAATCGATTTTATTTGGGTTTACCAATTCTGTGTTTTTGTTGAATGCCAGATGCATACCTTCTCTATACATAATGCGCGTGTTCACTTGGTTGGCTTCAAATGGCAGCGCGATGATGGCGAGATCGAGTTTGTTTTGTGAAAGCTCGCGCATTAGATTCTGCGTCGTATCTTCTCGAATGTAGAGCTTCAAACCTTCGTACTTCTTGCGAATTGATACGACCAGTGGGCTAATTGCGTAGGGTGCAATGGTCGGAATTACGCCCAGTCTGACCGGGTTCGACAAGGGGCTTGAGAGAGCTTTAGCGTCTTCTATAAGGTCTTCCATCTGAGTAATGATGTATCGACTACGGTCGGCGATTTGTTTACCAAGATCGGTGAAAACGACAGACTTGTTGGTGCGTTCAACCAGCGTGATGCCTAGGTAATTTTCAAGCTCTTTGATGCCTGTACTCAACGTCGACTGGGTGACATTTTCAGTCACCGCAGCGCGACCAAAATGGCCTTCTTCGTGAAGGGCTACGAGATACTGGAGTTGACGAATGGAGGGTAGATGCATTGTTATACCGAAGGGTAAAAATAGCAGGATAACAATCGAGTGAGCTAATTGAAAATACAGAATTAATTAATTATGTAAATGGCCAAACTCGGCTGTACCTTTGGCCTGTTCGTGTACTACTAATTCATTAACCAGTCGTGGTTTGATTTTGATTGTTAATAATGTGATACCGCAATCAGCGACCAACAGCAGCTCTGACAAATAGTCTCAAATTGAGGGATAGTGACGAATGGTGCAGAAAGTTTAATTCGATCTTTAGCACACGCAGGTGTCGACGTGTGTTTTGCAAACCCGGCTACCTCAGAGATGCATCTGGTTCAGGCGATTGACGCAGTGTCTGAAGTGCGACCAGTAACAAAGACGGGGCGATCCGATGTGTCAAAAAATGCAGTGTTGAGTTCAAAGCCTGCAACGCAAACGCCTCCAGTGCTTTCGCTGAATACGTATTAGAAGGCAGGGATGAGGAAGGCGTTCGCGGTTGAAGTCGATTAAACGTCGAGTTTTTATCGAGGACCTTAGGTCCACCAACGGAGCGTCAGTTTCCGGTCATAATATCGAAGGCAAAGGACCAGTTTCTATCATTATCGGTGATCAAATTTTTATAGGTTCTATTGTTATGACGCTAAAAATCTTGCTCGATTAAGCACAGTTTTTGTAGGGTCAAATAGGCTGGTTCCAATCAGTAGAAAAATGTCTGTCGCTTCGCATCATGAATATATCCAAACCATCTCGTTTGATATCTTTAAATCCTTGATTTATCTGTTAAAATCTCGTCGTTTTGACCAGACTTCCAGAAGAAGGGTCAGATATTGAATAGAATTTACGAGATCACGATAATTGAGGTCATAAGCCTAAAAGTGAACGTCGTCACGAAGCTTGTATGAAGAAAAAATGGTACCTGCGGACGCGGGTATTTTTATTTGTGTGTGTTGAAGAGAAAATCTACCAGTTGCTCTATCAACACATGTTGCGATGATGAGGGAAGATTGAATTATGTCGGCAGTTGAACAAGTTCAAGAGCAAGGCAGCAATATACTTACGGACGTAGTTGTGCGATTCGCCGGTGACTCTGGTGATGGTATGCAGTTGACCGGTAATAATTTTACCGAAGCAACAGCTATCTATGGTAACGATCTAGCAACGTTTCCTGATTTTCCAGCAGAAATTCGAGCCCCAGCGGGAGCAACCTTCGGTGTTTCTGCATTCCAGATTTATTTTGGTTCGGAAGATGTCACTACCGCAGGCGATGACGTCGACGTATTGGTCGCGATGAACCCAGCGGCTCTCATCACGAACTTAAAAGAATTAGTCCCTGGTGGGCTTATCATCGCAGACGCAGACGCTTTCACGGCTAAGAACCTGGCCCGAGCTGGTTACAAAGATAATCCTCTAGAAGATGGCTCACTTGACGCTTACCGACTGATTTCGATCGACATTACAAAGCGTGTTATTGATACGGTGAAACCTCATGGCTTGAGCCACAAGTTTGCCGTCAGATGTAAAAATATGTGGACCCTTGGATTGACCATGTGGTTGTTTGATCGTAGTCGTGATGCGGCAATAGATGGATTGCGAACAAAATTTGCCAAGGCTCCCGATATTGCCGAGGCAAACGTGGCAGCGATTAATGCGGGGCATGCTTACGGTGAGACAGCAGAGCTGCCAACCGGTGTCGAGGTTTACAAAGTACCTCGAGCCTCCGTTGAGCCAGGTCTGTATCGAAACACAACGGGAACAGAGGCGTTGGCCTACGGCATTATTGCGGGCGGTCAGCTTGCTGAACTGCCGATTGTTTTCGCATCCTACCCAATTACGCCTGCATCTGGTTTGCTGCACTCGCTGTCTTCTCAGAAGCAATTTGAGGTTATGACTTTTCAAGCCGAAGATGAGATAGCGGCGGTTTGTGCTGCAATTGGTGCCTCCTTCGCAGGTTCATTAGGTGTAACGTCAAGTTCCGGTCCTGGTATTTCCCTGAAGGCCGAGGCGATATCATTGGCCTGTGCTACCGAGCTGCCGTTACTTATTGTTAATACTCAACGTGGTGGACCTTCTACTGGACTGCCGACTAAGACAGAACAGTCGGATTTGAATCAGTCGATATTTGGTCGCCACGGTGACACGGCATTACCGGTCATTTCAGCTTCAACCTCGGTTGATTGTTTTGACGTTGCCATCGAGGCGGTTCGAATAGCAACAAAGTATCGAACCCCCGTCATCTTACTCAGTGATGGTTACATGGCGAATGCCTCGGAGCCTTGGCACGTACCTGATTTCAATAGTTACGAACCGTTCCCTGTGACCTTCGAGACCAACCCTGAAGGGTTCTCGCCGGCTAAACGTGATCCTGAAACATTGGCGCGAGTTTGGGCTAAGCCAGGCACACCCGGCATGGAACATCGTATTGGCGGTATTGAGAAGGATTATGTCAGCGGTGATATTTCATACGATTCAGACAATCACCAAAAAATGACGGATATTCGAAAAGCAAAGATTGATGGCATCGCAAATGACATTCCCGACCAAGAAGTGGTTTTAGGCAATACCAAAGGTAAGCTTGCCGTTGTAGGTTGGGGTTCAACTTTTGGGGCAATACATCAGGCGGTCAAGCGAGGCTTGGCTGAAGGTTTGGATGTGGCACATATTCATATTCGCCACATGTGGCCTATGCCTTCAAATCTGGAAGCACTTTTGTCGGGTTATGAGAATGTACTCATACCTGAGATGAACACCGGACAACTGATAAAAATTATACGCGCAGAGTTTTTGATTGATGCCAAAGGCCTGAACAAGATCTCTGGACAACCCTTTAAAATTCGAGAAATCGAATCTGCAATTAAAGAACAATTGGAGTCGTCAAAATGAATGCGCCGATAAAATTAACTGCGAAAGACTATGCAACAGATCAGGAAGTTAGATGGTGTCCTGGCTGTGGTGATTATGCAATTCTCAAAGCGATTCAAAAGCTCATGCCTGAGCTTGATGTACCGAAAGAAAACAGCGTGTTTGTGTCAGGCATCGGCTGTTCATCGCGATTCCCTTACTATATGAATACCTTCGGCTTCCATACGATTCACGGTCGCGCACCTTCGGTCGCAACGGGTGTGAAACTTGCTAATCCTGAATTAGATGTATGGGTAGTAACCGGTGACGGTGATGGACTCAGTATTGGTGGTAATCACATGATGCATGCCTTGCGTCGTAATGTTGATCTCAATATTTTACTGTTTAACAACGAAATATACGGTTTGACGAAGGGGCAATACTCACCGACATCTCAGGTCGGCACAAAATCACCTTCAACACCTGATGGATCAGTCGACCTTCCGTTAACGCCTTGCACATTTGCGATTGGTGCTGGTGCGAGGTTTGTTGCTCGATCGATTGATACTGAAATGAAACACCTTACTAGCCAATTAACCAAGGCTCACGCACATAAAGGTGCTTCATTTGTAGAGATCCTGCAAAATTGTCCTGTTTATAACGATGGTATTTTTGACCATGTTAAGGATAAGAAAACGTCGGCGGACACCCGTTTAGTACTTGAAAACGGCAAGCCTATGCTCTTTGGTACTGATAACAGTAAAGGCTTACGTCTAAACACGGCTAATCTAACCTTGGAAGTTGTTACGCTTGGAGAAGAAGGTGTGACGGAGTCTGACATCATGGTACATGATGAAACTAACAAGGTGCTGGCTCAAATGCTGAGTGAACTCAAATCACCTGACTACCCACTGCCTGTTGGTGTGATCTATCAAGCACCGGCACCCGCTTATGTCACCGATGTTTACAATCAGAGAATTAAGGTTCGTGAGGCTAAAGGTGCTGCGGATGTTAATGCACTGCTGCAGTCTGGGCATACCTGGACGGTTTAAACTCGTCTAAACGTCTGTCCTTGGAGCACAAAAGAGCCTGTATTATCAGGCTCTTTTTCGTTTCGAAGCACTAATTTGAGACATTTAATTTAGAGTACTCAATCTAAAGCGCCGAGCCCAATGTCTGTGTTATTTAGCCGCTAGTGCATGCGTTTATCTGAAACAATGATTGGTAACGATTACACCTTTTCACCTAAGGTTATCACTCGTTCGATCCGTTTATCCTGGTCGACTTAGAGGAATCTCAGTGCGGCAAGCATCATTGATTCTGTGATACCAACGCATACAGGCCCATCAGAATCGCCTGTGGCAGTGCATCTGCAGAACTTGTGCGCGTCATCGCTAATTGGCCGCTTAGCAAACATGCTGCCTTGGGAAATTTTTGCTTTATGCCGATCGCGCTCTCCAAAAATGTAGGGCGATTCTTGATATTACTGGCCGATATAGATTTACCACCGACAAGTCAGTACCTTACGCAAAACAGTTTAGTAAACATCAAGGAGAAAGTTTTTGACGGTACCCAAGGTTGGCAATAAAGCACCTGCATTTCGTTTACATGACCAAGACGGCGAACAAGTTGCGCTAAAAGACTATGCCGGTAACAAACACGTTGTTTTGTATTTTTACCCTAAAGCAATGACGCCGGGCTGCACGGCGCAAGCATGCGGCATCAGGGACTCGAAGGCGGAGTTAGATAAACGCGATGTCGTGGTTTTGGGAGTGAGCCCCGACTCGGTCAAGCGGTTGCCAAAGTTCATTGAAAAGGAAGGCCTGAATTTCAGTCTGCTGTCAGACGAGGACCATGCGATCGCAGATAAATATGGGGTTTGGGGAATGAAGAAATTCATGGGGCGTGAGTTCATGGGCTTAATCAGGACCACCTTTATTATAGGTAAAAATGGTCGCCTACTGGCGGTGATGGACAAGTTCAAGACGAAAACGCACCACGATGATTTGCTCGAGGTACTTGACGAAGTGCTTGAGTAACTAGCTGATTAACTACTTGAATGACTTATTGGTTAGCGACGTGAACAGCTGCCATTATTTTTGCCTAATTTGTGGGGTTTGACATGAAGCAAAATTCCCTGTGTCCATTAAGCATCAATCAATCATATACTTTAGCCATTAACCATTTTGAATTACCAGAGTCTTGGAGATTAGTGAGATGTCAGATTTTGAATCGCTGGATAATGAAGGCACCATTCCCGTATTGGAAAAACATCAATTTGATGTGAAGTCTCTCGAAGACTATATGAAAAAAAATGTGGCCGGGTTCAGTGGCGAATTGATTGTTGAGGAGTTTGCCGGCGGGCAATCCAACCCAACCTATTCCCTTGAGGCTAATAACAAAAAATACGTGTTGCGTCGCAAGCCACCTGGCACCTTGCTGAAATCTGCCCACGCGGTAGACCGTGAATATCGCGTCCTGACTGCCCTGCAGAATACGAATGTGCCGACGGCAAAAACCTATTGTCTGTGTGAGGATGAGAGTGTTATCGGTACGATGTTTTATATTATGGAATATCTCGACGGAAGAGTTGTGTGGGATTCCACTTCTAGCGACTTTACGCCAGCCGAGCGCGCCGCAATGTGGGATTCGGCCAATGATGCGGTCGCTAAACTACACAGCGTCGACTTTGAATCGGTTGGACTGTCAGAATTTGGTAAGCATTCGAATTACATCGGGAGGCAATTGAATCGATGGGCGGGACAATATGAATACACTAAAACGGTAGAAAATCCTTATATGGATAATCTAATCGACTACCTCCCCAAAAATATGCCCAATGAAGATGCCTGTTCCATCGTGCACGGTGACCTGCAAATAGCCAATATGATGATGCACAAGGACAAGCCTGAAGTTATCGGCATTCTTGATTGGGAGCTGAGTACGCTCGGCAATCCGCTATCTGATTTTGCCTATTTATGCCGACCTTACCGTGATGGCTTGCGTAACGTGGATTTAAAGGCACTCGGCATTCCTTCTGAACAGGAGTATGTTGAAGCATATTGTCGTCGCACCGGCAGAGATGGCATAGAGAACTGGGACTACTACTTGGCTTTCAATATGTTTCGTTTAGCGGCGATTCTACAGGGCATTGCGAAACGTGTATTGGATGGTACAGCCGCTAGTAAGCAGGCAGAAATAGCCGGTGCTGGAGCGTTTAACATGGCTAAAGTTGCTTGGGCACAAATTGACAAGAGCGTTAACTTGGACGAGGAGTGAGTAATGTTGATACTGGCGACGACGGAAAGGGAATACCCTTGGGGTGTTCTGCGCTCTACGAATGCTTCTAAGGTTAAAGTAGTTCTAGAAGAGAAGGGCCTAACTTATCAAGTCGACCGATTGCATCCGGGAGATTTGTGGAAAAAGCCAGCACAGATATTGGCCAAACACCCCTTAGGTAAAGTGCCGTATTTAGAAACGGATGATGATGGCGTCATTTTTGACTCAACGGTGATCAATGAGTACCTTGACGACAAATATGCTAACAATCCTTTAAAGCCGCAGGCAGCGGCGGTACGTGCTCGTATGAGAATGCTCGAAAACTATGCCGATGAGGCGATAATTTCGGTCGATTTGCCAAAGCTTTGGATGCCAATGTGGTCATCACCTGAGAAACGTGACGTAGACGTGATGGAGCAGGGTAGAGAAGGTATGCGTAAAAACAGATTACCCTTTATCGAGGCAGAGATCGGTCAGCATGAATTCCTTTGCGGCGAGTTTAGTCTAGCCGATGTGCCCTATATGGCCATTGCAATGGTGTTCGAAGTAGATGATTTCGATTTGTCGGACTTTCCACGGACCAGTGCGTACTTCGACCGTCTTCGTGCGAGAGACTCTTATACTGCAATTAGCCCCAAAACGAGTCTTGAAGACTCACTGGGCTCATCTTAATTGATTGAAGGACTGAAGCGATGAATACACTATATATAGGTATGGCAATCTTTATAGGCATTCATTTGATGCCCTCCGTTTTTCCATTGCGAGCAATGCTCATCGCTAAGCTTGGTGAGGGACCCTACAAAGGGGTTTACAGTCTGATTTCTTTAGTGGGGCTTGTTCTGATTGTCTATGGCAAAGCTTATGCTGAGTTTATTCCTGTTTGGTCACCGCCAAGCTGGGCGCGATTTATTCCCTGGGTGCTGATGCTGCCGGCGCTTATCTTGATTGTGGGCGCGAATGTGCCATGTAATATCAAGCGTTTCTCACCGCATCCCATGATGTGGGCGGTGATGATGTGGGCTGGTGCACATCTTGTTGCGAATGGCGATCAGGCGAGTATCTTATTATTCGCGCCGTTTGCCTTATTCGCCCTGATTCACATTGTCACAGCTAATATGCGAGGCGCGGTGCGGCAGCAGGAGGCGCTGCCGCTGGTGTCCGATATGAAAGTGATCGCGATGGGCACCGTGACCTACTTCATCCTTGCCGCTGCGCATCCTTATCTGTTTAAAATGCCAGCCTTCTATTAGCATCGGCAAAAACTGCCATGAATGATCTACAGGCAGGTTCATCAGCTCCTTATAAACATATTAGCGGGCTAAAACCCACTGATGTCGGGATCGAGTTGAACACCAAAAGAGTTCAGCGCCATGGATACCATGTTGTATTGACCGCAGGTGAAGACGAGGTCCATCATCTGTTGATCTGAATAGGTCTTTTTTAGCCCCGTCCACGTGTCGTCGGTAATAAATGCATCACCATGTAGTTCATCTGCGGCACGTATCACTAGAGCATCATGCTCTGACCAAGCTGCATCCGCGCCAACTTTTATCGCTTCGATCTCTTCATCGTTAATACCTGCGTGTTTACCGATGACAACATGTTGCCCCCATTCGTATTCGGCCTGGCATAGCCAACCAATCCTCAGGATCGCGATCTCACGGTCTCGTGCGGGCAGTGTTGATTTGGATAAAATGTGGTTGCCAAAGACTAACCATCGCTTGGCGAGTTTTTCGTGATTTGCCATCGTACGAAAAATATTCTGCACGTTGCCGCGCATTTTTTGGCCTGATAAAACGTCATTCTGTTCCTCTGACCAGTTGTCTTCATGTAGCGGTGCAATTCTTGGTTTATGTAGTCGCAAATAAAAGTCCTGTAAGCGTGTGGAAGATGACGCCACTATAGAAAATAATGTCTCGGCGTGCCATTGCTTGTTAGGATGTTATTTTTACAGCTGTGCGAGCATTTATGAACGAACTAATACTGCATCAATACGCTGCTTCACCTTTCTCAGAGAAGGTTAGGTGTTTGTTGGGATACAAGCAGCAAGCTTATCGAACCGTCGAGATTCCTGTCATTATGCCTAAGCCAGACCTTATGGCGCTGACGGGTGGTTATCGCAAGACGCCCGTGTTGCAGGTTGGTGCGGATATTTATTGTGATACATCATTGATTTGTCGCTTGATCGATCGCCTTTATCCGGATAAACCGGTCTACTCGGACGAACAAATAGCAACCATTGGCGCGGCTGCGCATTGGACCGATACGTTCCTGTTCAAAGTCAGTGTTGCTGTGGCGTTTCAGCCTAAAGCGTTAGTAGGTAGCGACCTTTTCAGCGATCAAGCAACCGCCGAAGCCTTCATGGCTGATCGTGCAGATTTTAGCAAGGGGTCTACAGAGTTAGGGATCGATCTTGCGATTGCCGAACCTCATTGGTTGCTGCATATGCGGCGATTAGACAATCAGTTGTCAACAGCAGCATTTTTAGGTGGAGAAGCACCGAACATTTTAGATTTTTCAACGTACCACTGCTGTTGGTTTGTTTACAAAAATGACGTTCTAAAAGCTGACCTCGCTAATTTCCAAGCACTATCAAAATGGATGCAAGCAATGCATGCATTCGGTCAAGGCGAAGCCGTGGCAATGACGGGCGAGCAAGCCGTCGATATTGCCAATAGCAGCGTGATTTCTACAGAACCGAAATTGACCGTGGTCTCGCAAGAGTCACTTTCCCTTGGCGACATAGTTGAAGTCATGCCGATTGACTACGGCTTCCAGCCTACGAAAGGTGAACTACTCGTCTCTTCTATGGAAGAGATCGTAGTAAAACGATCAGACCAGCGAGCAGGGCAGGTAGCAGTGCATTTTCCACGTTTGGGCTTTCAGGTTAGCAAGGCCCCATAACTCTCATTGAAGCGAGGTGGGATTTTTTCCAGCAACTTAATCTTGCCTCATTGATAGGTTGTAATGATAGGTTGTAATGATGGGTTGTGGTGGTGGTTGTTTGAGTTAAAAGTAGATGGCACTAAAGGTTGCGAAGAATTGATTGTTAAGGTTGCTGAAGTGCATCGACTCCCCATCAATCTCATAGTTGACGGAGCCGACCAAAGAACCGATGTATTTTGATTCTTGTTGGCTACTTTGCTGACAGAATTTCTCTGCCACTGCAATCGGTTGGAAGCTGATCTTCGACTGAGTGTTGGTGTAAGCGCCGAAAAACCTATTGCATCCGCCATAGCCCCTAAAGCCTTCGGCTCTGAACTGAAGAAACATTTCTCTATTTCCCTCGTAGGTTTTTATAGACTCACCCTGCAGGCTCGTCAGTTTCCAATAGGTGTTGGTTAACGGGCTGTCAGGTTTTTGAGTCGACTCACTTTGACAAGCAACCAGTACGATTAATGCGGTTGTAATAACGCTTAGGCGTGGTGAAAAGTTGAGTAAAGCGGCGAGCTTTTTTCCAAGTTTAATTTGGTGCATCACAAACGTCCTTGTTGCAGTTTTATTTAAGACTGTGGTGTAACTCGGTTTTTAGCATCTTGCGTTTAGCACGCATGGTATAGTTTTTATAACGCAGTAAATACGAATTTTTCGTAGGGTAGGCAGTTAAATATGCGATTTGTAATATATGGCGCCGGCGCAGTCGGCGGAACCATTGGTGCGCGATTGTTTCAGTATGGTCATGAGGTTTTGTTGATCGCCCGGGGTGCCCATTACGACGCGATTAAGAGTAACGGGTTAACGTTTGTCACGCCGCTAGAGAGTGTGAACTTGCCGATCCCGATCGTGAGTCACCCTTCGCAGATAGAATTTTCATCGGATGATGTCGTGATCCTAACGATGAAGAGTCAACACACTTGGGATGCCTTGTTGTCATTGCGAGCAGCGGCTGGAACAGACGTGCCGGTTATCTGCTGTCAGAATGGTGTTGCTAATGAACGTATGGCGATTCGTTTATTCGAGCGTGTTTATGGCATGGTGGTCATGTTACCGGCAAACCATCTCGAACCAGGTATTGTTGAATGTAATTCAACCAATAAGTCTGGGATTCTTGATGCGGGATGTTACCCAAAGGGCAAAGACGCATTGATAACAGGTGTTGCGAAAGCAATTGATGGCTCTAACTGCTCCTCCTTCGCGGACGAAGACGTGATGAGATGGAAGTATCAGAAGCTATTACGGAATCTGAACAACTCACTGCAAGCGCTCTGCGAGATGAATGAGCAGACGCTTCCAATTTCGTCAATGCTGCATGCCGAGGCATTGTCTGTTTACGAAGCGGCGGGGGTGACAAGCGCAGGTGATGAAGAAGAGAAAGATCGTCGTGCCGATTTTGTGACAATGAAGCCGATTGGTGGCAAGAGACGTGCGGGCGGTTCTTCTTGGCAAAGTCTTATGAATGGTAAGGGCGATATCGAGAGTGATTATATGAACGGTGAGATTGTTCTGCTCGGTCGCATGAACGGCGTGCCGACGCCTGCGAACACGGTTCTCCAAAATCTAGCGACACAAGCCGCTAGGGAAAGTTGGGAGCCGGGGCGAATGACAGCCGCTGAGATAATGTCAATAATCGAAAAGCGTATGAAATAGTCCTATTCGCTTTTCGGGATTTCTCGTCATTTTTGCGCTGTTGATCTACCTCACCTAATTGGCGGTAGAAGCGTTTCTGCGAGTTTGACCCAGTAGCTGGCACCTATGGGTAAAACATCGTCATTGAAGTCGTACCCGGGGTTGTGTACCGAGCATGAGCCCTCACCATCGCCATTGCCGACCCAAATATAGGCCCCTGGTTTTTCTTGTAGCATGAAGGCGAAATCCTCTGATCCCATTGCTGCGGTTGGCCGAGTATTAACCCGTTCGGTGCCAACAATACCGGCGGCAACACTTGCGGCTATATCGGTTTCAGCTTGTGAATTGACCGTTGGTGGATAACGCTTTTCGTAGGTGAATTCAGCTGTTGCACCGTAGGCTTTACAAATGTCCGTGGCCATTTGGCGCATTTTCGTTTCCATCAACATTTGTATCTTTGGTGAGAAACAGCGTGTGCATCCCTTGATATCGATACTGTCGGGAATGACGTTGTAAGCATCGCCACCATGAATTTGGGTGATGCTTATTACTGCCGGTTGTTGTGGATCGACGAAGCGACTAATAATGCTCTGATAGGCCTCGATTATTTTCGCACCAATGACAATAGGGTCAATCGTGAATTGAGGCATGGCAGCATGGCCGCCTTTACCGATAACCTTGACGTTGAAAATGTCGAAAGCCGCCATCATAGGTCCTGACTTGATCGCAAATGTTCCCACCGCCATCCCCGGGATATTGTGCATGCCAAAAACAGATTCAACCGGGTACTTGTCAAAAAGACCTGCCTCAATCATTGCCCGTCCGCCGCCTTCATTCTCTTCAGCTGGCTGAAAGATCAGATGTACTGTGCCTTCAAATTCGGCTTCTTCGGCGAGATATTTCGCCGCACCTAGCAACATGGTGGTGTGTCCATCATGGCCACAAGCGTGCATTTTGCCAGGATGCTTTGATTTGTGAGGGAACTCATTGGCTTCATGGATAGGAAGCGCGTCCAGATCGGCTCTAAGTCCAATCGCTCTATTGCCACGACCTTTGGTAATGGTGCCTACAACGCCCGTGCCAGCGATACCAGTTTCGACTTCAATGCCGAAGCTTTCGAGCTTCTCAGCAACCACTTGCGCCGTTCGGTGTTCCTCGAATGCAATCTCTGGATGGGCGTGAATATCACGGCGCCATTGGGTCATTTCATTTTTATACTTTTCGATTGAATCGATGGTTTTCATAGGCTTTACTTTTAATTTACCGTCGAAAGCAATGTATGAGTTTCATCAGTGGTTTGCAATGCCGAGGCTGGCTTTGTTGGCCTCTATTTCGGTCGGTTTGCCGCATATTTCTATCGGGCACGGCTTAAACGCGGGTGGTCGCGAGATTGTTTAGCGCTTAAGCAACGCGCGGATTTCTTTGGCGATGTCTGTTACGTGGTCATCGGTAGCATTAATGTCGGCGAGTGCTTTTTCTAAGTTCAGGACATATTCAATGTTGTCGCCACTTGGCCCTAGTGATTTTATGACCTGTTTAGCGATTTCAACTGTAGTGGCCTCGCCAAGATAACTCTCGTTGTCTTGTGTCGCGTGATAGGTAAGGCCTTGAATCTTTTCGCCGCTTTTCAGATGAATCGGCAACACGCGGCGGTCATAGCCGCCTTTCTCTCGATGATCTAGGTGCTTAAGCGTCTGCGTCGCACTCGCTTGATTCAGTCGATAAGCATTGCCCCAGCAAATCGCATCGGCTTGCTCGATTAAGGTGACTACCCGTCCTG
>JAQXDL010000034.1 GCA_029251375.1 Pseudomonadales bacterium | reverse complement strand
GCGTCCGCCAGAGAGTTCTTTGATAGAGAGGAGCTTCATGAGGACATTTTGGTATTCAATGCGGATGGTACAGGCCAAACAGATTACTCCGCATTATCTTTCTTATGGGCGATTCAAGCCGACGGACACCTTCGTGTAACCTATTCCACAGGCGACATCGCAGATTATTACCACCTAGCAGGTGGCCCAACCGGTGATATCGTTTCAACAGATATGACGTTGGTGACGCCGCTCGTTGCTGGCGATGATAACCTGATCAACCAGCTAGGTTTATCATTCAAACGGTCAGCGTCACGACCGATTTTGACCACGGCAAATACACCTGGGGTTTACACTGGGCTAGCGGGTCAGTCAGGTAATGACCAGCCCCTACCTTTTTCAATGAGACTCTACCCCGACGGTACAGGGCTGATAGAATTTCAACAAAGCAATGCGAACGAGATATTATGGAACAGCAGTTCATTCGGTATCTGCTGGAATATCGATACCGACAATGTTTTGGTGACGCGTAGAGCTTTTTCTCTTGACTTCAACACATTCAGAGGGGAGGCGACACCTGCGTTTTGCAGCGCGCTTGACGGATCAGAAAATACCATTGTACTTGTGCGAGATTTAGAGCTTTTTTCGATCGTTGGCGACCAATACCGGTTTCATGATCGACGTCTGACAACGCCAGAGGTTTGCTTGGGCGAATTCTCTTCTCCAGGATGTGAAACAGGACCCTTGCAGCTAGAAAGCGCGTCACCAAGGGTTGTCAACAAAGAAATACTGACCGCGGTACCCCCCTTCGTTACCCAAGATGATTTTGAATTTGTTCTGAACGGACCGACATCTGTCACAATCGACGTGTTGGCGAACGATTTGGCGCAAGGGCTTGCGATTGACCCTACATCGGTCGAAATCGTCACCTTGCCGAATACCGGTGCCGCAACCGTGGACCCTGTGACGGGTGCGATCACTTTCGTACGCGATGCAAATACAGGAAGGGAGAATATCCAGTATCGAGTTGCTGATGTGGCCGGTAATCGCTCAGCTGCTGCTACTTTCCGAGTCGTATTTGACGCACCGGTTGCCATCGCCACATTCTCCGCCGTCATTCCCGGTGGCGTTGTAACGCTAGATGGGTCATTGAGCACGGACGGTGGCAGTATCGTCGGCTATCAATGGGTTCAAATTGAAGGCACGCCCGTGATACTTGACGATCCAACCTCAGTCACGCCGTCATTCACCGCACCAAACGTGCCTGTCGAAGATTTGTTTTTAATTCGCTTCAATCTTAACGTGACCGATGATACTGGGCAGCAAGCAAGCACATTTTTTTACCTGAGTGCTGACGCCGATAACGATGGTATCCCCGACAGCGACGAGCTAGCCAATGGTCTTGACCCTCAAGATCCAAACGATGCCGACCTCGACCCCGATGGAGACGGCGTTAGCAGTCGCGATGAAATCACGATTCACTTTACGGATCCGCTAGATATCAACAGCGCCCCTGCGCCGCTCAGTTCGCTTGTTTTCGCGGACCCGAATCTTGCGAGCTGTGTCACAGCCACTGGCGTGCCATTTGCTGGCAGTCTTACTTTTCTAGTTTGTAATTTCAGTTCGATAACAGACATCACAGGCATCGAGGCACTGGAATCGCTTAACTTCCTATCACTAGGCGGCAATTCGATTAGTGATTTGACGCCGCTATCCGGACTCAACCAGTTAGAGAATCTCACGCTTTTTGACAATAATATTCAAGACCTGTCCCCCCTCGCGGTGCTCACTGGGCTTGTTAGGTTAGATGTCGGCAGTAATCAAGTATCTGATCTTAGTCCCTTGTCTAGCTTGTTCTCGTTGCAAGGTTTGCAGGTTTATAACAATCAAATTGTTGATTTGACCCCATTGGCGGGGCTTACCGGGCTTGATTCTTTGGACGTCGGTAGTAATCAATTTACAGATACCTCACCTATCGATGGCTTAGTTAATCTAACCGAACTGTACCTGCCCCATAACCAGTTGCTAACGCTGCCGGTATTGCCTGCAGGTTTGCAAATTCTGCGGGCGCAGGGAAATCAACTAACGCAGATTAATGACATAGCGGTCTTGTTAGACCTATCCAATGTCGTTGTTTTTAACAATAACATCACGTCACTGCCTGACTTGTCTGCGCTTAGTTTACTTGAGACTCTCGAAGTAAATGATAATTTGTTGTCGACGCTGCCGAATTTACCATTCAGTCTGACGATCCTCGACGCGTTCAGCAATCAGCTGTCCGACATTGATGCCTTGGCGGGGCATACCCAGCTTCAAAAACTTATCGTGAACGACAACCATCTGACCAATAAGGATGCAGAGGCGGGCAGTGCTTTGCTGACGTTAACCGGTTTGCAACAATTAAATATCAGCAATAACGCGATCGACGATTTCATAGCTCTCAATAATGCGATTACGCCGGCGACGTTAGACACTGATGAGGGGCGGCCAACCATTACGTCTCTAACGCTCGCGCCAAATGACTTTATCAATCTTGATGACAGTTTCCCGACGTTGGGTGTGACCATTACTACCTCAGCGGTGACTAGTGGCGAATTCAAGCTGACGAGCCCCAATGGGATAGAAGTGACCCGAGGGTTTACCGATAACGTCAGCACTACTTACCCATTTAATGCGTTTGCTGATCAAGGCGATTGGCGCGTTAGCGAAATATCTTCATTCTCTACGCCGGAATATAAATTCAACGATTTTGCGATAGGGCATCTTTACCCTTCATTTGATCGAATCGTTTCAATCACAGGCAGCCAAACACCGGATATTGATCCGCCAGTATTGCAAAGTTTGACGATCACACCGAGCAGTGTTGAC
The DNA here is from genome assembly GCA_029251375.1 of Pseudomonadales bacterium. Taxonomy (GTDB): domain Bacteria; phylum Pseudomonadota; class Gammaproteobacteria; order Pseudomonadales; family Azotimanducaceae; genus JAHRVQ01. The sequence goes on along the minus strand of JAQXDL010000034.1, from coordinate 26,905 downwards.
CTAACCATCGGTCCTGCCTTGGTCGATATCGATATCAACTATAGTGACCTAGGGACCGGCATGAATGGTAATTATTTACTTCTTGGCGAAGGTGATGAGCAGCGTTTTCTGCAAGGTGATTTGTTCGACCCGAGCCTCTTCTCGGTTAGTATTCCGGTCGGTTTTAGCGACGCGTCTTTGACAGTGGACCAAATTGAAGCGACGGATGTGGCCGGAAATTTTCTTATCCTCGGCAACGAACAATTAGTCGCTGCAGGGTTCAATGCTGGCGTTAACGTTACAGGATCGCTTGATCCTGCGTTAAGAAATAGTGTCTCTGGGCAGATATATAGCCAATTTAAGTCGATAGAGGGATTCGGAAATCCGTCTTATCAATTTGAATTAACGACTGACGGAGTGGTCGCGCTTGGCTTTGAATGGATTGTGGGTGGAGGAAGCGACGTCCTATTAATCGTGTCGGATGACGTTGGTACAGAGCTTCTCAATGTTGGCGAGTTCGAGAGTATCGTTAATCCGAGGGTCGGAGTTGATCTCATTGCAGGCACTTACTCGGTAAAACTGTCGGCAAATATGGTGCCATCTGAGATATTCGAGCTGACCTTCCTGGGCAATGTGATAAATATCAAACGCGATTCAGACAGTGATGGCGACACCGATGATATTGATGATGATGATGACGGCGATTTTATTCTCGATATTGACGAGATTACAAACGGATCCGACCCACTGAATCCATTCGATCCTAATCTTGGCGGTTAGCCCCGCGAAAGGCAACAAGTCTACTTAAGATTAATACTAATGCCGCCTACACCATCAAATTCAAAGCTGGCTTCCTCAAAGGAAGGTGGGGTCAGCTTATCGATGTTGTTAGAGAACCCGTAGGGTTCTTTCGGAATGCGAATAAAGTTGGAGTCGAGTTTGCCGTTGTCGTTGACGTCTTGATAGATAGCAACGGCATAGGTGCCCTCCGGTACATCACATATCCTGAGTGTTTGTGTGCCCAGTCGGGTGACGGGCAGCACTGATTCCATAAACACATCTGCATCCTTCGTCATGTAAGTGTCGGCGGAGTTATGTATCGCAACAAAAAAATTGCCCTGTTGTTTTTCTATTTGCTTGATTTGCAGCGAGAACTGATTGTGGTCACAGTTAGCGCCAGCCAAGGGTGACGCGAGCGCGCTTAAACAAAGCAGAGTAGGGCTGATCAATTGTGTCAGTTTCATATTTTCACAGGTCCCGTGAGTAAACGTTGGGTGACGTAATCTTCAAATGCTGTTTTATCCTGCCACAGCATGGCACACCTAACCTGTTTTGCCTTGCTATCGATTAACGTTCTGCCGCTGTCGGTGACGTGAACGCCTAAGTCTTGCATGCTTAAATACGCTTCAGAAAATGCCAGATGAACCGCAACCGTGTCATACAGTGTTGACGATTGGCTTTGTAAATCAATCTTGCCGGTCATTTTCTCGTCCACCACCTTGGCCCACTCGAAGTGATTGTCCATCACCGCTTTAACAAGCGGCTGGCTAGACTGCGTTAATGCTATAAAATTCTCACCCTTTATCGACACCAGCCCGCAGGTATCCAAAGGCGTTATTGTTTTAGACCAATCCGCTTCAAACACCCGTTGAGCGGCTTGCGCGTAGGCAAAAACATTATATTCTCGATGGGGTTTGGGCGCACCTAGATAGCCGCTTTTTAGGCTGCCGTGCATACCGACGAAGTGACTGTTGTTGACGATCGTAGGGTCGCGCTGCAGTGCATGGGCGAGGTTAGGTACGGGTCCTATGCTAATGATTTTGACAACCTCTGGACTGGCGTTGATCTCGTTAATCATTGCGCCGACACCATCTTGTATCACCTCACCGGTGTAGTCGGATACCGTGTAGTCGCCCAGCCATGCAAGGTGAGTTTTTGCGGTGGTTGTTAGCGGAATGCCGATGCCAACGGGAATGTCCGAGCGGCCCGCAAGGTCTAGAAGTTTACAAACAATCGCGGCTGAATAGGTTGTGTCGCCGGTATCGGTTACGATGAGCCGAATATCAACCTCGGGGCAACAGAGTAGGAATGCCAGTGCCCAAACGTCATCGACATCAAGGCCGATATCGGTATCAAGAATTACGGGAATTTTAATCAATTTTTCATCTCAAGGTACTGTGTATAGTTGTATACAGGTACGAGCGACTTTTTTAAAGGGACAGTGTTGTGCGGTTAGTTGTTGGTCTGGTTATTTTTATCCATATTGGTTTCTGTTTTGGGGAAACGGGGACGCACTCAAATGTCGTCTTTGATCATAGTCATAGTGAGTTCACGCAAGTGTTACAAAAGGTTGTGCACAAGCAGGCGCGGGCCAGTCGTGTTGATTATGTGCGGTTGACGCAAGACTCCGACGGACTGCTCAAGTATCTGGCAACTCTGTCGTCTGTATCTGAAAGGCAATTTTATCTATTTACAAAGCCTCAACAACTGGCTTTTTTAATCAATGCTTACAATGGCTATCAGTTAAAGCTCGTCATCGATCATTATCCGATTAAGTCGATAAAAGATGTTGGCAATTTTTTTAGATCACCCTGGGATATCGAATTCTTTCAATTGTTTGGTGACGATGTGAGTCTCAATCTTATCGAGCATGGCATGTTAAGAGAACAATTCAACGAGCCCCGCATTCATTTTGCGGTCAACTGTGCATCAATCAGTTGCCCGCCCTTGCAACGGGTTGCGTTTCAAGCAGTTCAGTTAGACGAACAACTTGAAGCGGCGACCGTGAACTTCCTCAACGATGAAAGTGTAAACCGCGTGGATCCTAATAGTAGTCGACTGTTAGTGTCGAAAATATTTGATTGGTACGGTGAAGACTTTGATGATGTGACCGGATTTATCTTATCGAAAATGCAGGGTGTTGAGTCATCCAATCAGACATTTAAATTGGACTATCTCGATTATGATTGGGGTTTGAACCAGCTCGTGATTGAGTGACTTAGATTTGGCTTAATCGTGTTCGTCGCCAGATTTCGAAACTAAATCGGTGGTTTTGATCAGCGGCATGTTTGCTGATGAGCGTGGACTGCCAGTTGTCGAAGTTAAACTCAGGCAAAAATGTATCGCCTTCACAATTTGCGTCAATGATCGATTCATAAACCGTGCATGTCTCGCGGCTATGCATCGCTTTAACTATCAGCTCTGTTCCACCAATGACAAAAACTTCTTTGTGGTACTTGAGTCCAAGTTCGAGCGCCTGATCCAAAGAAGATGCAAGTTGTACCCTTGGCACTAATGCGTAGTTTTGTTGTGTGCTGACGACGATATTCAATCGGCCCGGCAGCTCTGATCGGTGGTCCTCATAGGATCGTCGTCCCATAATGACGCTATGTCCTAAGGTCGTTCGATTAAAGTGTTCGAATTCAGAAGGTAGATCCCACGGCAGGCCGCCTTCATGGCCGATGCAATGATTAAGACTGCGCGCATAGATGATGGATATTGTCATAAGCTATCTTGGCCATTGCATCATGACGATGTCCAGACCTGTTTCCTCGTCGAACCGATGACTTGCTCTATTTTTGTCGGATATTGCGCCATTGTTAGTCTAAAATGCGATCTTGAGACATATTGTATGTTTTGTTTTAGCCTTCGTTGCATCAGCGGCATCGACGCACAACAGTCTGGGATAGGGTGGTGTTTGGGGAAACTCAAAATATATGGTGCCCTGAGCAGAATTCGAATCTGCGACCCTCCGCTTAGGAGGCGGATGCTCTATCCAACTGAGCTACCAGGGCATTGTTGGGATTGTAACAGAATCATAATTAAAATTTGTTCTTGATCCTAAAGGGGATTCAAGACTTAATCCGCACATGAATATTCAACAAATTTTGCACGATACAAAATCAATCGCGATTGTCGGCTTGTCCGCCAATCCATCGCGGGCCAGTTTTCAAGTTGCGCAGTACCTTATGCCGCATTACGAGGTTATCCCGGTAAACCCAGTCTACGAGGAGGTTTTAGGTCTGCGCTGCTATCCTGATTTGCAATCGATACCCGCCAAGGTCGATATGGTTGATGTGTTTCAGCGCAGCGAAAACGTCATGCCCTTTGTTCAGCCAAGTATCGATATTGGCGCAAAATACTTTTGGATGCAGTTGGATATTCGTAATGAGGCCGCGCGGCAGCAGCTAGAGGCCGACGGTGTGATTGTCGTTGATGATCTGTGTACCAAGATTGAGCATGCCCGATACTGCTAAGGTGCGGGCATCGAATCCTGCTATCTCGATTGTGATACCTGTTTTTAATGAAGCGGTTTCGATCGAACAGGTCTGTCGTAGCCTAGCGGATATTCTGTCACCCCTCGATGAAATCATTGTTGTCGATGGTGGCAGCACCGATGGCACGCAGGACATCGTTCGCCGCATCAATTCTGTTCTGCTGGTTGAGTCCAGTGCAGGTCGGGCGCTACAAATGAACACCGGTGCCGAGCAGGCAAAGGGTGATATTTTGTTGTTTCTGCATGCGGACACGACCTTACCAATCGAATTCGCCAACCAGCTGCGGGACGCTTTTTGGCCTGCAAAAAATCGCTGGGGACGTTTTGATGTGCGTCTTTCAGGCGACCATCTAGGATTACGCCTAATTGAGTTTATGATGAACCATCGTGCGCGGTTGACCGGTATTTGTACGGGTGATCAGTGCATTTTTGTTAAACACGATGACTTCAAAAGGGTGCCTTATCCGGTCATTGCTTTAATGGAAGATATTGAAATCAGTAAACGCTTGGGTGGCTTCTCGAAACCTTTTGTCATTGCCTTGACTGTGGTCACCTCTAGCCGTAAGTGGGAATCTGAAGGGATTCTAAAAACCATGCTATTGATGTGGTGGATGCGAATACTGTATTTCTTTGGTGAATCACCCGAGCGACTCGCCGCTCGATACTATAAGAAGAAGTATTGATGCCAAGACTCATTGTATTTTGTAAAGCGCCCGTTAGTGGTGAAGTGAAAACCCGCCTGATCGGTGAGTTTACCCCTGACATGGCGCGAGATATTCATATCGAACTTGCCGAGAGGACCTTCGCACTGTGCCAAACACTGCAAGGTGCAATGATAGATTCACAGCCTTTGAAGGTTGAGTTATGGTGCGCGCCAGATGTTTCCCATGCTTTTTTCCGATCATCGGGATTCGATAAGTTTGTTCAATCGGGCGCAGATTTAGGCGAACGTATGGCCAATGCGCTTAACTTCGATGATGGCCAAGGCACGACGGCAAGCGTCCTGATTGGTACTGATTGCCCGACAATTGATCAAGATTATATTCTGCAGGCGTTCACAGCGCTGGCGGATGCTGACGTGGTGCTGGGTCCTGCCGAAGATGGAGGTTATGGCCTAGTCGGAATCTCAGCTGGTAGATTACCGCAAGCAGATTGGTGGCCGCTGTTTGAAAATATGCCTTGGAGTACGGACGCTGTCACCACGATGACCAGAACGAAAGCTAAGGCGTTAGGCGTTTCTGTCTCGTTGTTAGAGCAGGTTTGGGATGTCGACTATGCCGAGGATGTGCGGCGCTGGCGAGCATACCAACACCGTCATGATCAAGTTGATAAACCCGCAGCAAATGCGATCTAACTGGTTAATTATGTTTGACTAACCGACCGTCACTAATCACGGTCGTGACCCTCACCAATACCTTAATGTCATTTAAGGGATCGCCATCAACTGCAATGATATCGGCAAGCTTGCCTTGTTCAATAGTGCCAAGATCTTCTGAAATCTCGAGTAGTTCGGATGTGGTAATCGTTGCTGCTCGAATCGCGTCTGCCGGGCTCATACCTGCGGCAACCATCAACTCGAACTCTCTGGCGTTCTGGCCATGCGGAGTGACACCAGTATCTGTGCCGAAGGCAATCTTAACGCCCGCTTTCTGTGCCATTTGAAAGCTCTGGCGGCTACGCTCAGACGCAAGTTCTGCTTTTTGCTTGATTGCATTTGTGTACATGGGGTTGCCTTGCATCGACAGAGGTACGAAGTGCCCTGGCATCAGCGTCGGCACGAGGAAAGCGCCAGTCTGTTTGAATAGTTTGATGGATTGTTTGTTGAGAAATGTGCCGTGATCGATGGAATCAACCCCGGCTCGCAGGGCGGCATTTACACCATCTGTGCCATGCGCATGCGCGGCAACTTTGCGGCCTAGGTTGTGAGCTGTATCCATAATCTCTTTCAGTTCATTGTCGGTCATCTGCACGCCCAGACCGGTTGATGTGTCCGATAGTACGCCGCCTGTGGCCGTTACTTTTATCCAATCTGCGCCGTATTTGACGGCATCCCGTGTGGCGCGCCGACAATCGATTGCGCCGTCACATATTGTTGTAGGCGTCCAGAGTTCCATTAGGTCAGCGCGTAGGCCGTCAATATCGCCGTGGCCGCCTGTTGCCGCTAGCGCAGAGCCCGCAGCATAAATGCGTGGGCCAGCAATAAGGTGGGCCTCGATTGCATCTCGCAGGGCATATATTGATTGCGGTCTACCGCCAAGGTCGCGAACTGTAGTGAAACCTGCATGCAAGGTTTTACGTGCGTAATCAGCGCCTCGCAAGAGAGACAGTTCCGGCGTGTCAGACAGGAGTTGACTGCGTGATTGAGGTCCGAGTTCTAAAAGTAAGTGCACGTGCATGTCCATTAACCCGGGCAAGACAAACTTGTCTTTTAGGTCAATCAATTTTGCATCTGCGGGTACATCGACGAATCCGTCCTCAACGGCAATGATGCGATTATCTTTCACGATAATGGATTGATTGTCCTTCGTGGATTCACCCGGTACGGCTAGCAATGTGCCGACATGCAGGACAAGGTTATCCGCGTGAAGGCTTGATGAAAGACATAGCAGTGTTGTTAGTGCGAATAACTTGCAAGAGCTAACAGTACGTTGGATTTTCTTGGTTCTCTGGCGCATTGTTTTCCCTTGGTAACTTGTTGTTGCCTTATAATAGCGATAAAAATACTGACAAAGAAGAGCTTGAAACGGTCGTAGGAATTCGAGCGCAGTTACACTAGTCCAAGATCAATGAGGCTTATCGCGCCCGCGGATATTGCTTCTCGACTCGATCTGGGTGCCCAGCCGAGGGCCGTCGCAGGCGAGCAATCGAATTCAACACGCTTCTCAAGACTGTCGATGATAAAGGCGATAATAGGGTCGAAGGGTGCGAGCAACTTAACCACAAAGTTCGGCAATGAGTGTGTTGGAAGCTTGCGTTTGTATGCAGGGAATTGCTCGATCAGTTCTTTCGATATGTCGATAAACCAACGAAACTCGCTACTGCATAATAATCGTTGGCCAATCGATGCTGGTGACTCAAGCGCAATCCTGTGCAGGCTGGCAACATCTCGCACATCGACAATGCTGAAGCCCAGCTTGGGAATGAGTGGGTATTTGCCGCTCAATAGCGCAACCAACATTTCTAGGGATGTACCGTAATCTTTTTCTAAAGCAGGACCTAGCACCAATACGGGGTTGATGCTGGTCAGATCCACATCGTGTGCTTTCGCGAACTCCCACGCAGCCCTTTCCGATAACGTTTTACTTAGCGCGTAGGCCGATATGTTGTGACGATTTGGATCAGACCAATCTTGATCGGTTAACGGCCGCGTTGTGGCGTCATCACGTTGGGATACCGCCTCTTCTGAAGACGTCAGGATGATGCGGCGAATACCCGCGCGCTGTGCGGCACGCAGGACGTGCAAAGTACCTTCGCGAGCTGGCTTTACAATCTCATCGGGGTTCTTTGGCTGTTTGATTGGTACCGGCGAGGCGATATGCATGATGGCATCGCAGCCGGACACTGCTGCATCCCAGCAATCAGCGTCATCTAACGTCGCCGTAACAAATTCAAGTTGATCAATATGCGGGGTGTGAGGGGTCAACATAGCGCGAATTGCCTTAGTCCGATCCTTAGACGTGTTGTCCATTCGGCGCACTGTACCTCGCACTTGATAGCCATGGTTGAGCAGTTCAATGATTGTGTGTGTGGCGATGAAGCCGGATGCGCCTGTCACCAATATTTTTTTGTTCATTATATTTTAAATTCACATGTTGAAAATTCTAAAGGTGATGTCGCTATGCAGGCAGAAGCGGCGCTCATATCGTGATAGGGTGGTTAGTCGAAGTTTGGTACTAAATTGATTTTGCTAGTGTCCGGTGACACGGGCGGGGGTCCCTGATCTTTCTCCTCTTGATTGAGTAAATCTGTCCCAGGAAATGCTAGTGACATACCACTCGTATCCGGGTTGGCGAGATCAACCTGTTCTTTGATGGTTTCGAGTACGGCGCCGAGTTCGTCAAGCCCAAAATCAGGCGCCATAATTTTTTCTACTTCGGGTCCAGGCTCGGCCAAAGGCGTATCGTCATTTTCAGCAACACTCAGTGCACTTAAATCGAGATCAAGTCGTTCGACCTGTTGGCTCGGTTCGACGATCGGCGAACCATCATTTTCAGCGAGTGCAAATTGACTCAAATTCAGTTCAGGTGACGGTACTTCGGGCGTAGCGTCAAAAAGGTTTCCATCATTGTGTTTAAGGGAAAAAGTCGCCGCTGCAATAGTGCTAACAGGTGATGCAGAATTGTTAGCGGTCGATGATGCTGTAACTTGAGTGGCTGCTTTTGGCGCTGCTTGAGGGGCTGCTTGTTGTGCTTTTGCAGATGGTGCTTTTGCAGATGGTGCTTTTGCAGATGGTGCTTTTGCAGGTGGTGCTTTTGCAAACGGTGCTTTAGCAGATGGAGCTTGGCCTTGCGCTGTTGTTGTTGGCGCAGTTTCTGTTGGTTTGATGATTCGGACTTTAACGTCAGCGCCAATTTTTTTCAAAGCTGAACCGTACTTTGCTGCTTCCGCTTTATCAGCGGTGCGCTTCATAACCACAGGTTTGCCAGAGAATAGCGTCTGCATTTTTACAGCGTCAGCATTGAGCAGTTTCGCCATGTGGGCTTTAACGGTGATAAGCTGAAAACCCTCAACGATGTCACCGCTAAAAACGATTGCATAGGTTACCGATGTCATAAGATCGATGTACTCTTTCTCAATCAAATATGGTCCAAATGTTAATAGAAAAGGCTGATAAGTAGTAGGGTTGATTGAGAGGCTTGCAGGGTCTTAAGAAATGGTTGAAAAGACGTTTGTGCCGTACTCAGAGACTTCAATTCAGACAAGATAAATCAGGGAGTATAGCTTGCCGCTTGATGGATTTTTTTTATCAACCAAGCGACAACTTTTTATCGACGCGCGATAGAGGTCATATCGTTTTTTGTAGGTACTTGATAGTAGCCTTAGTCATTGATTAACACATAAGCGTGATTGGGGGCGGGGCCGTTCAATACCGTCAGATAAACATTTTCGAGTCCAGCCGGTGCGGCGGTCTCACCAATGGTTACCCAGCTATCTACCTTGTCGACGAATCTTAACCAAGCCTCGGATAGTTTTGATTGAAATTCAGCTGGTCCCCAATCGCCATTGCGTTTTTGAATCTGCGTAGGTGCGAAGAACATTTGTGGTTTTGCGCCAGGCATCGTTTTTGGGGCGGAGCCGTCGCGAGATTCCCAGTGTGTGATACCAACGCCGCAGCTATAAACCAATTGTTCGGCAAAGTGATTATGTATGTTTTCGAGTACCGCTCGGTTACCTGACATGTCGATGTAGATAGTCGGTATAGAATTATCGATGGCCTCTATGTCGTCATAAGTAGCGACCTGATCGTAGAGACCTAATCCTTGCGTGAATGCTTTGTTAGTCGTCGAGGTTAAGCCGATTGTCTTGATGTCTCGATCCTTCAGGAGAAAAGCTGTGCCAAACGCAGTCTTACTTGATGCGCTCGAAAGTACGATTTGTTTGCCGTTAAAAAAGTCGTTGTCGAAGAAAAAGTCATCGATGACAAATGATGTCATAAACAGCGGACGGTAGACTATTTGGTAATTGTCGTGCGCTTTAGGATAGCCCGTTTCATCCGTCATCAATGCATATTGATTGTAGACGGGTGGCAATTCTTGACGGTGTTCAGCGTGGTCAGCAAAACTGTGTTTGCCAACCTTGCCTGGTTTGACGACCAAACTGGCGCTCATCGGGAAATATCCGTAATAGCGTGCGCCCACTTCAACACCCTCGGTCTTTGATTCTTGAACGGTACCGATTCCCCACACTGGAATCCGACCGAAGGGTTCATCAGCCGGGAAAAATTGCCAATAGCCGATCATATCGCCGGCGACGCCATAGGTAATGTTGTTTGCCGTGATGGCAAATCTATCAACAGACAAGCGTACTTCACCAGTTGCAATCTCTTGTGAGACAACCTCGTTGAGAATATTACTGGCGAGATCTGCTTTGCTGACTAGAAAGTCATAGTTGGTGCTGCTTGAGTCCGTCATGATGATGTTGCTCTTAGTAAAAGAGTGGCATGGTTCTATGTAACAGGAGTTATGTCAATGTTATTGCAGCTAAAATCCCACATTGGCGTTGCTAAAAGGGTCTGATAGCATCTTCAATAACCTCACCTTTATGTTTAACAAGCCAATTTGATACGCCTTGACCGGTGTTCTCCTGGTGGGAGTTAAATCGTCCCCTTACGTTCGCTAACCAGAGCCGATACATGAAACATTTTTCCTTCCAGTCCCAAAGCGACGCGCTCGAGGTACACGGTACACGTTGGCAGGTCGATAAACCCAAGGCTATCGTCGTTATCTCTCATGGTATGGCGGAGCATATTGGCCGCTACGCACGTTTTGCCAAAGCGCTAAATGTTGCTGGTTTCGATGTTTGGGGAATAGATCATCGCGCCCACGGACGTACACTGGGTCAACAGGGTTTCGGTGACTTTGGCGATAGCGGTTGGGACGGCTTAGTCAGTGATTTAGATCAGTTGGTTGACTTGGTGGCGGCGTCAGCCGAACCTGCCGGATTGCCAATTGTTTTGTTTGCCCACAGTATGGGTGCAGCGGCGGCACAGCATTTTGTTCAAAGCAGTTCAGTTAAAATCGACTTGCTCATTCTTTCAGGCACAACTGTTCGAAAGCCAGACGACGAGGTGCCCCAATACAACAGTATATTTGAACCCGCCAGGACGCCTTACGATTGGCTGAGTCGCGATGAGCAGGAAGTCGATCGTTATATTTCGGATTCGCTTTGTGGCTTTGAGGGACAAACTATACGCAATGGGTTTGATCGTGCTGATACTCGCCGCATGGATCCCAAACTCATCGCCCTCATTAGAAAAGACTTGCCAGTGCTGCTGCTGGCGGGAGATGCAGACCCTGTTAACGATCATATGAAGGGAATTGATTTACTAGAGTCACTATGGCGAGAGGCGGGTATTCAAAAAATAGATCGTCAGGTATATGCCGGCGGTCGACATGAAATGTTGAATGAAACGAACAGAGCTGACGTGACCAGAAATTTAATCAACTGGATACAAAGCGGGCTTTCTTAAAGGGTTGCTCGTTGCTGAGCGATAGACGTAATCACTGTAACGTGATGGTTGTCGTAATTTACTATGAGCTATGAGGTTGGTGAGTCGAGCGACAATTAGCTTCTGGCGGTCTCCAGCGAGACGCGATTTCGTCCTCCACCCTTTGCTTTATAAAGCGCTTCATCAGCAAACTTCAGTACATCTTCGGGTGATTCATGTCTTAATTGTCGCGACGCAACGCCGATGCTAAGGGTCACAGATACCTTTTGATCAGCTCTTCTGAAAGAGCCTTTTTTACGATTACCCTTCGACGCTTTATCGGTATCTTCGCTCCTTTCTTGCTGACGGATAACCATTTCATAGCCCTCGATTGCTGCGCGAACCTTTTCCAAATGGAACTCAGCTTCTTCGATGTCTTTGCTCGGGAACACAACAGTGAATTCTTCACCGCCGTACCGAAAAGCCTTGCCACCGCCGGTAACTTTTTTTATCTGGCTGGCGACCATCTGTAAGACTTGATCACCAATGTCATGGCCATGAGTGTCGTTGAATTTTTTGAAATGATCAACGTCCAACATGGCTAAAGTGTAGTTTCGACCTAGGGCTAACATTTGCTCGTTCAGGGCTCGCCGCTGTGGTAATCCTGTTAGTTCGTCCAAGTAGGCCATGTTGTAATAATCTCGTAACAGACCATTGGCTAACAGCAATACAATGGCGATAACGAAAGCTGTATCAATATGATGCGCCATTTGCACCCAAATGAGTAAGCAGTAGCCTAAAGTGGCGCCAAACACGCTGTTCTTAATCGGTGTAGGGCCGATTAATGCTGTGCTCAAAGACACCATTAACGCGAGAACGGAAACGTAAAACGGCCATTGTTCCTGAGGTAGAAAGGACGGCCAAAGGCTTGTTGGAACAAGTGTTAGACCTTCATACCAGCTTGGAATATTGATGTTGTTTTGTATTAGATAGAATACGGCGACGACTTGAGCAATAAGAATACTCAACCGAATGCCGCCACTGTTGGTCACGACGCCTCGCTCACGATATAAGCTGATGATACCTAGGTTGATGGGTACCAGTAGGGTCACGATAAAGGTGAAAGTTGATTGCTGAATCTCTGATAATTCGTATGACCGTGATGCATCAAGCAAGGTATAGCCGCACAGTACAACAGCGGTGGTGAGGAAAATTTTGCCTCGGTTAAAAATAGCCGCCAAAAATCCTATCAGCGTAAGCGCCCAATACGGGCCTAGTTCTAGAATACTGCTAAGGCTTTCCGGTAGATAACGATGATAGGGCGCGGTGAGAAACGCGAACCCAAAGAAAATTGCAGGAAGGTAAAACGGCTGGCTGATGCGGTCAATCACCGTTCTGAACACCTTCTTTTTTGCTCGGCAGCGAAACGGTGCTTTGGTTTGCTTCGATGACAGTCTGAAGAAAAGTGGTCAGTTGGGAAACACACCAGGCGACGCGCGTTGGCCCTGTGATATCGCCAACGAACACATGTTCTTCAGCATCACCATCGAGGCTGACTTCTATTAACTCTTTTGGGCTGCCACCCCAATGTTTAAATGCGTCGATCGCTGCAGGTGGAAAAATTGTTGTGTCATTGCGCATGTACATAATAGCGAGTGGTGTATTGATATTCTCGAGCGCTTGATCGGCAGTCCAGTCCACTGTCTTTTGCATCTCAATCAGCGCGAGGGTTGAATAGTCATGGCTCCATGTCTGAGCTTCATCGGTGGATTGGGGCTCCCATCTGCGCCTGCGACCGACGATTAAATGCATCCAATAACGTGATAGTGGCCAGGTTAGAAGAAACCCGAGTGGGCTACGTATTCGAAAATTAGGTGACAAGAAGCAACATGCAGCTATTTCCTTGCCGAAGTGACTACAGAGCCAAACAGAGAGCGGCGCGCCGGTCGAGGTTGCAACGATGATAACTTTTTTGCCAAGACGACGCGCAATCTCATACTGGTCGCGGACACTCTGCAACCAATCTTCAGCACTTGCCGTCATGCCGTCGTCTGCTAAGCCATGTCCAGCAAGGCGGCCCTGTACAACATTGCTGTTGAAGTGATTCGCGAGTTGCTGGGTCACCGGTGCCGTTTCTTTCCAGCTAGCGGAGAAACCGTGAATGTACAAAAAACAGTATTCAGTGATGGCAGGATTGTTTTCATTTGCCCAGGCGACGTGCGACGCCGTATTGGCAATCAGATTATGTTGCTCAGCTTCAGTTTGATCTAGCCAGTTAGACAGATCCACCAGCGACATATGATCACCACTGTCGGGTACTCTCGTCGCGGGTAGCGAAGCATCAAGACGGGGTCCGAGCTTTGTGACAAGCAACCAGATGATAAAGATGCCAAGTATTGACAGAATAAATGCCATAGGACAGAAAACTATTTGGATACATCCTGCAATCATAAAGACTTATTACATTGCGGCATAGCGGTGGCAGATGAGATGTTTTGGTCGGTTCGTGATTGTTTAGCTCGTCGACTGACCCGGATGATATGGCGTTTGGTTATCGAGCATTTTTCTACTCACGTTTCTATTTACGCTTCTGTCTGGGTTTCTATTCAGGTTTCCATTGATCCTGCTGATGTTGCTGAATATCCAAGTCGATTCTTGTCTTTATTGGCGACAATCTGCGTGACCTGATTTCCCTTGCGTGCCACATTCTAATAGCATGAGCACTGCTTTTTAGTCTTTGTGCATGTCGAAGATGCTTTTTGACATACCAGTTTCTTAGAAAAAATAAAAAGAGGTAGCTTATGAAAGACTTCGCAGGAAAGTTAGCCGTGATCACCGGTGGCGGCACGGGTATGGGACGCGAACTGGCAAGACAGTTGGTTGCAGAGGGTTGTGATGTCGCGATTTGCGATGTGATTGATGAAAATATGGCAGAAACCCTTCGTCTGTGTGAGTCAGAAGCGCCGCAAGGCATTCGCATTACGGCTCATAAATGTGACGTCTCGAATGAAGATGAAGTGAATCAGTTTCGTGATGATGTGCTGCAGCAGCATGGTAGAGATAGTGTGAATCTGCTGTTCAACAATGCTGGCATTGGCTCAGGCGTGAGTTTTGTTGATGGTGATCGAGATGAATGGGAGCGTACCTTCAATATCTGCTGGTATGGTGTCTACTTCAACGCGCGAGCTTTTATGCCTTATCTAGTCGCTGCCGATGAAGCACATATGATTAACACCAGCAGTGTTAACGGGTTTTGGGCAAGTCTTGGGCCCGGCTCAACGCATACTGCCTATAGTGCTGCGAAATTTGCTGTAAAAGGATTTACAGAAGCTCTGGTGACTGATCTTAGGACCACGGCACCACACGTAAAAGTCTCGGTTGTCATGCCTGGCCACATTGGTACTTCTATCGCTATTAACTCCGGCAAAATTTCTGGCCACGCTGAACCTTTGGCGATGTCTGATGATGAAATTAATCAGATTCGAAAACGAATCGAAAAGCGGCAAGATATGGACCTTTCCGCCGCAACGAATGACCAGATACGTGAAATGATCAAAGCGCAGGGTGAAGCTTTTAGGGATAACGCACCGACAACTGCGGCTGAGGCTGCGGCGATGATGATTCAAGGTGTTCGGGATGAGCGCTGGAGAGTCCTGCTGGGTGAAGATGCCCATGTGCTTGATAAATTGGTTCGCGAAGCACCGGAGCAGGCCTACGAAGATAGTTTCTTCAAGCGACTTCAAGATGAAGCGAACTGGGGCTTAGGCAGCTAGATTTTGTCGCTGCTAAATCTTCGCCATACAAGGATTTTTAAGACGTGCTGTTGAATGTCACACAATTAAGTTGTGAGCGTGATCAGCGATTGCTGTTTGACGAGATCTCCTTTGCTGTTGAAGCGGGAGAGATTTGGCAGATCAAAGGCCCTAATGGCTCGGGTAAGACAACGCTGCTGCGTATCCTGTGTGGACTCTACGAAGAATTCAGCGGTGGCATTGACTGGTCTCTTGATCAATATCCCCTTTATGTCGGGCATAAACCCGGTGTTAAGGATCAGTTAACGATTCTTGAAAACCTGCGTTGGCTTTGTCAGCTGCATGACATTGAATTGGACCATAGTGCTTTGCTCGACGTGTTGCAGAAACTGGGTTTGCAAGGTTGCGAGCATGTTAGCTGCGGTCACTTATCTGAAGGGCAGCGCAAACGCGTCAATCTCGCAAGATTATTCCTGCTCAAAAGCCCCGTTTGGTTGCTCGATGAAC
Source organism: Pseudomonadales bacterium (assembly GCA_029251375.1). Taxonomy (GTDB): domain Bacteria; phylum Pseudomonadota; class Gammaproteobacteria; order Pseudomonadales; family Azotimanducaceae; genus JAHRVQ01. The sequence goes on along the minus strand of JAQXDL010000034.1, from coordinate 11,244 downwards.
CTTTCAGTGCGATCGACGTGAAGGGTATTGAGTTGATTGAACAGTTGATCGTTGATCATCAAGCATCAGGCGGTGCGGTGCTTTTTACCAGTCATCAACCTATGCAGGCGGGCAGCGCTGTGAAGTTTTTGGAGCTGGGTTAGCCTATGTTGATCGCGACTATCAAGCGAGAGTTGTTGCTGAGCTTCAGGCAACCGGCCGAGATGCTAAACCCCTTGGTTTTCTTCGTTCTCGTCGTGAGTCTATTTCCGCTCGGCATTAGTCCGTCAGCAGACGTACTTGCTATGATTGCGCCTGGTGTCATCTGGGTCGCGGCATTGTTGGCAACGCTGCTCTCGATGGAATCAATGTTTCGCTCCGATTACGAGGATGGATCCCTTGAGCAAATAGCCGTGTCACCGCAATCTTTTGTGTTGGTCGTGTTCGGCAAGATCGCCAGCCATTGGATCATCAGTGGGTTACCTTTGGTGATTTTAAGTCCTGTGCTGGGGATTATGCTGGCTTTGGACGCCGAGGCGCTTAAGGGTGTGTTGATTTCATTGGTTCTGGGTACGCCAATCATGAGTTTACTGGGTGCGATTGGTGCAGGTTTGACCGTTGGCTTGCGCAAAGGCGGCATTTTAATCGCTATCTTGATCTTGCCTTTATATGTGCCCGTACTCATCTTGGGTACAGCGCTTATTCAGGCTGCTGATGCCGGCGCGGATTATACCGGTCATATTCTCTGGCTTGGTGCGTTGCTTGGCCTGAGCGCTGCAATTTCCCCAATCGCCGCGGCTGCAGGTGTTCGCATCTCCTTAAGCCATTAGACGCAAGCCCCGTTTCCCCTACCTTTCAGGGGGTCTCTTGATTGAAATAGTCCCTGACTCAATAGCCAGAGTCATGTAAACTCCAGCACCTGAAAAAGAGGTTTGGTAACGTGTGGAACTGGTTCCATCGACTGGGTGCACCCCGGTCTTTTTTTGAAATGACAGGTCGCTGGCTACCTTGGCTTAGCGCAGCGGCGCTGTTGACGCTTATTGTAGGTACGGTCTGGGCATTATTGTTTGCGCCGGCTGACTACCAACAGGGTGAATCCGTGCGAATCATGTATATGCATGTGCCGACGTCAATTCTGGCGCAGTCGAGCTATATGATGATGGCAACGGCTGCCGCTGTTTTCCTTATATGGCGAATTAAATTAGCGGACATTGCGCTGCAATGTATTGCCCCAATTGGCGCATCAATTACCGCGCTCGCATTAATTACTGGCTCACTTTGGGGTAAACCTATGTGGGGTACCTGGTGGGTTTGGGATGCAAGACTAACGTCGACATTGGTACTGCTGTTTTTATTTATTGGTGTGATTGCATTGCGTTCAGCGATGGAAAATCGCCAAGCAGCCGGGCGTGCAACCGCTATTTTAGCTGTTGTGGGTGTGATTAATCTGCCGATTATTAAATTTTCTGTGAACTGGTGGAATACCCTGCATCAACCCGCCAGTTTTACGCTTACTGAAAAACCGGCCATGCCAGCAGAAATGTGGATGCCTTTGCTTGTCATGGTGATTGGCTTTTATCTGTTCATGCTTGTTGCCCTAATACTTGGCATGCGAAACGAGGTTTTAAGGCGAGAAAGCAGGACTCAGTGGGTAAAACAGTGGGCACAGGAGAAATCACGTCATGCAGTTTGATTCTTTTACAGCCTTTGTTGATATGGGTGGATACGGTGTTTATATCTGGGCAGTCTACGGTTTAAGTCTTGTGGTCATGATCGCCAATATTGTGCTGCCGCGTCGAGCAATGAAGCACATCCAGCTTCGGCAACAAGCGCTTATAGCGAGAGATAATCTTACGGCAAAAAATTCAGATTCGGATGAGGAAAAATGAAGTTTGGAAAGATGAAAACTCAGCGTCGCAATCGCTTAGTGATGTTGGCCTTTATCGTAATTGGTGCAGGCGTATCTGTCTCGTTAGCGTTGAACGCATTGAACGAAAATATTAACTTGTTCTATGAACCCGAACAAATAGTGCGTGGTGAAGCGCCCGTCGGACAACTCATTCGTGCTGGTGGTATGGTCAAAGCTGACAGTATTTCGCGCTCTACTACCGATCTAAAAGTCACCTTCGTGGCAACTGATATGCGCGGTTCTGAAATTACGATGCAGTATGAAGGTGTGCTGCCCGACTTGTTCAGAGAAGGACAAGGCGTGATTGCCAAGGGCAGGTTAAACGAGCAGGGTTTGTTTGTAGCCGAAGAAGTACTCGCCAAGCATGATGAAAACTATATGCCCCCTGAGATTGCTGACACGCTTGCCAAGGCGCATAAGGAAGGCGAGATGGGCGAAAGTTCTGTCGACAAAGATGTCGTAGACACTTTAGAGGAAGGAGCGACAACACTTTGATTACTGAATTAGGTCATTTCAGTTTAATTCTTGCTTTAGGCTTATCCGTTTGTCTTGCGGTCATCCCTGCGATGGGGGTGATTCGAGGTAATACGCTTTGGATGAAGAGTGCCGGTTCATTGTCCGCAGGATTGTTTGCCTTCATATTTTTAAGTTTTTGCTGTCTGGCGGATGCGTTTCTCGCCGACGATTTTTCGGTGGCTTATGTGGCGCGAAATTCAAATACGGCATTGCCTTTACAATATAAAATTTCCGCCATATGGGGGGCGCACGAAGGCTCCTTCTTGCTTTGGACACTGATCATGGCTGGCTGGACCTTGGCGGTAGCGACCTTTAGTCGAGGCCTAACTCTTGATATGCGCGCGAGGGTTTTATCAATCCTTGGTGCCATCACGATTGGTTTCTTGCTATTCATCCTCTTGACATCAAACCCCTTTGATCGAAACCTGCCCGTTTTCCCTTCCGAAGGCTCTGACCTGAATCCATTGCTGCAAGATTTTGGACTAATTGTGCATCCGCCGATGCTCTATATGGGTTATGTCGGTTTTGCTGTGCCTTTCGCCTTTGCGATTGCAACATTGACGACGGGGCAGCTCGATACAGCTTGGGCCAGATGGTCGCGTCCTTGGACGAATGTTGCCTGGGCATGCCTGACGATTGGCATCACCTTAGGTAGTTGGTGGGCATACTACGAACTGGGTTGGGGCGGTTGGTGGTTTTGGGACGCGGTTGAAAATGCATCGTTTATGCCTTGGCTGATTGGTACAGCGTTGATTCATTCCTTGGCGGCAACTGAAAAACGCGGTGTGTTCAAAAGTTGGACAGTACTGCTGGCCATTTTTGCCTTCTCTTTTAGTTTGCTTGGTGCATTTCTTGTTCGCTCCGGTGTGTTGACCTCAGTTCATTCTTTTGCAGTTGACCCTGAGCGCGGGATGTTCATTTTGGCATTCCTGATTCTTGTTATAGGTAGTTCCTTGACACTTTATGCGATTAAAGCCTCGACTATCCGCAGTGAAATCGGATTTACCTGGTTGTCTAGAGAAGCGTTGCTGTTGACAAATAATCTCTTTCTAGTGGTTGCCGCAGGTGCGGTGTTGTTGGGAACGATTTATCCACTTATCTATGAAGCAGCAACAGGTGGCGACAAGATTTCGGTTGGTCCTCCTTACTTCAATAAGGTGTTTGTCCCTCTGATGGTGTTGTTGTTTATTGCCATGGCTTTTAGCACCGGCTCTCGTTGGAAAACGACACCTTTCGATCGATTGATCAAGCGTCAACTGGTTCCTTTGATTGTTTCATTGGTGATTATTGGTGTCATCGTATTGGTGGCAGCGCCAATCTTTGAGCCTGTCGTTTGGCTAATAGGTAGTCTTGCATTCTGGATCTTCGTTAATTTGTTGATGGATATCGCAGAAAAGGTTTCGAATAAGGCCAACAAAATTCTTTCTTTGTTCAAACAGTCGGCTTCCTACTACGGCATGTTGATGGGGCACCTTGGCATCGTTGTAGCGATTTTTGGCGTAGTGGTGACGGTCTATTTCAGCGAAGAAAAAGATGTGCGTATGGAACCCGGCGGTAGTTTAGAGCTGGCGGGGTACGAGTTCCGACTTAACAAAATGTCAAAGGTTCAAGGTCCGAACTATGTCGCCGACCAAGGCGAAGTTGAGGTGATTCTTGACGGTGTCACGGTGACAAAACTGTATCCAGAGAAACGCTTGTATCAAGCGTCAGGCAATGTCATGACCGAGGCAGATATGGATGCGAAAATATTCCGTGACCTCTACGTCGCTCTTGGTGAACCTGTCGGTTCTGGTGCCTGGGCTGTGCGAGTGCATTACAAGCCGTTTGTGCGGTGGATTTGGTTTGGCGGTTTGCTGGTCGCGTTAGGTGGATTGATAACATTATTAGATAAACGCTATCGAATCGCGAAAAAAAGGCGTGCTGACAGTGCCGTTCAGACTTCGTCTGTAGAGGCTGCGCCAACAGGCGTTGGAGCCGTTTCATGACGGAGCCAACAGCCGAGCTCGTTCAAGACTCGCTTAATGATAAGGTCCGCGAGCGTTCTGACCCAAACGAGAAACCCCGTAATTTGAAGACACTGCTTGTACCTTTGGTTGTTTTCTTATCATTGGTGGGAATACTCGCGATTGGCTTTCAGCTGGAAGATCCCCACAAGTTGCCGTCAGTTTTGATTGATCGTCCGTTCCCACAGTTTGCAATGCGCGAACTATATGATGCGCAGCGCACGGTGACGCAGAACGATTTTAAAGGTCAGGTGAGTCTAGTAAATGTCTGGGCGACCTGGTGTCCTAATTGTGTCATTGAGCATCCCCAGTTAACGGCAATCGCAGCGAGTGGTGTGCCCCTTTATGGCATTAACTACAATGATGTCGATGAAAAAGCCAAGGGATGGTTACAACGATACGGCAACCCGTTTACCTTTAATATCGTTGACGATGAAGGAAAGTTGGGCATCGATCTGGGTGTTTACGGCGCGCCGGAAACCTTTGTTTTGGATAAAGACGGTGTCATTCAATATAAACACATTGGCGAGGTCACGCAGAGAGATTGGTTGCTGACCATCAAGCCTTTGATTGAGCAGCTGGAGCGCGACTCTTAATGCATAAAATAGCAATTCTGCTGACGGCTGCACTAATGTTGGGCTGCCTAACCTTTGGACATCATACAAGAGCAGCGATCGATGCCTATGCGTTTCCCGACGAGACCTTACGTGACCGATATAATGGGCTGATCGATGAGCTGCGTTGTCCGCAGTGTTTGAATACAAATCTCGCCGGTTCAGATGCAATGGTTGCTAAAGATCTGCGTCGAGAAGTTCACCGTTTGGTGCTGGAAGGCAAGTCTGATGAGCAAGTATTAGATTTTATGTATGAACGTTATGGCGATTTCATCCTCTATGAGCCGCGATTCAAACCGGGTACTTGGCTGTTGTGGTTAGGACCTATTGCACTGCTATTTTTGGCAATCTTTTTCGGCATAAGGTTCAGTCGTCGAAGTAGCCAGGTCTCAGACCTTACCGAAGACGAAGATCGAAAAATTGATCAACTCCTAAAATCACAAGAAAGTAGCACAGACAAATGATGACATTTTGGTTGATGGCCTTTGGGCTCTGTTTGGTCGCCTTGGGGTTTGTACTTATACCGTTGTACTTGTCACGCTCTGAAGTCGTAGAGGCCGAAAACGCAAAAGCGCAAAGGACTGACATGAACGTTGCAATCTTTGCCGAGCGACAGGGCGAGTATCGACAGTCCTTCGAACAAGGCGATATTACTGCTGCTGAATTTGATTTATTGGAGATTGAACTGAAGAAGAACCTATTACAGGAGGCGGATACGTCCTCAGACCCTGCCAAGCTTGAAAAACAAAGTCGCACGTTACCTCTCGTACTAGGATTATGCGTGCCTTTGTTTGCCTTTATAGCATACTCTGATACGGGTCTTTCTTGGGGTGCAATGACTGACCTAGAGTTAGCGCAGGAGTTAAATAGAACCGAAGGACATGATGAAGGTGATGTGCTTGCGAGTGTTATAAAACTGGCTAAACGCTTGGAGAGTCAGCCGGATAATATCGAAGGCTGGTTTTTGTTGGCGCAGTCCTACTCTAACGTTCAACAGTATGAAAAATCCGCAGAGACCTTTGCTTACTTGCTAACAAAATTCCCAAGGGATCCATCGTTATCGACCTATTATGCTGAAGCATTATTTATGGCCGATGATAGGGCCATGACGCCGCGCGTTATTGCGGCTGTTGAAACCAGTTTAGAGATCAATCCTCAAAATATTTCAATGCTTGAAATTAAAGCCATGGCAGCGTTTCAAGCCGATGATCTGCAGGGTGCGTTGGCCTATTTTGAAAAGGCAATAGCGGCAGGTGCTGATGAGGACAGGGCGCAGATGATTCGGTTAGCCATGAAACGAATTGGCGAAGATATGCGTGCTCGCGGCATGACGCCGGTGTTTGGAAATGAAGCGCTTGCGGACAACAGTGGTGTGGCTGAATCAGCCGACGCACAAACGGCGGGTAGTTCAAATGAACCTGTTACCGCTGGACGAAGTTTGCAGGTGTTAGTTGAAGTGGCAGACTCTGTTTCTTCTGGCGCAAGTGCATCAGTATTTGTGTTTGCTCGAGCCATTGGTGGACCGCCGATGCCTTTAGCGGTTCAGCGAATGGTGAAAGGTGCCTTGCCAAAACTCGTCACACTGGATGAGTCGATGGCGATGATGGAAGGCATGGGTTTGGCCAATTTCGATCAAGTTGAAGTGGTGGCAAGAATATCGTCTTCTGGTATAGCAAACGTTAGCCCAGACGATTATCAAGCGGTTTCCATGCCGATAGATTTAAAGGGTGAGTTAGGTGTGATCAAGCTGGTGATCGAAAAGAAGGTCAAGGACCAGTAGAAGTCCAGTAGAAGTCCAGTAGAAGACCTGTAAAAAAGCAATAAAAGATCCGCAGAAAAGAAATAGAAGAACAATCTTTTTGGGAATAAACCGATAAGTGATTTTTGCTGAGCGACCAAGCTAGCGTATTGCCACGGTGTTCACTGAAAACTAAATCTTAAAAATAAGGAAGTGTTATGAGTTCGTTGTTGACCCCCATGAGTTTCACTCGTGGTCCCGATATGAAAAATCGCTTTATGCTTGCGCCACTTACCAATTCACAAAGTCACGATGATGGTGTTATGTCAGACGAAGAATTCCACTGGCTAACGCTTCGTGCCAAGGGCGGGTTTGGATTGACGATGACTTGTGCAGCGCATGTTCAAGCAATAGGACAGGGGTTTCCCGGCCAGTTAGGCGTTTTTTCGGATAATCACCTTGAAGGCTTGACGAGATTAGCGAAAGAGATCAATGACAATGACAGTGTTTCAATTTGCCAGTTGCATCATGCGGGTAATCGTTCACCGAAAGAGTTGATAGGAACCGACCCGGTTTGTCCGTCAGCGGACGACGACACCGGCGCGCGTGCGTTGACTTTAGAGGAAGTAAAGCAGTTAAGAGATGACTTCATTGCAGCCGCTGTTCGAGCTGAGGAAGCTGATTTTGACGGCGTTGAATTGCATGGCGCGCACGGCTATATCATCTGTCAATTCTTGAGCAGTGACCTCAATCATCGTGAAGATGAATACGGCGGCAGTCTTGAGAACCGCAGCCGATTATTGTTTGAAATTATCGATGGTGTGCGCGAACAATGTAATCCAGAGTTTTGTTTAGGGGTGCGCCTTTCACCTGAAAGATTCGGTATAAAGCTGGCTGAGTCTATTGAAGTTGCCCAAAAATTAATGGCCAGCGGAAAAATTGATTTTCTTGATATGTCTTTGTGGGATGTATTTAAAACACCGGTTGAGAAAGAGTTTGGTGACAAGCCTTTGATTGAGTATTTTGCTGAGCTTAATCGAGGCGAGACGAAATTGGGTGTTGCGGGTCAGATTCGCACACCAGCGGAAGCCGAAAAGGCAATGGATGCTGGGATAGACTGGATCATGCTTGGTCGAGCGGCGATCTTGCACCACGATTTTCCAAACAAGTACGAACAGGACTCAACCTTTGTACCTGCGGAGCTGCCCGTTAGCCGTGACTACTTAGCAAACGAAGGTCTTTCGCCTAAGTTCGTTGAGTATATGGCCAGCTGGAAAGGCTTTGTTAGCGATTAACACCGCCTTCAGCAGTAATGGTGGCAGGTCTCTATCTGCCACCGTACCTGCATCAAACTGCACTACATCAAACTGCGCTGCATCAAACTACACTAAGCACATGCGACTGAGCCGCCGTCACAGGTGATAACTTCGCCGACCGTAAATGCACCGGCTCGAGAACTCAAGAAAATTGCCAAACCTGCGATATCTTCTGGGGTGCCGACTCGACCACGTGGGTTACTTTCACCAACACTGCTCCAATCAACATCCGTTTCTCCACCGAAACCAACGCCTGCACTTAACATCCAAGTAGGGAATGGACCTGGTGCAATGGCGTTACAGATAATATTTCGTTTCACGAGATGTGCGGCGAGAACACGGGTTAGATGGTGTACGGCGGCTTTCGATGGACCATAAGAAAAATTATCGAATACCGGTGTCTTAATACCATCGACTGAGCCGACATTGATGACTCGTGCTGGATCTTCGTGGCTTGCCGCTTTTTCTAACAAAGGGAGTAACTTTTGGGTTAGAAAGAATACGCCTTTGACATTGGTGTCCATCACTTTGTCCCAACCGACTTCCGGAAACTCTTCAATCGGTGCGCCCCATGTTGCCCCCGCATTGTTAATGAGAACATCAAGCTTATCTTCTTTCGCTGACAATTCAGCGACGACAGTTTCGATGCCTTCCATTGAAGATAGGTCGCCGGCTATAGGGATACATTCTCCGCCATAGGTTTCCTGTAATCGAGTTGCCGTTGCAGCGCAGACATCCGCCTTGCGAGAACTGATGTATACCTTCGCGCCGTTAGCTAAAAAGCCCGCCGCAATCATCTCGCCAATACCACGAGAGCCCCCGGTGATGAGTGCAACTTTACCTTCAATGGAGAATAGATTTTTCATGACTGATCCTAAATTTAGTGTGGATGTGACGCGTTCGACTTACCGAATTCAATGTGATGTGATTCATTCATGAGGGTGAGAATAGTACGTTAGAATAAACGCTTCAATTATCATATGGCTGCTGACTTTGCGATATAAGTAGGCTGAATTTTGAATAACGATAGGGATGTAATAAATGTCTATACAACGAATTAAGTGTGGTTCGAGAATGAGTCAGGCGGTTGTCTGCAATGGTATTGTTTCCACCGCAGGGCAGGTGGCACTTAGAGCGGCTGGTGAAGATGCTGAAACACAAACTGCAGATATCTTGAGTGCGATAGATGAGCTTTTGACTGAGGCCGGCACTGACAAGTCAAAATTGCTTACTGCAAGTATATGGCTAGCTGATATCAAAGATTTTAATGCGATGAACAAAGTCTGGGATGCGTGGATTGTTCCTGGTGAGGCGCCGGCGCGAGCATGTGTGGAATCTCGGTTGGCAGCCCCACAGTTTACGGTTGAAATCGCAGTGACGGCAAGCGTTTAATTTTTTGTATTTCGCTGCACCAAATTTATGCGAAAAAATCAAAACCTGACCCTTGATTAGTTATGCCCAAGGTGCAAAATGTAATAGATGTTCAAACTCATTCACGATCGGTGTTCATACTAAGGGAGTAAAATAACAGAGTTTTAAAGATCACTTTACATTCATTTTTCAATAACGAAGGTGATATTATTCGATGGCGAAAAGATCTCACGTAAATTGTTCCGCGAACCGAAGAAAATCTAACGAAGGGAGGAAATCAAAAAAGCATCATCAGCACCATCATCAGCACCACCAGCACCAAGAACACACTGATCGTCAGGGATACGCCGGTCGGCACAGTCTGCGCCAGAGTGCGGATATTTATACCCTGCCATTAACGTCAACGCAAACGGAGACAGCTTATAGTCCGAAACGCTGCAATCGCCCGCTTGAGGCCAAGACCCCCGCTCAACAACAATACATCAACGCAATCAAAAGCAACTGCTTAACCTTTGGTATTGGTCCTGCCGGTACCGGTAAGAGCTATTGTGCTGCTGCGATTGCTGCAGATGCTTTGCAGTCTGGCCAAATCGAACGCATCATCCTGACGAGACCGGCCGTCGAAGCGGGTGAGAATCTCGGTTTCCTTCCTGGCGACGTTGATGAGAAATTTGCTGTCTATATTGAGGCATTCCGAGACTGCCTGAACGAACGGCTAGGATCAGGTGCCGTTGACTACTTTCTACGACACGGTCGAATTGTCGCAGCGCCCTTAGCGTTTATGCGGGGTAAGACATTTGGAGCAGACAGTTTTGTAATCCTAGATGAGGCACAAAACACCAGCGTTGCTCAAATGAAGATGTTTTTGACCCGCATTGGCGAAGACTGCAAAGTTGTGGTTAATGGCGACGTCGATCAAAGTGATATCCGTGGCAAGAATGGTTTGGCCGATGCAACAAGTCGTGTTAGGGGCTTACCTAGCGTATACGTACATGAGTTTGAGCGAGACGATATTGTGCGAAGCGGTCTGGTTCGGCATCTTATGGATCGTTATGAAACCTGACATTTGATTGTTGAGTTTTTTGTAGGATTAGACTGACAGCTTCATCAGTCATAGCGTCTAGAGCATCATCATCTGTTGAGCAAAATAGGTGATGATGCAGGAGGACACTAATGGATGGACTAGATCGCGCAATATTTTTTGACTCAATATTTTTGGTGTTGTGGGCAGTCGCGTTCGTGCCTTACACTTTGAGAGAGGAAAAATATGGATTGTTGCTTTCAACTTTTTTCAGTTTGGTTCTTTTCGAAATCTATCTAACCTGGAACCTTCGTGAATACCCTTACAATATTGTTGCTGGCATTTTTGCCGCATCGGTAGGTTTAGGTGGTGGTTTTCTCATGCATTACTTTAATAAACGAGAAAAGAGGAAGTAATCATGAGAGAGCTCACGAAGGACGAAATGCGCGAGGTAAGTGGTGGGTTTGGAGTGCCTGGGGTAATAATTGGCGCAGGTATAGGAGCATTTGGCGCAGCATCAAAAAAAGCACCTTTAGATCAAGTTTTGCTGGCGGCGTTGTTTGGTGGTGCAGCAGGTGCAGCCGGAAACTTGGCAGCCTCAGCGGCATCTGGTGGTATCGCAATGCGAGTTGCTTGGGGGCTTCGGTCCGGAGGACTGTCGTTTATTTCAGGAGCTATTGGTGAAAGTGGCGCTCAACAATCATTGAATATGCCGAGTAATGGTGGTGATCTGCTACGAATGGGTTCGCAGGAAAGATACTAGATTGTTGATAAACC
>JAQXDL010000033.1 GCA_029251375.1 Pseudomonadales bacterium | reverse complement strand
AACCAAAATAGGAGCCCTCCATGAAAGGAGCCGTACATTATGAGCAGCGAGGCGAAATCGCACTGCTCAGCATTGATAACCCACCTGTAAACCCCTTGTCTTCTGGCGTACGCCAGGGTTTGTTTGACGGCGTGACAAAGGCGTTGGCCGATGACAGCGTGAAGGCGATCGTTATCACGGGCATGCATCGTGCCTTTATCGCCGGTGCGGATATTGGCGAATTTGGCGGCGCAGCGTCGGAGGCAGTAGGCCTTGGCGAAGCATTGGATAAGATGGAAGGCAGCACCAAGCCGATTATTGCGGCAATCAATGGCACAGCCTTTGGTGGTGGTTTGGAAACAGCGTTGTGCTGTGATTACCGTATCGCATCGCCAAAAGCCCCCGTTGGCTTGCCTGAAGTAAAGCTCGGCTTGTTGCCGGGTGCTGGCGGCACGCAAAGATTGCCAAGATTGATTGGCGCACAAGCGGCTGTTACAGCCATTGTGTCTGGCGACCCAATTTTAGCGCCTGCGGCACTTAAGTTAGGCATCATCGACCGCGTTGCGGATGGCGATATTGTTGAAGCAGGCATCGCCTTTGCTGAAGAGATTGTTGCTGGTGGCAGCAAGACACGCAAGATTCGTGATCTAGAAGACAAGATCGCTGCAGATCGTGGTAATACTAAATTGTTTGAAGATGCTGCGAAGCAGCTTGATAAAACACATCGTGGTCAGTTTGCACCTTCACAAATTTTGAAGTGTGTTGAAGCCGCTGTTAATGCAGAGTCCTTTGATGAAGGCATGAAGGCAGAGCAAAAATTCTTCGCAGAGTGCATGAAAGATCCACAACGTGAAGCGTTGATTCACATCTTCTTCGCAGAGCGTGCAGCAAACAAGATCCCAGGTCTTGATAAAGACACACCATTAATCGATATAAATAAAGCCTCGGTCATTGGTTCTGGCACCATGGGTGGCGGTATCGCCATGTGTTTCGCTAATGCCGGTATTGCCGTGCGTTTGCATGACAACGATGCTGACAATCTTGCCAAGGGTTTGAAAGTCATTGAAGGTAACTATGCACGCACGGTTTCTCGCGGTCGTTTAAGCAGAGAGATGATGGACGCGCGTATGGCGCTAATCATTCCGACTGAAGCCTTTGAAGATTTGGGTGATGCAGATGTTGTGATCGAAGCGGTTTATGAAAACCTTGATCTGAAGAAAGAGATTTTCGCCAAGCTTGATAAGGTGATGAAAGACGGTGCATTGCTTGCCACAAACACATCCGGCTTAGACGTTGATGCGATTGCTGCAGAAACCTCGCGCCCTGAAAACGTGGTTGGCTTACACTTCTTTAGCCCCGCTAACGTGATGAAGCTGCTGGAAGTTGTCCGTGGTGAGAAGTCATCGACGCAAGCACTGGGTACAGCGATGAAGCTTGGTAAGACACTGGGTAAGGTTGCGGTTGTTGCCGGTAACTGCCCAGGCTTTATTGGTAACCGCATGATTGGCGGTTACTCGCGTCAAGCAAGCATGATGATCCTTGAAGGTGCGTCACCCGCGCAGGTTGATAAGGTGATCTTCGACTTTGGTTTAGCAATGGGTCCGTTCACCATGGCCGACATGGTTGGCCTTGATCTAGGCTGGCGCGCACGCAAGATGATGGGTGGTTCAAACGAAGTGACTGCACGTATCCCTGACGAACTATGTGAACTTGGCCGTTATGGTCAGAAGAACATGAAGGGTTACTACCAGTATGTCGAAGGTGATCGCACGCCACGTCCGGATGGAGAAGCAGATGCAGTCGTCAAGCGCGTTGCTGAAGAGCTGGGCTTTGAGCGTAAAGAGTTCACTGACGAAGAAATACTGAAGCGTTGTATTTATCCCCTCGTTAACATTGGTGCCAAGCTACTCGAAGAAGAGCACGCGCTTCGCGCCAGTGACATCGATACGGTTTATGTGAATGGTTATGGCTTCCCAACCTATGTTGGCGGACCAATGTGGTATGCCGATGCACAGGGTTTGGATAACGTACTCGCCGACGTCGAACGTTTTTACGCAGAAACGAAAGATGAAGCTTGGAAGCCGTCTGAACTGCTGAAGAAGCTGGTCGCAGAAGGCAAGACGTTTGCTTCACTTGATGGCTAAGTTGATGGTTTTAAGTTCATCTGGCGAAAGCTAGATCTAGAACTTGGACTTGAACTACGGTTAGAAAATAGACCTTCCCTGATTTATCTCGGAAGGTCTTTTTTTGTCTAAAATTTGGTACTGCTTGCTTGAAAGAGTGTTTCTCGCATGCCAAGGGTTTGCCGCTTTTGGTCGGTGCTTTGTGACGCAGCAAAAGTTTTCGAAGTAAATCTTCGCGCATAAAAAAGCCCCCAAGAGCTATCTCTAGGGGGCTTTTAATTGTTACTGATTTTACGGTTTACCCACTTCCAAATAAAAGTAGCTAAGTAAAATCAGCTGATCTTTCTCAACATTAAATACGTTCAATAACGATCGCAGGTGCCATACCGCCGGCTGCACACATAGTCACAAGACCAAACTGCTGGTCGCGACGTTCCAGTTCGTCGAGAACCGTACCGATCAACATCGAACCAGTTGCGCCGATAGGATGGCCAAGGGCCATTGCACCGCCGTTAACGTTAACCTTATCGCGATCAAGATCTAGATCACGGATGAACTTCTCGGCAACAACAGAGAAGGCTTCGTTGATCTCGAACAAATCGATGTCTGAAATGGACAAGCCCGCTTTCTGCAGCACTTTCTTCGCAGCAGGTACCGGTGCATTCAACATCAATGTCGGTGAATCGCCCATGTTACACATGGCTCTGATACGCGCCCGTGGCTTCATGCCATTGGCTTTGGCATATTCAGCAGAGGCCAACAAAACAGCGCCAGCGCCATCAACAACACCGGATGAGTTACCGGCGTGGTGGAAGTGCTTGATCTGTAGATCAGGATATTTTTGCGCAACAAGCTTGCGGAAAGTTGTGCCCGCTTCGTCAAGTTCGATATCGGCGATCACTTCGAATGAAGGCTTGAGTTGTCCTAAACCTTCGAGCGTTGTCTGTGGGCGTGGGAATTCTTCGTGATCAAGTGCAACAGAACCGTCAGTTTTGTAGACGGTGATCAGTGACTTGTCGAAATGACCGTTTTTGATGGCGTGGTCTGCACGTTGCTGAGAAACCAGTGCCAGGCTATCAAGCGCAAGCCGATCAATGCCTTCAAGTGTGGCGATTGTGTCAGCACAGACACCCTGATGAGGCTGTGGATGAACCGATCTTAGTCGAAGATTGTCATTGTCGAGGAAAGGTGAACCTTTGCCGCCGCCTGAACCCGCCAAAGACATCATTTCTGTGCCGCCGCCGATAGTGAGATCTTCCATGCCTGCCATGATGTTAGCCGCTGCAATGTTGACGGAAGTAATACCGGATCCACAGAATCTGTCCAAAGTAACGCCACTAGCTTTAACGTCGTAGCCCGCATCTAGAGCAGCCATACGCGCCAAGTCACCACTTTGTGGTCCACGCTGTGAGCTGGTGCCGAAGACGATGTCATCAACTTCCGATGTGTTTAAGTCATTACGCTCTTTTAGCGCTTTAAGGACAGCCGCACCCAGATGTTGTGGATGTTCGTCGGCTAGGGCACCTTTGCCTTTTTTACCGATGCCACGTGGCGTTCGGCATGCATCTATAATCCAGGCTTCTGCCATGAGATTGCTCCATTAATTTGTGAGGCAGCAACCATACCCCTAAGACACTGCGGAATTCAATCCATTCTTCGTATCTATTGCGGTCCATAAATGTGCGTTGGTGCAGGTGTTTTAGCGGAATTTTAGGCCAGTGCTATCGGTCCTGTTGGCTGCAGGCATCAACCTCTGGCCTGTTTTTCGCTGGTGCCTGACGATTGGCGGGCTTTGTCTCTATTTAGCGGCACTTATGCGAAGAAGGAACGAGGAATGTGCAAGAAAGATGCGAGAGTCGTGAGCGTTGCGAGTCGTGCGGGCAGTGTTGGCGAGTCAGTTCAAATGCGCTAATGATGTTTCTTTCGCATCAAGCGGGCGATATACCGTCGATACTTCGAAAACCGCCGAACTCGTCCCGTGTGATGGGGTAGGTGTTGGTCACTGCCGCGGCGGCGATTCCGCCGTAGATATGTGGAAACAATTCACCACTGGCAGCCTCATTCTTTGAAGCGGTGGCGCCGACTGCAGCGGCGGCTTCATATATAGTTTGCACACCGGTGGCTGCAAGGCTCTCGACTGTCATCTGCAAACAATACCAATCGCCATCAATGCCTGAATAAAAGTGATTTGCCACGGTCAGTAATTTGGCAGGGTTTGATGTGCCATGGGTAAACCCATCGGTTTCATAGGTTGGCGGATAGTAGATGTCGCCGGTGGTCAGGGTTCTGCCCCAATGTTTTGCCTCGACCATATGGAACACAAAAGGGTGCTCATCGTTCGTCGTCTGTTGGTTTGAATCACTCATAGACAGCTAGTTTATTTTAATCGGTTATTTTAATTGTCTGAACAAGGCGGTGTTTGGTGATGGTGATTGCCAGACTTGATTTTAGGTCGAGATCGCTGCAAGTGATAGTCGGCGCTAATTGTGAATGGCTCGCTAGTAGTGCTATCGATAGCGCTTGGCTAGCTGCTAGTTAAGTGCTGTATGACATCTGAAAATCGCTGTAGGCGTCTATTTACTAGCCTATTGAGTAAAGCCTAGTTGCTGTTCAGGGTCTGTGCGACCAGTTTTTTGATGTAAGGTCGAGTCACTTTCTGGAAGCGAATCAGGACTTTATACCAGACCGCACCGTAAAGTGCGTCGATCAACAGATCAACGTCGAAGTGATTGGGGAACAGGTTGTTTTTCTGCGCTTGACGGCAAGCCTCAACAATCAGTTTGATGCGCGGTGCATAAATTGCTTCTTCCATGCGCTTATACAGTTGCGGGTCCCGGTGCGCTTCGGCGAGCACACATATAGCGGCTTGTCTGCAATCAGCGCGAGACAGTCGTTGACCAAATGATAGCAACGAGTTTTCCAAAAAGTCACGCATAGGGATTTGGCCATCGTAGGCGGCCAGCGGTGGCATTAAACGATCGCGCCACACTTCTAGGACTAAATCTGCACGGGACGGCCACCATCGATAAATGGTTTGCTTGCCGACGCTGGCTTCGCTTGCAACTTTTTCAATCGAAAAATCCACATAGCCAGACGAGCCGAGCAATTTGATCGTCGCGTCGACAATGGCCTTGTGCGATCGCGCGTTGCGTCTTTTTGTATCGGGTTTTGGCTGCATGGTTCTCTTTGCTTTAATCGAGCGTTGATTGTCTCACTGAGTCGTCTGCTTTGACAAAATCAGGTTGTTGGTTTTTTTAGCTCTTTGTTACTTTTTCTTGCTCTTCTTTTAATTTAATCAGCCTTGTAATCGTAGATCACACCGCGCGCGACGTGCGGCATGGTGACCTCGCTAGAAATCTTTTTGTGGTGGGGGTCAATTGCGTAGGCCTGCAGTGCAGCTTCGTCCTTAAAGATCATGGTAAAAGCGACGCTGAAGCTGTCGTCGACGACTTCTCGATCGCTCATAATCGGTGTGCCGATCAGGACTTTTTCCACCATGGGTAGGTCTTGCATCGCCTTTGCTGAACGAATGATCTCGTCAACTTTGGCATCGGTTGTGTCCGGCTTTAACCAAAAAACCACGGTGTGGTAGACGCTAGCTTGTTCAGCCTTGATCGGTGCCGCTGCGAGCAACGTTAGCGTGAGTAAGGTTGACGCCATGATTGTTAGCGTAGCGAAATAATTTTTGCTAATTACTGATGTTGTTGTACGTTTCATTTGGGATCTCCGTTGGCTCGGATTAAGTTCAAGAGCAGGATCAGTTTCAAGATCAGTTTCAAGATCGGTTTCAAGATCAGTTTCAAGATCAGTTTCAAGATCAGGGCCTCGATCATGCGTGCGATGTGTCGGTTTTAATTTCTTCAAACAACATCCTCAAAAGCTATAGGGAGGCTCAAGGCGCGAAAGCCGCTTGCAGCACGAATGGCATTGGCGATGGCGGGTGGTCCGGCGACCAACGCGACTTCACCCGCACCCGCCGGTGGAATGTTGGGCTGGTCGACAATTTCGATATCCAAGCTTGGCATATCCGCCATGCGGACAATGGAATAATTGTCAAAGTTAGCACTTTGAATCGCGTTATCGCCCACTTCAAAACGTTCAAGCAATGCCATGCCGACACTCCAGGCGAGATTGCTTTCTATTTGCGCCCTTAGCTGCCCAGGGTTGACCGCCATGCCGACGTCCTGGGCGCAGGTCATGTGCAACACGTTTATTTTTTGTGTCTCATGGTCGATATAAATATCTGCGCTCACTGCAACATAACAGCGCTTGTCGTAAATACCGCAGGCAAACCCACGACCGTAACCGGTGCCTTCGGGCAGCGGTGTTTTTGCACTTAGCGCGGCCACACGCTGTAAACAATTTTGCAGACGAGGCTGGCCGCCGTTCATTTGCGCAATCTTAAACTCGACCGGGTCTATATTTTTTTGCTGGGCCAGTTCATCCATGGCGGACTCGATGGCAAAGATGGCCGGCGCGCCATTGAGTGAACGCCAGACGCCAAGATCGATAGGCAGGTCAACATCTTTGTATTCGACCCGTTGGTGCGGCGCGCTGTAGGGCGACAATGCGCCTTTGACGACGCCCATATCTTCAGCCATGCGGGCAACGGGTATCAGCCAGCCTGGCAGGCGCTCCCGTGCAAAAACCACGTGGCCAGTGACGTAGCCGTACCACCAGTCGGATAAGTTACCGGCGTCATCGGTTGCGATGCGTAGTCGATGTGCTGACGCAGGGCGACTGCGGCTAGCGGTAAATTCGTCTTGCCGTGTCCACTGTACTTTCACTGTCTGCTTAACCGCGCGCGCCAGTCTTACCGCGTCGCGTTCAACTTCATAGTGTTCGCGGCCGCCGAAGCCGCCGCCGAGTCGTTGTGGATAAACAACCACGTCATCCTCCGATAGTCCCGTGTCCATAGCGGCAAAGCGTTTGATGCCAAAGGGGTCCTGCGTGCCGGTCCAGATCTCTAAGCCGTGATCGGTTTCGCCTTCATTGTCGACATCATTAAAACGAGCAATTGCGGCGCGCGGTTCTTGAGCCGCGTGGGTTTGTGTTTGGACATCAAAGCGCAGGTCAATTGCCCAGTCGACATCTTTGCGATGTGCTTCGTCCAGCAGTATATGTTCCAGATCGCCTAAAGCCATTTCAGCATCAACATCCACTAGTCGGTCAATTTCCTGTTGATTGATAGGCTGTTGCAGATCCCATGTGACG
>JAQXDL010000025.1 GCA_029251375.1 Pseudomonadales bacterium | reverse complement strand
ATTGTTAAAGGTTTAATTAATCTTTTTAAGGTTTATTTCGAAATTGCAGGCGGTCAGGATTTTGAGGCAAAGTTCTTCAGCTCTGAAGAAGAAGCAAGGTCATGGTCAAGCGTCGTACTAGCAACTAATGACGACGTCCAATAGAGAGTTAGCGTCTTAGCCGTAAACCTCTTTGCCAGAATAGTTAACCGTCAGAAAGAAAATAACAGGGTTCTCTAGTTTTTTAAGTGCGAGCGAAGCAGTTGAAGGCAATTTCTTTTGTCGCGCCAACGACGTTCTGCGATTTAGGTATGAGTCCTGTTCTGATCACAGCTATCTTCTGTGCCCAGTTTGCTGATCGATGTTTGTAGAGAAACATATGGTTGAAAAATATACTATTGAAATTGAATCAGGTATCACGTTTGTCAATTTCAATATAGCCCCTTCCTATAAGGATATAGAAGTATTATTGGCTCATTTAGCAAAGGAAAATATTTATGAAAGAAGGTTGTTTAACCTAGGTGATTTAAAATTCGATATATCTGCTAGCGAATTGGAATCAATAGCTAAAGTTGGTAAAAATTTATTTAAACGTCCAAACAAAGGGGCGTTGGTTGCAACCCAAGATATTTCTGTCGCTACAGGAGGTCAGTTAAGTGTTTACAGCGCAGACGACAAAATCAGTTTTCTGTATTTAGAAAAAAAGAAAAAGCACTGAGTTGGTAAATGTGATAATAAAATTTAGTTCGCTGAGTCTCGACAGTATAAGTGATCTACACGGAGAGTGATTGAGTAAAGGGGTCGGGGTAAGTTTATAGTCTTTTACTCTGACCCAAAGTCCTAATTATTGTTTCTGAGCCAATGTTTCCAAGTTCGTCTTGTGCTGTTCTCGATCAATCTTGTACTTTGAAATCAAATAGATCGCAAAGAAATACAGCCCGCAGTATGCCGGCAGAAAGAAGCTCGCGAGATTGCCGCGCATGACATCTGTCATATCCTCTACACTCTTGATGCCATCCATTCCAACCAAAGATACGATAGAACCCGCAAGTATAATGCCGAGCGCGCTTACGGCTTTACTCGCAAAACTCCTCGCGGCGTAGAATAGCCCTTCGGATCGTCTGCTTGTTTGGACTTCGCTGTCTTCTACGACGTCCGCCATCATAGAATCCAACATCACTCCGCCGACAATAAATCCAATCACCTCAGTCATGACAAAGAAGGAGTACATAATCAAACTATTCCAACTACCAGACTCTGGCCAGTAACCAGCCAAAGTCAACAGGTAAGGAATAGGATACAGAAAGATAGCGCCAAGCAGGGCAACGACAGCTGCTCGCTTCTTACCGAGTCTGCTGCCCAGTGCCGGTGCTAAGAAATAGGCAACGGTGGGTGATGCAAAAACAAACACGCCTGTGATGGCAATTTGTGGTCCGGTAAACGCGAAGAAGTAGGTGACGTTATACAAGTACAGTGCTGTAGACATTCCTCCTGCGGCACCGACAATAAGAGAGTAAACAAACAACCAGAAAAAATTAGCGTTCCTCACCGATTGTGCGATCTGTTTTATCTCGTACCAGATTTCTTTGAACCGAAAAGGCTCCGATGGTTGTGGCATTGCCGACGCAACTTTTTGGGTGCCGAGCGACGATATGAGAATGCTGGCGGCAATGATCAACGCGCCGACAATACCGTAGATAGAATAACCAGCCTGCGACGCGACACCAAAAGCGCCGACCCAGAAGGCCATGTTAATGACGTGAATACCATTGCCGCCGTACCAAGCAAAAGCATGACGCAGCACTAGCCATTTATTTCTTTCATCATAGTCCTTTACCAAATCGGGTAACAACGCGACAGAGGGGACTTCAACCAGTGTGACGGCGGTTCGAATCAAGATTGCCGTTATTAGCAGGTAACCCCAGCTATTCACATCAGTCAGTTCGATCACGGGATTGAACAATGCGTAAAAGGAAAGAGGTAGCATGATGAACCCGGCGTACATAAAAGGGTGCCGCCGTCCCAAACGAGATTGGGTTTTATCTGACCAGTGCCCAAGAAATAAATCAGAAACTGCATCCCAGGCCATAGCAACCGCGAGTGCAAGGGCTGCAAGATAGCCAGGGATGCCAAGGACCTGAGTTGAATAGATCAGAAGTAAATAGCTGAAAGCATTGTTCTTGATGCCGAAGGAGACTGACGCTGAACCATAAAACCAATAGATAGGATTCTTTTCAGGTCTAGTGTGGCTCATACATGTACCATTTCTGATTCAAGGTGTAGCGAAGAGTATGCACCAATTGGTAGACAGGATGCATACAGTATATTTCTGAAAAATGGGTCATATATTGTTGCTACCGACGGTCATAATATTTCATGAGCCTACTCGGAGAAACCGTAATAATGCAGAATACGCCTTGGCTCTGATGTTTTAGGTTATCGTCCGAAATAAACAGAAGATAAACGTTGACATGACTAGAACTTCCCAATAACTTACCGCGACATGAATAGGGCTATCTCCAAGAAGTTATCGATACTGCTGCTCAGCATGATGCTTAGTCTGCCGGGCTTCGTGATTGCCAATCATATTCATGAAACTTCAGTTGAAGAGCTCAGTTGCGAGTTTGGTTCCCATTCGGGCGGCGATGCAGCAGTTGATCATGCTCAAAATGATTTTCTCCGAGCGGTTGCGTCCAACCCTCAGAGTGCCTTTCCCCGTCTCGTGGCTACCACTGAAAGTCTCCACAAAGACCCTAGAGGTCCACCTCTCCGCAGCTAATAAATATCAATTCGCATCTTGAAAGCTCAAGAAAAAACGCGCGTCTGTCCAGTGATGTTCGTTAGCATATGTGGTAACTAAATCTGCATAAGTTTCTTTCTCTAGTCTAAGGATGATTTTTAGCATTTTTTGCAGGAGATACCATGAAGAACTTAAACTCTATAATTCTATCGATTAGTGCCGCATACGCAGGCGCGGCCGTCGGCGAGCAAAATTCAAAAACCACGCATGGAAATCATACATACGAAGAGGAAATTGTGGTCAGTGCGCCGTTTCAGAGAAACGTTGCTAACACGGTTTTACCTATTAACGTTTTGACTGAAGAAGCGCTGCGACGCGAAGTGCAAGATCAGTTAGGCGCGACGTTAAACAATCAAGTAGGCATACATAACTCAAGCTTTGGCCCTGGCGTGGGTCAGGCCGTCATACGCGGCCAGTCGGGAAATAGAGTTCAAGTAATGCAGAACAGTGTTAACAACGTTGATGTTTCAGCAGTTAGTCCGGATCATGTCAACGGTGTTGAGCCAGCGTTGGCGACGCGTTTAGAGGTGATAAGAGGCCCATCGACACTGCTTTATGGCAATGGTGCTGTTGGAGGCATTGTTAACGTGATCGATGATCGCATTCTAGAAGCAAGCATCGATACGCCAGAGTTTTTCATCGAGCAAAGCCATAACACCGTGAATGACGGTGATAAAACAGTTGCAAAATTTAACGGCTCGCTTGGTATGTTTAATCTTCACCTAGATGCTTTCACTCGAAACAACAATGATATGGATATCAATGGCTTTGCGATCGATGAAGCCGCTCTCGAACGTGAAGAAGAAGCGCATGAGGAGGACGAGGATCACGAAGAAGAAGAGATAACCAATTCAAAGGGTTATGTTGCTAACACAGATGCAGAATCCGATGGATATACGATCGGCACCTCTATTTCTGGTGAGCAAGGGTTTATCGGTTTTTCGATGGCGAGCATAGAAAGTAACTATGGATTGCCAGGTGGCACGCACGGACATCATGAAGAAGAGCACGGTGATGAAGATCACGATGATGACCACGATGATGACCACGATGATGAGCACGGAGACGAGGAAGAAGGTGAGGAGTTTGTCCGTATCGATATGGAACAAACACGTTACGATTTAAAAGGTGAATATCGTTTTGAAGGTGGTTTTTTTGAGCGTCTTCAGGCGGGTATAAATTACACCGATTACGAACATTCTGAACTCGAGATTGAGGCAGATGGTACCGCTTTTGTCGGCACGGTTTATAGCAACGAAGGCTATGAAGGTCGGTTTACCTTAGCCCACAGGCAGATAGGTCAACTGCAAGGTATTTGGGGCTTGCAGTTATCCGATACAGAGTTTAGTGCTGTGGGCGAGGAAGCATTCATTCCTAAGACCGATAGCACCGGCTATTCCGTTTTTGCTATTGAACGAATTGATTCTGAAAACACAACGTGGGAGTTTGGTTATCGGTATGGCTACAATGAAACTGACCCCGGCCAAGGGTGTGACCGCGACGAAGGCACACACAGTCTTTCCGCGAGTATGCTTTACGACTTGACCGAGAGTAGCAATATCATGGTTGCGCTTTCTAGTTCGGAGCGCGCGCCGACATTGGAAGAACGGTATTCGAATGTTGAAACCAGTACTTGTGCTGTTTCCACTGACCCCGAAGACCTTGTGGCCCATGTTGCGACAGGAAGGTTGGAGATCGGTAATGCTGATCTGGACAAAGAAAAAGCCAACAATATTGAAGTTGAATTTCGACAGCATCGTGGAAAAGTGACGGGCGCATTCAGCGTTTACTATAACGAGATTGCGGACTATATTTTTCTTCAAGATAACGGCGAGTTCGAAGAACAGACCATTTCTAACTACGTTGCGAATGATGCCACTTTCTATGGTGTCGAAGGTCGTTTAGATTACGAGGCGATGCAGAGCGAATTCGGTGAGTTAGATCTTTCAATACAAGGTGATCTCGTTAAGGCAAGTTTTGATGACGGTGGTGATGTTCCCAGAATACCGCCGGCCCGTTTAGGAGTTGGCGTTACCTGGCATGCAAATGTATGGTCCGTTAACTTAAATCTAACGGAAGTGTTTGACCAAGAAGACACCGCAGTAGGAGAATTCGAAACCGATGGTTATACCGCCCTAAATCTATACGCTGATTACCATATCAATCTAGCGAGTGGCGAGCTGCTGCTTTTCGCTAAAGGCAGTAACTTGCTCGACGAAGAAATCAGGAACCATACATCCTTTTTGAAAAACTTTTCGCCCGAGGCCGGACGTGGCGTACGACTAGGGTTGCGTTATACATACTAGCTAGCATGCTTTGATCTTAAAAAGGGGTGTTTAACTGCGCCCTGTCATGGCGGCGTGAATAACCTTCGATAGCAAAATCGAATCTGTTCAGCCGCTATGTGTGTGGCAAGGTGAACGCCACCCCGAAGATCGTTCCAAGCTGCTATCTTTCGTCGAGTCTAGAAAACTACCGTCTGCTGATGAACGTATTGACGGCTGTGGTTAATTCTTTGCCCGTAAACAACCGCATTAGGGGCATCAAGCAGCGCTGTTAGATGATCCTTATGGCATGTGCTGCTGCCGTTTTGTGCTAAAGTGGCCTTGCGGCAGAGATAAGAGGCCTTTGTCACTACACAACAAGTTCACTAATCACTGATGGGGGAAAAAATGATTCAACTCTACGGCTTACGCATGAGCAACTACTACAGCTTGATCAAGGCTCTTATGATCGAAAAAGGTGTTGAGTTCGAAGAAGTGAAAGCGCCACCCACGCAAGAAGAGGATAACCTAAGTCGCTCGCCCATGGGCAAAATGCCATCAATAGGTGTAGACGGTCAGTATCTCTCTGAATCGCTCGCCATTGCTGCGTACCTTGATAGAATCGCGCCTCAGCCTGCCTTGTTGCCTAGCGACCCTTTGGCAGCAGCGAAGGTTGTTGAATTGATCTGCCATCTAAAACTCGACGTGGAGCTAGTTGCCAGAAGATGCCTACCGGAGCTGTTATTTAAAAAACCCGTAAGCGATGAAACAAGAGAAAGCGCTAAGGCTGAATTGATTAAGGGTATGGCGGCGGTTGATCGAATTTTTGTAGGAGGGCCCTATGCCGCTGGGGACACGGTAACCCTCGCAGACTTCTATACGTTTTACACCTTTGGGCTTGCTACTGGAATTGGTAAGGCGGTAATGGATTTGGATTTACTAGCAGACTACCCCCGTATTCAAGCTGTCATTGATCTCATGGCAAAACATCCCAGTATTGCAAGAGTAGAAGCCGAAAAGGCGGGATAGTTTAAAATAATCCGAGTGCTGGGAACCTAGGCAGCAAGCACCGGCCGAACAAGGCTGACATTTCACTGCTGCCTTTGCTAGTGGGCCACAGCATGGGGTGTACTTGCTCAGCGCTATCTGTAAAAAGTGCGTGATGACCTGCCTGCTGCGGTTTTTTTATGCTTCGTGGCCGTCTCACAGCACTTTTTAATCTGGTCTACTTGATCTACTTCGGCCCGAGACTCTTAGCAACGCCTCACATTCGCGATCATGCGTAGGTCGCCAAACGTCAAATTTCAGCGTTGGCTGCTATTAGTCCAGAGGCGCTGTACAGTAGACCCTAGCTAGAATCTCAATTGGTATTTAACCGACACAATCCGCCAATGTGGTTTCCGACCGAGGAAATGGTGACACTGTTTCTTTGACTTACGGGTGATGCGAATCACGCCGTGAGTGAAGTGAGTCAAAGACGTTTAGCTGAGTACTACAAAGCAATATACATTTTGGTGTCTGATGCGGCACATAAACTCTCCTTTAGGCGATGCCGCTATGGTGTGAGTGGTGTTTTGTGCGTGTCACAATAATCTAAAACAATCTATACGCACGCCCCGCAACTTACGCCGGTAACGTTTTATTACCAAAGGTAGAATACGTCACAGTTAGGCTTCGTCAAAACTCACTAAGCCGATAGAACATTCTCTATACGATAAGCACGTGCTGCCGCGCCGAAAAACAAGTCAGTCTTTTCAGCCGCGGACGCGCCCGCGGAGATACGTTTGAATGCGTTCCAGCAGACCTGATAGCTGCACCAACGTTTTTGCACTGGGAAGTTTGATTCGTACATAGACCGGGCCGAGCCAAACGCCTCGATGCAAGTTTCCATCCAGGGTTGCCAAGCGGCAGCAACTTCTTGTGAGCTGGGTGGCAGACTACGGTCGCCCTCATAACTTGGCATGCGGATCGGTAGGGCGCCGAGTTTTACAAACACGTTTTCACGCTTGCTAAGACGAATAATCGCTGCCTTCCATTGATTAAAGACCTCGTCAGTTCTGCCTCTATATGGACCGCCCAAAATCGGGCTGCCGACATGATTCAGAATGATGGTTAAGTCCGGATGCGCGTCGGCGAGTTGCGCAACTTCATCTATTTGCGGATGATAAAGCCAACAGTCCAATGACAATCCGAGTCGTTTTACGACGGCGACGGCTTCTTTGACACGTGGATCTAGCAACAACTGAGGTTGCGCGGCGACATTGGCAATTTTGTCATCCGCGTGCCAACCACTGGAAAGTCTGACCCCGCGAAAACGCCCGCCGGACGCTTCAATGTGTTGTTCGAATATAGTCTCTGCAGCGCCGCCTAGAGTCAGATCTACGTTGCCGAACATTACGTCGCAGGCGCGAGTGGCGCCGAACTCACCACTGCTGCTCATGGCTGCCTGTCCTCGAACAAATTCTGTTTCGCCCAGCGAGCGTTGCTCTTCAGGACCGTCCCTGCGATACATCGAATGACACTCAGCATATACGGTGGCCACGATGTTGTGGCCGCTGGCTAGGTCTGCAGCAAGCTCTGGCATCAAATAGGTATATCCACTGCGTAACCACAGGTGGTGATGCGGATCAATAATCGGCAAGTCAGGCTCGAGCACGTCCTCCTGCAACATCGCCAGCCATTGATCATCCGGGCTAGCCTGGCCTGTATTTGCCGCCATGTAATTCTCCTTGGTTTTTCATAATCAATGCAGGCACACCTACTGTGCTGTCCATCCACCATCTATTGGCATCGCAATGCCCGTGATGTAACTCGACTGCTCCGACAACAACCAAGCGACCACATCCGCAACCTCACTTGCATCGGCAATGCGGCGAATCGGCAAAGTGCCTGTCACCTGTTCGAGCATCCCTTCACTGGCGCCAGCACCTTTAGCGAGCATCGGGGTATCGATGAAGCCCGGACAGACTGCATTGACACGAATTTTCTTTGGCCCGTACTCGATTGCCGCGGATTTCGTTAGGCCCACGACACCATGTTTGGCCGAGTTATAAGCGGCCGCGTGAGAGAGGGCAACTAAACCACAGATAGAGGCGGTATTAACGATACTGCCACCCGATGATTGCTGAGTCATCTGTCTGATCTCAGCTTGCACGCAGCTAAATATACCCGTTAGGTTGACGGCAAGAACGCGCGCCCATTCCTCTGGGTCAATGTCGAGTAATTTTACCGTTGGCCCGACAATGCCCGCATTGTTGAAGGCGCCGTCTAATCGACCGTGTTCGGCAACGATTGCGTTGACGGCTGTATCTGCAGCGCCTGATTTGGCAACATCGAGTTGACACACTTCAGCACTTCCGCCTGCTTTTTTTACTTCGCTCACAACCTCGCCAGCAAGATCCACCTGCGTATCGGCTACGACCACGTGCGCACCATCGGCGGCTAAGCGGTCGACGGTTGCGCGACCGATGCCACTTGCACCGCCAGTCACCAATACGATCTTGTTTTCCAAACTCATGCTTGTTACCTCATTTTGCGCAGCACAAGTGTTTAAACGACTGTGCTGTATTGGTCGTGCTTCTAATTTTTACAAGTTGTATTGTCGTTGGGTAATGTCACCTTCGATAACGAGATGAAAGACAGGTGAATCGCTAGGCTGTCTACCAACGCCTCGATCCTTAGATATAGTACCGATAGTGTAAATTCCAATTACTTAAAATAAACACCCTCGTAGTCGTTGTCGGCTACGTCCCGTAGCATCTTGGCGTACCTCGGTCCGCCGCCGTTGTAGATGTTGTATCGCATCTTGCCGTACTCGTGCCCCTCAAGGTTCGAGTTGTAACCGGTGAACCAACTCCGAGCGTTGCGCAGTAGCATACCTTTATACATATCTTTAACGTGCTCGATCCATTGCGTCTCAGCTGCTTCGTCGACATCGAATCGTTGGTGGCCGTGCGCCCACATGTGCTCGAGAAAAGGCGTTACCCAGTCGACGCTCAGTTCTGCACCGCGGGGAAAGTTCGATGCGGCGGTCTGCGGTCCGACCAGCATGAGGAAGTTGGGAAAGCCGCGAACCATCGTGCCAAGGTAGGTCTCGGGACCGGTCGCCCATTTGTCACGTAGCCGTTCGCCCGCAGCACCTTGAATGTCGATATGATCAAAGGCGCCGGTGAACGCATCGAAACCTGTGGCGTAAATAATGACGTCGAACTCGTATGAACCATCGCTGGTATCGAGTCCCGTCGGCGTGATGCGAACAATGGGTGTCTCTGCGGAATCCACAAGCTCGACATCGTCGCGGTTGTAGGTCTCGAAATAACCCGTTTCTAGCGGTACACGCTGTATGCCAAAGCCATGGTCTTTTGGAATTAGGCGCTCTGCAAGCGCAGGGTCGTTCACACGTTGGCGAATACGGTCGGCAATATACGCGGAGAATTCTGCATTGGCTTTTTCGTCGAAGAAAATCTCGGTGAAATTTTGCAGCCAGATACCAAAGCCCGGCTCGTCGTAGAGTCTGTCCCACAATTCACGTCGCTGCTCTGGGCTTACATCGTAAAAACCACGTCGGTCCGGTTCATGTTCAAACCCACCCGGACTGCGTGCGCATGCGGCGAATATGTCGTCATAGCGCTCGCGTATTGCTGCCATTTCGGACTCGGAGATGGGTGCGTTGTTCAACGGCGCCGCCCAGTTTGCACGGCGTTGGAAGACAGTTAATCGTGTCGCAACTTTTGCGACTTCGGGGATAAGTTGAATCGCCGTCGCGCCGCTGCCGATGACCGCCACACGTTTGCCCTTAAGATCGATAGGCTCGTGCGGCCAATGGGACGCGTGAAAAGAGGTGCCTTTGAAGCTGTCCATGCCCTCGAGCTTTGGCAGCGTTGGCGTCGATAAGACGCCGACACCGGAGATGATAAAACGAGTAGTTAACTGGCGACCGTCGTCGAGTCGCAATGTCCAAGTGTTCTTGTCATCGTCGAAAATCATCGATTCGACCCGGCAGCCGAACTGCATGTATTTACGCAGTTTAAATTTGTCCGTCACAAAGTTTAGATAAGCCAGCGTCTCAGGCTGCGGTGCAAACCGCTCAGTCCAGTTCCATTGATCAAGCACTTCCTTGGAAAACGAATAGCTGTAGGTATAGCTTTCTGAATCGAACCTAGCGCCGGGATATCGGTTGTTGTACCAGGTGCCTCCAAGATCGGCATTGGCGTCAAGCACCGTCGCACGAACGCCAAGATCAGCCAGACGCTTGATCTGGTAGATACCCGAGACCCCTGCGCCGATGACAATCGCCTGATAATCAAGGTGCGGATCGATGTTCGCAATGTCATTAATCTCAATCGCCTGTTCTGTCATGTCTACTTCCACAAAGGTTATATCAAGTTAGTTAAGAAAATTTCAAAAGATCCATGTGATTATCGTTCTTATCAGGTAATTCTTACGCAAAGGAGGACACACACTGTTAGCAGATCTCCATAACGATATGGTCGACTCGATCCAAATTCGAAGGTCGGTTCACCTTGATCTCGTGAGAGATTGTTGGTGCGAATTCCGATATTGGCTGTCCCCAAAAGCATCGTGGGTTTAGTCTAATATCAGCGGATCTAGTTCTGTACCCTGGGGATAGTTGTCGGCAATCTGGTACATGCCGTCAAATGTGATTTCGCTGCGTATCGTCATCACATTACCATCGCCGACCTCGACAGGGCCGAGCTGGGCGATCGCGCAGCGGTCTTCGTTTTGTGGGTATTCAAGTACGGTCAGAACGAGTCCATCGGGTCCAGCTTCGATCCCCAATTCCGCCAACGTAGCCTTGAGCATGCCACCGTGAGCTTCAAAAGAGACTGAGCCTTGAAACCGCATAGCACCCGTTGCACTGCCGTCCGCTGCTATTGTCAGGTCGCCGCCAGGTACGGCCATGAAGATAAAGGAGCCATCTTCAGTGCTGCGCGCGCCATCAGCCAATGTGGATGATCCACCAGCCGCTTCAACGTAACGCCTAAAGCTGGCCTTAACGCCCCATATTAATCTGTTAAAACTCATTGCTACTCCGTTTGCGGTATTGCTGTAGAGCGCTAAGAATGGCGTAATTGATGACAAATTGCAGCATGTCTTAACATCATTCGCTCGTCGGTGAGCTCGCCTTAACGGCTGGCTGCTGCTCGCGCCATTCTTTTTCTAATAGTCGAGCGCCACGCAGAATGTTACCCATCGCGTAGTTACCTTCATGGCAAGCATACTCGTAAACACTTGATTCGGGTTTTGCTTGCCATTCGTAACGACCGCTCCAAGGCGCGGTCCACACGGTTTCGTCAGTGACGGTAAAATCGTAATTCAAATTGCCATCTTCTAATCGGCTAAAGCGTTCAACCACGTGCAGGTTTTCATCCGCGCCGGGTAGGCCGTTGATCGCCTTAAAGTGTTTTGCCTCAACAACTAAGACGTCGCCGTCCCAATAGGCAATTGAATCGCCTAGCCATTGACCTTCGGTTAACGGCGCATGCTCAGAGTCGATTCGAATAATGCGGGCGTCATGCACCATTTCATGCAAGATCATTACATGTGTGTCAGTCTGCACGATGCGCTTGTAGTTGTTATACAAACTTGGCAGGTTTGGCACAGTTGAACCGAAAGAGATTAGGCAACGCTCGGAGGGTGCTAAAGACTCAGGTCCGTCAAAGGGACCAGAACCTTCTTGATCAAGCCACGATGCGGTACCCGTATTATCATGGCCAAAGCTTTGATAGAGGTCTCCTAGACGTTTGTTCACACCCGCTTGCATTGCCGGGTATCGGCCATCCGGCGGATCGTAAATGATTGAAGTGGGGACAATGCCTCTAATAGAGCCTAGCGAATCACCTGGGTCGACCCAGAAAGCGTTGTAGCCACCAACCCCACCGGCACCGGCTGCATTGTTGCCATCGCCGCCTGATTCGGGCGCTTCTCTGTCAGGATCGCTGTCGCTGTAAATCGCCCATTCAGATACAACCGTGAAGGTCCAGTTGAGCAGTCGTGCGACCCATGGGTACAGATATTCTGTTTCACCTAACCATTCGGGTCGCTGAGTGGGGGTTAACGTGCCTGTATCATAGATACCAGAAAGGTTTGGCTTGTCTGAAGATGTGCGCGGAACATCGGCAATTGTCTGGCAACTCAATGCTACTAGTAAAAAGAGACAACTGAATAATTTGTTCATTGGCATGCTTCGGGGAGTTGTTGTTTTAAGACATATTAAGCTAGTTTTACCCTTCTGGCGAACCTAACAACTAGGTGAGTATCGGATACAGGACTGGCTAGAGGAGGGACCTATCGATTAACTGTTTCGCCACGCCGTTTAGCGTCGTTCTAAAACCAAGCACATGGTTCCTACCCATTAGCGATGCCCGCTAAACCGAAACCTGTTAACTATCTGAGTCCGGGTGGCATCCCTGCGAATACGGTCTGTTTGTTAATTGACTTTAATGATCTGGCCAATTTCAGGGGTAGTTCAGCGATGGTT
This sequence comes from Pseudomonadales bacterium, assembly GCA_029251375.1. Taxonomy (GTDB): domain Bacteria; phylum Pseudomonadota; class Gammaproteobacteria; order Pseudomonadales; family Azotimanducaceae; genus JAHRVQ01. The sequence goes on along the minus strand of JAQXDL010000025.1, from coordinate 32,704 downwards.
GCAAATAGGCTTCCGACTTATCGGAGAAAAGTTTGGACAAGGATTTTTTTAAAATGGCTGGGTCGATGTCATTCCAGAATTATTACTGCTAGGTAAAAAAATAATATCTTACTGTCCGGTTTCAAGGGCTGACATCACTTCCTAAGGGTACATCGATGAAGGCACCGAAAGGAGTTGCGATTGATCTAGCCTCAGCAATAGTTACCTTCACAAGCGCTGGCGCTCGACAACTCGGTAGAGAGAATGACTTGGCTACGCTTAAAGCTGGGATGCTTGCGGACTTCATTGTACTAAATTAAAAGCTATTTGATGTCGAGGCGCCGATGATGCACCAGTTGTTACCAACCGCGACAATCGTGGGCGGGCGGTTGGTGTCAGGAGGTCTTAAGCCTGTTATTGAAAGTAACTAAACGAGCAGCGGCAAGGGTTGGAGTATAAGTGAAGGCGCAAAGCGGCTTGCGCAGCGTTAGGCTGCAAGCGAGGATGTGAAGCAGTACTTCATTGTGGAGAATGAGATGCCAGACAAAATAAGCAGCGAAGGCGTGGTGCAATCAGTAACCAATCGTCAGTGGATTAGATTAGTTGTGGTGTACGTCCTCGTGCCACTTATTTTATTGGTGTGTGGTGGCGATTTTAGTTGGTGGCAGGGGTGGCTTTATTTCCTTCTTTTCGTTGTCGCGGGTATAGGCGGGCGTGTTTGGGGAGAGCAGCGCCATCCCGGTCTGATGGCCGAACGACAAAATATTGAAAGTATCCAAAACGCTAAAAACTGGGACAAAATACTCGCACCACTGATGGCGGTGAGTATTAGTTTCCCTATGGTCATCGTTGCAGGGCTGGATCATCGCTATAACGGATCCCCCGAATTTCCAATGTGGCTCACCATGATTGGTTTTATATTGATCGCACTCGGTTACGGTTTTGGTGCATGGTCGTTGGCAGAGAACCGTTTTTTTTTCCAGCGTGGTGCGCATTCAGGCGGATCGAAATCATGTGGTGTGTGACACGGGTCCGTACCGGTTTATTCGGCATCCGGGTTATGCCGGAAGTATTCTTGCACTGTTGGGGATTGTTTTAGCGCTGAGCTCGGTATGGACACTGATACCTGCGATAGTGGCTTTGACCATCACGGTGACAAGAACCGTTTTTGAAGATCAGACACTAATCAAGGAGTTGACTGGCTATCGAGACTACGCGCAACGTGTGCGTTATCGGTTGTTTACGTGGATATATTGAATGCCCTTAAACAGAAGAATGGTCGCCAATAAAGCAAGATAGCGTTAGCAAAATATACATAACCTATCGGTGCGACCCTTTTAAATTATGTTTGATTGATCTGACTCAATTCTCTGTTGAGTAATTTTGATTATTTTTTCTGTGTTCTTGCTAACATAAATCCAACATAAATTAGTGCTAAGCGCTGTTAAGCGTGAGGCATAAAAAGGATGCATCATGAGTACAGCAAAGTTGCACAACCTTGAAGATCTGAGCCTTGAGGAGATCAACGATATTATCCACAGTGAACACGTCATAGCAGAGCAGCTGAATATTTTTGCAGCCCATGCGACGCATACAACGGCTGAGCTAAAACGACAAATAGCGGCGTTAGATGAAATTTCACAAAAGGTCCAAGCCCGTCTTAAAGAGTTGGGGTCCTAGTTAGAGGGTTAGATTAAAGGGCCAGAGTCAGTCTTTGGCTGTTACCATGCGGTCATCCTGGTTTAGATCAGATCTGTTCTGTGGGCGTACCGCGGTTCGCAGATAAGGAAGGCGTTGCCTTAAAGTTTTGTGCGATGTCATGTCGATGATGTGAGTGTTGTTTTGTCTATGTCACAATATATTCAATAATAGACACTCAACACATTTATCACTCAAGTGTTCCGAAAGGGAAATATTCATGCACGATATTACTTGTCCGCACTGCAAAAAGGCATTCAAGGTCGACGAGACTGGCTACGCAGACATTCTCAAGCAGGTTCGCGACGAGGATTTCGAGCAGCAGTTGCACGAGCGTCTCGAACTGGCCGAGCAGGATAAGCGCAATGCAGTTGAGCTCGCGACAACAAAGGTTGCCAGCGAGTTGGAAAAGAATGCCGCGGCCAAGGATGCTGAGATTAATAAGCTGAAGTCCAGGCTCGATGCTGGCGAGGTTGAACAAAAGTTGGCCGTCTCAGAAGCATTAAATGATCTGGAAAAGGAGCGTGATGAACTCGCGAATGAGCTCAAACAAGCAACCCACGACAAGCGAGCCGATTCCGAACTCGCTGCAGCAAGGCTTGCGAACCAACTGCAGAAAATAGCCGCAACCAAGGATGCCGAAATTCAGGGTCTAAAGGCTCAGATCGACTCCACTGGGGTCGCGCAGAAGCTGGCGATTTCCGAGGCGGTCAATTCAGTTGAGAAACAGCGCGATGAATTTAAAAGTGGTCTTGCGCAAGCAAAGCTTGAGAAAGAGCTCGCCGAGACCGCGCTCAAGGATAAGTACGAGACGCAAATCAAAGACCGTGACGATGCGATTGAGCGCCTTAAAGACATGAAGGCGCGCTTGTCGACCAAGATGGTTGGTGAATCTCTCGAACAGCACTGCGAAACCGAGTTCAACCGTATTCGGGCCACCGCTTTTCCGACTGCCTATTTTGAAAAGGACAATGACGCGCGCGGTGGCAGCAAGGGCGACTACATTTTCCGTGACGCCGATAACGCGGATACTGAGATCGTATCGATCATGTTCGAGATGAAGAATGAACTCACTCAAACAGCGACTAAAAAAAGGAACGAAGACTTTTTCAAAGAACTCGACCGCGATCGTAATGAAAAAAACTGTGAATACGCGATCCTCGTTTCACTGCTTGAGTCTGATAGCGAGCTTTACAATACCGGTATCGTCGATGTATCCCATCGTTATCCGAAGATGTATGTGGTGCGCCCGCAGTTTTTCATCCCCATCATTACACTTCTGCGCAATGCCGCTCAGAACTCACTAAAGTACAAAACAGAGCTCGCGCTTGTGAGAGAACAGAGCATCGACATAACTAACTTTGAGAGCGAGCTTGATTCCTTCAAGACTGGCTTTGCCCGGAATTACGAACTGGCGTCTAAGAAATTTAAGACAGCGATTGATGAGATCGACAAGACAATTGACCATCTTCAAAAGACCAAGGATGCATTACTCGGTTCCGAAAACAATCTTCGGCTTGCCAACAATAAAGCCGACGATTTAACCGTCAAGAAGTTAACCAAGGGCAACTCGACGATGGCTGCAATGTTTACAGAGCTCAACAGCGATGATGGCTAAGGCTCTGAATGATGGCGTAGCGATCGACTCCGAGAACAGTGGCTGCTAACAAGCGGCTGTTGTTGGACTCGTTTTGCGCATAAGATAACTACGAAGCTCGATGTTAGTGAATCGTTTAATAATCGCCGTCATTGCTATGTTCCTTGTGGCCAAGCTATTCAAATTTAGTGGCGGCATTCGCTGTGTCACAATCTAATATCCCTCTGTGTGATTTATCGCATAGGCTTTGGCCAAAATCGCAGCTATTTATCTTGTCCAATTTTGCTATATCCTAAGTTAAACCTATTAAAGAGGAGATAAACCGTGAGCTTGGAAGACTGGGCCTTCTTAGCTGAGATCGTTAGTGGTATTGCTGTAATTATTTCGCTTATTTATGTTGGCCTACAGGTTAACGATAGTACCTCGGCAATTAGGTCCGCCGCTGCAAGTGATGCAACCAAGACCATGCAATCGTGGTATCTCGAGATGGGCAGAAATCGGCAGGCAAGCGATGTTTGGTATAACGCGATGACGAGCCAAGAGGCGTTGTCGGCGCGGGACGAATTTCAGTATATGATGTCAATGCATACAGCCATATTGGGTATGCAAAATAGCTACCTGCTGTCAAAGGAAGGCACCCTGGATACCGAGTTTCGGGAAGCTGTCACAACCGCGATCGTGGCTGTAAAAGACATGCCCGGTATGCAACGCTATTGGAAACAAAGAAGAGGTTTTTTTCATACAGGTTTTGCCGAATACGTCGATGATTTATTGGCGCGAGATGCGATCGAAACACTCGATATTTATAAGAATTAAGTGTGAGAGATTAGGGCATAACGAGCCGTAAAAGTGCTGAGCGACACCTGATGGGTGAGGGTTTAGGCGGCGGGTCGTGCCGCTGCGCTGAGCCCTTGGCGGCGCTTCGGGTACACAAGGATATTGGAACGTGAGTTCAATCGTTATCTCAACCGCAGATCGTAAAAATCTCGAACAATTTCGAGAGAGTGGGTTGAGAATGAATGGGGTGTTGTAGATTCATTTGAAGGAAAGGTTGGAGGCGTTTTAGTACCAGCACCTATATTTGCGGTAGAAGAAAATGTTTTAGCGGGTGGAATTGGTTTTACAAGTGCAGCAAAGCCACAGAGCGTAGAGACCGTACTTTGGATAAATGTTTTGCTGGTAGCGCCAAAGTACAGGCACATGGGTATAGGCTCTCAACTTGTGCAAGCGGCAGAAGAGGTAGCGTGCCAACTCGATGTCAAAGAAATGTATGTTTACACCCATATTCCAGAGTTATATCAAAAACTCGATTGGGTCCTCATAAATGACATAGACGAATCTGTGGTGTTGAAGAAGTGTTGGGGTAGGTAAGCTCTAGGTAAACAGAAACAGAAACAGAAACAGAAACAGAAACAGAAACAGAAACAGAAACAGAAACAGTAAAAGTAAGGGGGCAGACTATGCTCTCATAGAGTTGAGTAATAGTGTTTACATAAGGAAAAGACATGTCACTGGTTAAATTGGAAAAAACAGGCAACGTATTCACGCTGACAATGGATGCGGGAGAAAATAGATGGAACACTGCGCTGGTAGACGAACTGATTGCCGCGTTGGATGAGGTTGAGCAGAATAAGGGTGCCACCGCATTGGTTACGACTGGGGCAAGCGAGAAGTTCTACTCCAATGGATTAGATCTTGATTGGCGCAATTCGCCCGATAATTTCCCCGAGGCTGGTGATCCTGATTCATTTCATTTTATGGAGTTTATGGCGCGTATGATCACGCTGTCGGTGCCGACAATTGCGGCGGTTAATGGTCACGCTTTTGGGGCGGGCTTTATGTTTGCGCTGTGTCATGACTACCGCATTATGCGAGAAGATCGGGGTTATATGTGCGCTAACGAAATTCAGTTGGGCATGATTATTCCTGCCGCGGAGCTTTCACTTTTTCGGCACAAGTTGCCGGCCCATGTGTTCTATGAGTCGGTCCAATTAGCCCGGCGCTGGGGTGGTCCACACGCGCGCGATGCAGGAGTGGTTAACGACGTGGCATCAATGGATGAGCTGTTGAAAAAAGCAGTAGCGAAGGGCGAAGAGCTTGCGCCATTGGCAGAAAATCGTAAGCAGTTCGCCATTCAAAAAGAAAATATATTTGGTGAAAATTCCATTTTGAATGATACAAATGGCGCTGCTTTCCACTTACGCACCAAGGCACGTTATCCAAAATAAACGGTAGAGCCGTTAAAAGAGATGCAGTAAGTCGGCAGGTCAACCGTTGATAAATGCTGCCTCGTGATTTTAAGCCAATGCATTTGGCCGTGAATCGGTGTTGGCACGACGGGAGATAACATTAACGGGCTAGATCGTCTGTTTGATTGGCGTGCGCTCGTGGACAGCCGCCGACTTCAGACGGAGATACCGTATCCTTAATATTGCAAGTGTCCTTCAGTAAAGCAGGTACCCCAATTTTTAGGAGTTGAACACGCCACCGATACAGAGGGCGCCATCAGCTGTTTAGAATGTGTTTTCGGCGAGTACGGGTGAAATGCTGGGCAACGGGATGGAATCGCATCAAGTTCCGGTGGCCCCCTAAGCAAAAAGTCATTAAGAAATTCAAGTCCTGTCGCTGTGCAAAAAGATGCCCCTGTCCTTTAATTCAGACGCTAACGCCTGTTGCTTAATAGCGCTCGGAAAATATAGTATGGGGCGCATCAGAGTTCGCGTGCTCTGTTGACGCAGCACACGGACCATAGATGGTGTTGGCATCGATTTTTTTCGATGGGGCAAATCTTAAGTCTGGTCCACTCATCGTGGAAAAAATAAGAACGATAAAAAAGAATGACAAAAATAATAGGGAAGTAATAAATGAGCAGTACTGCAGCAGCTCACGATGGCCACTTAACTGGCTACGGCGAACCAGCATATAGAAACTACGTATTGTTTCTGCTCATGGTGGTTTACACGCTGAATTTTGTCGACAGGACGCTTATTGCGGTTGTCGCACAGCCCATTATCGATTCATTCGGACTGACCGATTCCGAATGGGGATTGTTATATGGTCCTCCGTTTGCGATTTTTTATGCCGTTATGGGTCTACCAATAGCGCTATGGGCTGATCGCTCCAACCGGGTCAAAGTCATTACGGTATGTATTATCTTATGGTCACTGATGACCGCCTTGTGTGGTATTGCGGCCGGCTTTGCCATGCTGCTGTTTTTCAGAATAGGCGTTGCTATCGGTGAAGCGGGTTGTACACCGCCTGCCAACTCCCTTATTGGTGACTACTTTATCGCCCGTAAGCGAGCGACCGCGTTGGGTATTTACTCAATGGGTGTCACGCTTGGCGCCGTCCTTGCCAATCTGTTTGGTGGTCCTATTGCGGAAATGCAGGGCGCTGATTTTGGTGCTTGGATAGGAAGTATTGGTCTTGGCGGATTGTTTTCAGGTTTAGATTGGGCGTCGATTGAGGGGTGGAGAATCGCGTTCGTCGTCGTCGGCTTACCGGGTATTTTGATTGCATTGGTCGTGCTTTTTACCATCAAAGAGCCGCCACGTGGTTATTCTGACAGCCCCGACTTGAATAATCCTGCGACAGTACATTGGGCAGACGCGTTTAAAGAACTTAAACACAAGCCCACTTTTTGGTGGATGGCGATAGGTGCTTCGATGGTAGCTTTTGTCGGTTACGGCTTGAGCAGTTTTCAGGCGCCTTTTTTGCAGCGAGAACATGGCTTGGGCGTCAGGGATGCGGCTATCAACTTTGGTGCACCACTATCATTCCTTGCAGCAATAGGCACCTTCATGGGCGGCTACTTAACTGAGAAGCTAACGCCACGTTCACAGACAGCGGTTGCTTGGGTGCCAGCAGTTGGTTTACTGATTGCCGTACCGGCTTATATAGCCGCGTTCTTTGCGGAAGATCTCGTCGTTGTGTTTATCCTTTGGGGTATTGCGGCAGTGTGTCATTACGCTTATCTAGGTGCGCAGTACAACATTGGCCAGGGTGTCGTCAGTGCGCGTTCGAGAGCAACCGCAATCGCGACTTTACTTATTCTTGTGTCGATCATCGGTAATGGTATTGGACCGTATTTTGTTGGTTTTATGAGTGACTTGTTTATGGGATTGCAACTTGCCGACAGCGCTTTTGCAGGCCAGCTCACTCCGGCAATCTGCGGCTCGAATGATTCCGTATTAACGGGTGCACAACAATTGGTCTGTGATCAGGCGAACTCAACAGGGCTGAAAAACGCAGTATCTGTGACGGTGCTTTGGTTCATCTTCGCGGCTGGGTGTTTCTTTATGTCTGCCAGAACGCTGAAGCGTGATTTTGTGGCGCCGTTGGAATCTGCATAATAGATGCTGACACAGTCTAGATGCATGAGCCGCTCACGTCGAGCTGTTCATGTAGGCCATAGGCTCACTGGATAAGGGTTGCAGGATTTTGAAACCTATCCGAGGCGGCGGCTAGGTTTATCGTTACCAAAAATTTTTTTTTGTATACTATCGCCATTTTATAGAGAGAGATTAAACGTGCAATTTGATGATGTCCTACTCGGACGCCGCAGCATTCGCGGCTACAAATCCGACCCAGTGCCAAAAGCACTGGTTAAAGAAGTTTTAGAATTAGCCATGCGCTCACCGTCTTCGATGAACACGCAACCGTGGAACTTTACTGTCGTGTCCGGTGAACCATTGGACCGTATTCGCGCCGGTAACACGGAGCGTAATATGGCGGGTGTGCCGCATTCGCGCGAATTTCGCATCGGCGAGGCGTTCGCCGGGCAACATCGTGATCGTCAAGTTGGCGTTGCTAAGCAATTGTTCTCTGCCATGGGTATCGAGCGGGAAGATAAAGAGGGGCGCCTTGATTGGGTGCTGCGCGGTTTTCGCCAGTTCGATGCACCGGTTTGCGTGATTATTACTTATGACAAAGAGTTGGCGGGCAGCGATGACACAGCGTTTGATTGTGGCGCTGTCACAACCGCATTGGTAAACGCAGCTTGGTCTCGCGGTCTGGGTGCGGTCATTAACAGCCAGGGCATTATGCAGTCGCCGGTCGTGCGTGAGCATGCCGGTATTGCCGACGATCAGGTGATTATGAAGGCTGTCGCGCTGGGCTGGCCGGATGAAAGTTTCCCAGCCAACGCGGTCGTCTCAGAGCGCAAGACCGTTGACGAAGCTGCTCGGTTTCTAGGTTTTGATGACTAGATAACAAATAGTTCGGGGTGAAGTTCACAAAGGGTTTGCGTGTGCCTGCGCGAGCCCTTGTTAATCTAACGCCCTCGGGCTTGCTCATGTTCAATCAGTTAGCGGCTTGCAGCGATGGCATGTTCCAATCCAACAACGGCGTCCAGAGGCAGTTAAACTGACTCTGATCAAAATAATTGATCCAAACAATTGATCCAAATAATTGTAAAAGATCGAAGCAAATTGAACAGCCGACAGGTTTAACCCAATGGTTAAAGGTGGCGGCTGAAAGTCCAATCTAACATCTGTCGCGTGTATTTGGTTTCCGTTTCGATCTTTTACCTAGCCTCCCTAATTTAACTTCAACCTTTAAGGGCTAGTGACTGGGTTGTTCGACGCTGCGGGGAAAAGCAGGCGTTGGTGTTAATGGGCGAAAGTAATAAACACTCGGTCTCGTTTTCTCTAGCTGGTGTTAAGATAGGCAAAAATGAAGCAGATTATGCAGAAGTTCATCCGTCAGGCAATCAGCCTTGTGTCAGCCCTATGGGTTGTCGCTAACTTGTCATTCTGGTTAATACCACTGCTGACTGTTTCGCTTCTAAAGATACTATTGCCCATTCCTCTGGTGACCAAGATTTGCCAGCAGGTGCTTGAATTCATTTATCGTTCCGCGGTGTTGGTTGACAGTTTTTGGATGACGAAAGTCATTGGAATCCGCATCAATATCATTGGTCAATTGCCTGATCACCCGTCGCCGATAGTTGTTAGCAATCATCAGTCCTGGTTCGACATTCCTATTATTCAACATACGGTTACCGGCCAGGGACCTATACTGAAATTTTTAATCAAACGGCAATTGGTTTGGGTGCCGATTGTTGGCTGGATTTGCTACGCGCTAAATTTTCCCCGCTTGAACCGTGGTCAAGGCGACAATGCTAGGCAAAAAGATTTTGCTGCGATTAAATCTGCATCGGACGTTCTATCAAGAGAGCGGGGCGCGTTGTTAATTTTTGCGGAAGGCACTCGCTTTACGGCCGCGAAACATCAGGCTCAAGGGTCGCCTTACCAGCATCTACTCAAACCAAAGCCCGGCGGCCTTAAAATTGCGCTCGAGTCAGCCCCGGCTGATACGCCTGTTGTCGATTTAAGCATTGTGTATCGTAATCAAGAAACTAATTTTTGGCGCTGCCTGCATGGCGCCAGCCCAACCATCGACGTTGTTATTAACAACTGTACTGTTGCCGATATCACAGACGCGCGCATCTGGCTTGAATCTAGTTGGCACGAAAAGGATCGGCGTTTAAGGTTGCAGTAAGCGTATTGAAGCATTTTGTCAGCATTATTGCGTAACCTCATTGCGTTGGGTGTTTGTGAGCCGTTTCAATGTTTGCTCGCGTCTGTCGGCGGCTGTGCCATGGCTTCGAGCCATATGCGAACAATTTTTTCTACTCGGATATCAAGTTCCTTCGGCGCAAGGCCAACGCGTTTTGCATAAGGCAGACGGAAGATTCTATAACCTCGTAACAGCGCAGAGATTGGTACCTGCAATGCAGCAAGATCATGACTACGATCAATATCGCCGTCTATGACGTCTTGACGTAGTTGACTAAGAGCGGCCTCGTAAAGTGGAATTGGATCGACCGTATCATCCCCGTCGAGCACCATAAGGGCGCGTAACATGCTGTCATTAGTGTCGTTGTTGATGTTCGAGTGAAAGGATCGAAGCCTTCGCGCGACGAAGCTCGCGCGTGGTTTGTGCTTGGTGAGTGAGTCAACAATTGCGTCAAATTGTCGATTGATTGCAGCACGTAGCAACTCCTGCCGCGACCCGAAGTAATGGTAGATGTTACCTCGATTAACGCCAGCCCCCTCGGCAACTTGACGAAGATTCAGCCCTGCAAGTACACCGTTGTCTCTGATCAGTTCAAGGGCAACATCAATGAGTCGTCGTTCGGTTTCAGCGCGACTGCGTTTTTGTTTCGTCGGCGTCTTCTGCTTAGGTGCTTTCTTTTTTTCTGTCTTTTTTTCTTTCTTCTTATCTATGTTTGGCTCTTTTGGGTTGACGTCCACTAATCGATCCTTTTTTGTCTTTCTTGCGAGTTGATCACTCTACGTTTATCATTGCGTTAAATAAGGTTAGCATAATGATAATATTAAATTTGTTTGGAAATTCGTCAATGAACTGGAAAAAGTGGGTCGGGCTGGTGGTATTCGCTGCATTGGTTTTTGGTGGCTATCGATTGTCATTATTTTCAAACGCGCTTTTACTGCCAAACACTGAGGCAGACATCGCAGCAGTAAAAGAGATTGTTAGCCAGCAAAATGAAGAAGCGTTCTATTGTCCAGAAAGAAAACCCTTTGAGGCACAACCGGCAAACCCACTGAAAAGCGTTTATTTTGGCGATCTTCATATACACACGAGTATTTCCAGTGATGCCTATCTGTTTGGCAATCGAATGGATATGGATACAGCCTACCGGATCGCAAAAGGTGCCAGCGGCACGATCCGTGCGGGTGAACGAATCGAGCTCACTCGTCCGCTTGATTTTGCGGCCTTGACGGACCATGCGGAAACCTTTGGTCGTCGAATAGGCTGCGACAGTCCTGACTTGAGTGACGCGGGTATCGGAGAGTGCAATTTGATGGAGACACCGTCAATCTTCGGTTTTTTGGAGTTGCGTGGTGGGGCGCAACAACGGCCGCCTGTGAGGCGTTATGATGCGTTTAATGGAGACCCTGCACGTGAGCGAAATTTTGCGGCGGATACCTGGCAACAGATCCAGGAAGCTGCCGATCGTCATTACCAGCCAGGTAAATTTACCACTTTTGCAGCTTATGAGTATTCGCCTGCTTTGCCTGACCGGGGTAAGCACCATCGCAACATAGTTTTCAGATTAATGGATGTTCCAAAACATGCAGTGGCCTCGTTTGATGCGATGTCAGAGATAGAGTTGTGGAAGGAGCTCGAAGCAACTTGCGAGAATGATTGTCAGTTTCTAACGATTCCTCACAACCCGAACAAGACCTGGGGGCTGGCATTTTCCGGCGAAACAATCGATGGGGCAATATACACTGAAGCCGACTGGAGACTCAGAGAACGAAACGAGCCTTTGGTAGAAATGTTACAGATAAAAGGCAACTCAGAATGCTCGGTCGCGTTTGGTGCGGGTGATGAAGAATGTGGGTACGAACAATTTTTCCCAGCCTGCTAAATCGGTCAGGAAACTTCCTGTATTTATCCGACGGCAATGATCCGCGACGGACTGCAAATCGGTTAAGCGTTAGAAGATAAAATCGGTGTTAATCCCCTTGAATTTGCTCTGATTGGTTCAACCGATACGCATAATTCGAATCCCGGCGACACAGAGGAGTGGGACTATCGCGGTGCAACGACATTTGTCTCTTCACCTGCGCAGCGCAGACTTTCAAAAGACAATGTCACAGGCATCAGGAACAACAATCCGGGTGGCCTGGCAGCAGTATGGGCACCTGATAATACTCGTGAAGATTTATTCGATGCCATGAAACGCAAAGAAGTGTACGCAACGAGTGGCACGCGCATCAGGCTTCGCACCTTTGCTGGGTTCGAGTTGCCAACCGATATTGTCAGCACCGGTGATTTGGCCGCAGCTTATGAATACGGGGTACCGATGGGTGGAAGGTTGTACGCGAATGATTCGGAAACCGGTAGTGTCTCTTTGTTTATCTGGGCGGCTCAAGATCCAGACAATGCGCCCTTGGCAAAAATTCAGGTTGTTAAGGGTTGGGTAGATGCGGCCACTCGGCAAGAGCTGGTTTACGATGTTGCCTGCGGTGGATCAACATTAAACGCCGTGACGGGCAAGTGCGACGACAATAATGCCAAGGTGAGTCTGAATGACTGCAGTTGGGACAAAACTGCCGGTGCCTCAGAGCTGAAAACGCTTTGGACTGATCCGGATTATAGCCCTGACGAAGATGCTTTTTATTATGTGAGAGTGGTACAGAACCCAACCTGCCGCTGGACCACCTACGACAGTTTGCGATTAGGGCGTGAACCCATCGATGATTCCCCGTCGACGGTCACAGAAATAGCGTGGGGTTCGCCCATTTGGTTAAGACTGGGCGAGACTAGGTTTATCGAGACTGAGTTATGCCGGTACTAAGCGGATTGAGACCGGCCAAGTTCGTGATTTTATACGCTAAGGTTGAAGCGGCTTTTAGTTGTTTCGGCCAACAATTTCACTCTGTGCGAACCGCTTTTTGCTTCTAAACCGGCTCTGTAACTTCACATCCAGCTAACAGGTCTGTGCAGGTTTACCGATATTGTGGGTTTTGAAGAGCTTTTAGTCTATGCTCCCCTTAGCAAAAGCTTACTGCTGTATGCGATGGTTTTTGTGAACTTGATAGGAACTGCTGTCAATTTCGCGACTTCTGAGCTATTTCCTGCAGTTATAACAATAATGGGGCACACGAATGCCCAATGTCGGAGAAGAAGACTATGACTAAAGCATCAGATCTATTTATTGAGTGTCTTGAGGCCGAAGGGTGCGAATATGTTTTCGGCATTCCTGGAGAGGAAAATCTCGATTTTCTCGACAGTCTTAGTCGGTCAAAAAAAATCAAACTAGTACTAACACGTCATGAGCAGGGCGCTGGTTTCATGGCATCTGTCTACGGACGTTTAACCGGTAAGACTGGTGTCTGTGTATCGACGCTGGGTCCGGGTGCGACCAACTTCACTACGGCTGCTGCTTACGCTCAGCTAGGAGGGATGCCCATGATGATGATCACTGGTCAAAAACCTGTGAAAAAATCCAAGCAAGGCCGGTTCCAAATTCTCGATGTGGTCGAGATGATGAAGCCGATCACTAAATACGCAGTTTCGTTGGTTGCCGGCGATAACATTCCCTCACGCGTTCGTGAAGCGTATCGAGTTGCCGAGGAAGAAAAGCCCGGTGCCGTTCATATCGAGTTTCCGGAAGATATTGCTGATGAACAAACAGACGAGCGTCCGATTCCAGCGTCGTCAGTGCGAAGACCTATTGCAGAGGGTAAGAGTATCGCCATAGCGCTTGAAAAGCTGCACAACGCGAAATCACCCATCATTATTATCGGTGCTGGTGGCAACCGTAAAATGACATCAAAGATGCTGACAGAATTTATTGATAAAACCGGTATTCCGTTTGTTACCACCCAACTGGGTAAGGGTGTGGTTGATGAGCGCCATCCATTGTTCATGGGTTGTGCTGCTCTATCGGCAGGCGATTATGTGCACCGAGCCATAGAGGCTGCCGATCTAATCCTAAATGTTGGTCATGATGTGATTGAAAAACCACCGTTCTTTATGAAAGCCGGTAGTACAGAGGTCATCCACATTTCATACAATACGGCGGAGGTAGACCCGGTCTATTTCCCTCAAATTGAGGTCATTGGCGATGTCGGTAACACAGTTTGGCAAATGAAGAACGACGTTAAGACCAGCGCAGAAGCTGGCTGGGACTTCAGCCGTATGATGGCAGTACGTGAACATCATGACGCCAATGTCTCAGAAGGTTCAGACGATGCCCGCTTCCCTTGCTATCCACAGCATGTCGTAAAATTAGTGCGAGATGCACTTCCTGACGATGGCATGATCTGCTTGGACAACGGTGTTTACAAAATTTGGTTTGCTCGTAACTACCGCGCACACCAGCCCAACACGGTTCTGCTGGATAACGCATTGGCAACCATGGGAGCAGGGCTGCCGTCGGCTATGGCCGCACACATGGTGCATCCTGACCGTAAGGTACTTGCGATCTGCGGTGACGGTGGATTCATGATGAATTCTCAAGAGCTGGAAACAGCGGTGCGCGAGAAGATGAATATCGCTGTGTTGATTCTTAACGATAACTCGTACGGCATGATCCGTTGGAAACAAGCGAACATGGGCTTTGACGATTGGGGTTTGCAGTACGGTAATCCAGATTTCGTTAAGTATGTTGAGTCATACGGTGGTATTGGCCATCGGGTAGAATCTGCTGAAGCATTGCCCGGGATTCTTGATACTGCGCTTTCCACGCCGGGTGTACACCTGATTGATTGTCCTGTGGACTATATCGACAACGACCGAATACTCAATGTCGATATCAAAAAACACTCAGCGTCTATCTAACGATGCAGAGATCATGGGGGGCTCTAGGGTCCCTCATCTAACGTTTATATTCTACGTGTAAAATATACGCATTAAAAAATCGGAGAGCTTCTATGTCCACGCTTCAGGCCAAATACCCATACTATCTAAACAACAAAGCGGTTTACGCCAACGAGGACCTTGAGGTCACTGATAAATATACAGGCGAGGTTGCTACGCGTGTTGCGTTGGCAGACGCCGCGGCGATTGATGAAGGCATTGCGGGTGCAGTTCGAGCGACTGAAGCCATGGCGAAAATGCCATCCTATGAGAAGAAGGCTGTCCTTGAGCATTGCGTTACCCGTTTTAAAGAGCGCTTCGACGAGCTAGCCATGGCGCTGTGCATTGAAGCGGGCAAGCCAATCAATGACGCAGAAGGAGAGGTGACGCGTTTAATCGATACCTTCCAGATTGCAGCCGAAGAATCGACGCGTATGCACGGTGAATTACAGGCATTGGATATTTCGCCTCGTGCAAAAGGCTACCAGGGAATGTGGAAGCGTGTGCCTATTGGACCCTGTTCATTCATCTCGCCTTTTAACTTTCCGCTCAATCTTGCTGCGCACAAGATTGCTCCTGCGCTTGCAGTGGGTTGCCCATTTGTCATGAAACCAGCATCTCGGACCCCATTAGGTGCGATCATTATGGGCGAGGTGTTAGCCGAAACTGATCTGCCGGAAGGCGCGTTTTCAATACTGGCTTGTTCGCGTGACGGCGCTGATTTGTTTACCGTTGACGACCGACTTAAGTTGTTATCGTTTACCGGCTCACCCGGTGTCGGTTGGGATTTGAAAGCACGATGCGGTAAGAAGAAGGTTGTGTTGGAACTTGGTGGCAATGCGGCTGTTGTTGTTGATGCAGACACAAAAAATCTAGATGACGCAGTCAATAGAATTATTTTTGGCGCCTTCTATCAGTCGGGTCAATCGTGCATCGGCGTCCAGCGCATTATGATTCATGAAGATATTTACGATGTAATGAAAGCCAAGTTAGTGGCTAAAACTGCCACGCTGATAAAGGGCGACCCTAAAGTTAGAGAGACTTTTATCGGACCAATGATTTCAGAAAGTGAAGCGACTCGACTCCATGGTTGGATTGAATCTGCGGCCGCCGCCGGTGGCAAGATCCTTTGCGGCGGTTCGCGCAACGGTGCCATGTTAGATGCCACACTGATGGAAGATGTGCCACTTAACCAAGACTTGTGTGTGGAAGAGGCATTTGGTCCTGCTGCCGTTCTGCAAAAATTCTCAAGCTGGGATCAAGCCATATCGATGGTTAATGACAGCAAATTTGGTTTGCAAGCGGGCATCTTTACCCGTGACTTCTACAAAGTGCAGCAAGCCTGGGACGAAATGGAAGTGGGCGGCGTTGTCGTCGGTGACGTGCCATCCTATCGTGTTGACAACATGCCTTACGGTGGCGTGAAAGATTCAGGGATTGGTAGAGAGGGTATTGTCTTCGCAATGGAAGACATGACTGAAATACGTAATCTGGTTATACGTACACCGCCAGAATAATCCGACGGTGTTTGTCGTTGTGACTGGATTCTTAGTGTGGAAATAGTGTCTAACGAGTAACAAGATAGAGCATCCTCGCGAGGGCGCTCTGTTTGGCAATGCTAAAATACGTATAGCGATAGTGTCGATTTGAACCTCATCGATAGTATCGCAGATCGTCACCAAGCGGCCACGAAGGCGGGGGTGAGTCTTTGCAAGCTGGTCAGACAAAGGATCATCTCTTTTGTATAGCGTACCGGTTGTGCTCCTCGAAACAGCTTTCGCAGGACACGCTCCTCTGCGTTAGAGCCCAAAAATATATTCAACCTCTGACAGGTGGCGTTGTACGCATCTCCTGCCCTCTAGTATGGCTTCGTCTCCTCGATGCAGTTCTAGTAGTCCGATGTCAGATAGTCTAGGTGAAAATATGATATCGGGCGGATCCCCAGCAATCCTGCTTCTCGTGATTCTATCCTGAGTGATATTGATTGAAGCTGCTATCGCGTTGAGTAAGCTTGGCGGTTGTTCTTTGTCTGAACTATCGAGAAAAGAAAAGTTTGCATATTCTCGGACGAGGTCAGTGAATTTCCCACCGAGGCTACTCTGCGCGCGACCATCGGATGCTTCCTCTGCGTCGTCGATTACTTTTTGCGATGCTTTCATTTCAGCCTCTTTTTCCATTTTCTTTCTGAAATGCTTGCCGACGATGTCGCCATTGAGGTTCACAGCGATGACGATATCTGCGCCGAGTGAACGGCAAACAGACACGGGTACAGGATTGACCAACCCACCATCGACTAGCCAAGTCTTATCGCGCCGAATAGCTGGGAAGAGACCGGGCATTGACATAGATGCGCAGACTGCTTGGATAAGCGGACCTTTCTTTAGCCAGATTTCCCGTCCGGATTCTAGGTCAGTTGAGACCGCAGCGAATGGTTTTTGCAGATCTTCAATGTTGATGGTGTCCATCGCAATATTTTCATTAAGGAAGGTATGAAACCTTTCACTATCCAAAAATCCGGTCATGGACGCATTAATGTTTAGAAACTTGGCGACATCAAATTTTGTTACTGACAGTGCCCAATCTTCGAGTTTATCAATGTTATCCGTTAGGTAGGCGGCGCCGACCATCGCGCCGACAGAGGTGCCGCAAACAATGTCTGGTGTGACGCCCAATGACGCGAGCTCTTTGATAATGCCGATATGAGACCAGCCTCTCGAGGACCCGCTGCCAAGGGCCAGACCAATTTTCAAATTATCTTTCAATGGGTAATTTCTCCGCTCTGATTTTGTCAGCGCCTGTGAGTCTTTGATAACAATTTCGTTAGGGTGAAGTACGTTGGTTACTGATTTTCCAATCAAGATCGCCCTCAGTATGTCTACTAATAAGCGGACGTTGAATACGATTTCAGTTTGTAGGACTTACGGAGTATAACTTACGGTTTTTCGTTACATAAACGAAATCACAGATTACACGCTAGATCGGTGTTATTGAATCGGCGCCTAAGCTTGGGGCAAGCAACAATGTTTGTAACGTTTGCCGCTGCCACATGGACATGGCGCCTTTTTTCGGGGTTTGATGGTCGAAGCGATTGCTGTGACGTCTTGCCGGTAGAGTTCTGCTAGCGCGGCATAGAGTTTCGGATGTTTGGTTTTCAACATGCCGGGACGTTCAAAAAAGTATTCTGAACTGACCGCAAAGAACTCGGCGCGATTCCAAGCGCCATATTCCCGAATGTTGCTTTTACCTTGATTGATCTCAAGGGTTTTGTGATGCATCAATTCAAACCAGGGTATGGCATACGCATATTCTTTGAGCCGCTCAGGGTAGCCGTCACATTCGCCGTCTGCCATGTCAATCAGATGAACAAACTCGTGGATGCCGACGTTTTGCTTATCTCGACTGTTTGTAAAACCGAGCACCAGTGCCGGTCTACTCAGTACCATCTTACCTGCCATCGGGCCTGTGCCAACCATCCCCGTGTACAAAGAATCGGGTTGATCGCACTGGAAGCTATCATTAAAAGCATTTGGCATGAGAAAAACACTCTTCAGATTAAAGTAATGCCAATCAGGAAATTCCCAAACGGGTATCACCGCACTAGATGCAACCAGCAAACAATCTTCGTCGGTTACGTCAAATGCAGTGGCTTCTATGGTTGTGTTGAGCAAAAAGAGGCGGATACGTTGCTCGAATAGGTGTCTATCCTCAGGGCTTAATACGCGGTAAAAGACAACGCTCTGCACAAGAAAGTTGGACCAGCTTTGTTGCCATTGCTCGCTTGAAGTTTCCTGTTTTTTACCTAAGAAATACTGAATTGCTTTGCTTATTAGGCTCACTGGGTTTCGGTGTCATGGTGGAGTTGTGTCGTCAGATTAGTATCTTGAGCAACAATGGACAAGGGCTTTGCGCGCGGTGTTTGGTAGGTGATTTATTAGCACAAATAATTGGGGTCGGGGTAAAATGATAATTCGATGACATTTCTGAATTAACCTGCCTGAATCTTTTACTGCGATTGAATTAGTTGGTGAGACTTCTTGGGTGAAAAAGCATTAGACAGAGTGATAACGGATCCAAAGAATGAATTCGCTTTAATGTGTTGGATCGGAGCAAGGGCAAGACTAGTCGGGAGGGTTAACAACTAGGTTTCGCGATTTTTAATCAGGCTGCACTACCTCTTCTGTGACACATAAGAGGAAGTACTAAACCGAAAATCGTTATCTATTGGTAAATATTACCCCGATCCCAATTATTCCCCAATTATTTTCACCCAATTATATTTCTTCGTTGGTGTTTCCTTTATTGCGCTCGGCCCGGTCAGACGCTAGTTTGAAGGCTGCCTTGGTTTCGGCCTTCTCTTCTTCTTGGAACTTACTTCTTAGTTCCCTAAATTCTTTCATCCACCAGCGACGCGTCACTTTAGGATAAGTTCTCATCAGATCAGAGGCTGCATTTGCACCTCGGTCACGTCCTGCTTTATACCCAGCACTGCCAGAATGCGAAGCTGCAGACTTACCGAAAGGTACTAGGTCTCCTTCCATCGTCGGGAGTAAGAAGTAGGGCATTGATATGCGTGTATCACCCGGCGGAATCATTGTGGTGTTGACACGGTGTAACGTTGCTGAATAGCGTCCTTCGCTTAGATGCATCAAGGAGCCACCAGTATTAACGATCACTGAGCCTGGTATTACCGGCACGTCATAGTCTCCGTCAGCAGTTCGACAAGTTACAGGCGCGTCCATCCAATCGCCTTCGCCAGCAACCACCTGAAGCCCGGGCCGATCATTGATCAGCAATGCAACAAACGGTGGTCCGTCAATGTGAGCGCCTGTGACCGGACTTGTAAATTTTTTATATTCATCTTGGATGAATTGTCGCTTGTCGGCTGAGATGGCATCCAGGCTAAAGTTGTGGTTTAGACTCGCGAAAAGATAGGGTTCTTCGGTGTTAAAATAGCGACGGAACTCGGCCGGGTCCTCACCTAACGATTCTACAATAAGCTCGCCTAACTGAAGTGTTAAATCGTGATATATCTGATTGAGGTCTTCCAGAAATGGTCGAAAGCCTGGTAGTACTTCAGGCTCTGGCCAAGTGCTGGGTCCTCGAAAGAATCGCTCGTGAATGGGATGAGATTCATCGTCGTGAGCACACAACGGTGCCTCGTCGATACCGTACTGAAAGCTTTCAATTACTTGTCCAAAGCCTGAGTCTGCAGGTGTCGGTAAAGAGTAACCACGAATGTAAGGACTGTTTTCGATGGCCGCTGCTTTCTTGAAGTCCATAGGCGCATTAAAAAACGCACGTGCTTCTCTGAAGGCGCGTTGCTGAAACACATCATCAAGGCCCGGTGCATTTGTTAGGATAAGAAAGCCACATTCTGCAAGCGCGTAACGAAGGTCTTCTAGAAACTTATCGCGGTTGTCTTCTAGGTCAAGCCAGTCAACCGCAGGAATCTTTTTTAAGACGTCAGAAGTGTGAGTGGTACTGGTTTTTGTATCGGACATAAAAAATATTCCTATCGAAAAAGAGATAGCGTCAGCGTGTTTCGCGCCTAATGCCTAGTTTGATAAATGTTTTTCTAGGTTCTCATGAAAATGCACAATGGCTTTTTCGAAGTGCCCAAAAGTAAGGTGCTGGTTAGCTCGGGTATCTAAGGTTCCCTGAATCGCGCACGCGGCTTCTCGGTCTTCATCAAAGCCAGCATCTTTAACGAAACTAGCATCTCGTTTTGCTTCTTCAATGTTGGTCGTCATGCCATCAGATGTTTTATTTGTAGCTCGGTATATCAACATTAATGTGCGCGTGGGGCTAAGAGGTTCAAAAATGGTGACGGTTGAATGTTTAGATAAGACGGAAACAGCAACGTTTGGAAAAAGCTGATACACCGAGGTTACCATTCCGTTCAAATGTTGATCCTTGGCATCAACATCGCGAAGTTTCTCAATGCGTTTGAATGGAAAAATGACTCGAGAATGGGAACCGAAATTTTCCACCACAGTTGTATTGTCGTGCCCGTAGGGGAAAAAGCTTTTTTTATGAAGCGATTTGATGTGATATCCCTCCATGGTGGTTTCAGCGAGCAATTTCCAGTTCGCGTCATCTGTGTATTCGCTTTGGTCAAAGTACTCTTGCTCGGTAGTAAATAAATCCGGCATATCTTCAAGCATCGAAGCATCTACTGACCCACTTTGATTGACATAGACAAGTCCACCTTTTTCCATCGCACCGACCTCAACGAGACCGTTGTTTTCTAACTCCACACCCGGGAACCCAGCGTGTCCGGGTATATGTCTAAGTTCACCTTCCAGACCATAAGTCCACGCATGGTAGGGACATACGAACGCACGCGCACAGCCACTGTCTTTAGCAACCTGCATACCTCGATGTCGGCAGGCGTTGATAAAGGCTCGAACTTTGCCATCATCTCCTCTAACCACGAGCAGTGGTGAACCCGCTGCCTTCCTTGCAACGTAACTACCCTTGTCGGGCAGCATCGCTGAAAGGCAAAAAACAACGGGCAAGCGTCGTAACAAATCTATCTCTGAGTTGAAGCGTTCTTCGGATAGGTAGTTTGACACCGGTTCTTTGCGCACTGTATCGCCAAGGTCTGTGGTTTTATTATCGATATGATCGAATATGCGCTCGAGCAATTCTGGTTCGCTGAGCAGCGGAATGTTGGAGTTCATGGGTATATCCTTCAAACACAATTGGAATCAGTGGACAGTTGTTGCCATGCGAACTGCCCAAGATTGTAGGGCAGAGCGATTTGTCTTCCGCGCCTATTGTTTCTCCTTGTTTTTTATTGTGCTCAACAAGGAGGATTGTTTACGCGTGCAATCCCATGGCGTCACACATGTTGCCATAGTAAAACTTATCCATCGTTGCTTCGTCACAGTTTGCCATGGTCGCCTCAAACCGTTTGATTGGGTCTGGTCCACCTTCTGGATGGGGATAATCTGTTGCGAAGACCAGCATGTCAGGACTTGAATTTTCAATAATCCATCCAACAGGTTCTCCCGAAAATGGCGAGACCTTGATATGTTTTTTCGCTGTTTCCGATGGCAACTCGCTAAACTTTCGTAAGCGTTTCAACATAGCTGCGGTGAAGTCGAGTTGGCGCAACCAAGATGGCAACCATGTTGCACCGTGCTCCATCGATATAACCGTCAGGGTAGGATGCCGCTCAAAAATGCCGTCGAATACCATCGCGGCAAGGAAGATTTGCGCGCTACTACCAATCGTGAATAAACCCAACTCGCCAGAAGGTGCATCACCACCGACCGCAACTTCAGACTTACCATTGTTCTTAAAGCTTGGTGAAACAGCTTCGTAGTCACCATTTGCCGCAACATGCAGTGCGACAGGGATGCCGCGCTTTTGAAATTCAGCCCAAATTGGATCGTAGGCTGGGTGGGTGAATGAGAAAGCCTTGTCGTTGGGCTGGTTAGTGTCGACTATGAACGAATAACAACCGTCGTCAAAGCCTTGCTTTAGCAACTTTAACGAGCGCTCGCTGCCCAATCGAAGTGGTAAGTAACCTGTCGCTTTCAAGCGTGAGTCGTGCGAACAAAAATCTCCCATCGCTTTGTTTAAAGTGATGGCACCGGCCTCAAGTGAATCTGGATCCTCAAGATGAGCAACTTGGTGAAATGAAAACGTGGGTAATACCCACTGCATTTCGAAGCCAAATAAATCAAGAGCATGAGAGCGCTCCGCTGGATCAAATGCGCCGAGTCGGGTTAGACCACCTTTTCGATTATCAAGTAGAGACGCTTCAAATTTCGCCATTGTTTCAGCATTATTCTGTCTTTTCTCAAACAGTGTTCGCGCGTGATCAATGATCTCTTGAGTGAGGGGTAAATCTTTCTGGTCAAATATGGTTGGTACTTTGCCTTTATGTTCCTCTCTTGTCGCATCGAGCAGGAACGTATCAAGTTCCATTAGGTGGCTGTCTGTGTCGATAATGCGTCGGTGTCCAGAGTAACTCATGGTTCGATTCTCCTAGTTAATAGATATAATCTACTTTAGGTTTCATAAAATAACAACCCTGTTTTAGGAAGCCTAAAACATCAGGTATAGTGCATTTATATTGAAGGTTAACAAAACAAAGTAAGGCATAAAGATGGTAAAAGTGCGAACAAGACTGTCGCCTGAAAAACGCAAGAAACAACTCCTTGATACGGCAGGCGCAATGATTGTTGCTGAAGGGCTGCAGAGTTTTACGATGGAGGCATTGGCAAGAGAGGCGGGGGTAACGCCGCCTCTGGTTTACAACTACTTTTCAAATCGCCCAGAACTGTTACAGGCTTTACTTTCTCAAGAATACCGAACGTTCAATAAACAAATTCGTGATGGTATTCAGCAAGCACAGAGCTTTGAAGAAATCGTTTTAGTTTTCATCAAGAGCAATTTTGATCACTTCGCCGCGGGCAACATATTACTCATTCTGCAAAGCCAGCCAGAAATTTTCGTCGCAATTCGCGATGAACAAAAAAGTAATATGCGTCAGACCGGCGAGTATCTCGTGAGCATCACTGCTAAAAGTTTCCAGCTAACGAACGCTGAGGCAGAACTGGTTTCCACAATGTCTTCCAGTGCATCAATCGCTGCAGCGCAGCATGCAGCCCGACATGGACTTAATCAGAACGAGACGATTGAGCTCGCGCTGACCTATGTTCTCGGTGGCATGATGGCTATCTCTGAGAAAACTCCACGCACTAGCGTAAAAGGGACTTCTAGAAAGTAGACCTGTGGGCGCGTCAACGTCGTTCCTTCGGATGTGAGGTATGCCAATTCAGATGACTATTTTGAGGCGAGAAAATAATGGGTAAGCCAAAGAAGTTAAGAGAGTTTAAAAATCATCATTTCGATTCAACCATTTGGAATGAATTTGATTTTAGAGATGACGATATTGTGATAGCAACTTACGCAAAGTCCGGCACAACATGGATGCAACAAATTATTGCACAACTGTTATATAAGGGCGAAGAGGGTTTAGAGGTGGCTGAAATGTCACCTTGGATGGACCTACGTGTGCCGCCAAAGGAAGTTAAGCTTCCGTTGGTCGAAGCACAACAACATCGTCGATTCGTTAAAACACATCTGCCAGTAGATGCGTTGGTATTTTCTGCACAAGCAAAGTATATCTATATCGGTAGAGATGGTCGTGATGTGCTTTGGAGTTTGTTTAACCATCATTCCACAGCTAATGATTCATGGTACGAAGCTCTGAATGACACTCCAGGAAGAGTTGGGCCGCCGATAGAACGACCCACATCATCAATATCTGAATACTTTCATGAGTGGCTTAACAACGATGGATATCCTTGGTGGCCTTTTTGGGAGAATGTCAGATCTTGGTGGGAGATTAGACAACTACCAAATGTTCATTTTGTGCATTTTGCTAATCTGAAAAACAATATGCCACAGGAAATTCGACGCATCGCTGCGTTTCTTGAAATACCAATAGATGAGTCGAAATGGGAATCGATACTGCTTCATTGTAGTTTCGATTATATGAAGGCTAACGCTTCAAAAAGCGTGCCCTTAGGTGGTGCTTTTTGGGACGGTGGCGCGGAAACGTTTATCCATAAAGGTAAGAACGGCCGCTGGCGCGACACTTTGCGGGAAGCAGAGATTCAGCAATATGAACAGCGTGCAGAGCGAGAACTTGGTATTGACTGCGCCGGCTGGCTTTGCAGGGGTGATTTACCCTTGTAGTGATTTACCATTATTAATGTGTTTTAAAGTGAGGCTGCAGAGCCTCAACCATACTCAGCATATATAGACCTTAGGATTGTCTCGATTTTTTTCTAAGTGCTAAGGGGGCAAATAGGCGTCGCCTTTGCAGGCGACGCGAATGTTAGCTGCCCGTTGCCTTGCGTGCGCCGGCGATACCGCCAGTATAGATACCTCGTACAACGTCAGACGCCGCTTCTTCTGGCGCACCCTTCGGTTCAAATGTACCAACCCATTCGACAGTACAAGCATTGTCGCCGTTAGAAGTGACCTTGATGGTTGCTGAATATCCGCTGACAGGTAATGGGCAGTCGTCGTTGATAATGGTGTACGTGAGTGCCATTGCGCCTGTATCAAATTCTTCAAGGCGCTCAACAATATCGGCGCCGCCCATCGTAATGGTTCTTACTGCGCCAACACCCTCACCCTCGACCGAGAATGCGGTGATGGGTCCACCGACTGTCAGGCCACCAAAATTTCCTAGGATGTCCCAGACTGATTGGGCATTTGAGTTGACGGTTTCAACGACTTCTACTGTGGTCATAACGTTTCCTTAGTGCGTGAATGGTTGGTTTTCTTGGTCATAAACTTGCTGTCTAATCTAACCAAAAGAATAGGGTCAGAGTAAAGTGTCTGGCAAGGTTTACTCTGAACCTATTAGTTTCTATGCTCGGTATCAAACCTATTTATCATCAGGGTAACGCTAAGTTACCGAAGGGAGCGAAATTATGTTGCAAGATTTATCAGGCAAAGTTGCGTGGGTTACGGGTGCCGGCACAGGCATTGGCGAAAGTGGCGCCATTGCGTTGGCGCAGGCGGGCATGCATGTCGTGGTATCCGGTCGTCGTAAAGAAAAACTTGAAGAGGTTGCCGCTCATTGCGACGGTCGAGCGATAATTGAAGAACTCGATGTTTCTGATCGTGAAAGTGTCTCTGCAGTCGCTCAGAGAATTATTGAGAAGTTTGGCCGCATTGATGTGTTGGTTGCCAGCGCCGGTATCAATATTAAAGAGCGTAACTGGCATAACGTTTCCTTAGATGATTGGGACTCGGTGATTCGGATTGATCTAGATGGCGCGTTTTATTGCTGCAAGGCTGTATTGCCGACGATGAAAGAGCAGGGTGAGGGGCTGATTATCAACATCTCTTCCTGGGCAGGTAAGCATGTCAGCGTGGTCACTGGACCTGCATACACAGCCGCCAAGCATGGTATGAATGCCATGAACGAAAGTATCAACATGGAGGCAGGTAGTTTTGGCGTGCGAGCCTGTGCAATGTGCCCGGGTGAAGTGGCGACGCCAATTTTAGATAACAGACCGATTCCTGTATCTGCTGAAGATCGCGCTAAGATGGTTCAGCCTGAAGATTGTGGTGAAGTGATTCGTTTTCTGGCTCAGCTACCTAATCATGTCTGCATTAATGATTTAACCATTAGTCCTACTTACAACCGTGGCTATGTGGCACAGGCAAAAGGAAACATACCCGGTCCTAAATGAAGTAGATTTATAGTCGTTTGGGACAGCTGTAATTTAGGCCTTCCATTTATTCAATCGCTGCCGTGCAAGGGGTGGGTGATACGGAGGATTAGTTCATGGAGGAAAAGGTCGATATCATGGAAGTACGACTGTTTATGAATGCAAAATAAGGATGTTAGACATGGCTGTTCACTCGCCGGAGTTACTTGATTGGTTTGATGTGATAGCTCTGGGCTATATGCTGGTGACTTGGGTTGGCTATACGCAGTATGCAAAGTACCGAGCCAAGCAGGGCGGCAAACAATCCTTGTCGCACTCCATGCGTCTGCATCGGATTCGATGGGTTGAACAGATGTTAGATCGCGAGGTTAGGGTAACAGATGCCTCTTTACTCGCGAGCCAGGAGCGGGTTGTTGGCTTCTTTGCATCAACAACGTTGATTCTACTGGCGGCTATCTTTACCGCGGTTTCAGCCAGTGACGAAATAGCGATATTGACGGGCGAATTGGCGTTTGCGGTCAAGCAAACGGCGGCGCAAATTCAAACAAAATTTATTCTTATCGCCGTGATATTGATCTATGCATTCTTTCAGATTACTTGGAGTCTTCGTCAGTATGGTTTTGTTGCCGTGTTGATGGGGGCGGCGCCAATGCCGGAGGATGATTTTAGTGACGCTGATCGTGCCCGTTTTGTGCAACAGATGGCACGTTTGATGGATGTTGCTGGCCACGACAACAATGCCGGTCTTCGTGCTTATTATTTCTGCCTTGCGATGGTGTTCTGGATGTTAAACCCCTTTTTCTACATTGCCGCGACGACATTAATTGTTGCTGTATTGGCAAGACGAGAGTTCAAGTCTAAAACCGTTAAGACATTAGAAGCGGCGTTATAGTTCTCACCTGAGTTGGCAAAGGTACGCTAGAATTTTGTAACACGATATGCATTCTTAAAAATCAACTTAGAAGAGCAGTACAATCCGGTATTAACCATCCGATTTACTTGACCATCATTTTTCGGTAATCATGTTTTCTTGAGCATCGGCATCGATGCTGATTTTGCATCACCTAAAGTCGCTAAGGTCGAATTCAACATGGATACGTTAGGTAGATGTCATGACGTTTACCTTCCTCCGCTGAAACTAACGAGTAATTCCAAATTCCATGCTCTTGAATGTTACAAAATCGTCCCGTTACACCCTGTAACGCTTTGAGAATTTGTGCTGTGGATTTTAAAGACTATTACAAGCTATTGGACTTACCCCCTTCTGCCACGCAGGAGGAGATTAAGCGCACCTATAAGAAACTTGCGCGCAAGTATCATCCCGATGTGAGCGAAGAAGCGGATGCGACTGCGAAGTTTCAGGAAGTCAGTGAAGCGTACGAGGTCCTGAAGAATAAGGACAAGCGCGCTGAATACGATGAGCTGCGCGAATACGTAAATAATCCTAATCAATTCCAGAATGCTGGTGCGAGTCATGGCAGATTCAATTCAGATGCGTCTGCTGAGAGCGGTCTTGACGATCTACTTCGATCCATTTTTGGTGACCAGGGAGGCTTTGGTGGCGCGGCATCGGGGTTCAATACGCAGCGTGGCGGTGGTTTCGATAGTCGTGGTCAAGACATTCGTTATGACCTCGGTATCACACTAGAAGAAGCATACGCGGGTGGTAAACGATCAATACGATTGAGCACTCCCGGTGTCGATAAAACGATCAATGTGACGATTCCAAAAGGTGTCACCCAAGGCAAAGAACTGCGGCTAAAAGGTCAAGGAGAGCCCGGCAACGGTAAGGGGGCGGCCGGTGACATATTTCTGACGGTTTCATTCCTGAAGCACCCGCTGTTTGAAGCGGATGAAGACGACATTACACTGGTGTTGCCGGTGACGCCTTGGGAAGCCGCGCTCGGCGAAAGCGTTGAGGTGCAGACTTTAGGCGGCAAGGTGAACCTTAAAATTCCAGCCGGTAGCCAAAATGGCAAACGGCTTCGATTGAAAGGGCGTGGGCTTGGTAACGGTGATCAATTTGTGATGCTAAAACTCGTCAATCCACCGATTGAATCCGATGCCGACAAGGCCGCCTATGAAGCCCTTAAAGAAAAGTTTAGCTTCAATCCGCGGGACAGCATGGCGAGGCGAGTATGAGTGAGCTTGTATACACCTTGCTCGAGTTTTGTCACGTTGCAAAAATTGATGAGCAGCTTGTTATGGAATTCGTTGAGCACGGTATTTTAGAGCCAGAGTTGGGTCAGGATCAGTGGCTGTTTCGAAGCGATGCATTAAGTCGTTGTTTACTTGCCGAGCGCATGCGTCACGATTTGCAGCTCGATCTCCATGGCGTTGCGCTGGCGTTACAGCTGATCGAAAGAAATCAGAAATTAAGGCACCGAATTGACTATCTTGAGCAGCTTGTAGAGCGGCTCAGGCACTAAAAAAGGGCTTTCTCAACAAGACTAAAATAGCGCCTTCGTTGCTGCCTTCGAATTCAAAACTGAGTATGTCTTTTCGATAAAGGTAGGTCGCGAGTTCAGCACTAACCGCTTCGCGTATTCTGCCCGTGCCAACGATGAATCGTGCCCCGGCGCCTCTGGCTCGATCAACTTCTATGAGCGTTTGACTTAACTTTGACATTGCGTCTCGCACCGTTTCACGATCATGGGCTATATCAACGGTCAGGATGCTGCCATCGGACTGCGCATCCAACAGGTCATCACATTTAGGGCAATGAACCACATCCTGAGGTAGCAACATGCCACATTGCATGCAATCAACACGGTTGTTCATGATTGTCCAGAGTAGTAGTTACAGTAGAACGCGCTACTATACCTGAACGGCAGATACGCAGCACGGCCGCTTAAGATTTAAAAAGTGTGTTGGTCAGTTGGGAAGGAATCGAGTTACTGCAGCGTTATGATAATGCTGACTGGTTTTATCTAATGGATCCGTTTTTTCCGTAAAGCTTTACGTACCGTCGTTTCGCCCATATGTCGTAGGCAAATTCTGCAATTGGGCTTATGAGTGGCAGTTTAAGAGTCTTCCACAACCATCCCATGCGGGTCGAAGACCATGCGCGTACGGAAGCATCAACACCGGTTATCCATTGACCGTCACTCGTTTTAAGGTGAAGCACTTCAAGAAGCTCCGAGCGCGGCGGTAGGTCAGTGGTACCCACCTTATGAATGTCGACGAGATTGAGGTCATCACTTTTCATTTTGGCGAGTACATGCATTTCCCGAGAACAAAGGGGGCATTGGCCATCGTAATACAGAGTATCTTTTTGAGTGTCCATAGCGCAAATTACGCAGCAACGTAGGCATTGGATCAGTCATCTAGGTTGGTAGCTGTCACGTAGGAGAATCATGGAGCGAAAAATTTTATGAAAGTAGCCGTCATTGGCACCGGCATTGCGGGCGTCAGCGTCGCCAAGCGATTAGCAGCGTTGGCCCATGTCAATGTCGAAATATTCGATAAGAGCCGCGGTACGGGCGGGCGTATGTCTGTCCGTCATGCAGGGGAACATAGCTTCGATCACGGCGCACAGTTTTTTACCGCCAGAACGCGAACCTTCAAGGATTTTCTGGCTGATTACCGCGCAGCCGGCGTCGTGGTTGAGTGGCACCCGAAAATAGCAACGCTTTCGCCCGCAGCAAAGCTTGACGATCGCATTTGGCGCGAGCCGCATTTTGTAGCGCTGCCCGACATGAATGGTTTGTGCAAGGTAATCAGTCGCGACCTTGATGTTCGGCTTGATACGCAAGTCCACTGCATTGAAAAAAATGACGGAGGGTGGTGGGTGAAAACGGTAAAGGAAACCTTTGGACCCTATGATTGGGTCGTTAGTACCGCACCACCCGAACAAACCAGACAATTGTTTCCCGATAATATCGGACATGGCATGGATGCCGCGCGGTTTGCACCCTGTTTTTCTCTTTTGCTTGGTTGTTTCGGAAGCTTGCCCGCTTGGGACGCAGCGGTAGTGAAAGACTCGCCGATTAACTGGCTTGCGTTTACTGATCGCAAGCCCGGCCGCAACAGTCAACCCGCCTTGGTGGCGCATGCCGACGGGGCATGGTCGCAATTGCAATACGACACCGACAGAGACCAAGTTAAAAAGCTGCTTATCGATGCCGTGGCTACGGTTGTTGACATACAACACGATAGTGTCGGTCTGCATCGTTGGCGATACGCCCGGGTGACCGTGCCTTTGGGCCAAGATTTCTGGATTAACGAGACCTCTCAGCTCGCGGCGTGTGGCGACTGGTGTCTGGGAAACCGAGTCGAAGATGCATTTATCAGCGCGACGCGCCTCGCGCAGCGGTTCGAGAGAATCTGATGGACAAGAATATTAATGTCCGACAGGCGTTACGCGTGTTCCAAAAGGTACTTGACCTTGGCGTAGCTAAAGGCGAGAAAACGACTTACAAGCAACTTGAAGCAACGTCCGGATACGATGGTTACACGATTATACTCAGTGATGAGTGTGTCACGTTGACGGTCTTTTTCCACAATAAGTTCGCGCTCGATTACACCAGTAAACGGGCACTCTATGCGTTTCTCAGCAAGTTGGAAGAAATCGATCGACAGCGCACTGTCCGTCAAGATCGCCCTGATTAACGAGCTGCAAATGCTGCTCGCTAATACTTATTATATTGGTCACAAAACCAACAGTTTCAGAGCAGCTATTAAATTTCGATAAGCAAATGTGCAGTGGCGAACCTAGATCTGTAAGCCCGTCGTGGCAGCCCCATCAACCAATATATTGGCGCCGGAAACCAAGCTGGCTCTTTCGCTGGCGATAAATGTTACGACATCTGCGATTTCATCCAATCGACCCATGCGTCCCATCGGGTTGTCGCTGAGAAACTTGGCGTAGACCTTAGGGTTGTGCAGTTTCGCTTCGCCCCAAGCACCGCCATCAAACTCTATGTCTCCCGGTGATACCGCATTGACTCTAATGCCGCGCGGCGCAACTTCCATTGCCATCGACTTGACCATGCTGATGGTTGCGGCTTTTACCGCGGCGTAAGATTGCAAAAAGGGTATGCCCATGGAGGCCGCCCGTGAAGATATGCAGATAATGTTGGCGCCGGACTGATCCGCCATGTGTGAAAGTGAGCCTCGCATCAAGGCCTGTGCTCCCATAATGTCTGTTTCAACACAGTTCCTAAAACTGCCGCTGCCGCCAGCACTAACATTTGAAATCAAAATATCTAGACCGCCTAGCTGTTCGCTAGCCCAGTCGACAAAGGCGGTGGTTTGCTCTGGGTTACTTAGATCACAAGACTGTCCGTGAACCTCGCCCAAGGCCGACAGTTCTGTCGTCGCCTGTGCGAGTCTATGTTCGTCTCTGGCACAGATGGCCAGTCGTGCGCCTTCACTGAGTAAGCACGTTGTGATTGCGCGGCCGATGCCTTTACTGGCGCCAGTCACGATGATGCGTTTACCCTTGAGTCGTAAATCCATAGTCTTTCCCTGTTGTTTTTTGTAGTCTTTTGTTCGCCTCGTGCACTTTGCGAACCAAAGCAGTTTAGCTTTTCGTGTTGGCTGATGCGAAAGAGTGAAAGGTTATTTTTAGAACACCGAGGAGAATTTTTAGGTGCAGTGAAATTGCTTCCTGAAGCTTAGCACCATTTTCACGTCGCTATTCAATGTCAGTTTTGTTCTTTGGCCTATTCTATGTGTCGAATATTCTTCCTGTTGCATAGAAGTTTGAAGCAGTAGCCGCCCACGTCATATACTCATGTAAATTAATAAAAGTAAGGGCAGTTGCTGTGACGCAAATACTCACCTTGGAAAGCATACAAGTTCGTACCGTGTCGGTGCCACTCAAGCGTCCGATTGTCGCGAAGGTTGGTCAGCTGCAGGATTGGCCCCTGATATTGATCGATATTTATACTAAAGAAGGTATCGTTGGTCGCAGTTATTTGGAGCCCTATCGACAGCGATCGGTTGCCGCCATTGTTCATTCGATTGAGGACCTTGCAGATATGTTTAGGGGCAAACCACTTGCCCCGCTTGATGTCTACGCGGAGAGCATGCGTTCATTGCATCTCGTGGGCCGCGAAGGCATTACCCTAATCGCTCTTGCCGGCCTTGACATGGCGATATGGGATGCTCTGGCGAAAGCCGCTAATATGCCGCTCGCCAGTCTGCTCGGTGGCAGTCCGGGACCAGTGCGCTCATACAACACCAATGGACTGTGGTTGAAACCGCTGGACGAACTCGGTGACGAAGCTGCCGCATTGGTCAGTGAAGGCAATTACAGTGCGGTTAAAATGCGACTCGGCCGGGAAACGATTAAGCAGGACTTGCAGGCGATTGCGATTGTCCGCGATGCAGTCGGCGATGATGTCCACATCATGTCAGATTTCAATCAGGGTATGGCGTTCGGTGAAGCGCTGTTGCGCCTGCATGCTTTGGACGATCAAGGTCTGTACTGGTTTGAAGAACCTATCGTGTACGACAATATTGAGGCCTATGCGCAGATCACCCGTGAGATTAAAACGCCGATCCAGATTGGAGAAAATATCTACGGTCCACGGGAATTCTACAAAGCGGTTGTGGCTCATGCAGCGGACCTGTATATGCCTGACTTGATGCGTATCGGTGGTGTTACAGGTTGGATACGCTCAGCGTCAATTGCTGGTGCCGCCGGTTTGCCACTATCAAGTCATCTGTATCCGGAAGTCTCTGCGCACTTGATGCGAGCGAGTGAATCAGCCGATTGGATTGAGTCTTGCGACTGGGCGCTGCCGCTAATTGCCGAGCCGTTCGAGATTATAGATGGCAACATCATTGTGCCTAATCGACCTGGCAGTGGTATCGATTGGGATGAAGATGCGGTCAAGCATTACGCCATTTAGCCGTATGATTACCGAACTATTAA